>NZ_AP028908.1:2400000-3600000 GCF_037076465.1 Pectobacterium araliae | reverse complement strand
TTAGATGCTGTAGTCACGCCGAGAACCCGTAACCGTATCGAAACCGGGGTGGGCTATGCCACCGATGTGGGGCCACGCGTTAAAACGACCTGGAATAAGCCTTGGGTGAATTCACGGGGTCACAGCCTGGAAAGCAGTCTGAGTGTGTCCGCGCCGGAGCAATTGTTTGATTTTAGTTACAAAATTCCTTTGCTGAAGAACCCGCTTGAGCAGTATTACCTACTGCAAGGCGGCTTCAAGCGCGAAGATCTCAACGACACCCAATCCGATGGCACCACGCTGAACGTGGCACGCTACTGGGATCTCTCCAGCGGTTGGCAGCGGGCGATTAATCTGCGCTGGAGTCTCGACCACTTTACGCAGGCGAGCGTAACGGATACCACGATGCTGATCTATCCGGGCGTCAGCATTAACCGAACCCGGCAACGTGGCGGGCTGATGCCGGTATGGGGCGATACGCAGCGCTATTCTATCGACATTTCTGACACCACATGGGGATCGGATATCAATTTTGCCGTGGTTCAGGCGCAAAACGTCTGGATCCGCACACTGGCGGATAAACACCGCTTTGTCGCGCGCGGCAATCTGGGCTGGATTGAGACCAATAATTTCTCCCGCGTTCCCCCCTCACTGCGTTTCTTTGCTGGTGGCGATCGCAGCATTCGTGGATATAAATATAAATCTATTGCGCCGCGCGACAGCGACGGCAAACTGACGGGAGCGTCCAAACTGGCGACGGGCTCGCTCGAGTACCAATACAACGTGACGGGAAAATGGTGGGGTGCGGTTTTTGTTGATTCAGGTGAAGCAGTGAACGACATCAAACGGAGTAACTTCAAGACGGGTTCAGGCGTCGGTGTACGCTGGGCTTCGCCGATTGGTCCGGTGAAATTCGATGTTGCCATGCCGATTGGCGATGCAGAGAAGAAGAATGATGTTCAATTCTATATCGCGCTGGGGCCTGAATTATGATGGATGATAAAAACAACAACAACGCACCGACTGCGGTGACGGAAGAAAATGTCGCGCAAGATAATATGCCGACGACGCCAGCACGAAAAGGGCGCAGGTGGAAAAGAGTCGGTATTGGTCTTGTCGCTTTCTTACTGCTGTTAATCGTTGGGCTGGGGCTGTTGGTGGGCACCACGCCGGGTCTGCACCTGTTGCTGAATACCGCTGCACGCGTGGTGCCGGGGCTGGAGATTGCCAGCGTGAGCGGTGGCTGGCGTGATTTAACCCTAAAAAACGTTAGCTATGCGATGCCGGGCGTGACGGTAAAGAGCGATGAATTTCATCTGTCGCTCGCGCTGGGTTGTCTGCGTAAAAGCCAGTTGTGCATCAATGATCTATCGGCTAACCGCATTGACGTTGTGGTGGATACCAAGGCTTTGCCTGCATCTGAGGAACCGGATCCCCCCTCAGCGCCGGTCACTGAAATCTCAGCGCCTTTCCCTATTTCTCTACGTCAACTGGTGCTCAACGGCGTTCAGGTTACCGTCGATGACACGGTGATGTCGCTGGGCGAATTCCGCACGGGTATGCAGTGGGAAGGTCGCTCCTTAACCCTGCTGCCAACCAAAATCAGCGCACTGCTGGTGGCCTTGCCAAAAACGCCCGTCGATGTGCTGGAAGATGGCAAAGTGACGGCAGCGGTAATGGCATCCGTCATCAAAGAAACGGCGGAAAATGTCCATGAGGCCGCCGGGCAAGGCACGTCACAAACGCTTCAAATCGATAAAGTGCTAGAAGCAAATAACACCGTAGCGGCAGCCACAGCGACGAAACCGATATCAACAGCGAAAACGGATACTGCGTCGGACAAACCGGTGGTGCCTGAACAGCCACTGGGTGAACGCCTCAGCGAACTGTTCTCCAAACCGCTGCTGCCGGATTTACCCCAGTTCACGCTACCGCTGGATTTGAACATCGTCGAGATTCACGGAGAACAGCTGCGGCTGACGGGCGATCAGGACATTTTGATTACTAACCTGTTCGTGCAGGCGTCAACCCAGCAACAGCATTTGCGTCTGGACAGGCTGATCGTGCAATCACCGCAGGGTGGATTGAATGTGCGCGGTGAGGCCACGCTCAGCGATAACTGGCCTGTTTCTCTGGCGGCGAACGGCGTGCTAAATGTCGACCCGCTCAAAGGCGAAACGCTGAAGCTGACGGTTGATGGCGGCCTGCGCGATCAGTTGAATGTGGCGCTGAATCTCTCGGGGCCGCAGCGTGCGCAGTTGGAACTGCAAACCAAACTGGCGGAAGCCGGGTTGCCGTTGGCGTTGACGTTGCAAACCGAACGTGTGCGTTGGCCGTTGACGGGCGCAACACAGTATCAGGCCAGCAACGTCAGGCTGCGTTTTAATGGCAAAGTGACTGACTATGCGCTGTCGCTGCGCGGCGACCTGAGCGGGGCAGATATTCCCCCTGCGACGCTGTTGTTGGATGGTAAAGGCAATGAGCAGCAGTTTACGTTGAGTCGTCTGCGGCTGGCGGCGTTGCAGGGCAATGCCGATCTGAATGCCCTTATCGACTGGAGCAAAGCGATAAGCTGGCGCAGTGAGCTGCTGCTGAGCGGGATTAACACCGCGAAACAGTGGCCTGAATGGCCTGCGAAAATAGACGGCAAGATAACGACGCGCGGCAGCGTCTATGGCGGTAGCTGGCAGTTGCAGGTGCCGGAACTGCGGCTGGATGGCAACGTGAAAGCGAATAAGCTCGCCGCCAGAGGTGAACTGCAGGGGAATGCGGCGGGGCAGTGGACAATACCCGCGCTAAATCTGGCGTTAGGGCGTAACCAACTGAACGTCAAAGGCGATCTGAGCGAGAAGTGGCAGTTGGATGCCAACATCAATGCGCCGTCGTTGGACGGCATGTTACCCGGTCTGGCAGGACGCATCATCGGTACCCTCAAACTGCGCGGTAGTCTGCGTGAACCGCAGATGTTGGCGGATATCATGGCTTCTGGCCTGCGCTGGCAGGAGATGACGATTCGGCAGGTGAGGGTAGAAGGTGATGTGCGATCCGAGCAGCAGATTCAGGGCAAACTCGCGGTGCGCCTTGAAGCGTTGAAGCAGGATGGCCTGAATATTGCCCTGTTGACGCTGGATGCCAGCGGCAATGAGAAACAGCATCAGCTTCGGCTGAACATGCAGGGGGAGCCGGTCGCGGGGCAATTAGCGCTTTCAGGTAGCTTCGACCGTCAGGAACAGCGCTGGCGTGGGACGCTGAACAATACCCGTTTTGACACCCCTGTGGGGGAATGGCGTCTGACGCAGGATATGGCGCTGGATTACCTGAATGCGCAGCAGAAGATCACGATCGGAACGCACTGCTGGCGTAACCCGAACGCGGAGCTTTGTGTACCAAAAGCGATTGAGGCCGGACCGAGCGGGCAGGCGAGTATTCGACTGAACCGCTTCGATCTCGCGATGTTAAAGCCGTTCCTGACGGAGGACACCGTGCTGGCCGGGACGTTTACCGGCGGTGCGGATATCAGCTGGCAGGCGGGACAAGGTTTACCGCAGGCAAAAGTGTCGCTGGTGGGGAACGGCGTGAGTGTTCGCCAACAGATGCAGGGCAACACGCTGCCGATTGATTTCGATACCTTTACGCTGAATGCTGGGCTCGATCGTGGACGAGCACAGTTCGGCTGGCTGATGGCAATTCGGGAAAACGGGCGCTTCAGCGGTGATATTCAGGTAACCGATCCGCAGGGGCGACGCAATCTCGGCGGCAGTGTCACGATCAATAATATTTCGCTGGCGTTGCTCAATCCTGCGTTGAGCAAAGGAGAAAAAGCGGCGGGGATACTGAATGCGAATCTGCGTCTGGCGGGAGATGCTGCCCGTCCTCAACTCTTCGGCCAAATGGTGCTGGAACGGTTGGATATTGATGGCAACTGGATGCCCATCGATCTGACCAACGGGCGACTGGCCGTGAATTTCAGCGGGATGTCGTCAACGCTGCAAGGGTTCCTGAAAACGGATAATGGACAGTTGAACCTCGGCGGGAACGCCGACTGGTCCCGGCCTGATGCCTGGCGTGCGCGGATCGCGGCGAAAGGCCAGAAGCTGCGGGTGACCATTCCACCGATGGCGCGGCTGGATGTCTCACCGGATATTGTTTTCGAGGCCACGCCGCAATTGTTTGCACTCAATGGGTCAGTCAGTATTCCGTGGGCGCGGATTGTGGTTAAAGACATGCCGGAAAGTGCGGTGGCCGTGTCGTCGGACGAAGTGATGTTGGATGCTCAGCGTCAGCCGCTGAAAAAAGCCAGTGCTGCGATCCCGATTAACAGCAATCTAACGATCCGCGTCGGTAATGATGTCGCGCTGGATGCGTTTGGGTTGACCGCGCGCCTACGGGGTGACCTGAAAATGGTTCAGGATGAGCGCGGATTAGGGCTGAACGGCCAAATCGATATTCCGTTCGGTCGTTTTAAAGCGTATGGGCAGGATCTGCTCGTTCGTAAAGGACTGATTTTGTTCTCTGGCCCACCAGATCAACCGATTCTGAATATCGAAGCGATTCGTAACCCAGACAACACCGCGGATGACGTTACCGCTGGCGTGCGTGTCACGGGTATGGCCGCCACACCGAAGCTGGAAGTCTTCTCCGACCCGGCGATGTCACAGCAGGAAGCGCTCTCTTATCTGCTGCGTGGACAGGGTTTAGACAGCGGCGGAGCAGATAGCTCGGCGATGACCTCAATGTTAGTAGGTTTAGGGGTTGCACAAAGTGGTCAAGTTGTGGGTAAAATCGGCGAGGCCTTTGGCGTAAGTAATTTAGCTCTGGATACACAGGGTGTTGGCGATAATTCTCAGGTTGTCGTCAGCGGTTACGTCCTTCCGGGTCTGCAAGTGAAATATGGCGTTGGCATATTCGATTCTTTGGCAACGTTAACGCTGCGTTACCGTTTGATGCCAAAGCTATACTTGGAAGCGGTGTCTGGAATTAGCCAGGCACTAGATGTGCTCTATCAGTTTGAGTTCTAGCGATGCGAATTATTGTTTACGGCAGTTTACGACGCAAACAGGGAAATAGTCATTGGATGACGAATGCGCAATGGTTAGGGGATTGTCAGCTCGCCGGTTTCGAGCTGTACGATCTCGGCCATTATCCGGCAGTCGTCCCCGGAAATGGAGAAATCCATTGTGAGGTTTACCGCATCAGCTCGTCGATACTGACGGAGCTGGATGCCTTAAAGCGGGACGGCCATGAATACCAGCGAGAGCTGATTTCCACGCCTCTAGGCAGTGCCTGGATCTACTTATACAAACACTCGACTGAAGGGTTAACGCGTATTGCCAGCGGCGACTGGTTGAAACGTGATGAAGAGGCTTGAGGTCGAGTAACTAACCAAATCATGGTTGGTATAAATAAAAAAACACCGCGTAAGGCGGTGTTTTTGATCATTTATCGAGTGGCGCTTATTTGTTTTTTGCACGCTCGAAGGAAGCAATGATTTCGGCTTTCGCCGCAGCAGCGTTATCCCAACCTTCAACTTTCACCCACTTGCCTTTTTCCAGATCTTTGTAGTGTTCAAAGAAGTGGCCGATCTGTGCGCGCAGCAGTTCAGGCAGGTCGTTAACGTCTTTAATGTGATCGTATTCTTTGGTCAGCTTACTGTGCGGAACGGCAACCAGCTTGGCATCTTCACCTGCTTCATCGCTCATTTTCAGTACGCCAACAGGACGGCAACGGATCACGGAGCCCGGCTGTAACGGATAGGGGGTCGGAACCAGCACATCAACTGGGTCGCCATCCAGAGACAGCGTGTGGTTGATGTAGCCATAGTTGCATGGGTAGAACATAGCGGTAGACATGAAACGGTCTACAAACAGTGCACCGGTATCTTTATCAATTTCATATTTGATCGGATCGGCATTCGCGGGAATTTCAATCACTACATAGATATCTTCTGGCAGATCTTTACCTGCCGGAACATCGTTCAGACTCATGTCAGTTTCCTTCTCTTAAAACCTTAAATAGCGTGGCCGTCATTATAGCCAAAAAGCGTTTAATGTCGCCGATTTTTAGCATGTCAGCGCACTATGCATTCGCGTGAGTCGTTTAAGTAAAAATACTTTCGTTACTAAAGTTTCTTTAAAGAAAGCAGGCTTGTTACCGATAGGAACATGATCAAGATCACGTTATGTGGGGTATTTCTCCGCATTTATTTATCATTTGTAATTCCATGGAAACAAAAATGTTAAGAAATATCACAATCAAGACGAGCTTAATTGCTTTGTTGGGCATGATGGTACTGCTCTTATTACTCGTATGCGGAATTGGCATCACCTCAATCAATCAGGGGATTACATCGCTTACGACCATCGATAAGATTCAGGGCAAAGAAGTGACGGCGCTGGCAGGAAGCTATACGGCCTCGCTGCGTGCCAGAACAGGGGCGGCATTGGCTGCTCGTCAGATGGAAAACGGACTGACCGATTTGGCGAATGCGTCAGTGGCGAGAGCAGAAGCCTACACGGCACTTTCCCACAAAGAAATGGATCGCTTTCTTTCCTACGGCACGGTAACGGAACGCGGTGCCAGAATGGCGGCAGAGGTTAAAAGCAACTACGAGCAATATATGAATCTTGGCGTTCAGCCGATGGTCGATGCACTGAAACGCGGTGATATTAATGCCTATTACGCGCTATTGCAGGATGTACTGCCGCCGCTCAGCGTTAAGATGGATAAGGTAGCGAATGAATTCCGCGACTTTGGCCTGGAAGTAGGGAAAAACATGCTGACAGAGGCTGAGAACTTTGCGTTCGAGCGCCTGACGATCATTGGTATTGCTTGTATCGTCGTTCTGCTGTTGGTGTTGGCTGCCTGGATTGCGCTGAAGCGTTCTATTTTGTCTCCGCTTGAAGAAACCGTCGCGCAGTTGGAATTTATCGCCCGTGGTGATTTGACCCAGCGCATCATCGATGGCGGCAATAATGAAATTGGCCGCCTGATTCAGGCGATGCAGGCAATGCAATCTTCGCTGGCTACCGCTGTGGGACGTGTCCGCGATGCCGGTATGCAGATCGACGTCGGGACCCGCGAGTTGTCATCTGGCAACACTCATCTGGCTGCTCGGACGGAAGAGTCTGCCTCATCGCTGGAAGAAACCGCAGCCAGTATGGAACAGTTAACCGCTACGGTGACACTCAATGCTGAAAGTGCGGAACAAGCCCATACGCTGGCGCAAAATGTCTCTGACATCGCCAATAAAGGCAGCGAAACCGTGGGTAATATGATCGAAAAAATGCAGATGATCTCCAGCAGTTCCGCACGTATCGGCGATATTCTGGCGGTGATTGACGGCATCGCATTTCAGACCAATATTCTGGCACTGAATGCGGCGGTTGAAGCGGCGCGAGCAGGGGAACAGGGGCGCGGGTTTGCTGTGGTCGCGGGTGAAGTCCGTAATCTGGCGCAGCGCAGTGCACAATCAGCGAAAGAGATCAAAACACTGATGGAAGAATCCCAGAGCCGCGTCAGTGAAGGCACCGTTATGGCAAAAATGGCGGGCGAAACGATGGATGACGTTTCTGATGCGGTGGCGCGTGTGACATCCCTGATGCGTGAGATCTCAACGGCAACGCGTGAGCAGAGCAATGGGATTGGGCAAGTGAATCTGGCGGTATCGCAGATGGATGAGGTCGCACAGCAAAATGCGTCTCTGGTTGAAGAATCTGCGGCAGCTACGCGTTCATTAGAGGATCAGGCGCGTTTGCTGGCAGAAAGCATGGCACAGTTTAAAGTCCAGTCGCAGGAGTTTGCCGCTATCGGCCAGTTCTAATCTCGCCGCCATACGTTATAAAAAATTCCCGTGAAAACGGGAGTTTTTTGCCTCACTCATCGGGTGATGTCTGTTCGTCTTCTGGCTGTTTTTTCTTGCGTAGCTTATGCCAGATTTTACTTTCCTGCCCGCGCCACAGGCGTTGAATATTGTCGTGGTGACGCATCAGTATCAGACAAGAGAGCATCGCAACGGGAAAGGTAAACTGTGGTTTGAACCACCAGACGTAAAATGGTGCGATGAGCGCACTGACGATGGCACCGAGTGAGGAGTAGCCGCTTAACAGAACGGTAAGCAGCCAGGTGCCGGTCATCAAACCCGTCAGATCCCAGCCGATTGGTGCAATAGCACCGAAAGCGGTTGCCACACCTTTGCCGCCGCGAAAGTGGAAAAAGACGGGATAGATATGGCCGAGGCAGGCAGCGATGGCGGTTAATCCGAGATACAGCGGGGCAACGCCCAGCGCGTAAGCTGCCCAGACTGGCAACATCCCTTTCAGTACGTCAAACACCAACACGGTTGCGGCGGCTGCTTTGCCGCCAATACGCAATACGTTAGTGGCTCCGGGATTGCCAGAACCATGCTGACGCGGGTCGGGCAGCCCAGCAATTCTGCAAAACAAAATCGCACTGGAAACAGAGCCACACAGATACGCGATTAACATCATACCAAGCGCGGTAACACTCATAACGCCATTCCGTTTAATAAGGGTCGTTTTACTCTTCTCATCTGTGGATAATACGCACATTCCGTCGGAAGTGGTATCCGACAGCGACAAAAACAGAGAACGGCGTGATGGATATCGTATTTATTGAAGAACTTACTGTAATCACTACCATTGGTGTTTACGATTGGGAACAGACCATCCAGCAAAAACTGGTGTTCGATATCGAAATGGGCTGGGATAACCGTCAGGCAGCCGCCAGTGATGATGTTAATGACTGCCTGAGCTATGCCGATGTTAGCGATGCGGTGATTGCTCATGTGGCAAACCAGCGTTTTGCTCTGGTGGAGCGTGTTGCTGAAGAAGTCGCACACATGCTGATGCTGCGCTTCTCCATTCCCTGGTTGCGCATCAAGCTTAGCAAGCCGGGCGCGGTGGCGCAGGCACGTCAGGTTGGTGTGATTATTGAGCGCGGTACGCGATAAATTTGATTTAGTAGAATAAATACTGATTTACGTGCAACTAAATCGTAACCTGAATAGTCTATACCCCAGTTATAGCGGCTCGCGAAAGTACGCGGCCGCTTTTTTATGGGCTAAATTTTCGTTTTTATTAAAGGCAAGGGTTTTTAGATGACTGACCTGCATTCGCTGCTAATCGCATTTGTTCTTGGCGTGGTCGAAGGGCTGACCGAGTTTTTGCCCGTATCGTCTACGGGGCATATGATTATTGTTGGCCATTGGTTAGGGTTTGTTGATGAGAAAGCCAAGACGTTTGAAGTCATCATCCAGCTTGGCTCGATTCTGGCCGTCGTCGTCATGTTCTGGCGTCGTCTCTTTGGCCTGATTGGGATTCACTTTGGCAAGGTGCCGCATGAGGGGCACACGGCGGGTCGACTGAAGTTGACGCACATCCTGCTGGCGATGATTCCTGCCGTGGTACTTGGGCTAATTTTCCACGACGTCATCAAATCGCTGTTTTATCCACAAAATGTGATGTATGCGTTGGTGGTCGGTGGTTTCCTGCTGTTGGCGGCTGAATGGCTTAAGCCTAAAAAACCACGCGCCGTCGGGCTGGATGACATTACGCATCGTCAGGCGTTTATGATTGGCTGTTTTCAATGTTTGGCGCTGTGGCCCGGTTTTTCACGTTCGGGAGCGACCATCTCCGGCGGAATGCTGGTGGGCGTCAGCCGTTACGCGGCTTCTGAATTCTCTTTTATTCTGGCGGTTCCCATGATGATGGGCGCGACGGTTTTGGATCTGTATAAAAGCTGGCATTTCCTGTCGCTGGCTGATGTGCCAATGTTTGCGGTGGGGTTCGTGACAGCGTTTGTTGTGGCGCTAATTGCGATTAAAACCTTCCTGAAAGTCATCAAACGCATCTCGTTTATCCCCTTCGCGATTTACCGTTTTATCGTCGCAGGCGTGGTTTACATGGTCTTTATGTAAGGCTGAGCGTGAGATAAAGAAGAGACCGTGCTAATGCGTAGTTTGAGGTTGCTGACAAAGATCGTAGAGCGCTAGTAACGGATAGATCGTAAAGACGCTGTAAATACATCCCTGGCGCAAACGCTTTACTCTTCTATTTCGTTACTCCCGTTTTCGTTCGGTAAATAAGTCTGCCAACAGTCTGAGGTCACGCTAATGCGTGGCCTCTTTTGTTTCAGGATGTACTCGCTACATCAGGCTGTTGTGCTTTCCACTCTGCCAGTGCATGGATACGGCGACGAGCGAGTTCATTGCGCACGTCAATCCCCTTAAATCCATCGGCGACGACGCTTGCGCTGCTGACCTGCGCGGCAACGCGGAAGGCTTCACGCAGGTAATCACCTTGTGGATAAGGGCTCTCTTCAAAACCGGCCCGGCCTCTGGCATCGGCCTCGCTAGTTAGCGCTAACTGCTCCAGACGCTGCGGCTTACGCCAGACGTCAATCGCATCAAATAACTTCAGCAGAGTTTTGGGTTGCAGCACCTGCACGGTATGAATCAGGTCATGATATTCCGCCACCAGCTTCGCCAGATCGCGAATGGGGTTAGGTACGCGCAAGCGCTGGCACAGAGCGTCAACCAGTTTGACACCCGCTGGGCCGTGCCCATGATGCCGTGGCCACAGTTCGGGGGGCGTTAGCCCTTTTCCTACATCGTGACACAGCGTGGCAAAACGTACATCAATCTCTGGGCTGAGGCGCGCGGCCATTGCCACTGTCATCATGGTATGGATGCCAGTATCGATTTCCGGGTGCCATTTGGCAGGAGCGGGCACGCCATAGAGGTTATCGATTTCAGGGAACAGCACGGCTAGCGCACCGCAGTCACGCAGCACCTGAAAATAGACATCCGGCGATGAGGTGCCGAGTGCTTTTTCCGTTTCTTTCCAGACGCGCTCTGGCGTCAGGTAAGCCAGCTCGCCCTCATGCGCCATTTTTTGCATCAGTACCAGGGTTTCTTCTGCAATCTGGAAGCCGAGATGGGCAAAGCGCGCGGCAAAACGGGCGACGCGTAGGACGCGTAACGGATCTTCGCTAAAAGCATCAGAGACATGGCGCAATATGCGATTTTCGAGATCGTGACGACCGTGATAGGGATCGATCAGCTCACCCTGCTCAGTACGAGCAATTGCATTGATGGTCAAATCGCGGCGCAGCAAATCCTGCTCTAATGTGACATCCGGTGCGGCATGGCAGACAAAGCCAGTATAGCCTTTGCCAGATTTGCGTTCGGTTCGTGCGAGGGCGTATTCATCGTGACTGACAGGATGTAAGAAAACGGGGAAATCCTTTCCAACCTGCTGGTAGCCCTGAGCAAGCAGATGTTCCGGTGTCGCGCCGACCACCACCCAATCTTTTTCGGTGACGGGTAAACTCAGCAGGCTGTCCCGAACAGCGCCGCCGACAAGGTAAATCTTCAACGTCGGGCTCCTGAATCAATAACTAATGTTTCACAACATACTACCATCTTTATGCTGTTGCGTTGGCCGCAGAGAAAAATGCCTGCAAGAAGCAGGCACGTATTCCAATCAGTTCATCCAACGGTCATTTTTCTTTTTGCGAGGGATGATGTGCGGCAGCAGCAGACCCAACAGCAAACCGAGACCCGCAACACCGCCACCATACATGAACCACTGTAGAATGATGGTGCGCTGTTTATCATCAAGCTGGACATTCGCCGCACTGACTTTCTTCTGCGCAACGATAAGCTGATTTTTCAGATCCTGATTTTCCTGGCGCAATCCGTTGATAATATCATCGCTGGCAGCCACTTTTTGCTGCATGTCAGTGGTACGCTGGTTCCAGGTCTGATCGATATTATTCAGGTTGTCAGTCAGGTCTTTTACCTGTTTTTCCAATTCCGGCACCCGCGTGCGCAGGCTTGGCGTATCGCTAAGCTGGTCGAGAGGAATCCAGGTGGTGCGATTTTTATCATCGCGAATCTGTGCATAGCCTGCGCTTTCGTTAACGCTGAGTAGCGTGACCTCAGTGCCTGCATTCAGTGTGCCGACGATACGATATTGATTGCCCGGCCCGCTGTGGACATATGTCAACAACTCATCGGAAATGTAGCGTTTTTCTTCCGCCTGTGTGGTCCAACTCAGCGTGAGCGAAAATAAAGTGAAACAGAGTAAGCCTAATTTCTGCATAAGATCATCATGTTGCGTTAATGGTGGTCTGATAGTAGAGGCTTAAGTCTGACGAGGCAATGTATAAACCGAAATGAGAACAGTCTTAGAACCTATCCCATTAGGGCTATTTCACACCAATAACGCCTACTGGGACAGGTTCTTAGCAGACAGTATACAGCCTGTTTAAACCGAGAGATGCATGTTCCTAATGGCAAGTTTGCATAAGAAATGCGCGCTTGTTCGCAGGTGAAAAAGAGTGTGTACGGTAAGGGTAGTAAGGTGAAGTAAAATGTTATTTACTGACATAATAATGAACGCGATCTTGGTGTTGTGAATGCTATGAGTGAAGAAATTGAACTGAAGTTTATTGTTCATCCCGACAGCGTTGAATCGCTGCTGACGCAACTGGCTGAATGGGAGAGTGACTATAGCCAGTATGAGCACATGCGCGCTCAGCGTCTGAGCAATATCTATTATGAAACGGCGGATAACTATCTGCGTCATCATGGTATTGGCCTGCGTATTCGCGGTGAGAATGAACGCTACGAAATGACGGCGAAGACGGCGGGTAAGGTGATTGGTGGGCTGCATCAACACCCTGAATATAACGTTGCGCTGGAGAAAGCCGAACTGGATCTCAGCCTGTTTCCGGCGGAAGTTTGGCCGGAAGCGTGTGATGTTGCCTCGCTACAACAGTCACTCAACCCGCTGTTTAGTACAGATTTTACGCGTGAAAAGTGGGTGTTTACTTACTACCAAAGCGTGATTGAGGTTGCATTAGACCGCGGCGAAATCCGTGCTGGCGATCTGAGTGAGCCACTGTGCGAACTGGAGATGGAACTTAAACTGGGGCAAACCGCGCATCTGTTGGCCTTGGCAAAAGAAATCGCGGAATTTGGTGGTATGCGCCAAGGTAGCCTCAGTAAAGCGGCACGTGGATACCATCTGGCTAAAGGTAATCCCGTTCGCGAGTGTATTCCTCTCAATAGACTGATTGTTGATCCCAAAACCAACATCGATCAAGCCATCCGTGCGGCGTTAGAGTTGGCGCTGGCTCACTGGCAATACCACGAAGAGCTTTGGGTCAGAGGGGATTCGTCCGCTCGCGCAGCTCTGCCACAGGCCAGCGCGTTGATGCGCGAAATGCTGGTGCTGGTGGGCGGCGTCGTGCTACGCAAGGTCACCACGCTTTTCCGCTCTGCACTCACTACTCTGGAAAACCGGCTACAAGGTTCCGCTGGGACGGAGATCTGTTATAGCGCTGACTACCTGCAAAGTAAGTTAGTACTGACTTCCTGGCTAGTCGAGTCTGGCTGGCGTGACTATATGGATAATAAAGATCGCATTAAGCTACAGGGATCGTTCAAACGTTTTGCCGACATTATGCTAAGCCGTAGTACGGCGGAGCTGAAAAGCACCTTTTCTTCTACCTTGACAGATGCGCAGTACGAGCAGCAAATTCCTCGTCTTCAACGTAATCTCTGCGCATTTCTCCTGTTATCCGGTGCCTATCCGGCTGAGCAAGTGGAGGCTTACGTTGAACACTGGCAAACGCTACTCCAGGAAATTGAGCGGCTTGCTGCCGGGCAGGCTCCTTCTGTCTATCTGGAAGCCCAACGTAAAGCCGTGCTGACCTTGTCTCCGTTCTGGCTACATAGCGGCGGACAGTAACCGTTAACTGCCGCTTGTCAGTGAGGATAGGCGGCGTATCAAGGGAATCCCCATGTCGATACTTCCTTTGCCCGCTTTACCTGCGCTTCTGACGGAACACTCTCAGCGTGCATTGTCGCGTTTGCAAGACGTTATGCCTGATGAACCGATAACAGACAGCGACGCTGCTGTTCTGGCATTGAGCGATTTTGTCAGCGATGCGCTTGCGCTGCACCCTGACTGGTGGCAAGGGATTCATCAACAACCGCCACAGCCCGAAGAGTGGCAGCACTACGCCGACTGGCTGAGTCACGCATTGGCCGATGTTAACGACGAAAATGCGTTGATGGCGGCATTGCGTCAGTTTCGTCGCCATATGTTGACACGCATTGCGTGGTCGCAGGCGCTGCAAACCAGTACGACCGAACACTCGCTGCGTCAGCTTAGTGAATTGGCCGAAGTGGTGATTATTGCGGCCAGAAGCTGGCTATATCAAGCCTGCTGTCGTGAGTGGGGGACGCCTAGCAATGCGCAGGGCGTGGCTCAGCCTTTGCTGATTCTTGGCATGGGTAAATTAGGAGGGGGAGAGCTCAATTTCTCTTCGGATATCGATCTGATCTTCGTCTATCCCGAAAATGGTCATACGCAAGGCGGACGGCGTGAATTGGATAATGCGCAGTTCTTCACGCGTCTGGGGCAGCGGCTCATCAAGGTGCTGGATCAACCCACTGTCGATGGCTTTGTTTACCGTGTGGATATGCGGCTACGTCCCTTTGGCGACAGCGGGCCACTGGTACTCAGCTTTGCTGCGATGGAAGATTATTATCAGGAACAAGGCCGCGATTGGGAACGTTACGCGATGGTCAAAGCACGCCTGATGGGGGGGATGGACGATGCCTACAGTCAGGAACTGCGCAGTACGCTGAAGCCCTTCGTTTTCCGTCGCTATATCGATTTCAGCGTGATCCAATCGTTGCGAAATATGAAGGGTATGATTGCCCGTGAAGTGCGTCGTCGGGATCTGCGCAACAACATCAAGCTGGGGGCGGGGGGGATTCGTGAAATCGAATTTATCACGCAGGTTTTCCAACTGATTCGTGGCGGACGTGAGCCGGGACTACAGGGACGATCGTTGCTACCGACGCTCCAGCATGTGGGAACCTTGGGGTTATTAACGCCACAGCAAGTGCTCGATCTCAGTAGCGCTTACCTGTTTCTGCGCCGTCTGGAGAATCTGTTGCAGGCGATTGCCGATGAACAGACACAGACGCTGCCGGGTGATGAACTCAATCAGCAACGGCTGGCATGGGGAATGGGTTTCGACAGCTGGGACGTGCTGCAAGCTATGCTGGCACAGCATATGTTGGCGGTGCGGAACGTATTTGATGAGCTGATTGGCGATGATGCGCCGGACAATAATGATATCCCCGAACATAGCAGCTACAGCAGCCTATGGCAGGATACGCTGGATGATGGTGAACTGGCTCCGCTAACGCCGCATCTTACGGAAACCGTGCGTGAGAAGCTGATGCGAACGATTGTGGAATTCCGGCACGATGTGGCGAAACGCACCATAGGACCGCGTGGGCGGGATGTTCTGGATCAACTCATGCCGTGTTTGCTGGCGGAAGTGTGCGCTCGACAGGAGGCGGATACGGTGCTGTCTCGCTTGACTCCGCTACTGTTGGGCATCGTCACACGCACCACCTATCTTGAGCTGCTGCTGGAGTCTCGTGCTGCTTTGGCTCAGTTGATTCGCCTGTGTGCGGCGTCGCCGATGGTTGCCAGCCAACTGGCGCGTTATCCCCTCCTGTTAGATGAATTGCTTGATGCCTCAACGCTGTATCAGCCAACGGCACCGGGCGCGTACTCTGATGAGCTGCGTCAGTATTTGATGCGAGTCCCTGAGGATGATGAAGAACAACAGTTGGAGGCCGTTCGCCAGTTTAAACAGTCACAGCAGTTGCGCATCGCCGCTGGGGACATCGGCGGCGTATTGCCAGTGATGAAAGTGAGCGATCACTTAACGTATTTGGCGGAAGCGATTATCGCGGCAGTGGTTCAGCAGGCATGGGGACAGATGGTGGCGCGCTACGGTCAGCCATCCCATTTGCAACACCGCGAAGGGCGTGGGTTTGCCGTCATTGCCTATGGCAAGCTGGGCGGCTGGGAGTTGGGGTATAGCTCCGATCTGGATCTGGTCTTTCTCTTGGATTGCCCGTCTGACGTGATGACGGAGGGGGAACGCAGTATTGATGGTCGCCAGTTTTATCTGCGTCTCGCACAGCGTGTCATGCACCTGTTTAGTACTCGGACGTCATCAGGCATTTTGTATGAAGTGGATGCTCGTCTGCGCCCATCGGGCGCGGCAGGCATGTTGGTGAGCACAGTGGAAGCGTTTGACGATTATCAGCGCAATGAGGCGTGGACGTGGGAGCACCAGGCGCTGGTGCGCGCGCGTATGGTGTACGGTGAAAGCGGTGTGCAGCAAACCTTTGAGTCTATTCGCCGCCGCATTCTTTGTGCAGAGCGTGACGCCGATACTCTGCGAACCGAAGTGCGCGAAATGCGGGAAAAAATGCGTCAGCATCTGGCGAACAAAGATAAAACGCTTTTTGACATCAAAACGGATGCGGGCGGCATTACGGACATTGAATTTATCGCGCAGTATTTAGTACTGCGCTACGCCGCTCAGGAGCCGCGTTTGACCCGTTGGTCAGACAATGTACGTATTCTGGAACTGATGGCGCAGTATGGCGTGATGGAAGAGAGCGAAGCTAACGCGCTCAAGTTGGCCTATGTCACCATGCGCAATGAGCTGCACCATCTTGCCTTGCAGGAATTGTCCGGCCGTGTCAGTCAGGAGCGGTTTGTTGCAGAGCGGGAGCAAGTGCTGGTGAGTTGGAATAAATGGCTGGTGGGCGTGTAATTATCTCAATATATGTGGTCAAACGCTCAGCGAAGAGACGTGGTGCAGTGGCGTGTAATGATCGTGCCTATGATATTATTACGCGCATTATGCGAAATAAGCCTGGAGTAGAGGATGAAAGTGACGCTGCCTGATTTCCGTCAAGCGGGTGTGTTAGTGGTGGGTGATGTCATGCTGGATCGTTACTGGTATGGCCCTACCAGCCGAATTTCACCAGAGGCACCGGTGCCTGTAGTCAAAGTTGATACGATCGAAGAGCGCCCGGGTGGGGCGGCGAACGTTGCAATGAATATCGCCGCATTGGGGGCTGGTTCGCGTCTGGTTGGGTTAACGGGAATTGATGATGCCGCTCGTGCACTGAATGCCAAACTGGGCGAAGTGAATGTGAAGTGTGACTTTGTTTCTGTTCCCACGCATCCCACTATCACCAAACTGCGCGTACTGTCGCGTAATCAGCAACTGATCCGACTGGATTTCGAAGAGGGCTTCGAGGGGATTGATCCTCAGCCGATCATCGAGCGTATCCAACGGGCGCTGCCAAAAATTGGTGCATTGGTGCTGTCTGACTATGCAAAAGGCGCGTTGGCGCATGTGCAAACCATGATTCAGACGGCAAAAGCGGCTGGCGTTCCGGTGCTGATCGACCCAAAAGGCACCGATTTTTCCCGTTACCGTGGTGCGACATTGCTAACGCCGAATCTGTCTGAATTTGAAGCTGTCGCAGGGCGCAGCAAAACGGAAGAAGAGCTGGTCGAGCGCGGTATGCAACTGGTGGCTGATTACGAGCTGTCTGCGTTGCTGATCACCCGTTCCGAACAAGGGATGACGCTGTTACAGCCGGGAAAAGCACCGCTGCATTTGCCGACGCAGGCGCAGGAAGTGTATGACGTGACCGGAGCGGGTGATACCGTCATTGGTGTGTTGGCCGCTGCGCTGGCGGCGGGGAATCCGTTGGAAGAAGCCTGTTTCCTGGCGAATGCCGCCGCAGGCGTCGTCGTTGGCAAACTGGGAACGTCCACGGTCACGCCGATTGAGTTGGAGAATGCTATCCGCGGTCGTGCCGATACCGGATTTGGCGTGATGACTGAAGAACAGTTGAAACAGGCCGTTGAGCTGGCGCGTCAGCGTGGCGAAAAGATTGTGATGACTAACGGCTGCTTCGATATTCTGCATGCTGGACATGTGTCTTATCTGGCAAATGCCCGCAAACTTGGTGACCGATTAATCGTTGCGGTAAACAGCGACGCTTCCACCAAACGGCTAAAGGGACCAACGCGCCCCGTCAACCCGTTGCCGCAGCGGATGATCGTGCTGGGTGCGTTGGAAGCTGTCGATTGGGTCGTGCCGTTTGAAGAAGATACACCGCAGCGCCTTATTGCCAGCATCCTGCCGGATATTCTGGTGAAAGGCGGAGACTACCAGCCACATGAAATCGCCGGTAGTGAAGAGGTCTGGGCCAACGGCGGTGAAGTGAAAGTCCTGAACTTTGAGGACGGTTGCTCCACGACGAACATCATCAACACGATTAAAGCCAGTACGTCTAAATCTTAAAATAACTCACTGACGGCGTTCGAAATTTTCCGACGCCGTTCAGGCCGCAAGCTAATGATTCTCGCTCTGCTCATTACGGGCGAGAATCATAACAATCATGACGCCGACAGGGCGACACGTCAGATAAAACAGGTATGAAACCAGTGAAGAAAGAACCAGCCGAAGTGAATGCGGCCGCACTGCGGGTAGCGGAGTTGCGCCGGGTCTTACGCCATCACGAATACAAATATCACGTTGAAGATGCGCCCGAAATTCCTGATATCGAATATGACAAGCTCATGCAGGAGCTGAAAGCCTTGGAGGCCGAGCATCCTGAACTGGTGACCAGTGATTCGCCTACGCAGCGCGTCGGTGCCGCGCCGTTGGCGGCATTTGAACAGGTACGTCATGAAGTGCCGATGCTATCGTTGGATAACGTATTTGATGAAGAGAGCTATCTGGCCTTCAGCAAACGAATTGGTGATAGGCTGAAGAACGGTGACGACCTGACATTTTGCTGCGAACTGAAACTGGATGGTTTGGCTGTCAGTCTGTTATATGAAGATGGCGTTCTGGTTCAGGCTGCCACGCGCGGGGATGGTACGACGGGGGAGAATATCACCAGTAACATCCGTACCGTTGCGGCGATCCCACTGCGCCTTGAGGGGGAAAATATTCCGCGCCGTGTTGAAGTACGCGGTGAAGTGTTTATGAAGCACAGCGGCTTTGAAAAATTGAATGAAGAAGCGCGGCGTACAGGGAGCAAAGTCTTTGCTAACCCGCGTAACGCCGCCGCCGGATCGCTGCGCCAGCTTGACCCACGTATTACGGCTAAACGCCCACTGACCTTCTTCTGCTATGGCGTCGGCCTGCTGGAAGGCGGTGAATTGCCCGCCAGTCACTGGGAGCGCCTGATGCAATTCAAGGAGTGGGGATTGCCAGTGAGCGATAGAATCAAGCTCTGTAGCGGCTCGGCTGAGGTACTCGATTTTTATCGCCAGATTGAACAGACCCGCAGCGCGTTAGGTTTTGATATTGATGGCGTCGTTGTCAAAGTTGACTCGCTGGCGTTGCAGGAGCGGTTAGGGTTCGTGGCTCGTGCACCGCGCTGGGCGGTGGCTTTTAAATTTCCCGCGCAGGAACAACTGACCTGGGTACGCGATGTCGAGTTTCAGGTAGGGCGGACGGGAGCGATTACGCCCGTTGCGCGTCTGGAGCCGGTCGCTGTAGCAGGGGTGATTGTCAGCAACGCCACGCTGCATAATGCCGATGAAATTGATCGACTAGGTTTGCAGATTGGCGATCGCGTGATTGTGCGCCGAGCGGGGGATGTGATCCCGCAGATCGTCGGTATTGTAGAATCTGAGCGACCAGAAACGGTGCGCCCGATTGTTTTCCCTGCGGCCTGTCCGGTGTGTGGATCTGACGTTGAACGTGTGGAAGGGGAAGCCGTTACACGTTGCACCGCTGGGTTGATCTGTGGTGCTCAACGCAAAGAAGCGCTGAAGCATTTCGTTTCTCGTCGTGCGTTGGATGTTGAGGGCATGGGCGATAAAATCATCGATCAACTGGTGGAAAAAGAGTACGTCAAAACGCCAGCCGATCTGTTCCGCCTGAGCGCTGGGCTTATGACCGGTTTGGATCGTATGGGGCCCAAATCCGCGACAAACCTGGTCAATGCGTTGGAAAAAGCGAAAAGCACCACGCTGGCGCGTTTCCTGTACGCGTTGGGGATTCGTGATGTTGGCGAATCAACAGCCGCCAATCTGGCTGCCCATTTTGGTTCGCTGGAGGCGCTTTTTGCCGCCGATGAAGAGGCGCTGCTGGCGGTGCCGGATGTCGGTAAAGTCGTTGCCGCGCATGTGCGCCATTTCCTTGAGGAAGAGCATAACCAAACGGTGATCCGCGAGCTGACCGATCCCGCAGGCATCAACATTCACTGGCCTGAGGTTCAGGTGGTCAATGCTGAAGAGATCGACAGCCCGTTTGCGGGAAAAACGGTGGTATTGACCGGATCGTTGAGTATTTTGTCCCGCGATGAAGCGAAAGATCGGCTAACGGCGCTAGGGGCAAAAGTCAGTGGTAGCGTCTCGAAGAAAACCGATATGGTGATCGCTGGTGAAGCCGCAGGCTCTAAGCTAGCGAAGGCGCAAGAATTGGGGATCCCAGTGATCGATGAGGCGGAAATGATCCGACTATTAGGGGCGTAAACGGATGGAAAAAGAAGACCTGATAGACATTGCCACGATGCAGATGCCCTTTGGCAAATATAAAGGGCGGGTGCTGATTGATTTACCAGAAGAGTACCTGCTGTGGTTCTCCCGCAAGGATGAATTTCCTCATGGTCGCTTAGGAGAATTGATGCAAGTTACGCTGGCAATCAAGATAGAAGGTCTGCAAGGGTTGGTCACGCCGCTGAAACGGCCCCGTTCCTGACAATCCGTTTCCTGCGGTAACTTTTGACGAAAAAAAGCGCTGGCAAGCGTGTTTCCTCACTCTCTTGCCAGTAATCACGTTGAGATGACGTCCGTTAACTACCGTATACGTTAATCGCGCTGTTTAGTCGCTTAGCCTGAAGGTTTAGTCCTTCTGCGGCATCGGTTGATTGCGTAACCATATCGGTATTGCCCTGTGTCATTTGTTCTATCTGTGCAATCGAGGTATTGATCAGGCTCAGTGCGGAAGTCTGCTCATGCGTTGCATTGCTGATCTCTTTGATCATGGTGGAGACCTGGAAGACTTCATCAATGATGTCGCTGATATGTTTACCCGCCGTTTCTACCATTGTGCTGCCCTGTTTCACACTTTCAACGTTGGCATCGATCAGGGTTTTGATTTCTTTGGCCGCAGAAGCGGAGTGCTGTGCCAGATTGCGAACTTCGGCGGCGACCACGGCAAACCCTCGCCCTTGCACGCCAGCGCGAGCGGCTTCAACAGCGGCATTCAACGCGAGAATATTGGTCTGGAACGCAATGCTGTCGATTACACCAATAATATCGACGATTTTATCGCTGGCGTTGGAAATGGAATCCATCATGCCGATGGTTTCCTTCATGATGTTGCCGCCTTTAAGCGCGGTGCTGCTGGCGGCTTCTGCCATTGTTGTCGCTTGGGCTGCCGTTTCTGCACTCTGCTGCACCGCAACGGTAATTTCTTCAATGGCAGCGGCGGTTTGTTGCAGATTTGCTGACGTTTCTTCTGTGCGGCTATTCAGGTCGACATTGTTTTCCGCCAATTTACGGCTGACATTCGTGATGCCGTTAACTTGCGTACTGACGTCATCGACAAGCGAATGCAGATTCAGGCCAAACTGGTTAACGGAACGTAGCAATAAGCCAATTTCATCTACCCGATTGAGGTGGATATGTTTTACTTTACGGCCTGATACCACATGCTGCGCCTGTTTGAGTATCGCCTTGATTGGCTGTGCAATTTGCTGCTGTAGAAACTGATCCATGATGACAATGAGCAGTAACGTCAGCGCCAACAGCCACAGTGGATTCATGCCACTGAAAGCAAGTAATGCCGGAATAAGCCCTACTGCCAATACCGCGGCACGCAAGCGCCAGCGGACTGACAATTTCTGCAAAAGCGACAGCGGCGAGAAGAAACCGGTGCGAACAACCAATCCTTTGTAGAATTTACGGCTACCTGCCTGCTTTTTCTGCACGGCGCTGTACAACATTTCGGCCGCTTTTATTTCTTCGGCGCTGGGTGTGTTACGTACCGAGATGTAGCCTGCCAGCTGCTCTTGCTGGTAAACCGGTGTAATGTTGGCTCGAACCCAGTAATGGTCACCGTTATTACGGCGGTTTTTGACTAATCCGGTCCAGCTATCGCCTTGTTTTAGCGTAAACCACAGATCGGCATAGGCTTCAACGGGCATATCGGGATGGCGCACAATATTGTGCGGCTGGTTGATGAGTTGCTCTTCAGAAAAACCGCTAACTTTAATAAAGGCAGAGTTGGCATAGGTAATGTGGCTGTGAATATTTGTTGTGGACATCAATATGGTGTCCATGTCTAACAGATACTCCTGCTGTGTGACAGGTGTATTTAATCTCATTAGAAACCCCGGCGTACGTATCCCGCTCAGTTTCCAGGTTCAGCCACGCTGGCTACTTTTCTCGTCTCTGCTGCTCTGGTTATTACAGAGGATGAAACGCAGTGTCGCTGCCGAATGGTGAGTCCCGTGAAATCTGTCAGGCATATTGCTGTGTAAATATTCAAGTTATTCAAGTAGGTATACTGAAATTTTTTTGGGTGGTTTACTCGTTTATATAAAATAATGCCAGACACTACTTATAATGATCGAGATATTAACCCTATATTGTGCGTGATGGAGATTTTGTAACTGTGTATTTGTAACAAATATTTCATCAGTGTTAGCACGCTTTTTCAGCAAGCATAAATTTATGATGGGGACGGTTATCTGTCAATTGATTCATTTTATTGGTAATAAATAATTGGTAAGAAAATGATTAAAAATAGGTGGGTGTAAAATAGAGGTTTTTCTTAAAAAGTGTTTTGGAATCGATGAAATTGACGCTAAGAAAAATAACTTGTTAAGTTTTCTTTATTTTTTCTTTACGTGAATGAAATTAAATGTTGCTGCTCTGCTATTTATTCTTTTAATTACGGCCTTTCTTCCATTTTTATTGATGCTGAATTTATTGCAGATCAAATAACGCGATCCGCAGACCAGATAATGATTCTGGCCTGCGGGGAACGATAATCAGGTTACCGGGGCTGGGTTGAAAACGGCCAGTGCGTTGTGAAGCCCCCATTGATCGGACCAGGTTTTTTTCCTGCCGCTGGCGATATCCAAAATGAAATGGAAAAGCTGCCAGCCAACGTCTTCAATTGTGGCCTCTCCAGTCGCAATCGTACCTGCATCAATATCCATCAGGTCATGCCAGCGGTTCGCCAATGCGGTTCGGGTCGCCATTTTGATCACGGGTACGGCCAGCAGGCCATAAGGCGTACCGCGGCCAGTGGTGAAGACCTGCACGGTGATGCCAGAAGCGAGCTGCTGTGTGCCACAGACAAAGTCGCTGGCTGGCGTTGCGGCGTAAATCAGCCCGCGTTTGGTTGGGCGTTGACCGGGGGACAGGACTTCGACAATGGCGCTGGTGCCAGATTTAGCGATGGAGCCGAGCGCTTTTTCCACCACGTTTGCGAGGCCACCTTTTTTGTTGCCCGGCGATGGGTTGGCGCTACGGTCAGTCTGACCGCTGTCGAGATAATTATCGTACCAGGCCATTTCTTCCAGCAGACGTTTACCGACTTCTTCATTGATGGCGCGTGGCGTTAACAGATGGATGGCGTCGCGCACTTCGGTCACTTCGGAGAACATGACGGTCGCACCGCAGCGTACCAGCAGGTCGGATGCAAAACCCACGGCCGGGTTCGCGGTGACGCCGGAGAACGCATCGCTGCCGCCACACTGCATGCCGACAACCAACTCTGATGCCGGACAGGTTTCACGCTGACGTTTGTTCAAGCGTTGCAGGTGTTTGTCTGCCATCGTCAGAATGTCATCCACCATCGATCTGAAACCAACGTGGTGTTCATCCTGCAAGCGGACAATGCTGGTGTCGTCGAGAGAGATAGCCTGCACATCAGGTGTCCCTTCCAGCAGGCGTTCCGGCTGTAATTTTTCACAACCCAGACCCACCACCAGTATTTCGCCACCAAAATTTGGGTTCAGCGCCAGATTGTGAATGGTGCGAATGGGAACCACGGCGGCAGGGGCATTGATTGCTACGCCACAGCCATAGAGGTGATTGAGTGCGACCACGCCATCCACATTGGGATAGTTGGGCAATAAATCCCGTTCGATAATTTTGACCACATAGTCCACGACGCCCGCGACGCAGTGCACGCTGGTGGTAATGCCTAGCAGGTTTTTCGTACCTACGCTGCCATCGGCATTACGGTAACCTTCAAAGGTATAGCTTTCCAGTGGCGGAAGCGCGGGGGGAATTTTGGTTGCCAGCGGCAGGGTTTCCAGCGCAGGAGCCTGAGGTAACTCGACCAGCGATTCGTCAATCCAGCTTCCTCGGGCAATATCGCGCAGTGCATACCCGATAATTTCACCATAGCGGATGATTGCGCCTGCTTTGGTGATATCCACAAGGGCAACTTTGTGACCCTGTGGAACATGTTCAATTAATTCCAGGTCATCATTAAAACGGGTTCCGGCACGTAAGCCATTATTATTAACAACAATGGCAACATTATCAGAGTCGTGCACCTTAATATAAAGTGGCTGCTCTTGCGCAGCATTACTTTCTGATTTATCTGACATGATGCAAGCCTTTATTATTGGTTTATCAGAAACACGGTGGTAACCATTACCACGCTATTACTTCATTGCTCGCTAATGAGTATACGTGAGGTTCCCTTCTCGTACATTATGCAATTGACCTAAGCCGGGGCTTTTTGTTTCTTATTTATCAGGCTAAGTTCCAGTTTTTGGTGAGTTTGATCACATTCTGCCTGCACGCGGTTTCCTAGGGGAAATTGGAAATAATGTGTATGAATGTAAAAAGAGAATAACGGCATTTTTCGTGAAACACCTCGCACTATATAGGGCAAGTGCACCAACATATTCCAAAGGACATTTTTAATGTTGTGCTTTTATCTAGTGAGCCATCAGCAGGTAAAAATTATAATGTTCCTGCGAGTTGAAGATGTCAGCTAATTACTCTGAAGCTATATAGCCTGGCTATTCGCAAAAAAAATTAAAATGGGAATTTAACTACACCCTAAATAATCCACCGATCTTCATTCTGATAACCCTACGCCGTTATCTGTTATTTGGAATGAATGAGCGAACCGCGATTGAAGCAGGAGTTCATCATGAATACAGTAAGCTCAGCAGCTGGCGCGATACAAAAGAGAACAAACGCCCGCTACTGGATTGTCGTGATGTTGTTTATTGTCACGTCATTTAACTATGGAGACCGCGCCACTATCTCGATAGCGGGCTCTGCCATGTCAAAAGATATCGGCTTGGATGCCGTCGGTATGGGGTATATCTTCTCTGCCTTTTCCTGGGCTTATGTTATCGGCCAAATCCCAGGCGGGTGGCTGCTCGATCGCTTCGGCTCCAAACGCGTTTACTTCTGGAGTATTTTTACCTGGTCACTCTTTACCTTGTTGCAAGGGTTCGTCGATCTCTTTCCTACCACGTCATCTATTATCATTTCGCTATTCTTACTGCGCTTTATGGTGGGGATTTGTGAATCGCCTTCTTTCCCTGGTAATAGTCGTATCGTTGCCGCCTGGTTCCCTGCACAGGAACGTGGTACTGCCGTAGCGATTTTTAACTCGGCGCAATATTTTGCCACGGTGATTTTCGCTCCTATCATGGGGTGGTTGGTGCATGCAGTCGGTTGGGCGCATGTGTTCTGGTTCATGGGCGGGTTAGGTGTGATCCTTAGTTTCGTCTGGCTGAAAGTGATCCATGATCCGAAAGATCATCCTGGGGTGAATCAGGCGGAGCTGGATTATATCGAAGCGGGTGGCGCACTGGTAAATATGGATGCGGCAGCCAGTAAGGCTAAGGTGCCAGCAGAAGAAAAATGGTTCCAGATTAAGCAACTGCTCACTTCACGGATGATGGTTGGTATTTATCTCGGTCAATATTGTATCAACGCGATGACTTATTTCTTTATTACCTGGTTCCCTGTTTATCTGGTTCAGGCAAGAGGGATGTCAATTCTGAAGGCTGGTCTTGTCGCCTCTGTTCCTGCAATCTGCGGTTTTGTGGGCGGCGTATTGGGTGGGGTGATTTCCGATTATTTAATGCGTCGGACCAACTCGCTGACCTTTGCCCGTAAAACACCGATCGTCCTGGGTATGTTGCTTTCTATGTCGATGGTTATTTGTAACTATGTTTCGACAGAATGGGTGGTTATTGCGTTCATGGCGCTGGCATTCTTCGGTAAAGGTATTGGTGCATTGGGCTGGGCGGTGATGGCGGATACCGCGCCAAAAGAGATCAGCGGTCTGAGTGGTGGCCTGTTTAATATGTTTGGTAATATCTCCGGTATCGTGACCCCAATTGCTATCGGCTATATCGTCGGAATGACAGGCTCTTTTAATGGTGGCTTAGTTTATGTCGGGATTCATGCACTGGTTGCCATCGTCAGCTACTTGTTCATCGTACAAGATATTAAACGTATTGAGTTGAAGCCGTTCGTTAAGCGTTAAAGCCATTCGCTATAGCATTAATCTGCCTGTTGGCAATGATATAAAACGCTGCGCTGTCATATTGATGGCGCAGCGTTTTGCCATTGATTTATGTCATGAAAAGTAGGGAGATATTTCTTCAACGTCGGGTGCCAATGGTACGTATTCCGGTGTTTATCAGGCAGAAATTCGCTTTTCCTCGTTTTCGTGAAACATCTCCCATTCGATTGTGATAATGACATATTTAATCTGCATTTAGATAGGGAATGCTGTGCTATTGCCCAATGAGTTGTGAAATAAGAAAACTTATACTTTTTACTGAGGTTGGTAAGGCGACACGGAGTACGACACCGCTTTTCTGACTGTGTTATTTCGGTATTAAGGTAGTTATACCTGTTTTTATTCTGGTAACCCTACAAGCATGGTTCATTCCAATCAGAGTAAAAACCAGGTCGCGCTAATAAAGTAGGAAAACAACATGAAATCATCTACTGGTGCACCATCTGTTTTTTATTTCTGTATGACTGAATTATTTTCACCTGCCAAAATGCATTCCTGCATTTTGGCAACCATCGGAAACTCAAGCGTCAATCCTGTGCGCTCCATTCATGACGGGAGCCTGTAATGACAAGCTTTTCAGCGACGCCTGTCATTACCGAGATGAAAGTTATCCCCGTTGCAGGCTATGACAGCATGCTGCTGAACATCGGTGGTGCACATGGCGCTTACTTCACGCGTAACCTCGTCATTTTAACCGATAGCGCCGGGCATACTGGTGTCGGCGAAGCGCCCGGTGGGGACGTTATTTATAACACGCTGGTCGAGGCTATTCCCCGCGTGAAAGGCGAACAAATCGCCCGTATGAACCGTCTGGTTCATGACATTCATCTCGGCAATCAATCTTCTGATTTTGACTCCTTCGGCAAAGGTGCCTGGACGTTTGAGCTGCGTGTGAATGCGGTGGCAGCGCTCGAAGCGGCGCTGCTCGATCTGCTGGGACAATTTATGGGGGTCCCCGTTGCCGAGCTGCTGGGACCGGGTAAACAGCGTGATGAAGTCACCGTGCTCGGTTATCTGTTCTATATCGGCGACCGTACAAAAACGGATTTACCTTATTTATCGGGTGAGAACGTAGCGGGAGAGAAAGGCAAGCATGAGTGGTATCACCTGCGTCACCAGCAGGCGATGGACAGCGACGCGATTGTGCGTTTGGCTGAAGCCACGACCGACCGCTATGGATTTAAAGATTTTAAACTCAAAGGCGGCGTGTTGCCCGGCGAGCAGGAAATCGATGCTGTGAAAGCGCTGAAAAAGCGTTTCCCGGATGCGCGTATTACCGTCGATCCCAACGGTGCCTGGCTACTGGATGAGGCGATTGGTCTGTGCAAAGACATGAAGGGCATTCTGACTTACGCGGAAGACCCGTGTGGTGCTGAACAAGGTTTCTCCGGTCGTGAGGTGATGGCGGAATTCCGTCGTGCTACTGGGCTACCAGTCGCGACCAACATGATTGCGACCAACTGGCGCGAAATGAACCATGCCGTGATGTTGCAGGCGGTCGATATCCCGCTGGCCGATCCGCATTTCTGGACGATGCACGGCGCGGTGCGCGTTGCTCAGATGTGCGACGAATGGGGCCTGACATGGGGTTGCCATTCCAATAACCATTTCGATATCTCCCTGGCGATGTTCACACACGTGGGCGCGGCGGCACCGGGTAACCCGACAGCGATTGATACGCACTGGATCTGGCAGGAAGGGCAGCATCTGACCAAAGAGCCACTGCAAATCGTCAACGGCAAGATTAACGTGCCGGATCGTCCCGGTCTGGGGATTGAGCTGGATATGGAACAGGTCATGAAAGCTCACAATCTGTACAAAAAATTACCGAGCGGGGCGCGTAATGATGCCGTCGCCATGCAGTACCTGATTCCTGGTTGGAAATTTGATCGTAAACGCCCGGTTTTTGGCCGCTAACCCTACATAGAAAAATGAGAGAGAAAGGATAAGAAAATGACATTGCAAAGTTCAACGCCGGTGATTACCCACATGCAGGTTATTCCGGTTGCAGGTCACGACAGTATGTTGCTCAACCTGAGTGGCGCACATGCACCTTATTTCACTCGCAACATTGTGATTCTGAAAGATAACGCCGGGAATACTGGCGTCGGAGAAATTCCCGGCGGTGAGAAAATCCGTCAGACGCTGGAAGATGCTGCCGCACTGGTGGTGGGCAAAACGCTGGGCGAATACAAAAACGTGATGACGGCGGTGCGTGCGCAGTTCGCCGACCGCGATTCTTCCGGGCGCGGTTTGCAGACGTTCGATCTGCGTACCACCATCCATGTCGTCACGGGGATCGAAGCCGCCATGCTCGATCTGCTGGGGCAATTCCTCAACGTCAGTGTGGCCTCGCTGCTGGGTGATGGGCAGCAGCGTGATGCCGTCGAGATGCTGGGTTACCTGTTCTACATTGGCGATCGTAATAAAACCGATCTGCCTTACCAGAGCCAGGCGAATGAAAAATGCGACTGGTATCGTCTGCGCCACGAAGAAGCCCTGACGCCGGAAACCATCGTGCATCTGGCTGAGGCGGCATATGAAAAATACGGTTTCAATGATTTCAAACTGAAAGGCGGCGTCCTGGCTGGTAGCGAAGAGGCAGAAGCGGTGACCGCGCTGGCGAAACGCTTCCCGCAGGCGCGCATCACGCTAGACCCGAACGGTGCCTGGTCGCTAGATGAAGCCATTGGTCTGGGCAAACAACTGCGTGGCGTGTTGGCGTATGCAGAAGATCCGTGCGGCGCGGAACAGGGTTTCTCCGGCCGTGAAGTGATGGCCGAGTTCCGCCGTGCGACGGGGCTGCCTACCGCGACCAACATGATCGCCACCGACTGGCGGCAGATGGGTCACACCATTTCACTGCAATCGGTCGATATCCCGTTAGCCGATCCGCACTTCTGGACGATGCAAGGCTCTGTTCGTGTGGCGCAGATGTGCCACGAATGGGGCTTAACCTGGGGCTCTCACTCCAACAACCACTTTGATATCTCACTGGCCATGTTTACCCAGGTCGCCGCAGCGGCTCCGGGCAAGATTACGGCGATTGATACGCACTGGATTTGGCAGGAAGGCAACCAACGCCTGACGAAAGAACCGTTGCAGATTGTTGGCGGTATGGTGGAAGTGCCGAAAAAACCGGGGCTGGGTGTCGAACTGGACCTGGATCAGGTAATGAAAGCACACGAACTGTATAAAAACATGGGATTAGGCGCACGTAACGACGCAATGGGAATGCAGTACCTTATTCCTGAGTGGACGTTTGATAATAAACGTCCGTGTCTGGTTCGCTAACCATTCTGCTTTTCCATTTTTTGAGCGTGCCGCTTCAGGTTAGCGGCGCTGGAATGATCGAGGATAAAAAATGAAGACTCCGCTGTTACCTAACCGTTTTCGCCAAGATTTGCAGCAGGGGAAAACGCTGATTGGCTGCTGGTGTGCGCTGGGCAACCCGATTTCAACTGAAGTGCTGGGGCTGGCGGGATTCGACTGGCTGGTGCTGGATGGAGAACATGCGCCTAACGATATCGTGACGTTTATTCCTCAGCTAATGGCGCTGAAAGGCAGCCACAGTGCGCCCGTCGTTCGTCCGCCATGCAATGAGCCGATCATCATCAAACGACTGCTGGATATCGGGTTCAATAACTTCCTGATTCCTTTCGTGGAAACGGCGGAAGAAGCCGCGCGTGCGGTTGCCTCCACCCGTTATCCGCCAGCGGGTATTCGCGGCGTTTCCGTGGCGCATCGTAGCAATAGCTACGGCACCGAACCGGACTATTTCGCCAAGATTAACGACAACATTACCATCGTGGTGCAAATCGAAAGTCAGGACGGGTTGGACAATCTGGATGCGATCATTGCGGTTGATGGTGTAGACGGCGTATTCGTTGGCCCGAGCGATCTATCTGCGGCGCTGGGTTACCTCGGTCAGCCTAACCACCCTGACGTGCAAAAGGCGATCCGCCACATCTTCGATCGCGCAGCAGCGCATAACAAACCGTGCGGCATTCTGGCACCGGTTGAAGCCGATGCGCGTCGCTATCTGGAATGGGGCGCAAGCTTCGTTGCGGTTGGTAGCGACCTGGGCGTGTTCCGCAGCGCAACACAGGCGCTGAGCGACAAGTACAAGAAGTAATGCATTAATTCCGCCGCGAATTGGACCCGTCATGAGGCGGGGCTATCGTGAATTGAAGTGATATCAACATCAGACAATGAGGTTAGGGCGATGAAAATTGGTTTTATTGGATTGGGCATCATGGGAAAACCGATGAGTAAAAATCTGCTGAAAGCAGGTTACTCATTAGTCGTGATGGATAGAAATTTGGACGCGGTTGCGGAAGTCGTGGCGGCAGGCGCAACGGCAGCTGAAACGCCGAAGCAGGTTGCGGAGCAGAGCGACGTTATCATCACCATGCTGCCTAACTCTCCACACGTTAAAGAGGTGGTGCTGGGCGAAAATGGCGTCATTGACGGCGCGCGTGCCGGAAGCATTGTGGTGGATATGAGTTCCATCGCACCGCTTGCCAGCCGTGAAATTGCTACCGCGCTGGCGGTGAAAGAGATCGCCATGCTGGACGCCCCGGTTAGCGGCGGTGAACCCAAAGCGATCGACGGCACGCTGTCCGTGATGGTGGGTGGTGACAAAGTGCAGTTTGACCGCTGCTTTGAAATTCTGAAATCCATGGCGGGCTCCGTAGTACATACCGGCGATATCGGGGCAGGCAACGTGACCAAACTGGCGAACCAGGTCATTGTGGCATTGAACATTGCCGCGATGTCTGAAGCGCTGGTGCTGGCGACGAAGGCAGGCGTTAACCCCGACCTGGTTTATCAGGCGATTCGCGGTGGGTTAGCAGGCAGCACGGTGCTGGATGCGAAAGCGCCGATGGTGATGGATCGTAACTTCAAGCCGGGATTTCGCATCGATCTGCATATCAAAGATCTGGCGAACGCGCTGGATACCTCACACGGCGTCGGCGCACAGCTGCCGTTAACGGCGGCTGTGATGGAAATGATGCAGGCGCTGAAAGCGGACGATCTGGGATCGGCTGACCACAGTGCACTGGCGTGCTATTACGAGAAACTGGCTAAAGTAGAAGTTACGCGATAAGCCGTGAAGCGATAGTCACGAGGCTGGCACAGGGTGCCAGCCGACTGGCAGATAAGCATTCTGATCTACCCAAGAGATTTCAGGATCTCTGCCCTGAAAGCGAGTGGGTATAAGCGCTATTTCATGAGCGCGCGGATTATTGATGCAATCGGAACGTTGATGAAATCGGATCGTTTATGAAAATAGTGATCGCACCGGATTCTTATAAAGAAAGCCTGTCTGCACAAGAGGTTGCTACGCAGATTGAAAAGGGATTTCGTGAAATATTTCCCGATGCCTGCTATGTCAAATTGCCCGTTGCAGATGGTGGAGAAGGCACGGTTGAAGCCATGGTTGCTGCGACCGATGGCAAGATTGTGAATGTTAAGGTGACAGGACCGCTAGGCGATAATATTGACGCGTTCTTTGGCCTGTCTGGCGATGAAAAAACGGCGTTCATTGAGATGGCGGCGGCAAGCGGCCTGGAACGCGTACCTTCGCAACTGCGTAATCCGTTAAAGACCACGAGCTATGGTACAGGTGAGTTAATTCGCTGCGCGTTAGATCACGGTGTTCAGCACTGCATCATTGGGATTGGCGGGAGCGCAACCAATGACGGCGGGTCGGGCATGGTACAAGCGCTGGGTGCGAAATTGTTGGATAAGCAAGACCAACAGATTGGTTTTGGTGGTGGAGAACTCGACAAGCTTACCCGCATTGATATCAGCGAGCTGGATGAGCGTATCAAAGGCTGCCGTTTTGAAGTGGCCTGTGATGTGACCAACCCGTTGACGGGGAAACAGGGGGCATCAGCGATTTTTGGTCCTCAGAAAGGTGCAACGCCGGAGATGATCGAACGGTTGGATAATGCATTGAAGCATTATGCCGCAGTAATCCGTCACGATCTGGACATGGACGTGGAACAGGTCCCCGGCGCGGGGGCGGCTGGTGGTATGGGGGCGGCGCTACAGGCTTTTTGCGGCGCGGAGCTTCGTCAGGGAATAGAAATTGTCACGGAAGCGTTGGGGCTGGATGAACTGGTACGCGATGCCACGCTGGTGATTACCGGCGAAGGGCGCATCGACAGCCAGACGATCCATGGCAAAGTACCGATTGGCGTAGCGCGCGTCGCCAAGCAGTACAATAAACCGGTGATTGGCATTGCAGGCAGCCTGACTGCAGATGTCGGCGTGGTGCATGAACATGGTCTGGACGCCGTATTCAGCGTGCTTTACAACATCTGCTCACTAGAAGAAGCGCTGGATAATGCGGCAGAGAATGTACGGATGACGGCACGTAATATCGCCGCCACGATCCGACTGGCGCAGTCTGTGTCGCCCTGAGATCCATACCGATCGTCAGTAAAAGGCAGGCGTCAATGGTACGCCTGCTTTCTGCGCGTTCATACTTATGGAAGCATCGGTTTGATATGCGGCTGGGCGGCGTTGTTGACGTTGTCGATTTCGTCCAGCAGCTCTAGCCATTCGGGTTCCAGCTCGCTGGCGTGAACACCTTTACGCAGTTGTTGTTCCAGATAGCGACAGATGCGTTTCAGACGCGGGACACCGCTGTAGCTGCAACTGCCGTGCAGTTTATGAACCAGCTCGATGATGTCATCATCCGTCTGGCCCTTCAGCACGTTTTCTATCTTCCGTCGCACTTCCGGTAGGAAATCCAACAACATTTGTAGCAGGTCACGCGCCAGTTCCGGCTTGTTAGCGGCCTGTTGCTGTGCCAATGCCCAGTCGAGTGACAGTTGGCTATCATCGTGCTCGTTCAGCAGACTTGTCATGTCGCCCCGATCACGCTTCAGCGGATCTTTTCGTGCATGACGTGTCAGCACGCTTTTTAGCATCTGCTCGTCTATCGGTTTCGCCAGATAGTCATCCATACCTGAACGCAATAGATGATCACGTTCACCCGTCATGGTCTGCGCGGTCACCGCGATAATCGGCGTAGTCGCATGATGAGGGATCTGGCGGATCAGCTCGCTGGCGCAAATACCGTCCATACCCGGCATTTGAATATCCATGAGAATAATGTCGCACTGATTCAGTTCTGCCTGTGCAATCGCATCTTGTCCGCTTTCGCACAGGATAATCGTCTCGACCTGCTCTTCCAGCAGCGTGCCGATCAGTTTCAGATTGGCTGGGTTGTCATCTACTGCCATCACGCTCAGCGGCAGACGAGCCGGATGGTGTAGTGCATTCTGCTGCGCGGCGGTGTCGCTCGGCAGGAAAGAGAGCTGAAACAGCGTGCTGTCCTGTAGTAGTGGCAACAGGCGTGATGAGGCAAGCGGTTTGCTCAGACAGGCATGCACGCCGAAGGTTTTCAACTGCTCGGCATCCATTTGCGCCAGACTGGGTAGCGCCAGAATCACACAAGGCGCACGGCGGCAGATATCGCGCAATCTGGGGGTATAGTCGAGCAGCGTATTGCGATATTGCACCGGAATACCGAGCAGCAGGATATCAAACTCCCCTTCTGGCAATTGCTCAAACGTCGGGCTGTAACTCACCATCAACGGCGTCTGGCTCAGGATGTCCAGTGTGGCCTGTGCAGCGATAGGATGGTACTCGACGTAGGCCAGATGTTTACCTCGCAGCATCGTATAGGCCGGTTCGGTTGGCATGGCGTGGGGATTGAGCGGCAGCGTGATATGGAACCAGAAGGTCGAACCTTTGTTAAGTTGGCTTTGGAAACTGATGTCACCCCCCATCTCTTTGACCAAACGCTGAGTGATGACCAACCCAAGCCCCGTGCCGCCATGACGGCGTGAAATACTGGTGTCAGCCTGACGGAAGGCCTGAAACAGTTGCGATTGCTGTAACTCGGCGATGCCGATGCCAGTATCGCGTATTTGAACCTCTAGCTGAATCTGGTGGTGTTCCTGCCGCCGTTTCTCTACTCTAATGTCAATGTTGCCTTGTTCGGTAAATTTAATCGCATTGCCCAGCAGGTTGGTGATGATTTGCTGTATCCGTAGCGGATCGCCAACATACTGTTCGGGAACGTCATTCTGAATACTGAGCGTCAGCTCTAACCCTTTTTCATGTGCTGTATGCGCCAGCAACATCACAACGTCGTCCAATGTGCTGTGCAGGGAGAATGGAATATCTTCCAGCACCAGCTTTCCTGCCTCCAGCTTCGAGAAATCCAGTACATCGTTAATAATATTTAGCAGGTTATTGGCAGATCGCTCAATGGTGAGTAGGTAGTCAGTCTGGGTGGTGTTCAATGGGGTTTTCAACGTCTGGCGGGTGAAGCCGATCACGCCATTCAGCGGCGTTCTCAGCTCATGTGACATATTCGCCAGAAACTCGGACTTGATGCGTGCGGCTTCCTGCGCGCGCTTTTTGGCGAGATCCAGCTCGACGTTTTGGATCTCCATTTGCTCCAGCGTCTCTCGCAGATCGTAGGTCGCCTGATCGATGTTTTGCTGCATTTCTTCATGGTAGGCAGTCAGTGACATCGCCATCGAGTTGATGCCGTTTTTCAGCATATCCAACTCGCCGAGCATGTAACCTTCAACCCGACTATCTAATTGCCCACGGCGAATGCGATCGACGGTATCCAACATATTGCGGATCGGGGTGGTGACATCTCGCATCAGACGGTAGGCAAAAAGGACTGCGGCACCTAAAGACAGCAGCAGCAGGAGTGCGGCGATGAAAATTTCCTGGTACTGCTGAAGCTGAATAGTGCTGGTATCCAGCTCAATCACCAGATAGCCGAGAGGCGTAGTGATTCCGGGCAGTACGGGCATCGCGCTTCCCAGCATAAATTCGCTGTCATTGACGATCGGCATGTGCAGAATTAGCGCATCACTTGTGTGGTGCAGGTGCAGTTTATTGTACGAAAGCGCATCGCTACTGAGCGGCTGTAAGGTCACGTTATTGCGTACATTGGTGGTGGCCAGGAGCTGATTTCGGGCATCGAATACGCTAATGGTGCGAATAATCGCAGAGTGGCGGCGATGGAGCGTATTGATTAATGCCGGAATGGTGTCCATTTGGTGATGGGTAATGGCGTACGCGCTGATGGTCGCCAGTGGCTCAATGATACTGGTCCCCGAATCGGCTAACTGCGACTGCAACTGATTGTAACGATGGATAACGAAAAACGAGCTGAGCAGCAGCCCGATCATCAGCGTCGGCGCCAAAATCAGTATCAACATCCGTGCACGAAGACTGTATTTGGTCATGAGGTTCCAATGTGGGAGAATTAGAGGATGCTTGGCACCCTATTATTTAATTTAGTTATACGATACTGCCGTTCAACTCAAGAGATAAATCGATAGTACATTATGGCGCAATTCTACTCTCCAAACCGGCGTGTGACGACCCGGAAAGCAGTTCCTGCTAAGAACCTCACTGTTACGGTCACGTCACTTGACCCGTTTGGACAGGGCGTGGCGCGTCACGAAGGCAAGACGGTGTTTGTCACAGGTGTGCTGCCGGGAGAGCAAGCCGAAGTGCAACTGACGGAAGAGAAGCGTCAGTTTTCACATGCCAAACTTAAACGCCTGCTGACGCTGAGCCCGCAGCGCGTTGAGCCGCCGTGCCCTCATTTTACCCGCTGTGGCGGTTGTCAGCAGCAGCATGCAGAAATTGCGTTGCAGCAGAGCAGCAAAACAGCGGCATTGATACGCATGATGACGCGAGAAACAGGCGTTGAACTGCCAGCAGCCTCGCTCATTGCGGGCACACCTTATGCCTATCGGCGGCGTGCGCGGCTTGCGTTATACTTTCAGGCAAAAGAGCAACGATTGTTGATGGGCTACCGGCAGTCAAATTCTCACGATCTGGTGGATATCAAAGCCTGTCCGGTATTGCGTCCCGAACTTGAAGCGCTGCTGCAACCGCTGCGCGACTGTTTGAGCCGACTAAAAGCGGTGAAGCGTCTTGGGCATGCGGAATTGGTGCAGGCGGAGAATGGTCCGCTGCTGGTGCTGCGGCATCTCGATCCGCTGCATCCATCGGATGAGCAGGCGTTGCGTGATTTTGCCCAGCAGCAGCGTGTCTCGGTTTATCTGGCACCGGATGCCGACTCGCTGACGTGTCTACACGGCGAAGAGCCGGTCTATCACGTCGCCGGGCTGACGCTGGCATTTAGCCCGCGTGATTTTATTCAGGTCAATGACGCAGTTAACCAGCAGATGGTCGCGCAGGCGCTAACGTGGCTGGATGTGCAACCGCAGGATAGAATATTGGATCTGTTTTGCGGCATGGGCAATTTCACGCTGCCGCTGGCACAGCGTGCTGCCAGCGTTGTCGGTGTGGAAGGCGTGACGGCGCTAGTCGAGAAAGGGCGAGAGAATGCCCGGCGCAATGCGCTGTCGAATGTCACATTTTTTCACCAAAATCTTGAAGATGATGTTACGCAGCAGCCGTGGGCGGCCCAGGGTTTTGATAAGATATTACTTGATCCGGCACGTGCAGGCGCAGCAGGCGTGATGGAGCAGATAACCAGACTGGCACCGAAACGGGTGGTGTATGTTTCCTGTAATGCCACAACGCTAGCACGCGACAGCAAAGTCTTACTCGCAGCCGGTTACCGACTGGCAAATGTCGCGATGTTGGATATGTTTCCACATACCGGACACCTTGAATCGATGGCACTGTTTTTGCACGACTCCGGCACGCGGAAGGCGTAATAAGCAGAAATACAACGTCATTTGCAAGGTGAAGGGTAACGTAGGGAGAAATTATGGTTGCGGTAAGAAGTGCGCATTTGAATACGGCAGGTGAATTTGTCCCTGACGCGTGGATTGCTTCACTGGGCATTGCCAGTCAGCAATCGTGTGAACGTTTAGCCGAAACCTGGCGTTACTGTGAACAGCAAACGCAAGATCACGCCGATGCCTCGTTATTGCTGTGGCGCGGCATCGAAATGGTGGAAATCCTGTCCACGCTCAGCATGGACAATGACAGCATGCGTGCGGCGCTGCTCTTTCCGCTCGCAGATGCGAACGTCGTCGATGAACCGACGCTGGAAGCCGCGTTTGGGAAAAACATCGTTGATTTGGTGCATGGCGTGCGCGATATGGATGCAATCCGCCAGCTCAAAGCGACGCAGAATGATTCGGGCGCGTCTGAGCAGGTTGATAACATCCGCCGCATGCTGCTGGCGATGGTGGAAGATTTCCGCTGCGTGGTGATCAAGCTCGCCGAGCGGATTGCGCACCTGCGAGAAGTGAAAGATGCCCCGGAAGAAGAACGGGTATTGGCGGCCAAAGAGTGTACCAATATCTACGCGCCGCTGGCTAACCGCCTGGGCATCGGCCAGTTGAAGTGGGAGCTTGAGGATTTCTGTTTCCGCTACCTGCATCCTGATGAATATAAAAAAATCGCCAAATTGCTGCACGAGCGCCGTATCGATCGTGCGCAGTACATTGACGATTTTGTCAAAACGCTGCGCGATGCGATGAAAGAAGAAGGCGTGCAGGCAGAGATCTACGGCCGTCCCAAACATATCTACAGCATCTGGCGCAAGATGCAGAAAAAAGCGCTGTCGTTCGATGAATTGTTCGATGTGCGTGCGGTTCGTATTGTTGTTGAGCGCTTGCAGGACTGCTACGGGGCGCTCGGTATCGTGCATACGCACTATCGTCATCTGCCGGACGAGTTTGACGACTACGTCGCTAACCCCAAACCGAATGGCTATCAATCTATCCACACCGTGGTGTTAGGACCGGGCGGGAAGACGCTCGAAATTCAGATTCGCACGCGTCAGATGCATGAAGATGCCGAACTGGGCGTCGCAGCACACTGGAAATACAAAGAAGGCACCTCGGTGGGCGGGCGTTCTGGCTATGAAGGGCGCATTGCCTGGCTGCGTAAACTGCTTGCCTGGCAGGAAGAAGTGGCCGACTCGAATGACGTGCTGGATGAAGTCCGTAGCCAGGTATTCGACGATCGCGTCTATGTCTTTACGCCGAAAGGTGATGTGGTCGATCTTCCTGCTGGTTCCACGCCGCTGGACTTCGCGTATCACATCCACAGCGATATCGGGCACCGCTGTATCGGGGCGAAAATCGGTGGGCGTATTGTGCCGTTTACCTACCAACTGCAAATGGGCGATCAGATTGAAATTATCACCCAGAAGCAGCCGAACCCAAGCCGTGACTGGCTGAATCCGAATCTGGGGTATATCACCACCAGTCGCGGACGATCCAAGATCCAGAACTGGTTCCGTAAACAAGATCGCGACAAAAACATTCTGGCGGGTCGACAGATTCTGGATGACGAACTGGCGCATTTGGGGATTAGCCTGAAAGCGGCAGAAAAACTGCTGCTGCCGCGCTATAACGTGAACTCGCTGGATGAATTGCTGGCTGCGATTGGCGGCGGTGATGTGCGTTTGAACCAGATGGTGAATTTCCTGCAATCGCAGCTAAAACAGCCGAGTGCGGAAGAGTTGGATCGCGAAGCCCTGCGCCAACTGACGCAAAAAACGCATCAGCCGCCAGCACGTAGCAATAACAAAGACAATGGCCGGGTGGTTGTTGAAGGGGTTGGTAACCTGATGCATCACATTGCCCGCTGCTGTCAGCCGATTCCGGGTGATGAGATCACTGGGTTTATCACGCGCGGACGGGGAATTTCGATTCACCGTGCTGACTGTGAACAGCTGGACGAACTGCGAGCCAGTTCGCCGGAGCGGATTGTGGACGCGGTATGGGGTGAAAGCTACTCCAGCGGCTACTCGCTGGTGGTGAGGGTGATTGCCAACGATCGTAGCGGCCTGCTACGGGATATCACCACGATTCTGGCGAATGAGAAGGTCAACGTGTTGGGCGTCGCTAGCCGCAGCGACACCAAACAGCAACTGGCCACGATTGATATGGATATTGAGATCTACAACCTGCAAGTACTGGGCCGCATTCTGGCGAAGCTCAACCAACTACCGGATGTGATCGACGCAAGGCGACAGCAGGGGGCATGACTCTTGCCAGCCTTTCCATCATCGACCGTCTTTAGACGAAAATGATGTAGGGATGTAAGCGTTGTTGGCTGTTATCCGGCGTAAAAAATTATGCTGAGGAGATAGCAGGCTTAGGATGAGCCGCAGGGACGCGGCGAAAGCTTGCGCCACGCAGGGAGCGTGTCGCAAGCGGTCCGTTAAGCCTGATACCGACGAAGGCATCGCGCAGCGACATAATTTAGCCAAAAGCCTGGGTTCATAGGTGGCTGGCACAGCCCCCTATGTCGGGCGCGTGCTACGACGTAGCATTAAAATGGCGGTATTGTGGCGCACGAAATCCTCCCACATTTGCATAAAACGTGGCTAAGAGACACCGTTCACTGCGGAGATGTTGGTGCAGACTTTTGCGCACCTTATTTCCTGTTTATTTTATAATCGAGAATTCAATGAATCTATCCTCCGTCGAGCGCCTGCTCGCCATCATGAAAACCCTGCGCGATCCTGAAAATGGTTGTCCGTGGGACAAAAAACAGACTTTTGACACCATTGCGCCTTATACGCTGGAAGAAACGTATGAAGTGCTGGACGCCATCAGCCGTCAGGATTTTGATGATTTGCGCGGTGAGTTAGGGGATTTGCTGTTTCAGGTGGTGTTTTACGCGCAAATGGCGCAGGAAAAGGGCTTGTTCGATTTCTCCGACGTGTGTAACGCCATCAGCGATAAGCTGGAGCGCCGCCATCCGCATATTTTCGGCGATCTGACGCTGACGGACAGCGATGCCGTGCTGGCAAACTGGGAGCAGACCAAAGCGCAGGAACGGGCGGAAAAAGATCGCCACTCGCCGTTGGATGATATTCCTGATGCGCTGCCTGCCTTGATGAAAGCGCAAAAAATTCAGCAGCGTTGTGCCTCTGTTGGCTTCGATTGGGACAGCCTGGGGCCGGTGCTCGATAAAGTGTATGAAGAGATTGATGAGGTGATGTTCGAGGCGCGGCAAGCTGTTGTCGATGAAGAAAAATTAGGTGAAGAGATTGGTGATTTATTGTTCGCTACAGTCAATCTCTCTCGTCATCTGGGACACAAGGCTGAGAATGCGTTACAGGCGGCAAATCGCAAGTTTACGCGTCGTTTTCGTGAGGTAGAACAAATCGTTACGGCATCGGGAAAAACGCTGGAACAGGCGATGCTGGATGAAATGGAAGCCGCATGGCAGCAGGTTAAAAAACAGGAAATAGGCCATTAATCCATTTTTAATCACAAACTATATTTTTATCTATTTTAATGAGTTTATTATATTGTTATTAAAGGTGATTATTGGTTGTGGTGAGAGCGGTTTTACTTCGCCTTCGAGTGTGTTGGAATCGCCACATTGTGTAAAACGAACATTTGTGGCGTTCATCAGGTTCAGGTATACTACTTTCCCGTCTTGGTACCTCCATCGTCTTTAAACCTAAACTCTCAGGTTCAGCATGACAACTAATTATATTTTTGTGACCGGCGGGGTCGTTTCCTCTCTGGGTAAAGGCATTGCCGCAGCCTCTCTGGCGGCTATTCTTGAAGCCCGTGGCCTCAACGTTACCATCATGAAACTGGACCCGTACATCAACGTGGATCCGGGCACGATGAGCCCGACGCAGCACGGTGAAGTGTTTGTCACCGAAGACGGTGCCGAAACCGATCTGGACTTGGGTCACTACGAGCGGTTCATCCGCACCAAAATGTCGCGCCGCAATAACTTCACCACTGGCCGTATTTACTCTGATGTCTTGCGCAAAGAGCGCCGTGGCGACTATCTGGGTGCGACCATTCAGGTGATCCCGCATATCACCAACGCGATTAAAGAACGCATCATTGAAGGTGGCGAAGGCCACGATGTCGTTCTGGTCGAAATCGGCGGTACCGTCGGCGATATCGAATCTTTACCGTTCCTTGAAGCGATTCGGCAGATGGCAGTGCAAGTGGGTCGCGAACACACGCTGTTTATGCACCTGACGCTGGTGCCGTATCTGGCGGCGGCGGGTGAAGTGAAAACTAAGCCAACACAGCACTCCGTTAAAGAACTGCTTTCTATCGGTATTCAGCCTGACGTGCTGATTTGCCGTTCTGACCGCACCGTGCCTGCCAACGAGCGTGCAAAAATTGCTTTATTCTGTAATGTGCCGGAAAAAGCAGTAATATCCCTTAAAGACATTGATTCGATTTATAAAATCCCGTCGCTATTGAAATCACAGGGGCTGGACGATTATATTTGTAAACGATTCAGCTTGAACTGTCCCGAAGCCAACCTGTCAGAATGGGAACAGGTTGTGTATGAAGAAGCCAATCCGGGCGGTGAAGTGACTATCGGTATGGTCGGCAAATATGTTGCGCTGCCGGATGCCTACAAATCCGTTATTGAAGCCCTGAAACACGGCGGGTTGAAGAACCGTCTGACGGTAAATATCAAGCTAATCGACTCACAGGACGTTGAAACCCGTGGTGTTGAAGTATTGAAAGATTTAGACGCGATTCTGATTCCGGGCGGTTTTGGCTATCGCGGCGTCGAAGGGAAAATCATGTCGGCGAATTACGCCCGTGAGAATAATATCCCTTATCTGGGCATTTGCCTGGGGATGCAGGTCGCATTAATGGAATTTGCCCGTAACGTTGCTGGGATGGAAGGGGCAAACTCAACGGAGTTTGTGCCAGACTGTAAGTACCCTGTGGTTGCGTTGATCACGGAATGGCGTGATGAGAACGGTAATGTTGAAGTCCGTGATGAAGCCAGCGATCTGGGCGGCACCATGCGCGTTGGCGGGCAGCAATGCCATCTGACCGAAGGCAGTCTGGTGCGTCAGATGTACGGTGAGCAGACGATTATCGAACGTCACCGTCACCGTTATGAAGTTAACAACATGCTGTTGAAACAGATTGAAGCGGCGGGATTACGGGTTGCTGGTCTTTCCGCCGACCGCAAACTGGTGGAGATTGTCGAGTTACCCGATCATCCTTGGTTCGTTGCCTGTCAATTCCACCCGGAATTCACATCGACACCGCGAGATGGACATCCCCTGTTTGCCGGCTTTGTCAAAGCCGCTGGCGCATACCAGAAGCGTCAGGTGAAGTAAGAGTTATATCAGCAACGCGCGATCGCTATCGCGCGTTGTTCGTCTAGGGTTTTAGTTCTATCTAAAGTTTTAGTTTAACTTGTACTGAGGAAAATCTAATGTCCAAAATTGTTAAAGTCATCGGCCGTGAAATCATCGACTCACGCGGAAACCCAACTGTTGAAGCTGAAGTTCATCTGGAAGGTGGTTTTGTAGGTCTGGCTGCTGCGCCATCAGGAGCTTCTACTGGCTCTCGCGAAGCGCTGGAACTGCGTGACGGTGACAAATCCCGTTTTCTGGGCAAAGGCGTAACGAAAGCTGTTGCTGCGGTTAACGGCCCGATTGCTCAGGCTGTACTGGGTAAAGACGCGAAAGATCAGGCGAACATCGACAAGATCATGATCGACCTGGACGGTACTGAGAACAAATCCAAGTTTGGTGCTAACGCCATTCTGGCCGTTTCTCTGGCTGCGGCTAAAGCAGCAGCAGCGTCAAAAGGCCTGCCACTGTATGCCCACATCGCTGAACTGAACGGCACCCCAGGCAAATACTCTATGCCACTGCCAATGATGAACATCATCAACGGCGGCGAGCACGCGGATAACAACGTTGATATCCAAGAGTTCATGATTCAGCCTGTTGGCGCGAAAACGCTGAAAGAAGCCATCCGTATGGGTTCTGAAGTGTTCCACACTCTGGCGAAAGTTCTGAAATCCAAAGGTATGGGGACTGCTGTTGGTGACGAAGGTGGCTATGCGCCAAACCTGGGTTCCAACGCCGAAGCGCTGGCTGTTATCGCAGAAGCGGTAACAGCAGCAGGCTACGAGCTGGGCAAAGACATCACGCTGGCGATGGACTGCGCAGCATCTGAATTCTACAAAGACGGTAAATACGTTCTGGCTGGCGAAGGCAACAAAGCGTTCACCTCTGAAGAATTCACCCACTTCCTGGAAGATCTGACCAAACAGTACCCAATCGTCTCTATCGAAGACGGTCTGGACGAATCTGATTGGGCTGGCTTCGCTTACCAGACCAAAGTTCTGGGCGACAAAATCCAGCTGGTTGGTGACGATCTGTTCGTAACCAACACCAAGATCCTGAAAGAAGGTATCGATAAAGGCATCGCTAACTCTATCCTGATCAAATTCAACCAGATCGGTTCTCTGACCGAAACGCTGGCTGCAATTAAAATGGCGAAAGATGCAGGCTACACGGCGGTTATCTCTCACCGTTCAGGTGAGACTGAAGATGCCACCATCGCTGACCTGGCAGTCGGTACAGCAGCAGGCCAGATCAAAACGGGTTCTATGAGCCGTTCTGACCGTGTTGCTAAATACAACCAGCTGATCCGTATCGAAGAAGCACTGGGTGACTCTGCGCCGTTCAACGGCCTGAAAGAAGTTAAAGGTCAGTAATTACGTCTTGAGCGTAATCCGGTAGCCGAGAAGGCAGCCTGATACGTATCAATGTGATTAACGATAAAAATCCAGAAGCGCGAAAGCGTTTCTGGATTTTTTTATCGCCATCCTTCCTGCCGTTGCGCCGCAACGCGCTTATCGCTCATCTCTTCCTTTCGTTGAATAGCGGATGCTCCCTTTGAGGTATCAGCTATACACCTCGTTTTTATATTTTAATTTTTTAAATTCAACGTTTTATAAAATAAATCTCTCTATCGCTCGCCTTATTTTCTTCCTGTCATGTCTGTATAGTATGTAGCGATATATAAAAAATTACATATCGATAATTGACATGATATTGACCAACAGGGACATAGCAGATGAAAGCCCCAAAAAAAATAATAGAAAAAAAGCACCGTGGTTATTACCAGCATTAATGGTGGTTGTTCCACCGGTACTGAGCGCTGAACCTGCAACGAGCAATGTCAGCGAGAAGGCAAAAGCGGCTGACGTGATGATCGTCAAGGCAGAACATAGTGAGGCGAATGTGAATCTGGCTGGCGCAGGTATGGCGACCAATGATGTGGAAATCGGGCCGTTGGGTAAACGTTCAAGACTGGACACGCCGTATTCGACCACGACCGTGACGGAAGCCATGATTGCTAATCAGCAGGCGAAAAACGTTAACGACCTCCTGAAATACAGCGCATCCAGCCAAATGCAAGCGCGGGGCGGCATTGATGTAGGTCGTCCGCAAAGTCGCGGTATGCAAGGCGACGTGCTGGCGAACAGTCGGTTGGATGGGCTAAACATTATTTCCACCACTGCCTTTCCGGTGGAAATGCTGGAGCGACTGGATGTCATTAACAGCCTGACTGGCGCATTGTACGGACCCGCCAGCCCGTCTGGCCAATTTAACTTCACACAAAAAAGACCCACGGCGCAGACGTTGAACCGCTTTACCGTGGGCTATTCCGGTAAAGGTGCCGCGATGGGGCATGCCGATCTTGGTGGGCATCTGGGGGACGAAAACCAGTTCGGTTACCGCATCAACTTGCTGCACGATGAAGGCGAAGGGAGTATCAGCAACAGCACCCTGAGACGACAGCTAGCCAGCGTGGCATTTGACTGGAATATTTCTCCCGATACGGTGTTGGAAGTGAACGCCAGCGAGTATCGCTTCAGGAAAATGGGCTATGCCGGTGGGTTTTCCTATGGGCCGACGATTCAGTTACCCAGCGCACCGGATGTGACGAAACAGGGATACGGGCAGAGTTTTGCCGGTCTCGATCTCATCACCAAAACAGCCAGCACCCGTTTGAAACACTACTTCAATAATAACTGGTATGCCTCGGGTGGGGTGGGCTATCAAACCGCCGATCGCGGTATGCGCTCGCTGAGCAATGCGATTCAAAAGGACGGAACGGTTACCTCTAAATTGACCCAGCCATACTCTGCGGGGCGCTTTAAGGTATTGAGCAATACGCTGCAACTGAATGGCCATATTGATACTGCCGGGCCTTCTCATGACGTCGTCTTTAGCACCACGGGTTATCAGTGGACGAACTATGCGGCGCTGGGGAATCCGAAGCCCTATACGTTAGGTTCCAGTGCATTTGATGCTCCACGTCCTTATGCTGACCCTAGCGACGGACGCTTTTATGTGGGTTCTGGTCGCTATAAGTCGTCGCGCACCAGTCAGCAGGCTATCACGGCTGGCGATACCATCACGTTCAACGATCGCTGGTCGGCGATGGGGGTGGTGAGCCAAAGTTGGATCACCTCACGCAGCTTTGGCGCTGATGGTGAAGTGACTCGCGATACGGGTACCAGCCCGACGGTGTCGCTGATGTACAAACCTTTACCTAACGTGATGACCTATGTCGCTTATGCCGATTCGCTGGAGCAGGGCGGTACCGCGCCAACAGATGACTATGTGGTGAATAAAGGGCAGACGCTCAAGCCTTACCGCAGTACCCAGTATGAAGCGGGGGTGAAATCTCAGTGGGATGGGCTGAACCTGAACGCGGCCCTTTTCCGTTTGGAACGCCCCTTCGCGTATGTCGCATCAGATAACATATTCAAAGAGCAGGGTAATCAGGTTAACACCGGTCTGGAGTTGATGGCGGATGGTGAAGTGCTTTCCGGTTTGCACCTCTATGGCAGCATGACGCTGCTGGATCCGAAGCTGAAAGATACCGCATTAGCGGCAACGCGTGATAAACGGGTGGTTGGAGTGCCGAAGTTTCAGGCCAACCTGCTGACGGAATATAGCCATCCATCAGCGCCTAATCTGGTCTATATCGCGAACCTCCACTACACCGGTAAACGTGCCGCCAATGATACCAATACTGTCTGGGCGGATAGCTATGTGACGCTGGATTTGGGCACGCGCTACGGCTTCAAGCTGTACGATAAGCCAGCAGCATTTCGTGTGGCACTTAATAACGTCACCAATGAACGCTACTGGGCATCTGTTTTCCCCGGCAGCACGGATGGCATTAACGGCGGTGCCAACGCTTTTGTCGGTGAACCGCGTGAAATCCGCGCTTCTCTGACCGTTGACTGGTGAGTGTGATGCGGAAACGTTACCTTGCCACGCGATACCATGAGTTTCTGCTCAATGCGTTAGTGCTGTTGGCGGTGAGTTTATCCGGTGTGCATCTGGTTCAGGCGGAAACGCCTAAACCACCGCAGCGGACGATTCACTATTACGGCGATCGTACTGTAACGGTGCCCGAAACGGTTGAGCGCGTTGCTACCTCGTGGAATGCGCAAAATTCGATACTGGCTATGCTGGGCTATGGCGATCGTATTGTCGGGACGACCAAACTCGTGCGCGATATGCCACTGTTCCGCCAGTTTGTGCCGTCCATTACGCAGGCTTCGCTGGTCGCTCATAGCGGAAACATGGGAATTAACACGGAAGCGTTGATTTCTCGCCGCGCTCAGGTCTTTTTCGTGTCGGACAGCGTGTCGGTTGCTGAGGCCGAGGCGCTGAGTAAGGCGGGGATCGCTATTGTGCCGCTCCGCTATAACTCACTGGCTGCGATGGTAGAACGCACGCTGATTACCGGTGAGATTCTGGGGCCGGACGCATCGCGTCGGGCACAGGATTTTGCCGCCTACTATCAGGATAACGTCAGGCGAGTGACGGAGGTGATCCAGAACATTCCGTCACAGCAGCGTGTAAAGGTCTACCATGCGGTTGGCGATCCGTTAACCACATCGGGACGCCCTTCACTGAATCAGGATTGGATGGATTTGGGTGGTGCGATCAACGTGGCTGAGCCGTGGTTTAGCCGTTCTGGTGTCACTACCGCGCCCGTTTCGCTTGAGCAAATTTTTCAGGCCGAACCTGATGTGATTATTACGATGCGGGCTGGGGATGCGAAGGCGATTCGTCAGGATGCGCAGTGGCAGCAGCTACGGGCGGTAAAACAGGGGCGCGTCTATGCGAATCCGCTGGGCATGTTCTGGTGGTGTCGGGAAACGTCGGAGCAGGCGCTGCAATTTCTTTGGTTGGCAAAAACGCTGTACCCGCAGCAGATGCAGCACATTGATATGGCAAAAGAGACGCATGACTTCTATCAGCGCTTTTATGGCTTCGATTTAACCGCGCAGCAGGTAAATACTATTTTGTCTCCCCCTGAATGAGATCGATTGCTTCAGAGTAGGGCCGCATCACTAGGCTGATGCGACCCTGTTTTTTTTAGACACAGACGAATGAGGGGATAGCGCCGATTACCCTTTGAGTGCGGCGATAATCTCGTTCTCTGTCAAAAAATGCTGTTTTTCAAGACATAATGAGGCGTAGCTCGTAGCCTGTTCCGCCTTTTTTCTTTCTCGTTCCTCACTTTTCATCCTGTGATCGCTATAAACGAACTGTTGGTTTTGTTCAGTTAAAATGGCTTTTTATAAAATCTTTGAAGCGGATCGCACTAATCTTCCCCGTGCTGCCAGCGTGGGCGGCGTGGTGGCAAAAGCGCAAAGGTTTTCACGATCGCCGGGCGCTACCGTATCAGCGTGACACCTTCATAACTAAAATGTTCGGGGAAGGATAGCGATGAAAACGCGTAAGATCGGTTTGGCTAACTATTTAGCCTACGGTTCAGGGGACTTTCTTGGTGCGGGTACTACCGCGCTGACGGCCGCTTGGTTACTCTATTTTTATACCACGTTCTGTGGCTTAACGCCGATTGAGGCCACTTTCATTTTTGCGATGGCGCGCGTGCTCGATGCCGTCGTTAGCCCGCTGATGGGCTTCCTGACCGATAACTTCGGTTCAACCTGGCTCGGCAAACGCTTTGGCCGCCGTAAATTCTTTATTTTGCTCGGTATTCCCTTCGTGTTCAGCTACAGCTTCATGTGGGTGGGGGATATGAGCTACTGGTACTATTTGTTGACCTACTTGCTGTTTGATGTCGTGTACACCATGGTGCTGGTGCCGTATGAAACGCTGGTGCCGGAAATGACCGACGATTTCAAACAGAAAACCAAGTTCTCCGGCGCACGTATCGCGTTAGCGCAGCTTTCTGCCATTTTGGCCGCGTTTCTACCGGGTATTCTGCTGGGCTACTTTGGCAAAGACAATGCGGTGTCCTTCTTCTATTCGAGTCTGGTGTTCTCCGTTATCTGTGCGCTGGTGCTGACGTTGGTCTATTTCTTTACCTGGGAACGGCCACGCGATCAGATGTCGGAAGCGTCGCTGCGGGCGGAGAAGGAGCGTCAGTCTCTGACGTTAGGCCAAAGCCTGAAACGGCTGAACGTTGAGCTGGTTTCCACGCTGCGTATTCGCATTTTCCGCCAGCATCTCGGTATGTATCTGGGTGGGTATATCGCGCAGGATGTGTTCAATGCCGTGTTCACTTACTACGTGGTCTTTGTGCTGATGCAAAGCCCGACGATGGCGTCGAACCTGATGGGCACCATGGCGATTCTGCAATTCATCGCGGTTATCGGCATGATCCCGCTGTGTATTCGCTTTGGGCCTGCGCCGTCTTACCGTCTGGTTGTGTGCTTATTTGGCCTGAGTGCACTCTCCTACGCTGTCCTGTGGTACAGCGGCCTGCATGACACCTTCTCTCTATTACTGTTGATCTCTGCACTGGCGGGTATCGGGCGCGGCGGGATCAACTACGTACCGTGGAACACCTACACTTACATCGCGGATGTGGATGAAGTGATCACCGCGCAGCGTCGTGAAGGGATCTTCGCTGGGATTATGACGCTGACCCGTAAAGCCTCTCAGGCGGGTGCGGTGATGCTGGTGGGGATTGTGTTGCAACTCTCCGGCTTCGTATCCGGGCAGAGCGTACAGGCGCCGGGCGTTAGCCACACCATTCTGATGATTTTGAGCTTCGGCACCGTGGGCGTGCTGGCACTGGGCTTCCTGGTTTCTCTGCGCTTTAAACTTAACCTGCAAACGCACAGCGTGCTGCGTGAAGAGACGCTGAAAATGCGTGAAGCCGGGCGGCCTGTGCCGGAGAATATTACGCCGCAGGCGCGGGCCACGGTCGAAATGCTGGCGGGTATGCCGTATGAATCGCTGTGGGGCAACAACAATATCGGCTACCTGAACCGTCATAAAGGTGACAAGCCGGTCACGCACGCCACGCAGTCGTAACTGTATTGAACTGTTAACTGATAACTCAATTGGATGAATGACTATGACCGTATTCAGTGTAAAACATAGCCCGCTTTTACGTCAGCCGGAACGCTTCATCTCCCGTGAGGATCTGAAGGCGCTGATTTGCCGTATCACCGACAACCTGGTGAATATCGAGGATAAAACCGGTGAGTTCTTGTTACGGCTGGACGATGGTCGGGTGATTGATACCAAAGGCTGGGCGGGATGGGAGTGGACGCACGGCATCGGGCTGTACGGGATTTATCAGTATTACCAGCAGACAGGTGACGAGCAGATGCGCGCCATCATTGACGACTGGTTTACTGAACGTCTGGCGGAAGGCACACCGACGAAGAACGTGAACACCGTGTGCCCGTTCCTGACGCTGGCTTATCGCTATGAAGAAACGGGCGATGCCCGCTGGCTGCCGTATCTGGAGCGCTGGGCGGAGTGGGTGATGTATGAAATGCCGCGCACGAACAAGCAGGGCTTGCAGCACATTGTTTATAACAACGAAAACCACCAGCAGCTGTGGGACGACACGCTGATGATGAGCGTGTTGCCGCTGGCGAAAATCGGCAAGCTGTTAAACCGGCCGGAGTTTGTAGAAGAAGCCACATATCAGTTCCTGCTGCACGTGCAATATCTGATGGATCGCGAAAGCGGCCTGTGGTTCCACGGCTGGACGTTCGAAGGGCAGCACAACTATGCCAAAGCGCGCTGGGCACGTGGAAACAGCTGGCTGACGATCGTTATTCCTGAATTTATCGAACTACTGGATCTGCCGGAAAACAACGCGACGCGTCGCTTCCTGTTGCAGGTGCTGGAAAGCCAGATTGAAGCATTGGCGAAATATCAGGATGACAGCGGCCTGTGGCACACGCTGATCGACGATCCGAATTCGTACCTTGAAAGCTCGGCAACCGCTGGTTTTGCCTACGGGATCCTGAAAGCGGTACGCAAGCGCTACGTCGACCCGAGCTACGCAGAGGTAGCGGAGAAAGCCATTCGCGGCGTGATTAATCACGTTAATCAGGACGGTGAACTGACGCAGGTATCATTCGGCACCGCGATGGGTAATGATCTGGATTTCTACCGCAATATCGCGTTGACCTCCATGCCGTACGGTCAGGCAATGGCGATTCTGTGTCTGGCGGAATACTTGCGGGTATATTTGTAACGGCTATTGCCCCTATCATGTCTATGACAGGGGCAATTTTCTCGGACAAGTCGATGACACAGAATGTTATGCCAAGGCGACTAACGTGCAGCCATCAGGGCAACCGCAAGTGACGGTGTGCCCTTCGAGTGCGATGGGGTTGCCTGCAATGTTGGCGAGTGTACTGCCTTCGCTAATTATGCCTGTTACCTTGCAGACTGGGCAAAATACGGGGTCTCCTTGACGTGCTATTGCCTGTGTTTGATTGGCTAACGCAGAACCACTAAGCACTTTACCGCCGGTTGTTGTCGTATCACCCACCAGAATGACTTTCTTTCCCTGTATCACCGTCCTCATTGTTGTGCCTCCGGTACATCGTCGGGCGATTCGGCTTCATGATCGAGGTGCCACAGTGTGTCTTCCGTGGGTGAAAGCGAGGGGGCGAGTTCGCCTTGTGCGATAAAACGCTGGGTGCGGGTCTGTGACGGGGTCGTCCAGTAGCCGCTGACCAAGGCCGGGGTGCCGGATTTGAGGGGCGTGATCGATAGTGGCCCCTGATCATAGCGGGCGTACCAGGCTCGGGTTGATTGCTCATCGAACTGGTTGACGCCATAAAAATGCAGGGAGTGGCCTTCCTGCGGTTGAACGCGTATCGGACGGAGCAACTGGTTAACGGCCAGATACTGGGGCGATAAGCCATCGGTCAGCGGAGTCAGATCCGGGTACTGCCCGGCACGGATCAACAGGCCACCGGGATAGGGAGTAATGCTGATGTCCGGGGTTTTAGCCAGTTCTTTACGCACCCAGTCCTCCCCGCCTAATCGGGAGATATAGCGGTTGTGTAACACGGTGATCCAGTTCACGCCGCGGGTGCTATCGGTGTAATGCCTTTTGGCAGCAAAGGCGTTGGCATTGACCTGAAGTGAAGGATAGCGTCTGGCCAGATCGTATTCGAGAGGGCAATAGTCATCATAGTCCTGCGGCAGGTTCAGGCAGTGACCGCAGTCGCCGCTGTCCGGCTCCAGTTGCTGGCACAGGTAGGTGAGCCAGTCGGTAAAACGTGCCATACCCTGTAGGTCTTTGAGGTAAAACCAGGGCAAAACCAGCGTGAGATAAGAGTTCTGTTGATCACCGCCCGCTTCGCGGGAGTCCAGATAGCGCATCAGGCAGTTGGGGGCTTCGCCCATGTTTTTGGCATCGCTGATATCCCAACTGCTTTGGTCGTAGATGCCCTTGTTCAGGATAGCCGCTTCGACTTTGGCGATATTCTCCGGACTGTATTTTTTCATGCCTTTGAACTCGTGGGCATGGAAGCGCAGATGGGTATCGAACTCTTCACGAAAGCGCCGGTAGCAGGCGAGTATCTTGTGGCGTTTTTCCAGGGTGTAGCCCTGTTTAAAATACAGGGTAATAGACAGCCCCAGACGGGTGACGGCCACGTCATGGTTGTCGGTAAAAGTAAAGGCGGGGGCGTGTCGCTCCAGTTGGGCGAGGTAGTCAGGGTGTGGCATGGTCACGCTCATGACTGTGCCTCCGGTACATCGTCGGGCGATTCAGCTTCATGATCGAGGTGCCACAGGGTGTCTTCAGTGGTTGAAAGTGAAGGGGCGAGTTCGCCCTGTGCGATAAAACGCAGCGTGCGGGTCTGTGACGGGGTCGTCCAGTAGCCGCTGACCAAGGCCGGGGTGCCGGATTTGAGGGGCGTGATCGATAGCGGCCCCTGATCATAGCGGGCGTACCAGGCCCGGGTCGATGCCCCATTAAACTGGTTGACGCCATAAAAATGCAGGGAGTGGCCTTCCTGCGGTTGAACGCGTATCGGACGGAGCAACTGGTTAACGGCCAGATACTGGGGCGATAAGCCATCGGTCAGCGGAGTCAGATCCGGGTACTGCCCGGCACGGATCAACAGGCCACCAGGATAGGGAGTAATGCTGATGTCCGGGGTTTTAGCCAGTTCTTTGCGCACCCAGTCCTCCCCGCCTAATCGGGAGATATAGCGGTTGTGTAACACGGTGATCCAGTTCACGCCGCGGGTACTGTTGTTGTAGTGAATAGACGCAGCGAAGACGTTGGCATTGACCTGAAGCGGGGGATAACGTCTGGCTAGCGCATATTCGATAGGGCAGACGTCATCATAATCTTGCGGCAGATTCAGGCAGTGGCCGCAGTCGCCGCTGTCCGGCTCCAGTTGCTGGCACAGGTAGGTTAACCAGTCGGTAAAACGCGCCATGCCATGTGTATCTTTGAGGTAAAACCAGGGCAGCACCAGGCTGAGATAAGAGTTTTGTTGATTGCCTCCCGCTTCACGAGAGTCCAGGTAGTGCATCATGACATTGGGGGCTTCATCCTTATTTTTGGCATCGCTGATATCCCAGCCGCCGTAGTCGTAAATGCCCTTGTTGAGGATAGCCGCTTCGACTTTGGCGATATTCTCCGGGCTGTATTTTTTCATGCTTTTGAACTCGTGGGCATGGAAGCGCAGGTGGGAACCGAACTCGTCACGAAAGCGCCGGAAGCAGGCGAGTATTTTCTGGCGTTTTTCCAGGGTGTAGCCCTGTTTAAAGAACAGGGTGATCGATAGCCCCAGACGGGTAACCACCACGTCATTGTTATCGGTAAAGGTAAACTCGGGGGCGTGTCGCTCCAGTTGGGCGAGGTAGTCAGGGTGTGGCATAGCGACTCCGATTGATGAATAGTGTGATTACTGGGCAATGGTCAGAGTACCGCCGCCAACGGCGGCCAGTGAAGCGAACAGCGCGGCTACGGCGGCCCCGCCAGCGGCAATTGCGGCGGCGATAGCCACGACCAGTAGCACCAGTGCAGCGGCTACGGCCAGCGTCACGATAACCGTCACCAGGATATCGCCAGCCTTAATGAGTAACTGTACCGTGCCGTCGCCGATATCATGCAGTATCTGTACCCAGTCGATTTGTTGTAGGTAGTCCAGCGTGATATCCATATCTGCCAGTGTGGTTTGCCAGAGCGCCTGAAGCTGTGCTGATGTCCAGGTGATGACTTCACTGGTCTTGTCGCTGAGCCAACTAAGGGTGTAGCTGGCCTGTTGGGTAAAAGAGTCAATCATTTCCTGACACCGCCAACTGCCTTTTTCCTTTACCCAGGCTCCAAAGGGACGAAAGGCTTCCCGGGTGCTGTCGCGGACGAACTCCCAGCCTTGCTCTGCCAGACTGGATACTTCATCACCGAGCCGCAACCAGTCTTCTACCGAGGGCAGGTACGCCCAGGGTGTGGTGCTTAACAGGGGCAGGTTTTGGGACAATGGTTGCGGTATGGAACCAGGAATGCCTTCGGCGGGCGGCAGGGGAAGCGCAGCGGGTTGGGCAGTCTCCTGTTCGCTCACTATCGGTGGCAGCACATAGCGCGCGGCACTCGGTCGGGTGGCGGCATTGTACTGTTTGTCATACGCTTTTTGTTTCTCGGTACGGTTGTCTTCGATACGCATCACGCCAAACCGATCATCGGTTGCGATTAAGGTATAGTCTCTACGCTGTCCCTTCGATAGTGAGTCATTAGGAAATTTAACTTCGATCAGCATCTTCAGGTTATCGCGGTGGGCCTGACCATCAAAATAGGTGGCACCGCGCCCTGGCCAGCGGCGATTCGGGTCGTTGACCAGAATAATATCCGGGCGGCGCATCCCTTCGATGTTATGTTTTATCCAGTTTTCAGACGACGGTCTGGCAAAGGGATTGCTGGATTGTGGCAGGTTATCACCGTAGGCTTCTTTCGAGGCTTCACGGCTGGTCAGCATCGGCAGGGGGACGGGATAGGCGATGGCAAAGACTACTTCCGCCTTGTAGTCCCACAGATAGTCGGCTTTGCGCTCTTCAATACGGATCAGCCCGCTCATCACCACCTGGTTTAAAAAACGCAGCAGGCCGACTTTGGTGACGATACGCTGCGGTAAACGCAGGGCAAGCTCGGCTTTTTGCGCCAGATAGCACGGGTCAGCATCGGCAGGAAAGCGACCTTGCTCCATGGTGCAGGTAATGGAGGTGACGGCGGGGCATAGGGTGCCAGGGTTGCTCATGGTGTTACTCCTTGAATGTTTCAGGCGTTATTCCGGTAACGTCATCGTGTAAGGGTATTGCTCACAATAATCCCTTTTTCTCCTCTATAACGGGATCTCATGGCTGTGCCTCCGGTACATCGCCGGGCGATTCGGCTTCATGATCGAGGTGCCACAGGGTGTCTTCCGTGGGTGAAAGTGAAGGGGCGAGTTCGCCCTGTGCGATAAAACGCTGGGTGCGGGTCTGTGACGGGGTCGTCCAGTAGCCGCTGACCAAGGCCGGGGTGCTGGATTTGAGGGGCGTGATCGATAGCGGCCCCTGATCATAGCGGGCGTACCAGGCTCGGGTTGATTGTTCATCGAACTGGTTGACGCCGTAGGAATGCAGGGAATGGCCTTCCTGCGGTTGAACGCGTATCGGGCGGAGCAACTGGTTAACGGTCAGATACTGGGGCGATAAGCCATCGGTCAGCGGGGTCAGATCCGGGTAGTGTCCGGCACGGATCAACAGGCCGCCGGGATAGGGGGTAACGCTGATGTCCGGGGTTTTGGCCAGTTCTTTGCGCACCCAGTCTTCGCCGCCCAACCGGGTGATATAGCGGTTGTGTAATACGGTGATCCAGTTCACGCCGCGGGTGCTATCGTTATAGTGTATGCAAGTAGTATGTACCGCAGAATTTACCTGCAAAGCCGGATAGCGTCTGGCTAACTCATATTCAATGGAAAAATAGTCGTGATAGTCCCTCGGCAAATTCAGGCAGTGGCCGCAGTCGCCGCTGTCCGGCTCCAGTTGCTGGCACAGGTAGGTTAACCAGTCGGTAAAGCGTGTCATGCCCTGTGCGTCTTTGAGGTAAAACCAGGGCAGCACCAGGCTGAGATAAGAGTTCTTTTTATCACCGCCCGCTTCTCGGGAATCCAGATAACGCATCAGGAAATTAGGGGCTTCGCTCATATTCTTGGCATCGCTGACGTACCAGCCGCCGTAGTCGTAAATGCCCTTGTTGAGGATAGCGGCTTCGACTTTGGCAATGTTCTCCGGGCTGTATTTCTTCATTCCTTTGAACTCGTGGGCATGGAAGCGCAGGTGGGAACCGAACTCTTCACGAAATCGCCGGAAGCAGGCGAGTATTTTCTGGCGTTTTTCCAGGGTGTAGCCCTGTTTAAAGAACAGGGTGATCGACAGTCCCAGGCGAGTAACGACCACGTCATTGTTATCGGTAAAGGTAAACTCGGGGGCGTGTCGCTCCAGTTGGGCGAGGTAGTCAGGGTGTGGCATGGTCACGCTCATGGCTGTGCTTCCGGTACATCGTCGGGCGATTCGGCTTCATGATCGAGGTGCCACAGGGTGTCTTCCGTGGGTGAAAGCGAGGGAGCGAGTTCGCCTTGTGCGATAAAACGCTGGGTGCGGGTCTGTGACGGGGTCGTCCAATAGCCGCTGACCAAGGCCGGGGTGCCGGATTTGAGGGGCGTGATCGATAGCGGCCCCTGATCATAGCGGGCGTACCAGGCTCGGGTTGATTGTTCATCGAACTGGTTGACGCCGTAGGAATGCAGGGAATGGCCTTCCTGTGGTTGAACGCGGATCGGGCGGAGCAACTGGTTAACGGCCAGATACTGGGGCGATAAGCCATCGGTCAGCGGGGTCAGATCCGGGTAGTGTCCGGCACGGATCAACAGGCCGCCGGGATAGGGGGTAATGCTGATGTCCGGGGTCTGGGAAAGCGTGCGCCGCACCCAGTCTTCGCCGCCCAACCGAGTGATATAGCGGGTACTTAACACGGTGATCCAGTTCACGCCGCGGGTACTGTTGGTGTACTGCATAGCGTCAGCAAAGGCGTTAGCATTGACCTGGAGCGGGGGATAACGCCTGGCCAGCGCATATTCAATAGGGCAGACGTCATCAAAATCTTGCGGCAGATTCAGGCAGTGGCCGCAGTCGCCGCTGTCCGGCTCCAGTTGCTGGCACAGGTAGGTGAGCCAGTCGGTAAAGCGTGCCATGCCCTGTGCTTCTTTGAGGTAAAACCAGGGCAGAGCTAGGTTGAAGTAAGAGTTCTTTTTATCACCACCCGCTTCGCGGGAATCCAGGTAGCGTATCAGACAATTAGGGGCTTCATCCTTATTTTTGGCATCGCTGATATCCCAGCCGCCGTAGTCGTAAATGCCCTTGTTGAGGATAGCCGCTTCGACTTTGGCGATATTCTCCGGGCTGTATTTTTTCATGCCTTTGAACTCGTGGGCATGAAAGCGCAGGTGGGAACCGAACTCGTCACGAAAGCGTCGGTAGCAGGCGAGTATTTTCTGGCGTTTTTCCAGGGTATAGCCCTGTTTAAAGAACAGGGTGATCGACAGTCCCAGACGGGTAACGACCACGTCATTGTTATCGGTAAAGGTAAACTCAGGGGCGTGTCGCTCCAGTTGGGCGAGGTAGTCAGGGTGTGGCATAGCGACTCCGATTGATGAATAGTGTGATTACTGGGCAATGGCCAGAGAACCGCCGCCAACGGCGGCCAGTGAAGCGAACAGCGCGGCTACGGCGGCCCCGCCAGCGGCAATTGCGGCGGCGATAGCCACGACCAGTAGCACCAGTGCGGCGGCTACGGCCAGCATCACGATAACCGTCACCAGGATATCGCCAGCCTTAATGAGTAACTGTACCGTGCCGTCGCCGATATCGTGCAGTATCTGCACCCAGTCGATTTGTTGTAGGTAGTCCAGCGTGATATCCATATCTGCCAGTGTGGTTTGCCATAACGCCTGAAGCTGTGCTGATGTCCAGGTGATGACTTCGCTGGTCTTGTCGCTGAGCCAACTAAGGGTATAGCTGGCCTGTTGGGTAAAAGAGTCAATCATTTCCTGACACCGCCAACTGCCTTTTTCATTTACCCAGGCTCCAAAGGGACGAAAGGCTTCCCGGGTGCTGTCGCGAACGAACTCCCAGCCTTGCTCTGCCAGACTGGACACTTCATCACCGAAACGGAGCCAGTCCTCTACCGAGGGCCTGTACGCCCAAGGCGTGGTACTTAACAAGGGCAGGTTTTGGGACAACGGCTGAGGTATGGAACCAGGAGTGCCTTCGGCGGGCGGCAGGGGAAGCACTGCGGGGTGGGCAGTCTCCTGTTCACTCACTATCGGCGGCAGTACATAGCGTGCGGCACTTGGCCGGGTGGCGGCATTGTACTGTTTGTCATACGCTTTTTGCTTCTCGGTGCGGTTGTCTTCGATACGCATCACGCCAAACCGAGCATTTGTTGCGATCAGGATATAATCTGTACGCTGCCCAATTGATAGAGTATCCCCTGGAAATTTAACTTCGATCAGCATCTTCAGGTTATCGCGGTGGGCCTGACCATCAAAATAGGTGGCACCGCGCCCCGGCCAGCGACGGCTCGGGTCGTTGACCAGAATAATATCCGGGCGGCGCATTCCTTCGATGTTATGTTTTACCCAATATTCAGAGGATGGTCTGGCAAAAGGACTGCTGGATTGTGGCAGGTTATCGCCGTAGGCTTCTTTCGAGGCTTTACTGGTGGCGAGCATTGGGAGGGGGACTGGATAGGCGATGGCAAAGACCACTTCCGCCTTGTAGTCCCACAGATAGTCGGCTTTGCGCTCTTCAATACGGATCAGCCCGCTCATCACCACCTGGTTTAAAAAACGCAGCAGGCCGACTTTGGTGACGATGCGCTGTGGCAGGCGCAAAGCAATCTCGGCTTTTTGCGCCAGATAGCACGGGTCAGCATCGGCAGGAAAGCGACCTTGCTCCATGGTGCAGGTAATGGAGGTGACGGCGGGGCATAGGGTGCCAAGGTCGCTCATGGTGTTACTCCTTGAATGTTTCGCTCGTTATTCCGGTAACGTCATCGTATAAGAGCATTGCCCACAAGAATCCCTTTTTCTCCTCTATCACGGGCTCTCATTACTGTGCCTCCGGTACATCGCCGGGCGATTCGGCTTCATGATCGAGATGCCATAGGGTGTCTTCCGTGGGTGAAAGCGAGGGAGCGAGTTCGCCTTGTGCGATAAAACGCAGCGTGCGGGTCTGTGACGGGGTCGTCCAGTAGCCGCTGACCAAGGCCGGGGTGCCGGATTTGAGGGGCGTGATCGATAGCGGCCCCTGATCATAGCGGGCGTACCAGGCCCGGGTCGATGCCCCATTAAACTGGTTGACGCCATAAAAATGCAGGGAGTGGCCTTCCTGCGGTTGAACGCGGATCGGGCGGAGCAACTGGTTAACGGCCAGATACTGGGGCGATAAGCCGTCGGTTAGCGGGGTGAGGTCTGGGTACTGTCCGGCACGGATCAACAGGCCACCGGGATAGGGGGTAACGCTTATGTCCGGGGGTTTGGCCAGTTCTTTGCGCACCCAGTCTTCGCCGCCCAACCGGGTGATATAGCGGTTGTGTAATACGGTGATCCAGTTCACGCCACGGGTACTGTTGTTGTAGTGTCTTTTGGTAGCAAAGGCGTTGGCGTTGACCTGTAACGGCGGGTAGCGTCTGGCCAGAGAATATTCGATAGGACAGGCGTCATCATAATCTTGCAGTAGATTCAGGCAGTGGCCGCAGTCGCCGCTGTCCGGCTCCAGTTGCTGGCACAGGTAGGTTAACCAGTCGGTAAAGCGTGCCATACCCTGTAGGTCTTTGAGGTAAAACCAGGGCAGAACCAGGCTGAGATACGTATTTTCATCATCATCGTCATCACCTGAATCGATATAGCGCATCAGGCAATTGGGAGCTTCACTCATATTTTTGGCATCACTGACATACCAGCCGCCGTAGTCGTAGATGCCCTTGTTCAGGATAGCCGCTTCGACTTTGGTGATATTTTCTGGGCTGTATTTTTTCATGCCTTTGAACTCGTGGGCATGGAAGCGCAGATGGGTGCCGAACTCGTCACGAAAGCGCCGGTAGCAGGCGAGTATTTTCTGGCGTTTTTCCAGGGTATAGCCCTGTTTAAAGAACAGGGTGATCGATAGCCCCAGGCGAGTAACGACCACGTCATTGTTATCGGTAAAGGTAAACTCGGGGGCGTGTCGCTCCAGTTGGGCGAGGTAGTCAGGGTGTGGCATAGCGGCTCCGATTGATGAATAGTGTGATTACTGGGCAATGGTCAGAGTACCGCCGCCAACGGCGGCCAGTGAAGCGAACAACGCGGCTACGGCGGCCCCGCCAGTGGCAATCGCGGCGGCGATAGCCACGACCAGTAGCAGCAGTGCAGCGGCCACAGCCAATGCCACGATAACCGTCACCAGGATATCGCCAGCCTTAATGAGTAACTGTACCGTGCCGTCACCGATATCATGCAGTATCTGTACCCAGTCGATTTGTTGTAGGTAGTCCAGCGTGATTTCCATACCTGCCAGTGTGGTTTGCCATAACGTCTGAAGCTGTGCTGATGTCCAGATGATGACTTCACTGGTCTTGTCGCTGAGCCAACTGAGGGTATCGCTGGCCTGTTGGGTAAAAGAGTCAATCATTTCCTGACACCGCCAACTGCCTTTTTCATTTACCCAGGCTCCAAAGGGACGAAAGGCTTCCCGGGTGCTGTCGCGGACGAACTCCCAGCCTTGCTCTGCCAGACTGGACACTTCATCACCGAGCCGCAACCAGTCTTCTACCGAGGGCAGGTACGCCCAGGGTGTGGTGCTTAACAGGGGCAGGTTTTGGGACAATGGTTGCGGTATGGAACCAGGAATGCCTTCGGCGGGCGGCAGGGGAAGCGCAGCGGGTTGGGCAGTTTCCTGTTTACTCACTATCGGCGGGAGTACATAGCGCGCGGCACTCGGTCGAGTGGCGGCATTGTACTGTTTGTCATACGCTTTTTGTTTCTCGGTGCGGTTGTCTTCGATACGCATCACGCCAAACCGATCATCGGCTGCGATTAAGGCATAATCTATACGTTGCCCATCCGATAGGGTGTCATTAGGAAACTTTACCTCGATCAGCATTTTCAGGTTATCGCGGTGGGTCTGACCATCAAAATAGGTGGCACCACGCCCTGGCCAGCGGCGGCTCGGGTCGTTGACCAGAATAATATCCGGGCGACGAATACGGCTTACCCTGTGTTTTATCCAGTTTTCAGACGACGGCCTAGCAAAGGGACTGCTGGAATGTGGCAGGTTTTCGCCGTAGGCCTCTTTCGAGGTTTCACGGGTGGTTAGCATTGGTAAGGGGACGGGTTTTGCCATGGCAAAGACCACTTCTGCCTTGTAGTCCCACAGATAGTCGGCTTTGCGCTCTTCAATACGGATCAGCCCGCTCATTACCACCTGATTTAAAAAACGCAGCAGGCCGACTTTGGTGACGATGCGCTGTGGCAGGCGCAAAGCAATCTCGGCTTTTTGCGCCAGATAGCACGGGTCAGCATCGGCAGGAAATCGTCCTTGCTCCATGGTGCAGGTAATGGAGGTGACGGCGGGGCACAGGGTGCCAGGGTTGCTCATGGTGTTACTCCTTGAATTCCATCACACGTTCCACTTGTGTGTTGTTGCTGGCCTGGTAATAGCGTGTTTTGACCGGTTTTTTGGCTTCCGGGATATCAAGTTGCAGATTGTCTGCTTTTTCCGTTCGTACCATCAGGGTTCTGCCCTGCGCATCCGTTTTGCCGGAAACAACCTGACCATTGGCCCCTTTAATGGTGTAAGGCGCATTGATCAGAGGGGTGCCAGTGCGTTCATTGAGCAATGTATAGCGAGCGGAATAATGAAATAATGGGCTCGGTGGCATGCCAGCCGCCGCATGCTCTGCGAGTGTGATGCTCACCCCTTCGATGCGGATATGGCCGACGGGATCAATGACAATTCTCCCTCCGGCATTGCCAATCACAATCTGGCCGCTGTCGGAGTGGATGGAGATGTGCTTACCAACGTTCAGGGAATCATTGTCCGTCACCGTAAGAAAACGGCTCTTTTTGACGACGGTGCTATGTTGCCCTTCGATAGTAATGTTTTGATCTTTCATCACGGTGAGCGTCTGGTATCCGCCCACTGACTCATCATCATCCACTTTGATGAGCGATGTTCGATTATTATCGACCGTCAGTTTCATGTCGCGGTTGATCGTCGTTGTTTGATCCCGCAGCACATCGGTGTTCATGTCCTGCTGAGCATGAATATAAATTTCTTCCCTGTCGCGCTCATCCTCAAATCGTAGTTCATTGAATCCGTCACCTTTATGCGTCTGTGAACGCAGCGTCATCTGGGTTTTCGTGCCGGGCAAGTTACCTGGAGGCAGGTTACTGACATGATAGGTACGCCCGATAATCACCGGTTGATCGGGGTCGCCGTTAAGAAACTCCACAATGACTTCATGGCCAATGCGTGGAATGGCCGACATCCCCCAGCCTTGGCCCGCCCATGGGTGAGAGACCCGTATCCAGCAGGAACTGCTGTCGTCTATTTTGCCGGATAGATCCCAGAGAAAACGCACCCTGACGCGGCCATATTCATCGCAAAAAATTTCCTCAGAGTCTGGGCCTGTAACAATCGCAATTTGTGCGCCATCAATCCGGGGCTTGGGCAGTGAAAGGGGACGCCAGGTTTGAGCCTGTGGGATAAAGGCGAATTGCCCCATCAGGGTTGTTCCTTGCTCTCCGGTTTCTTCTTCCAGCGCTTGGGGTTGCCTTCCTGTGTAGGTGGAACGGGTAATTTGCCACCGCGTGTTATGCGTTTCCAACGGGTGGTTTTCCAGAATAAAATGGATTCCTGGCTGAAGTACTGGGCAATTGGTTGCCCCTTCCCCTTGATGCGCGCGGTTACGGAGAGCCTGAATGCGCCAGCGTGCAACATGTTCCCCGCCAGGCCCTGTTCCTTTATAGCGCCCGGGATAATCATAATGAAGATAGCGGCCTGACTGGTGTTCGACGTCACGGGCGTACTCACGGTATTCCGCAGGCCAGCGTGGTTTTTTAAAGGTGTAATCTTTTAGCAGCACGTCGGAAGGGCGTAGGCTTTCCCGGCGGCGAAATGTGGTCACGCACCATTCATCTGAACGGATGGGGGTTGCCGGGTGGTAGGGAAGTGTCGGCCCGGTATTCAGTACGGCGCAGTCATCGGCAAAAACGAGCGTGTGCTTATCCTTGTTATGTTCAAAGAAATAAAACAGCCCTTCTTCAGCCGCCAGGCGATCGATAAAATCCGCATCGCTTTCCTGATATTGAACGCAAAACTCACGTACGGCTCGTGGGTAACGTAATGCAAAAACATAGTCACTGATGTGATGTTTTTTCAGCAATGTTTCCAGAATTTCTTGAACATTCTGTTGCTGAAAGATGTGCGAATGCCTGACCAACCCCGCTCGCCAGAGCGCCGGGTGTACGGTGATACGGTAGCGAGTTTGGTGCAAACCAGCATCGCCTTGTTCTATCTCACTGACAATGCCATTGACCGTGCGTTGTTCCTCGCCATCTTGCCAAATGGACAGTGTGGCGGTGTTATCCAGCACGGTTCCAAACGCGATGCTGGAATTGGTGCTCACGACTTCCAGGTTAAGCACGAAAGGCATGGAAAACTGCTCATCCAGTGTGAACTCTACAACGATAAAGGTTTCTGGTGGCAATTTTCCTATCTGTAGCGTAAACCGAAGTCCTTCTGATGACGTCTTGGCATTCAACATCTATTTTCCTTAATTTAACGCGCGATAATGTTAAACGCGAATTAGCTGAATGTGTTATTCGTATTGCCAGGTTTTTACTGGGGGATATAGGGTAATATTGACAAAATATGAATTCAATATTGATTGCTACGCTTTATAGGTCAATAAATATTTAAATGTAGTGATCGGATAAGATTACTATATTGCGTTGGTTAATTTTGATTAAAAGAGGGTTTAATTTTATTGGTTTTTAAAATGAAAGGCGTTGCTTTTGTTTATGATGAGGAAATAAATATGCCATGACATATATTATATGTGAAATAATAAGCCACCTTATGATGTGTGATCTTTTCCTGCTAGGTAAAGCGCGGTTGCGCGACCGATGCCGCGCGAACCGCCAGTAATTAACGTAATAAACTCCATTCTGCCCCTTAGTTTTTTAGCCCTGCCACGCTGTAATTCGCCGGGAGCCAGCGATAGCCGTTTGGTTTACCGTTAGCATCATACACGGCTTTAACCTGGCCTAAACCGGGGAAGGAAATGTGTGCCGCACCAATCCATTCATTATTACGTGCGGCCTCTGCCAGAATCTGTAAACGTGCCTCTGCGGCTTCATCCATATTGCGATCGAAATCGATCGTGGTCAGGGGGCGAGGAAACTGTACGGCTTCGGCATGGATCGTATCGCCCCAGAGCGTCAGCTTTTGGCCGTCACTTTCGATCTGATAAAGGCTGTGCCCCGGCGTATGTCCCGGTGCTGGCACGGCGGTAATACCAGGGAAAAGCTGCTGTTTACCTGCGAAGGTTTTCAGCCGGTTGGCGGCAAGCACGGGTTGCAATGAATCCTCAGATTGCCCGAACGTGTGTTTCTCGCTATCCCGCACATGGTCGCTGTTAACTGGGTTGAGCCAGAAATCCGCATCCTTCTGGTTAACATAAACGGTGGCATTAGGGAAAACCAGTTTGCCGTCACGCGAGACACCGCCAGAATGGTCTGCATGAATATGGGTCAGCAGAACGGTATCGATCTTCTCGGGCGGATAGCCAGCGGCGCGCAGGTTGTCGGGTAATTTACCTCCCAGTTTACCGAATAGGGGACCAGCCCCTGTATCCACCAGTATCAGTTGTTTACCCGTATTAATGAGATACGCATTAATGGAGGTTTCCGCCTGCGGCTGGAGATTCTTTTGCGCCAGCAGGTGCAGCATTTCCTCGTGGGGAATATGGGTGAGTAGCTTATCCAGCGGAATGGTGACCGTACCGTCAGAAAGAGCGGTAATTTCAAACTGTCCTAGCATCATCCGGTAATAACCCGGCGCTTGCGTTTTCAGTTGAGGCACCGCTTCTGCACTGGCTATAACGGGCGTTCCCGCCAGTAAAGCGACCAATAATAACGTTTGTTTCAGAAGATTCATTTTCATTGCACTCTCTTGGAAGGTGATCCTGCTTGTCAGGGACTGGAAGGATTATTCTGCTGGTAGTACTATTGTTCAAATTGATTAACTTGATGTTGGCTATCATGGAAAATGATTTTCGCGGTGTGGATTTAAACCTGCTGGTGACATTTCTGGTGTTGTATCGCGAGAACAGTGTCTCGGCGGCGGCGGATAAGCTGCATTTGGGGCAGCCTGCCGTGAGTGGGGCGCTGGCGCGTTTACGTACGCTGTTTGACGATCCGCTGTTTATCCGTACGGGACAGGTGATGCGCTCGACGGCGCGTGCGGATTATCTGGCGACCCAGCTGTCTCCTGCTTTTGAACACTTGCAGTCGGTTCTGGGCGAACCCGAGAAGTTTGATCCGTTAACCGATTCACGGGTGATCACGCTGGGAATGACCGATTGGGTGGAAATATGGCTAATGCCGCTGCTGCTGAAACGGCTCAACGCGAATGCGCCTAATTTGCGCATCAATCTTGTGGCCACTGATCCGTTTTTGGATGTGGAGCTGTTGGAAAATGACAGTGTCGATCTGGTCGTTTCTGTCGTTAGTTCACCGGCAAGCTGGCTGAAGCAGCATGCGCTGCTATCGTCAGGATTCCGAGCGCTTTGGCATCCACAGCAGCTTGATCTGTCGCGTCCTCTTCCTTTGGGCGTATACAGCCAGCAGCGCCATTTACTGGTGACATACCGTGAACGTGCGCATGGCATTGTGGACGACATGCTGGAAAAACAGGAAATGACGCGGGCGATTCATTACACCACGCCACATTTCTCTGCTTTGCCGGGAATATTGCAGCAAACGCCGTCAATCGCTACCGTACCGGAAAAGCTGGCGACTCAGTGGTGTCAGTATTATGGTTTGATCGACAGCCCAGTGCCGCTTGAATTACCGGCGTATACGCTCTCAGCACTCTGGCATGCACGGCAAGACAGTAACCCGGCAATCAAGTGGCTGTATGAGCAAATTGCGGAGGTGGTTGCGGAGCAGGAGGCGGATTCGCCCCCTGTTTGAGTCGCGGCAAGGGGATTATTGCGATAATCCCGCCACGCTGTAATTCGCCGGGAGCCAGCGATAGCCGTTAGTGGTGCCATTGCGTTCCAGGCGTGTACCTACGTGGCCGATGCCGGGGAAGGGCAGGTGAGCACCCGCGACCCAGTAACCCTGACTGGCGGCGTCGGCCAGCGCTTTATTACGCGACTCCGTCGCCTGATCCATATTCGAGTCAAAGCTGATGGTAGTAGCTGGCAAGCTCATCTGCACCGCTTCCGCATGAACGATGTCTCCCCATGCCAGCAGTTTTTTCCCTTCGCTCTCGATCATAAAAGAGGTATGTCCCGGCGTATGCCCCGGGCTTGGGATCGCAGTGATGCCGGGCAGCAGTGTTGTCTGCTGAGCCGGGAAGGTTTTCAGTTTGTTCTCTTTTTTAATGGCATCAAAGGTGTTTTGCACACGTTGGAATGCTGCTTTTCTGTTCTCTGGCGCATTCTTCAGGTTTTCTGCGCTGAGCCAGAAATCGGTTTCTGGCTGGCTGACATACACGGTGGCATTCGGATAGTTCAGCTTATTGTCTTGCACCAAACCGCCAAAATGGTCACCGTGCAGGTGGGTCATCAACACGGTATCAACTTGCTCAGGTTTGTAACCCGCCGCAATCAGATTCGGCAGCACTTTCCCTACTGTAGGATTACTTTGCTTGCCATTGCCCGTATCGATCAGAATCAGGTGTTTTCCGGTATTGACCAAATAAGCGTTGATCGAGGTTTCTACCTGCGGAGTCAGCGCTTTTTCCGCCAGCAGTTCAGTAATTTTTTCCGGTGGGGTTCGCTGTAACAGCTTATCCATTGGCATGGTGTTGGTGCCGTCAGACAGCGCGGTGATTTCAAACTGGCCGAGCATGATGCGGTAATAGCCCGGTTGGGTTTTAATCTGCGAGATATCCTGTGCCTGAGCAAATGCAGGAACAAAAGCACACGAAATGAGTAATAAGGCTAGCGGTTTCAATAACGTCATTTATTCTTGTCCTTGTTAGTAATGAAAGCAGGCGAAATCGTAACAACAGATTGATTATTGACGCATGGGGCGAATAACTCAACAGTCCCTGACCCGCCGAATTTGTTACCGCATCGCTGCCAGCCTGCAACACGAAGGATTTAGGGTATAATACATTTTTAAGTGAACGAGACAGTGAAAAACATGCAGTACCCGATTAATGAAATGTTCCAGACGTTACAGGGCGAAGGCTATTTTACCGGAGTACCGGCGGTGTTTGTACGCCTGCAAGGTTGTCCGGTAGGTTGTAGCTGGTGCGATACCAAACACACCTGGGACAAACTGGCAGAACGGGAAACCTCATTGGATCAGGTGCTGGTAAAAACGGAAGAAAGCGATGCCTGGGGCGCGGCAAGTGCGGACGATATTCTGGTGCTGATGGCGCAGCAGGGTTACACGGCACGCCACATCGTCATCACCGGTGGAGAACCTTGTATCCATGATTTGGCACCGCTGACGCTACAGTTGGAAAAGCAGGGCTTTAGCTGCCAGATCGAAACCAGCGGTACGCATGACGTGCGCTGTTCGCCCAAAACCTGGGTAACGGTATCGCCGAAAGTGAACATGCGCGGCGGCATGAAGGTACTCGATCAGGCACTGCAACGGGCGGATGAGATCAAGCATCCGGTGGCGCGTGAACGTGACATTGAAGCGTTGGATGCGCTGTTGGCGCGGCTTGATGATGATAAGCCGCGTATTGTGGCGCTACAGCCGATCAGTCAGAAAGAGGATGCGACCAAACTGTGCATTGCGACCTGCATTGCCCGTAATTGGCGGCTGTCCATGCAGACGCACAAATACCTGAATATTGCCTGATATTTATCGACGAATAGTCGCGGCGTGAGGGAAGGACGCTCACGCCAGACCATCACGCTGCAATTTCCCGCTACTCGCCTTTATAGACGCAGCCAGCGGTGCAGGTTTCTTTCACCATCACGGCGCTGAGCAGCGGTAACGTCGGTTTCAACTGCTGCCAGATCCAATGCGCCAGCACTTCGCTGGTCGGGTTCTCCAGACCGGAGATCTCATTCAGATAGTGATGATCCAGCCGCTCCCACGTCGGTTTAAACGCGGCTTTCAGCTCAGAGAAATCCATCACCCAGCCAGTATACGGATCGACTTCACCAGTAATTTCCAGTCTCACCATGAAAGAGTGCCCATGCAGTCGACCGCATTTGTGGCCTTCCGGCACGTGAGGCAAGTGATGTGCCGCTTCGAACTGAAAATCTTTAAAGAGTGTCGTGACCATTGCGAGGTTCCCGGTTTCGTTCTGAAAAAGGCGCTTACAGAACATAGTATGCAAAAAACCGTCGCATACTACCCGAAAGTCCTTATTCTTCCAACTGCACGATCGCGGCGTGATGCCAGCCGGAGGGCAGCGGATCGGGGCGGTGGATCGTCATATGACTGGTGGTCAGGTTCACAACGCCACGGGCAAATAGCGCGGGCATGCCGCCGGGATAATAGTCGACACCGAAGGCGCGACCTGTCGCTGGATCGACCCGATAGGCATTGTCCAGTCCCATTCCCGTCGGGCGCTCTGGGTTACAAGGGGGGCGAACATCGTACATATCCTGTTCCGGTGAGTCGCTCTGCCGCTGTTCGAGGTGAACGGCATGGAAATGGATGTCACGAATGTAGCCTGCGGGCGTGCTGTGCAGGTTAATCGCGCCTTCGCTGATCCCTGCGATCTGTGAAAATTGTACTGCTTCGATCCGACCGGGTTCGATGGCCGGATCGCGATAACGCACGGAGATAAAGATCGGATCGGCCTTGCCCCAGTGGCACGGATGCGCGGCGATACATTGGAACGTGATGTTGCTGAATTGCAGGCGTCGGAATGCGCCGCCATCGCGCGAGATCAGACCGATGGCGCGGTTAGTGTCGTAAATAGCGCAGTTGCTGACGGAGATATCTTCAATATCGGCAAAGGTTTCGGTACCGATCTTCAGCGCGCAACTCTTGGAACGCAGCAGACAATTACTGATGACAACCTGCTGTACCTTACGTTGCAAATGGGGCGGTTTGTGGGTGGTTTTGATGCATAGCGCATCGTCGGCGGCACTCAGCGAACAGTTGCTGATTTGCACCTGCTGACAGCTGTCGAGATCCAGCGCATCGGTATTTGCCATGCTCAGATCGTTATCAATCGTCAGACGTTCGACGATGATGTGGCGACAACTGACCAGATGCACGGTCCACATTGGCGCGTGCTCAATGGTAAAATCACACAGGCGAACGTGTTCGCAATCTTCAAACACCACAATACGTGGGCGATGCTGTGCAGGCAGGCGATAGCCCTGATCGTCCGGTTCCGCAGAGAAATAGGCGTCGGCATTTCCCATGATCTTACCTTGACCGCAGATCGTAATATTGTGCTGTTGATAGGCATAAAGAAACGCGCGGTGCGACAGCTCGGCCATGCTGATCGTCGTGGCCTGCGTAAACTGTTCATAGTCCCCGCTGACGATGAGTTCTGCTCCGGCCTCAAGTTGCAGGCAAAAATTGGAAGGTAGCAACAATCCCCCTAACAGGTAGTGCCCCGGTTCCACCGTCAGGGTGCCGCCGCCCTGTGCCGCAATCCGATCGATAGCCTGCTGAAAGATGGCGGTATCCGGCGTGATGCCGTCGGCAGCGGGGGAGTATGACTGAATAGAGTGCTTCATCGCTTTATCCTATCTGATCGAGCCTGCTCCAATTGCAGCACGTTTGTGGGTCTTTAGCTGTGTCTGTCAGGGTGAAATCTACGGAGGTTGGAGCAGGGGTCACAGCGCAGGGCGTGTGGTGTACGAGAATGTGAAAGGCATAACGAAGAGGATGATGCAGTGCGTTATGCAATGTGTGTTTCATCACACTTTCACGCGACTTTTTCTCCTTTACCGCACGCCTGGCGTGGTTTTGTTGTTTTTATGTGTCTTATTTGTGGATTAAATCTCTTTTTGGTGTGATGCGTCGGTTAATCATGTGAGGCACCTCCCTGCTGCGTCAGACTGGGATCACTCTGTGTGGTTGAAACGTCCGCTAACACGACGCAGTTATCAACATTTCTTCCGTCAGCCCCGCAAATCACATGTTTTCCCGCTGTGGCGATTGGCGCGATAAAAAAGATTTTGCCTATCTTGTCAGGGTCGAGAAATGTAGCCATGTACCCTACCTGTTCTCATCTATACGCCACACCAGACACACCACAATAATAATGTCGTTGGGGGAAAAATGAGATTACCTGGACTGATTGTCATCGCCTTCTCTGCGCTCTGTTCGTTCGCGCAGGCTGCTGATCCCGTGGAATTACGCCTCTCCTGGTGGGGAGGAAACAGCCGCCATCAGGCGACGTTGACGGCGCTGGAAGCGTTTCAGAAACACTATCCGCATATCAGCGTAAAACCCGAATATACCGGCTGGGATGGGCACTTATCTCGCCTGACAACGCAGATTGCCAGCGGCGAGGAGCCGGATGTGCTTCAGGTTAACTGGAACTGGCTGCCGATTTTTTCCAAGACGGGCACCGGATTTTATGATCTGAATAAGCTGACCGATACACTGAAATTACAGGATTTCCCAGAAGATGCGCTGAAGCCAGCGACCATCGACGGCAAGGTGAACGCGGTTTCCACCTCGCTGAATGCGTTGGTGATGTACTACAACACGGAAACCTGGAAGAAGGCTGGGCTACCGTATCCCACCACCTGGGATGAGCTGTTCCATGCAGGCAAGGTATTTAAAGAAAAACTGGGTGATAACTATTTCCCTATCGCTTCGCCTGCACAGGACAGCGGTGAAGGCGTGTTGGAGTTGATCAACTATTACATGACTCAGAAATACCAGATCGGCATGATTGACGAAAAGAACAAGCGCTTTAGCTACAGTGAGGCGCAATGGATCGAGGCGTTCCGTTTCTACAAGCGTTTGATCGACGAACATGTGATGCCGTCGTCGAAGTATTACAACGCGTTTGGCAAAGTGGGTATGTATGAAACACGCCCCTGGATTAACGGGGAATACGGTGGGGCACACCTGTGGATTTCGGTCGTGAAGAAGTACGCCGATCCGCTGGCAGCATCCGGCAAGCTCGAATTAGGGCCGTACATCATGACGCCGGGTTCGGATAATTCCGGGCAGTTCTTCAAACCGTCGATGTTGTTTGCCATCAGCAAAAACACCAAACACCCGAAAGAAGCAGCGCTGTTGCTGAATTATCTGATGAACGATCCTGAAGGCGCGCTGCTGATGGGCACCGAGCGCGGTATTCCGCTCAGCCGTATCGCCAGACAAGCGCTGGAAGAAAGGCAGAAGCTGGATACCAACGATCTGTCGGTTGCCGGATTATCGCTGGCGCTGCAAAAACCGATGCAAACGTCTGTTTCCTCTTATCTTGAAGATCCGCAGCTTGCTAGCCTGATCCTGCAAACGATTGAACAACTTGATTATGGCAAGAAGAGCGTCGAAGAGTCAGCGAAAAATTTCAGCAGTTCGGGGGAGCGAATTCTGAAGCGGGTGATTCGTTAACCATTGACCAGATAAGGGGCGCTACGTGAGTTCAGCCAACTGCTGTTGCAGGCTATCGGCTAATGCGCGTGGACGCCCGGCATCAAACATCACATGCATACTCACCGGGTAATCCCGGTGTTGTAGGCAGAAATCCTCCATCTCATGCCCAATGCCATATAACGCCTGAATATTGGTTTTGGCAATTTCCCGCAACGTCCAGTTGTTCTCCACCTGCTTGCCGTAGTGCAGCGTAAAGAAGGCTTTCTGCGCGTGGACAAAGGCGCGGCAATACAGCGCCAGACCGCGCCATTCCTGCTGCCAGCGCTGCCTGAGTGCTTCCGGCATTGTGTATTCGCGGGAAAATTGCAGGGCGGCCTGCTGGCACTGTTCTGCCAGCTGCCATGCCGCATCTTTCTCTTTCGCAATGTGATAGAGGTTTTGTGAAGCCAGCTCCGCATGCTGCGGGTCGAACGTAATACCCTGACCGGAGCCCGGTAGCCAGTGGTTACGGTTGAGCTGCCCGTACAGGCTCCAGATTGCCTGACCAACGCTGGTCGGCAGCAGGCTGTGGCGATGAAAAACGTGGTGGCGGGCATAGAGCGACAGTGAAATGGCCTGATGCGCCTGATCCAACAAGGTCTGCATGGTGTGCAGCACGCTATCGTCCGGCTGCCACTGGTAGCGTGCCAGTAGCCACTGTGAAAACAGCGTACTTTCGTTTGCCGATGCAGTCTGGTTCGTGAGTAATCGGGAGCAGGCGAACAGGGTGAACTCGCTGAGTGTGCCGATCACGCTGTGATTATCTACGCCTTCCCAACTGATGCGGCACAGTGCGCTGACAATCGAAGGATTTTTCTCCCGACACCACAGCAGCCGCCCCTGTACCTCGGTGTAGCGTAGAAAAGGCAGGTTGCCCCAGCCGACTTCTTCGCCTGCCAGATCCAATTCAACCCAGACTTCACGCCCGCTGACGTCCAGCAGGGTCGGATTATTGGGAAACTCCGGCCAGAAGCGTTCTGGCGTGACTTTGATGGCGACGGAAACGGATTCCGGCAGTGTACGAATCGCGTTCAGAACATTACTGATATCCTGATGGCTGGCGGGAAAGGCGCGCAACACCAGATGGCGCTGGTGATAGTGCATCACACGGGCGACGGCGGAGAACAATCTATGGTAGATCTGCTCGCTGGCAGCGTTGGTCGGCCAGTGAGTGGTGACGGGAGCGGTGCCGTTAATCTCATCGCCGGAAGGGGCGGAAAAGCGCAGCAGGCTGTCGCTGTTGGAGATTGCCAGCAGTAGGCCGCTCAATCGCGGGATTTGCTGCATCAGCAGTTCGACTTTGGCGGCAAGGTAGTCGCACCAAAAGTCGGTATCCATGCGGAGGCTATGTGTGTCGTCCAGTAATTCCGGGTGGTGAAGCAGGAGATCCGTGGGAAACGACAGCTCTTTGCATTGCAGGTACAGCGCCAGACCCTGTTCACGGCAGTGCGCTGCGACTTGATTCAGGTAAACACAGCGGGAACGCTGCTGGCTGCTAATGCGATCGTCAAAACGCGCGTTGTTGTAGGCATCCGGCGTCACCAGTTTATCCAGTAAATCTGCCGCACCCAACACCAACGTATTGAAACCGTGTTCACGGGCGTAATCGACAACCGAGATGACCTGTTGCCAGTGCCAAATATCTTGCGTATTAAGTTCCAGCGCACGTCGTTGCCACATCATCTTTCTCCCGCTGCCACTGGCGTGAGTATCGCATTGATGTGCTATCGCAAAGGATAAATTCCTGGGGCGAACGCCAGAAATGTGAGCCGGTTCGCTAATGTTGATTACCTAAGAGGCGAGTAGCGGGGGATTTGTCGTGGGCATTGATGCCACAAATACGTTGACCAAGGGGGAAGAAACAGCTGAAGCCGAGGATATCAGCTAAAACCCTTCCAGTAGCCTTAATTGGCTGAATGTTAATGGGCGATAGAAAATATATCCTTGAATACCAATGGTGTGGTATTTATTTAACCGATGCAAATCGGTGGCTTTTTCAACGCCTTCACAGATAATATTTACCCCAAGTGGAATGAGTTTGTTCAATAAGACTTTTAGCTTTTGTGATTTTATCTCTTCTTTACCGATGCCATCTATAATGGAACGATCGATTTTTATTGTATCGAAGTTAAACAGGCTCAGGCTGTCTACCTGTAGATTTCCTGCGCCGAAATCATCTAATGAAATCATAAAACCATATTGTTTCGCTTGGTTTAAAAAGGGAATTCCATCAATTAACTGTTGTCGGGTCGTTTTTTCACTTATCTCTATTTCTATATTTTGGGGGCTGACTTTATGCATTACACATTTTTGATACAACTTTTCCAAATAGGCGGTGTTATTAAAAAGCAAATGTGACAAATTGAATGATATTGTCATGCTGGTTTTGTTTTTTATTACCTGACAGACAACATCAAACATAAAATCTGTTACTTCATCAATCGCATCACACTTCTCAATTTTATCTATTATTTGCTGGGTTGGTGCTAACACACCTTCTGCGTTATAAAACCTGGCAAGGGCTTCATAGCGGAATATTTTATTTTTATGGAGATGGATAATAGGCTGAAACTCAGCTGTCAGCCTAAAAATTTTCCCATCGATATTCAATGTCGTTGTATTCATTTTACTGATTACTCACCCTCTCCATAGAAATAGCAATTCCATAACATTGCCTGTCTGGATTCTACACAGTAATTTGGAATGTTTGGAAATTGTTTTAAATGATCAATAATTCTCGTTTGATAGTTGTTAGCTATTGATTAAAAAATAATGATCGTTTAAATCTATGTGCGTATTGGTTTTTTATTCTTTTTATGTATATTTTAATGGTGTTTAATATTGGTTGTTTTTGTTTTATTGGGTTTAATATTCTTTTTGTTTTAATTTTAGTCACTTTTACGGGCGTGTATGTCCGTTGTGACTTCTGAGCATCCTTGTTAGGATGAACAGCAAGGATGAAATCGTCGTTTCGTAATGATATTGGGATGAGAAAAAATAAGAAATTGAGCCTGGCTGACGTTTCACCCAGAGAAGTCGGCATTTTCTAAATCATTAAATCCTACGATGGAATTCGTTTTTATTAAAAAGAGAGAAATCCTTTTGAGGATTTTTGGATATATCACCATCGCGTTAATAGGTGGATCTTATAGTGGAACATTTTTCTTCCCCTCCCGCTAAAGTGATTAGCGCATTGCTGCAACATACCTATGTGATGTCTATCTATGCCAAAGATATGCTATATGCATTAAAGGCGGATGTTGCGGAACTGAATCTGGATAAAAGCCAGATTGTGTTGGATGTAGAATATTCTGGCTCAGATATCGACAGATATCTTGCAGATGGTGGTTTGAATTTTGATCTGGAGGTACTCAAAGGAACGGAGAACATCGAACGAGAAACTTACAGCGTTTGTAATATTCCCACACAGTTATTCAAGATGGACAGTATGTTTTATCGTCTGGTATGTCGTTTGCCGGAGTCTGTTTTCGTTACCGAAAACAGAGGGGCGATTCGTATTCCTTTTATTCTTGGCATGCAGGCTCGTGCTCGCATTGAAGTGTATATGCACACGCTTAATGTACCCGGAACGCTGCGTAATTTATCGACTGGTGGGTGTATGGTCGAAATCGATCTGGTTGAGAGTATTGCGATTGAAGTTGGTCAAGATATCCCCGGCGTCACGCTTGAATTCCCTAACGGAGAAAACTTTTATGCCGAGGGCAAAATTCGCCATATACGGCCTTTGGGGAATAATGGTTATGCCGCTGTTGGCATCCAATTTATCAATTTATCTTCATTACAGTCTGAAGCCTTGCTTCACTACACGAACGAGTCGGAAAGAGAAGCTGCATACCGAACCGGCATGACTGGCAGCATGGTGTATTCGTCACCCTTGTTCATTCCGGGCACCAAGGAGAAAAGTTTATTGCTGCGAGAAAGTCAGGAGCGAGAGAAACGTACCCGCCAGACTCCCATGGAACGCGGCGTCATGGAGGTTGCCCATCGGCTTCAGATTGGGCTGATGTACATCAAAACACGCAATCAACTGCCTGTTGAGATCTTTTATGACTGTGTTGATACCTTGCTGTATATGGTCAAAAAAGATCGAAAGGCTTTTCTGTATGCGCTGTCGTTCCTGCGTGATGAGGCGGATTGGGTTAGGCATGCCGTGCAGGTCGCGGGGAAACTGGCCGATATGCTGTTACTTTCTGATCCACACAATCCTCATGCGCGCGAGGCCGTGTTAGGGGCGTTACTCCACACTATGGGTAAGCCGCTGCTGGTCAACGCCCGCCTTCCGTCGCTGAAAGTGAATATGAACCCGGCACAGAAAGCGATCCTTAGCGGCCATGTGGGTGTACTGTGCGCGAAATTACGTGAGCTAAATTGGGTGATCACCCCCACGTGTCTCGATGTGATTGAGAATGCTAATGAGCGTTTGGACGGCAGCGGCTATCCACAGGGCAAACAGGCCGATCGGCTATCGGAGCTAGTTCGATTAGTCTCTGTGATTAAGGTGATTAATAAGTTAAGGCATACGCGTAATGGTATTTCTCCCCGTACACCCTTGGCAGCTTACCGTAAAATCTATGAGGCGAACGGTGCCTATGATAAGGCTGTGTTGGTCAATTACGTGCAGATTTACGGTCTCTATCCAATAGGCAGTCTGGCTAAATACTCGGGCGGCTTTCTTGGCTGGGTGATGGATATTGATAAAAAAGGTAAACCGACCGTGGTGCGTCTCGTCAAGAATCTGCGCTTTCCTGATACTAATATCAGCAGCGTCGTCTCTAAAGGGGATTTATTGCAGGTCGGCCAGCTCGAAAACATCGTACATCCTGACGATTTCGGCATGAAAGTCCTGAAAATTTAGCCCACATCCTGTTTATATGGGGCTGCGTGGCAGCCCCGCCTTCCACATGAATTTCTACCGATATTGCCATGCAGCGCGCATGCCATCGGCTATAACACTTTAAGCAATAAGGACTATCAGAAAAACCATTTAGTCATTTTGGTTATTTAATATTTCCATCATTTCTTTAATTGTTAAGATGCAGATCGTTACCCTTATCCTCCATCCATCTTTTTATTGCATGTTTTTGTATTAGCATCGTTGGCTAACAGCACAGGCACAAGGAAACAGAAATCACAATGACTACTCCGGTTTCCCCCACTTCATTGCTTCCGCTGAGTGTGGAGCAATTAACGCGTTTACAGGCGGCAACCGGTGATTTCTCATCGACGCAGCTGGCCTGGCTATCCGGCTATTTCTGGGGGTTGGTGCAGCAGCCTGGGAACGTGCAGCCAGGTGCGATAACCGCCACTGCCACGGCGGCGTCCGCAGTCACGGTGCCAGTGCAAACCATTACGTTGCTCTCTGCCTCACAGACTGGCAATGCGCGTCGGGTCGCGGAGCAACTGCGTGACGATCTGCTAGCGGCCAAGCTGTCCGTCAATCTGGTCAATGCGGGCGATTACAAGTTCAAGCAAATCGGGCAGGAAAAACTGCTGTTGATCGTCGCCTCGACGCAGGGGGAAGGGGAGCCGCCGGAAGAGGCGGTCGCGCTGCATAAATTCCTGTTGTCCAAAAAAGCGCCTGAGATGAAAGACACCGCGTTTGCCGTGTTTGGCTTGGGTGATACTTCTTATGAATTCTTCAGCAAGGCGGGTAAGGATTTCGATAGCCGTCTGGCCGAGTTAGGCGCCGAACGCCTGCTGGATCGCGTCGATGCCGATGTCGATTACAAGGGGCTGGCTGAGCAATGGCGACGCCAACTGGTGGATATTTTGCAGGCACGGGTGCCGGTTCAGGGTGAAGCCGTCGCGCAGATTGCCTCTCAGGGCGCACTGGATGAAATTACCAGCAGCCCATACAGCAAAGCTTCCCCGCTACATGCCACATTTGCCGTCAATCAGAAAGTGACCGGGCGTAACTCCGAAAAAGATGTTCGCCATATCGAGATCGATCTGGGTGATTCTGGTTTGCGTTACCAGCCCGGAGATGCGCTGGGTGTGTGGTTCGATAACGATCCCACGCTGGTGCAGGAACTGCTGGAATTGCTGTGGCTAAAAGGGGATGAGTCGGTCAGCGTTGACGGTAAGACGCTGCCGCTCTCGCAGGCGCTGAAAAGCCACTTTGAGCTGACGCAGAACACGGCACCGATTGTCGAGAAATATGCGGCACTATCACGTAATGAAACGCTGTTATCGCTGCTGGCCGATAAGCCTGCACTTCAGCAGTTCGCACAGCGAACGCCGCTGGTGGATATGGTGCGACAAGCGCCGACTGAACTGACGGCAGAACAACTGCTAGGCCTGTTGCGTCCGCTGACACCGCGCCTTTACTCTATCGCCTCCTCGCAGGCGGAAGTGGAAAGCGAAGTGCATATCACCGTTGGCGTGGTGCGCTACGAATACGAAGGGCGCGCGCGTGCCGGTGGTGCTTCCAGCTATCTGGCCGACAGACTTAGCGAAGACGATGAGATCCGTGTCTTCATCGAACATAACGATAATTTCCGTCTGCCTGCCAATTCCGACGCGCCGGTCATCATGATTGGGCCGGGAACCGGGATTGCGCCGTTCCGCGCCTTTATGCAACAGCGCGATGCCGAAGGGGCAGAAGGGAAAAACTGGCTATTCTTTGGTAATCCACACTTCACGGAAGACTTCCTGTATCAGGTTGAGTGGCAGCGCTACGTTAAAGATGGCCTGCTGACCCACATCGATCTGGCGTGGTCGCGCGATCAAGCGAACAAGGTCTACGTGCAGGACAAACTACGCGAAAAAGGCGCGGAAGTGTGGCGCTGGATTCAGGACGGGGCGCACCTGTACGTGTGTGGTGATGCCAATCGCATGGCGAAAGACGTCGAGCAGGCGCTGCTGGATGTGATAGTTGAGCATGGCGGCATGGACAGTGAACAAGCCGATGAGTTTTTAAGCGATCTGCGCCTTGAGCGCCGTTATCAGCGAGATGTGTACTAATGAGTGAAAAATACGTTTTCAGTGAAAAACACCCCGGTCCCTTGGTGGTAGAAGGGAAACTCGTTGATGCCGAGCGCATGAAGACAGAAAGTAATTTTCTGCGTGGCACGATTGCTGAAGACCTGAACGATGGTCTGACCGGCGGCTTTAAGGGCGATAACTTTCTGCTGATCCGCTTCCACGGTATGTATCAGCAGGATGATCGCGATATCCGCGCCGAACGTGCCGAGCAGAAGCTGGAGCCGCGCCATGCGATGCTGTTGCGCTGCCGTCTGCCTGGTGGCGTGATGACACCAGAACAGTGGTTACGGATCGACAAATTTGCGACTGAAAATACGATCTATGGCAGCATTCGCATCACCAACCGCCAGACGTTCCAATATCACGGTATTCTCAAATCGGACGTGAAACCGGTACACCAAATGCTGAATAGCATCGGGCTGGATGCGCTGGCGACGGCGAATGACATGAACCGTAACGTGCTGTGTACGTCTAACCCGATAGAATCTGAACTGCATCAGCAGGCATATGAGTGGGCGAAAAAGATTTCTGAACATCTGCTGCCGCGAACGCGCGCTTATGCTGAGATCTGGATGGATCAGGAAAAAGTGGCAACGACGGACGAGGAGCCAATTCTGGGCTCGACGTATCTGCCACGTAAGTTCAAAACCACGGTGGTGATCCCGCCGCAGAATGATATCGATCTGCATGCGAACGATCTTAACTTCGTTGCGATTGCTGATAACGGTCGTCTGGTGGGTTTCAACGTGCTGGTGGGCGGTGGGCTCTCTATCGCGCACGGTGATAAAGAAACCTATCCACGTACCGCCAGTGAGCTCGGCTACATTTCCATTGAGCATACGCTGACCATCGCGGAAGCGGTAGTGACCACGCAGCGCGATTGGGGTAACCGGACTAACCGTAAAAACGCGAAAACCAAATACACGCTGGAGCGTGTAGGCGTAGACAACTTCAAGCAGGAAGTGGAAGCGCGTGCCGGTGTGAAGTTTGAAGCAGTGCGCCCTTATGAATTCACCGGACGTGGCGATCGCATTGGCTGGGTAAAAGGCATCGACAATAAATGGCATCTGACGCTGTTTATCGAAAACGGGCGAGTTCTGGATTATCCGGGTCGTCCGCTGAAAACTGGTTTGGCGGAAATTGCCAAGATCCACAAAGGGGATTTCCGGTTAACGGCGAACCAGAATTTGATTATCGCGGGCGTTCCTGCGCGTAGCAAAGCGAAGATTGATGCGCTGGCGCGTGAGCACGGACTGATTGATGACAGCGTCAGCGAGCAGCGTAAGAATTCGATGGCCTGTGTGTCGTTCCCGACGTGTCCGTTGGCGATGGCGGAAGCCGAGCGTTTCCTGCCGGAGTTCGTCACGAAAGTGGAAGGGATTATGCAGCAGCATGGCGTGGGCGATGAACACATCGTTCTGCGCGTGACGGGCTGCCCGAACGGCTGTGGCCGTGCGATGCTGGCAGAAATCGGTCTGGTAGGCAAAGCGATGGGGCGTTATAACGTACACCTTGGCGGGAATCGTGAGGGAACACGCATTCCGCGTATGTATCGCGAAAACATTAATGAAACCGAGATCCTCGCGGAAATCGACAGGCTTATCGGGCTGTGGGCGCAAGATCGCCAGCCGAATGAAGGCTTCGGGGATTTCGTGATTCGTACCAACATCGTTAAACCGGTGCTGGATCCCGCCCGCGATTTTTATGACTGACAGGAGATCCTGATGGCCGAATTTAACCTTGAGGTACTCAACGCATTACCGAAAGCGGAGCAAGTGGCCGTGTTGGCTGCTGTGAATGGTCAGCTTGAGCCACTGTCTGCGCAGGAAAGGGTGAGCTGGGCGCTGGCGAATCTGCCGGGCAATTTTGTGTTGTCGTCCAGCTTCGGCATTCAGGCTGCGATATCGCTGCATTTGGTGACGCAGCAGCAGCCGGATATTCCGGTTATTCTCACGGACACCGGTTATCTGTTTCCTGAAACCTATCAGTTTATTGATGCGCTGACGGAACAGCTTAAGCTGAACCTGCAAGTGTATCGCGCCGCAGAGTCTCCTGCCTGGCAAGAGGCTCGGTATGGCAAGCTGTGGGAGCAGGGCGTGGAAGGCATTGAGCGCTATAACCTGCTGAACAAAGTTGAGCCGATGAATCGGGCGCTGAGCGAGCTAAAAGCGGGCACTTGGTTTGCTGGCCTGCGTCGTGAGCAGTCCGGTAGTCGGGGGGAATTGCCGGTGCTGGCGATTCAATGCGGCGTCTTCAAATTCCTACCGATTATCGATTGGGATAATCGGATGGTGTATCAGTATCTGAAAGAAAATGGTCTGAGCTACCATCCGCTGTGGGATCAGGGCTATTTGTCCGTCGGTGATACCCACACCACTCGCAAATGGGAACCGGGGATGAGCGAAGAAGAAACCCGCTTCTTCGGTCTGAAACGTGAGTGCGGGCTGCACGAAGGATAAAGCTGAAACCGGGCACTGCCCGGTTTTTTATCGCCTGAATAACGCTTGTGAACGTATTGTTATTCCATTACGGAACTTGTCATTCCAATTCGGCATTTCATAAGTGTTCTGTCCGCACCGTATAGTCACATTATCTACTTTTTTGCTTAGTTAAGGCGATTGTGAACTATCTCCCTTTATTTGCCGATCTTCGTCAGCGTCCGGTACTGGTTGTTGGCGGCGGTGAGGTTGCTACGCGCAAAATCGATCTGCTGCAACGCGCGGGTGCGGAGATAAAAATCGTCGCACAAGCGCTGGCGGAACCGTTGGCGGCGCAGCATCAGGCCGGGCAGGTTGAATGGCTGGCGCAGGTTTTTACGCCAGAGCTGTTATCCGGCGTGTTTCTGGTGATTGCCGCAACGGATGACGCCGAGCTGAATGCCGCGGTATTTGAGGCGGCGAACCAGCGTCATTTGCTGGTGAACGTGGTGGACGATCAGCCAAAGTGCTCGTTTATTTTCCCCTCGATTGTCGACCGCTCTCCGCTGGTGGTGGCGATTTCTTCAGGGGGACAGGCACCGGTGCTGGCGCGGTTACTGCGTGAAAAACTGGAATCCTTACTGCCTGCCAGTTTGGGGACGATGGCGGACATCGCCGGAAGCTGGCGCAACAGGATTAAAACCCGATTACATTCGATGTCAGCCCGTCGTCGCTTTTGGGAACGGCTGTTTGTCGGACGTTTTGCGTCGTTGGTTTCTGCCGGACAGTTGGCACAGGCCGAAGACGAACTGCAACAACAACTGGTTAATCAGCAAGACGAACAGCAACGGCCAGCGGCATCACGCGGTGAAGTGGCACTGGTTGGCGCTGGCCCCGGTGATGCTGGCTTGCTTACGCTACGCGGATTGCAGGTGATGCAGCAGGCGGATGTAGTGCTATATGACCATCTGGTTAGCGCCGAGGTATTGGATCTGGTGCGCCGCGACGCTGAACGCATTTGCGTCGGAAAACGCGCCAGTGCGCATTCGTTGCCGCAGGATGAAATTAATCAGCTACTGGTGAAGCTGGCGCAGGAAGGGAAGCGGGTAGTTCGCCTGAAAGGCGGCGATCCCTTCATTTTTGGCCGCGGCGGCGAAGAGCTGCAAGCGGTCGCGCAGGCGGGGATCACGTTTCAGGTGGTGCCAGGTGTGACGGCCGCAGCGGGCGTCACGGCGTATGCGGGGATTCCGTTAACGCACCGTGACTACGCGCAGAGCGTACTTTTTATCACCGGGCACTGTCGCCCGGATGGCGACGCGCTGGACTGGTCGACGCTGGCGCGTGGACGCCAGACGCTGGCGATTTACATGGGAACGATGAAGGCTGCCGAGATTGCGCAGCAGCTGATCGCGCATGGTCGTTCATCGCAGACGCCCGTTGCTGTGATTAGCCGCGGCACCCGACACGATCAGCAGGTGCAAATTGGCACGCTGCAAGAGTTAGAACATTTGGCACGGCAAGCGCCGACACCGGCGCTGCTGGTGATTGGCGAGGTGGTGGATTTGCATCACCAGATTGCCTGGTTTGGTCAGACAACGCCGACGGTGCCGCAAGACAGCCGCCCAGCGGTAGTAAACTTGGCTTAAGGAAAGGGTATGGACGAGAAACGACTCACGCATTTACGGCAGCTTGAAGCCGAAAGCATTCACATCATCCGCGAAGTAGCGGCCGAGTTCAGTAACCCGGTGATGATGTATTCCATCGGTAAAGACTCTTCGGTGATGCTGCATTTGGCGCGCAAAGCGTTCTATCCAGGATCGCTGCCTTTCCCGCTGCTGCACGTTGATACCGGCTGGAAATTTCGTGAAATGTACGAATTCCGTGACCGCACGGCGAAGGCCTACGGTTGTGAACTGCTGGTGCATCGCAACCCGCAGGGTGAAGCGCTGGGGATTAACCCTTTTGTACATGGCAGCGCCAAACACACCGACATCATGAAAACCGAAGGACTGAAGCAGGCGTTGGATAAATACGGTTTTGATGCCGCATTTGGCGGGGCGCGTCGCGATGAAGAGAAGTCGCGTGCCAAAGAGCGTATTTACTCCTTCCGCGACCGTTTCCATCGTTGGGACCCAAAAAACCAGCGCCCAGAGCTGTGGCACAACTACAACGGTCAAATTAACAAAGGCGAGAGCATCCGCGTTTTTCCACTCTCTAACTGGACCGAACTGGATATCTGGCAATATATCTATCTGGAAAATATCGATATTGTTCCGCTGTATCTGGCTGCTCCGCGTCCGGTGGTAGAACGCGATGGCATGCTGCTGATGGTGGATGACGATCGTATCGATCTGCAACCGGGTGAAGTGATCGAACAACGCATGGTGCGCTTCCGCACGCTGGGCTGCTGGCCGCTGACGGGCGCGGTGGCATCTGAAGCGCAGACGCTGCCGGAAATCATCGAAGAGATGCTGGTTTCCACAACCAGTGAACGTCAGGGAAGGGTAATTGACCGCGATCAGGCCGGTTCAATGGAGCTGAAAAAGCGTCAAGGGTATTTCTGAGGAATCGTCGAATGAGCCAAATTTCGTTAAAAGATGCAGCGGCAGAAAATGCGGCTGAGAAAGATGCGGTCGTCATCAACAATGCGATTGCACAGCAGATCGCCGAGCAGGGCGGGGTGGAAGCGTATTTACATGCACAGCAGGATAAAACGCTGCTGCGTTTCCTGACCTGCGGTAGCGTTGACGATGGAAAAAGTACGCTGATTGGCCGGTTGCTGCACGATACGCGCCAGATTTATGAAGATCAGCTCAGCACGCTGCACAATGACAGCAAGCGTCTGGGCACGCAGGGCGAGAAATTGGATTTGGCGCTGTTGGTCGATGGGCTTCAGGCCGAGCGCGAACAGGGCATCACGATTGACGTGGCTTATCGCTATTTCTCGACGGAAAAACGCAAGTTCATCATTGCCGATACGCCGGGACACGAGCAGTACACCCGCAATATGGCAACCGGTGCATCAACCTGTGAGCTGGCGATCCTGCTGATTGACGCCCGTAAAGGCGTATTGGATCAAACCCGTCGTCATAGCTTTATTGCGACCCTGCTGGGGATTCGCGATCTGGTGGTGGCGGTGAATAAAATGGACTTGGTTGACTACCAACAAACGGTATTTGAACAGTTTAAACAGGATTATCTGGATTTTGCTCAACAACTGCCTGCTGACCTGAATATTACCTTCGTGCCGATTTCCGCACTGGATGGCGACAACGTTGCGACGCCGAGTACGACGATGGGCTGGTATACCGGGCCGACGTTGCTGGACGTGCTGGAAACGGTCAATGTGGCACAGCGCACGCTGGAACAGCCAATGCGCTTCCCGGTGCAGTATGTCAACCGCCCGAATCTGGATTTCCGTGGCTACGCAGGAACGCTGGCATCCGGCATTATCCGTGTCGGGCAGCGGGTCAAAGTCTTGCCGTCCGGCGTAGAATCCACCGTTAGCCGTATTGTGACCTTTGACGGTGATTTACCGCAGGCGCAGGCTGGCGAAGCGATTACGCTGGTGCTGGCGGATGAAGTGGATATCAGCCGTGGCGATCTGCTGGTCGACAGCGGCGAATCGCTGAAAGCCGTGCAGCATGCGCTGGTGGATGTTGTCTGGATGGCGGAACAGCCGCTGGTGCCGGGACAAAGTTACGACATCAAGATTGGTGGTAAGAAAACGCGCGCTCGGGTTGAAAATATTCAATATCAGGTTGAGATCAATACGCTGACGCAGCGCGTAGCGGAAAACCTGCCGCTCAACGGTATTGGTTCTGTTGAGCTGGTCTTTGATGAGCCGCTGGTGCTGGACAATTATCAGCATAATGCCGTGACAGGTGGGATGATCTTTATCGATCGTCTGAGTAATGTCACGGTAGGCGCTGGCCTGGTACGTGAACCTATCGAACAGGTGTATCAGGAGTCGGGTGCGTACAGTGCGTTTGAACTGGAACTGAATGCACTGGTACGTCGCCATTTCCCGCATTGGGGTGCGCGCGATTTGTTGGGAGGCAAATAACGTGTCTTTACGCGATGAACCGACTGACGATAACGTGGTTTGGCATGCGCATGATGTCACCCGTGAGTCGCGCGAGAAGCTACATGGTCATCAGGGCGTCGTTATCTGGTTTACCGGGCTGTCTGGGTCCGGTAAATCCACGCTAGCAGGCGCGCTGGAGCAAGTATTGCACCAGCGTGGCGTCAGTACCTACCTGCTGGATGGCGACAATGTTCGGCACGGTCTATGCCGGGATCTGGGTTTCACTGACGACGATCGGCGTGAGAATATCCGCCGCGTGGGGGAAGTTGCTAAACTGATGGTGGATGCGGGTCTGGTGGTACTGACCGCGTTTATTTCGCCACATCGCGCCGAGCGTAAAATGGTGCAGGATCTGCTCGGTGACGGTCAGTTTATTGAAGTTTTCGTGGATACGCCTTTAGCGACTTGTGAAGCACGCGACCCTAAAGGACTGTACAAAAAAGCCCGTGCGGGGGAACTGCGTAATTTCACGGGGATCGACTCGGTGTATGAAGCACCGGAAGCACCGGATAGTCATCTGGATGGTGAACAATTCGTAACAACTTTGACCGGCCAATTGTTAGATCTGCTTGGCAAGCGAGCTATTATCAAGCTCTGATGTCCCCGCTTTTTTCACCGAGCTGTTGGGTGATGCAGGGGAAGAATGGGAAAGATTATGCAAAATGCCACGCAGTTAACGATTAGCAAGACTCGGCCAGCGCAAGAAGAGGATGACGGCGTTTCCTACCTGTTTATGGGGGCGGTGACGGGGTTCTCCTTTTATTGGCTGGCTTTTAGCATCCCCTTTCTGGTGTATGGCTCTAATGCTACGTTTTTCTTCATGCTTTACACGTGGCCGTTCTTTTTGGCGCTGATGCCGTTTTCCGTGCTGGTTGGCGTCGGGGTTAGTTTTCTACTGAGAGGCTATCTTTTTTATACGCTTTTTGCGACAGGGCTGACGGTGGTCTGCCTGTTCTGGCTGGTTTTTTCTTTTCTGACGGGGTGGTAACACATCGCGCAAAATTTGTGCTTTTTCGCCCCGTTTTCCGGTTTCCTTCTCCTCGCCTGATGTGAATCTTGCCTTCCACGACCGGACACAGTGGAGTCGAAACAAAAGTTATGGGATGATTAGGCGGTTTTTCAGGGGGCGGGATGGGAAAGCTTACGCTGTTATTATTGATATTGCTTGGCTGGCTTCAGTACTCACTGTGGCTGGGCAAAAATGGCATTCACGATTATGTTCGGGTGAACGATGATGTTGTCATCCAATTGGGTAACAATGCCAAATTAAAAGACCGCAACGAACAACTGTTTGCTGAAATTGACGACCTCAATGGTGGACAAGAGGCGATAGAAGAGCGTGCTCGTAATGAACTGGGTATGATCAAGCCTGGTGAAAGCTTTTATCGTCTGGTGCCAGAATCGGGGCATCGTAGCGCGAATACGACCTCGCCTAATAATACACAACGTTGACGCATGCAGACATCACGCCTTTCCCCGCCTGACATTGTTGCTGTTTTACCCGCTGCGGGTAACGGCAGCCGGATGCAGAACGATCGTCCTAAACAGTACCTGACGATTGGCAATGATGTGATCGGCCATAAAACCATTCTTGAACATACCATCGATGCGCTTTTGCGCCATCCGCGAGTACAGCGTGTCGTCGTTGCCATTAGTTCGAATGACGTATTCTTTCATACCCTGGCGATTGCCAACGATCCTCGTATTTGTGTCGTGACGGGCGGACAGCAGCGTGCGGATTCTGTACTGGCTGGGCTGGCCGCCGTTGCCGATAGCGCGTGGGCGTTGGTGCACGACGCGGCGCGTCCGTGTCTGCATCAGGACGATCTGACGCGCTTGCTGGCGATTGTCGAGCAGAGTGACGTCGGTGGAATTCTAGCCGCGCCGGTTCGTGATACCATGAAGCGCAGCACGGACGGGTTTATTGATCGCACGGTAGAACGTAACGATTTATGGCATGCGCTGACGCCGCAGCTTTTTCCTGCTGCATTGCTGAAACAGTGTCTGCAACGGGCGCTTCAGGATGGCATTGCCGTCACAGATGAAGCCTCAGCGCTGGAATATTGTGGCTATCGCCCGCAAATTGTCAGCGGGCGGTCGGATAATATCAAAGTCACGCGTCCAGAGGATTTGGCATTAGCCGAATTCTATTTAACCCGTTTGCAGTAACCTCATTTTATTCGCTAAATTTATTCGTTAATACATATAAGGAGAACGCGCGATGCGTATCGGTCACGGTTTTGATGTCCATAAGTTTGGTGGAGAAGGTCCGCTGGTGATCGGTGGCGTGCGAATTCCTTATTCTCAAGGCCTGCTGGCGCATTCCGATGGGGATGTGGTGTTACACGCGGTAACCGATGCCCTATTAGGTGCGGCTGCGTTGGGCGATATTGGCAAGCTGTTTCCTGATACCGATCCGGCTTTTAAAGGTGCGGACAGCCGTGGCCTGCTGCGTGAAGCCTGGCGTCGCATCAATGAAAAGGGCTATCAGCTAGGTAATCTGGACGTTACGATTATTGCGCAGGCGCCGAAAATGGCCCCGCATATCCCGCAAATGCGCGTGAATCTGGCGGAAGATTTGCAGTGCCACATGGATGACGTCAATGTGAAAGCCACCACGACAGAACAGCTGGGTTTTACTGGTCGCGGCGAAGGCATTGCTTGCGAAGCGGTTGCTTTACTCGTGAAAAAAGGAACGGGCGAAATTGTTGCCTGGTAAGCCGTTTTTTATAAGCTGTTTTTATAAGTAATGGTTTTATCAACAATACCTTGTCAATAATAGAAAGTTAACAGTATAAGAAACAATGTCATGACTGTGTCTCATCCAGTTATGCACCTTGTGGGATAACGATGGAAAATAGCGAACAACTCGTCTGGCTGCACGGTGAACCACAGGCTACAGGCTCATTGAAATCCGCCGCGGAAGATTTTCTGGTGGTGGAAGATCTGGGGTTTCAGCCTGATGGTGACGGCGAACAGGTATTGGTGCGAGTACGCAAGCGTGGCTGCAATACGCAATTTGTGGCCGAGATGCTGGCAAAATTTGCCCGTCTTCCGCTGCGTGCTGTCAGCTATGCAGGCCTGAAAGATCGCCATGCTGTCACCGAACAGTGGTTTTGTCTGCATATGCCGGGAAAAGAGACGCCAGATTTTTCCTTGCTGACGCTTGACGGTTGTGACGTACTTGAGGTGACCCGTCACCGCCGCAAATTGCGCATTGGTGCGCTACGGGGTAACCATTTTATCCTGGTGCTGCGTCAGGTGAGCGATCGACACGAGGTGGAAGCACGTTTGGCGCGGATAGCCGCTAACGGCGTCCCTAATTATTTCGGTAGTCAGCGTTTTGGACGGAACGGGAATAATCTTGAGCAGGCACGTCTTTGGGCAAATAATGATATTCGGGTAAAAGAACGTAGTAAGCGTAGCTTTTATCTTTCTGCCAGCCGCAGTGCGATGTTTAACCAGGTTGCCAGTGCGAGACTGGCACAACAGCAAGCGAAAACCGTTTTGTGTGGTGACGCATTGCAGCTAACGGGTCGCGGTAGTTGGTTTGTTGCCAAATCTGATGAATTGGCAACCTTGCAGGCGCGTCTTGATGCTGGCGAGCTCCAAATTACTGCACCACTGCCCGGTGATGGTGAGCTGGGGACTCAGGATGATGCACGAGTATTTGAAGAACAGGCCTTGAGCGGACAAGAAACGCTATGGTCTTTGGTCAAACGTGAACGGGTTGAACCTGCCCGGCGCGCTGTGTTGCTCTATCCACAGCAAATGCAGTGGGAATGGCAGGATGACGCAACCGTAGAAGTGAAATTCTGGCTACCGGCGGGCAGCTTTGCGACCAGTGTGGTACGTGAATTACTGCATGCTCAGCAGGATACTGATCTCGGAGCCTGATGCGCAGTGAAGCTTTTTGCAGAAAATCGTTGAAGAGAATCAATGCTGGCCACGGCGTGATAGCGGCGGCTGGTTTACCCCTATGCGGGAAGATTGCTGTATTGGTGGCGAGGTTAACCAGAGCTGAGGTCGGCGGGGAATGGTAAACAAGCGTATAGAAACGTTGCTGGCACAACTGCGCCAGCAAGGCATTCAGGACGAACGTCTGCTGAAAGCAATAGAAGCCGTACCCAGAGAACGCTTTGTTGACGAGGCGTTCGAGCATAAAGCGTATGAGAATACGGCTCTGCCTATCGGCTCCGGCCAGACTATCTCGCAGCCCTATATGGTCGCGAAGATGACGGAACTGCTTAACCTGACGCCCGTATCCCGCGTGCTTGAGATTGGCACCGGTTCAGGTTACCAAACGGCGATTTTAGCGCATTTAGTTCGGCACGTTTGCTCTGTTGAACGCATCAAAGGGCTGCAGTGGCAGGCTAAACGTCGTTTAAAGCAGCTTGATTTGCACAACATTTCTACTCGTCATGGCGATGGATGGCAGGGGTGGGCATCGCGTGGGCCATTTGATGCCATCATCGTTACGGCGGCACCGCCGGAAATTCCTCAGGCACTGTTGGGACAGCTTGATGAAGGTGGCGTAATGGTGTTGCCCGTTGGAGAACAGTCGCAATTACTGCAAGTTGTTCAGCGCCATGCTGGCGAATTTATTATTCAAACGGTTGAAGCAGTTCGGTTTGTTCCGCTAGTCAAAGGCGAATTAGCCTGATACCGTGGCGATGATGTGCAGTGTTGCTAAGTCTTTAAAATGTCAATACAACGGTTTTATGGTGCGAACTTGTTGGTATTGTTAGCATCCAATCATCGTGGTGCCTCTCCTGTTTTGCTTATGCGCCAGCGATGGTGAAGTAGCGATCTTTCTCGTTCCAACTTAACGAATAAAATATCGGTTACGCTACAATCATTTACGCGACGGTCAGTTAAGCTACAGCGGGTACGAGGCACACATGTCTGAATTGAGTTCTGGATACTACTGTTTTTTTGAACGTTATAGTTACTTTTTCGAACGCTATAGTTATAGGGGAGTAAGGCGCATGGGAAGCCGAATGATGAATTTGCGTCACGTTGCTGCGTGTATAGTCGTTGTCTTTGGGGTGGCTGGATGCTCCAACAATAATTCCAAATCCGCACCGATCAGCAGCGTTGACGGAAATACGGGCAGCCGAGGGGGAATGTTATCTGCGCCATCACCGCGGATTTCAACGGCGGGTGAAAATGTAGCAACAACGTCCGATGGCCGGATCGTTTATAACCGCAGCTACGGTAATATTCCGAAAGGCAGCTACAGCGGCGGCAATGCCTACACTGTTAAACGGGGCGATACCCTGTTTTATATCGCGTGGATTACTGGTAATGACTACCGGGATCTGGCGCAGCGCAACAATATTCCTGAACCATACAGCCTGAATGTGGGGCAATCGCTGAGTTTAGGCAACGGGTCACCTGGCAACAATACGTCGGGCGGTGGACTGACGAGCGGCAGCGGAATGTTGGCAACAACCGATGCCACCCGAGGTGGAGTACCGACGCCGCCATCAAGTGCTCAAATACAAACTACATCGGTTGATTCTCAGTCAACTAATGCGTATTCTGGTAACCAGGGTAAACAGAATGTAGGTAAGATGTTACCTACGGCAGGGGCAACGACTACCGCTCCTGTTTCCGCACCAGCGGCTGTTGCCAGCAGCAATACTGCTGCTGTCGCCAGTTGGCGTTGGCCTACCGATGGGAAAGTCATAGATAGTTTCTCCGATTCTGAAGGGGGAAATAAAGGGATTGATATCGCCGGCTCACGTGGGCAACCGATCACCGCAACCGCCAGTGGGCGTGTGGTGTATGCGGGCAATGCGCTACGTGGTTACGGAAATCTGATAATCATCAAGCATAATGATGACTACCTCAGTGCCTATGCCCATAACGATACGATGCTAGTCTGTGAGCAACAGGATGTCACGGCAGGACAAAAAATCGCTACGATGGGCAGTACCGGCACCAGCTCAGTTCGCTTGCACTTTGAAATTCGTTACAAGGGGAAATCCGTAAACCCGCTGCGTTTTCTGCCGCAGCGATAAATCGGGCAGAGTATTTCGGTATTCTGCCAAGGGATCACGGGTAGGAGCCACTTATGAGCCAAAGTACGCTGAAAGTTAACGAGTTACATGAAGATACCGATTTCGAAGAAAATGGACTTGACGTTTTTGACGATAAAGCGCTGGCAGAGGAAGATACCAATGATAGTGACTCGGCGGAAGACGAGCTGTTATCGCAAGGGGTCCCACAGCGTGTTCTCGACGCAACGCAACTCTATTTGGGAGAGATCGGCTATTCGCCGCTTTTAACCGCAGAAGAAGAAGTTTATTTTGCACGACGCGCGCTGCGTGGTGATATCCCATCGCGTCGCCGAATGATCGAGAGTAACCTGCGGCTGGTAGTGAAAATTGCCCGCCGTTACAACAATCGTGGTCTGGCGCTGCTGGATTTGATTGAAGAGGGAAATCTTGGTCTGATCCGTGCGGTTGAAAAATTCGATCCAGAAAGAGGGTTCCGTTTTTCAACCTACGCGACGTGGTGGATTCGACAGACGATAGAGCGGGCGATTATGAATCAAACCCGCACCATCCGCTTGCCTATTCACATTGTCAAAGAACTCAACGTTTATCTGCGCACCGCGCGCGAATTGTCTCATAAACTGGATCACGAGCCGAGTGCGGAAGAAATTGCCGAACAGCTTGATAAGCCCGTTGATGACGTCAACCGCATGCTGCGCTTGAATGAGCGTATTACTTCCGTCGATACCCCGTTAGGGGGTGATTCGGAAAAAGCGCTGCTGGATATTCTGGCAGACGAAAAAGATAACGGACCTGAAGACACCACACAGGATAACGATATGAAGCAGAATATCGTTAAATGGTTGTTTGAGCTTAATGCCAAACAGCGTGAGGTGTTGGCGCGTCGTTTCGGCCTATTAGGGTATGAAGCGGCTACGCTGGAAGATGTGGGTCGTGAAATCGGCTTAACGCGTGAACGTGTTCGTCAGATTCAGGTTGAAGGTTTACGCCGCCTGCGGGAAATTTTGCAGGTTCAGGGCTTGAGCATTGAAGAACTGTTTCGTGAATAACTCGTGACGGGTTACTGATGTCTTGAAATAAAAATGGTGGGAAACCCACCATTTTTTACGTCGGTCATTCGCCCTTTCACACGAAAGGGCGGTTCGATGGCGATTAGCGTACGATATTTGCCAGCAGGAAATCGATAATGTCGCTGGTTTTAATCATTTGCTTTTCACCAATCCGGCGATTCTTATATTCAATCTCTTCGCTATCCAGATTGCGATCGCCAATAACGATGGTGTGCGGTACGCCAATCAGTTCCATATCGGCGAACATCACGCCCGGACGTTCTTTACGGTCATCAAGCAGAACTTCAATGCCTTTAGCGCGCAACTGCTGATAGATATCCTCAGCGACTTCCTTCACGCGGAAAGATTTGTGCATATTCATTGGCAGAATGGCAACGTGGAAAGGGGCAATCGCGTCTGGCCAGATGATGCCGCGTTCGTCATGGTTTTGCTCAATCGCTGCTGCGACAACGCGCGTTACACCAATACCGTAGCAGCCCATCGTCAGCGTCTGGTTGCGCCCGTCTTCGCCTTGAACTGTCGCTTTCAACGCTTCAGAATACTTGCTGCCCAGTTGGAAGATATGGCCCACTTCGATACCGCGTTTAATTTGCAGCGTGCCTTTACCGTCTGGACTGATGTCGCCTTCAACCACGTTACGGATATCCGCAACCTGTGGCAGTGCAACATCACGCTCCCAGTTAATGCCAAAATAGTGTTTGCCATCAATGTTCGCGCCAGCGCTGAAATCGCTCATGGCCGCAACGGTACGATCGACAACGACGGGAATAGACAGTTTGACCGGGCCAAGTGAGCCAGGGCCTGCGCCGATGATTGCACGAATCTCTTCTTCCGTTGCAAAAGTCAGCGGGCTGGCTACCTGAGCAATTTTCTCAGCCTTGATTTCGTTCAGTTCGTGATCGCCACGCACCAGCAGCGCAACCAGTTTATGGCCACTTTCTTCCGTTGCTTTCACCAGCAGGGTTTTCACAGTTTTTTCGACTGACAGCTTAAATTGCTCAACCAGCTCGGCGATGGTCTTGGCGTTTGGCGTATCCACCACCCGCAGTTCTTCTGTCGCTTCGGCGCGGCCTAATTTCGGCGCGACAGCTTCTGCCAGTTCAATGTTTGCCGCGTAATCGGATTCCGTTGAGAAAACAATATCGTCTTCACCGCTGGTTGCCAGTACCTGGAACTCATGGGACGCATTACCACCGATAGAACCAGTATCTGCCTGAACGGCTCTGAAATCCAGATCCATACGGCTGAAAACCTTGCTGTAAGCGGCATACATGGCGTCGTAGGTGACCTGCAACGATTCCTGTGAGGTGTGGAAAGAGTAGGCATCTTTCATCAGGAATTCACGTGAGCGCATGACGCCAAAACGCGGGCGCACTTCATCGCGGAATTTGGTCTGAATCTGGAAAAAATTCAGCGGCAACTGCTTATAAGAGCTGATTTCATTACGAATCAGGTCAGTAATCACTTCTTCGTGTGTTGGGCCAAGTATGAACGGGCGTTCGCCACGATCGACAAAGCGTAGTAGTTCTGGGCCATACTGATCCCAACGTCCACTTTCCACCCATAAATCGGCAGGTTGAACAACGGGCATCGACACTTCAATTGCACCCGCGTTGTTCATCTCTTCGCGCACGATGTTTTCAACTTTTCTCAAAACACGTAAACCGGTCGGCAACCAGGTGTAAAGGCCGGAGGCCAGTTTACGAATCATTCCTGCACGGAGCATCAACTGATGGCTGATGACTTCCGCATCGGCTGGTGTCTCCTTGAGAGTGGAGAGCATGTATTGGCTAGTACGCATGGGGTTTTAGTTCCGTTAGAACAACAAATAGCATTGGGCTGCCGCGCAGCCGAAGGCACATAAAAAGTGGTTTAGTTTACCAGCGTGGGCGGCGTGTCAAAAGAGAGCAGGAACAATTTTAGAATATATTACTGGACTCGTGTATTAACACGTGTGAGACAGGTCGAGGCTTAATACTTCGGTTTGTTCTCCACTGACGCGCCAGCGCACATTGAATTCCAACAGTAAAACGGCGTATTCCCGCGTGGCGTTTTCCCCTTTGCGGTAGGCGGGGCGCGGATCTTGTGCCAATACCTGCGAGATAAAGCGTTTTAACTGAGGATATTTTTTGTGGTGCTCGGCGAGCTGCTTTTCTGCATGCGGCGAAAACAATACCGGCATTGTGGCATCGGGTGCCATTTGGGCAAAACCCGCTCGCGCCTGAGTATGGCTTTCTGCAAAAGGTAGGTAAGGTTTGATATCGACGATCGGTGTGCCATCGACCAGATCAAGGCTGCCTAATTCGAGCGTAATCGCATCGCCTTTTGCTCGGATTGCTTTTAATTCAACCAGCGACATGCCGACAGGGTTAGGGCGAAAAGTGGAACGCGTAGCGAAAACGCCTGTACGCACATTTCCTCCCAAACGCGGTGGGCGAACCGTTGGACGCCAGCCGCCTTCCATCGTTTGATGAAAGATGAACAGTATCCAAATATGGCTGAAATTTTCTAGTCCCCGCACACACTCGGCTTGGTTATATGGCGGTAATAGCTGAAGTTCTCCGCCTCCGTCTTCAATCAGACCCGGCTGTCGCGGAATAGCAAACTTTTCTTTATACGGTGAACGGATAATCCCGATCTGATTGAAAACAAATTGACTCATTGTGCAGAGACTTTCAGCGCGGTGCCCTGGCAAACGACCTGGCTATAGCAACCCGCTATGCCACTGACGGTTTGGCATTCATGCAGTAAAACTGCATTGGCCTTCATTGCTGTTGCGCGATTTTGCATTCTTTTACGCGCATTTGCCGTGTTGGGAGGAGAGTCCTGAGCGCTGACTTGACATGAAGAGCCTGAAACTTCACCCATATCACGGAAAGGTTTACCGACTAATTCTTCAGCACTTTTATATAGCACGGCTGGAGCAGGGCGAGCGGGTGGCTTTTGTTTCGGTGCGGGTTCTACAGTTTTGGTTTCAACAACAGGTTGAGGAACGGGTGCCTGTAGCTTCTGAAATAAAGAACAGCCTGTCAGCGACATGGCTAACAATATAAAGGGAACAGCACGCATTAAAGGATTCCTCTGCTTTTTCTCAAAGAGCAAGTATTGAAGCAAGCAATTGCACAAATAACAAGACGGGCCGTAGCCCGTCTTAGCAATATCTTTTAATTAAACGCATTAGTGCTGGATTACCAGCCTTTCACTGCGCCGCCATTAAAGATTTTATTTGCTGCGTCGTTTACTTCGTCAGACTGATAAGCCTGAACGAATTTCTTCACGTTTTCAGCATCTTTGTTGTCTTCGCGTGAAACCAGCAGGTTTACATACGGTGAATCTTTTTCTTCAACAAACAGACCATCTTTCGTTGGCGTCAGGTTAATCTGGCTAGCATAAGTGGTGTTGATGACAGCCAGCGCGATTTGCGCATCATCTAAAGAGCGTGGCAACTGTGGCGCTTCCAGCTCAACCAGTTTGATATTTTTCAGATTTTCAGTGACATCCAGTACCGTTGGAAGCAGGCCAACGTTGTCTTTCAGTTTAATCAAGCCGACTTTTTGCAGCAGCAGCAGAGAGCGACCCAGATTGGTCGGGTCGTTTGGCAGCGCAATTTGCGCACCCTCTTGCAGCTCATTCAGCGATTTGATTTTTTTGGAGTAACCAGCAATCGGGTAGACAAAGCTGTTGCCGACAGAAACCAGTTTATAACCACGATCTTTGATCTGCTGATCCAGATAAGGTTTGTGCTGGAAGGCATTCAGATCGATGTCACCTTTGCTTAGGGCTTCATTTGGCAACACGTAGTCGTTAAATGTGACTAACTCAACGTCCAGGCCGTATTTGTCTTTCGCCACTTTTTGCGCGATTTCCGCAACCTGCTGTTCTGCGCCAACAATAACGCCGACTTTAATATGATTAGGATTTTTTTCTTCCTGTCCACATCCCGCTAGCGCCAGAGCACCAATAAGTGCGCCAATGGTCGCAATAGATTTCAGTTTAATCGCCATATCCTTACCCCTAATTAACTATTTTCTTGGCAGATGCTTTTAGGCAAATGCGTATTGTGGTGATCACTTGTGTGTGACAGCTTTTACTGCCCTGTCGCCGAAAAATTGAATCAGGTAAACCAAAACAACCAGTAATATTAATACTGTATTCATTACCGTCGCGTTATAACCAATATAACCATACTGATAACCAATTTGACCTAAGCCACCTGCGCCGACGGCGCCACCCATAGCAGAATAGCCTACGAGCGTAATGAGTGTGATGGTTGCGGCATTAATTAGTCCCGGTAACGCTTCCGGCAGCAATATCTTTCTGATGATTTGCATCGGCGTCGCACCCATTGCACGGGCAGCTTCGATCAGACCATTTGGAATTTCAAGCAGTGCATTTTCCACCATACGGGCAATAAACGGTGCTGCACCTACGGTGAGAGGAACGATTGCCGCTTGTAGCCCAATAGACGTTCCGACAACGATGCGGGTAAAAGGAATCATCCAGACCAGTAAAATAATGAACGGAATTGAGCGGAAAATGTTTACCAGTGCAGAAACGGTCCGATAGAGTTTTGGATTGGCAATGATTTGCCCCGGACGCGTGGTATACAATAAAACGCCCACGGGTAAGCCAAGCACAAAACCAAAGAAACCAGAAACGAACGTCATCGCGACGGTTTCCCATACTCCCTTAGCCATTAACCACATCATTGCTTCAGACATAACCCAAAACCTCAACGGTAACGTGACTTTCCTGCAGGAATTGGATTGCGGCTTTGATATCCGCATCGTTGCCGTGCATTTCTGTCAGCATGATGCCGAACTTGACGCCACTGGCATAATCCATCTGAGCACTAATAATGTTGTTATTAATAGTAAAGCGCCGAGCGACCTCGGACAGTAGTGGGGCATCCACCGACTTACCCGTAAACTCCATCCGTAATAACGGTGTAGCCTCTGGATGATGGTCTGGTGACAAACGAGTGAGGTAATCGTCAGGGATATCCAGATGTAACGTTGACTGAATGAACTTCTGCGCCAGCGGCGTTTTCGGATGCGAGAAGACTTCACTTACGGTGTCCTGCTCGATGAGCCGCCCGTCACTGATAACCGCAACCTGATCGCAAATGCGTTTCACCACATCCATTTCATGTGTAATAAGAAGAATGGTTAGGCCAAGGCGGCGATTGATGTCCTTCAGTAATTCAAGAATCGAGCGAGTCGTTGCAGGATCCAATGCGCTGGTTGCTTCATCACACAGCAGGACTTTCGGATTGCTCGCCAGCGCACGGGCAATGGCGACACGCTGTTTTTGTCCGCCGGACAAGTTCGCGGGGTACACGTCGTGTTTATCTGCTAGACCAACCAACTCTAACAATTCATTGACTCGTTTGGTGATGTCGGCTTTTGGCGTGTTATCCAATTCCAACGGTAGCGCAATGTTGCCAAAAACGGTGCGCGAAGCGAGCAGGTTGAAATGTTGAAAAATCATGCCGATTTGACGGCGTGCGCGCGTCAATTGGCTATCTGACAGTTGAGTCAGCTCTTGCCCATCTACCAGCACTTTCCCTTCTGTCGGACGTTCCAATAAATTGACGCAGCGAATCAGTGTACTTTTACCTGCTCCCGATGCACCGATAACGCCATAGATTTGCCCGGTGGGAACGTGAAAGCTGACATCAGAAAGTGCGGTAATAGCCCGTCCATTCTGCTGGAAAATCTTAGTAATATTAGAAAGCTCAATCATATATTTTATCGTAAGGGCCTATGGCTGGATAAATTCGTTTCTGTATTAACAGAATATGAAATGGATGTTAGGGTGTCTAGATGGCTAAGTCAATCGGGATTGTCATGGCTCTAGATTCTCCCTATAAGTGAAAACATGCGATACTACCGCGCAATTTACGCCATTCAGGAGCAAAGTCAGTGGCACAAAACGTTCCAGCAATTTTTCTTGATCGTGATGGCACGATCAATGTCGATCACGGTTATGTCCATGAGATTGACCATTTTCAATTTATAGATGGTGTCATCGATGCCATGCGCGAATTGAAGAGCATGGGGTTCGCGCTGGTTGTTGTGACGAATCAGTCCGGTATCGCGCGTGGCAAATTTACAGAAGATCAGTTTATGCAACTGACAGAATGGATGGATTGGTCGCTGGCAGACCGCGGTGTTGATCTGGATGGCATCTACTTTTGCCCGCATCATCCTGAAGCTGGCGAAGGTGAATATCGGCAGGTCTGTGATTGTCGCAAGCCTGAACCTGGTATGTTGCTTTCCGCACAGAGCGAACTGCACATTAATATGGCGGCGTCTTATATGGTGGGAGACAAGTTAGAGGATATGCAGGCTGCAATTGGCGCAGGTGTGGGAAATAAATTACTGGTTCGCACCGGTAAACCGGTTACCGAGCAGGGCGAAGCACTGGCTGATGGTGTGCTGGAAAGCCTCGCAGAGCTGCCAAAATGGATAAAAACGCGCAGTTAACCAGCGGAACGAATGAAAGATGCGCAAACGGAAAAAAGTTTACGAGATTTGCTTGCGCTTCTGAATCGGCTCCCTATAATGCGCCTCCATCGACACGGCGCTGTGAACACACAACCGGGTCGATAAAGAAAGAGGAAACGCTTTAAAATAAACGTTGACTCTGAAGGTGGAAAGCGTAGCATACGCCACCTCGCGAAGCGGTTAAGGCTGCAACGCACTGCTCTTTAACAATATAATCAGACAATCTGTGTGGGCACTCACAAGACCGTATCTTAACGATATAAAAAGTCTTGAAGAGTGAACAACAGTAAATTCATTACGAATAAACAGTTTTAATTCTTTGAGCATCGCTGACGAGTTCAGCAAATCAAACAAATCTTAAATTGAAGAGTTTGATCATGGCTCAGATTGAACGCTGGCGGCAGGCCTAACACATGCAAGTCGAGCGGTAGCACAGGAGAGCTTGCTCTCTGGGTGACGAGCGGCGGACGGGTGAGTAATGTCTGGGAAACTGCCTGATGGAGGGGGATAACTACTGGAAACGGTAGCTAATACCGCATAACGTCTTCGGACCAAAGAGGGGGACCTTAGGGCCTCTTGCCATCGGATGTGCCCAGATGGGATTAGCTGGTAGGTGAGGTAATGGCTCACCTAGGCGACGATCCCTAGCTGGTCTGAGAGGATGACCAGCCACACTGGAACTGAGACACGGTCCAGACTCCTACGGGAGGCAGCAGTGGGGAATATTGCACAATGGGCGCAAGCCTGATGCAGCCATGCCGCGTGTGTGAAGAAGGCCTTCGGGTTGTAAAGCACTTTCAGCGAGGAGGAAGGCGGTAAGGTTAATAACCTTATCGATTGACGTTACTCGCAGAAGAAGCACCGGCTAACTCCGTGCCAGCAGCCGCGGTAATACGGAGGGTGCAAGCGTTAATCGGAATGACTGGGCGTAAAGCGCACGCAGGCGGTCTGTTAAGTTGGATGTGAAATCCCCGGGCTTAACCTGGGAACTGCATTCAAAACTGACAGGCTAGAGTCTTGTAGAGGGGGGTAGAATTCCAGGTGTAGCGGTGAAATGCGTAGAGATCTGGAGGAATACCGGTGGCGAAGGCGGCCCCCTGGACAAAGACTGACGCTCAGGTGCGAAAGCGTGGGGAGCAAACAGGATTAGATACCCTGGTAGTCCACGCTGTAAACGATGTCGATTTGGAGGTTGTGCCCTTGAGGCGTGGCTTCCGGAGCTAACGCGTTAAATCGACCGCCTGGGGAGTACGGCCGCAAGGTTAAAACTCAAATGAATTGACGGGGGCCCGCACAAGCGGTGGAGCATGTGGTTTAATTCGATGCAACGCGAAGAACCTTACCTACTCTTGACATCCACAGAACTTAGCAGAGATGCTTTGGTGCCTTAGGGAACTGTGAGACAGGTGCTGCATGGCTGTCGTCAGCTCGTGTTGTGAAATGTTGGGTTAAGTCCCGCAACGAGCGCAACCCTTATCCTTTGTTGCCAGCGATTCGGTCGGGAACTCAAAGGAGACTGCCGGTGATAAACCGGAGGAAGGTGGGGATGACGTCAAGTCATCATGGCCCTTACGAGTAGGGCTACACACGTGCTACAATGGCGTATACAAAGAGAAGCGACCTCGCGAGAGCAAGCGGACCTCATAAAGTACGTCGTAGTCCGGATTGGAGTCTGCAACTCGACTCCATGAAGTCGGAATCGCTAGTAATCGTAGATCAGAATGCTACGGTGAATACGTTCCCGGGCCTTGTACACACCGCCCGTCACACCATGGGAGTGGGTTGCAAAAGAAGTAGGTAGCTTAACCTTCGGGAGGGCGCTTACCACTTTGTGATTCATGACTGGGGTGAAGTCGTAACAAGGTAACCGTAGGGGAACCTGCGGTTGGATCACCTCCTTACCAAGAAGATGTGCGTTGAGTGAAGTGCTCACACAGATTGTCTGATGAAAATACTGAGCAAGCGCACCTGTTGATGCGATGAGTGCAAACTCATGCTGACGCGAGAGTGCCGGGTTTATGATCCGGTACGGATTTTTCGTGTCCCCATCGTCTAGAGGCCTAGGACACTGCCCTTTCACGGCTGTAACAGGGGTTCGAATCCCCTTGGGGACGCCAATCCGATAATGAGTGAAAGACATTATCATGAATATCTTAAAGATGATTCTTCGGAGTCATGTTTACGATATTGCTCTTTAACAATCTGGAACAAGCTGAAAATTGAAACATGACAGCTGAATGAACATTGATACCTGCGGGTGTCAATGATGAATCAGTCTGTCAATGAGTCTCTCAAATAATCGCAGCGCGATATGTGACTTTGATTACTCAAAGACACCTTCGGGTTGTGAGGTTAAGCGACTAAGCGTACACGGTGGATGCCTAGGCAGTCAGAGGCGATGAAGGGCGTGCTAATCTGCGATAAGCGTCGGTAAGCTGATATGAAGCGTAATACCCGACGATACCCGAATGGGGAAACCCAGTGTGTTTCGACACACTATCATTAACTGAATACATAGGTTAATGAGGCGAACCGGGGGAACTGAAACATCTCAGTACCCCGAGGAAAAGAAATCAACCGAGATTCCCCCAGTAGCGGCGAGCGAACGGGGAGGAGCCCAGAACCAGAATCAGTTTGTGTGTTAGTGGAAGCGTCTGGAAAGTCGCACAGTAAAGGGTGATAGTCCCGTACACAAAAATGCACAAGTTGTGAGTTCGATGAGTAGGGCGGGACACGTGACATCCTGTCTGAATATGGGGGGACCATCCTCCAAGGCTAAATACTCCTGACTGACCGATAGTGAACCAGTACCGTGAGGGAAAGGCGAAAAGAACCCCGGCGAGGGGAGTGAAATAGAACCTGAAACCGTGTACGTACAAGCAGTGGGAGCCTACTCGTTAGGTGACTGCGTACCTTTTGTATAATGGGTCAGCGACTTATATTCTGTAGCAAGGTTAACCGAATAGGGGAGCCGCAGGGAAACCGAGTCTTAACTGGGCGTTAAGTTGCAGGGTATAGACCCGAAACCCGGTGATCTAGCCATGGGCAGGTTGAAGGTTGGGTAACACTAACTGGAGGACCGAACCGACTAATGTTGAAAAATTAGCGGATGACTTGTGGCTGGGGGTGAAAGGCCAATCAAACCGGGAGATAGCTGGTTCTCCCCGAAAGCTATTTAGGTAGCGCCTCGTGAACTCATCTTCGGGGGTAGAGCACTGTTTCGGCTAGGGGGTCATCCCGACTTACCAACCCGATGCAAACTACGAATACCGAAGAATGTTATCACGGGAGACACACGGCGGGTGCTAACGTTCGTCGTGAAGAGGGAAACAACCCAGACCGCCAGCTAAGGTCCCAAAGTCATGGTTAAGTGGGAAACGATGTGGGAAGGCACAGACAGCCAGGATGTTGGCTTAGAAGCAGCCATCATTTAAAGAAAGCGTAATAGCTCACTGGTCGAGTCGGCCTGCGCGGAAGATGTAACGGGGCTAAACCATGCACCGAAGCTGCGGCAGCGACGCTTAGGCGTTGTTGGGTAGGGGAGCGTTCTGTAAGCCGTCGAAGGTGGCCTGTGAGGGCTGCTGGAGGTATCAGAAGTGCGAATGCTGACATAAGTAACGATAATGCGGGTGAAAAACCCGCACGCCGGAAGACCAAGGGTTCCTGTCCAACGTTAATCGGGGCAGGGTGAGTCGACCCCTAAGGCGAGGCTGAAAAGCGTAGTCGATGGGAAACAGGTTAATATTCCTGTACTGGGTGTTACTGCGAAGGGGGGACGGAGAAAGCTAGGTTATCCAGGCGACGGTTGTCCCGGTTTAAGCGTGAAGGTGGGTGACTTAGGTAAATCCGGGTCATCGTTAACACTGAGGCGTGATGACGAGTCACTACGGTGATGAAGTAACCAATGCTACGCTTCCAGGAAAAGCCTCTAAGCTCCAGGTAACATCAAATCGTACCCCAAACCGACACAGGTGGTCAGGTAGAGAATACTCAGGCGCTTGAGAGAACTCGGGTGAAGGAACTAGGCAAAATGGTGCCGTAACTTCGGGAGAAGGCACGCTGGCGCGTAGGTGAAGTCCCTTGCGGACGGAGCTGAAGCCAGTCGCAGATACCAGCTGGCTGCAACTGTTTAATAAAAACACAGCACTGTGCAAACACGAAAGTGGACGTATACGGTGTGACGCCTGCCCGGTGCCGGAAGGTTAATTGATGGGGTCAGCCGCAAGGCGAAGCTCTTGATCGAAGCCCCGGTAAACGGCGGCCGTAACTATAACGGTCCTAAGGTAGCGAAATTCCTTGTCGGGTAAGTTCCGACCTGCACGAATGGCGTAATGATGGCCAGGCTGTCTCCACCCGAGACTCAGTGAAATTGAACTCGCTGTGAAGATGCAGTGTACCCGCGGCAAGACGGAAAGACCCCGTGAACCTTTACTATAGCTTGACACTGAACCTTGAGCCTTGATGTGTAGGATAGGTGGGAGGCTTTGAAGTGTGGACGCCAGTCTGCATGGAGCCGACCTTGAAATACCACCCTTTAATGTTTGATGTTCTAACGTGGGCCCCTAATCGGGGTTGCGGACAGTGTCTGGTGGGTAGTTTGACTGGGGCGGTCTCCTCCCAAAGCGTAACGGAGGAGCACGAAGGTTAGCTAATCCTGGTCGGACATCAGGAGGTTAGTGCAAAGGCATAAGCTAGCTTGACTGCGAGAGTGACAGCTCGAGCAGGTGCGAAAGCAGGTCTTAGTGATCCGGTGGTTCTGAATGGAAGGGCCATCGCTCAACGGATAAAAGGTACTCCGGGGATAACAGGCTGATACCGCCCAAGAGTTCATATCGACGGCGGTGTTTGGCACCTCGATGTCGGCTCATCACATCCTGGGGCTGAAGTAGGTCCCAAGGGTATGGCTGTTCGCCATTTAAAGTGGTACGCGAGCTGGGTTTAGAACGTCGTGAGACAGTTCGGTCCCTATCTGCCGTGGGCGTTGGAAGATTGAGAGGGGTTGCTCCTAGTACGAGAGGACCGGAGTGAACGCACCACTGGTGTACGGGTTGTGATGCCAATTGCATTGCCCGGTAGCTAAGTGCGGAAGAGATAACCGCTGAAAGCATCTAAGCGGGAAACTTGCCTCGAGATGAGTCTTCCCTGGGCACTCGATGCCCCTGAAGGGCCGTTGAAGACGACGACGTAGATAGGCTGGGTGTGTAAGCGTAGCGATACGTTGAGCTAACCAGTACTAATGACCCGAGAGGCTTAACCTTACAACACCGAAGGTGTTTTGAGTGATGATGACTCATAGAGACATGTTTTGATATTTAGCTTGTTTTAGTATTGGTTCTGATGGTTGTGCGAGAGCGAGAGCGAAGCATAACGGTTGGAATGAAACAGAATTTGCCTGGCGGCGATAGCGCGGTGGTCCCACCTGACCCCATGCCGAACTCAGCAGTGAAACGCCGTAGCGCCGATGGTAGTGTGGGGTCTCCCCATGTGAGAGTAGGGAACTGCCAGGCATCAAATTATACAGGTGCGCTGATATGGCTCAGTTGGTAGAGCGCACCCTTGGTAAGGGTGAGGTCCCCAGTTCGACTCTGGGTATCAGCACCAGTGATTTTGGTTAATGTTCGGCTTAAAAAAGAATTTACCTGGCGGCGATAGCGCGGTGGTCCCACCTGACCCCATGCCGAACTCAGCAGTGAAACGCCGTAGCGCCGATGGTAGTGTGGGGTCTCCCCATGTGAGAGTAGGGAACTGCCAGGTTTCAATTAAGAAAAATGCCATCCTATCAAGGATGGCATTTTTTGTTTCTGTTTCAGTATATTAGATTCTTCTTTTTACCTAAATATATTCGTCATACTTCAAGTTTCATGTGCATTGGCTGCGTTACTCGCCCTGCAGGAGTCTCTGCAAGCAGCGTTCAAATCTGCCAAAGGCAGATTTGTCACTCACTCGAATCACTTACTTGAGTAAGCTCATCGGGACTCTTTCTCTGCCGTCTGCCTGAAACTCGAATTATTTAGAGTATAAAACCTCTATTCATCTTCTTCGTTGCCCAATTAATAATTAACATATTGTTTATTAAAGATTCATTTATCTATATTCCGGCTAAACTCCATAAAGCCGCTGAGTTACGTTACTGCATTAATAAATTATTACAATCAGGAACTTTTTGCCTCAGGGTTTAAGTACTGTTTTACTATAGTGGGCATCGTTTTATGCTCGGAAAACTAGGAGAATAAAATAAGATGACTGAACTAACAGAAAATGCGAAAGATACGCGCCAGCGTATCCGAGCTATAGTTGGCGCTTCATCGGGTAATTTAGTTGAGTGGTTTGATTTTTATGTTTATTCCTTTTGCTCAATCTATTTTGCCCACATCTTTTTCCCTTCGGGAAATACCACGACTCAACTACTACAAACCGCAGGGGTTTTTGCAGCAGGCTTTTTAATGAGACCGATAGGCGGTTGGCTTTTCGGTTATATTGCTGACAAGCATGGTCGTAAAAATTCAATGCTAATTTCGGTTTGCATGATGTGTATTGGATCTCTGGTTATTGCCTGCCTACCGGGATATGAAGCCATTGGCACCTGGGCTCCCTTTTTGCTGTTATTAGCCCGTTTATTTCAGGGGCTTTCTGTCGGTGGGGAATACGGCACTAGCGCAACGTATATGAGTGAAGTGGCCGTTGAGGGAAGAAAGGGATTCTATGCTTCTTTTCAATATGTCACGCTGATTGGCGGTCAATTATTGGCGCTGTTAGTTGTTGTCATATTACAACAGATTCTGAGTGATGAAGATTTACGAGCATGGGGATGGCGTATTCCTTTTGCTCTCGGTGCTATTTTGGCGATTGTTGCGCTTTATTTACGCCGCTCTTTGAATGAAACATCTGATAAAACGACTCGTGGACATAAAGATGCTGGCTCGCTTGTGGGATTGTGGAAACATCGCCGCGCTTTTATTACCGTACTAGGTTTTACGGCTGGGGGGTCTTTAGCCTTTTATACGTTCACTACTTACATGCAAAAATATCTGGTGAATACGGCAGGGATGCATGCCAAAACAGCTAGCGGGCTAATGACGCTTGCACTGTTTATCTTTATGTTGCTGCAACCTTTCTTTGGTGCGATGTCGGATAAAATTGGTCGCCGTAGTTCAATGCTTTGCTTCGGTGGACTCGCGGCATTACTGACAGTCCCCATTTTGACGGTTTTACAAAATGTAACTAGCCCTGTCCTCGCTTTTTCACTGGTGCTGCTTTCATTGATTATTGTCAGCTTCTACACGTCGATCAGCGGCATTTTAAAAGCAGAAATGTTTCCGCCAGAAGTGCGTGCGTTAGGTGTCGGCTTATCTTATGCGGTGGCTAATGCGCTGTTTGGTGGTTCAGCTGAATATGTCGCACTTTCGCTGAAATCGTTTGGTATGGAAACGGCTTTCTTCTGGTACGTATCAGTGATGGGGGCGGTTGCGTTTATTGTATCATTGACGCTGCATCGCAGAGGCAAGGGTATGAAGCTTTAACTTTCAGATCACTGTGGTAACGCTTGGCCGATGGTTGCACTGGCTAGGTTCCAACATGATAATAAAAACCCTCGGAAGCCGAGGGTTTTTAAAATATCACGCGGATTTTAGAGAATACGACTGATGAGCCGATCGATACGAATACGTCGCAGGCGTCGTATGAGCTTGCGAACTTTCACTGGATATTGCGCGATGCTTTCCAGCTCCATATAGCTTTTTACAACCTGGGTGTGCGTTCTTATCGTGTCCAGCTCATCCAGACGTTGCTGTAACAGCACTTGCTGAGGATCGTGGATCAGTATGGCGTTTTCCAGATCCAAGCGCCACGCGCGTGGGTTAAGGTTGTTTCCCGTCAGCAACTGCCACTTATCATCCACCCACATGCCTTTCAGATGGAAGCTGTTATCACCGTCTTTCCATAGCCGCACAACAAGTTGCTCGTTCTCAATGTAGCGCTCCAGACGACTCAGAAAACGGCGGAGATTGATCTCGTAGAGATACGGCAACGCGCCGATGATTTTGAAAGGCTGGTCTTCTGGAATGTAGAAATCGTTAGCGGTCTTATCGCCGATAATAATTTCTACTTTTTTACCGTCCCGCAATAGTCGAATGATATTTCTGACCAGCAGCGCGGGCAGGTTAAAATACGGGGTACATATGACCAAATGTTCATTAGCGCAGTACATCAGGTGATGTATGGTCTTATTCAGCGGGCTCTGTTTTCCTAACCCGACCAATGGCGTGACGGTTAATTCGTTCGCATTTGCGTTGTGTTCAGGGGCAATATAATTGGCGGTACGTAACGCCAGACGGAATTGTTTGATATCGTTTTTGATCTCCAGACTCTTTGGACGATCAGTATGATCTAACCGTTGCACTGCCGGAGCCGACAGCATGGTCTGGATATATTGCACCATCGTCTCAGCTAATACTGGGTTATGAATGAGCTGATAGCGGTCATAACGGTATTTCTGGTGCTGATGTAGGTAAACATCATTCAGGCTGGCGCCGCTGTAGATGACGGTGTCATCGACAATGAACCCTTTCAGGTGCAGCACGCCCAACGCTTCACGTGTGTTGACAGGAATGCCATAGATAGGGAAATGCGTGTCTGGATGTTTTTTCGCCATATCGCAATACCAATCGGCATTGGTATTTTCTGCCGCTGCGCCGATCCTGCCGCGCTGAGCACGGTGCCAGTCTACCAGAACGCGGACATCCAGTTCTGGGCACTGCCGTTTGGCTTCATAAATTGCGGATAGAATTCCCATGCCGCCATCATCATGCTCAAGATACAACGCCACGATATAGACGCGTTTCTTCGCACTCAAAATGGCGTTAATCAGTGTTGTGCAGAAAAGCTCAGGCGAATGCAATGTCTGAATATCATCTGCGTTCTGAGGAATTCTGGGCAGTTGTGCAAGGTGCTGTTGGTATTTATTGCGTTTAAAATTTGACAGCATCACAGTGCGTTTCTTCTCTCATCAGTTTATACCCATCATACTTTGAGCTGTGCTAGGGTATATGACCTTCTGGTCATTATCAAAAGTTAAGGAGTAGCCGAATAGGCGATAATACCATTACTTTTCGGCTGTTGTGAGTCTGTTTTGCCGTTGGCCGATATCCCATTCCCATTGCAAGAGCCATGTCACGTCTTCCGTTCATGCCTTCAGCGGCAATTCCAGCGTCACAATACCTTCTTCTAATTGTACGTCGATGTGAAAACCGAGCTTTTTGGAAAGCTGAATCATACCTTGATTATGCGGCATGGTAATGCCTGTCAAGCAAGAGAGACCATGTGCTTTGGCGTAATCAATCAGCTTTTCCAACAACCGCCTGCCAAGGCCAAGTCCTTTTAGATCGGAGCGTACCAACACGGCAAATTCCGCATCCGTATTATCTGGATCGGAAATGGCGCGCGTTACGCCAATAATCTCACTCTCTTTTCCGATCTGGCGCACAGCAACGAATGCCATCTCACGATCGTAGTCAATTTGTGTCATATTGGCTAAGTCTTCGTGAGTAAATTCATTAATTTCGCTGAAATAACGGTAATACAGATCTTCCTTCGTCACCCTGGCAATAAACGCGCTGAGCAGCGGTTCATCTTCCGGCAAGATGGGTCGGAACAGGCAAATATCACTATTTTTAAGGATGACCGTTTCTTCTAGCTCATGTGGATAGGGGCGGATTGCTAGCCTCGACTGCGGATCGCCACTGAACGGCATCAGATGCAGTGTGACATCCAGTAGCGTAAAGGTATCTCCTGACGCCAGCAGCGGATGAATATCTAGCCGGGAAATTTCAGGGCAGTCGAGAATCAGGTTGGAAACCTGAACCAGCAAGCGGCTGAGCGCGGGAATATCGAGCGGGCGTAGTGCGCTGTACTCCCGAATCTTGCCGCCTTTCACTGCCTGGAGTACCAGATAACGAGCCAGCGTCATATTTAGCGGAGGCAGGGCAACGGCAGCCTGCTTTTCTCGCCATTCAACGCCGCCTTCCCCCAACATAATCAATGGACCAAAAACGGGATCTTGTTCAACGGCAATCCTGAGTTCCTGTGCTCCGGCGCGATTTGCCATGCTCTGCACCAGAAGACCGTAAATGCGCGCCTGTGGGTAGGTTCGCTTCACCCGGTCAAGAATGGCGTCTGCCGCCTGCTGGACTTCTCTGGCAGTTTGCAGGTAGAGCATGACGCCCTGCACTTCCGATTTATGCGGGATATCTGGCGATCTCAGCTTAATCGCGACCGGATAGCCAATTTGCTCGGCGATATGAACGGCCTCGGCGCTGTCGCCAGCAATCCAGGTCGGTAACGTATCCAAACCATAGGCTTGCAGGATCGGCTGAACTTCATGCGTGTCGAGCTGCGTCACGCCATCTGACAGCGCCTGATGAATCAGCGCATGTGCCTGATTGGCGTTGATGCCTAAATTCAGCGGCAGTGCTGGCGTTTCCTTTAGCTGTTTCTGATTACGTCGATATTCGACGATATGCATAAATGCCGTGACCGCGCCTTCCGGCGTGCGATAGGTCGGAATGCCTGCATCGTTAAACAAGCGCCGCGCTTCCTGCGAGGAGAATTCACCGCACCAGTTGGTCAGCAGCGTCATTCTTTTTCCACGCGGATGCTGTTGGAAGAGGGTAATCAGCTGTGCCGCGCACTCGGTGCTGGGAGCTGCAGCGCTGGGCGCGTGGATGATCAAGAGGGCATCGATCTCGTCGCTGTCCAGTAATACCGATACCGCTGCCAGATAGCGAGCGGCTGTCGCGTCATCACGCAGATCGAGCGGGTTACCGATAGCGATGGAGTGCGGCAAGGCTTCCTGTAGCGCTTGTCGTGTCGCATCACTGAGCTGTGCGAGCTTGCCTTGCCGACTGAGGAGTTGATCCAGCGCCTGTGCGGCGGGTGATGCGCCATTGCTTACTAGCATCAAGCGTTCACCACGTAGCGGACGCAGATGGCTTAAGGTTTCTACGGCGGAAAAAAGCTCATGCGTATCCCGTACCCGCAGTAAACCAGCACGTTGAATGGCGGCGTCATAGGCTGCATCCAGGCCGTGGCGTTGGTCATTCAGCAACTGCTGTGCCTGCTGGCTACGACCGCTTTTTATCACCAGTATCGGTTTATTTCGGGAGGCGCTACGAGAAGCGGAAAGAAAGCGGCGTGCATCGCTGACATGTTCCAGATGCAGCAAGATCGCACTGGTTTTGCCATCACGTGCCAGAAAATCTAGCAGGTCATCGACATCGATATCCAGACTGTCGCCCAGCGCGATAAAGTAGGAAAAGCCAATACCGCGCTGCTGCGCCCAGTCCAGTATCGTGTTGGACACGGCGGCTGACTGAGAAATAAATGCCAGCTTGCCTTTCATAATCGGCACAGGGGAGAAACTGGCATTCAGACCTTGCCAGGGGGCGAGTAGCCCGAGGCTGTTGGGTCCAAGTAAGCGCATGTGGTAGCGCACGGCGCAGGCCTTTAATTCGCTGAACTGGGTCGGCGGGGCGGAGAGGATGATGACCGTTTTGCAGCCTTTCTGTCCCAGATCTTCTAACAGCGTGAGATTACGGCTGGCGTTGGTGCAAATCACGGCAAGGTCGGGCGTCATGGGCAGGCTGGCAACAGTCGGATAGGCCAGCACGCCGCAGACGGCACGATATTTCGGTGTAACAGGCAACACGGGGCCGCTGAAATGGCCGTCGAGCAGGTTTTTCATCATCAGAAAACCGGCTCGTCCCGGTTTTTCGGACGCGCCGAGAACGGCGATAGACTTAGGGCGTAACAGTGCTTCCAATCCGCGCTGGCTCATGCGTCACTCCTTCACATCAATCCCCTTTGATACTAAACGCTTTCTGCCGGTTGTGCTGTGACGGTGGGTAAATTTTCTCGCAAGCTGTGGTGTGATTTCCCCGCCAGATAGTGTCGCCGGAAACGATCAAAATGCTGGGATAGCGCGTCGGCCGCGACGATATCCCCCGCCTGTGCGAGCAGGGCGATGGCAATTTCGGCGGTGCAGTGTTGCCCGGCGCTGCTGGCTTCACGCAGTTGATAGCGGGACAGCGCTTCGACATTCAGCGACAGGATCGGCAGATTGTCCAGATAAGGACTTTTACGGAACATTTTACGCGCTTCCGGCCAGGTGCCATCAAGCAAAACAAACAGGGCGGGTTTTTCCGTTGCGGGAAGCTGTTGAAACACCTGACGTCCTTCTTCCGCTGCATCAGCAAGGAAGACCAGATAGGGCTGAACATCTGGGTTTTGCAGAGTAGCCAGCAATTCGGGGTCTGGCTCGGTGCGTGACCAGCGAAATGCCTGCGTATCGGGCAAAATATCGGCGATAAGGCGTCCGGTATTGCTTGGCTTTAACGGCTCGGTATCAAACATCACCAGACAGACGCGGCTGCGGGATTGCTGTGTCTGAATGGTGTGGCACAGGCAGTTGGTTGCGGGTAATAAACACTGTTGGCAGCGTACTACACGGCACCCACGGGCGCGAAACGGTTTGGTTGACTGCTCAAGACGTTGCTGACGCAGGCGGAGTACGGCATTGTTGTTCACTAAAGTGATCGTTGTTCACGAAAGGGCGGTTGAGCATGAAATAGATGGCGCCATGAGATGTTGCAACGAACCCGCTTCATTTTAATTCTTGGGAAGCAGGTTCAGAAAGACGACATTCTAATCGACAGGCGGGTTGACCAAAAGAGGCGAGGCAATAATGCCTCACCGTTTTCTACAGTGATTCACCCAACCATTCCTCAAACTGCGCTTTCGGCAGCGCACCGTTGAGAATATCGACCATCTGGCCCTGTTTGAAGATCATGAGGGTTGGGATACTGCGGATACGGAAACGTGCACTGAGCGATGGTTCGGCTTCAGTATTGACCTTAATAAAGCGGATTTTCCCGCTTTGCTCCTGTGCGACGTTTTCAAACACTGGGGCAAAGTTGACGCAGGGGCCACACCAGGGTGCCCAGAAATCGACCACGATAGGAAGATCGTCCTGTAACAGCTTATCGAGCGTTGCTTCTGTCGCATTGATGACGTCACCGCTGAATAAGGTTTCTCCGCAACGACCACATTTTGCATGGTCATCAATACGCGCTTCAGGCAGGCGATTGGTTGTTTGGCAAGATCCACATACCGTATTCATAACAGGGCCTCAGATAAAAGGGCTAAAATAAAGATGTCGCTGATAAAATGCGCGTAATACGGCATTGGGACGTCAACGGCATGTTGCTTAAGCGTGAATAAATTATGGTGGGGAGACATTATGGCAACAACGTGGTTTGCCCAATAGCTACAATAGCTTCTGACTGTTAGCGCTCTTTTACCACAAGCGTGTGGCTAAGCGGGTGTACATAAGGTAATCTTCGCGCCCAGCGCGTAGGTGGAGAAAACAATGAGCGATTCATTCAATAGTAAAAGTGGCAAAGTCCGTGTGATGTACGTCCGCAGTGATGATGAGGGCGAGAAAGAGAATAAAAACAAGCGTCCTGCTGATAAAGATCGCCGTGGCGATCGGCGTGATGGTGGTAGCTCTCGCGATCCACGTGAGAAACCGAAGCATCCGCGTGATGTTAACCCGCGTTATGCCCGTGAAAATCCGTCCCGCGACGGCGATAGCAATACCAAATCGCCTTGGGGCAATAAAGATCGTAACGAACGCAGCAGTGATAAGCCTCGTCGGCCACGTGGTGAAGAGACCGGGGGCTATGAATCGCCGTGGAAAACCGTGTCTCGTGCGCCAAGCGACAGCGAAACGCCAGACCATGGTGGCATCACTGGCAAGAGCCAGATCGATCCTGAGCAACTGCGTCGCCAGCGTCAGGAAGAAACGCGAGTTTACGGTGAAAATGCCTGTCAGGCGCTGTTTAAAAACCGTTCTGAGGTGATTGTTCGTGCCTGGTTCCTGCAAGAGGTGACGCCGCGTTTCCGCGACGCACTGCGCTGGATGGCGGCAAACCGCAAGGCTTACCACGTTGTGGAAGAGGAAGAGCTGATTAAGGCTTCCGGCACCGAGCACCACGGTGGCGTCTGTTTCCTGATTAAAAAGCGTCAGGGACTGGATGTGCGGGAGTACCTGAAAACGGCTGGCGAGAATGATTGTGTATTGGCGCTGGAAGATGTGGGTAACCCGCACAACCTCGGCGGTATTATGCGCAGCTGTGCGCATTTCGGCGTGAAAGGCGTATTGGTGCAGGATGCGGCGCTGCTGGAGTCCGGTGCGGCCGTGCGTACGGCAGAAGGTGGTGCTGAACACGTTAAAGCGATCAACGCTGACGATTTCCTGTCCGTGCTGACGGAGTTCCGTAATGCGGGCTACACCATCGTGACCACATCCAGCCATAAAGGAACGGCATTGTCGCAAGCGACGCTTCCGGCGAAAACCGTGATCGTGCTGGGTCAGGAAGGTGATGGTCTGTCCGATAGCGCCTGGCAACAGGGGGACGTGAAAGTGTCTATCGGCGGCACCGGTAAGGTCGAAAGTCTGAACATTTCGGTCGCTACGGGCATTTTGCTGTCCGAGTGGTGGCGACAGAACCAGGCCTGATATCATGCGTCGCTTCTCAGGGGGGATTGTCTCCCTGAGAAAACGTCACCACGGATGAGAGAACGATCGATGAATCAGAAAAAGCAGAAAGTTATCGCGGTATCGTTACTGTTGGGCGCATTGCTGGCAAGCGGTTGCAGTTCACTGCCGCGCTCATCCACTGCTGTTGCCGCTGTACCAACCGCTGATGTGTGCCAGATTGGTGATAAACAGGTACAAACCACGCTGTATTTTGGTTTGAATCGTCCTGCGGGCCCGGTGATTTCTGATGCCGAGTGGAAAGCGTTTTTGGACGGTGAGGTTACGCCACGCTTTAAAGAAGGGCTGACAGTCTTTGATGCCAAAGGGCAATGGCTGGGGAACGATGGCGTGGTTGCTCGTGAGAACAGCAAGGCGTTGATGTTGATTCACGGTTCTGATAAAGAGCGTGATATTGAAGCGCTGCGCACCACCTATAAATCACGGTTCGCGCAGGAATCCGTCATGCGGATTGACGCGCCCGTCTGCGTCGCGTTCTGATCCTTTATCAGCCCCTTTTCAGGGGCTGATGATGTTGTTGAAAATCATGGCGATGAGATCGAGATACTCGGGGCTACCACGGGGTAAGGCATCCCTGCGTTTCCCCTAATATGTGATTTCGTCATTATCTGGTTATTAATTTTTTGATTTGTAATTAAAAATTAAAGCACCAGTCCCGCTACTGCCGCAGACAGCAGACTCACCAGCGTAGAACCGTAAACCAGCTTCAGGCCGAAGCGCGATACCACGTTGCCCTGTGCTTCATTCAGCCCTTTGATTGCGCCTGCGATAATGCCGATTGATGCGAAGTTGGCGAAAGAAATCAGGAACACGGACAGAACTCCCAGACCGCGTGGAGACATCTCTGCTGCGATCTTCTTCAGTTCGATCATGGCAACGAATTCATTGGCCACCAGCTTGGTTGCCATAATGCTGCCCGCGTTCAGAATATCGGAAGACGGAATGCCGATAAGCCACGCCAACGGTGAAAAGACATAGCCCATAATTGCCTGGAAGCTAATGCCGAAAATGGTGCTGAACAACGCATTGACGGCGGCAATCAAGGCCACAAAACCGATCAGCATTGCCATAATAATCATCGCGACTTTAAAACCAGCCAGAATATATTCCCCCAGCATTTCAAAGAAGCTCTGGTCTTCATGCAGCTTTTCCAGTTTCAGTTCCGGTTCGTCATCAGGCTGGTAAGGGTTGACGATCGACAGAATGATAAAGGTGCTGAACATATTCAGAATCAGCGCCGCAACGACATATTTAGCATCCAACATGGTCATGTAGGCGCTGATGATCGACATGGAAACCGTCGACATCGCTGTCGCTGCCATCGTGTACATCCGCCGTGGCGACATGTCGGCGATAATGCCTTTATAGACGATAAAGTTTTCTGATTGCCCAAGCATCAGCGTACTTACGGCATTAAACGACTCCAGTTTCCCCATTCCGTTCACTTTGGACAGCAGCGTGCCGATGCCTTTGATGATCAATGGTAAAATTCGCCAGTGCTGCAAAATCCCAATCAGCGCGGAAATAAAGACGATAGGGCAGAGCACATTGAGGAAAATAAAGGCAAGCCCCTGTGCGTTCATGCCGCCAAAGACAAAGTCGGTTCCCTGATTGGCGAAAGACAAGAGTTTTTCAAACAAACTGGCAAAGGAACTAATCGCGTTAAGCCCGATACTGGAATGCAAAAGGAAATAGGCGAGTAAAATTTCAATCACCAGCAGTTGTACAATAAAGCGCAGACGGATGCGTTTTCTGTCGTGACTGACAAGTAAAGCCAGTAAAAGAATAGCAGTCGTTGCCAAAATGAAATGTAAAACTTGTGACATAGAAGAACCACTCAATCCCCGAATAAAGAGGCGCATTGTAATCGGAATGTGAAAATATGTTTATCCCGAATCTGTAAATCCTTATTCGCTATTGCGCTATAAAAATTGGGGAGGTATTCGATTAATCAAGGAAAGGTGGGATGTGACAAAAGGAGCTTCTTTCGGCCAATGGCTGGCCGAAAGGGAAAGGATGTTTCTGATTGATTAATGCGCGCCACCGCCTCCACCACCGGTGGTAAAGGGCGGTTTCGCGAACCAGACCAGTACCAACAGCACCAAAAATACGCCCGCAGCGGCCCAGAAGATCTCGTTGGCGGAAATAATCAGCCCCTGTGCCGTTATCTGTTCTGCGATGTAAGCTGAGGCCTGCGTTTGGCTCATTCCCATGGCTTGAAGCTGTTGGTACGTTTCCTGTGCGATTGGATTATATGGCGTGATAGATTCCGTCAGGTGCGCATGGTGCAGCGATTCCCGCTGTGTCCAGAGCGTGGTGGTAATCGACGTCCCGATCGATCCCGCCAGCGTTCGGGTAAAGTTCGACAGACTCGATGCGGCCGCCAAACGTTCAGGCGGAAGACCCGACAGCGTGATGGTGGTCAGCGGCATGAAGAAGCAGGCAACGGCAAACCCTTGCACGAACTGCGGCCAGGCCGATGCGCCGAAATCCATGCCCGGCTCGAAGGTATATGCACGCCAGTAAAAGCAGACGGCATACATAATAAAGCTGAACGTCACCAGCTTGCGCATATCCAGACGCGGTGCGAACCGACCGATAATCGGCGACAGCATTACTGGCATCAACCCAACCGGAGCGGATGCCAGCCCAGCCCAGGTGGCGGTATAGCCATACACTTCCTGCAATAGCTGCGGCAAGAGTACGATCGCCCCGAAGTAAAACATATAGGCAAGGCTGATACACAGGCAGCCAATGGTGAAGTTACGCGACTTAAACAGCGACAAATCCACGACCGGATGATCGTCCGTTAGCTCCCAAACAATCAGGAATGCGATGGCAATCACTGCCACCACGGTGAGGGTGATGATTTCCGTCGAGTTAAACCAGTCCAGCTCTTTGCCCCGGTCGAGCATCATTTGCAGGCTGCCGATACCGACGACTAACAACGCTAGCCCGATAGTATCGATAGGCTTGATCTCGGTTTTAGTTTCCCGCCCGCGCAGCGTTTGCAGCGCAATAAACACCACCGCGGCACCGAGTGGGACGTTGATGAAGAATATCCAGCCCCAGTGATAGTTATCGCTAATCCAGCCGCCCAGAATCGGGCCACAGATCGGGGCGACGACGACGGTCATTGACCACAGTGCCAGAGCGATGCTGCGTTTAGCGGGGGGATAATTGCTTAACAACAAACTCTGTGACAGCGGGATCAGCGGCCCGGCGACGATCCCCTGCAATACACGGGCGAAAATCAGCATTTCCAGGCTGGTGGACATACCACACAGCCAGGAGGTCAGGGCGAAGAGCGCGGTTGACCACAGAAAAAGGCGGACTTCACCGAACCGCTTGGCTAGCCAGCCAGTGATAGGAATAGAGATGGCGTTAGCGACCCCGAACGAGGTGATAACCCACGTTCCCTGTGAGTTGGACGCACCCAGATTACCGGCGATGGTCGGAATCGCGACGTTGGCGATGGTGGAATCCAGCACCTGCATGAACGTTGCCAGCGACAGCGCAACGGTCATCCAGGCCAGACTCGCGCCTTTAAGCGGCTTTCTCTGCACGTTTCTCTCCTGGTCGATTAACCGGCATTCGCCTGAATAATGGCGCTAATGTCTTGGTTAACGGGAGTGAGATCCAGCGTCAGCGCATCACTTTGGTAGGCTGGTGTGGTGCGCGAGGTTTCTGCTAACGCGCTGCCTTCGGTATTGGCGGTATCGACATTCACCAAAGCAGACAGGCCGATACGCAACGGATGCTCGGCGACCTGCTTCGGATCGATCTCAATACGGACAGGTAAGCGCTGAACGACCTTAATCCAGTTGCCAGTCGCATTCTGGGCAGGAAGTAGAGAAAACGCGCTACCGGTTCCCATATCGAGGCCGACCACTTTTCCCTGATACACAACATCGTCACCGTAGATATCCGCGATCACGGTAGCGGGTTGGCCAATGCGCATGTTGGCTAACTGTGTCTCTTTGAAGTTCGCATCGACCCACAGGTGATTGGCGGGAACCACGGCCATCAGTGCTGAGGTCGAGGAAATACGGGCACCAATCTGTACGCTACGACGTGAAATGTAGCCATCAATCGGGCTGACGATTTTGGTGCGCTGTAGCGCTAGCCAGGCATCACGCATTTCTACAGAGGCTTGCTGTATGGCTGGCTGCTTCTCAAGCGGCGTATCCAGAATCATCGCCTGATTCGCCTGATATTGTTGTCTGGCGACTTCCAGCGCGGCCTTGGCGGTCGCGACGGCATCACGTGCATGCTGTACTTCTTCACGCCCGATAGCATTCGCGCTGCCCAGTGCTTCACGGCGGTTCAAGTCGCTTTGCGCTTTATTCAATTCAGTCTGACGTAGTTCGATGTTGGCCTGATATTGCTTGCTGTTGATGATCAACTGATGCGTTTGGCGCACGCCGTTGGCCAGTGCGGTTTTTGCGCGCTCGAATGCCTGCTGGGCATCGGTGGGGTCTAGCTCCACTAATACCTGCCCCTGCTTAACAAAATCAGTATTGTCGACGTTCACATGAGTGACGCTACCCGTAACCTGCGCCATGATCTGAATCTGGTTGCCTGCGACGTAGGCATCGTCAGTGCTTTGGTGATGTCTGAGCACCAGGAACCAGTAAACTAGCCAGGCGCAGCCCAGCACGACGAAAATAAATGTCAGCAGCGATAACACACGCTTCCGCTGCTGTTTCTTGTTTCTTTGAGGCGTCTGCGACACCTGATTTTCCACACTTTCACTCATGCTGTTCTCTCTCTTCTTATTTTCTTTGTATCGGCCATTGCGCCAGACAGCCTCGTCTGGCGATAGTCGAGAATTCATATTGCTGCGCAGCCCGAGGGAGGCTCCACTGGAGCGGGAGATTACCGTTGTGCTAAATTGCACGCTGCTGCTGCGGAAAGAACATGGGTATTTTCGCAGCAAAATTCACCTGCCCGATACCTAAGCATCGGGTCGTTCCGGGTGAAAGAAAAAAGTGCTGGTTATGATTTTTGTTGTTGTTTTTCTACTATGCGTTTATGCGTTGCCGAGCTCGTCCATTTCATCCAGCCGAACCAGAAGCTTTCTCATCAGTGTTTCAAGCTGTTTTTGCTCGCCGGATTCAAGTGTTGAAAAAAGTACATGGAGACTGTCATGTTGTGGCGGAATCAGTTGGCCAAGAAAGGCTTTGCCTTCTTCTGTTAGATGGAGGTGCAGGCAGCGCCTGTCACTATTGCTTTCGCGTCGCTCTATCCAGCCTCTTTTTTCCAGATCGTCGGCGATACGTGTCGCATTGGTGCGTGACGATCCCAGCGCGGCACTGAGCGCGGACGGCTGAATACTGTAAGACTCTTGCGATTCCAGCGTCAGCAATGCCATAAAAAGGGTTTCATTAATACCCTGATCTTTCAGCATTTTGTTTCTGTGTTCCAGGATTTTGCCTTGAACATGCATGAATAGACGCAGTAACAAAACTTCCTGACGTGGGAAACCGGGTTTGCGTGAAGCACGCAGATCGAGCATTTGTTCTATAGGAGTGAATGAACTGTCCATTTTTTATATAAACCTCATTAATCACGGTATGTATAGTAACTAATGTTACTAAATGGGTAAACGGCATTCGGGGGGGAAATTGTGCTTATTTATGTGACAGAAAGTAAGTGGGGAATAACCGGAGGTAAGGATTATTTACCACTTACTTTATTAAAATCAAAATCTTATTTGATAATTCACGCTGCGTATTCAGAGCAGTTTAAAAGCAATGCCGTAGCAGAGCGCCCCCAGGAGCGTCGATAAAACGATACTACGGGTTTTATAAAAACAGGCTGTCAGCGTCATAAAACCTACCAGCGTTGGCAGCAACTTTTCGTGATGCGCGAGAATATCTGGCACGCTGGAAACGATCAGTAGTGCACAGATGGAAGCAATGCCGATGCTATCAAGCAACAGGGCTTTTTTGCCGCGTTGCAGCGAACCGGAAGCGCGTGATGCGCTGAGTCTCAGAGGTAAATAACGAAAGAGATAGTTCACTAGCCCCACAATCAGTCCGATAAGAATGACTTCTGTACTCATGTGTTCACCTGCGGTGTGGAGGTGTTAACCAACGATGCCAGACAGCCGCTGAGGATACCGAGCAGTATTGCGGCCGGAATGGAGGAGAGCAGCAGTCCAAGCAGCGCGCCGCCGAGTGCGCAGGCCACAACCAGACTCTGTTTCCGTTTGAAGGAAGCGAGCAAAAAACTCAGGAAAAGCGCGGGCAGCATGAAGGACAGCGCTGCTTCGATGGCAGGGTAGTCATCCAGTGGGCCGTTACCGAACATGGCACCAATCACCGTGCCGAGCACCCAGGAGAGCCAGGCTAAAAGCGATACGCCCATCATCCACTCTTCTGACCAGCGTCGGTTATCTTTTGCCAATCGGGTGGCGGCTGCCGCAAACACTTCGTCCGTCAAGCCGAACGCCCACAGTGCCGTTTTCCTAGTCGGCAGTCGTTGTGTAATGCGATGCCGCAGTGCAGGCCCATATAGCACATGGCGAACATCCATCGCCATGACGGTCAACGCAGCTACCCAGATGGACATACCCGCGCTGAGCAACGCGGTGATGACGAACTGGCTGGCACCCGCGTAAATGATGCACGAAAGGAAAATGCCTTCCAGAGGCGTAAACCCTAATTTGACGGCATTCATGCCAAACGCGAATGCTACCGGCATGTAGCCGATAACAATTGGCACACTATCAAATACGCCTTCGCTAAAAGACGCCGATTTTTTCGGTGTTGCGGTGGTTAATGTATTCACTGGCTTGATGTTTTTTGTACTTAAAGGGGATTCACCGATAACACTAGCAAAGCGTTATCGGAATTTCACGCTATTGCTGAACGGGCGTGATGGTTTTTAGTGAAAGGGTATCGGACGTCACTTTCCCGGAGAAAACGGTATCAACCGGGAGAGTCACAAATGAGAAGGCTACAGCGCTGCCATCGCTTCCTGCGTTTCATGGTGATGGCTTAACCACCATACCAACATATTCAACAGGCTGATAGTACCGCCTGCGACGCATACGCCCAGCCAACCCCACTGCTGGTAAGCCGAGGCGGAGAGGAGCGATCCCAGCGCGCCGCCGATGAAATAGCTGGTCATATAGCCTGCTGTCAGTCTGTTACGTGCTTCGGGCATCATACGGTAGATCACGCTCTGGTTGGTGACGTGTACGCCCTGAACCGCCAGATCCAGCACGATGATGCCAATGAGCAGAGCCGCCACGGAATGAATACCGAGAGCAATAAAGCCCCACGACAGCAAAAGCAGGATAATCCCGACGCTGGTGGTCGGCTTGGCCTTGCCTTGATCGACTAAACGCCCGGCGCGCGATGCCGCCAATGCCCCAGCGGCACCGACCAGGCCGAACAGACCGATAACGCCTTCGGAGTAGCCGTATGGTGGTGAAGCCAGTAGGAAGGCCATCGACGTCCACAAAATACTGAAATTGGCAAAGGACAAACAACCGAGGATGGCACGCGTGCGCAGCAACGGAGTAGTAAAGAACAGTCGGAATATTGAGCTCAGCAACTGCGGGTAGTTCAACGTGTTTTGCTGAGAAATGCGCGGCAATGCTCTCCACAGAATCAACGCCATGATGACCATCAGCGTGCTGGCAACCCAGTAAACGGTACGCCAGTCACCGAGTGAGGCGAGCGCCCCTGCGACGGTACGCGCCAGCAGAATCCCCAGCAGCAGGCCACTCATAATCGTGCCGACAACTTTACCGCGTGTTTCCGGGGTCGCCAGCGTCGCGGCGAGAGGCACCAAGAGCTGTGCGACAACGGAGAACAGCCCGGTTAATGCCGTACCGGCAATCATTATCCAGAGCGTAGGCGCAGACGCAGTGATCAGCATCCCCCCTGCGGCGAGTAACGTCATGCCGACAATCAGCGTCCTGCGTTCAAACATGTCTCCCAGTGGAACCAAAAATAGCAGGCCGACGGCATAACCCAGCTGTGCGGCGGTGACAATGAACCCTGCCTGATTAACGGAAAGCGCAAAGACTCTGGCAATGGTCTCCAGCAGCGGCTGGGCATAATAGTTACTGGCGACGGCAAGGCCGGTCGCGACAGACATAATCAGGGTCAAAGACAGGCTAAGCCCTGGTTGGGGTGATACAGATTGTTGCTGAAGAGACATAGTGTGAGCGTTAATATGATGTTAAAGGCAGAATCGATAGTATCCGGCAGAGCCTAATAAGATGCCAGAATATCTTTACACTTCTGGATAATGACGGAGATATTTCGTTTTTGCTGGGATTGATTTAGCTTATTGCCAGCGTCATCACACGATCAACAGGGGACATTATGTTTAAGGATTATCAAGTGTTTAAGAAAAAAAGCATTGCGGTGCTAATGGGATGTGCATTTCTGCCAGCAACGGTGCTGTGGTCGATGGGCGCGCAGGCGGTCACAGCCGTCTACGTTTCTGCTGCCACTGACGGTGCGATCGATGCCTACACACTCAATGCGCAAAGCGGTGAATTAACGGCTATCGGGAAAGTGGCTGCTGGTGCAAAAGTGATGCCGATGGCCATTAGCCCGGATAAATCGCACCTCTATGCGGCTACACGCGGTATCCCTTACTCCGCGGTCAGCTATAAAATCGACGCCAAGAGCGGTGCATTGAGCCCGTTAGGTAAAGCGGAATTACCAGACAGCATGGCTTACCTCTCGACGGATCTCACCGGAAAGTGGCTGTTCAGCGCCTCGTATGGCGGTAATAAAATTGCCGTTAATGGTATCGATACAGACGGCAAGGTGAATGCGAGCGCCGTCACGGTAGTGCCGACAGGGGAGAAAGCACACAGTATTATTGCCGATCGCAAAAATAAGTTTGTCTTTGCCAGCAATCTGGGGAGCGATCAGATTGTGCAGTTCCGTTTTGATGCGAAAACGGGAACGTTGACGCCGAATGAACCGGCGGAAATTAAGCTACCTGAAGGGAATGGGCCGCGTCATCTGGTGTTGTCTCCAGATAATAAAACGCTCTATATGAGTAATGAGCTGTCCGGTAAAGTCGCACGTCTGTCAGTCAATGAAAAGACGGGGCAACTGACTTTACTGGATTACACGGACACCATTCCGGCAGATGCAGGGATGAGAGCGGGAACGATTGCGCCGGATAAAAAGAACGCCGACAGTCGGCCGCAGATATGGAGCGCTGATTTGCGTTTGACGCCAAATGGGAAATTCCTGTACGTATCGGAACGCACCAAAAGCACGATTACGCTGCTGCGGGTTGAGCCGAAAACGGGTCAGTTGAAATACATTACGCGCTACCCGACGGAAACACAGCCGCGTGGTATTCAGATCGATCCAAGCGGGAAATTCCTGATCGCCAGTGGTGAAAAATCGACGTCGCTGTCGGTATATCGCATCAATCAGGATAACGGGGATTTAGTGCGAGTAGGGCGCTACCCGACTGGAAAAGGTGCTAACTGGGTCGAAATCGTCAAACTGCCTTAATATCCGTTAGCAATAAAGAACGCCCCTTTCTGAAAAAGGGGCGTAGTACAATAAGGGGATGCTTTTAACTGATGTATAACGGCGTACTTTTGACGTTTTCTCATGGTCAACATTAACGTTCATTGTTCCCGCTGTCAGTCTGCTTCCTGCTTACGCGAGCGGAATGCTGCGACTTTCATCCTGTTGCCACAGAGTGCCATGCTGCACCATCGCCGACGATGTGATTTAGTGGTATCCAGAAAGAACAGAGTACAGTCGTGCGCCTCACACTGGCGAAGATATTTTATCTCAGGCCCGGAGACCAGTGCTGTGAGAGCCATTGCTACCGGTTCAAGTAAGCTGGCACTGCTATTATCCCTCCTGCATTCAGCTACGCTAAAACCAGCCTGCTGACTATTCCACTCCAGCATTCTTATTGGCCGCCCACTATCAAGGATTTGGTTTATTCGTTCAGGGTTATATTCCTTACCCGATCGGATGGCATCTATTGTCTGAACCATTGCCTGACGCAATGCCAGAGCTTCATTAATCAGGCCTGTCGGCGTGTCTGTAAAATTTTCAGGTAGTTGATTAGCCGCTTTAAGCCAAGTGATGACACTTTCGTCATCGGTCAAACAGTCGTGGTATTCGTTTCCTGTTCCAAATGCACTGTTGATGAAATCCAAAGCTAGATTGTTCGCGAGAAAGTGAGGCTGAGTTGTCGGTGATGTGTTCATTGTTGTAACCCTTAAAATGATATTGACAGGTTACACTAGATTTAAGTAACCTTCAAATGAACACTTTAAAGGTTACAAAGGAAAAAAGATTGTGAATATTGATATAACAACGACATCCGAGACCCAAATCCATTACCGCTATGAGCAGGTGGGTAACGTAAACATTTTCTATCGCGAAGCAGGAAAACCATCATCACCCAGCATTTTGTTACTGCATGGATTCGCTGCATCCTCGTACATGTTTCGAGAACTGATCCCCGCGCTTGCTGAGAATTATCACGTGATTGCTCCCGATCTGCCGTCCTTCGGCTTCACTGAATCGCCGGGAAGCGATGAGTATGACTATACGTTTGACAATCTGGCGAAGACGATCGAACGGTTCACTGAACACCTGAAGCTTGAGCGTTATGCGATCATGGTTCATGACTATGGCGCACCGGTTGGATGGCGACTCGCTACGGCTCATCCTGATCGCATCACGGCAATTATTTCGCAGAACGGTAATGCTTATGAAGAAGGTTTGGCGCAAGGATGGGATGGAATAAGACGATATTGGCAATCACCGACGGCAGAGAATCGTGCTGCTCTTCATGATTTTCCGACAGCGGCTTCCGTTAAATGGCAGTACTTGGAAGGCGTGAGTGATGCCAGCCTTGTCTCCCCTGATGGATATACCCTTGAAGGGCTGCATGTGTCCCGCCCAGGTAATGCTGATATTCAATTGGATCTGGTGCTGGATTACGCCTCCAATGTTCAGCGTTATCCTGAATTCCAGACTTACTTCCGTGAGAAGCAACCACCACTGCTTGCTGTCTGGGGTCGCCATGATCCTTACTTTTTGCCAGCCGGGGCTGAAGCGTGGAAGAGAGATATTCCCCATGCCGATATCCGTTTCTACGATACCGGACACTTTGCTTTAGAAACGCATGGAAGTGAAATTATCCCCGTCATCCACGCATTCTTGGACGAAAATATAAAATGATTTTCTGATTGGGCTTGGTGAGGCGTTAGGGTTGTGAACTGTTGTAGCGAGAAATGAGAAAACGAACGCCCCTTTCGTTGGAAAGGGGCGCTTGCTTACAGTGGATTATTTCGCGGCATCGGCAGCAGTTTTCACCCAGCCGTCAAACAGTTGCTGGTGGGCTTTGATCCAGCCATCAACATGACGTTCGATATCTTTCTGTGACCCCTCGCCTTCATGCATACGCAGGTTTTGCGCATTCACATCGGCAATCGGCAGCTTCATGATGGCGAACAGCTTTGCCGCAGCGGGGTTTTTCTCGGCCCAGGCTTTATTCGCAGCAATCTTCATGGTGTTAACAGGGAAGCCATAGTCGGCACCGTTTGGCAGCTTGGTGCTGACGTCTTTCATTTCTCCCGGTTGAGAAGAGAAAGGCACCTGCAACCACACCACGTCACGCCCCGGAACCAGTACATCACTCACCCAATAAGGCGTCCAGGTGTAGTACAGAACCGGCTTGCCTTCTTTATAGCGGGTGATGGTATCGGCGATCATCGCCGCATAGTTCCCCTGATTATGCTCTACCGTGTTGGTTAAGCCATAGGCAGGAAGGTGGTGGTTGATGGCGGCTTCACATCCCCAGCCCGGCGTACAGCCCGTCAAATCGGCTTTGCCATCGCCATTGGTATCAAACAGCTTGGCGATTTTCGGATCTTTTAGCTGTGCAATATTGGTAATGTTGTATTTCTCAGCAGTTTTTTTATCGATCAGGTAACCCTGAGCGGCACCGGAGACATATTCACCCTGACGGTAGAATTTTGCGTCCCCGCCTGCGGCTTTATATTGATCGGCGTGCAGCGGATCCCAGTTTACCGCGATAAACGTCGCATCGCCGGAGGCAATCGAGGTGTAGGCGACGTTGTAGTCCACTTCACGGGGGGATTGCACGTCATAGCCGAGTTTTTCCAACGCGCGGCTGATCAACAGCGTCTGGAACGTTTCCTCGGAGATGGTGCTTTGCACTGGAATAACGGAAATGCCTTTACCGGGTTGTGCGGTGTCGGCGGCGTAAACCTGCGTACTCAACAGGGCGGTAGTCAGGGCGGCAGCCCAAAGTGTGGTGTTACGCATCATGATTCCCTCTGTTTTTATCGTGCGTTGAGATCGTAAATATTGCTGATAAAACGAATAGTGAATGTCGCCGCTTGTCTGGCGTGTGCCAGGCAAGCGGGACGAGCGTTATTGCTTGATGAAAGGACGGGTCAGCAGGCCAATCGGACCGCTGGCGTACCAACTTTTGTTGCCTTTGCTGCGGCGATCGCGTCCCAGAGATTGGGTAAGGCGGTCAAGAATAATGGCCAGAATAACGATCCCGACACCACCGACGGCAGCCAGACCCATATCCAGACGGCCAATGCCGCGCAGTACCATCTGACCCAGACCGCCTACGGCGATCATCGAGGCGATAACCACCATCGACAGCGCCAGCATCAGCGTCTGGTTAACGCCTGCCATGATGGTTGGCATGGCCAGCGGGAGCTGAACCTTAAACAACATCTGGCGCGGGCTGGCACCGAATGACTCGGCGGCTTCAATCAGATCGGCCGGCACCTGACGAATACCCAGAATCGTTAAGCGAATAATCGGCGGCAGGGCAAAGATAATGGTCACCACGACACCCGGCACATTACCGATACCGAACAGCATGACGATAGGCACCAAATAAACGAACGCGGGTGTCGTCTGCATGGCATCCAACAGTGGCCGGATGAACTTTGCGGCTCGTTCGCTACGTGCCAGCCAGATCCCGACGGGGAGCCCGATGAGCACGCAGAAGAACAGCGCGGTCAGCACCAGCGCTAACGTGATCATAGCCTGTGACCAGGCGCCAATCGCACCAATGGCGATCAGAGACAGCAGGGTAGCCACGCCCATGCCGAGGCTGGACATCTGCCAGGCAATCAGCGAAAACACCAGAATGGCGATAGGCGCTGGCATACCCAGCAGGAATTGTTGAAAGCCGCCCAGAATAAAATCAACCGGGACGCGAACGCCCTGGAAGATCGGTCTGAAGTGCAGTACAACCCAGTCGATGCCGTGGGTGACCCAGCTGTCCAGCGGGATCAGCGTGTCTTTAAACGGATCGAGCAGGTTGAAATGCTCGGGCGTTGCCGGGGCAGCGCTGTTTAACCAGTCACTGCCGGATTGCGTAGCCTGATGCGCGGCGTCAACAGAACCATCGGGTGTCGGAGCACTGCTCCATGCATCGCTGCCGTTAGCCGGTGCATCCTGAGCGGGCGCGCCGGTGGACCAAGGATCGCTCTGTGCTGCATTGTCAGGTGTAGCACCATCATTTGCCGGTGTAGAACTGGCTGGTGCAGAATCGGCTGGGGCATTTTGCGAGCTGGCCGCCCACGGATCGTTTTGCTGTGCGCCATTAGCCTGCTCAGGGGTTGTGCCTTGATCGGCAGGCTGGTTTTGTGCCGTGCTCGCATCCCACGGATTCGATGTTGATTTACTCATTGGTCACTCCTTCCTTATCCAGTGCCTGTAGCAGCATTCCTTTGGAAATGATGCCAATGTACTCATTGTTCTCGCCGACGACAGGGACGGCACAGGGAGCCTGTGCGACCTGAGAAATCAGCTCGTTGAGTGACATATCTGCGGGCACGGGAACAGGTTCGGGCAGTAACGCCTGTTCCAGCGGCTGCTGTTCTTTCAGCGCCTGCTTCAGTGAATCAATAGACACGATGCCAATGAAACGTTTCCCCCCTTCCAGCACGTAGCCGTAATCACGGTCTTCATCCTGAAGGATTTTCAGCGCGGAACGTGGCCCCACGCCGGGGGTTTTACGAATCAAGGTGACCGGGCGACGACGGGCGATATCTTTGGCGCTAAACACGTGGCTGATATCGACACCGCGGAAAAAGGTGCGCACATAGTCATTGGCGGGGTTATTCAGGATCTCATCGGGTGTACCGACCTGAATCACTTCGCCGCCGTGCATGATGGCAATCCGGTCACCGATGCGCATCGCTTCATCCAGATCGTGCGAGATAAAGACGATAGTGCGTTGATGACGGGACTGGAGTTTAATCAACTCATCCTGCATTTCAGTACGGATCAACGGGTCGAGCGCAGAGAACGCCTCATCCATCAGCAGAATATCGGGGTCGTTTGCTAACGCACGAGCCAGACCCACACGCTGCCGCATCCCGCCGGACAGCTCATCCGGGTAAGACGCCGCGTAGGCTTCAAGCCCCACCTGCTGCAACGCATCCAGCGCTTTTTGCTCACGTTCCGCTTTCGGTACGCCAGCCAGTTCCATACCAAACGCGGTATTGTTGAGGATATTCAGATGCGGCATGAGTGCAAAGGATTGGAACACCATACTGATCTTCTTGCGGCGCACATCGCGTAGCGCGGTATCGGATATTTTAGAGATATCTTCACCGTCGATCAGCACCTGACCCCGAGTGGGTTCTATCAGACGATTGAGAAGGCGTACCATGGTTGATTTGCCGGAACCGGATAATCCCATGATGACAAATATCTCGCCTTCTTCAATGGCCAGACTGGCATCTTTTACCCCGACAGTAAGCCCTGTTTTTTCAAATACCTGATCTTTGCTCAGGCCTTTATCAATCAGTTTAAATGCTCTGTCTGGGTGCTCGCCAAATATCTTATAAAGATTCTTTACTTCAAGTTTAATTGCCATGAAATTATTGTTTTCCTGTGTCGTTTATAATTCTATAACGTAACCCTGATAATGAATAAACATAATCTACCCTACCATACTCAGATTCTGAGACAACCCTTTATTGCCTCAGCGATGTCTCTCATTAGGTCAATATTAGCGAGAGTGACAACGCGATTGTCGCTACGTTATCTTCATGATTTATGTGATCTTTATGATTTTTGGTTTGAAGGGGAACTCTTTTTATAACAGTGCGTTACCTGTTGGTTTTTACGTATTGGATTAGTGGCTGATATAACCTTTTTTGATTGTGAGTACATCACTATTTATAGTGAATTCCTCTAATCGAATAATAGGGTAAATAAATCACGATTTTTGTCTTACAGACACTCAAATAGGCCGACGTAAGTACATTTTTTACTTATGATATCTGTCGGTATTTTATACAGTATAGCAAAGATATTATGGGGGAAATGATTGTATTATTTCTTGTTAATAAATGAGAGTGTTCCGGATAATATATTCGTCATTTTTGCATGGATGATGCCATCTGTAAGTTGGTGCGTTGAGTTGTTTTGATAATTGCGAGGCAACTTCAGAAAGAGAAATAAGAGCATTGTGAGCCGAAAGATATTTTGGTTATCTGCTTACCTGACTTTTGCTAAGGAAAAGCTAACAGTGGTCATTTGGGAATACCATGATTTCGACGACTATACAGGGAACGGTGAGTTGCTTATGCATCAGTTTATCGTTGGTGGAATGGTCTATGCCATCGGCTTCCAGAAGCTCCAATCTGTGGACGAATTGCTCAATAAGGGGATTGATGAGAAACATAACATACCTGGTTTCCAAATGCCCCTAACCTTGCGGATAAATCGATAGCTGACACAAGCGCATACGGCTTCGCTTGTGTCTTTTATTGTTATTCACTCATCAGGCTGACGTGGGCGGCGACAATGCGCCAGCCTTCGGGCATTTTTACCCAGGTTTGCATTTGGCGGCCGATCTTCGTGCTGCCAGCGCGGGTGAATTCGGTGCTGGCGACGGCCATATCATGACCATAAGCGGTGATCACGGTATTACGCTGGGTTCTGTCCAGACCGGCAGAAGGACGAGCGAGGCGAAAGGCGCGGATTTCCTCTATCCCGTACAAATTTTCTCCCGCACCATAGCGCACCGTTTTTTCATCGTGCCAGAACAGTTCATCCAGCACCGCAACGTCATTACCCGTTAAGGCTTTCTCATAGCGATAGAACGCGGCGGTCACATCGGCCAGCACATCCGGCTGATTGATATCGTCAGGCAACATATTTTCTTTCCTCTACGGTATAAGTTAGTCCCTGCTGCTCCAACGCCCATGCCGTCCGCAGGCACAGATCCTCACGCCACGGTGCGGCAATAACCTGAATACCTATCGGCAGGCCACTCGCGGTTACAACTGGCACCGTCACGACGGGCAGGCCGACGAAAGAGATCGGCTGTGTCAGCATCCCCATGCTGGCGCGGACGGGCAGGTCGGTATCATTTATACGCATGGTTTCCTGCCCGATGAGCGTGGCGGAACAGGGCGTCGCGGGAGTGATCAGCAGGTCAGTGTGCTCAAACAGCGCCAGCGTCTGTTGACGAAAATAGTTGCGGAAGCGCTGAGCCTGCACATACCAGGCGGCGGGAATCATCGCGCCAGCCAGCAACCGCTCGCGTGACAGGGGCTCAAAGCGTTCAGGTTGAGTACGTAAGTCAGGCAAATACTGGTTCCCGCCTTCGCTGGCCGACAAAATAAAGGCAGCGCTGCGCGCCAGTGCGGCATCGGTTAGTGTCAGGCTGTCCTGTGCGCCTAGCGCTTGTGCGACCTGACTGACGGCGGTGTTGGCTTCCTCACTGCTCCATGTAGAAAAATAGCCATCCAACACCGCGTAGCGTAATCCGTCGCTGCCTGCTTCCAACTGTTCGGCGGTATGACGCTTTTCCCGTTCGGCTTGAAAGCGATCTTTCTCATCGCGGCCTTGTAGTGTGTCGAACACCAATGCCAGATCGTCTGCGCTACGCGCCAGTGGGCCGACGTGGTCGAGGCTGGCGACAAACGGGTGGCTACCGTGGCGTGATAAACGGCCAAATGTCGGCTTCAGCCCGAAAATACCGCAGAGCGACGATGGCACGCGGATCGAACCATTTGTGTCGCTGCCCAGTGTAAAGTTAACCAACCCTGCGGCGACGGCTGCCGCCGATCCACCAGACGACCCTCCGGCAATTCGCCGCGTGTCGAGCGGGTTACGCGTCGCGCCGTAATGGCTATTTTCAGTAGTAAAGCCGTAGGCATAGGCGTCCATGTTCAACATACCGGACAGCAGCGCGCCCTGACTGGCAAGCTGACGGATGGCAAAGGCATCCTGTACTGCGGGGGCGCGTTGGCTGAAAAGTTCGGCACCTGCCAGCGTGGTTTCGCCGCTGACATCAAACAGGTTCTTGACGGCATAAGGCACGCCAGCCAGCGCTGGCAAGCTTTCTCCGCGTTGACGGCATGTATCGATACGCTCTGCTTCTGCCAACATACGTTCGCCAGTGACATGGGTGTAGGCATTAATGGTGGGGTTGGTTTGCTCAATCGCCCCCAGAGCCTGTTGTGCAAGCTCTTTGGCGGAGAACGTGCCAGCCTGCAAACCTTGCTGAATCTGCCGGATGGATAACGATGAGGACGCATTTCTGGCGTATAAACTCATAGCGTATACACCCCGGCAATGTCCTGATGCTCATCGAGAGGGAATGCCATCAACGGCTGCGCCATCGCGTGGATGCGGCTGAACTGAATTAACAGTTCCTGACGCCGTTCCTGGCTGAGTTGCAGGGATAGCAGCGTTTCCATCTGTTGTAGATAGTCTGCCAGCGCGTCTTGTTCGATCATCGCCATGTTGTTTTCTCCGAGTTAAGTAGGACTAGAAGCCAGCCGCGCTGCCGTTGCTGCGTGGATCGAAAGCGCCTTCCAGCATGCCGTTGGTGTGGCGCACGATGGCACCCGCGTGACCGACCGTTTCACTAAAACTGCCCAATAGCTCGACGTCGTGACCGAGTTGGCGCAGGACATCCACGGTGGCGGGTTTAAAGCGATCTTCGATCTTGAGTGTGTCGGAGGACTGTCCCCACGTGCGACCGAGCAGCCAGCGTGGAGCGGTAATCGCCTGTTGCAGCGGCAGCCCTTGCTGGACGTGACGGATAAAGAGAGCCGCCTGCGTCTGCGGTTGTCCGTCTCCGCCCATCGAACCGTAGACCATCGTCCGTCCGTCGGATAAACGTGCAGCGGCAGGGTTTAAGGTATGAAACGGCTGTTTGCCCGGTTCTAGCGCCAGCAGGTGCGCCGGATCGAGACTAAAAGAGGCACCGCGGTTCTGCCAAAGCACGCCGGTTCCCGGCAATACCACGCCGCTGCCGAATTCGTGATAAATACTCTGAATGAAAGAGACGCACAGGCCACTGCTGTCGCATACACCCATCCAGACGGTGTCGCCGGGGCCTTTGCCTTCTCCCCACGCTGCGGCTTTGCGGGTATCGACCTGCCGCGCCAGTGCACCAAGTGTATCGTTTTCCAGCAGCGCCTGAACATTTTGCGTCATCAGTTTGGGGTCGGTAATAAAGCGGTCACGCAGGCCAAATGCCAGCTTGGTGGATTCGACAATACGATGGATGGTCTGGCTATCGTTCAGATCTTCCATGTCTAAATGATCGGTCAGCCCGAGAATGGCGAGCGACACCAGACCCTGCGTCGGCGGCGCGAGGTTATAAATATCGCCTTTACTGTGTTTCAACACCAGCGGCGTTGTTCGCTTGGCGCGGTAGTTCGCCAGATCGTCAGCCGTCAGTGGCATCCCGAGTTGCGTCATCTGCGCCGCGAGTCGGGCGGCGACGGAGCCGCGATAAAAGCTGTCTAACCCTTCAATGCTCAGCGTCGTTAAGGTCTCGGCTAAGTCGGGTTGTGTGAAACGACTGCCCGCACGCGGGACACTCCCCTGCGGCATAAAGAGTTGGCTAAAGGCCGGGCAATCGCTCAGTTCGTGATAGTGCAGGGTGAGTGCATCTTCCTGTGATTGTGTAACGGGAATGCCGTCAGCCGCATAGCGGATCGCGTCAGACAGTAAACGAGCGAGTGGTAGCGGTTCTCCTCCCAGTTCCTGAGAGTACGCCAACGCCTCTTGCCAGCCGCCGACGGTGCCCGCGACCGTCAGCGCTGCTTTGGAGCCACGGTGTGGAATGCGACTTTCACCTTGATACCATTCACGGCAGGCTAGCGACCCCGCTGCCCCGCTGGCATCAATAGCAACGGGCTCGCCGTGTGGGGGCACAATCAGCCAGAAGCCGTCGCCGCCGATCCCGTTCATATGTGGGTACACCACGGCAATGGTTGCTGCCGCTGCGACCATGGCCTCAATCGCGTTTCCGCCTTCACGCAGAACAGCCAATGCGCTGGCACTGGCTAAATGATGAGGTGCCACCGCCATGCCCAGCGGGGCGGTATTACTTTGCATCATTTCAGGATTCCTTTTTATGTAGGGTAAATGTGAGTTGCTCTATTAACCCTAGCTATAAGCAAACAGCGTTCCAGTTTTTCGGTGCGGTGGGAAGTCGGGATGTGTGTCTGTATCATTCTGACAATCCTGTGCTATGTTCTGCGACATGAAACAAACGTTACAGCAAGCGCAACGGGTGAGAGACGATGATGCAAATAGATGAACGATTACGGGATCGCTACGGCGAGCTTTCACCGCAGGAACAGCGCGTCGCGGATTTTATTTTCGATCACTTTGACGATTTAATTAGCTACAACAGCGCCGAACTGGCGCGGCTGAGCGGTGTTTCTAAAGCGACCGTCAGCCGCTTGTTCAAACGGCTAGGCTATCCCAGCTATCGTGATATGCGCGATGAACTGAGAACGCTGCGCCAGAGCGGGATGCCGCTGGCGGATAATCGTGATGCGGTGCAGGGGAATACGCTGCTGGCGCGGCATTACAAGCAGGAAATGGCGAACCTAACGCAGTGGATAAACCAGATTGATCCCGTACAGTTTGGTGCCGTAATTCAGGCGTTGATGCAGGCGCAGCGCCTGTGTTTGATCGGGCTACGCAACAGCTACCCGGTGGCGCTGCACCTGCGACAACAGCTGCTTCAGATTCGCCAACAGGTCACGCTATTGACGCAGCCGGGGCAGACGCTATCCGAAGAGCTGGTGGATCTTACTGCGCAGGATGTCGTGATTGTTGTGGCCTTTCGCCGCCGTCCACGGCTGATTCAACCGCTGCTGGCGCAGTTGCAAAAGCGCGGTGTGCCAGTGCTGCTACTGTGTGAACCGCAGGTTAGTGCCTTGATGTCACTGGCAACCTGGTCGCTGTGCGTCCCGCTGGACAGTGTATCGGCGTTTGACAGCTATTCATCATCCATGAGTCTGGTGAACGTGATCAGCAATGCGTTATTGCATGAAATGCTGCGTGACGGACGCCAGCGCATCCATCAGATCGCGGATCTTTATAGTGAGCTGGAGGAGCTTGAGCAACGCTAATGGTGCGTTAGTTTGGTGCTAATGCACTTTTGTGGTGCGTTTTTGACTGATTACCATATAGCCAGGCAGCTCGTTTCGGGCGTGATAGCACTGGATTATTTTTGTGACGCAGCGCCACGCCCGACATAGGGCAGCTCAAACGCCGCTTGCCCTATGAACCCAGGCTTTTTGCGAGGAATCACGCCGCTTCGCGGTACCTTCGGCGTTCATGCCCGCAACCCGGACCGTCAGCGACGCGTTCCCGACGCGGCGCTGACTTTCGCGGCGTCCATGCCGCTCATCCGGCGGTCATGCTCACCTCAGCGTAATTCTTGACGCGAATAAAGCATGAAAACCACAAGGTTAACTTCTGAGTACCACGCACGACATTTTTCACCGATATTACATATCCATAGCGCTATCCCGTGATTTAGAAAAACTCTCTGACTTCTCATGTTGTTTCCTCATAACCAACAGCACAAAAAACGTAAAGGTAATCTGGCACAGTCCTTGCTTATTTTTTGTAACGATAGTTTCAGTGTTTGTTTTTAAAGAATCTTTCGTTTCAATTACACTAACCGGGGGCAGAGACGATGTTGATCAATAAACTGAGCATCAAAAAAGGGTTACTGGCGGTGATGGGCGCGGCCATGTTACTGGTTCAGGCCGGTAGCGCGATGGCCGATCAGTTGCAGGATATCGAGAAGCGTGGTGTGCTGCGTGTCGCGGTGCCGCAGGATTTCCCACCGTTTGGATCGGTAGGCACCGATCTGCAACCGCAGGGCTATGACATCGATATCGCCCGCTATCTGGCGAAAGAGATGAAACTAAAGTTGCAACTGGTTCCGGTAACCAGCGCCAACCGCGTGCCGTATCTGCAAACCAACAAGGTCGATCTGGTGATCTCCAGTTTGGGCAAAAATGCCGAGCGTGAAAAAGTGATCGATTTTAGCCGCGCTTATGCTCCGTTCTTTCTGGGTGTCTTCGGACCGAAAGACAGCGCATTAGCCTCATCAGAGGCGCTGGAAGGCAAGAGCATTGGCGTCACTCGCGGTGCGGTCGAAGATATGGTTCTGACGGAAACAGCACCGAAGGCCGCACAGATTAAGCGCTACGAAGACAACAACACCACGCTGTCGGCGTATCTGTCAGGGCAGGTGGAGTTTGTCGCCACGGGCAATTTGGTTGTTGCCGCTATCGCCGAGCAAAACCCAACGAAAGCCCCTGTCGCGAAGTTTATGCTGAAAGATTCGCCATGCTATATTGGGCTGAAGAAAGATGAGCCAGCGCTGAAAGCGAAAGTCGATGCATTGATCGAACAGGCGCTGAAAGACGACACGCTTAATAGCTTGTCGGAAAAATGGCTGAAAGCGCCGCTGCCAGCCAGCATCAAAGCGTAATAGGAGCGCGCTATGACTTATCAGCTTAATTTTTCCGCACTGTTGCCGTTCTGGCCTGAGCTGCTGGCGGGGCTGTGGGTCACCATTGAGCTGACAGTAATGGCAACTCTCGGCGGCATCGCCATCGGTATCTGCGGTGCGGCCTTGCGTAGCGGCAAGCCCACCGTGCTGAGTCGGCTGTGGGGGATCTACGTCGAGCTGATCCGCAATACGCCGTTTGTGGTTCAGCTGTTCTTTATCGTCTTCGGCTTGCCGAGTTTGGGCTGGAAGCTGACGGCTGGGCAGGCTGCGCTGTTAGCAATGTTGATTAATCTTGGTGCGTACAGCACCGAGATTATCCGTGCGGGGATTCAGGTGACGCCAAAAGGCCAGTGGGAAGCCGCTCGTGTGCTGGGGCTGATGCGTGTGCAGACGTTTCTGCGCGTGATTCTGCCGCCTGCGCTCCAGCGGATTTATCCGGCGCTGGTCAGCCAGTGCATCATCGTCATGCTGGGATCGTCGGTGGTATCTCAGGTGTCCTACGAGGAACTGACGTTCGCCGCGAACCTGATTCAGTCCCGCACGTTTCTGAGCTTTGAAGTGTATCTGGCGACCACGCTGTGTTATCTCGTGCTGTCTGTTCTGATGCGGCAGCTCTTACTGCTGGCGGGGCGGCGTTTCTTAGGGATTCAGCAATGATGACATTTACCGACTGGGATATTGTGCGCAACCTGTTGCTGGCGGCGCGTTGGACGCTGCTATTGTCGCTGACGGCCTTCATCGGCGGTGCGCTGGTGACGTTTCCGCTCATGCTGCTGCGGCTGACTAAACGCAAATGGGCAACGCGCTTTGTCCATCTGTATTCTGAGCTATTTCAAGGCACACCGTTGCTGATGCAGCTGTTTCTCGCGTTTTTCGGACTGGCGCTGTTCGGTATTGATGTCAGCCCGTGGACGGCGGCGGCACTGGCGCTGACGCTATTCACCAGCGCTTTTCTGGTGGATATCTGGTGCGGTAGCGTGGAAGCCTTGCCGAAAGGGCAGTGGGAAGCCTCACGTTGCCTCGGGCTGGATTTCGGTCAGACGCTCTATCGGGTGATTGCGCCACAGGCGATGCGCATCGCTATCGCCCCCACGGTAGGGTTTTCCGTACAGGTGATTAAAGGCACCGCGCTGGCGTCGATCATCGGATTTATCGAGTTGACCAAAGCGGGAACGATGTTGAATAACGTGACCTATCAGCCGTTTAAAGTGTTTGGATTGGTGGCGCTGGGCTACTTCTTGATGTGCTATCCGCTCTCTTACTACAGCCGCTATCTGGAGAAGAAATTCAATGCCGCTCATCACCATTAATCAGGTTCAAAAATATTACGGCCAGAACCATGTCCTGAAAGGGGTGGATCTGGATATCGAAATGGGCGAGGTTATTTCGATCATCGGGCGTAGCGGTTCGGGTAAGAGTACGCTCCTGCGCTGCATGAACGGTCTGGAAGGCTATCAGGATGGCAGCATCAAACTGGGCGGAATGACGGTCACCGACAGGGATTCGCAGGCGCGGGAAATCAGCCGCTCGGTCGGCATGGTATTCCAGAACTTCAATCTGTTCCCGCACATGACGGCGCTGGAAAACGTGATGCTGGCACCGCGCCGCGTGCTGGGTAAAAGTGCGGCAGAGTGTCAGGCGTTGGGCGAACAGATGCTCAACAAGGTCGGGCTGGGCGAACGCCTTCATTATTATCCCGCCAATCTGTCGGGCGGTCAGCAGCAGCGTGTCGCGATTGCGCGTGCATTGGCGATGAACCCCAAAGTCCTGCTGTGCGATGAAATTACCTCGGCACTCGATCCTGAATTAGTCGGCGAAGTGCTGAAGGTGCTGGAACAGCTTGCCGCAGAAGGCATGACCCTGATTCTGGTCACGCATGAAATGAATTTTGCCCGTGAAGTGGGTGACCGCGTGGTGTTTATGCATCAGGGCACCGTCTGGGAGCAGGGCGACAGCAAAACGCTGTTTGCTAACCCTCAAACACCGGAATTGAAACAGTTTATCGCCTCGGTTCGGGGACTATCGGAAGCGTAATGACGCTTGTCGAATGTGTAAGTCGAAACAAAAGTTTGGAGCATATAACCATGAGCAGCAGCGAACTGTACGCGCAAATTAATCCCCCTCATCGCTTACTGATGGGGCCGGGGCCGATCAACGCCGATCCGCGCGTATTACGGGCAATGGCTAGCCAACTGGTTGGGCAGTATGACCCCGCGATGACCAATTACATGAATCAGGTCATGGCACTCTATCGTCAGCTTTTTCGCACGGAAAACCGCTGGACGATGCTGGTGGACGGCACCTCGCGTGCGGGGATCGAGGCGATTTTGCTGTCGGCGATCCGCCCCGGCGATAAAGTGCTGGTGCCGGTGTTTGGTCGTTTTGGTCATCTGCTGTGTGAGATTGCTCGCCGCTGCCGCGCTGAGGTTCATACCATCGACGTGCCGTGGGGTGAGGTGTTCTTGCCTGAGCAGATTGAAGAGGCGATTAAGGCAGTACGCCCACGTCTGTTGCTGACGGTGCAGGGTGATACCTCCACCACCATGCTGCAACCGCTGGAAGATCTGGGCGAGATTTGTCGTCGCCACGGCGTGTTGTTCTATACCGATGCCACGGCATCTTTCGGCGGTAATCCGCTGGAAACGGATAAATGGGGACTGGATGCGGTTTCCGCCGGGTTGCAGAAATGCCTCGGCGGACCATCTGGCAGTTCACCAATCACGCTCAGCCCGCAGATGGAGGCGGTGATCCGTCGCCGTAAATGCGTCGAACAAGGGATCAGAACCGACGCGCATCAGGACGGCGACGACGAGATGATCTATTCCAACTATTTCGATCTGGGCATGGTGATGGACTACTGGGGGCCGGAGCGCCTGAATCATCATACGGAGGCAACGAGCATGCTGTTTGCTGCGCGTGAGTGCGCGCGCGTGATCCTCGAAGAAGGGTTGGATCGTAGCATTACCCGCCATGCGCTGCATGGTAATGCGCTGGTAGCGGGTATTCAGGGAATGGGGCTGGAAACCTTTGGCGATCTTAACCACAAAATGAATAACGTGCTGGGTGTGGTGATTCCTGACGGCATTCACGGCGAGCAGGTGCGTAAGCTGCTGCTGGAAGATTTTGCCATTGAGATCGGCACCTCGTTTGGCCCGCTTCAGGGCAAGATCTGGCGCATCGGCACAATGGGCTACAACGCCCGTAAAGACTGTGTGATGCAAACGCTGACGGCGCTGGAGGCGGTGCTGAATCGACTTGGTTTCCACACCGTGCAGGGCGAGGCATTACAGGCTGCGTGGAACAGCTACGCGGCGAATGAGGAACATGCATGAGTGAACCTCTACTGTCCCACGCTGCTGCACAAGTTGCCGCTGAACAGATTATGTCGCGCTGCGATGCGCTGGCTGAAATTAGCGAAACACCCGGCCAGTTGACCCGTGTCTATCTGTCGCTGGAACACCTGCGTGCCAATGCGCAGGTGGGAGAATGGATGCGCGAAGCGGGCATGAATGTCTGGCAGGATAGCGTTGGCAACATTTGTGGCCGCTATGAAGGATTAACACCGGATGCGCCAGCGCTGCTGCTCGGTTCGCATCTGGATACGGTGCGCAATGCCGGACGGTATGACGGCATGCTGGGCGTATTGACGGCGATTGAAGTCGTGCGTGCCTTCCATCGGCAGGGGACGCGTTTGCCCGTGGCGCTGGAAATCATCGGTTTCGGCGATGAGGAAGGTACGCGTTTTGGTATTACCTTGTTGGGCAGTCGCGGTTTGACGGGCACCTGGCCGGAGAACTGGCTGGATTGTCAGGATGCAGAAGGCACCAGCGTGGCGCAGGCGTTGACCATTGCGGGGCTGGATCCGCTTGAGGTGGCGCTGGCGGCGCGTCCGGTCAGCGACATCGTCGCCTATCTGGAATTGCACATCGAACAAGGGCCGTGTCTGGAACAGCAGGATCTGGCGCTGGGCGTGGTCACTGCGATTAACGGGGCGCGACGGCTCAATTGCACGTTCCTTGGTCTGGCGGGGCATGCGGGTACGGTGCCGATGACGCAACGGCAGGATGCGCTGGCGGCGGCAGCCGACTGGATGGCGCAGGCCGAGCGGGCAACGCGGGAAAGCGATCCTCATTTGGTCGCGACGTTTGGCACGTTGCAGTGTTTACCGGGCGCGGCGAACGTGATCCCCGGTGAAGTGAAGATGACGCTGGATATTCGCGGGCCAGAGGATGCGCCGCTGGATGCGTTGTTACAAAAACTCCTGACGCTGGCACAGGCTATCGCGCACCAGCGCGGCTGCCAGTTCAGCGCGGAAGAGTATTATCGTATTGCGGCAACCCGCTGCGATCCTGCGTTACAGTCGGCATTAAACGAGGCGGTGATGCAGGTGCAGGGGAAAACGCTGATGCTGCCAAGCGGTGCAGGGCATGATGCCATCGCCATCGCCGAATGTTGGCCGGTAGCGATGTTATTTGTTCGTTGTCGCGGTGGGATCAGCCACCATCCAGACGAATCGGTTATCACGGCGGATGTGGCGCTGGCGTTAAGCGCGTTGGGAAATATGGTTGTGGCGTATGGGGGTAAATAAAAGACGAGCCTGGCAGGGCTCCTCCTCTCCTACTTGGTTTAATGCGTGGTGCGTGGGCTATCATACGATTTCGCCCTCCTCGGTGAGCGCTGCGGTATCGCTATCACGTTGAGATCGTTGTTTATCTCCATGCGAATGAGATAACGCAGCGCGCAGGGTTTACCGTAACGGTTAATGTGCGTTGTTGAGATTAGTGCTCATCGCAGAGTAACGGACGAAGAATTTCGAAGAGTTCGTCAATGTAAGCGTGTGTACCCACCAGAATGGGGGCGATCAGTAAGGTATCCCCCGTGGATTTAAGGTGCAGCCCGTGTTCAAAAAGTTTTTTTTGTAATCGATAACCGCGTTGTCCCGCTTTCTCTGCGGGACGTAGTTCGATCGCACCGAATAGGCCGAATCCGCGAATATCGCTAATGACGGGAATTCCCTGTAATTCAAATAGCTTATCCAGAAAATAGGGACTGAGCGCTTCACCTTTAGCGAAAACATTCTCTTCCTGATACAGCCGCAGCGTCGTGAGTGCCGCCGCACACGCCGCGGGATGAGCGCTCCAGGTATAGCCGTGAAAAAATTCAATCTCTTGCTCGTCCGCCGCATTAATAATCTGTTCGTAAATACGGGAATCGACGGCGACGGCGGCCATAGGCTGCGTGCCATTGGTGAGCGCTTTGGCGAGCGTGATGATGTCTGGTCTAATCGAAAATGTTTGGCTGGCAAAGGCGTTGCCAGTCCGGCCGAATCCACAAATGACTTCATCCATAATCAGCAGAATATCATAGCGATCGCACAGAAGCCGGATACGTTCCAGATAGCCTTTAGGTGGAATTAACACGCCTGTAGAACCCGCGATGGGTTCGATCACGCAGGCCGCGATATTTTCAGCACCATGTAACTCAACCAGGCGTTGCAGATCGTCCGCCAGGTAGTCGCCTTGCTCGGGTTGACCACGCTGATAACGGTTTTCCTCCAGCCAGGTATGACGCAGGTGAACAACCTGCGGCCAACTCCCAGCAAACTGTCTGCGATTGTTGGTTAGCCCGCTCAGCGCGACTCCGCCAAAATTCACGCCATGATAGGCACGTTCACGGGAAATAAACAGCGTGCGGGAACTCTGCTTACGGGCTCGTTGGTAGGCAAGCGCGATTTTTAGTGCGCTGTCAATTGCCTCGGAACCTGAGTTGACAAAAAATACACGATTAATCTGCGGAGGAAGCATCTTCGTCAGCTCTTTGGCTGTTTCAAACGCCAGAGGGTGCGTGCGATAAAAACTGGAACTGTAGTCTAGCGTTAACAATTGCTGATAAACCGCTTCGGCTATTTCACGGCGTCGGTGGCCTAATGCAGAAGTAAACAGGCCGGAAACGCCATCTAATATGCGGTTACCTTTATCATCCTGGTAGTAAAAGCCATACGCCTGTGTAAATAATTTGGGATCGTGACGAAAATCGTTATTTGGCGTAAAGGGAAGCCAGAAATTTTCATTCACGATACGACTACTGCTTTGTGATTTTTGGATCATGATACGTCGCCTTGAGGTAATGGGTTTTTTATTGTTTATCAGATGAATAATGAACCGTTCATGTCGCTTAATGTTATTGTTCACCCTGGTTTCGGTATGCGTGAATATCAGGTGAATCTTTTTTATATTGAGGCGAATTGCGAAAAATATGAATCATGTAGCCTGTGTAATTATCTGAGTATGGTGAGCTATTTTTGATAAGTACAAAATAAAAAATAGGGTTTGTAAAGTAGATGATGTTGTCAAAGTCAATATCGTGATTTCTTATTGATTATTTAAAATAACTTGAAGATCTTTTTCTGTGAAACTTATCGTTGTTATGGTGGTGCTTGTTGTTAATTCATTGTTTTTATTTATTAATTAATTTTTTCTCCTTCTGTTTTTTACGTTATTTTCTATATGTAGATGGTATTTTGTGGACGTTTTGTTTTTGTTGATGTGTGTTTTTTATATTTAATTTATATGTGTCTTGCAGTGAATGCTGTGTTTTTGTTAATTTTTTATTATTGATTTTTGTGTCTTGATTGAGTATTTTACTTCGTGTTTTAACAATTATTTAAATTATCGCGTTCGTGTGGTTGTCTAGATAAATAATAGATATGTTTATCGATAAATGGCATTTAAATACAGTGTCAGACAATGGTTAGGATGCATTATATATTCTTAACTCAATGGTGGCATTATGATCGGCTTTCTCCGCTATAGCATTATATTCATGGCATCGCTGGCATTTTCTGCTTCGGTCTATTCCGCAGATGTATTACGGATCGGTTATCAAAAGTCGGCAACGACACTGGTATTATTAAAAGACGAAGGTTCACTGGAAAATAGACTACGTTCACAAGGCATTTCGGTTAAGTGGACGGAATTTCCCGGTGGGCCTCAATTGCTTGAAGGACTCAATATTGGGGCGATTGATTTTGGTTTTACCGGGGAGACGCCCCCGGTATTTGCGCAGGCCGCAGGCGCGAATTTAGTCTATGTTGCCAATGAGCCTGCTTCCCCAGCGGCGGAGGCGATTTTAGTTCCTAAAGATTCGCCACTAAAATCGGTATCGCAGTTAAAAGGAAAGAAAGTCGCGTTAAATAAAGGATCTAACGTTCATTATTTACTCATAAGAGCATTGTATGACGCAGGGTTGCAATATAGCGATATTACCCCGGTTTATTTACCCCCTGCAGATGCGCGTGCGGCCTTTGAAAATGGCAGCGTTGATGCTTGGGTTATTTGGGATCCTTTCAGTGCCGCAGCGGAAAAGCAAATCGAGGCACGAGTGCTGCGTGATGGAAAAGGGATTGTGGATAATTATCAGTATTATCTGGCGACCCGTGATTTCGCAACTACACACCCAACAGTGATCACTGCGCTAATCGAAGAGATTCGCTTAATCGGCAAGCACGCGGAGAGTGACCCGCAAGCGGTTTCCCGGCAGATCGCCCCCCGCTTAGGGCTTTCTGAAGACATCACGCTATTGACCATTAAACGGCAGGGCTACGGTGCGCAATTCATTGTGCCAGAGGTGCTTTCTGGCCAGCAGGGCATTGCTGATACCTTCTTTGATTTGAAGCTGATTCCGAAAAAATTGGATGTTGGGCAAGCGGTGTGGAGCCCTCCTCAGCCATGATCTAGACGTTGTCGCGAATGGATTAAGGTTAGATGAAGAAAGCACGGGAACATCTTGTTAATCGGCACGAAAGGCGTTGAGCCTACTTATCACGAGAGGAAGACTAATGAGCCAGATGACGACGGTATTGAGTCCGCAAGAGTCGCGCCTGTTACAGACTGACACTGTAGCTCAGGCTGAAACGCGGAGTAGAACCGATGCCATATTGGAGACCATTCAGCAGGGAAAGCCTGTCATTGATGTCGAACGCGCTCGCTATTTCACGGAATCGATGCGAACGACGGAAGGGCAAGTGTTGATCTTACGCTGGGCTAAGGCGATGTATCATATTGCGCAGAATATCACGGTCTATATTGATGATGAGCAGTTGATCGCTGGGCGTGCTGGAAAACCCGGACGCTACGGCATTCTGTATCCGGAGCTCGATGGTGATTTTCTTGATGTCGCTATCAGCCAACTTCCCTTACGACAGGCGTCGCCTTTTATCATTGATGAAAAGGATAGCGAGGTTGTTCGGAAAGAGATTTCTCCCTATTGGCTAAATAAAACCTACCATGAGCATTTATCACAGGCTCTACCGGAAGAGACACTGCGGCTGACTTACGATCCTGAAGACCGTCTCACTTCGCGTTTTATCGTGAATGAAACCTCCTCTTTTCGTTCATCAATTCAGTGGGTGCACGATTACGAAAAGGTTCTTAAGCGGGGAATTAAGGGGATTCGGCAGGAGGCAGAGCAGCGTCTGGCACAACTTGACCCGTTTAATCCGTTGGATAGCACGGAGAAAGCACCGTTCCTTCAGGCGATCGTTATTGCATCGGACGCGATTGTCCTATGGGCTAAGCGCCATGCTAAGCATGCCAGAGCGTTGGCGGAGCAGGAGACACGTCCCCGACGGCGGCAGGAATTGTACGAGATTGCCGAACGCTGTGAATGGGTGCCGGAAAATCCGGCGCGTGATTTTCGTGATGCGTTACAGGCACAGTGGTTTACCCAGCTCTTTTCCCGTCTGGAACAGAAAACGGGCACCATTATTTCTAATGGACGCATGGATCAATACCTCTTTCCCTACTATCAACGGGATATTGAACGGGGCGTGTTGAACGATGAGCAAGCGTTGGAGTGGCTGTCGTGCATGTGGGTGGCGATGGCGCAGTTTGTTGACCTGTATATCTCCCCGACAGGCGGTGCGTTTAATGAAGGTTATGCACACTGGGAGGCGGTGACGATCGGTGGACAGACGCCAGAAGGGATGGATGCGACGAACGCCTTATCCCATCTGTTTTTACGTTCCAAGCGTGAGTTCCCCTTGCATTATCCTGATTTGGCCGCGCGTATCCATAATCGAACGCCGACACGTTTTCTTCACGACATCGCCGAGACCATTAAAGAGGGCACGGGCTTTCCTAAATTGATTAATGATGAGGAAGTCGTTCCCTTACTGCTGTCCAAAGGGGCTGAGTTTTCTCAAGCCTATGATTATGCCGTTTCCGGCTGCGCTGAATGTCGAATGCCCAATCGAGATACCTACACCAGTCCCTGTGCATACATCAATTTTCCTGCGGCATTGGAAATGACGCTCTATAACGGGCGGATGAAACGCTACGGCACTGAGTTACTGGGATTGGAGACGGGTGATCCGCGCGATTTCACCTCATGGGGGGATTTTTGGCAGGCGTATGTTCAACAGCATCATAATTTTCTGCGCCATGCTTTTATTCAGCAAAAAATCATTATCGATTTACGCGCTAAACATTTTGCCTGGCCGTTAGGCTCGGCCTTACACGATCTGTCTATGGCGGCCTGTAAAGATATTCATCAGCCGGATATTGAAGGCGGAATTGATTTAGGCTATTTCGAATTTATGGGTTATGGAACCGTCATTGATTCGCTTGCGGCGATAAAAAAATGGGTCTATGAAGAACGGCGCATCTCCATGTCTCAATTGCTGGAAGCGTTAGAGGATGATTTTGTGAATCATCAGGTGCTGCGAGCTTTGATGAACAGTGCGCCCAAGTACGGTAACAACGACCCTTATGCTGATAGTATTGGTAAAACGCTGGATAAAATTTGTCTGGAGTTTACCCGTAAGTACTCAAAAATACTCGGCGTACACCTCGATCTTCGTCTGGTGCCTTTCACTTCTCACGTACCGTTTGGCAAAGTGGTACATGCTACGCCGAACGGGCGTAAAGCCTGGATGCCTCTGTCGGATGGTTCTTCGGCATCGCAAGGGTGCGATGAGCAAGGGCCAACGGCGGTATTGCTGTCCAATTATCAAACCAAGAATTATCAGTTTAGCGAGCGTGCGGCTCGTTTGCTGAATATAAAATTTACGCCTTCCATCGTGGCGGGGGAGGAAGGAACCCGCAAACTGTGTGACCTCATTCGTTCCTGGTGTGACCTGAAATTATGGCACGTGCAGTTTAACGTCATTAATCGGGAAACATTACTGGCAGCCAAGGCCGACCCTGAACGCTACCGTGGATTGATTGTGCGTATTGCGGGTTACAGTGCCTATTTCACCGATCTCTCACCCGATTTGCAGGATGATCTGATAGCTCGAACCGGACATGAGATGTTTTAAAACGACGAGGGTTGTTGGAGAATGCCAGGGCTTAAGGTGATGACAAATTCGATGCCGTATCACGTAGAGCCGATCGCGGGCTGGGTATTTAATACCCAGCGTTACTCTCTACATGATGGGGTGGGGATCCGTACGGTGGTATTTCTGAAAGGCTGTCCATTACGCTGTGAATGGTGCAGTAATCCTGAATCCCAGTACCGAAAGCCGGAAATTGCTGCTGATGTGCAAAAATGTTTGGGGAAGACGGTTTGTGGCCTGTGTGAACAGACTTGTCAGGAAGCAGCACTGAGTTATACCTCAACGGGAGTCGTCAGTCTCAATCGTTCTCGCTGCTCAAACTGTCTGACGTGCGTTAGTCATTGCCCAACGCACGCGTTAAAAGGCTTTGGTGAAAGGATGACGGTCAATCAGGTACTGGATATTGTTGAGTCTGATGGGATTTTTTATCGACGGTCGGGAGGTGGATTAACACTCAGTGGCGGCGAGCCGTTGATGCAAGGGGCCTTTGCGTTAGCACTGTTGCGAGAGGCCAGAAGAAGACATATCAATACGCTGTTGGAAACCTGCGGCGATGGGAATTGGTCAGATTTATGTCAGATTGCAGACTACACCGACGCCATTTATTTTGATGTTAAGAGCTTGGATGAAGGGCGCCATCGTCAGTTTACCCAGCGTGGAAACCGCCGCATTCTGAATAATTTAGTACAGTTACGACGAACATTTCCGCATCTGCCCATTCATGTTCGCACGCCACTGATTCCCGAATTTAACGCAAGTTGGGAAGCGATCCGCGCGATTATTGATTTTATCCTGCCACTACCGCAGGTTAGCTATGAAATCTTGCCATACCACCGTTTAGGGCGGGACAAATATCGTTTGCTAGGGCGGGCGTATCTCCCCACAGAATCCAGCCTTAACCATGACGTTAGCGCTGATATCATTCAGCGAGCGAAAGCCCGCTGTGGCGAACGCTATGGCGTGCCGATTGGGTAGCGAGGGCTACCCAATATTTCAACATCCCTGATGAGAGACGCAGAGAAAACGCCTACAGCGTAAAGCGATCGGCATCGCGCCAGGCGGGGAAGGATTCCCGGTAGCTTTGCAACGCTTCCAGCGACAGTTCGGCGTCCAGACGGGCAGGCTGATTGGGGGCGGCAGAGGCCAGAACTTCCCCTTGCGCGTTAATAATCAGGCTATCGCCACGGTAGCTGTGGCCGTTGCCGTCAGTGCCGACGCGGTTGCAGCCCGCAACGTAGGCTTGATTCTCAATGGCGCGTGCTGCCAGCAGCGTCTGCCAGTGTGCCGCACGAGGCGCAGGCCAGTTGGCGACATACAGCGCCAGATCGTAATCCTGTCGATTGCGTGACCATACGGGGAAACGCAGGTCGTAGCAGATCATCGGGCAGATGCGCCAGCCGCGCCATTCAAGGGTGACTCGCTCTGTTCCTGCCTGATAGTGGTGATGTTCATCCGCCATGCGGAACAGGTGACGTTTATCGTAGTGATATACCTCGCCGTGTGGATCGACCAGCAGGAACCGATTCACCGCGCCTTTGGGCGTGTTCATGGCGACGCTGCCGCCGATCAGCGCATTGGTCTTCCGCGCCCACTGGTGCAGCCACGCCTCGACGACTGATTGATCCAGACTGCCTCTGGCGGCTTCCATCGCAAAGCCGGTGGTGAACATCTCCGGTAGGACAATCACATCAAGCCCTACCATCTCCGCCAGTAAGGTATCGAAGTGGCGCAGATTGGCTTCCCCATCGCGCCAGACTAATGGCTGTTGCAGCAATGAAATCTTTAAAGTCGACATAAACGCTCCGCAGCGGCATCCAACGTCGCTTCCTGTTTAGCAAAGCATAGTCGAATCAGCGTATGTGGGAACGGATCGGCGCAAAAGACGGACAACGGAATGGCGGCTACACCAACGTGTTCGGTCAGCCAGCGGCAGAAGCTGACATCGTCCAGTGCGGAAACCGCCCGATAGTCTGCTAGCAGGAAGTAGGTGCCTTCGCAGGGTAGAATCTCGAAACGGCTGCCTGCCAGCGCCTTGATAAAGCGATCGCGCTTGGCACGGTAAAAATCGGGTAGTTCGCGCCAGTGTTGCGGCTGTTCACGCAACATATCGGCGATGGCGAACTGCGCAGGCGTGTTCACGGAGAACGTCAGATACTGGTGAACCTTACGGACTTCCGCACTCAATGCGGCTGGCGCGACGCAGTAACCGACTTTCCAGCCAGTCATGTGGAACGTTTTGCCAAACGATGAAACGGCGATAGCGCGTTGACGCAGTGACGGGTGTGCCAGCACGCTGGCGTGTCCTTCACTGTCGAAACAGATGTGTTCGTAGACTTCATCACTCAGCACAAAGATATTACGTGCGGCAATTGCCTGCCACAGTTGCTCAAAATCGGCCTTCTGCCAGACGATAGCGGACGGGTTGTGCGGTGTATTCAGGATGACCAAACGAGTACGGTCGCTCAGCACATCGGCAAAATGTGACCAATCCACGCGAAACGCTGGTGGTTGTAAGGCGATGCGTTTGAGTTCGCCGCCAGCCAGTGTGACGGCAGGTGCGTAGCTGTCATAGCTGGGATCGAAACAAATCACTTCGTCGCCGGGGCGCACCAGCGCCGCAATGGCGGCAAACAGCGCTTCGGTTGCCCCTGCGGTAACCGTCACTTCGCTATCGGCATCCGGTCGCCAGCCGTACAGCTCTTCGGTTTTTTCGGCAATCACCTGACGCAGAGGTGCAACACCGGTCATCGGCGCATATTGGTTTGCGCCCTGACTGACGTGATACGCCAGCCGCTGTTGTAAATAATCTGGGCCGTCAAAATCAGGGAAACCTTGTGATAGATTGATGGCCTGATGCTGTTGGGCCAGTGCGCTCATCTGGGTAAAGATGGTGGTACCCAGCGAAGGCAGTTTACTGTCGGGGATCAGAGCGGCGCTCATAGCGGGGGGGAACTCCTGCAAGCCTGTATTGCTTGGTAATATAACATGCTGTTAGTATTTGGCAATCAAGACGCTTGGACGTTTAAACGGCTAAATGCTTTTATGTACTAAGACATAACGAAAGCGTCTAAATCTCCAAAAGGTATCCAGAAAAAGTTGTTAGAAAAATGGACCAAAAACGGGAAGCCTCATGACTGAAAATCAACAATTGACGGCGCTGCTTGCGGCTTGCCACTGGATAGGCGAGAAGGGCTGGTGTCCGGCAACGGGCGGCAATATGTCCGTGCGCCTTGACGAATCGCAGTGCCTGATTACCGAATCGGGTAAAGACAAGGGCAGCCTTCAGGCAGAGGATTTCCTGTTGGTGGACATTGCGACTAACCATGTGCCGAGCGGCCGCACGCCGTCGGCGGAAACCGGGCTGCATACGCTGCTGTACCGCAGTGAACCGACGATTGGTGCGGTGCTGCACACGCATTCGGTGAACGCCACGGTGCTGTCTCGGGTAGAGAAGAGCGCTGAACTGGTGTTGCACGGTTATGAGATGCAAAAGTCGCTGGCGGGGCAAACTACCCATTTGGATCGTGTGGCGATCCCGATTTTCGATAACGATCAGGATATTCCGGCGCTGGCGCAGCGGGTAGCCGAATTCGCCAGTTGCACGCCTCTTCGTTACGGTTTTCTGGTGCGCGGCCACGGCCTTTACTGCTGGGGCGCGACGGTGAAAGAAGCACGTCGTCATCTGGAAGGACTAGAGTTCTTGTTCCAATGTGAATTGCAGCGTCGACTATTGGAGGCGAAAGCATGATTAACGCGATCGTGACCGACATTGAAGGCACCACCAGCGACATCCGTTTTGTTCACAGCGTATTGTTCCCTTATGCGCGTGAACGACTGGCCGATACGGTGCGGCAGCATGGTAGCGATCCAGAGATCGCGCAGGCGTTGGACGCGCTGCGTCAGGAATTAGGTCAGCCAGATGCAGATAGCGAAGCGTTGATCGCCGCGCTGAATCAGTTTATGGATGAAGATCGTAAATCCACCGCGCTGAAACAGCTGCAAGGCATTATCTGGCGTGCGGGCTACCGTAACGGCGATTTTCAGGGGCATCTGTACCCTGACGTGGCCGCGCAACTCGCCGCATGGCAGCAACTGGGTTTGCGCCTGTATGTGTACTCGTCAGGGTCGGTAGAAGCGCAGCAGTTGCTGTTCGGCTATAGCAACGCGGGTGACCTGCGTCCGCTGTTCAGCGACTATTTTGATACTCGCGTCGGTGCGAAGCGGGAGATCGGCTCTTATCGCACGATTGCGCAAGCCATCGGGCTACCTGCTGAGCAACTGTTGTTCCTGTCGGACATTCGTCAGGAGCTGGATGCCGCGCAGGAAGCCGGTTGGCACACCCGCCAGCTTATCCGTGATGATGCGGATAGCGTAAGCCGTCACCGTCAGGTGGCACGTTTTGACCAGATCGACTTACCGGAGTACGCCCAATGAGTGGATTAACCATTTTTAGCGACAGCGATGCAAGCCAGCCGATTTGGCAAAGTCAGGATGCTGAGGCGATTCAGAAACAGCTGAACGAGATCGGCGTGCGTTTTGAGCGCTGGGAAGCCAGCCAGAAACTGAGCGACGCGCCATCGTCTGAAGAAGTGCTGGCGGCTTACCAGCATGAAATCGATAAGCTGGTGGTAGAAAAAGGCTATCAGAGCTGGGACGTGATCAGCATGCGGTCGGATAACCCACAGCGTGCGGAACTCCGCACCAAGTTTTTATCCGAGCATGTCCACCATGAAGATGAAGTGCGCTTTTTCGTCGAAGGCGCGGGACTGTTCTGCCTGCACCTGAACGGTAAGATTTACCAGATTCTGTGTGAGAAAAATGATCTGCTGTCCGTACCCGCAGGCACGGCGCACTGGTTTGATATGGGACCGGAACCACACTTCACTGCTATCCGCCTGTTCGATAACCCAGAAGGGTGGATCGCGCATTTCACTGGCGATAAAATCGCGGATGCATATCCGAAATTGGAGCGCTAGTTCGTAGGGCGTTATGCCCTTATTCCACGGAAGAAAATGGTTTATCAATAGTCTAAGAACAGGGTAGATGCCCTGTTCTTATCTTAGATGATGATTGAATTTTTTAATTCACTATCTAATTTAATTTCAGTGAAATTATTTCAATGTCAATCAATGGGCTTGCTTCGTTTTAGTTCTTTTTTTGTTCTATTGGTTCTGCGAACATTTTGTTATTCTTTACGCGTATTTTTTTAAAAGGAATAGCGTCAAGGATGCCACATGGAACGTTTTCATTACTCACACCGCTTCACCCCTGCGATTCCTTTGTCTCCCACGACGTGAACACCCCGAATCTTTGCTCAACTTAAATGTTTTGCGCTTTTCAGAGACGCGTGGCGTGCGGTCGCCATGATAACCGAACAAGAATAATAAGGAGAAAGCAGGTGGCAAACAGTACAGGATTACAGTTCACCGTAAAGGTCGGTGCGTTAGAGGCAGGCACCTTTGCGGTGGTGGATTTCAGGCTGGATGAGGGACTAAACCGGCCTTTCAGCCTGGCGCTAAGTCTGGCGAGCGCGTTGCCGGATGTGGATTTTGGCGCGGTGCTGGATCAGCCGTGCGAGCTGATGATTTGGTATGAAGGTGAACTGAAGCGCCGGGTCAGCGGGATTGTCAGTGGCTTCACGCAGGGTGACACTGGATTCCGGCGCACGCGCTATCAGATGGAAGTCCGCCCAGCCCTGTGGCGGCTGGGGCTGCGCACCAACGCCCGTATCTTTCAGGCGCAGAAGCCGGAAGCGATTATCGGTGCGCTGCTGGAAGAAGCGGGCATTACCGACTACGCCTTTGCGCTGCGTAACGAGCACGCGGTGCGCGAATACTGTGTGCAGTATCGGGAAGGCGATTTGGCGTTTATCACCCGGCTGGCCGCGGAGGAAGGGATGTATTTCTTCCACGAATACGAAGAGGGCAAACACCGGGTAGTGTTTGCCGACGATGCGGGGGCGCTGACCAAAGGCCCCGAGCTGTTCTTCAATCTGGCGACACAGGGGCTGAGTGAAGGCGAATATGTTCGCCGTTTCCACTACGCGGAGCGGGTGAGCACATCGGACGTCGAGTTGAAGGACTACAGCTTTAAGACGCCGGCTTACGGGCTGTCGCACAAGAAGATGAGCGGCGAGCTGGCGCACCAGCGCGAAAGTTACCAGCACTACGACTATCCGGGGCGTTATAAGCACGACCCGAGCGGCAAGGCGTTCAGTGGCTACCGGCTGGATGCACTGCGCTCAGGGGCGGTGACGAGCGAAGGGGAATCCAACTGCGCAGGGCTGATGCCCGGCAACACCTTTACCCTGACGGAGCACCCGAATACGACGCTGAATGCGGTGTGGCAGACGGTGAGTGTGACGCACGTCGGGCAGCAGCCGCAGGCGCTGGAAGAAGAAAGCGGCGGTGAACCGACGACGATGAGCAACAGCTTTGCAGTGGTGAAAGGCACGACGACGTGGCGCGCGGCCATGCTCTACAAGCCGATGGTGGACGGCCCGCAAATCGCGACGGTGGTTGGCCCGGCGGGGGAAGAAATTTACTGCGACCAGTATGGTCGGGTAAAACTGCAATTCCCGTGGGATCGCTATGGTGCGAGCAATGACCAGAGCTCGTGCTGGGTGCGCGTCAGTCAGGGTTGGGCAGGCGGCCAGTACGGCATGATTGCCATCCCGCGTATCGGTCATGAAGTGATCGTCAGCTTCCTTGAAGGCGATCCGGATCAGCCGATTGTGACCGGGCGTACTTTCCACGCGACCAACCGTCCTCCTTACGACCTGCCAGCCCACAAGACGCGAACCGTACTGCGCACGGAGACACATCAGGGAGAAGGCTTCAACGAGCTGCGCTTTGAAGATCAGGCCGGACAGGAGGAGATTTACCTTCACGGTCAGAAGGATCTCAACGCGCTGATTGAAAATGACGTCGTCTGGCACATCAAACACGACGCGCACACCGATATTGATAATGAGCGAGTCACCCGCATCAAAGCCAACGATCACCTGACGGTCGAGAACGAGAAGCGTGACCATATTAAAGGGGAGCACTCGCTGACCGTTGATGCCTCAATGCACCAGAAATTGGGTCAGGCCTTGCTGGTTGAAGCCGGGCAAGAGATTCATCTGAAATCCGACAACAAGATAGTGCTGGAAGCCGGGGCTGAACTGACGCTCAAGGTGGGGGGCAGCTTCGTGAAGATTGACCCTAGTGGCGTGACGCTGGTCGGCCCCAGCATCAAGATGAATTCAGGCGGCAGCCCGGGCTTTGGCTCTGGCTGGGCGGGCCACATGCCCACCTTGCCGGGGGCGGTTGAGGTGATTGCTCCACCCAAATTGCCCAAAATGCCGCCTCTTGAAAAACCGGTCTGTATTCCCTGTCTGCTGCGTGCCATGGCGCAGGGCGATGCGTTGATACAGGGAGAATAAGATGCTACCCGAATCAATCTGGCACCAGGGTGCCTGTATCGTACTACTGGAAGGGGCTTATCTCACCGCCGAACAGCGTGAACGGCTGAGTGAAAGGCCGTTTTTGCCGCTCTATTTTCATGATGATTTGTTTGAACTGATTAATCTCGGCTCCTGGCTCTGGCAGTGTCCGCAACAGGAAGAAAGATTACTGACTACGCTTGTTCAGCAGGGGCATGTGGTTGGCCTACTTGATAGCGGCCAACCTCTTAGCGACTTGCAAAAGCAGTTGGCTTTGGGAGTGAGGGTGATTGAGCCTGAAGGGCAATTTAGCCAACTGCTGCGATTCTATACCCCCCACGCGCTGCCTCTGCTTGTCGAACAACACGATGCCCCGTGGTTCGGTGGGCTTTTTGGGGGAGTCGAGCGCTGGTGGTTGCGAGAATGCGACGGCAGTTGGCAAGAATTAAACTTATCTATCCCTCCAGTTGAACCCGTTCCGGTGAAACTGACACCTGAGTTATACCGGGCGTTGCAAGGTTCACCTGATGAACATCGCGTACTGGCCCTTTGGCAAGAGGGAGAGCGCTGTGGGCATTTCCCGGCCTGTGAAAGGATGAGTATGGTTCGCAAGGCGCTGAGAAAAGCCGATCAGGCCGGCGCGATAGAGGCTCAAAGACGGTTGTGGGCATTAGCCTATCTGGAAGGTGGACGTCAGGCTTTGGAAGAACAAAAGGGACGAACATGAGCGCGGCAAGTGGTTTGACGAGAGCGATCTCGGGGCTGATCACGGCGATATGGCAGATATTACCGCGCTGGGGGCGGTGGGTAGCAAGCATTTTGCTGGTGCTCTGGCTAGGCTGGACGTTCCTGATACAGGAGCGGCATGGCGGGGCATCAATCGTTGTTCATTCGGTGATCGACCGTCCCATCAGTTACGTTTATGTCAACGGTAATATGGGTAGTAATACCTTTGCGTTTGATGGATTTCATGCTGGGGGAGGGGGAAGTGCTGGCCCCTATCGGATAGATGGAGATACGGTCAAAATAGATTGGGAACTGGATATGACCGAAGAGCAGGAAAAAGCTGGACTCCAATTTGAAAAGCATACTATCACCTTACCTATGCCTAAACGAGAGAAAGGCCAGAATGGTTTCTGTGTGCTGATGTTACCTGATAATAAACCGATGGTAAGGTGGGCTGAAAGCTGTGTCGTTGAAATGGATAGTATCGTCGATACCTATAGAACAAGGAGATAAATAAAGTGGATTGGGATGATATGGAATGTCTCGTTGCGCGTGAAGAGAGCCGTCATCAGGCGGGCATGACGACTACTCAGCCAGTAATAAGGGCATTGAACCAGCAAGAACAAAAGGGACGAACATGAGCGCGGCAAGTGGTTTGACGAGAGCGATCTCGGGGCTGATCACGGCGATATGGCAGATATTGCCGCGCTGGGGGCGGTGGGTAGCAAGCATTTTGCTGGTGCTCTGGCTAGGCTGGACGTTCCTGATACAGGAGCGGCATGGCGGTGCGTCATTGGTTGTGATGTCAGTAATGGATCGACCCATTGGTTATGCCTATGTCAATGGGAATATGGGGGGAAACACAGATGCATTTGACGGACGGAATGCGGGAGGGAAAACCGCAGGCCCCTACCGTATAGATGGGGATACGGCCAATATTAAATGGCTACTGAGTACAACCCTAAAGCAACAAGAAGAACAGGGATTTCGTCCAGAGAAAAATAGCATCATCCTGCCGATGCCGAAGCGTGAGAAGGGGCAAGATGATTTTTGTGTACTGTTCTTGCCAGATAACAAGCCGATGATACGTTGGGCCTATCGCTGTCACCTTGATATGCAGGATGTAATAAACACTTATCGGACGAGGAAATTGTGATGGTTGATTGGGATGATATGGAATGTCGTGTTGTGCGTGAAGAGAGTCGTCATCAGGCAGGGTTAGGTACCTGCTCACTAGCGTTACAGATAGGCTTCTTCTTCGATGGTCTGAAACGAAATATCAATGTGGATGAAGAGAGCCAGCGTCTGACTAATGTAGGGCGCTTGTTTCGTGCTCATCAAGAAAGAAGAACGTCGGAGATTGGTTCGTCATATGTTTATTCTGCGGTCTACGTTCCAGGATTAGGTACCACGCTTGATGATACAGCCACTGAGCGCTTACATAGCATTATGGATGCCAGACAGAAGGCACTGCCCGAGGATTATACCGATGCGCTGGTTGAACAGGGAAAAGAAACGGCGGTAGATACCGTTAAAGGCGTTTTCAAAGGCGACTGGAGTCAGGTGCTCTCCAATAAGCTGGACGACCTGCGCACCATGAAGAGTGGCCTCGATGCTGCCGCGTCCGCAGCCAAAACGGCGGCAACCCGCGCTTTGCTCGAAGCTGCCGAGCCTATTCGTGATAACCCGATAGTGGCCGAGTTGCTAATGACTGGCGTCGATGCGCGGGTGGATTCAGCAAAGAACCAATTCAAGCTGAACGTGGCGGATGTAAAAAAAATCAACCAACTGCCCATCAAACTGATCCAGATTTCGGTGTTCGGTGCCGATCTAGGGGCTGCGTTGGCTCGGCGCTTTATCGACGAACTGCTGGAGTCGGTCTGTACCAAAGTGGAAAACGAATACCGTTATGAGGACAGTAAAGTTGAGGTCATTTTTGCTGGCTTGTTCGACTGCACGCGCCGCAGCTCGCTGGACATGGGGGATACCGTGGCAACCGTCTCTGACGGGGCCGGACTGGTTGCCCGGCACCCTGTTGTTGGTATGATCACCACGGCTTTTGGCGCGAAAGTGATTGAGTTCGACAAGCCTCTCCACACCGCGGTCAAAAACGCCCTGCACCTGATAGCGGCGCACGAGCGGCGCGAATCCCGCCCTCTGTTGCCCTTAGGACCGCTCAAATCAGGCTGGCGTGAAGTGCTCTGTCCCGGTATCAGTGAAGACGTGACAGGAGGACTGTTACCTAACGAACAGCGCCCCAGCGCCGAGCTGTGTCGGGTGCCGTTGCGACAGATGTTCGAAACGGCGCGCAGGGCGCAGGTGCCTTTTCCCAACTTTAAAACGCTTAATCAGAAAGACCCTTACGTGGCAAGCTACTTCATCATGCAGGATAGTCGGCAGGGCTACTCGGCGAAGGCATACAGTGAGTTCTACAGCGAATGGGTGGGGAAAATGAACCCGACACCGGAAGCGTTCGAGCTGCACATGATCCACTATTGCGTTTGGCTGGGGGAAAAACTGCATGATTACAAGATACTTCGCCAAAACGCGACAGGCAGTGATCGGGAGGAACTGAACGCGCAGTGGGGCTGGCTGAAGCAGGTCGAGTACGATGCGGATAATGTGCGGAGAAGCCGAGGACTACGCCGGCAGATGTATCAGGGGGCTGATTTGGTAAAGTTCTTTAATGAAACTAAGCGGGTGCCTCATGAGGCGGATATTTTCTTCAATTATTTTATGCACGACTTTGCGTCAGAGGAACTCAAGTTCGCTACGCTGAACGATCAGGCGGGTACGATGTTGAGGAACAATAATTTCTTCGTCCCACGTGGAATAGAGGTCGTCGCTGCCGATGATGAAGCTGCCGCATGATCGTTGCAACAAGACTGACTATTTAGTTAAAAGGACTCATCAGCTAAAAGGACTAAAAAATGGGTAATGCCGTTAAATTAGGTGATAGCGATACCGGGCACGGTAGCCATCCGCCGACGCCTGTCGCGGCGGGTTCATCAACGGTTAAGGTTGACGGCCTGCCGTTGGCCCGACAAGGCGATCCGCTGGCTCCTCACGGCCATGACCGGAGCATTAGCAGCGGTTCATCCAGCGTACTCGTTGACGGTAAACCCGCGGCACGCTCGGGTGATGCAGTGAGCTGCGGTGGCGTGTTGATTGGCGGGGGAACGGTCACCATTGGGTGATGGCTTTGCCGCATCCGTGCGGCGTATCCTGAATTTCCTGGAACTATTTGTTTATCGTCACTTCAACGCTGTCCGAAATATCCCTTCTTTGACATCCTGTGGCGTGACCACGCCGGTGTCGAGTACCCAGCCGCTGATTAAGGCGGCGGGGGTGACGTCAAACGCTGGGTTGTAGACGGCGGCGTTCTGCGGTGCCCACTGGCAGTGACCGAAGCTGCCAGAAACGCCAGTGACTTCGGCGGCGGCACGCTGTTCGATAGGGATGGCTCGACCATCTGGGCACGCCGGATCGTGCGTGGTGTGCGGTGCCGCGACGTAAAACGGAATCTGATGATGGTGCGCCAGTACCGCGAGGCTGTAAGTGCCGATCTTATTGGCGACGTCGCCATTAGCCGCAATGCGGTCTGCACCGACCCAAATTGCATCGACCTGACCCTGTGCCATCAGGCTGGCGGCCATCGAATCACAAATCAGTTGATAAGGGATGCTCAGCTCGCCCAGCTCCCAGGCCGTGAGGCGTCCGCCCTGCAAAAGCGGACGGGTTTCATCGACCCACACCTGCGCGACATTCCCCTGCTGATATGCGCGCAGCAGTACGCCGATAGCGGTGCCGATACCTGCCGTTGCCAGCCCGCCGGTGTTGCAGTGGGTCAGCAAGCGGCTATTTGGCTTCACCAGCGCCGCGCCACGATCGGCGATGCGTTCGCACAAGGCGCGGTCTTCTTCTACCAATCGCAATGCTTCCTGCACTAGCGCATCAACAAACTGCGGCTGTGCCAACGCCAGCTTCATGCGATCCAGATTGTTCATCAGGTTTACCGCGGTAGGGCGCGATGCTCGCAGCGTCTCCAGCGCCTGCGCCAGTTCGGCCTGTGATAACCCTTTCTCGGCCAGCAGCGCGAGCAGCAGGCTGGCGGACAGGCCAATGAGCGGTGCGCCGCGTACTCGCAGCGTCTGGATATGCTCAACCAGTGACGCGACATCTGGACACGGGCTCCAGCGTTTTTCTTGCGGTAGCGCCTGCTGGTCGAGGATCCACAACTGGTTATCCACGATCTTCAGGCTGGTTGTGTTAAGTGTCTGCATAGGTCGTTAAATCCATGTTGCATCGATATTCGTATTCTGCCAAGATGCCAGATGGATGTATAGACGTCCGAACGTTTTTATGTCCGTATCTTTGATTTTAGACTAGTTTTGATTTCAGAATAGCGAGGAGTTGGAATGTCACTTTACCGCACTTTTACGGCGGATGACGCTGTTGCATATGCCCGCCAGTACGGCGGTGTCAGTCAGCCGCAAACGCTGGTAGCCGCAGAAGAGATCGGCGATGGCAATCTGAATCTGGTGTTTAAAATTAAAGATGAAACGGGCGTTAGCCGGGTGATTGTTAAACAGGCACTGCCCTATGTGCGCTGTGTCGGGGAATCCTGGCCGCTGACGCTTGATCGCGCCCGCATTGAAGCCGAAACGCTGCTGACGCACGCGCGTTTTTGTCCGCAGCATACTGTGACCGTGTTATATCACGATCCCGAACTGGCGGTGATGGTGCAGGAAGATCTCTCCGATCATCGTATCTGGCGTAGCGAGTTGGTTAACGGCACGGATTATCCTCAGGCGGCGGCACAACTGGGGGAATATCTGGCGCAGACGTTATTCCATACCTCTGATTTCTATCAGCACCCGCATGAGAAGAAAGCGGCGGTAAGCCAGTTCACTAACCCTGAACTGTGTCAGATTACCGAAGATCTGTTTTTTACCGATCCCTATATCGACCACGAAAGAAACCAATTCGACGCTGCGCTGACGCCAGATGTACAGGCATTGCGCGACGATAAAGCATTGAAGTTGGCGGTTGCCGGGCTGAAACACCGCTTTTTGAGTAAAGCGGAGGCGCTGTTGCACGGCGATATCCACAGTGGATCGATTTTTGTGGCAGAAGGGCGCTTAAAAGCGATTGATGCTGAATTCGGTTTCTACGGGCCGATTGGCTTTGATGTCGGCACGGCAATTGGCAACCTGCTGTTGAATTATTGCGGCCTGCCGGGGCTGTTGGCTCCGCGTGAGGCGGCGGCTGGGCGTGAACGGCGTCTGGAAGAAATTCATACACTGTGGCAGACCTTTTCCGCCCGTTTTCTGGCATTGAGCGAAAGCGAAAGCCACGATCCGGCGCTGGCGGAATCGGGCTATGCCGCGCTGTTTTTACAGCAGGTGTGGCGGGATGCTGTTGGTTACTGTGGCACCGAATTGATTCGCCGCACGATAGGGCTGGCGCACGTTGCCGATCTGGACAGCATTCAGGAGACGGAAGCGCGTTTAGCGTGCCAACGGCATGCTATTTCGCTGGGCAGAACGTTAGTGCTGGCGGCTCCGCATATTGCTGATGTGGATGCGCTGCTGGCGCGTGTACGGCAGAGCGGTGCTTAATTAGCCACACAATATGAGCCACATATTTCAAGATCCGCTCCCGTCAATGAATCCGATGGGAGCGGCAATCCGATGATTTATTGCCTCTATTTCTTCCCTTTATTCATCATAGCCTGCAAATTCGCGAAAGGATTATGGGTGGCAACCCCGACATCCTTCTGTGCATCTTCGCCTGCAACGACGGTCGAACCGTACATATCCGCATCGGTATATTTCGAATGCTCATGGTCGTGGCAGTAGAGGCACAGCATTTCCCAATTACTGCCATCTTCTGGGTTATTGCTGTGATCGTGATCGATGTGGTGAACGGTTAATTCACGCAGGTTGGAATAGACGAATTCGCGTGAACAGCGACCACATACCCACGGGAAAAGTTTGAGCGCTTTTTCGCGGTAGCCGCTTTCAAGTCTGGCATAGTTCTTGGGGATGTAAGCCATGTGTCAGGTTTCATTCAGAAGGAAAGATGGCGTAGATTTTACAACTGATGTGCCTTTAAAGGAAAGAACAGGCCGGTATAACCGAACTGAGTTTACTGACAAAGCTTGTTGAGCGGTGATAATGGATAGATCGTAAAGACGCTGCGAGTACATCCCTGTAAGCTCGAGCCGCGCCATCCCTGGCGCGGACGCTTTACTCTTCTATTCCATTATCACCGTTCCCATTTCGCAAATAAGTTTGTCAACGATCTCAGGCCGCCATGTTGGCGGCCTGTTTCTGTTTATGCTGCTTCGGTTTTTCTTTCCGGCTGCGGCACAGATGCAGGCTTGTTGGCGGCCAGTGCATCGAATGCAAAATCATCGACGTTGATTGAACGCAAGCGGCTGGCTTCGGCTTTGGTCAGAATAGTCGCTTCTTCCGCGGTGATCTGACCTTCTACCAGCGCCTGTTCTGCCAACTGATCCAATCGCATGAACGACAGCGGTTTATCGCTAGCCTTCGACAGACGTTGGTAAATCGGCTCGGCGGCGATGATATCCTGCAAGGCCTCTTCTAACAGCCCGACAGGGTTATGTTCGCTGGCAACCAGATATTGCCCGCGCCCCAGACGGCTGCGCGTTTCCGATGGTGTTTGCAGAATCTTCGCGACCTCATGGTCGAGGCGGTCAGACGGCGCGGCGCAGCGCAGACCTAGCGGGAAGATAATGAAGGTCAGCAGACCCGCTACGGCACGATTCGGGAAGTTACGCAGCAGATCGTCCAGCGCTTGCTCCGCCTGATGCAGACTATCCTGTACGCCCCAGTGCACCAGCGGGAGATCCGCTTTCTGACGCCCTTCATCTTCATAGCGCTTCAGCGTAGCGGAAGCCAGATAAAGCTGGCTGAGAATATCCCCCAGACGCGCCGAGATACGCTCGCGACGTTTAAGACTACCGCCCAGCACGGCCATCGACACATCCGCCAGCAGCGCCAGATTCGCACTGAGTCGGTTGAGCTGCTGATAGTAATGACGCGTTTTGTCGTTCACTGGTGCACGGCTCAGGTGGCCGTTGGTCAACCCAAGCCAGAAGCTGCGCACTGTGTTGCTGCCGACGTGGCCGATGTGACCCACCAGCGAACGGTCAAAGCGTGATACGTCGTTGGCCTGCGCGGCAGCCATCTCTTCCAGTACATAAGGGTGACAGCGGATAGCACCTTGCCCGAAGATGATCATACTGCGCGTCAGAATATTCGCCCCTTCCACGGTGATGGCAATCGGTGCGCCCTGATAGCTGCGCGCCAGGAAGTTGGATGGGCCAAGACAGATGCCTTTACCACCGGCGATATCCATCGCATCCAGTACGCTGCGCTGACCGCGGTGGGTACAGTGATATTTGACGATAGCGGAAAGCACAGCCGGTTTTTCCCCCTGCATAATGCCGCTGGTAATCAGCGTCGCGGCGGCGTCCATCACGTAAGCGTTACCCGCAATGCGTGCCAGCGGCTCTTCGATGCCTTCCATTTTGCCGATAGAGATTTTGAACTGGCGGCGGATATGCGCATAAGCGCCGATACCGAGGGCAATCGACTTCAGCCCACCAGTAGAGTTGGACGGCAGCGTAATGCCGCGCCCGACTGACAGGCATTCCATCAACATACGCCAGCCCTGACCGGCCATCTTCGCGCCGCCGATGATGTAATCCAGTGGAACAAAAATATTCTCACCCTGCGTTGGCCCGTTCTGGAACGGAACGTTCAGCGGGAAATGGCGACGGCCGATTTTAACGCCGTCGGTATCCGTCGGAATTAACGCACAGGTAATGCCAATGTCGTCTTCATCGCCTAACAGATGGTCGGGATCGTACAGCTTAAAGGCCAACCCCAGCACGGTGGCGACGGGCGCGAGCGTGATGTAGCGTTTATTCCAGGTTAGGCGCATGCCCACGACCTGTTCGCCATGCCAGTTGCCGTAGCAGACTATGCCGGTATCGGGAATTGAGCCCGCATCCGATCCCGCTTCCGGGCTGGTCAACGCAAAGCAGGGGACTTCCTGACCGCGTGCCAGACGTGGTAGGTAGTGATCTTTTTGCGCTTCTGTACCGTAGTGTTGCAGCAGTTCGCCGGGGCCGAGTGAGTTGGGCACGCCGACGGTGATTGCCACAATACTGGAGACGCCCGACAGCTTTTGCAGCACCTGCGCCTGCGCATAGGCAGAGAATTCCAGCCCGCCGTATTGCTTCTTGATGATCATGGCGAAGAAGCGATGTTCTTTTAAATACGCCCACAGTTCCGGTGGAATATCCGCACGTTCATGGGTGATTTCAAAGTCGTTTGCCATTCGGCAGGCTTCAGCAACCGGCCCGTCGATAAACGCCTGCTCTTCGGCGGTCAACTGCGGGCGCGGGTAGTTATGCAGCTTTTTCCAGTCCGGCGCGCCGCGAAACAGGTCACCTTCCCACCAGGTTGTCCCGGCATCAATCGCTTCTTTCTCCGTGTTCGACATCGGTGGCATCACCTTCTGGAACATGCGCAACGCGGAAGCGGAAACCAGTTTTTGGCGCAGAGCGGGGACGGTGATCGGAATCAGCAGAATCACGAGCGGAACCATCAGCCAGACGGGCCACAGCAATATGGCGGACATGGCCGCGAAGTAGGCCAGTAGGATGGCGCTGCTGAGCAGCAGGCTGAGCCGATGGTAAAACATCGCGCCGATGATAATCAGTAGGAGGAGGATACTGACAGCAATCATAACGTGTCTCCAGCATAGTGATGGAATTAAGGATTTCCCCCTCCACCGCGTGGTTTGCAACAGTGGAAAGCGAGAACCATTTTCATCAGTGAAATAAGGCGTAATAGGTCAATATTCTAAGAGGTCTGACCTGTTGCTTATGTTTGTTGTAGTTTATTTGATTATTTTTATCAATTCGTTTACATCATAATTACAACTCACTTCACAAACCAAACGACTGTTGCGAGTTTTCTGACAGGCATCAGCGATCCTCTCGATCCCGTGATTACACGCTTCTCGCTGTTGGTACTATCCGCTACACTGCTGAACAATACAGAATAGAATGTTGTCACCCGACAAAATGAGAGGATTCCATGTATCAGGATTTAATCCGTAGTGAACTGAAAGAAGCAGCAGAAACACTGAATAATTTCTTGAGTGATGACGCGAACATTCAGTCGATTCAAAATGCTGCGGTACTGCTGGCTAACGCGTTTAAAGCGGGCGGTAAAGTGATCTCCTGCGGTAACGGTGGCTCGCATTGTGATGCCATGCACTTTGCCGAAGAACTGACGGGGCGCTACCGTGAAAACCGCCCAGGCTATCCGGCTATTGCGATTTCCGATCCAAGCCATCTGTCCTGCGTCAGCAACGATTTTGGCTATGATTTTGTCTTCTCTCGCTATGTTGAATCGTTGGGGCGTGAAGGTGATGTGTTGCTGGGGATTTCCACTTCGGGTAATTCTGGCAATATCATTAAAGCGATTGCAGCGGCAAAAGCGAAAGGCATGAAGGTCATTACGCTAACCGGGAAAGACGGCGGTAAAATGGCGGGCTCGGCTGATGTGGAAATTCGTGTTCCACACTTTGGCTATGCCGACCGTATTCAGGAAATCCATATCAAAGCGATTCACATCCTGATTCAGCTGATTGAAAAAGAGATGGCAGATCAGTAAGCCGCTTAATAATAGACTCTACATAGTTCGAGTTTTGGGCAGTTAGTGCACAGGCAACTTGAAATATGATGAGAAGGGAAGGGTAGGAAGTCAGATGTGTGAATTGCTGGGGATGAGCGCGAATGTGCCGACGGATATCTGCTTTAGCTTTACCGGGCTGATACAGCGCGGTGGGAAAACCGGACCGCATCGGGATGGCTGGGGAATTACCTTTTATGAAGGGAACGGCTGTCGTACGTTCAAAGATCCGCTGCCAAGCTATAATTCGCCGATTGCGCGATTGGTGCAGGATTACCCTATCAAATCGTGTGCGGTGGTTTCACACATCCGGCAAGCCAATCGCGGCGCGGTTGCGCTGGAAAATACCCACCCCTTTACCCGCGAGTTATGGGGACGAAACTGGACGTATGCCCACAACGGGCAACTGAAAGGCTACAACACCCTGCAAACGGGTATGTTTCGCCCTGTCGGCCAGACGGACAGCGAATTTGCTTTCTGCTGGCTGTTGTCCCAACTGGCCGAGCGCTATCCGCGCACGCCGGGTAATTGGCCTGCGGTGTTCCGCTATATCGCTAAACAAGCGGATGTCTTGCGGGAGAAAGGCGTGTTTAACATGCTGCTGTCGGATGGGCGTTTTGTGATGGGGTACTGCTCAACTAAACTCTACTGGATTACCCGCCGCGCGCCGTTTGGTAAAGCGACGCTGTTGGATCAGGATGTGGAGATTGATTTCCAGCAACAGACGACACCGAATGATGTCGTCACCGTGCTGGCGACACAACCGCTAACAGGCAACGAAACCTGGCATCAGATCATGCCAGGCGAATTCGTTCTATTTTGTTTCGGCGAGCGCATACTTTAAGGTCGGCTGGCTGGTCATCAATGGTGGGTTAACGACGTATTGCCCGTTAAACACCGTGATGGCCGGTGGCTGATTGTGCTGATTAAAGTAAGCGTACCCCGGCTGAAGCTGTTTCCAGAAGCTGGCGTAAGTGGAATTACGGTGGCGCTGCATGTTCTGTTCTGTCATGCGGAACGGATAGATGGCGATATCAATTTTTGCCTGCCCGTGGCGTAGCGCCGTTTCGGCGTAGCGATAAATCTCGTCCATATAGTTGTTGGTCATGGCATAACAGCCGACCGACACACACTCACCGTGGATCATTAAATAGCGGCCAGAATATCCCTGTGATTTATCATAGTCGTTAGGGAAACCGATATTGATCGCGCGGTAATATTGGCTGTCTGGCTTAAGCTGACGCAGGTCAACCTGATAGAAGCCTTCTGGGCTTTTTAAATCACCCTCAACGCGTTTTGGTCCTAATCCACCCGAATATTTACAGATGGGGTATTGCTCTAATAAACGATATTCGTTGCCGACTTTTGCATAAAGTTCGAATATTCGCTCTTCTTTAAAGATCTGAATATAGATCGGAGAGCCTAATAATTGCTGTTTTAATTCTTTTGCTATCGGCGCAAGCGGTGGCGAAGTCTCGCTGGCGGCGCTGGTAACAACAAGAGAAGGCAAAAAAAACAACATCGCAAACGACAGCGCGATTTTTTGCATTATGGTTCCTGATAATAAAATTGCCTGCTACACGCGGCATCCGCGTCGCGCTACTGGTGTTTTAGCGAAAGCGTTGGGACAGCCGTGATTGGTATCTATTTCGTCGTCGTATAGGTAACGACGAAAACGAAATTACATTATCATTGGTTTCATATTAATCAAGCGTTGAAAAGCGCTAAAAAATAACATTTACAAAAAACAGCCCGAAGGTGGGCTGCTCAATGTGAGGTTGTTAATGGCAGGGAAAAGCGCATCAGGCGCGGGTGGCTTCTATCATCATAATGTCGGTGACAAATGAACCGTCGGCCTGCACCTCAAAATGCTGTACCACCTCGTCCGCCAGCGTTTTTTGCAGTTCACGAATGGCGATAGCGAAATGTTCTGGTGTGCGCATACGTGCGATCCAACTGCTGAATTCCAGCGTCAACCTGTCGCTGGTGACGTGACGCACAACAAACCCAGCATCGGTAAATAGACTCAGCCATTCGCCCGGTGCGTAATTACGCACGTGTGAGGTATCGCGCAGCTTCTCTACCGTCTGCAAATAGCTGTCCAGCAGCGGGTGGCCGGGTGAAACAACATCCATCATGATGACGCGCCCACCCGGTTTCAGGACGCGTCGCATTTCCCGTAACGCCTGCCCAACATCATGCCAGTGATGCGCAGAGTAACGGCTGATGATGATGTCTGCGCTGCTATCGTCGAACGGCAAAGACTCGGCTACACCTTGCTGAACACGGATATTATGCAGCCCTTTTTGCTCTGCGGCCTGACTGACCACGTCCAGCATTTGGGAGGACAGGTCGTAGGCGACAACTTCGGCGACGGCCTGTGCGGCGACGAAGCTGGCATGGCCAGCACCGCAGCCGACGTCGATCACGCGCGCCAGTGGGAAAGGCGCTAATAAAGCCGCCAGTCGGGTTAAATCTTTACCCTGTGCATGTACTGCACTGGTCAGGTAGTTTTGCGCCTGTGAGCCGAACTGGTGTTCGACGCGGCGATTATGGTTCTGCTTTTCTTCCATCATTGCTCTCGCTTTATCTGAAGTGCTTTCGTTTCATCATGGGTTAAAGGCGGCGCGCCTGCCAATAAACAAGACCTTGGTCTGAGCACACTATAATGAGGGGAAAATACGGGTACAATATGAGCATTTATACGGGTATAAAATACTCCCTGTTTGATTAACACGATTTTCACTGATGTTATTGTCACTACAATTGCCTATACGAATGGCATGAAAAGGACGCCTGGACTGATGTCTGCAAATACATTTATGCCTGCCAATTCTCTGAGTGGTCCAAAAGCACTGGGGGCCTTCTTACGGGCGTTGCGTGAGCGAACCACGCCGGAAATGGTCGGCCTGCCAGCGTCTGGGCGGCGGCGCACCAGCGGATTACGTCGCGAAGAATTGGCGCAAATCGCCCGAATCAGCACCACCTGGTATACCTGGCTTGAGCAGGGGCGTGATGTGTCCGCTTCGGCATCGGCGCTGCTCCGCGTGTCGCAGGCGTTAAAACTGGAACCCGCCGAGCACGATTATCTTTTTAGCCTTGCTGGCGTGAAGGATCCTCAGAAGCAGAATAGGGCAATATCGCCGGATGCGCAGGTTGCCGCCAGCCTGCATCACATTACTTGTCCTGCGTATCTTCTGGATGGTAGCTGGAATATGCTGGCGTGGAATGCGCCGTCGGAACAGTTGTTTGCCGGGTGGCTGGGACACGATCCCGAACCAAACCTGCTGCGTTTCATGTTTCTGAATCCGCTTGCACGATCGCTGGTGGTCAATTGGCCGGAACGAGCGAAGCGGGTAGTGGCGGAGTTCCGCGCGGAATCCAGCCATTACGCGCCTACTGAATCCGTTCGGCACATCGTGATGTCGCTGTGTGAAGAAAGCCGTGAGTTCAATCTCTGGTGGTCGCAGCAGGCGGTAACCGCGCGTGAAGGCGGCGAGCGACGTTTCCACCATCCTTTGCGTGGTGATGTAGCCTATCATCAACAGACTTTCCATCCTGCCATGCAGGGCGAATTTAAGCTGGTTATGCTCATCGTGCAGTAAACGCCGCAGGCATCGCGCAGCTTGTCTATACTGACTTTGATCTGTATATTTATACAGTGTTGTCGGAGGGCTAGTATGCGCAAAATCATTCATGTTGATATGGACTGCTTCTACGCAGCAATTGAGATGCGTGATAACCCGCGCCTGCGCGATATTCCTTTGGCGATTGGTGGGAGCGCCGATCGTCGTGGCGTCATCAGCACCGCTAACTATCCTGCCCGACGCTACGGCGTCCGCAGCGCGATGGCAACGGCAACCGCCTTGCGTCTGTGTCCACACCTCACGTTGCTGCCAGGTCGCATGGAGGTGTATAAATCCACCTCGCGCCAAATCCGCGAGATCTTCTCCCGCTATACGTCGCTGATCGAACCCCTCTCTCTGGATGAAGCCTATCTGGATGTTACCGATAGCCCGCACTGCAACGGTTCGGCAACACGTATTGCTGAAGAAATCCGTCGAACGATTGCGAATGAACTGAATCTCACCGCTTCGGCGGGCATTGCACCGATCAAGTTTCTGGCGAAGATCGCGTCTGAGTTAAATAAGCCGAATGGACAATATGTGATTACACCGGAGCAGGTGGATGATTTCCTGCTGACGCTACCGCTAGAGAAGATACCCGGCGTTGGGAAGGTGACGGCGAAGCGGCTGGAAGAACGTGGCCTGCATACCTGTGCCGATGTTCGGGAGTATGCGCTGGCAGACCTGCTTAAAGAATTCGGTAAGTTTGGTCGTGTGCTGTGGGAACGCTGTCAGGGGATTGATGAACGACGGATTTCACCCGATCGGCTGAGGAAGTCGGTCGGTGTGGAGAAGACGCTAGCACAGGATATCCACGACTGGGAACAGTGTGAAAACCTGATCGAACAGCTTTATGAGGAGCTGGAAGTCCGCCTGAAACGGGTGAAGCCCGACCTGCATATTGCGCGTCAGGGCGTCAAACTCAAGTTTGATGATTTTCAGCAAACCACGCAGGAACATGTGTGGCCGATGTTGAATAAACAGGATCTGTTGAAAATTGCGCAGCAAACCTGGCACGAGCGGCGTAAATCCAGGGGCGTCCGGTTGGTTGGGCTACATGTGACGCTGCTCGACCCGCAAATTGAGCGACAGCTGGTATTCGATTGGGGATAAGGATATTTCGTTGAGGATAAAAAAGGGCGACATCTCTCTGTCGCCCTGTGTTTTGCTCGCGTGCGTTTTATTCGTGAGCGATTAAGCGCGTGGCGGAATCGCTTTCAGCAGTGCTGTCAGCAATTTCCAGTACAGATCGACGCTGCCGATATGCACTTGCTCATCCGGGGAGTGTGGCCCGGTGATGGTCGGCCCAATGGAAACCATATCCATGTCTGGATACGGTTTTTTGAACAGACCACATTCCAGCCCTGCGTGGATCACCATGATGTTCGGCGTTTTGTTGAACAGCTTCTGATACGTTTCACGCACCAGCGCCATGACCGGCGAGTGGGCATCCGGCTGCCAGCCAGGGTAGCCACCTTTCGGTGATGTTTTCGCGTCAGCCAACTGACCCAGCGCCGTCAGCGTACCAACTACCGCGTCTTTACCGCTGTCGATCAGTGAACGAATCAGGCAGATAATTTCTGCATGGTCGTCTTCCATGGTGACAACGCCGAGGTTCAGTGACGTTTCTACCACACCTTTGACTTCGTCGCTCATGCGGATCACGCCGTTCGGCGTGGCGTTGAGCAGTGCCAGCAGGCGATCGCGGCTGTCCTGCGTCAGCGGGTGCTTGTTGCTGTCGCTGGCTTCCACCAGTACGGTCACGTTTTTCTCAACGGCGGACAGTTCATTTTTCAGCACAGCCAGATAGTCCTGGCTCAGCGCTTTCAACTGCTCGACGTTAGCGGCAGGCAGTGACAGCGTGGCGAAGGCTTCACGCGGAATCGCGTTACGCAGCGTCCCACCGTTCAGATCGAGAATGCGAATATCCAGCGCTTTCGCCTGTTCGAACAAGAAGCGTGCCAGTAGTTTGTTGGCGTTGCCTAGCCCCAGATGGATGTCGCAGCCGGAATGGCCGCCTTTCAGTCCTTTAATCGTCAACTTCAGCGTGTGGTAATCGGCTGGTGGTACTTCGCGCACCAGCGGCAGACGGGTAATAAAATCAATACCACCGGCGCAACCCATGTAGATTTCGCCTTCTTCTTCCGAATCGGTGTTGATCAGGATTTCGCCCTGAAGCCAGTTAGGTTGCAGGCCAAACGCACCATCCATACCGGCTTCTTCCGTCATGGTCAGCAGCACTTCCAGCGGACCGTGCTCGACGTTGGGATCGGCCAGCACCGCCAGTGCAGAAGCCATACCAATACCGTTATCCGCGCCCAGCGTGGTGCCGCGTGCTTTCAGCCACTCACCGTCAACGTAAGGTTGGATCGGATCGGTGGTGAAATCGTGTACGGTGTCGTTGTTTTTCTGCGGCACCATATCCAGATGCGCCTGCAATACAACAGGTTTGCGATTTTCCATACCTGCCGTTGCCGCTTTGCGCAGCAGAATATTGCCGACTTGATCGCGCTCGGCATTGATGCCTTTCTCTTTAGCCCATTCCAGAATGTGTGCGGCCAGCGCCTCTTCATGATAAGAAGGATGCGGGATAGAACAGATTTTAGCGAAAATATCCCACAGAGGCTGGGGGGAAAGTTGAGACAATTCAGACACTATTTCAGTCTCCTTTTTAGCGCCCTGTTTTCGCATTCTGGCGTGCAGGGGCGACAGGTTAAAAGTTAATCGCGGTTAGCCACGTCACATGGCATGTCGCAACAGAATATCATTTTCCATCAAAGCAGGGGAAATTGCCGTCATCCTCGCTTATTTTTCCCGCTGTAATATGAATCCGCAGGCTTGGCAGGGCGCAGGTTATCAGGAAAAACTCGGTTCTCTCGTTGAGAAAAACTGGTTTTTATGTTGTTGGCTATCTATAATCTCGCGCAACCTTTTTCCCCCCCCTCAGACTCAACTTAAGCCGGTTTTTATTCGGCTGGGATATATTTTATGAGCGAAAAGTACGTCGTAACCTGGGATATGTTGCAAATTCATGCCCGCAAACTGGCACAGCGTTTACTGCCTGCCGATCAATGGAAAGGCATCATTGCCGTCAGTCGCGGTGGTCTGGTTCCTGGCGCACTGCTGGCGCGTGAACTGGGCATTCGTCACGTTGATACCGTTTGCATCTCCAGCTATGACCATGACAACCAACGCGAAATGAAAGTCATCAAGCGTGCCGAGGGAGATGGTGAAGGATTCATCGTGGTTGACGATCTGGTTGATACTGGCGGTACGGCAAAGGCGATTCGTGATATGTACCCGAAGGCGCACTTTGTGACTATTTTCGCCAAACCTGCTGGTCAACCGCTGGTCGATGACTACGTGATTGATATCCCGCAGGATACCTGGATTGAACAGCCGTGGGATATGGGCGTGGTGTTTGTTCCGCCTTTGTCTGGCCGCTAATCGCCTGAGCGAATATTCGTTTCCATCAATGCCCGGTTTAGCCGGGCATTGATGTTTTTGACGATTGATGTTTCTGACGATGGTAATTTCCGACGGCTGTTGTTTCTGAACGGTCAGCATTTCTGCCACAGGATTTGATCCGATCGTGTGTTTCTGCCGTTGGCATTTGTCTTCCCTAGCCTGAGTTCGTTACACTTTAGCGGGTGACGAAGACGTCGTCTGATGTCCGCTAACAGCGGTTTACATTAACGGAGGCTGCTGTGGCGCAAGCTAACCTGTCTGAAACGCTATTCAAACCATCCTTTAAACATCCAGAAACCTCGACGTTGGTCAGACGCACGCGGAATAGTCAGGACGTACAGGGGCTGCATTCTACGCTGGAAGGGGAGAAGACCCGCAGTTGGTATCGGATGATTAACCGGCTGATGTGGATTTGGCGTGGTGTCGATCCGTGGGAAATCGAAGACGTGCTGTCGCGTATTGCTGCCAGTAAGGCCGATAGAAGCAACGAGCAACTGCTTGATACGGTGATCGGCTACCGAGGCGGTAACTGGATTTATGAATGGGCGAAGCAGGGCGCAGACTGGCAGCAGCGAGCCACGGAAAGTGAAGATGACGCACAAACCGGACAGTTTTGGTTGAATGCCGCCAATCTCTACAGCATTGCCGCCTATCCGCATATTAAAGGCGATGAGCTGGCGGAACAGGCGCAAATGCTGGCAAATCGCGCTTATGAAGAAGCGGCAAAATACCTGCCTTATGAACTCAGGGAACTGACATTCCCGATTGCGGGTGGCGGTACGCTAACTGGCTTTTTGCATATGCCATCGCAAGGAAAGGCGCCTTTCCCCACCGTCCTGATGTGCGGCAGTCTGGAAATGTTGCAGAGTGATTATCATCGTCTGTTTCAGGATTATTTTGCGCCAGCGGGCATGGCGATGTTGACGGTTGATGTCCCGTCTGTCGGATTTTCGTCCCGCTGGAAGTTGACTCAGGATTCCAGTTTCCTGCACCAGCAGGTCTTGCGTGCTTTGCCGGATGTCCCGTGGGTCGATCACACCCGTGTTGCTGCATTTGGCTTCCGCTTTGGTGCCAATATTGCCGTTCGACTGGCGTATCTGGAATCGCAGCGCTTGCGTGGTGTGGCCTGTCTCGGCCCGGTAGTCCACCATCTGTTAAACGATCCGAATCGCCAGCAGCAGGCGCCGGATATGTTTATGGATGTGCTGGCAAGTCGGTTGGGCATGCCGTTCTCGACGGATGCGTCGCTGAAAACCGAGCTGGGACGCTATTCGCTAAAAACACAGGGGTTGCTAGGACGCCGTTGCCCGACGCCGATGCTGGCAGGCTACTGGGATAACGATCTGCTATGCCCGAAAGAAGAAGCCAGCCTGATTGTGAACTCATCCGCACAAGGGAAATTGCTGCCAGTTAATTTTTCTCCGGTGTACCAGAACTTCGACCGCGCACTACAGCAAATCAGCAGATGGTTGCAGGATAAAGTGTGTTGAGTATGGCGCATATACCTTAAATAATTCGAGTTTCAGGAAGGCGGCAAGTGAGGAAGTCCCGATGAGCTTACTCAAGTAAGTGATTCGGGTGAGTGAGCGCAGCCAACGCACAGGCAACTTGAAGTATAACGGGTATAAAAAGCCTGACACTGAACGGTAACCTGATCTCAGGTGGTTGATAAATTGCCATTCTCTGCTAAAAAGAAAGCTCAACCAAAGGAGATCGCAGATGATGTTACCGAGTGGACACTCCAAAAGCCGACTCATGAAAAATTTTACAGCGCTGGGGCCTTATATACGTGAAGCGCAGTGCGAGGATAGCGCGTTCTTCTTTGATTGTCTGGCGGTCTGCGTCAACGTCAAACCTGCGCCGGAAGCGCGTGAGTTCTGGGGCTGGTGGCTGAACCTGGAAGATACCGGTAAAGCTTTTGCCTATAAATATCACTACGGTCTGTTTGATAAACAGGGCAACTGGCGTGAAGAGAAAATCAAGGACAAAGCCGTGATGGAACAGGTGGAAAATGCCAAACAGGCTTTTCATGTCCGACTGGAGAAACTGCTGCACTCGCTGGAACCCGCCTGTACACTTGCCGTACGACCGTGATGCTTCCTTGACGCTCCCCGATTTATTCACAGGTTTTCGCGTTGTGCCTGTTGGCATAACGCGTCTGTCCTGCTACAACGTTTTCCTTATTCTTATTTTTTGACATCTAACGGCAGAGAAATTATGAGCGGCAGCCAGACTTTGGTTGTGAAACTGGGCACCAGCGTGCTAACCGGCGGTTCGCGTCGTCTTAATCGTGCCCATATCGTTGAACTGGTGCGCCAGTGTGCGCAGCAACATGCGGCAGGGCACCGAATTGTTATTGTTACTTCGGGGGCGATTGCCGCCGGACGCGAACACTTGGGTTACCCTGAACTCCCGGCCACCATTGCGACCAAACAACTGCTGGCCGCCGTGGGTCAAAGCCGCCTGATTCAACTGTGGGAACAGCTGTTCTCCATCTATGGTATCCACGTCGGGCAGATGCTGCTGACGCGTGCGGATATGGAAGATCGTGAACGTTTTCTCAATGCGCGCGATACCATGCGGGCGCTGCTGGATAACAACATTGTTCCAGTGATTAATGAAAACGACGCGGTTGCGACCGCTGAGATCAAGGTCGGTGACAACGACAACCTGTCTGCGCTAGCGGCGATTCTGGCCGATGCGGATAAGCTGCTGCTGCTGACCGATCAGGCTGGGCTGTTTACCGCCGATCCGCGTAATAATCCTGATGCTGAGCTGATCCGTGAAGTGGCCGGCATCAACGATGCACTGCGCAGCATCGCAGGTGACAGCGTGTCTGGCCTCGGAACGGGCGGGATGTCGACCAAATTGCAGGCTGCTGATGTGGCCTGTCGCGCTGGTATCGATGTGGTGATTGCCGCAGGCAGCAAGCCGGGCGTGATCGGCGATGTGATTGCCAATATCTCGGTTGGAACGCGTTTTCATGCACTTGATGCGCCGCTGGAAAGTCGTAAACATTGGATTTTTGGTGCGCCCCCAGCGGGAGAAATTACCGTCGACGACGGCGCACTCTCGGCGATCCTTGAACGCGGCAGTTCGCTGCTGCCTAAAGGTATCCGCACGGTGGAAGGGAACTTCTCTCGTGGTGAAGTGATCCGCGTGCGTAGTCTGGCAGGGCGCGATGTGGCGCATGCTGTGACGCGCTATAACAGCGATGCGCTGCGTATGATTGCTGGACACCACTCTCAACAGATTGCCGATATTCTTGGTTACGAATACGGTCCGGTCGCTATTCACCGTGACGATATGATTATCAATTAAGGAGTTCGCGATGCTTGAACAAATGGGTAAAGCGGCAAAAGCGGCCTCTTATCAGCTAGCGGTCTTGAGCACGGCGCAGAAAGATCACGCGCTGCTGACGATTGCGGATTTGCTGGAAGCCGAGAGCGCGACAATTCTCGCGGCTAACGCGCTGGATTTAGCCGATGCACGCCAAAATGGCATGAGTGGGGCATTACTGGATCGTCTGCTCTTAACGCAGGACAGACTGAGTGCGATCGCCAGCGATGTGCGTCAGGTATGCCGTCTGACCGATCCGGTCGGGCAGGTGATTGACGGCAATATGTTGGATAACGGACTTAAGCTGGAACGTCGCCGCGTGCCGCTGGGCGTAGTTGGCGTGATTTATGAAGCACGCCCGAATGTCACCATTGATGTCGCGTCCCTGTGCCTGAAAACCGGTAACGCGGTGATTCTGCGCGGTGGCAAAGAGACGTACCGTACCAATGCGGCGACGGTAAAAGTGATTCAGCAGGCACTGTCGCAGTGCGGCCTGCCTGCCGCTGCGGTGCAGGCGATTGAAAGCCCGAATCGTGAACTGGTCAATCAATTGCTGAAGCTCGATCGCTACGTGGATATGCTGATTCCGCGTGGCGGTGCTGGTTTGCATAAGCTGTGTCGTGAACAATCGACGATTCCGGTCATCACTGGTGGTATCGGCGTTTGTCACATCTATGCTGACGACAGCATTGATTTCGACAAAGCGTTGACGGTCATTGAAAGCGCCAAAGTGCAGCGCCCTAGCGCCTGTAACAGCCTGGAGACGCTGCTGGTCAATCAACATATCGCCGATCGTTTCCTGCCAGAACTGAGCAAAAAAATGGCGGCGGCGGGCGTTACGCTCCACGCCAGCCCTTCAGCGATGCCTTATCTGACGGGTGGCCCGGCAAGCGTCGTTGCAGTGGAAGAGGCCAACTATAACGATGAATGGCTCTCTAACGACCTAAACATCACGCTGGTGGACGATCTGGATGCGGCGGTTGCCCATATCCGCGAGCATGGTACACAGCACTCTGATGCGATTCTGACGCACTCCTTGAGCAATGCGGAACGCTTCGTGCGTGAAGTGGATTCCTCTGCGGTGTATGTCAACGCGAGTACGCGCTTCACCGACGGCGGCCAGTTTGGCCTGGGGGCGGAAGTGGCCGTCAGTACCCAGAAACTGCACGCACGTGGCCCGATGGGACTGGAAGCGCTGACCACCTATAAGTGGATTGGTTATGGCGACGATCTGATTCGCGTCTAATCGCTTAATGGCTGCGTATATCAAAGTGATATGCGCAGTATTATGTTTACTCCGTTTTTTACTTCATTTTTTTCTAAATAATATATATCATTCCAACTGTAATTCCTTTCTGTGTTGCATTTATTTAATTTAAAATTTAATACAGTAATAAAAACGAAATAAAATAATGCATCGGAAAAACACCCTCCAATAGTAACAGGCTATGCTTTGTGTGGTATTTCACAAATACATAGTCTATCCTCCTATCGGAGGATAGTTATTTATCCTTGGCTTAGCCACACGTTATTTCATATTAATGCTGATGTTTCTCTGCGGCATTGTGGATTGAGTCGGCGGTTTCGCGCGTATTTTTCTCCGCAACATTGTTAACATTATCCGCTTTAGATTTGACGTCGGCCCAGCCTTTTTCTGCGTCTTTTCTGGCTTCGGATTCTCTGGATTTCACATCAGTTTTGACTTTATCTGCCTTTTCTCTCGCTTCAGCGCGATCGTGACTGAAGGCTGATTCTGCTGAATCCCGAGCAGAATCCAGATCATTTTCTGCCACCATGCCAATGTAACTGGTTCCCAGAATTAAGCCTAAAAACAGTGCTTTCATATTCATGATCTATTTACTCTTACAGCGTATAATGACTATGCTAACAATAACTTTGCTATTGGCGATGCATTATTGAAAGTCTAACATTAAGACAACCTCCTTGCTGCCTTGGTCGTTTAAATAGAGAAAAATAGAAAATAAAAAACAGGGAATTATCCTAAACGGTACACATTGGTTCTGTTATGTATTGCATTTATACCAGAAAGGTAAAAAGATATTTTTATTGTAAATATCACTTTCTATAAAATAGAATCTTTACCTTAAAGGAAGGCGGCGTTTTCACCTTATGAGGTATTATTCTGCAAACACTTTTTTCGAAAAAGGGAACGGCATAGATGATGTGTCTACATGCGCATCCGTTAAGCCGAAAAGCTATAGCATATGACGTTATTAGTACGGAAAATTATCAGAATTGCCGTATTAACGTAAGAGTGATGATAAAATCAGCAGACGATCGCCAAACGCTTGACTTGATGTGTCATTATCACTAATTTGTCACCCCGTAGTTCACGTCTGGCTCTCGCCATGACGATCCCAAAGCCGATATAGCTCAGTTGGTAGAGCAGCGCATTCGTAATGCGAAGGTCGTAGGTTCGACTCCTATTATCGGCACCATCCTACCTATTTTAACGTCTCCCTAAGTCTACTCAAACACCCTTTAAACCCTTATAATACGCGGTTTAACGGCCCTTATTGTCTCTGCTCGTCTACTCACGTTCACAGAAATCTACGGTGAGTTGGGGGCATCGGTGGGGGCATATCGTGTTCGGTCTAGAGGAGATGCCCCCAAATGAAGCTCAATGCCAGACAGGTCGAGACTGCCAAGCCCAAAGATAAACCCTACAAGTTAGCAGATGGTGGGGGCATGTATCTGGAGGTGTTCCCTAACGGCACCAAAAGCTGGCGCATGAAATACCGTATCGCAGGTAAAGAAAAACGTGTGGTGTTTGGTGTTTACCCGACCATTACCTTAGCCGATGCCAGAAGCAAAAGAGATGATGCTAAAAAGCTGCTGGTTAATGGCGTTGATCCGAGTGCGTTTAAGCAAGAAAGCAAACAAGCCCACATCGAAGAAGTAAAAAACACCTTTCAGCAAATTGCGCTCGAATGGCACAACATGAAAGTGAAGAAATGGTCAGCGGGGTATGCCTCTGACATTCTTGAAGCGTTCAACAAAGACGTCTTCCCGTTCATTGGTCAACGTCCTGTTGCAGACATTAAGCCGCTGGAATTGCTGAATGTGTTGAAAAAGATGGAAGACAGGGGAGCAACCGAAAAAGCCAAGAAAGTGCGCCAACGCTGCGGCGAAGTGTTTCGCTACGCCATCGTGACAGGCAGAGCCGAGTATAATCCCGCGCCTGATCTCACCAGTGCCATGCAAGGGCATGAGTCTACACATTACCCGTTCCTGACCACTGAAGAGCTTCCTGCTTTCTTTAAAGCCCTTGCTGGCTACTCTGGTAGTGAACTGATGGTGCTGGCAGCGAGATTGCTGATCATTACTGGCCTGAGAACAGGTGAATTGCGCGGTGCGTTATGGTCAGAAATCGATACCAAGAAAGCGCTATGGGAAATTTCTGCTGAACGCATGAAAATGCGCCGTCCCCATATCATCCCGCTCTCTACCCAAGCGTTAGCCATTATCGAACAGATCAGAGCAATGACGGGGCAATTTCCTTTACTGTTTCCGGGACGCAATGATCCCAGTAAGACCATGAGCGAAGCCAGTATCAATCAGGTATTTAAGCGAATTGGCTATACAGGCCGGGTTACGGGTCACGGCTTCCGCCATACCATGAGCACCGTTCTTCATGAACAGGGCTACAACACCGCATGGATTGAAACCCAACTGGCGCATGTTGATAAGAATGCTATCCGTGGCACCTACAACCACGCGCAATATCTCGATGGCAGACGTGAGATGCTGCAATGGTATGCCGACTATATGGTAAGCCTTGAGAACGGAAGCAATGTGGTGCAGGGAGCGTTTAATCGGCGTGGGTAAGGATAACTGCTGATGAAAGAGGGGCTATGTCTTAACGGACATAGCCCTTTTTCTTGGCTAAAGCAGATAAGAATTAAGTCAGAATTTAAACTGATATTGATTAACCAATTGATTAATATGCAAATTATAAAATACCTTAAAACAGCAAAATAAATAGCACTTATTGCTAAATCGCTCTACACCCCGCCCAGTGACAGCTTTCCCGCCATTTCATCTGTTTTTGTATAAAAAACACTCAATTCGAGTTCAATTCTGATTTTCCGAGGGTTGAACGTCATAAGCGATCTGAAGATACTACATTCATCAAAACAACAACGGAGAAATATATGACAACAAGAAGACTTATTCGCCTACCGGAAGTGATGAACAAAACAGGATATAGCAAAGCATGGATTTATCGACTTATTAGCAGGGGCGTATTCCCAGAACCGATAAAGATTGGCATAAGAGCCAGAGCTTTTGTTGAAAGTGAAATCGATGAATGGATTGAAAATATTATTCAGTTTTCACGTAAACACGCTGATTAATGAACAATACACTATTAATGCGATAAGGAGGTTTTATGTAAAACGTTAAATAACACACTTTATTAATCACATCCCTACATTGAAAAGCATAAAGCACTTTTATGCAGGGAATCTTATTACCAAAAAAAGGATAAACAAAATGAATAATGATATATCAATATTAGTAAGCATGGTATGTGAAAAAACGCCTAAAACCCTTAGGGTTATCCAAGAAAGCTTCAATGTATTTGTTGCGCTGAGTGGTTATTCCATCGAGGAGATTATGAAGGATAAAAGCTTGCTAGACGCTTTAAACAGGCATGTGAATAATGATTTAGTTGACGAGATGGAGTTAGAGTATGGATCTGTAATCATAAATCTAGTTTATAAAAAGTAGTTTCCTTATTTACCCCCTGTTCGGGGGTTAAAATAAAAGAATTCCAAATAATCATATAAAAGTGAGGGTTAATTATGTCTAAAAAAAATGGTGTTGAAAATAAATCTACAGAGTTGTTCCTTGATCTTGCTATGAGATCGTTTGAAGCAAGCTGGGAGTATTTTCAGGAAGTGAATGGAGAGAGTATCGAGCTGCTTGATGATCCTGATTTTATGAGTCTATTCATTATGTATATTATTGATCATATCCAGAATAACTTTGAGAGATTCACAACCCAAGAAGGGAATAGTGGTGATATTGATGAAGTTAACGTTGAGCAAGTTGCGGAAATGTTGGTGAGGTATTCGGATAGTTTTAGAAGGTAAGTTTTAATATTGCCCCGCAAGGGGCTAACAATCAACCTAACAAAAGGATTCTATATGAGAGAGATTGTATTAAATGAAAAGAATGAAACGGTAATATATCTTATCGAAAATGTATTGCAGGGATATTGTGAAACGATTTATAACATATTTGAAAAAAAACCTGAAACAGCAATCAATATTTTATTAGGGCAGATGCATTCAGAGATACTTTATGACGTTCTGATTGCGCACGAAGTTGATAAGTGTGGAGAGGATGGGGAATGTAAAGACGTATCTGACATTGACCTTGATGATTTAAAACAAGAGATTTTGTATTGGCACCAAGAGCATATCATTGCGCTTGTATTGAAAAATATAAAACAGGATAAAAATGAAGATCCTATCTATTGGAAACTTAAAATGACAGTAAACCGGCATTGAGTAATGAATATATTCCCTCGATGAGAGGGAAATAGTCTAGATAAGATAACTGAGAGGTTAAAAATGATTGATGAATTCCATGTTATGTTTATGTATAGAAAAATCCAAGCTGATATTTTATTAAAGAGATTAAAAAATGATAATATTGTCACGCTACATCTGCTATTTTAAAATAACGCTAAATATTTTTGACTTTCTCTTGACGAATAATATATATCGGTTAAATAGAATAAAGATACAAAAAAGTCAGACTATGATGTCTGACTTTTTAAGGACTAAAAAAGTTTTGCCGACTTTTGAAGCCTTGTAATCGAGTTAAGCAAGAACTGATTACAAATATAAATAAAGTATTACCCAATCAACTTATATTTGTCAAATCTAAATCGCAACTTTTTACAAACTTCAAATACCATTTCTAAAAGCTTCAGAGTCCTCGAAAGCAATCAAATTAATCGCCTTTGTATCAGGTCTGCATATGTGGAGTCATTGAGCGCGAGTCGCTTACAAGAGTTGTCCGTATGTTTGTTGATTGTAGGTATAGAAGGGGGAGCGACGAAATACCAACTCGAAGCGAAGCTCTAAACAGATAAATGAAATTGTAATGGAATGGCTATGAGAAAGCCCTACCTTTGCTTAATCGCATAAATAGGGGATAGCAATACATTTTATCTGCATGGGCGAATCTGGGAGTGTCGTAGGGTGTCCTGTGTTGGAAACGATCCAGAACTCTAAGCCAGATCAACTTGGGTGAAGTCAACTATTTTCATCTTGGTTCTCGCCAATCCTGATCGATTTTTGACTTTATCGTCAGAAATTTCAGGAGGTGAAACCTTGGGTGAAGTCCCCTTTCGGGGGGCACGCGCAAGGTAAACTCATTTATAATAAGTTATGCCATGAGATAATAAAATAAATAGGTGCCATTTTAAAGGCACCAATAAATTAAAAGTAAAACTAGGGAAAAATATATTTGGTTGGTATTCGTTAATCCAACAATCCTTTCGAAACCTTACTCGCCGTCTGACTGAAATTATATCGATCAACAACATTCCCCTTGAACCAAATCTCTAACGAATTCATATGCGCTGTGCTGCTGTTCTTCAGTAGGGCCAGACCGGGAATGTAGTTCGAGATCTGGCTCTCGCCTGACATGCTGGAGTAGGACCACATTTCCTGTCCATCATTGGTGGCTCGTGTTTGTGGTTCCCCGAATGCGTTAATAACATCTTGCTGGGTAGTTTTCCCTTTAACGATCTTGGTTTTTACGGTTTGTTGCGATTCGTCTTTAAGGGATTTGTTGCCATAGGTGGTGCAGGCGGTAAGAGGCAGGATCACCAACGCAGCAATAAACAGTTTTCTCATGTTAACTCCATATAAACAGTAAACGTAAAAATAGGCGCAAAGAATCCGGGGCCAGCGTTGTGCCGCATCTGGCTATTAATACTCATGTAAATCAATAGTGAAGAAAGCCGCTTATCAGAAGCCTATGAGTTTTTCTATCTAATCAGCTAACGGCATCCCTCATGGTTGTTTTCCCTGATGCTGCATTAATTAAGGCCAAGAAAGGGCCATAGGGCAGTACTGGCTGTTGGTCGTAGGGTTTGACGTTCTATCCCTACAAACCAGCGAATAAACGGTCCAGTGAGCCTTCTGTTCACTTTATCCAGTAACGATTCATCTAGCAAGAAAATGATCGGTAACTCAGATCGATAAATTGATATTGATAGTTTATAACGATGAATAACGTTTTTTCGATCGGCAAGTTAATTGATTTAATCGATCGATATATATTTAATGATAGGTAATAACTATCGTTATTTTGATTTTGATCGTTACAAACGATATGACGGCCCTCAAAAATAATTGAATTCTATCAATTGGTTAATCAAGTGGTTTTGCTGCGTTATGCCAGTAACAACAAGCTCTAGCGACTACAGGTGCGCAGCAGATTACCTCTACATAACAGCATTGTTGATTATCAGGATGGATAGGAAGATGAAGAAGATTTTGCTCGTTGCTGGTGCCGCTCTTGTTCTGGCGGGATGTGGTGAGAAAGGCGACTTTGAAAAGGCTATCAACGCGAAAATTTCAAAATCAAAGGTGTGCTACTCACTGCAGAATAATGACTTTGCGTTCAACAAAGGTTTTCCAGTAAAGGTTAATCATGGCTACCGTTCTGCTGGATACAATGCCAGCGATGAAATCCTGAACGGGCTTGTTGAACAGGGGCTTCTCACTGTTTCACAACAGGCAAATGGCTTTAGCAGCGTTGATGTTCTGGAGGTTACAGACAAAGGACAAGAGGTTGAGTTTTGGGACCGTAAGGAAGGTGCCTGTATAGGTCATCATGTTGTAGCTGAGATCACAAGCTGGACTGAACCGAGTGATGGTAATGGCGCTAAAATTACGCAAGTGACCTATACATGGAAACTCGATGGTGTGCCGGGCTGGGTTGATAAAAATGCTTTCTCCGGCGTGAAAGGGATGGCTGAACCAGAAGAAGCCAAAATTGTTCTGGTGAAAACCAACAATGGCTGGGCCGCGCGGTAATTACAGGAAAATGCAATGAACTCTATCTATTGGGTGATTTTCATGGGGCTGCTGATAAACATACCATCATTGGCACCGGTGCTGTTTATCGGGAATACACAAAAACAGGTGAAGGTTTCGATGGCGGTCAGACTTTACCTGCTTAACACTTTCTTGGTGCTGTTGCTGGTGACGCTGTCTCAAAACACCACGCAAAAATACGGGCTGTTCCCTGTATGGCTGGTCTTTGCCGCTATTGGGCTGTTTGTGATTATGCTGGTACCAACGGTGAAATTCGTACGCAAGCATTTAACTGTTGGGAAAAGTCGGGCTGTTATCCTCTCATCATTCCTGATTGTTTATGCAGTTAGATTTCACAGCGTGTTTTCAGTTGGGAATGCCAGTGGATACACACTTAATGGATACAATACGGTGTGGACGTTGTGCTTCCTATTTGCCTGTCTACTGGCTTATCTCGGTTGTGCTGGGAGTAAAACATATTCTGGTTCTTATGTGCCTTCATCCGATATGCAGCCAGATTATTTTAAGCCGACCAAAGAATATGAAATGCAATCTCAAATCGATTATGATGTTGCTGTGAAGGGGGCAAATATTTTGTTTGAACCAAACCTGAGCATTGTTGAACAGCAGCGCTATAGGGATTCTCTTGAGAAAAAACAATGATAGCTATAAAATGATTGTTTAAATTACGAAATAAAATGAGCAGATAGAAAACTGCTCATTACTTTCTTAGTCGCAGAGCTATCTCAGATAACTGCTTTGCAATTTCAGGGATGCTTTGGTTTGATGTTTGTAAGGCAAGTTTATCCGCAAGATAAAGGCTATATGTTGCTACATCCGAAGCGTTAATATTATGCCATATAGGCAGTATTACTTTCTCCTCACTGTTCATTGAACGAGTCACCAATGCATCCAATTCGTATTGGGTCCATTTTTTTTCAAAGAAACTATGTGAAAGAACAACTACACCATAATTAGCCTTTTTTAATCCATTATCTATCTTGCGGCGCAGACTGTCCCCAATTTCTAATGTTTGCTCATCGAACCATACATTAATGCCAAACTCATTAAGTTGCTTGACTAATGGCCTAACAAAATTATCCTTATCTTCACTGGCATGAGAGATAAAAAAATCGTATTGAGATTGCTCGCGCTCAACATTCATAATATTCTTGGTCTCATTGGCTTGATGAAAAACCGCATGCAATCTTGCCCAGTCAGCTTCAGATAAGTATTCATTATTGCGGTAATATATTTTGTGAACTGGGAAGTTGATATCAGATATGTATATGAAAAAAGTATTTTCACTTTTTTTAGCATTGGTCTCCTTCCACTTCCACTCATAATTATGTATTAAATATATAGGAGCTTGAAAGTAATTATTTTTTGTTAGGTTGCCAGCCCTAAAGAGGGCTCGATTCATATTAAATGCAATATAGTTATTACCCTTTCCCTTGAATATGTGCTTAAAGCCATCGCTAATAAGAATGGATGTTGTTTCTTTTGATTTTATATATTGTTTCCACGACAAGAAAGTCATAACTATAATTAAGGTGAAGAATACGCACCAGTAAATTATGTTATAAATATCTTTATTCATTAGCTACCTGATCTGTTAACTCTCCTTTTGCAAGCAATCTTAACATATATACTGAACTAAATGTGTGACAATTGTTAGAGTTCAATGGGTTATTTATATTTATTTTCGTTATAAAAAGCTGCTGGCTTCAACTTCGGTTTATATGCATCCCGTGCTGTAGGCGAAGTTGGTGTGTAGTTCTGAGAGCTTTCTGACTGTTCTTGTCGAGCACGACTTGGAAAACGTGCGATCTCTTCTTTGGTAGGCTTGTAATCATCACTGTTGAACCTTGTGCGTCTCTCATGTTCAGCGCGTGGAACATAGATCCCCTGCACCTCATCAAAGACGTAATTTTCAGCAATACGTTTATCGTGCTCAACATCAGGGGCAACAGGCTTCTTCTTGGCCCAGACAAATTTCTCCCTTATATATTCAACCACCAGTAGGGTGAAACGCTTGAACAAACCATCCTGACGAGGTTTAACCTGCTTCCTATTACTTTTAACGGGAGCGCGTTTAACCGCTCTGGCAGTTGAAGAGGATGGGGTTTTCAATTTAGTGCGTGTATGAGGTGTAGGGGCAACCAGAACAGGATGTTGATCTTCTGATGACGACGACTGCGAACCTGTTTCTGGTAAGACAATTTCAACAGACTCAGGCATTTCGGATACGGTGAAACTTCTGAGGTCGACAACGATCTGCAGATCTAAGTCTTTGAAGGTGTTGTATGTGGCCTGAGCTTCTTGTTTCATCTCATCACGAACAGCCTGTTCAGCAGCACGTTTTTCCTGAACGTGTTTACTGTTCCACTTGGCGCGATGAACACGTTGCATTGCTGGACGGCTGGTTGCTGTTGCCTTGGCGAGCCATAACGCTTTTTCTTCGACATTCAGGGTAATAGCGGCGTTTTCGAGTGCTTCAGTGTGTTGAGCATCAATAGAGCGATGATCAATACGTTCATTACTGCCAGTAGTGGCAAGATAGCGATTGGCAATCACAGACCACGATTCACGCCAAAGGATTACATTTTTCTTATCGTTCCAGCTTCTTTCTTTTTTGCCGAAGCCATCAGCGGTGATCGGTTTTAATGTCAACATCACATGCGCATGAGGATTATTACTGTCGAGATCATGAAAAGCAATATCGGCAATCATTCCTTTATCAACGAAATTTTTCTGGCAGTATTCAACGACCAATTTTATCTTATCTTCATTGTTAAGCTCACAGGGAATAGCAACATCAAAATAACGGGCTGTTTGACCGTCTTTCTGACGCTCAACCTTTTCAACTTCATTCCATAGTGCGGTAGAGCTTTCAATAATATGAGCGGGTGCGTAAACAGGTGCTAATATCTGATGATGGAATAAATCGGAACGATGGCTGAAATCATAGGTATTGCCTGTGCGATCATCTGTTATTTTGCAACGCGCATGGTAGGCAGCCTTCCTACAGGAAGACATGCCCTCCGAACGTTTCACAATTTTAAACTCCAGATGAAAAATAGCCATATAATAAATGCACCTCTGCTGCTGTTAGTTTTTCGTAAGAAAAAATTTTGTGTTGATCTTGGTTTTGCTTTTAGCCTGCGGCAGGCAACCGTCGGTAGACCCCACACGCTCACGAAGTGAGTGTATAAGTGGGCATTGTTTTTCTAACAATGTAAAAACCGCTTACTTAATTAATACGAAATATATGAATGCCTGTAAAACAAAACGCCGAATTAAGCGACGCAATCTAGATGAAAGGGCGAAGTACTCCGCGATATTATCGAGATGGGTTTTAGATAGCGTCCGAAGGACAAGAAGAGTGTTAATTTATCCCGCCGTAAGGCGGGAAAGCAATAAAACCAAAAATAGCAGGCGTAAAAATAACTTTTTCCTGTTGCACAATTCACAGGTCAATATGAGATTTTCAGTGAAAAGGACAACAGGTAAAAAAGAAAACGCTAACAATGAAAATTAAGTAACGTGGAGAGGTCGAGGGTTTAACGATGGAGTGATTTTGGTTACTCTGTTTGTAAAATTCATTTCTTTCTTTGTATAATCCGTATCAAATATATATTGACATTGAAGAATGGAGATAATATTATAAAGAGTTATAACTATCTTTGGGGGATTACATGAAAAAAATGGTGTTTTGTAAGTTATCTAGAAGAAAAAGAAGAAGCCTTGTTATTGATTTAAAAAATAAAATTTGTAATGAAAAAAAAGAGTATGGTGGGAAGTTTTTAAGTGATGTCTACTTTAATACTATAGATAAAAATGAGGGAAATAAAAGCACCCGTCATTGGGTAGATGTTTACTTCCCAAGTAAAAAAGATCCATCGATATTATGGAATGCAACCATAATTACTTGTTTGCAAGATTTAGATGATAAGGCAAAAGATCAAGCGTTTGAAGACGCGAGGAAAGGTTTAACAGGAAAAGAGTTCGAAGATATCATAAACCCAGAAGCAGTTCCTGTATTAGGTGCAAATGGAAAAACAATTGCCCATGAAATGGTGTTCAAAGAGCAGAATAAAAAAGAAGTTTTTTCAGGAAGAACCTATTACGAGGAAATAGACTTTCAAAAAGAACAAAACATTCAAAAAAATATCTTTGACATTCATGAACGATATAAAATATACAAGGGCTATGTGTATGGAGTGGGATTGACAATTGTTGTTAGTGAAAGAACCTTGGATCAAGAAGCTGTTGAAAGAGCCATTGATGACTTTTACAAGCGCGGAGAGACTGAATGGATAAATGATAAGCCTGTTGATAAAGAACAGCTTGTAAAGCTTTACAACAAAATTTTCAAAATGACCAATTGTAGCTCTGCTGAAATAAAAATATCATTTCCATAAATCTAGGTAAGGCAATGCCGCTCTTTTATAGTTGATGTCATTTAGCTAATCTATTTAGCTAAGCGTTCATATGTAAGCGCTTAACTAAGTTTAACGCACATATATGATCGGTTGATTCTTATTATATAAAATTAATAGCACTTAAGCCGCTATGGGTTTAATAAATGAAACATGAAGCAGAAGAATAACATGAAATTCGGTTAGTTGGTTGAAATAGCATTAATTTTAATAGGTTATAATGTGATGATTTGGGTATCAATATTGTCCTTATGAGCTTATACATTATTAAATAAAAACACCTTGTGATATTGATAATTATCTAAAATGTGGTAAAGGATAATGAACAACACATGCAAGGAGGTTCAATGTATAAAAACAATGATGAAGCCATAGATTGGGAAGCCAAGCGACTTCTTGATGATGGCATTTATACCGATACACAACAAGCCTATTTAGAAGCAGAAAAAATAGTAATTAATATAAGGGAACATGCAAAACAACGCCAGATAAAGCAACAGTTCAAGATGAAAATAAAATCAATCAAGAAACAAATTGGTAATGGTTATGATTATGCGGATGTCCCCTATTCAAACAAGAAAAAACATTGGGGAGAACATAAATGACAACAAAATCGATCAAACAACAAATTGCTTCAGCACAAGAACGCTTATACTTCTTGGAAGCAAAAAAGAAACAACAAACGAAAAAAGATAACACACGTCAGAAAATTATTTTCGGTGCAGAGGTTGCCAAAGTCTTAGGATGTGATATTAGTTATGTAGATAAGGAATTGGTCTTTGGGGTTCTGCTTAATATCCATAATCTTCATGAGAGTGATATCAAATCCTACCGAGCACAGGGCCAAACCTATATCGATACTGTTATAAACAGAACTAAGTCCTAATCATGTTTTTCACGTCCGAACGGTGAACCGGCCTAAAACTCGCTTTTAGGTCGGTGAACTGTTGAGCAAGCCCCAGAGGGCGCGGTAGTCAATTTTCGGCGTACTTTCTATACTTGAGATGAAGCAATGGATAAGGACGGCCCTGACTGTCAAATTTTGAGTGTCCAATCTGGTCAAAACCAATGCGCGTATAGAAGCCTACTGCCTGCTTATTTTGTTCATTTACATCTGTGGTCAATTTTTGGTATTTGGCTAGAGCTGCGTATACCATCGCTTTGCCTACCCCTTTTCCATGGTAATCCGGATCTACAAAGAGCGCTTCCATATGCCCGTTATGCAAATACATGAAGCCAATAATACGTCCTGAAGATCCGCAGGCAAGTGTGAGTTCTACTGTCGGGAAAAAGGCTAGAAGTTCCTTTTCTATAGCCAACCGATCTTCCAATACTAAAAAATGATGAGTAGCATCAATGGCTTTATTCCATATTTTCATTATATGTGAAATATCTTTTGGGGTAGAAGAACGAAATTCAATCATAGCTTAATATTCCATTTGGATTGTTGTTTATTATGTTCGATGATAGGTTATATCACAACAGCAATGTCAATGAATAATCTTTTGTTGGCTCATTATAAATCTGTTCATAAATGCTGTGGATTTTTTTAAAAAGTTTACCAAGCCCTTGACCTCTTTTTTATTTTTGCTAATTAATAAATACGTGAAAATAAAAAAGGACGATGAAATGAAAACAACAAATAAAAAAGGGTTTTCTTTATTGGAAATAACATTGGTTTTAGGTATTGGCACTGCAATGGCATTTATAAAGTTTCAGGACATGAAGAACGATCAGGAAATCATTACGGCGAATACCGTAGGATCACAAATAAAGCAGATAGGTGAGGCGACTAACCGCTATATCAGTATTCGCTTTGACAAACTTTCAACCCTCTCATCGAGTAGCAGCCAGAGCAGTGATCCGGGTCCAAGAATCTGTTCGGCTAATGGATGTGAAATTACTTACCAGACATTGGTTAATGAAGGTTTGCTACCTGCCAGCTATACCGGCATCAATGTGCAGAAGTCTTCTTACAAGATTTTGTTAAAACGCGCTGGCATTGCGCCTAACTATGTCATCAACGGGTTAATAATCACAACCTTGCCTTGGACCGAAGGAAACCGTGTTCGTTATGACTTGCTGGGCCGAGCCATGCAAGCAGCGGGTATCGATAGCGGTATGACGCAATCAGCTTCTGTTGCATCTGGCACTGCTGGTCAATGGACGGAGAACCAAAGCAACTACGCCGCGATCAATGCTGCGGGGCTGTTGGCCTACCGTGTAGGATACGATAGTTCTATGTATTCGGTTTATCTACGTCGTGATGGCACATTGCCAATGACGGGCGATCTCAACATGGGAGGCCAAAGCATCTACAACGCCAAAGACATTAACGCGTCAGGTGATGTCAACGCGGTTTCATTCAATGGTTCCTATGGGCGCTTTGCCAAGAATGTCAGCGTTTCAGAAGATTTGACGGTGACGGGTTTCTCTACTTTTGGCAAAAACGTAGCAATGAACAGCTATCTGACCGTTAAAAATGGCGTGGATTCGGATAACTATGTAGCGGCTAAAACCAATAGCAGCCGTCTGCAAATTGGCGGCGGTGGCTCTAGTAATCAGAATGCGGTGCTGATCAACGTGGCAGGCGGGGCGGGTGATGGTTATATCTCCCTTAATGGCGATAACAACTCATCGATTAAGCTGGATGTATGGGGAAGTCAAAAGCTACGTGGTGATCTTGCTTTGTCAGCGTCAAATGATGGTAAAGCCGAAGGTGGGCTCAGTGCATCAGGCAATATTGCTGGTAGATACATTCAACCCACATCAATAGCCACTACTGGGGAGATATGCTCACCTAACGGACTTATTAGTAAGGCAACCGATGGATCGCCAGTATGGTGTATCGATGGCAAATGGAAGGGTAATGAAGGGAACACGATAGTGTCATCAGGCTCTATTGGTAATAATACGGCGTTTACTTGTAGTAGCGGTGCTTCCGGTAAAATATTGGTCCATGCATATGCTAATTGGCTTGTAGGTTGGGGTGTATATTGGATGAATGCATCCCTTTATGCCAATGGTCTGCTTGTTGAATCTGATAAAACCGCTGCCTTTGAATATGATCATGGCAGGGCATCAGGTTCAAGTGTGACGCTGTTCCACACCGTAGAGACGCCATCGGGCAGTGATTATACCTTTTCAGTTGTGGCTACAAGCGATAACCTTGTTAAGGTGAGTTATTCCTGTGTGGGCGTGTAAATTTTTTTAATGTGATATCCTCGTTATATCTGAATGGCTCTTTATGGTAATCCATTCATCACGAAAATAACCAACAATATCCTTTGCGTGTTGATTAATTTTCTCAATGCCTTATCTCTGTATTTATCAATAACAAATATGGAGATAATCAATGAAAATAAATAACGGTAACCAGAAAATCCAGCAAGGGTTCTCTTTGTTGGAATTGCTTCTTGTGCTTGGCACCATTGCTGCTTTAATTGTTGGCACATTTATCGTGTATCCCAAGGTTCAGGCGGCACAACGAGCGGAGGCCGAATCCAAAAACATTGCGACTATTCAAGCAGGGATAAAATCACTATATGTCGCTTCTGCTACCTATACGGGGTTAACCAATAGTGCCGCAAACAAAGCCGGGGTATTCCCTGCCAATATGATTAAAATTGCAGGAGCAGGGACCAATATAGTCAATACGTGGAAGGGATATGTTACGCTTGCTCCTGCTGCCTCTGGCCCATCGGGAACTGCGGGAAGCGCATTTACCATCACTTATACGGGTGTTCCTGCTGCTGAGTGCACAAAAATTATCTCAGCGGTAGCGGGTAATTTCTATCTGGCACAAATTGGGACAACAATGGTTAAGGATGTAGGAAGTAGTCTTGATGTTGAGGCAATGACTGAAGCCTGTAGTAATGGTGGAAACAGCAACGCGCTTGTCCTGACATCTTTATAAATTCAAAAGTGTTTAACGTATTTTCTAGTGAGTATCGGTGAGGCTCACAAATGAGAGAAAACAAGGTTTACCATGATGGAAAGTCGCATTAGTTTGGGCTTTGTAGTTGTTTATTGCTTTACCTCCACTACAACCTAATTGATTTTAAGAACAGAACGCAGCAAGATCTGATTGGCAGCTATGAGCGAGAAGCAGACCCAGTACGGCATGATCGATGCCAGTGAGAATAGGGCTGGCACAGTTGTAGATTTGGCAACCCATCACGAAAAAAATTCTGGCATAATAAACGAAACGGCATAGAGATATCTCATCGAATTAGTAATATAATCGATAAAATTACAAACCTCTATGCCTGTATCGTTTTGTGAGGGTTTCTTATATATAGCCCCTTTATAAACTAATTGTTAGCATATAATTCCTGTATTTTTGCAGGATTGGCAAAAAATCTAGCCGGATAAGCATTTGGGTAGTGTGTCTCTATATAGCTCTCTGTTTTGGCTATTAAATCTGCCAAGTCTGTAGTAAGTTTTGTTACATTTGGAGACAATTGATCCGTGCTAGTATTCAAATTGCTCACAGTGTTTAATAGCACTGATGCATAGTATCTGTTACCGTGAGTTATTATTAAATGGCGCCTACTATGCGTTGATTTATCTGTAGTGGATAAAGTTGAGCTAATGGCTCTTTCAATTACTCTAAAATGATTAACAGCATTGATAAGCTTAGCACCACTCAATCTTGGGTTGAAAATTGTTTTGTAAAGTGAACCGTCGAAATTTTCAAAAAATCTTCCTCGATTAGATTTCAGAGTAGCAACGATAGTGTTATTTTTACTTAAGCAAGCTAAAGCATTCAAAGCCTCATCCAAGTCAATAACCTTGATGTTAGTTTGTGAGTAATCCTCATCGGTTCGTAAAAGTTGATACTGATACCCCTCTAACACAAGCTCTCTTGCCAAACGATGCTGGTCAGGTTGCTGTGAAGCAAAATCTCTCCCTAGCACTCTATTTTGAAAGTTATTAGCCCTAGTTATTGCGTTAGCATGAAGGTCATTCACATCATTATTAATTTCAATGAAGCGAGCAGGAACTTTAACTCTAAATATGTTATCACCAAGTGCGTCCATAACAGCACCTATGCTACTCACAGTTTGGGCTCCATTGATAATACTTACATCTTTGAAATCAAAGACGCCTCTCTCTGCTCCAGCAGCAGCGTTTCTTCTATGAGGAATGACTTCGTTAACTAAAACTGTAATCCCATTATTATAAAACCAAAACATCTCTGGTGCTTCGGTGGCTGATTTTTTTATTTCTTCATTTACGTCAGTCTTGCCTAACATGTTTCGAATGTTTTTTGTGAAAAGACGAGTTCCATATTGTTTCCACCAACTTCCTATCTGATCACCAGATAGTGTTCCGTAGAATGCTTTATAAGGTTCATTCAGATAGCCATAGCGTTCAACCTCAACGCCCGACAAATCTATTTGTCCTCTTGAGCCCGTCTGTAGCCAATGAACTAAGTCTTCAGATGAAATTAAATGAACCTGAAAAGCCCATTCTTCTTTAGGTAATTCGTCAGATGTAAAAGAAGCTGCGTTCAGTTGACTCTGCCATTCTTGCATGTCGCGTAAGATTTCTTCTGAAGCACCTTTTTTGCCAGTGTGAGTCATTGCAAAAATAAATTTATAATCAAAGGAGTTAAGTGCTGTGCTTATATCTGAGCTTTTATCTTGGAGTATCTGGTCAAATAACTCGTATCGCTCATTTTGCAGCTTTTCACAAGCATCTTTGAAACAAATAAAATCAGGCTTAGTCCATGTACCATTGCCAGCTTGATTAAATTTCGATTGCACAACGACAACAATTTTTTCATTATGATTTATTACTATACCGTCAATGCCACCATCATTACTACTATCGCATACCGACTCTCCAGCATGCTTTTCATCAACTCCACCGAGCTGATACATGGTAAAGGCAGCCAAAGCTCTGCTTGCCATCTTAGTGTTATAGTCTTGTTGGTCCGGTTGGCATTCTCGCTTATGAATATAGCTCTCAAACCTTTCCCTTAAACCACTACCTAACCTTTGGGCTATAACTTGTGCAGTTGCAGCGGCTGCTACTGCGTTATCTTCAACCCGAATATCTATAACGAATGCCATTTCTTTTTCCTTTTAGAATATTTGACAGTGATAACGCAGATAAATATTGTACTTTCTACGAGATCAGACCCTCGTGCTCTATTTTTGCACTGTGGTGGTCATAATATCCGCCTCTAGCACATAGCCGATATCATATTAGGTTGTATTCAGAGCAGTGATAATGCTGAATTCATTATGAAGTAGCATTTATCCTATAAGCTATCCTTGACCTTCTCGTGCTTTATCCTTTCAGCCCAACGTCAAACTGCATAACCATCCCATCCTGCTTAGTATTCTGAAAATCAGTCCACTATTGCTGTATCTGTTACGGCTATCCGGGATGCTTAGCCTTACAGATCTTGGCAGTACAAACACTACCACGCTCTTGTAGCTCATCTTGTGCTCTTTAGCAGATTTTAATCGCCTCCGTATATTTTATAAACACAAAAGTTGATGTACGCTTTGATGTGCATTATTCTGTATGTAATTAAATATGCTTTTAGGTGATCTATGGAACGCATTCTCGCAGAAAAATCTATCAATATCACCGAGTTAAGAAAGAACCCGGCGAAATATTTCATTGATGAACCGGTTGCCGTTCTTTCCAACAACCGTCCCGCTGGCTACATGGTCAGTGCTAAGGTGTTTGAAGAGCTGATCGATCTGTTGGAAGAAAAGCAGGGCAGGGTTCACACCGCTGCGCGATTTAGGCCAACGGCTGAACGTTTAAGCGGTATTGCGGATAGCGGGCAGAAACTGCTGCAAAACGCCTCTGACAAGGATCTGACCGAGTTCACGGAATGAGCATCAGGATTTTCAAGTCAGCACTGATTCGCCAACAATTAAGCCAGCAAGAGCTTGATGATTTGGCGGCAGATTTTCTGTCCTATAAAAAAGATGGCGTGTTGCCAGATACCTTTGGTCGTGACGCACCCTATGATGATGACCGCACTTATCCCTTGGTAAAAGAAGAGCAGGTGGCCCACATTCATCTTGCCGATGCGGATGCCCCTTTCCCGAAGTTTTTACGTCAGTTCAAACGAACCAGCGATCAGGCGCATTTGGTATACTGCCAAGGTGCGATGGATCCTGATGCCTACCTGCTGATTATCATCCTGAAACCCGAAGCGCATAAAATGGCACGCAACAATAACCATATGCATAAGATCGGAATGATAGCCGAAGCGTTCAGGATGAAGTATTAATCTGGTCAAAAAACACCCAGCCATTCAGGGCACAAAAACATATGGGGGCATCATTGGGGGCATGTAGGTAGATAAAACAGATTATTAGATAATATTATCAATGTGATATACGTCAGGTATTGTTCCTATTATCGAAGTTTGGGACACAAACACCAAAAATGGCATCAATTTGGCGCGCGTGCTCAGTGAGATGATTGGGGGCGAGATGCGCATACCGCCTAACCATTTCTATTGACTCCCACCCACCCATTTCCTGCAATACAGATATAGGGACTCCGGCTTGCACTAACCAACTTGCCCACGTGTGTCGCAGATCATGGAATCGGAAATCATCTATCCCAGCACGTTTTAGGGCTGCCCGCCATGCTGTGTTAGCGTCGTAGCGCATTTTCCGCACTACCGGAGATTTGGTTCCGTCTGGCTTCGTGCAACTTTCCCTATATACGAAAACCCAGCGGTGATGATGGCCAATCTGTTTTTTCAATACTCGGCATGCAGTATCGTTTAGCGCTATCCCTATTGCCCGTCCGGACTTGCTATCCTCGGGATTACCCGACCATTACCTTAGCCGATGCCAGAAGCAAAAGAGATGATGCTAAAAAGCTGCTGGTTAATGGCGTTGATCCGAGTGCGTTTAAGCAAGAAAGCAAACAAGCCCACATCGAAGAAGTCAAAAACACCTTTCAGCAAATTGTACTCGAATGGCACAGCATGAAAGTGAAGAAATGGTCTGCGGGATATGCCTCTGACATTCTTGAAGCGTTCAACAAAGATGTCTTCCCGTTCATTGGTCAACGCCCTGTTGCAGACATCAAGCCGTTGGAACTGCTAAACGTGCTTAAAAAGATGGAAGACAGAGGAGCAACCGAAAAAGCCAAGAAAGTGCGTCAACGCTGCGGCGAAGTGTTTCGCTACGCCATCGTGACAGGCAGAGCCGAGTATAATCCCGCGCCAGATCTCACCAGTGCCATGCAAGGGCATGAGTCTACACATTACCCGTTCCTCACCACTGAAGAGCTTCCTGCTTTCTTTAAAGCCCTTGCTGGCTACTCTGGCAGTGAATTGATGGTGCTGGCAGCGAGATTGTTGATCATTACTGGCCTGAGAACAGGTGAATTGCGCGGTGCGTTATGGTCAGAAATCGATACCAAGAAAGCGCTATGGGAAATTTCTGCTGAACGCATGAAAATGCGCCGTCCCCATATCATTCCGCTCTCTACCCAAGCCTTAGCCATCATCGAACAGATCAGAGCAATGACGGGGCAATTTCCTTTACTGTTTCCGGGACGCAATGATCCCAGTAAGACCATGAGCGAAGCCAGTATCAATCAGGTATTTAAGCGAATTGGCTATACAGGCCGGGTTACGGGTCATGGCTTCCGTCATACCATGAGCACCGTTCTTCATGAACAGGGCTACAACACTGCATGGATTGAAACCCAACTGGCGCATGTGGATAAGAATGCTATTCGTGGCACCTACAACCATGCGCAATATCTCGATGGCAGACGTGAGATGCTGCAATGGTATGCCGATTATATGGATAGCCTTGAGAAAGGCTTCAATGTGAAGCAGGGAACATTTAATCGGCGTGGGTAGGGATAACTGCTGATGAAAGAAGGGCTATGTCTCGGTCAGGGCGGAATTCTACTTTTTCGATGAATTAACCAAAGAGAACCTCGCAGTCTTCTGCCGGATAACCGTCATTTTTAACCTAAAAGTGACATGAAAAAGATCATTTCACTGTATCTTACTGTGATTTTTGTTATGAAATAATGCCAATACACCATGATAAGCTATTAATACTTACCTTTGGTTTTTTGATAGTATAAAAAACTAATAATTTACATTTTAAACTAAATAGTTGCTAAATTATCTAATATTTATATTTTAGCCAAGAAATAGTTTATGGATGTGATGTAGATATTTGTTCTGCCAAAAGTAAAAAATAAAGTGGAAATTGTTTTTTTTAAATTAAAGTTAATGTATTGATTGTAATGCCTGATATTTATTAGCGTGTTAAGTATTTCGTTTTTAACGAAATTAAAAGGCACGAAATATATTCCTTTTTCGTTAATTGAAAATTAGCAGGATATTCTTTTTTATTTTGTTTTTTTTACTTAAGGTCGATTTAATTAGTTGTTTTAGTTTATTTTTTTGTTTTAGTGGTTCCATTTAGTTGGTCTGCTATATAAGCATTGACCGTGCGTTTGTGTTGTGTGTATGATCCAAACTCAAAATATAAATGTATTTACATCCTTCTTGGTGTGGCTCTTTTTACACCGATATAAGCCGTAATGTTGTGGTTTTGTTGTGTTTTTAATTCGGTTTTGATTTATTTCATCTCGCTGGTCGAAAAACAAATGCGTTATTTGTTTGCCGAGTCGCTGCCGTTCTTATGGATGACGGCGGGCTTTTGGTAGGAATCGACTTTACTTCTCCGGGCCGAGAGCCCTTACGTTGGTATAGACACATGGCAAAAGGAACTGATGGTGCATCTGTCGCACCAAAGGAACGTATTAATATCAAATATGTTCCGGCCACTGGTGGTCAGCAGGCGGAAATAGAATTGCCGTTGACGCTGATGATCGTGGGAAATATGAAGGGCTGCACAGAGGAAACGCCGATCGAAGAACGTCAGACCGTATCGATCGATAAGAACAACTTTACCTCGGTGATGAAAGAAGCAAATCTGGAATTGAATTTCAGTGTGCCAAACCGCCTTGAAGAAGAAAGTCAGGACGACCTGCCAGTGAAACTGAGCATCGGCGGTCTGAATGATTTCTCCCCTGACCGCATTGCCCAGCAGGTGCCTGAATTACGTAAGTTGCTTGATTTACGTGAAGCCCTCGTCGCGCTGAAAGGCCCCCTCGGCAATATTCCCTCATTCCGTAATCGTTTGCAGGATCTGTTGTCCAGCGAAGAAGCCAGAGAGCAGCTTTTGAAAGAGCTCGATCTGGTAAAACCCGCCGAATAATTGACGAAATAGGGAAATAAATATGTCAATAATTGAAGAACAGGTTCAGGCAGGCGCTGCCAGCGCTTCTGGATCGCTGCTTGATGACATCATGGCTCAAGCGCGTATCAGCCCAGTTGATGAAGGCTACAGCGTGGCTAAACAAGGCATTGCCGCGTTGGTCGCTAACATTCTTGATAGCGGTAATGCAGCAGAGCCTGTGAACAAAGCGCTGGTCGATAGCATGATCGTCGAACTGGACAAAAAGCTCAGCAAGCAGATTGACGTTATTCTGCATGCTAAAGAACTACAGGAACTGGAATCTTCCTGGCGTTCGATGAAACTGCTGGTTGATCGCACTGATTTCCGTGAAAACATCAAACTGTTGGTGTTGCATGCGACGAAAGAAGAGCTGTTGGACGATTTCGAATTCGCTCCTGAAATCTCACAGTCTGGCTTCTACAAGCACGTCTATTCCAGCGGTTACGGCCAGTTTGGCGGCCAGCCTATCGGTGGCGTGATTGGTGATTATGCGCTGACGCAAAGCTCACCAGACATCAAACTGATGCAGTATGTCAGCGCCGTTGGCGCAATGGCGCATGCGCCGTTCATCTCTTCCGTTGCACCGACCTTCTTTGGCGTGGATCGCTTCACCGATTTGCCCTCCATCAAAGATCTGAAATCCGTTTTCGAAGGCCCGGCTTATACGAAATGGCGTTCGTTGCGTGAGTCCGAAGATGGTCGCTATCTGGGGCTGACGGCACCGCGCTTCCTGGCTCGCTTGCCTTATGATCCTGTAGAGAACCCGATTAAGGGCTTCAACTACAAGGAAGATATCAGCACCGATCACGAACACTATCTGTGGGGCAATACCGCTTACCTGATGGGAACGGCGCTGACGGACAGCTTCGCGAAATACCGCTGGTGTCCGAACATCATCGGTCCGCAGAGTGGCGGTGCGATTACCGACCTGCCCGTGCATGTTTATGAAGCCATGGGTCAGCTTCAGGCCAAGATCCCGACTGAAGTCCTGATCACCGATCGTCGCGAATATGAAATGGCCGAAGAAGGCTTTATCACGCTGACGATGCGTAAAGACAGCGACAACGCCGCCTTCTTCTCCGCTAACTCGGTGCAGAAGCCAAAGGTGTTCCCGAACACCAAAGAAGGCAAAGAAGCGGAAACCAACTACAAGCTGGGTACGCAACTGCCGTACATGTTCATCATCAACCGTCTGGCGCATTACATCAAAGTGCTGCAGCGTGAACAGATTGGCTCATGGAAAGAGCGTCAGGATCTTGAGCGTGAGTTGAATACCTGGATTAAACAGTACATTGCCGATCAGGAAAACCCGCCGGCAGATGTTCGTAGCCGTCGTCCTCTGCGTGCCGCACAAATCAAAGTGCTGGATGTAGAAGGGGAACCAGGTTGGTATCAAGTCACCATGTCTGTGCGCCCGCACTTCAAGTACATGGGGGCGAACTTTGAGCTGTCGCTGGTAGGGCGTTTGGATAAGGAATAAGACTGATGGCGTCTCTTTCTGCCTGGGAAAGGGGAAGCGCGGCAAGTCTGTTTGATCGTATCCGTGGGGAGGAGCATCGCTCCTCCCCTGAAACGGAAGTTGAAGCACTGATCGAGTCCGTTAAGCATCAACTGGACAATGTGCTCAACACCCGACCCGGAAATTGCCGCAGCGCACCTGAGCTTGGCGTGATTGATTTTAATGACGCGACGCAGGGTGGTGCGGATATTCGGGGGAAAATCCGGGAGGCGATCCGACAGTGTATCTGTCGCTTTGAACCTCGAATTGTTCATGTGGATGTTAACACATCGGACTATTTATCGAATCCGATGGAGATGTCGTTTCAGGTTACCGCTCGGGTCAGATTGGAAGATCTGGAGCAGGTTGCCTCTTTCAATATCCATATGGATAGCCACCGCCACTACAGAATGATCTGATTATGTCACTGGAACATTTTTTCAGGGATGAGCTGACCTACTTGCGCCTGCAAGGGCGTGAATTCGCCAAGGCGCACCCTGAGCTTACCCGATTTTTGTCAGAACAAACCACGGATCCAGACGTTGAGCGTCTGCTGGAAGGGTTCGCCTTTTTGACAGGGAGCCTGCGGGCGAAGATCGAGGATGAATTTCCGGAATTGACGCACGGTCTGCTGGGCATGCTGTGGCCTAATTACCTGCGCCCCGTACCGAGCATGACGATTATGCAGTTTTCGGTACTCCCCGGCGCAATTGCCCAACCCGCGTTTGTTGAGCGTGGCTGTGAGCTTGATAGCCTGCCGATTGATGATGTGGTTTGCCATTTTCAGACCTGTCACGATGCCTGGATTTATCCGGCTGATATCCGTGAGATCAAAGTACAGAGCGGCAACGATCTGTCCACCATTACGCTGGACGTTGGGCTGCATGGCCCGCTATCGCTAAGCGACCTGCAACTCGACAAACTGCGTTTTTATCTGGGCGGTGATACCTATACGGCCTACGAGCTCTATTTCTGGATTGCGAGCCAGCTGTCGCACATTGAGCTGGAGGTCGATGGCCAGCGCTTCCGTCAGGAAGCTAGCGTGCTGAAGACGGTCGGCTTTGAGCGCGAAGATGCGCTATTGCCGTATCCCGGTAACGTTTATTCGGGCTATCGCATCCTGCAGGAATACTTTTGTTTTCCTGAAAGTTTTCTCTTTTTCCAACTCGCGGGCGCGGTATGGCCGGATCTCCCGCTGACGGTAACGGAATTCCGTCTGCATTTTTGCTTTGACCGCCCGCTGCCCGCGGAGCTGAAGATCCGTCCTGATTCGTTCATGCTCAACTGCGTGCCTGCAATCAATCTCTTCCAGCATGATAGCGAACCGATCAACCTCAGCGGACGCCAGACGGATTACCCGCTGAAAGCCAGCTACCGTAACGCGGATAGCTTTGAAATCTTCTCCGTGGACAAGGTTGAAGGCTGGGTTGAAGGGAATTCAGGCCGTGCCCGGGGAATTCCACGCACCTATCAGCCTTTTGAGAGCTTTCAGCACCAAATCGAACGCGCCAAAGGACGGCTGGCGCTCTACTACCGCATCCGGGTAAGAGAGGCGGTGAACGGCAATGGTTTTGATCACATGCTCTCTTTTGTCCGTGGCGATGAGCAGGAAGTGATTGATTTGGATGAATCGATCTCGGTGACCCTGACCTGTACCAACCGATCGCGTGCGGCACAGCTGCCCGTTGGATCGATCTGCGTGCCGACGGGGAATTCGCCGTCTTTCGCGACGTTTCGCAATCTGGTGCGGCCGACGCGACCATTGCGGCCTGCAATGGATGGTAGCCTGCATTGGACGCTGATCTCCAACCTGTCCCTGAACTATGTGTCGCTGCTGCGGCGCGATGCGCTGGTGCAGATCCTGCGTACCTACGATTTTCCGGCGCTGCACGACAAGCAGGCAGAACAAGCCTCGCGTAAGCGTCTGGCGGGTATCGAATCTATCGAAACCACCCCTATCGACCGTCTGGTTCAGGGGATGCCGGTTCGCGGCTTGAAATCCATTCTGTCAGTACGGCAATCCGCGTTCTCCAGTGAAGGAGAACTCTATCTGTTTAGCACGGTGCTGGCGCACTTCTTCTCGTTATACGCCAGCGTCAACGCCTTCCACCTGTTGGAAGTCGTCAACATCGATAACAAGGAGCGCTACCGATGGCCGGTACAGATAGGTCAACACTCAATGATGTGACGTTCCGCCAGGATGTTTCACGCTTTAATTTTTTCCAATTGGTGGAGTTACTTAACCAACTGGAGGGCGTGGATCTGGAACAAGCGTTGGATTTCCGCCCTGAACAAGAACGCCTGCGCTTTCGCTCTACGGCCTCCATCGGTTTTCACCCTAGCGATATCTTGCAGGTGGGACGCGATGAAGATGGCCGTCAGGAGCTGGAAGTCGCGTTTCTGGGTCTGCACGGCAGTCAGTCACCGATGCCCGGTTATTACCTCGAAGAGCTGGCCTGGGAATACGCGCAGGGCGAGCAGAAGCTGGGCGTGTTTCTCGACTTCTTTCACCACCGCTTACTCACGCTATTGCACCGCGCATGGCGCAAATACCGCTATCACGTCCGCTTTCAGAATGAGGGGGAGGATGGATTCTCCCGCCTGATGTTTGCGCTGGTAGGGCTAGGAAATGACGCCGTGCGCGACAGCCTGCCGGTTAACCGCGCCAAGATGCTTTCCTATGCCGGCGTGCTGGCAAGTCCCAGCCGCTCACCGGAAGTGGTCGCGGGTTTGGTTATTCACTGTTTTGACCTGGATGACGTTGCCGTTCTGGCTTGGCAGCACCGCCGCGTGCCGATTCACAAAGGGCAGCAGAACCGTCTGGGAAAAGCAAACATGATGCTGGGCGGTGATTTTGTTATCGGCGACAAAGTGAACGACTGCGCTGGCAAGTTTTTGCTCAAAGTCGGCAACCTCAGCTTTAGCCGCTTTCTCAGCTTTTTGCCCAACGGCGAGCATTTTCAGCCGCTGGTGCGTTTTGTCTCTTTCATTCTTCGCGATCAGTTGGCCTGGGATCTGCGTCTGGGTTTTGCGGAAGGCGAAGCTAAAGGCTTAAGCCTAGGTAGTGAGCAAAGCAGCCGATTGGGATGGAGCAGTTTTCTTGGGCAGCCGCCCGCGGATCCCTATGTGACGATTTGTGTGCAGGAGTAAATGTGAACGTAACCCATCCACTCACGTTGGTTGTGCTCAACAGTGAGCAGCTCGATATCAATTCTCAGGTGCAGCACCAGTTCGATCATCGTGGTGGCACGCTGGGTGCGTCGGAAAAAGACCAGTGGCAGTTGCGGGATCGATTGGGATCCGTGGTGCCGGGGCACGCACGTATCGAAATGACCGATGGTTATTTCAGCCTGTGCGATCTGAGCGGACAGTCTTTTATTAACGGTTCGCTGTCGCCGATTGGGCGAGATCGCAAAGTCATTCTGTCGCACGGCGATGAGCTGGTGATTGGGCCTTTCCGATTGGGCGTTTATATCGGTGATCCCACCACGGAACAGGATATCGATCAGGTTTTAGGACAGGGCACGGTCGATGTGCTGGGCGGCTGGCTAAGTGAAGATAAAAAAAGGCGCTCAACGGATCTGGCCGATCCCACGGTTGTGCTGAATGACCCGCTGTGGGCGCTCCAGAAAGAACAGAGCCAGCCACTCTTGCCATCAGACAGTGAGACGGTCGGAGAATCGCTCACGACCTCTCTTTCTTCTTTTTCTTCTGCTGAGGACACCATGGATCAGAAATTTGTGGAATTACCGACTATCAACACACCGTTCGCGGGAGAAGGGCTGGAAGGATACAGCGATGACACTTCTCTGGCTCCGCTGATGCGTGGGCTGGGGCTGTCACTTCAGCCGGGTGATGATGCACGATTGCGCGAAATGCTGGAAGAGATGGGGAAAAGCCTGCGCGCGATGGTTGAAGGCCTGCTGGCATTACAGACGGAACAGGCCGCGATGGCGGACACGCATTTACGCCCGATTGAAGATAACCCGCTGCGTCTGGGGTTGGGCTATGCGGATACGCTGTCGGTGCTGTTTGCCGAAGGGAAAAGCCCGGTGCACCTGTCTGCGCCCGCCGCCGTGGAAGAAGCACTGCACAATCTGCGAGTGCATCACATCGCGAACCAGCAGGCGATCGTCGTGGCGTTGGAAAACATTCTTCAGGCCTTTTCGCCTGCTGCGTTGCTTAACCGCTTTGAGCACTATCGCCGCAGTGGTGAACCGCTGGCGGCGGATGACGGCTGGGCATGGCAGATGTATCAGCACTACTACCGCGAATTAACGTCGCCGCGCCAGCAGGGCTTCCAGAAGCTGTTCCATCAGGTGTATGCGCAGGCGTATGACCGTGCCGTGCGTCAACAGCAGGAGCAAAAATAATGCTACGGGCGCTGTGCTTATGTTCCCTGATGTTCCTGCTGTCAGGGTGTACCACGCTGGGCAAGATGGCACAGGTCGCGGCGAATCCGGATATTCAGGTGGGCAGCAACAATCATCAGCCTTCTACCGTGGGTTTTAGCCTGCTGGCGGAACCGGACGTTAACCCTAACGACAGCGGTGAAGCCGCCCCTATCGAATTCCAACTGATTTTGTTGGCGGAAGATTCGCGTCTGTTAGCCACCGATTACGACCAAATCACGACGGATATCGAAAAGGCGCTCGCCAAGAATTACCTCAGCCATCAGGACTACACGCTATTGCCGGGGCAGTTCAAATATCTGCCGCCCGAAGCGTTGGATGAAAAGGTGCACTACCTCGGCGTGGTGGCGCGTTATGCGGATTCGGAAAGCGCCGAGTGGCGCAAAGTCATCAAGCTAAAAAATACCGGGCAGACGTATCAGATCCTCGTGCATCTGCGCAGGGATGAAGTCGAAATCAAAAAAGACCAAGAAGAAGAATAATTATGTCGAGTCGCAATCGCATTATCTGGCGGGAAGGTCTGTTCATTAAACCGCAGCATTTTCAACAACAGCAACGACACACCGATTACGCACTGCACGCGCGTCTCAGCGCCCTCAGTGATTATTTCTATGGTTTGCAGTCGCTGGCGATTAATGAGGAATACCTCAATTTTGGCCGCATCGCGCTGGTTAACGCCAGCGGTGTGATGCCTGACGGCACCGTGTTCAATATTCCGGGTGATGACGCCCTGCCGCTGCCGCTGGAGATTACCGACGTTGCGCTGGCAAACCAGAAAGTGTATCTGGCGCTGCCGCTGGCGGTGAATGGCGTCAGTGAAGTCGGTCAGCCGGGACAGGGGATCGCCAGCCGCCTGCAATCGCATCGGCATGACGTGCGCGATCTGCACAGCGATGGCGGCGATATTGTGTCTCTGGAGGTCGGCAAGGTCAGCCTGCGCCTGATGCTCGATCGTGACGATCGCAGCGCCTATGCCTCGCTGGCGATTGCCAACATTCTGGATAAGCGCCCTGACGGCGGCTTGATTCTCGATCCGAACTTTATGCCGTGCAGCATTAGTGTTACCGCAATCCCCACCTTAAAACGCTTTCTGGGCGAATCTGCCGGTTTGGTGGCGGAACGTGCGCGCAGTCTGGCACAGCGTATTGCCGCCCCAGGGCAGCAGGGCGTAGCGGACGTGGCTGAGTTCATGATGCTGCAATTGCTTAACCGCGCTCAGCCTAAACTGTCGCATCTGGCGCGTCTTGGCACGTTGCACCCTGAACGCCTGCACGAAACGCTGGTTGAACTGTGCGGTGAACTGATGACGTTTACCGATGAATCACGCCTGCCGCCGGAATTCCCCGCCTATCGTCACGAACACCAGCAGGCCAGCTTTGAGCCGCTGATGATGGCGCTGCGTCAGGCGCTGAGCACCGTGCTGTCGCCGCGTGCCGTCTCCATCCAACTGAAGAAACAGCCGTATGGCGTGATGGTGGCAATGGTCGGCGATGCGGAATTGATGGTGGGTGCCGAGTTTGTGCTGGCGGTGCGCGCGCGTATGCCGCAGGAGCATCTGCGTAAACAGCTGCTGCAACAAACGAAGATCGCCTCCAGCGAGAAGATCCGCGAATTGATCAGCCTGCAATTGCCGGGCATCCCGCTATTGCCGTTGCCAGTCGCGCCGCGCCAACTGCCTTATCACGCGGGTTACAGCTATTTCCAACTGGATAGACAAAGCCCTGCCTGGCAGATGCTGGTGTCTGGCAACACGCTGGCGTTCCACATTGCTGGCGAATTCCCAGAGCTGGATATGCAGCTTTGGGCCATCCGCGGCCAGTAGTAAGGAGAGGAAGATATGAGCATCGAGGTTATTAAAAACGATCAACTGGGCGATCTGCTTTTTGACCACGCCCGACAGATGGATATGGACTCCGACTACTGGTTCCGACTGCGTGGGCAAAGCATTAATCCGATGATTGATGCAGTCACGCCGCTGCTGGGCATGGTGGAGCGGGTACGTCAGCTCTCGGCCTATGAGGGCGTAGAAGATCTCTATCAGCGCGTGGTGTCTGAAATTCAGGCTATCGAACAGGAATTGCATTCTCATGGCTATGAAAACGGCGTGATTCTGTCGTTCCGCTACATCCTCTGCACTTTCATTGATGAAGCCGTGATGGGGCGGGAGTGGGGCGGGCAAAGCATGTGGTCGGCACATTCCCTGCTGACCCGTTTTCACAATGAAACCTGGGGAGGCGAAAAGGTGTTTGTCCTGCTGGAGAAACTGCTGGACGACCCAACCCGCTATCGCGACATTCTGGAGTTTATCTACCTCTGTCTCTGTTTGGGGTTTGAAGGGCGCTATCGAGTGATGACGCAGGGACGCGAGGAACTCAATCGCATTGTGAGCAAGCTACATGACACCCTGCGCCCAGAGCCCACGGATTCGCCGACGGTCTTCCACCTGAATCTAGGGCAGCAGGCGTCGCGCTACCACTTACGCAAGCAGGTGTCACTGCGCACGCTGTTTATCGGTGTGTGTGTGGTTCTGGTGGCCGCTTTCGGCCTGTACCGTTATCAGCTAACTCATCAAACCCAGGACGTGCTGCGTCAACTGGGAGAATTATTACAATAACAGGAGCTACACCGTGATTCGAATTGAACTGCCGACACTGGTTGAACGACTCAACCCCGTGTGCCGTCATATGCTGGAAGAAGCGGCGGCACTCTGTATTCAACATCAGGGTGCGGAAATCCGTATTGAGCACCTGTTGATGAAAATGCTGGAAACGCCGCTGTGCGATGTGCGCCAGATCCTCAAACGCGCGGGCGTCGATGTGGACGAGCTGTCTTCGCTGCTGTTGCCTTCTTCCATGGATAAAGAATTTGACGCGGGCTATCCCTCATTCTCTCCTCTGCTGGTGGAGTGGTTACAGGATAGCTGGCTGCTGGCCTCGGCTGAATTTCAACACGTACGCCTGCGTAGCGGCATCTTGCTGCTGGTCCTGCTGCTGACGCCCAATCGCTATGTGGCAGGCGCGGTATCCCGCCCGTTGGCGCAGATTAACCGTGAGCTTTTACGCCAGCAGTTTGATGAGTGGGTGAAGGACTCGGTTGAAACGGACGTCGCGGTACAATCCGCCACGGCCGAACAGGCTGCTGCCGCGAACACACAACTTTCTCGCTATACCCAAAACGTGACAGAGTCTGCCCGACAGGCGCAACTGGATCCGGTGCTGTGCCGCGACCATGAAATCGATCTAATGATCGACATTCTCTCCCGCCGTCGTAAAAACAACCCAATTGTGGTCGGGGAAGCGGGCGTCGGTAAAAGTGCGCTGATCGAAGGATTGGCGCTGCGTATCGTGGCCGGTGCCGTGCCGGAAAGATTACGGGATGTGGAACTGCTTACGCTCGATCTGGGGGCGATGCAGGCTGGTGCCTCGGTTAAAGGTGAATTTGAGAAACGCTTCAAAGGTGTGATGCAGGAAGTGAAAGATGCGCCGCGCCCGATCATTCTGTTTATCGATGAAGCGCATACGCTCATCGGTGCCGGTAATCAGGCAGGCGGGCTGGATGTTTCCAACCTGCTTAAGCCTGCGTTGGCACGCGGCGAACTACGCACCATCGCGGCCACGACCTGGAGTGAGTACAAAAAATACGTCGAGAAAGACGCCGCGCTTTCCCGCCGTTTCCAGCTCGTCAAAGTCGGTGAACCGAACGCGGAAGAAGCCACGGTTATTCTGCGTGGGCTGCGCGGCATCTATGAAAAAGCGCACGGCGTCCTGATTGATGAAGATGCGCTTCAGGCGGCAGCACAGCTGTCGGCGCGCTATATCTCCGGTCGTCAACTGCCCGATAAGGCGATTGACGTGCTGGATACCGCCAGCGCGCGCGTCGCCATTAACCTGACGACGCCACCGCGTGCGGTCAGCCAGCTACAGACCCGTCTGCATCAGCAGGAGATGGAAATTACCCAGCTTGAGCGTCAAGCGCGTATTGGTCTGGGCAATACCGAAGAGCGCTTAGCCGAACTGCGTGACGCCCGTGAAGCCGGCGCGGCGCAGTTGGCACAGTTGGAAGCCGATTGGCAGCAGCAGAAAACGCAGGTTCAGCGTGTGATTGAACTGCGTACGGCGCTGCTGGATGAAGAACAGCCTGCCGATTTTGATGCGGTGTCGGCAGCGGCAGAACTAGCTGCCTGTGAACAGGCACTGGAAGCGCTGCAACACGCCTCGATACTGGTTTCCCCTCACGTTGATAAAACGCAAATTGCAGCGGTCATCGCCGAGTGGACGGGCGTGCCGCTGAACCGCATCTCACAGAGTGAAATGGATGTCGTCACGCGCCTGCCTGAATTCCTGGGGGATTCAATTAAAGGGCAGCAGTTGGCGATTGCTCAATTGCATAAGCACCTGCTGACCGCGCGTGCAGATCTTCGTCGCCCGGGGCGTCCGCTGGGGGCTTTCCTGTTGGTGGGGCCGAGCGGCGTGGGTAAAACGGAAACCGTGCTCCAGATTGCCGACCTGATGTTTGGCGGACGTAACTATCTGACCACCATCAATATGTCCGAGTATCAGGAAAAACATACGGTTTCACGCCTGATCGGTTCACCGCCGGGCTACGTCGGGTTTGGCGAAGGCGGGGTATTGACCGAAGCCATCCGCCAGAAACCGTATTCCGTAGTGTTGTTGGATGAGGTGGAGAAAGCGCACCCGGATGTCCTGAACCTGTTCTATCAGGCGTTTGATAAGGGCGAGCTCGCCGATGGTGAAGGTCGCGTGATCGACTGCCGCAACGTGGTGTTCTTCCTGACGTCCAACCTCGGATTCCAGACAATCGTGAACTATGCCGAGCAGCAGGATGTGTTGCTGGATGTGCTTTATCCCGAATTGGCGGCCTTCTTCAAACCTGCACTGTTGGCGCGTATGGAAGTTATCCCTTATCTGCCGCTGGCACATGACACCATGGTCGAAATCGTACAGGGCAAACTGTCGCGTCTGGTCTCTCTGCTGCAACAGCGCTTTGGTGCGGAAGTCATTATTGAGGACGAGGTGCCGGAAGAGATTTTGCGGTTGGCAAATCGCAGCGAAAACGGCGCGCGTATGCTCGAATCGGTGATTGATGGCGCCTTGTTGCCACCGGTTTCGCTACAGCTACTGCAACGTCTGTCTACGGGTGAGCCTGTCAGCCGTATTCATTTCCGCGTCGAAGCCGGCCAGTTCCAAACTGAGGTTGAGGGCTGAGTATGCAACATGCCCTCGAACTGGCGCTTGCACTCACCCGACAGCATGATGAAGCCAGTCTGTGTGACTGGCTGCTGGAGACGATGAAGGTTGCCTGGCAGCCTCAAGGGATGCTGCTGGGGATGGTGGATGTCAGCGGCAGGCTGCTGACCTGTCAGGGACGAGTGCATGAAACACCAGTGGCGCTGAGTCTGGGGGTGGATGATTTTAGTCACCCGTTAGCCTATGCGCTGCATAAAAATCAGGCGCGCACCTGGGATTCTCTCTATGGCGGTGCCCGCATTGAGCACCGTGAATTCCGGCAGATGTTGGTCTCTGTCGGAACGAACTGTGGGCTGCACGCGCTACCGCTGTTGTCGGATAGCGGCAAACCGCTGGCGGTGTTGGCGCTGCTGGATACGCCGACGCGTCTGCAAACGCTGCACCAACGGGGCGAATGCGAACGGCTGGCGCAAGTATTTTGCCGCCAGCTTATGCTGCTGCGCGAGCTGGCGCATACCCGGCGAGAGCAGGTCGCGCTGAGAGATTCGCTCCGCCAGATTAAGGATGAAGGGCAGAGCCGTCGCGAGCAGGAAAAGCGGGTGGAAGCCACCCTGATTGGCCGATCTGTCGTGATTAAAGAGCTGCATCAGCAGATCTATCAGGCGGCAAAACACCGGCTTTCGGTGCTGATTCAGGGCGAAACCGGTTCAGGGAAAGAGGTGGTGGCGCGTTTGCTGCATCAGTGTTCCGAACGTGCCGACAAGCCCTTTATTGCCATCAACTGTGCTGCGATCCCGGAAAATCTGATTGAAAGCGAACTGTTTGGCTACCAGAAAGGGGCGTTCTCCGGCGCACAAAGCAACAAGATTGGTCTGGTAGAACAGGCCAACGGCGGAACCCTGTTTTTGGATGAAGTCGGCGATATGCCGCAGTCCATGCAGGCCAAACTGTTAAGGGTATTGGAAACGCATAGCTTCCGTCCCCTTGGAGCGGAGAAAGAGGTGCATTCCGATTTTCGTCTGATTGCCGCGACTCACCAGCCGCTGGAACAGCAGGTGTCTGGCGGTGTATTTCGGCAGGATCTCTATCATCGCCTTTGCCAGTGCCTGTTGCAGGTCGCCCCGCTGCGCGAGCGGCCGGATGATATCCGCCTGCTGTGCGAGCACTTCATCGGTCAATTTTCAAATAAACAGCAAAAACACGTTGGGCCATTGAACCGAGCTTTCCTTCGCCAATTGGTGGCGTATGACTTTCCCGGCAATGTGCGGGAACTGCGTAATCTGCTGGAAGTCGCCTGCGCGCATACGCCGGACGATGAGGCGCTGTCTCTGGCATCGCTACCGCCTGAACTGCGCGAGCGGCTGACGAACAGCACGTCGGAAGAACAGGATCGCTATCAACACATTCACGATTTGCGTATTGCCACACAGCGGTATGAAGCGGCTGTGATTGAAGCTCGTTTGCGCCAGTTTCAGGGCAACCGCCTGCTGGTGGCCGATAGCCTCAATATTCCTAAACGTACTCTTGACCACAAATGCCAGAAGCTGGAGGTAAATTGATGTTTCTGACGATGGCACCCCTACTGTTGGCAACGGCTGCGACACCCGATCCCGCCTGGCAGTCGTTATGGGAACAGTGCCGCAATGAAACGGCTTCAGAGCTCCGGCTGGCCTGTTATGACGCGCTGGGGCGGGAAGCGGAACGCGGCGGTACGTTGTCCCCACAACGTGATAACGCCGTAACGAGCGGAACCTTTCAACTGGGACGTGAAGTGGACAGCGGCGATATGACGCTCACCCGCGTGCTGGCCGATGGCAATACGCTAGTGATTAGCTGTGCCAGCAATATTACGCACCTGCGCTTAACGCTCAGCGAACCCTGGGCTGGAGAGTCCGTCACGTCGCAACTCGATGGTGTGACCGTCTCCGACAGCTGGTTTATCCGCAATCGTGGGCTCCTGCTGGAATCAGGTCGTGGTCTGCCAGCGATTGATGCGTTAAAGCGCTGGATTGGGCATCGCGAACTGGTGCTTAACGGTACGGACGGGCATTCACTGCGTATCGAACTCGCCGGACTGGGCGAAGCACTTGCACCGCTGCGTCAGCAGTGCCACTGGTAAAGGAGGCGTTTATGCATGCACATCCCTGGTGTAAACGCCTGCAAACCTCGTTGCCGGATGAGAAGTTGCGCGCGGCGGTATTGGCTGACGATCCGCTCTGGGAAAAGGTCGAAACAGAGCTGGTCAAGCTGGGATCGCTGGCGCATAACCAGGTCGATCTTAACGTGGTGGCGGGGTATTGCCTGACCTTGCTGGAAAGCAAAACCAAAGACATGCGGGTACTGGTGCAGCTATTGCGCTGCTTACAGCACCCGGCCAAAGCGACACCGTTTTCCACGGCGCTGATGCTGTTGGACAGTTGGCTGGAGAGCTACTGGATTATCGCCTGGCCTGCCAGTCCGGTTCAGAAACAGAAGCTGATGATCCAGATTGTTCGGCGTTTTGAGAGTGTGCTTCCCCGTATTGCGGAGAGTGCCTCCAGCGCAGAGTTAGAACAATTACAAAAACTCGCGGAGCAGGTGGCGACACGCTGGGGTGAACTGGCAAGCGACAAAGCGGCGCTGACGGATGAACTGGTACAGGGGGTTAAGCGTGTCAGACAGCGACAGCAAGCGCAGGAACAGGCGAATCAGACGGCAAAACCGGCTCCGGCAGCCAGCGGTAGCTCAGGCGGAAGTGAAACCAGCGCCAGCGCGGCTTCAACGCCAGTCAGTTCGATGGAGATTAATTCATCCGATGAGCGCGGCTGGCGGCAAACCCAACTGAACGTCGCGGCGCTGCTGGTTGAACGCCATCCCGATTCACCGATGGGTTACCGTCTGCGCCGCCACGCCATCTGGTCCGGCATTGCCACACCGCCGATGTCGTCCAGGGGAAATAAAACTCAGTTGGCACCCGTCTCGTCAGATCGCGTGGATGAATACCAAAGTGCGCTGGCTCAGGCTGATTTAGCGCTGTGGGAACGTATAGAACAAAGTCTGGTGCTGGCACCTTACTGGTTTGATGGGCACATGTTGTCTGCCTCGGTAGCTTCGCGGCTGGGGCATACCCCTGTTGCGACAGCGATTGCTGAAGAGCTTTCTGCGTTTATTCAGCGTGTGCCGGAGCTACGTGAACTGGCGTTCAGCGATGGGGCACCTTTTCTGACCGGGAAATGCAACCAGTGGTTGCAGTCCAGCCAGCCGGTGCGCGGTGGTGGCGGCGCACGACAGGACGATTTGGCGACGGAGGCGGCGGCCTGTCGGGATGAGAAAGGTATTGGTGCAGCGATGCAGTTATTAGATGAACGGATGCGTCGCCTGAAAGAGCCGCGTGACCGCTTTTATGCCGAATTGGTACTGGCGGATTTACTCGCCGAAGAAGGGATGAAGTCACTGGCAGCACAGCACTATCAGCACATGTGGCAGGAAAGCCAGCAATTGGGCCTGATGCAATGGGAACCGGGAATGGTCAGCCGCGTCGAGCGGTTGGCGGCATCCCGCAAAAAATAAGACATTCGGAGTGAATGGTCACTTATGTTTAAAACAATCATAACCTTTCTACGCAAGCAGTTGCCTAAACTGAAACCCTCCTGGCTGCTTTTGGGCGTGCTGCTGTGGGTCGTCGTATTGGTTCTGGCCTGGTGGCTGGGGCCGCGTTTGACGGTGGGTGAGTCGCGCCCGTTGCAGGGAATCTGGGGCCGCGTGGTGTTCACGCTGGTCTGGCTGTGGCTGGCGTTTTCCTACAGTGCCTGGCTGGTCTGGCGTCGCGTGCAACAGATGCGTGCGGAGCGTAAGGATCAGCAGGTCATTGAACAAGACCCTTTACAGGTGTATGTCGACGGTCAACAGACGTTCCTCGATCGCTGGCTGGAAGCGTTTCAGACGCAACTGGGTAAAAGAGCGCTGTATGCGATGCCCTGGTATCTGACGATTGGTCTGGCAGGCAGCGGAAAAAGTAGCCTGATCCATCGCGCTAATCCGGCAAACAAGATGAATCCAAAGCTGGATGCCGAGCTGCGGGATGTGGCGGCAGGCCAGCAGGTGAGCAGTTGGGTCGGGGAATCCGCCGTAATTTGGGATCCCAGCGGACAGCTACTTGCACAGCCTGCACTGGAGGGCGATTCGCTCGGGCAGCGTCATGCTCGTCTGTGGCAGCACTTGCTACAGTGGCTCAGTGAAAACCGCCGCCGCCAGCCGCTCAACGGTCTGGTGCTTACGCTGGATATTTCCTGGCTGGCACAGGCTGGCGTAGCAGATCGCAAAGCCTACGCGCAGGTCATGCGTGCGCGTTTGCAGGAAATTTCCGTCAACATCAATACGCGCTTACCGGTGTATATCGCGCTGACCCGGTTGGATATGCTGAGCGGCTTCGACAAGGTTTATCGCCAGTTGAACCGCGACGCGCGTCAGGCGGTATTAGGGGTCACGTTTACTCCGCAGGCCAGCAACAGCAAAGGCTGGCTGGAAGAGCTGGAGCGCTTCTGGGACGAGTGGGTCACGCACCTGAATGATAACCTGCCCGACATGCTGCTGACGCAATCGGACAGAAGCGTGCGCAATTCGCTGTTCTCGTTCGTTCGCCAACTGGCTGGCGTGAAAGATTACGTGATGGAGGTGCTGACGGAAACATTAGCGACGGGCGAGGATCGCGCGTTCCTGATCCGCGGCGTTTATGTCAGCTCTGTTTATCAACAAGGGGTGCCGTTCGATGCCTTTGCGCAGTCGGCTTCCCGCCGTTATCAACTGCCAGAGCCGATTAATCCAGCGTTGCGCGGTGAGTCCAATACGTTCTTTGTGCAGCGTCTCTTCCCTGACGTCATTTTCCCTGAGGCCAGTCTGGCGGGGGAAAACCGGCTGCATAGCCTGTATCGTCGCCGTCGGCTGAGTATTGGCGTGGGTTGCATGCTACTTGCCAGTTTGGCGCTGATCGGCAGTTGGCACCATTTCTTTCGGGTTAATGAAGAAGCGGGGCGCAACGTACTGACGAAAGCGCAGGCGTTTATCGGCACCAATGAGCTGGAAGGGCAGCCGGGCTACGGCTATCAGCAGTTGCCGCGTCTGAATTTGATTCGTGATGCGACCTTATCCTTTGGTAATTACCACGAACGTACGCCGCTGCTAGCCGATCTTGGCTTGTATCAGGGCGATAAGATTGGGCCTTATGTTGAAGGCACCTACCTGCAAATGCTGAATCAGCGTTTTCTCCCTGCGGTGATGCAGGGGCTACTGGAAGATCTGAATCAGGCTCCTGCCAATAGCGAGCAAAAGCTGACGATTCTGCGCGTGATGCGGATGCTGGATGATGCGTCAGGACGCAATAAAGCGCTGGTCGAACAGTTTATGACGCAGCGCTGGCAAAAGGCTTTTCCCGCACAGGGCAACGTGCAGGAACAACTGATGCAGCATCTGGATTACGCCCTTGAACACACTAACTGGCATCAATCCCGTGAGCAGAAAGATGCGGTGGCGATCAGCACCTTTGCACCCTTTAATCAGCCGATTACGCTGGCTCAGCAGGAACTGAGCAAGCTGCCGATGTATCAGCGCGTTTATCAGAGTCTGGTCATGAAGGCGACGCAGGTGTTGCCGCCAGATTTAGCGATCCGTGATGAAGTGGGACCAACATTTGATCCGGTATTTTCTCTGCGTAATGACAAAGCGGGAAGCGTGCCGCGACTGTTAACGTATCCTGGTTTTAGTGATTATTACCTCAAGCAGGATAAGGCGTTGCTTGAGTTGACGGCGCTGGATGCCTGGGTGCTGGGGCAACGTGAACGTGCGCAATTCAGCGAGGCCGATCGACGGGAGATCCTGCGTCAGGTGAATGACCGTTACATTACGGATTACATCAACCAGTGGCAGAAAGTGCTGGCGAACATTGATGTACAGGCACTCGATACGCCGGAGCAGGCGCTCGATATCCTCACGGATATTACTGGCAACGATCAGCCCTTCCAGCGTGTGCTGACCACGGTTAGCGATAACACCCGTATTCGTAAGCTGGCTGATGATGATAACGACACGGCGCAGAACATCAATACACGTATCGGTCGTCCATTTATGACCATCAATGCGGCGCTGAGTGGGCGTGGCGAACAAGGGCCACTAGTGCAAGAGGTCAATCAGAAGCTGACCGATCTCTATCACTATCTCGATCAGATCGTCAACGCGACCGATCCGGGGCAGGCCGCATTGAAAGCGGTGCAGGCGCGGCAGGGCAATAAATTTGCTGATCCGGTGTTTGCCTTACAGCAATACGCCCGCAGTCTTCCCGCGCCGCTGGATCGCTGGGTAGGGCAATTAGCCGGAGAAAGCGCGAGTCTGGTGACCGGATTGGCGATGTCGTCGCTGAATCAGGAATGGCTGGATAAAGTCGTGACACCATTCAATGAGAAGCTGGCGGATCGTTACCCCTTCGACCCATCATCGAGCAAGGATGTGCCGCTATCGGAAATGGAAATGTTCTTCATGACTGGCGGGACGCTGGATAGCTTCTATCAAACCAACCTCAAGGCGATGATGGAAAGCGGTATGCTGGAAGAAGGCATGGCGTCACCTTTGCAGGCTGAACTGGTGAAGCAGCTTGAGCGTGCTAACCGTATCCGCCAAACGCTGTTTAATGCGCAGGGCAGCCTGGAAGTGCACTTTGTGCTGGAACCGCTGGAACTGACGGCGAATAAACGCCGCAGTGTGCTGAATCTGGACGGACAACTGCTGGAATACAGCCACGGCCGCCGCCAGAAAACGCCGCTGGTGTGGCCAAACAGTATGCGCGACGGTGCCGAGAGCAAGCTGACGCTGGTACCGGACGACCGTGAGCGCTCACCGCGCAGCCTGAGCTTTAGCGGGCCGTGGGCGATGTTCCGGTTAATCAATAGCGACCAGTTGACGCAGGTTAATGAGAACACCTTTGACGTGCGCTTCTCGCTGGAGAACGGGGCGATGACGTATCGCGTGTACACCGATGCCAGCCATAACCCGTTTGCTGGTGGTCTGTTCAGCCAATTCACGCTGCCAGACTCGCTTTATTAATTAACTCTCGGGAGCCTGCTCAGGCTCCCTATTGCTGGATGATGTGATATGCAAGATGCACAACAGGCTCTGAAAGTGGGCCGGGATCCACGGATGCTGCCGGAATTTGACGCACTTCGGGCGGAAATTAACAAATTGAGTCACGCGTCTCGCCCCGATGTGGATTGGATGCTGGTGCACGATATGGCTACCACTATCTTTGAAAAGCAGGGCGTGGATCTCCAGACTGCGATCTACTTTACACTGGCGCGTTCACGGCTGGCGGGATTGACGGGATTCACGGAAAGCTGTGAATTTTTAGCAAACCTGATTGTGACGCAGTGGGATAACTTCTGGCCGCCCGTTCATCAGGAACGGGCGCGTATCGAGATGCTGGACTGGTTTATCGCCCGTATCAGTGAAGTGGTGCGCCAGTACGCCATCAGCCATGAACACAAGAGGTTGGTTTACCGTTGTGAACGCGCACTGCAACTGATGAGCGAAAAGCTGCACAACTCAGGTTTGAGCCGCATTCCTCGCGTCGAGAATCTGCTGCACTTTGTCGAAGGCTACACCCATCTGTTTGATGAAACCGAGATTGTCATTGTATCGGACGATCAGGAACTGAAAAAACAGGATATGCAGATCCCGCCCATGGTGTTCTTTCATTCAGACATGGAGCCCAGCACGACGGTGCAAAGCAGTGGTTCATCAGGCTCGGGCCAGGCTGCTCTGCCTGCGGGCAGCATTCTCATCGGACGGGAAAAAGGGCAAATGAAACCGACGGTATTGAAAATTGAGGCGCATAAAAAGCAGAAGCCAGCGTGGTTCTGGTTTGTCTCCGGGCTGTTGACCTGCGCGCTGCCTGTCGCGGCCATTACAGGCTGGCAGTATTGGCAGGAACAAAAAGCCGATGCGCTGGCGTTACTGCAACAGCCAGCCTACGCGTTGCCCGCCGCTCCCGATCATAATGACATTCGTCGGGTGCGCATTGTTCTGGGCGAGCAGAAATTGCAGGGCATGGAAGGTGAACTGATCAACCGCTATCAGGCACAGCTGGAACAGGTGAAAAATGCCTCGCCGTTTTATCTGTATCAATATGGCAACGGTTTGAAAAACGTGATGCAGCAGCTCTATCCCGATTCGCTGGCAGTGAAGGAGATGGAACGCCAATGGCAGATTGCGCTTGAACGTCAGCAGGGTGATGAACCGAAAACGCTGGGCTACGAACAGGCTCGTGCTCGCGTCAACGATACCTTGCAGCAGCTGTTGGAACTGGAACGGCAGCGCCGGACGGTGACGATCTCCTACCTGAAATCAAAGCTTTACGACATGCAAAAAGACCTGATATCAGACGTCCCTTTCGGGATACGGCTGCGGGAGCTTGAGGCGCGTAAAATCAAAAGCCAGTCGCTGACGCCAGCGGAGCTGCGTGCTATGGAAGATGAGCTTCGCTCCTTCAATATTCGCTTATACCGTTTGCAGCAGAGTAGTTCTTCCAGCTGATTATCGTGAAGGGAAAAACGCTGAGCACATGATGAAATACAAAAAATTAGTGATAGTCTTATCGGCCTGCTGGCTGGCGTCATGTCAGGCACCCGTCACGTCACTGCCTGAAGCAGAACTAGTGGCATCAGCGAACCGGGGAAATGGTGAGGCGCAATATCAACTGGCGAAGACGTTAGCCAAACGTTCTCAGTATACCGAGGCGATGCAGTGGATGCAGAAAGCATCTGGACTGTCTGAAATGCTCGGTAATCAGGAAATGCGCGCTGCTGCCTCGCTTCAGGTGGGGGATTGGTATCAGGCTGGGCTGGGTGCGCCAAAGAATAGCCCGTTTGCTCGACAGTGGTGGACTACATCCTCGCGTCTGGGGAATGGCGAAGCGGGGCATCGCCTCGGCATGGACTGTCAGGTTCAGCATCAGGGAAAGCTGGTGGCAGCCTGCCTGAGCGCATTTGAATCCGCAGCGGCAAATGGTTATCCCCCCGCGCAGTTGATTGTCGCTCAGTGGCACGCGACGCATGCGGGCGGTGAAAAAGAGGCCGTGTCATGGTTGCTGAAGGCCTCTGAACTCGGTAATCGGGATGCACAATATCAACTGGCGCAGCGCTATGAGCAGGGTAAAGGCGTGGTGATCCGTCGCGATCTGGCCGAACGCTGGTATTTCCGCGCGGCGACGCTGGGTCAGGCACAGGCGCAACTGTGGATGGCGCGACATGAAGACGGCGAGAATGCATTGAACTGGTATCAAAAATCCGCGTCATCAGGTGATGCCGAAGCACAACTTTGGCTGGGCAAAGCATACCGCGAAGGTAAGCGCTTACCTTGGGATGAGCAAAAGGCGCGTTATTGGCTGGAGCGTGCCGCATCTGGCGGATCGGGCGAGGCCGATTATTTGCTCAGTCAGAGCCAGACAACGAATGAAAAGCGCGAACAGTATCTGGTTCAGGCTTCTTCTGCGGGCTATATCCGGGCGCAACGCGAACTGGGTGATCGGTTATTTAAAGCGAGCGAATTCGCGCGTGCGCGTGAAGAATATGCCAAAGCGGCATCAGCAGGAGACACGGAATCCCAACTGGCCTATGGCGAGATGCTGCGGCTGGGGCAAGGCGGCAAAGAGGAGTATGTTGAGGCGATGAAGCAGTACCGTCTGGCGGCGAATGGCGGTAACCGTATGGCGCAATATCGTATGGGCATGATGCGCCAGGATGGGCTGGGAGCCTCTCGCAATCGTATTCATGCTTACGCCTGGTATGCGATGGCAGCGACGGAGGGGATGCCCGAAGCCATTCATGCGCGTAACGATCTGGAAGCGACGATGCAGCCGGATGAAATCAAGGCCGGACAGCGACTGGCGATGCACTGGTCATCCGGAAAAACAGAGTAATCCGAGGTGATGGCTCGCCGGGTAACTCGCTGAGAGTCAATCGCGGGTGAGAAATCGCTAAAGCAGGACGGGCAGATTGTTGCGTTCAAGTTGGATCGTAGTGGCATAAATCGTGGCAGTAAACAGGCGGGTGTTGCGTGATGGCAACACCCGCTTTTTTGTTTTTTATTACTCTTTTTTGTTACGCAATGTCCTGACTTTTCCATTCCTATTTCTTATAAAAAAAGTAAGTGACCACTTACGCTTATTTTTGTAAAAGGTGAGCGTTTTATCGCCAATTATAGTTATTGTCTATTAATAAGCGTGGTTTTTATTGGTTATATGTTGCATTAATTCATCACTAACGAAAAATTTCAGAATAACTGCGCATTATGCGCAACTTCTTGCTCACTTTCTGGTGTAAATCACTTTTTGCGCAATGTTTGCAAACGATTCGCGAGGTCTGCGCAACTTCTTGCTCAAATTTTACTTAGGGAAAATTTGAGTTAAGTAATTGTTCATTAAAAACAACAGGATAATAATTGGCATGGGAATTGCTATACAAAGCGTGAAGTTATTCAATCCGTTTAACAACACAGTCCGTTCAACAACAAGGAGCAAGACTATGCCAACTCCATGCTATATCAGCATCGAAGGGAAAACCCAGGGCAACATCACCGCAGGGGCGTTCACCTCTGATTCCGTCGGCAACATCTACGTGCAGGGCCACGAAGATGAAATGCTGGTACAGGAATTCAAACACATCGTCACCGTACCAACTGACCCGCAGTCTGGTCAGCCATCCGGTCAGCGTGTGCACAAACCGTTCAAATTCACTGTCGCGCTGAACAAAGCCGTTCCGCTGATGTACAACGCCCTGGCGTCTGGCGAAATGCTGCCGACCGTGACCCTGAAGTGGTACCGCACTTCTGTTGAAGGTAAGCAAGAGCACTTCTTCTCTACCATCCTGACCGATGCCACCATCGTGGACGTCGACTTCCAGATGCCACACTGTCAGGATCCGTCAAAACTGGACTACACCCAGTTAATTGAAGTGTCGCTGGCTTACCGCAAAATCGACTGGGAGCACACCGTTGCAGGGACATCTGGTTCCGACGACTGGCGTGCGCCGGTCGAGGCGTAATTCCTCTCTAACCCGGGCTTGCCCGGGTTTTCTGTGTTTTTTTCCGGGGATTTTTCCCCGTGCGGTGTTTTTTGCTGGCGTGATGTTTTTATCAACATGAACTGTGGTGTGCGCAGACTCAGACCACAGCTCGGGTTTTCATTTTAATCAGGATTGTGATGTGCCGCTCCGGGAGAACCCAGGGTGTGCGGTAGCCATGGCAACGGCGAAGGAAGAAGGAGAGGACGGGTGGCAAACAGTACAGGATTACAGTTCACCGTAAAGGTCGGTGCCTTAGAAGCAGGCACCTTTGCGGTGGTGGATTTCAGACTGGATGAGGGGCTGAACCGGCCCTTCAGCCTGTCGCTGAGTCTGGCGAGCGCGTTGCCGGATATCGATTTCGGCGCGGTGCTGGATCAGCCGTGCGAGCTGATGATTTGGTATGAAGGCGAACTGAAGCGCCGGGTCAGCGGGATTGTCAGCGGCTTCACGCAGGGCGATACCGGATTCCGGCGCACGCGCTATCAGATAGACGTCCGCCCGGCGCTGTGGCGGCTGGGGCTGCGCACCAACGCCCGCATCTTTCAGGCACAAAAGCCGGAAGCGATTATCGGTGTGTTACTCGAAGAAGCGGGGATTACCGACTATGCCTTTGCGCTGCGCCATGAACACGCGGTACGGGAATACTGCGTGCAGTATCGGGAAAGCGATTTAGCGTTTATCACCCGTTTAGCAGCGGAAGAAGGGCTGTACTTCTTCCACGAATACGAAGAGGGGAAACACCGGGTGGTGTTTGCCGACGATGCGGGGGCGCTCAGTAAAGGCCCGGAGCTGTTCTTCAATCTGGCGACACAGGGGCTGAGCGAAGGCGAATATGTCCGGCGTTTCCACTACGCGGAGCGGGTAAGCACGGCCGAAGTCGAGCTGAAAGACTACAGCTTCAAGACGCCGGCTTACGGGTTGTCGCACAAGAAAATGAGCAGCGAGCTGGCGCACCAGCGCGAAAGTTATCAGCATTACGACTATCCGGGGCGTTATAAGCACGATCCGAGCGGCAAGGCGTTCAGCGGATACCGGCTGGATGCACTGCGTTCAGGGGCGGTGACGAGCGAAGGGGAATCCAACTGTGCGGGGCTGATGCCGGGCAACACCTTCACGCTGACGGATCATCCGAATGCGGCGCTGAACGCAGTATGGCAGACGGTGAGCGTGACGCACGTCGGGCAGCAGCCGCAGGCGCTGGAAGAAGAAAGCGGCGGTGAACCGACGACGATGAGCAACAGCTTTGCAGTGGTGAAAGGCACGACAACGTGGCGCGCGGCCATGCCCTACAAGCCGATGGTGGATGGCCCGCAAATTGCGACGGTGGTGGGTCCGGCAGGGGAAGAGATTTACTGCGACCAGTATGGTCGGGTAAAACTGCAATTTCCGTGGGATCGCTACGGCACGAGCAACGACCAGAGTTCGTGCTGGGTGCGGGTCAGTCAGGGCTGGGCAGGCGGTCAATACGGCATGATTGCCATCCCGCGTATCAATCATGAAGTGATTGTCAGTTTCCTTGAGGGGGATCCGGATCAGCCGATTATCACCGGGCGTACTTTTCACGCTACTAACCCTACGCCATACGTTTTACCGGCACATAAAACGCGTACCACGCTTCGTACCGATACGCATAAAGGCAGTGGCTTCAACGAGCTGCGCTTTGAGGATGAGGCGACGCGTGAACAAATTTATTATCACGCGCAGAAAGATATGGATGGTGTTATCAACAACATCCACCGACAGAGCGTGGGGCGTGATCAGCACCTCAGCGTGGATCAGGATCAGTTCCAGCGGGTCACGCGTCACCGTCACCGGACGGTAGGTAAAGATGATTTTGAAAACATCGGTCAGGATCATCATCAGGAAATTGGCCGGAGTTTTATTCAGAAAATTGGTGCTTCGTTCAAGCGGTTCATCGGCGGGGGCGAGATTACCCGTATAGAAGGGAGCCGTCAGACCACGATGTCCGGTTCTGAAGAGACGCTGATCGGCGCGCACCAGCGTGTTCTGGTCAATACGGATAGCTACCTGAAAGCCGCAGATATCGTGCTGGAAGCGGGGCAGGCTCTAACCATTAAAGCGCCTGGCGGCTTTATCAAGATTGATAGCGCGGGCGTCACAATTTCCGGGACGATTGTGAAAATCAACGATGGCGGAGCGGCTGGCGTGGGGACGGCACCGGTATCGGTTACGCCAGAAGATCCCACGAAGCCCGCGCTGCCGGATGCGCCGGACAGACGTTAAGGAGGAACTATGCCAGGTGCTGCACGTTTAGGGGACAGTTGTGCGGGTCACGGCTGCTACAAGAGTTTTTATTATACCGACCTATGTGAATGGGCTTTGGGGCTACAACGTGCAGGATATGAGACCGATCCAGATTATGCTAATAAATTAAGAAGAGGGAAGGAATTATATGAGTAAGATTTTTTACTTTTTATTTTTTGTTTTTTCTCTTTTTTCAGAGGAGGTTTTTGCTGCGTGTGGGGAAATTAATTCTTCTGCGGAAGTTGAACAGGATTTATTCAAAACCTCTGATTCTGGGTATATCGTCATTGAGAGGACCTATTTATACAGTGCACCAAATGAGAACTGCAAGTTGAAAAATACTTTCCTGATCGGTGGGGATAAGATTGATGTTTATGCAAAATACGCGGGGTTCTTTTCTATGATGTATTTAAAGAAAAATGGTGAACCTGTGATGGGATGGGTTCATTCCAGTTCAGTTAGGCCAATTGGTGTGGGTATCGGGCCTGATAAGTAAGGTAATGAATGAAAAATGCTAGTTTATTATCTACTTAGACGATTGTGAAAATCAACGATGGCGGAGCGGCTGGCGTGGGGACGGCACCGGTATCGGTTACGCCAGAAGATCCCACGAAGCCCACGCTGCCGGATGCGCCGGACAGACGTTAAGGAGGAACTATGCCAGGTGCTGCACGTTTAGGGGACAGTTGTGCGGGTCACGGTTGCTTTCCTGCCACCCCGATTATTGAAGGCAGCGGTGATGTCATCATCAATGGCAAACCGGCCGCCCGTAAAAGCGACGGGGTCTTACTCCACGCTTGCCCCTGCCCGAATATGCCTCACGGTGTGCACAATCGTGCGATATCTGCGGGCTCTGGTACGGTCATCATCAATGGAAAGCTGGCGGCGCGTATCGGTGATGCGATCGGCTGTGGCGGCTCGGTTGCAGCGGGTAGTGGGAACGTCATCATTGGCGATTCGCCCTATCAGTCCCCGGTGAAACCCTGCGCTGAGCAATCGGCAAAAAGCCGCGCGCCTCTGCTGGCATTGGCACCGATGCTATTGCCGACGTTGATGGACTGGGCTTCGGTCGCTGAGCTACCCATTCTTGACGATCTGCTCTCCGTTGCACAGCGTAAAGATCGCTATCTGGCGCGTGCCAAGTTGGCAACCGAAGCGGCATCGTTGCCGGGGTTAGCCGATGCGGCGAAGCGGCTGGCATTTAATAACGACAGCATCCTACGCGCTGAGGCCGCCCAGTATGTGTATTCGGTCGATGAATTTCGGCGCGGTGTGTTGGATAAATTGCCGAAAGCACCGGTTGGGCTGGATATTCTGGACACGAGTAAGCTTCCTGGCCTGACAGACAATGATTTTATGGATAAGAAAACAGGGTTTGGTTCTGCTCTGTTCAAATCAGCAATTAATGGCGAAACGATGTTAACCTACCGGGGCACCAATAATGCGGTGACAGGCGTTAAAGATTGGTTGACTAACGCCACTCAGGGTATGGGATTTGAATCAGCGCAGTACAAACAAGCAATGGATCTCGCGACTCAAGTCAAAGATCTGATGCCAAATCCTCCACCTGTTATTGTTGGCCATTCTCTGGGAGGCGGGTTAGCCTCTGCTGCGGTCAGTGTGACAAAACTTCCCGGCTATACGTTCAATGCCGCAGGATTACATGAGAATACTGCCTTGCGAGGTGGTGGTGCGACATTGGCAGAAACAGCGTCATTGATTAAAACACAAGCGGTCGATGGCGAGATATTGACCATGGCACAAACCTACGGTAAGGCTTTGATTCCAGGTTTATTGTCTGGCGCGGGCGCATTGATTGGTGGAACCGCCGGTGCAGTGCTTGGGGGAGTCATCGGTGTTGCAAAATTACTGGAAGGGGGCCTGCCGAAAGCAAGCGGTGATATGATGGCTCTTCCCGCTGTTGGCGGTTCACCGATTGCACGCCACGGTATGGATCAGGTGATTGCGGGCATTGAAAGCCAGAAAAAGGAAGATATCGGGAAGATAACCAATACATTCAGGGGAATATAATGCAATGGCTGGCACGTATAAAATGGTTGGGCGTCGTTATTTTGGGGTTATTAACCGCTTGTCAGGCAGGAGGACGCAGTATGCGGGCGAGTGAACTTTTTGAACTGCCCGTGGTGGCGGTACTGGAAAGTATTCAAAAAGGTGACGAAACGGCAGCTCGTCATCAGCTGTCGCAGGGCGTTAACCTGAATATTCAGGGAAAAGAAGGCATCACGCCGCTGCTATGGCTGATTTATGAGACGAAGGATAAAAAGGCCATCACGCTGGCGCTTAAACTGGGTGTCGATCCAAACTATAAAGACGGCTTTGGCGACAGCGCAGTCAATTCAGTGGCGGGCGCTAAAGATCCAGACTGGCTTCGCATTATTCTGGATGCCGGTGGAGATCCGAATGCAATTGGTCGTCGTGGTCAGCCTGCAATATTTAGTGCCATTAATGAGCAACGATGGGCTGATATTAAGCTACTCGTTGAGAAAGGGGCTGATCTGAATTTAGAAGATCAAAATAAAAGAAATAGTGCGCTTTATGCCGCCTATGTAAATGAATACGAAATTGTTTATTGGTTGATTGAACAGGGCGCAAGTTTCGATACCTATTCTTCAACCGGCAGTAGCCTAGCGTGGCGTGTACACGACAGCTTATCCATTATGTCTCCTAAATCTCCTCAATACCCTTGGGCGCTGAAGGTGAAACAGCGGTTGCTGGAGCGCGGCGTTAAATTCCCACCACTGTCGCCCGCTGAAGTGAGAGGGCGCTGGGAAAAAGGATTACCGCTGTAATTTATTTTTGATTCGTGGTTTTTATTATTCATTTCTTTTCATAAAAAAATTACATTTCATATCCCGATAATTTACATGATTGTTGGGGCATGAAATGTGATTATTCATGTTCTTGTTATATCAAAATCTATCTTATTTATTTACAGGCAAATAACGATGATGGCAAACGGTTATACCCTGTTTGAAATCAGCCAGTTTGACGCGCCTTTGTATGCGATCATTTCACCGCTACGTTATCCCGCATTACCTGAATATTGGCAGGCTTTTCAACCTGCCGCGGCAGAGATATGGCAACAGTTGCATTTGGGTAAGGATGCCGAAAACTGGCAGATGTGGGCGCCTATTGTGGTGAAAATAGAAGAAGGCAAACCCGGCGAAACACTGCTGCACTGGCTGACTGAGACACAGCCGGAGCAACATGGTGGCGTGCTCCTCATGCATGGCGAGCTGACATTGCAGCAAATGGTTGATTTTTGGCAGCAACGCATTTTCTGTCTCTGGCCTGATGGCACACGAGCGCTATTTCGTAGCTACGCACCAGACGTTTTATCGGCTTGGTGGTCCACCTTGGAACTTACTGCTCAAACGGATTTTCTCGGCCCACTGAATAACCTGTACTTACCCATAGTGAATAGCGAACGTGGGGAATATCAGCTATTCGCACAACAAGATATTAATAAAGAAGATAAGAACGATATTAATAGTGCATACCAGATTAATTTAACGCGTTATCAATATTATCTTCTCGCTAATGACAATCGCCTACACCGATTAGCGAATGAACTCTTTCTTTTTGTTAGCGCGCAATGTGTTTTTCCACTGGATATCGAAATAGTAAAAAAACGCTTTATTAGTGGTATTGAATTCGCCAGAAACGCTTATCCCAAAGCCAGTGAAGCGGAGTGTGAAGCCTGGTCTGCTCATCGCTGGGTACTCGGCAGTGAATTCTATTTACACCCGATCTTTATTCATCTGACTGAACGTTATTCGATGGCGGACAGTATTCGGATTTTCAAATCTGAGCCTGAACGAATTGAAAATGTGCAGCTTAATTACCATCGCCCCGGTTGGATGCGGGGAGAGTTACCAGACATAACGGAGGTCACGCTGTGAGTGTATCGCAACCTTTCCTTGAACTGATGCCAGAAGATGACGCTGTCTGGCAAGCGCGCATCGCTCAGGGCGGCTGTTTTGTTATTGCTGAAGCGTCGATGAACGATGCTGTGCCGTGGCTGGCCGAACGCTGGGGAGGCAGTTTGGAGCAGACGCGTTTGTACTGGGGAGACACGGGGCGCGTTCATGCATCAGTATCGCCTTATTGCATCCCGCTTCACGCCGCTAACTGGTCGCAGGTGAAAGAACATATTGTCACCCAGCCGGGCTGGGGAATGGGGCTACAGCTGGAATGGTTTATGCAGGCGTATTCACCGCTCGATCAACTGCTTGAGGTCACAAAACATCTGCGGCAGTGGAGCCTGGTGACTTCACCTTCCGGGGAGAATGCCATCCTGCGCGTGGGTGACTGGCAAGTGGTGAATCAGCTGTTATCCGCCAGTTCCGCACAAGAAGCCTGCGCACTCTATGGCCCGATAGCCAGCTTCTGCGACATTTCTCCTGACGGCGCGGTACGTGCTTTAAACCTCACCGCCCGCGAACCCCACACCATCCCAAACATCCTGCCGCGCCAACTGAGTGACGAACAATGGCAAGCCATTATGGTGCCCTACGAGCATCACAATCTGGCGCGCTATAGGGAACATCTACGCACCTACCATGCTAGCTGGCAGAACGCGGCTGACGATGAGCTACTGGTGTTTATCCATCAGCAGGCGGAACAGGCGAAAAACAACGGCTTTAACAACGACCGCGATATCGTGCGCTGGCTGGCATTGGCGACAGAACTTTCGTCGGAATTCATGCATCAGCCCTGGGCAAAAAACATTCTGGTCCAGCCGGAATATATTGGCACACAAAGCCGTATGGATCGCCTGTATCAGGCAGCCATTGACCACCTGGACGAAGCATAAAATAAAAAGGACGCCATTTCATGAGTCAAAACAAACAGGCAACGCTGCTTTCCAGTGAGGATGCAGCGGGTCGGGGTTTTAGCACGGATAAAAAAATATCAGGAGGCTGTGCCAAGTGTGGTTATGAAGTTCTGATTTATTACCATTACGACTCTGGTGAGCCGGTTCCCAATGCGCCATTTGTCCTCATCGACAGCAATAAAACGGAAATCCACGGGCAGACGGATGCCAATGGACTCTGTTTTATTTATGACATGGGGGGGGGCACGTTTGAATTGATGCTGGAGGAAGGTGAAGATGAGTTTACACCGCAGGAAACCATCCAGAACAACCCTGTATTACAGTCAACTCCGGGTTATGCCGCACTAGCAGGTGAGTATTTCACGCTGTTCCTTCTCCTGCGTAAACAGGGGTTGGTAACGTATGACGCCGATGACAGCAGTGATCGACATATTGATATTGATGGTGCGGGAATATTCACCTCCATCCCAGATGAGTACACAAAGGCCTATCGTCGCTTCTGGGAACTGGACAAAAAGATTAACCGCGGTAATCGCCAACTGAAGCAGGCTATCAACAAGATCCACCATAGCCTCGCGGCAGAAACGGCGGATGCGGGTGGGGATGATAACGCCGCGCTCATGATGTTCTGCGAGATTATTCTGGGTTGTATTCCTGTGGTGGGGCAAGCGCTGGACGTGTACTCCATTGGTGAGTGGTGTTGGCAAACCCATGAAGATCCTAAGCAGATGAAAGATCCGCTGCATGTGGCCGGTGGTGTTCTGTGTGTGATTGGGGTTATTCCTGGGTTGGGTGACGCCATTAAGGTGAGCGGACGAGCGATTATTAAAGCGCTGAGAAATGCCTCCTCACCTGCGGCTGTGCAGTTTGCTATCAAAACGATCCGCAGCCTGTCCAACGGTAATCTGGTGAAAGGTGTCACCGAACTGCGTGGGTTGCTGAAAGAGTATGGACAGAAAGGCAAAGCGATGCTGTTGACCATGCAGCAGGCTTTGGTTACGGCAATGAAGGCCTCGGAGAAGGATGGCTGGATTGTTGCGCTGATGAAAGATCGGTTCAGCAAGATGCTCGACTATTTGGATCAGTTAGTGAAACGTTACGATGAGGCCATTGCGACCCTTGAGACAGAATTCGATAAGTTTATTCCTCTGATTCTGACACGGGTTTCTGGTAGCCCGAGGCCTAAAGGTTCCTTCACGAAAAAGGCCGATGCCCCGCCAAGCCATACAACGGCGGAAAGCAGGGCGGCCAGTCCATCCTCTGGTTCAAAGTCTGAGTCTACTGATGCGCCAACCGCAACGACACAAAGCGATGTCAAGCCTAGTGGTGACGAGGTGAAACCCCCTCATCCTGAAAAACCCGCTCCAGAAGGCAAGGCGCCACACAAATCAGAACCTTCCAAACCCGCTGATGCCGTTGCAGAAAATCCCAAACCGAAAGAGCCCGTAAAGAAAAAAAGCGAAGCCCCTCCGGAAGAGGCGAACAGCATTAATGCGGGCAGAAATACTGAAAAGCCGTCGGGAAAAGAGGGGGGGCAGGAGGATGCGAATAATCGGAATGGTACTAACAAGGCAGATAGCAAAGATAGCAAGCAAAAAGGTGACCCGGTCGACATGGCAACCGGTGCCGTGGTGGAGAAACGTACCGATATTCAACTGGCGGGGTCGTTGCCACTTTCACTGCAACGCTACTATCGCTCTACAGGAGAACGGTACTCCGGTTTGCTGGGGAGGCTGTGGCGCACCAACTGGGATATCAGCCTGACGCTCAACAACGGGGTGGCAACGCTAACAGATGGTGAGTTCAATCAGGCGTTCTTCACCTTGCCCAATGAGGGAGAGGTCAGCCGTTCACCGTCCAACCTGCAATGGCGGCTGATCCGCCAACAAGGTGAACTCGTCCTTCATCATGTTGATGGCCTGCGCTATCGGTTTGAGCATGCGCTCGGTCTCCAGCTTTGTCTGACGTCGATTGACGATGCAGCCGGTAATCGAGTGACTTTCGAATGGATGCTGGGCGAACTGTGCTGGGTGGTGCTGTCGGACGGGCGCTTGATCCACGTAACAACGGAGCGTCGCAGGGTCACAGTACTCACGCTATGTACCCCGCAGCGTCAGCCATTAAAAACGCTGGCAAGCTATACCTATGATGACCATGGGCATCTACTGAGCGTACGGGCAGATGAGGGGCGTAACTTTGACTATCGCTACTCACAAGAAGGCTGGCTACTACGCTGGTCGGATTTAGGCTCAACCTGGGTTGAGCATGACTACGATAAAAAAGGCCGGGCGATCCGGGACAGAACCTCGGAAGGCTACTGGCCGGGGCACTTTGAATATGACGATGACACCCTAACCAGCCATTACCACAGCGGATTTGGCGGGGTATTCAGCTACGTGCGTGACGAGCGCAATAATATTCTGCTCCAGCGCACGCCGGACGGCGGTGAGACCCGATACGAGTGGGTAGATAACCAACTGGTGGCGGAGACTGACCCGCTGGGTGGCCGTACGGTGTATCAGCGCAATGACTGGGGGCTGGTGACAGAAGTGACGCTGCCTGACGGCGCAACGCATCAGTATGCCTATGACGACAATGGACAACTGCTGAGCTATACCGACCCACTGAGCAGTGAATGGCGCTATCAGCGTAATGCCGTCGGGCAGGTTGTCGAGGTTAATGACCCGGAAGGACGCGAGTGGCTGTACCGTTATGGTGAAACAGGGCAACTGTCGACGGTGATAGGCCCGGACGGTGTGTTGCAGCGTTATCACTATAACCGCCGTGGCTTGCTGAGCCGCCTTGAGCGGGATAATACGCCAGCGGTGATGTTCCGCTATGACGACCTTGACCGCCTGACCGAGCGACATATCGGGCATGAAGCGGGCGTACAGGTGCGGCGCTGGGAGTATGACGGCGTACGCGAATCACCGTCGAAAGTGGTGTATGAAGATGGCAGCGAGACGCGGTTTGGCTACGATGTGGAAGGTAACCTGACGGCGGTGACGGATGCGCTGGGGCAGCGTTATCAGTTCCGCTATGGGGCGTTCGATAACCTGCTGGAAGCGACTGACCCGCTGGGTGCAACGGTGCGCTACCACTACAATGCGGAAGCGGAGTTCGCCGGGGTAACGAACAGTCAGGGACGGGACTGGACGTACAGCTTTGACTCCAGCGGTCGGTTGAGCGAGGAGCGGCATTACGACGGTCGGGTGTACCGTTATGACTACGATGTGGCAGACCGGCTGGTGCAGCGCACCGCACCGGATGGCAGTACGCTGCACTACGAGCATGATGCGGCAGGGCGGATAACGCGTATCACGGCGCGGAAAGCGGACGGGGAAACGGACGGCATCACGGAACTGGCGTATGACGTAGCGGGACGGTTAATCAAAGCCGCCAGCCCGGATGCGGTGGTGGAATACGCCTATAACCGTGCAGGGCAGGTGACATCGGAAACGGTGAACGGCGAGGCGGTGCAGAGCGGTTACGATGCGGGCGGTCAGCGTGCCGTGGTCGAAGGGATTCTGGCGCCACTGCAACTGGCGTGGCAGTCGGGGCGGCTGTCGTCGCTGGGGATTGGTTCACACCAGCCGTTGCAGTTCAGCCATACGGCGGCGGGAGAAGAGCAACGCCGGAGTAACGGCAGCGGGTTTTCACTACGCCACGAATGGAGTCCGACGGGGCTGCTACAGCGTCAGGCGCTGGAAGGGGCGGATGGTCGGGTGAATGACGTGCTGGAGCGTCGTTATCAGTACGATGTGCTGGACCGCCTGACGGGCATCAGCGACAGTCACTGGGGTGAGCAGGCATTCCGGCTGAACGGGGCGGGTCAGGTAACGGCGGAGCGTCGTGATGAAGGACGGCGGCGTCAGGCGCGGCTGTTTGGTTACGACAGCGAACAGAACCTGTGCGAGGTGTCGCAGATAGCGCCGGGACTGGGTGAGACGCTGAAGGTGCAGGATGCGGTGGTGCAGTCGTCGGCACGGTACGATGCGGCGGGTCGGGTGGTGGAGCGTGGCCATACGCAGTACCGGTACGATGACTGTGGACGTCTGGTGATGAAGCGGGAAACGCGGGCGGGGTTCAGGCCGAAGGACACGCACTTTGACTGGGATGTACAGGACCGTCTGGTGCGGGTGAGTTTGCCGGACGGGGCACGATGGCGGTATCGTTACGATGCGTTTGGTCGCCGGGTAAGCAAGGTGCGCGAGGGACAACTCCCGTCGGCGCAGGCGGTAGCGCGGGTGGCGTATCGCTGGGACGGTGACCAGCTTATCGGTCAGCAGCAATACTATGCAGATGGCAGTGCGGCAAGGGAAGTACAGTGGGTGTACGAGCCGGGTAGCTTTCGGCCGCTGGCACAGGTGGAAGCGCAGGGGGACAGAACACAACTGCATTACATCGTGACCGACCTGACGGGGACGGCAAGAGAGCTGTGCAGTGAGGAAGGGGAAGTTCGCTGGCGCGGGGAGCAGGGGCTGTGGGGCGCACATCGTGAAGAGCGACGCCCCATCCCGCTGCGGCGCTACCTGGGCGATGCGGCGAATGAGGAAGTGTACTGTGAGCTGCGCTATCAGGGGCAGTTGTACGATACGGAAACGGGGCTTTACTACAACCGGCATCGTTACTATGATGCACAGAGCGGGCAGTACCTGTCGCAGGACCCGATAGGTTTACTTGGGGGAATCCGGCCTCAAGGTTATGTTCATAACCCATTAGAATGGGTTGACCCGTTGGGGTTGACGCCGAAAGAAGGCGGGAAAGATAAAACTGACGAGTCTTATAAAAATAGATCCTTACCCAGAGACAAACATGGGAATCCTGTCCCTGATGTTGATGCTCCTCATACTCAGTTGGGAATGAAGAAGGGTAGGAAAGGTGATTATCTTCAAGGTAGGGAATGGGGATACGATGACAATGGAAAACTTGTACCTAAGAGAGATATAGATTTTACAGATCATGGTCGCCCAGGTAATCACCCTAATCCTCACCAGCATGATTTTATCCCTAACCCGACTGGAGGAACACTTCAACATGGGCCAGCTAAGCCACTGGAGTATCCATGATGAGAGTTGAAATGGGTAAAATGTTTTCTCACGAAAATATTAAGTTGCAGCTAAATGATCTAATAAAAAAAATCCCTGATAACAATTGGAATTGGTATCTGTATGAAATCGATGCGATAGGTTGTGCATTCTATGGCTTGTCTATGCCTGACTTTGAAGAGTTGGTTTTATCGAAAGAATACGGACTAGAAATGACGTGGGATGAAGTGAAACTATTAGCTAATCATCTAGATGATATAAAGACATTTTTTATAGTGGCTAGTCCTGATCTATTATCATATGTTGATGTTGATGTTGATAATTTAACTAATTGTTTTGCGATAATTAATGTCTTCGATAGTTCATCTTGGGAAGTTAAAATAAAATAAATAAAAGCCGGAGGCGATCTCACGATCCTTCCGGCTTTTTATTTTATTAGCGGTCAGCCGCTATAAATTAATCTGCGTCTCAATAATAATCCTGCCTCTTTCCACCGTGACGGTAACGGGCATCCCGGTGATAAAGCCGGACTCTTCCAGCCAGCGGCCTTTCAGGTTGATGGCGGAGGGCGGGTTGGGCTTGCCGTTGTGCGATGCGTATCCCACGGTGTAGTAACGCTCTGTTCTGGCGGGTTTATTAAGTGTGACGTCTGACTTAGAATGTGCCTTAGCCATAGTAACTACTCCTGTTAGTTGCTTGTGGTGAGCGGCGTGGGTGAGGTGCGAACTCATCTTCGCCGCGTTATTTATCCGTCAGTTACGCGCCTGAGCAATCAGGGCGCTTAACATCTCCGAAATCATCTTCTGTTTTGCCTTGGGCAAACTGTCTATCTCTTCAATAAGCTGTTGCCATTTTGGCATCGGGCCACGTTTACGGGCGGCCTTCTCCGCTTCCTCGCCGAGTAAATCCTCAAGAGAAACTGATAACACTCTCGCCACGGCTGGGAGTATGGAAATCTGTATGCGTCGCCTTCCTGCTTCCCATGCCTGTACGGCCTGCTGGGAGACGTTCAGCGCCTGTGCAACCTGCGTCTGTGTCATCCCTGCGTCTTTCCTTAGCGAGGTTATCCGCTTACCCAGCTCAGTGATAAATACCTGTTCTTCATTGCTTATCGGTGCGGCCATAGTCGTTTTACCTGAAATCCTTTGTGACCTGATGACCATAATCTACTCCATGTTTTACATTATACTGTTGTAAATACTACTAGCTGATGTATATACTTGTCGAGTTATTTTTACCCAGACCCTATTGACAGGTATTTACAGGAGTTCCCGATATGGCACGCATCCCCGAATCTGAGTTGCAGCACCTGAAAGCCGCCGTGTCACTGGTTGAGGTGGTGCGTGGTCAGGGAAGAAAGGTGGTGAAGCGCGGTAAGGACTATGCGGTGCTGTGTCCGTTCCATCAGGAAAACACGCCATCGTGTGTTATCTCACCGGAGAAGAACCTGTATCACTGCTTCGGCTGTGATGCAGGCGGCTCGGTGCTGGACTGGGTGATGAAGACGGAAGGACTGAGCCTGCCTCATGCGGTCGATAGGCTGCGGGGGGAACTGGGTAGCGTGCCAGTCGCCGCCCCGTTGCCGCCTGTGTCGGATATCGCTAATGAACAGGAAAGGCAGGAGCTGCTTAGCCGCGTGGTTGAGTTCTATCACCATACGTTGCTCAATGCGCCGGAGGCCATCGCCTATCTGGAAAAGCGTCGCCTGAATCATCCTGAGTTAGTCGCTGCCTTTAAACTGGGGTTCGCTAACCGGACGTTGGGCTATCGTCTGCCGTCGAGCAAACTGAAAGACGGGGCCACCGTTCGCAGCCAGTTGCAGGTCATCGGGGTGCTGCGCTCATCCGGGCATGAACATCTGGCGGGGTCGTTAGTCGTTCCGGTTATCGATATGCACGGTCAGGTGCGGGAACTGTACGGGCGCAAAGTGGGTGACCGTCTGCGTGCCGGAACGCCGAATCATCTGTATCTGCCGGGCGCTCATGGCGGGGTGTGGAACGAGCAGGCGTTAGTGGCGAGTAAAACGGTCATCCTGTGTGAATCATTTATCGATGCGATGTCGTTCTGGGTGTCAGGCTACCGCAACGTGACGGCGGCGTATGGGGTGAACGGGTTCACGGAGGAGATGCGCCAAGCGGTTATCCGCCACGGTGTGAAACAGGTGCTTATCGCGTTCGATAACGACGCGGCAGGGGATGAAGGGGCGGTAAAGCTGGCTGCGTCCTTGGTCGCTGAGGGCATCGCGCCGTTCCGCGTGGTGTTCCCGTCGGGGATGGATGCGAACGGCTATCTGTGCAGTGTGGCTGAACCGGAAGCGGCGTTCGGGTTACTGGTTGACGGGGCGTTACCGATGGGGGAAACAGTCAGTGCAGAGCCTGAAAAAGACGCTGAGCCACAGCCTGAAAACCCGTCTCAACCCGCCACCTCTTTAGCCGCCGGGGTTGTGGTTGAAGCGTTGCCGAATAGTGAGGTTGAGATAGCGCTGTCCGGTCAGCAATGGCGCATCCGGGGCATGACGTCAGTGAAAGCGGGCAGCGGCGTGATGAAGGTGAACGCGCAGGTGCTGGACACGGAAAGCGGCGTGGTGTTCGCGGACAGCGTGGATATGATGAGCGCCCGTTCACGGGCGGGGTATGCGCGGCTGGCTGCGTCAGAGCTGGGGCTGGCTGAAAGTGACATCAAACAGCGCTTAGGCCGTGTGCTGCTGGCACTGGAAACGCATCTGAGCCAGCCGGAAACGAGCGGTGAAATCACACAGGATATTACCGATGAACAGCGGGATGCGGCGCTGGCGTTGCTGCGTGACCCGAATCTTATCGGCAGGCTGACGGATGACCTTGCGGCGTGTGGCGTGGTCGGCGAATCAACCAACTTGGTGGCGGGTTATCTGGCGGCGGTGTCGCGCAAGCTGGACAGGCCGTTAGCGGTGTTAATCCAGAGCAGTTCGGCGGCGGGCAAATCCTCGTTGATGGATGCAGTGCTGAACCTTATCCCGCCGGAAGAGCGCTTACAGTACAGCGCGATGACAGGCCAGAGCCTGTTCTATCTGGGTGAAACCAATCTCCAGCATAAAATCCTCGCCATCGCGGAAGAGGAGGGGGTACGGCAGGCGGCGTATGCGCTGAAGCTGTTGCAGAGCGACGGCGAACTGACCATCGCCAGTACGGGTAAGGATGATGCTACAGGCAATCTGGTGACCAAGCAGTACACGGTAAAAGGCCCGGTGATGCTGATGTTAACGACCACGGCCATCGATGTGGATGAAGAGCTGTTAAACCGTTGCCTTGTGCTTACCGTGAACGAATCCCGCGAACAGACGGAAGCAATCCATGCGTTGCAGCGGCACAAGCAGACGCTGGAAGGGCTGCTGATGGAGAACGAGAAAGGCTATCTGACGGAACTGCACCAGAACGCGCAGCGGCTGTTACGTCCGCTTAAAGTGGTCAATCCGTTCGCCAGCCAGTTGACGTTCCTGAGTGATAAAACCCGTACTCGCCGTGACCATATGAAATACCTGACGTTAATCCAGTCTATCGCGCTGTTGCACCAGTACCAGCGGGAAGTGAAGACGGTAGAGCATCGTGGACAGGTTATCGAGTATATCGAGGTTGAGCGGTCAGATATCGTGCTGGCCAATAAACTGGCGCATGAAATCCTTGGTCGCACACTGGACGAGATGCCGCCACAGACGCGGAAGCTGTTGCTGCTGATACAGCAATGGGTAAAAGACAGTTGTCAGCCGAAAGCGGAATACCACTTCACCCGCAAACAGCTACGGGACGCCGTGCAGTGGGGCGATACGCAACTGAAAATCCATCTTGCCCGACTGGTTGAACTGGAATACCTGATGCTGTACAAGCGGGGGCTGACGTTCTGTTATGAACTGCTGTTTGACGGTGATGCACAGGCGGATAACGCGCACCTGTGCGGGCTTATCGACGTGCCGGAAACGCCAGCGAAAACAGTAAAAACGTCAGAGAAAGGTAACTACGACGCCGTCCGGTCGGGGGTAAGTGAAAAACGGTCGGCCTCTGGTCGGGGTGCAGTCGGTGGTCGGTCGGACAAGGCAATCGCTGTTAAAGCCAGTGCTGGCAAGGGGTCTGCGCCATCCGGTCGGGTTAACGGCAAAAGCCCTGTTCCGGCGACACAGGATAAACCCATCGTACCGTAGTTCCCTTATCTGCTTCTTCCCCTCACTCCGCAGGACGCGCCGCCATGACCCGACCCAAACCACCCAGCCCAGAAGCCCTTTATCTTAGCGGCCTGTCACAGACGTTACGCCAGTACACCACGGCGTATCTTGAACACCTGACCGCGACGAACCACAGCCTGCGCACAATCGAATCCTACAGTGAACGGCTGCGCCCGTTCGTGACGTGGTGCGAAGAGCGGGGACTGACGCAGGCGGCACAGGTGAGCCTGTCGGTGCTGGAAGGCTATCAGCGGCATCTTCATGGCTACCGCAAGACGGACGGTAAACCGCTGGCACAGGGTGGGCAGCTTAACCGCCTGACGGCTATCCGTATGCTGTTCCGCTGGCTGCTGCAACGGCATCACATCCTGTACAACCCCGCAGAACAGATGACGCTGCCGAAAGCGGAGAAACGGCTGCCGGCGCAGATACTGAGCGAGGAAGAAACCGAGGCGGTGATGGATGCGCAGGACACCGAGACATTAACCGGACTGCGTAACCGTGCGGTGCTGGAAATGCTGTGGAGCACGGGGCTAAGACGTTCAGAGCTGTCCGGGCTGATGCTGGCCGATGTGGACGTGGGGCGCGGGGTGCTTGTCGTCAGACAAGGCAAGGGGAATAAAGACAGAGTGGTGCCGGTTGGCCTGCGGGCGCTGGTCTGGGTACAGCGCTATCTGGATGCGGTAAGGCCGCGGCTGACGACCAAACACGACAGCGGCTACCTGTTCGTGACGATATGGGGCAAGCGGCTGGCACGGTCAACGCTGACAATACTGGCAGGCCGTGCGATACGGGATGACGCGCACCTGAAAAAAGCCGGGGCGTGTCATGTGTTCCGGCACAGTATGGCAACACAGATGCTGGAGCGGGGCGCGGACACACGACACATCCAGGCGATACTCGGCCATGAGAAACTGGAAACCACGCAGATATACACCCGCGTGGCTATCGGTCATCTGAAACAGGTGCATGAGAAGACGCATCCGGCAGAGCGGAAACCGAAAGCCCGACGCCGGAAGAAAGCTAAAACCGATACCACACCATCGCCGGACAGCCCGAAAAAGTAGCTCACTCTCTTCAAGGCCGTGGTACGGTGCCGGGCAAAAGGCGCGCCGTCCGTGGCGCACCTCTTGCCTTGGTCAGCTAAGGTGCTCCGGCGGTAAATGTCGCCCGGCCAGCGCCAACCTTCATCACTCTCTTCCTGTTACGTTGCTGGCCGAACGTCATTCAACATAATGTGGCATTACGCGCAAGATGCTGGACGCATCCCACGCGTAACACACATTATGTCGGCGCCGGGCAGCCAATGGGCGCGCTGCGGGCTGCTTCGGCAAAGGCGTGCGGCTGGCCGCCGGGGTTCGGCGCTTGGGTAAGGTGTGGCGCACAGGGCTTCGCCCTCTGCTGCGAACATCAGCGTGCTTCCCTGGCTCCGACGGTGTGGCCGCCTTCCCTGGCGGCGCAGGCTCCGGCGTCAATCCTCGGCCAACGTCAACATCAACCCCAAAGCAGAAGCCGCTCCTTCGTCACGGCGCTTAACGGCTTTATGCCCGCCCGGCTGCGTCTGGCTGCGCGGGGTCGCAGTCGGCAGGCTCCTTGCTCCTTCCCCGCTCGCCAGCTTCCGCTACCCGCCCCGGTGTGGCGTGGTCATGCAAACCCGCCGTTCCCTCCGGCACCGTGCAACAGAGCGTCGCAGGCCGACGCTTGCGGACTCTTTGCCGCCCGCACCCGCAGAACCCGCCCGGCTTCCCCAAACGAGTTGCGGAAGCCGTGCGGGTTGCCGTGGTAAACCCCGAAAGACAAAACGACTAATGGCAGCGGCTGCCGCCGCTGCTATGATGTGGCTTATGCAGACAGGGAAGTCACAGCGTGGCGGTAGCGTGTCCGGGGCTAAAAGTGCGCGTCGGGGTGTTCGGGTTAATGTGGTGTTAAACAGGCTGAAAACGCCGTCTGAAAAGGCCGTTGCTTCAATAGGTTAAGTGCGCTAAAAAGTACGACCGTGTCGGGATCGTCCCTATGACCCGATAGGTTTACTTGGGGGAATCCGGCCTCAAGGTTATGTTCATAACCCATTAGAATGGGTTGACCCGTTGGGGTTGACGCCGAAAGAAGGCGGGAAAGATAAAACTGACGAGTCTTATAAAAATAGATCCTTACCCAGAGACAAACATGGGAATCCTGTCCCTGATGTTGATGCTCCTCATACTCAGTTGGGAATGAAGAAGGGTAGGAAAGGTGATTATCTTCAAGGTAGGGAATGGGGATACGATGACAATGGAAAACTTGTACCTAAGAGAGATATAGATTTTACAGATCATGGTCGCCCAGGTAATCACCCTAATCCTCACCAGCATGATTTTATCCCTAACCCGACTGGAGGAACACTTCAACATGGGCCAGCTAAGCCACTGGAGTATCCATGATGAGAGTTGAAATGGGTAAAATGTTTTCTCACGAAAATATTAAGTTGCAGCTAAATGATCTAATAAAAAAAATCCCTGATAACAATTGGAATTGGTATCTGTATGAAATCGATGCGATAGGTTGTGCATTCTATGGCTTGTCTATGCCTGACTTTGAAGAGTTGGTTTTATCGAAAGAATACGGACTAGAAATGACGTGGGATGAAGTGAAACTATTAGCTAATCATCTAGATGATATAAAGACATTTTTTATAGTGGCTAGTCCTGATCTATTATCATATGTTGATGTTGATGTTGATAATTTAACTAATTGTTTTGCGATAATTAATGTCTTCGATAGTTCATCTTGGGAAGTTAAAATAAAATAAATAAAAGCCGGAGGCGATCTCACGATCCTTCCGGCTTTTTATTTTATTAGCGGTCAGCCGCTATAAATTAATCTGCGTCTCAATAATAATCCTGCCTCTTTCCACCGTGACGGTAACGGGCATCCCGGTGATAAAGCCGGACTCTTCCAGCCAGCGGCCTTTCAGGTTGATGGCGGAGGGCGGGTTGGGCTTGCCGTTGTGCGATGCGTATCCCACGGTGTAGTAACGCTCTGTTCTGGCGGGTTTATTAAGTGTGACGTCTGACTTAGAATGTGCCTTAGCCATAGTAACTACTCCTGTTAGTTGCTTGTGGTGAGCGGCGTGGGTGAGGTGCGAACTCATCTTCGCCGCGTTATTTATCCGTCAGTTACGCGCCTGAGCAATCAGGGCGCTTAACATCTCCGAAATCATCTTCTGTTTTGCCTTGGGCAAACTGTCTATCTCTTCAATAAGCTGTTGCCATTTTGGCATCGGGCCACGTTTACGGGCGGCCTTCTCCGCTTCCTCGCCGAGTAAATCCTCAAGAGAAACTGATAACACTCTCGCCACGGCTGGGAGTATGGAAATCTGTATGCGTCGCCTTCCTGCTTCCCATGCCTGTACGGCCTGCTGGGAGACGTTCAGCGCCTGTGCAACCTGCGTCTGTGTCATCCCTGCGTCTTTCCTTAGCGAGGTTATCCGCTTACCCAGCTCAGTGATAAATACCTGTTCTTCATTGCTTATCGGTGCGGCCATAGTCGTTTTACCTGAAATCCTTTGTGACCTGATGACCATAATCTACTCCATGTTTTACATTATACTGTTGTAAATACTACTAGCTGATGTATATACTTGTCGAGTTATTTTTACCCAGACCCTATTGACAGGTATTTACAGGAGTTCCCGATATGGCACGCATCCCCGAATCTGAGTTGCAGCACCTGAAAGCCGCCGTGTCACTGGTTGAGGTGGTGCGTGGTCAGGGAAGAAAGGTGGTGAAGCGCGGTAAGGACTATGCGGTGCTGTGTCCGTTCCATCAGGAAAACACGCCATCGTGTGTTATCTCACCGGAGAAGAACCTGTATCACTGCTTCGGCTGTGATGCAGGCGGCTCGGTGCTGGACTGGGTGATGAAGACGGAAGGACTGAGCCTGCCTCATGCGGTCGATAGGCTGCGGGGGGAACTGGGTAGCGTGCCAGTCGCCGCCCCGTTGCCGCCTGTGTCGGATATCGCTAATGAACAGGAAAGGCAGGAGCTGCTTAGCCGCGTGGTTGAGTTCTATCACCATACGTTGCTCAATGCGCCGGAGGCCATCGCCTATCTGGAAAAGCGTCGCCTGAATCATCCTGAGTTAGTCGCTGCCTTTAAACTGGGGTTCGCTAACCGGACGTTGGGCTATCGTCTGCCGTCGAGCAAACTGAAAGACGGGGCCACCGTTCGCAGCCAGTTGCAGGTCATCGGGGTGCTGCGCTCATCCGGGCATGAACATCTGGCGGGGTCGTTAGTCGTTCCGGTTATCGATATGCACGGTCAGGTGCGGGAACTGTACGGGCGCAAAGTGGGTGACCGTCTGCGTGCCGGAACGCCGAATCATCTGTATCTGCCGGGCGCTCATGGCGGGGTGTGGAACGAGCAGGCGTTAGTGGCGAGTAAAACGGTCATCCTGTGTGAATCATTTATCGATGCGATGTCGTTCTGGGTGTCAGGCTACCGCAACGTGACGGCGGCGTATGGGGTGAACGGGTTCACGGAGGAGATGCGCCAAGCGGTTATCCGCCACGGTGTGAAACAGGTGCTTATCGCGTTCGATAACGACGCGGCAGGGGATGAAGGGGCGGTAAAGCTGGCTGCGTCCTTGGTCGCTGAGGGCATCGCGCCGTTCCGCGTGGTGTTCCCGTCGGGGATGGATGCGAACGGCTATCTGTGCAGTGTGGCTGAACCGGAAGCGGCGTTCGGGTTACTGGTTGACGGGGCGTTACCGATGGGGGAAACAGTCAGTGCAGAGCCTGAAAAAGACGCTGAGCCACAGCCTGAAAACCCGTCTCAACCCGCCACCTCTTTAGCCGCCGGGGTTGTGGTTGAAGCGTTGCCGAATAGTGAGGTTGAGATAGCGCTGTCCGGTCAGCAATGGCGCATCCGGGGCATGACGTCAGTGAAAGCGGGCAGCGGCGTGATGAAGGTGAACGCGCAGGTGCTGGACACGGAAAGCGGCGTGGTGTTCGCGGACAGCGTGGATATGATGAGCGCCCGTTCACGGGCGGGGTATGCGCGGCTGGCTGCGTCAGAGCTGGGGCTGGCTGAAAGTGACATCAAACAGCGCTTAGGCCGTGTGCTGCTGGCACTGGAAACGCATCTGAGCCAGCCGGAAACGAGCGGTGAAATCACACAGGATATTACCGATGAACAGCGGGATGCGGCGCTGGCGTTGCTGCGTGACCCGAATCTTATCGGCAGGCTGACGGATGACCTTGCGGCGTGTGGCGTGGTCGGCGAATCAACCAACTTGGTGGCGGGTTATCTGGCGGCGGTGTCGCGCAAGCTGGACAGGCCGTTAGCGGTGTTAATCCAGAGCAGTTCGGCGGCGGGCAAATCCTCGTTGATGGATGCAGTGCTGAACCTTATCCCGCCGGAAGAGCGCTTACAGTACAGCGCGATGACAGGCCAGAGCCTGTTCTATCTGGGTGAAACCAATCTCCAGCATAAAATCCTCGCCATCGCGGAAGAGGAGGGGGTACGGCAGGCGGCGTATGCGCTGAAGCTGTTGCAGAGCGACGGCGAACTGACCATCGCCAGTACGGGTAAGGATGATGCTACAGGCAATCTGGTGACCAAGCAGTACACGGTAAAAGGCCCGGTGATGCTGATGTTAACGACCACGGCCATCGATGTGGATGAAGAGCTGTTAAACCGTTGCCTTGTGCTTACCGTGAACGAATCCCGCGAACAGACGGAAGCAATCCATGCGTTGCAGCGGCACAAGCAGACGCTGGAAGGGCTGCTGATGGAGAACGAGAAAGGCTATCTGACGGAACTGCACCAGAACGCGCAGCGGCTGTTACGTCCGCTTAAAGTGGTCAATCCGTTCGCCAGCCAGTTGACGTTCCTGAGTGATAAAACCCGTACTCGCCGTGACCATATGAAATACCTGACGTTAATCCAGTCTATCGCGCTGTTGCACCAGTACCAGCGGGAAGTGAAGACGGTAGAGCATCGTGGACAGGTTATCGAGTATATCGAGGTTGAGCGGTCAGATATCGTGCTGGCCAATAAACTGGCGCATGAAATCCTTGGTCGCACACTGGACGAGATGCCGCCACAGACGCGGAAGCTGTTGCTGCTGATACAGCAATGGGTAAAAGACAGTTGTCAGCCGAAAGCGGAATACCACTTCACCCGCAAACAGCTACGGGACGCCGTGCAGTGGGGCGATACGCAACTGAAAATCCATCTTGCCCGACTGGTTGAACTGGAATACCTGATGCTGTACAAGCGGGGGCTGACGTTCTGTTATGAACTGCTGTTTGACGGTGATGCACAGGCGGATAACGCGCACCTGTGCGGGCTTATCGACGTGCCGGAAACGCCAGCGAAAACAGTAAAAACGTCAGAGAAAGGTAACTACGACGCCGTCCGGTCGGGGGTAAGTGAAAAACGGTCGGCCTCTGGTCGGGGTGCAGTCGGTGGTCGGTCGGACAAGGCAATCGCTGTTAAAGCCAGTGCTGGCAAGGGGTCTGCGCCATCCGGTCGGGTTAACGGCAAAAGCCCTGTTCCGGCGACACAGGATAAACCCATCGTACCGTAGTTCCCTTATCTGCTTCTTCCCCTCACTCCGCAGGACGCGCCGCCATGACCCGACCCAAACCACCCAGCCCAGAAGCCCTTTATCTTAGCGGCCTGTCACAGACGTTACGCCAGTACACCACGGCGTATCTTGAACACCTGACCGCGACGAACCACAGCCTGCGCACAATCGAATCCTACAGTGAACGGCTGCGCCCGTTCGTGACGTGGTGCGAAGAGCGGGGACTGACGCAGGCGGCACAGGTGAGCCTGTCGGTGCTGGAAGGCTATCAGCGGCATCTTCATGGCTACCGCAAGACGGACGGTAAACCGCTGGCACAGGGTGGGCAGCTTAACCGCCTGACGGCTATCCGTATGCTGTTCCGCTGGCTGCTGCAACGGCATCACATCCTGTACAACCCCGCAGAACAGATGACGCTGCCGAAAGCGGAGAAACGGCTGCCGGCGCAGATACTGAGCGAGGAAGAAACCGAGGCGGTGATGGATGCGCAGGACACCGAGACATTAACCGGACTGCGTAACCGTGCGGTGCTGGAAATGCTGTGGAGCACGGGGCTAAGACGTTCAGAGCTGTCCGGGCTGATGCTGGCCGATGTGGACGTGGGGCGCGGGGTGCTTGTCGTCAGACAAGGCAAGGGGAATAAAGACAGAGTGGTGCCGGTTGGCCTGCGGGCGCTGGTCTGGGTACAGCGCTATCTGGATGCGGTAAGGCCGCGGCTGACGACCAAACACGACAGCGGCTACCTGTTCGTGACGATATGGGGCAAGCGGCTGGCACGGTCAACGCTGACAATACTGGCAGGCCGTGCGATACGGGATGACGCGCACCTGAAAAAAGCCGGGGCGTGTCATGTGTTCCGGCACAGTATGGCAACACAGATGCTGGAGCGGGGCGCGGACACACGACACATCCAGGCGATACTCGGCCATGAGAAACTGGAAACCACGCAGATATACACCCGCGTGGCTATCGGTCATCTGAAACAGGTGCATGAGAAGACGCATCCGGCAGAGCGGAAACCGAAAGCCCGACGCCGGAAGAAAGCTAAAACCGATACCACACCATCGCCGGACAGCCCGAAAAAGTAGCTCACTCTCTTCAAGGCCGTGGTACGGTGCCGGGCAAAAGGCGCGCCGTCCGTGGCGCACCTCTTGCCTTGGTCAGCTAAGGTGCTCCGGCGGTAAATGTCGCCCGGCCAGCGCCAACCTTCATCACTCTCTTCCTGTTACGTTGCTGGCCGAACGTCATTCAACATAATGTGGCATTACGCGCAAGATGCTGGACGCATCCCACGCGTAACACACATTATGTCGGCGCCGGGCAGCCAATGGGCGCGCTGCGGGCTGCTTCGGCAAAGGCGTGCGGCTGGCCGCCGGGGTTCGGCGCTTGGGTAAGGTGTGGCGCACAGGGCTTCGCCCTCTGCTGCGAACATCAGCGTGCTTCCCTGGCTCCGACGGTGTGGCCGCCTTCCCTGGCGGCGCAGGCTCCGGCGTCAATCCTCGGCCAACGTCAACATCAACCCCAAAGCAGAAGCCGCTCCTTCGTCACGGCGCTTAACGGCTTTATGCCCGCCCGGCTGCGTCTGGCTGCGCGGGGTCGCAGTCGGCAGGCTCCTTGCTCCTTCCCCGCTCGCCAGCTTCCGCTACCCGCCCCGGTGTGGCGTGGTCATGCAAACCCGCCGTTCCCTCCGGCACCGTGCAACAGAGCGTCGCAGGCCGACGCTTGCGGACTCTTTGCCGCCCGCACCCGCAGAACCCGCCCGGCTTCCCCAAACGAGTTGCGGAAGCCGTGCGGGTTGCCGTGGTAAACCCCGAAAGACAAAACGACTAATGGCAGCGGCTGCCGCCGCTGCTATGATGTGGCTTATGCAGACAGGGAAGTCACAGCGTGGCGGTAGCGTGTCCGGGGCTAAAAGTGCGCGTCGGGGTGTTCGGGTTAATGTGGTGTTAAACAGGCTGAAAACGCCGTCTGAAAAGGCCGTTGCTTCAATAGGTTAAGTGCGCTAAAAAGTACGACCGTGTCGGGATCGTCCCTATGATCCGATAGGTTTACATGGTGGTATCCGGCCGCAGGGGTATGTCACAAATCCTTTAGAATTCTGTGACCCGTTGGGGTTGGCACGGTCTGTTTTTCAGGCTCGCTATGAAAGGTATAAAGACTATCGCTCACAAGGATATTCGGCTGAAGAGGCTGCGAAATTATCCAAAGGAGCTAACCCTGCAATGATTACCCCTGGCTCTCTTCCTGCTGCGGAAGAAGCAGCAGTAAATAGAACGCTAGGACATATTGATAACGGAGATAAACCTGCTGGAGCTCTTGGGAAAAAATGGGGAACTACATTTAAAAATCATCAAGGTGAATTGCCTGGTGGAAGTGGTGCAAATTCTCCTTATAGCGAGTATCGAGTAGATCCCGGCCACGGTGTAAGTGGAGCAGGAGCTAGACGAGTTGTTGTCAACAATAATACAGGTGAAACATATTATACATGGACGCATTACGGTGATTCAGGAAACCCATCTTTGTGAGGATTAGATGATATGTCTTTTAATTTTTTCCAAGCAAATGAATTGGATGCTCTATCTAGTGAGTATGAGAAAAATGGATATGTGATAATTAAATCCTGTTTCAGCCAAGCGAATGATATATATGACGTCTTTGATGAAATAAAAATATCTCTACCTCTAGATTCGCCATTATATAGTAGATGCAATTTTGATGCTTTTTCTGATTCTATGTTTAGTGGTTTGGACTCACTTGAAAATGATAAAGTGTGTGTCTTTTTAGTGGATGTTAAGAAAGCTCTTAGAGATGACAGTAAAAGTTATAATATTTTACTGGATATATTTTCTGATAACTTGTCTTATCTTGAAACTGAAGGGAAAGAGGTTGTTTTATTTATTAGCTAATTAAAAAATCCGGAAGTGATCTAACGATCCTTCCGGCTATTTTGTTAGCGTTCAGCCGCTATAAATTAATCTGCGTCTCAATAATAATCCTCCCTCTTTCCACCGTGACGGTAACGGGTATCCCGGTGATAAAGCCACACTCTTCGAACCAGCGGCCTTTAAGGTTGATGGCGGAGGGCGGGTTGGGCTTGCCGTTGTGCTGGGTGCAACGGGACTCCACTTCTACAATGCGGGAGCGGAATTTACTGGGGTGACAAATAATCAGGGATGCAATGTACGGTACTGAACAGGAGAAGAGATCAATCTGCATTGCCACTTATCCTCGGTTTTAATAATTAATCCTCATTGTATTTTTTATATCCAAAGTTAATTATTAGCAGTGTAAATAAAAATACTGAATATGTTATTCAGTATTTTTTTGTACTCGACAAGGGGTTTTGTTTTATTGTTTCTGAGACATAGCTATGCAGTTAATTTCGTTTTTAAAATTAATGTAAATTAATGAGGTTATTTTGGATATAATAAATAATGAATTAGTTTCATCGCTAATATTAAGTGAGTTAATTCAATATCGGCGTAGATTCACTCACTCGACGAAATCAATTAGTGAAGAAGAATCTCAGGTGATTCTGGTTCAATTACCCAGAATTCGGGCTTTTGTTGATAAAAATAGCCGTATTGAACTTATTCTGCCTGCGTTCCCGGTAAAATCTCCGAACCCTTATAAAGTGCTGGGTAGAGTACCGGATATGGCGGAACGCTTGTCTCTGATATTTCTAAATTCATTATGCCAGCGCATTCAGCTTTATTACCCGCCCGGAGCCCATATCCGTATTTGCTCTGATGGGCATGTATTTGGCGATCTGATTGGAACTAGCGACGAAACCATTAATGCCTACCAGCATGAAATTGAAAACTTATTGCATGAATTGGGGGCTATTCATCTCAGTGTTTTTAATCTCAAGGATGTAGAGAACATGGCTGCGCTTACTGCTGACTACGATCATCTTCGCCAGCGACTGGTTGAGGATTATGCTGAATCAGAAGAAGAGATTAAATCGCAACTCATGCTGAGTGAAGAAGGCTTGCAGCTTTACCGTTCAATCACCCGTTTTCTTTATGAAGATAGCCTGCGACCAGACTATACCGGTTCTAATGCGGCGTTGCAGAAGGATGCCAAAAAGCGTGCGTGTGGCGTTATTCAGCGCAGCTGGGCATGGGGCAACCTGCTTGCTGAAAATTTCCCAGATGCTATTCGTCTATCTATTCATCCTCAGCCTTCGGACAGCCTGAAACTGGGTATTCATATGATGCCCACGAAGGACGATTGGTTGACGCCTTGGCATGGTGTTGCCGCCAATGTTAATGGCCAGTTTGTGCTCATGAAGAATGCCGATGCGCAGCAGTTAGCTGGTGAAGTCGTGGAGATCCGTGGTACGCCTAGCTATTACATCGTTAAGCAGCATGATGTGGCGTAAGCGTACTGTTCTCGCCTTATCATTCGTCGAAACATCGATAATTGTCATCTTATAAAGGAATATACATGATGGAGAATAGTATGAACTGCCACATTGAAATGCTTTCCCCTTTTGGGGCGTTGCTGACGCCTGCTGAAGTAGGGCAGAGCATTGCCACTCTACCGATCGAGACACTGCGTGAACTTGCTCGCGAGCATCATCTTCTGGTGTTACGCGGTTTTTCATCTGGGTTTTCCGATCCTGAAACGTTGACCGAGTATGCTGGCCACTGGGGAGAAATCATGATGTGGCCTTTCGGGGCAATACTGGATGTGAAGGAGCATGCGGATACCAAAGATCATATCTTTGATAACAGTTATGTACCTCTACATTGGGATGGAATGTACAAGCCCACTATCCCCGAATTTCAACTGTTCCACTGTGTTTCTGCGCCGGGACAGAATCAGGGGGGACGTACCACCTTCGTTGATACCACGCGCTTGTTGGCAGAGGCTGACACACAGTTAGTCGAGGAGTGGCGTCGTGTTTCAATTACTTACCGTATTAAAGCCGTTGTGCACTATGGTGGTGAAGTGACTTCTCCATTGGTCATTCCTCATCCTAACGGCGTTGGGGAGATTATGCGCTATAACGAACCGCCGACCGAAGGGGAGCGTTTCCTTAATCAGCATGCGCTGGAATACCATAATGTCACACCGGAAGCGCAAAGCGCATTTAGCCAGACGCTACGGCACCATTTGTACGATCCCCGTTATTATTATGCACATAAATGGCTACAGGGTGATGTGGTGATAGCCGATAACTTCTCACTGCTGCATGGACGTGAAGCCTTTACGGCCCATTCGGCTCGTCATTTGCAACGTGTGCATATTCAGGGCACCCCGGTTTGCGTGAATACTTGCATTGATAACGCGGCATAAGGGAAAGCGCCATGGCACATATTCTCATGGCGGCGATGGCAACGCCGGGACATGTTTATCCTTTACTGACTATCGCTCGCTATTTGGTTGAGTAGGGAAACGACGTCACGTTGTTTAGCGGCGCGTTGTTCCGTGAGCAGGCAGAGGCGGCTGGGGTTGGTTTTATCCCTTTTAGCGATGAGATTGATTTCGACTACGGGCACCTTGAGCAGCACTTCCCTCTGCGAGCTACGCTGCCACCGGGCAACGCGCAGATGGCTCTGGCACTGAAGAATTTCTTCGCTGCACCCATTCCATTGCTGGATCGCCAATTGCGTGACGCGTTGGCAAAGACGCATGCCGACCTGCTCATCGTTGAAAACTGTTTTTATGGTGTTTTACCGCTGTTGTTGTCTGGTCCGCGGTCGCCGGTCATTGCGGTAGGTGTGACTTGCCAGAGAGTGTGCGATTTATTGGGCCATTATCCCATCACATCGCAGCAGAGCGTGTTCCGCAATGGTGGGCACCAGATGACAGCCGACCGCTTATTATCGTGTCACAAGGAACACTGGCGAATGTCGATCTCCAACAGCTCATCGAGCCAACGCTGTGCGCCCTCGCGGATTTACCCGTCAGGGTGCTGGCGACGACTGGGGGACGTTCGGTTGATGCGCTACAAGCCTCATTGCCTGAAAATGCCAGAGTGGTCAGTTTCCTTTCTTATGATGACTGGCTGCCAAAATTATCGATATTTATCACCAATGGTGGATATGGTTCGATTAATTCCGCGCTGAAAGATGGCGTTCTATTAATTGTGGCTGGCGTCGGTGAAGATAAACAGGAAAGTGCCGCGCGCGTGGTGTTTGCTAAATGCGGGATTAACTTACAACCCAGTACGTCGAGTGAACAGCAGATTAGGCAGTCTGTCATCGAAATATTAGAGGACCCAGGCTATTTACAGCGCACAAGATGGGTTAAGGCAGATTATGCAAGCTATGATGCATTTGCTCTGATTAACGCTGAAGTTAATGCGCTAGTCAATCAAAGGAGGACGGCCTAGCGCTAGGTAGGGTAAGGCCTACTCTATGTCGTCATGACTTCATATAGTCATGATTTCATATAACACGTACTGAAATCGGCCACACGTTATGGGGTAACGCTATACCCATAACGTGATTGCGAATCGTATTATGCTTACAGCGCTTTATCGGTCAATAGGGCGACTTTACTGGCTGTTGATACGCGCTTAAGGTAGGCGTGAACGTTAGGGCCAAACTGTACGCCTTTCACGATCGTGAGCGACAGTAAGATCGGGAACAGAATGAAATCGGTGGTGGAAATAGCGTTGACGCTTGCCAAACGCGGCTCCAACGCGTCGAGTTTCTGCTCCACTTCTGCAATCAGCTCTGGCGTTTTTGCTATCAACGCGTCCAGATCGCCGAAGGCTTTTTCTTCACGCTGGGTGTAGGCATGACGTGCCTCTGGCGTGGAAATCTCTTTGAAATCGGCTTTCGTGAAGCGAGGAACCGCAAGGTTAAATACCGCGTTGGAAACGGATTTACACCAGGCTTCAATATCGGCATCAACGGGTCGGTTGGCGATTAACGGCGCTTGCTTGCTGTCGACATAGTGGACGATATCCATGCTTTCCGGCATGAAGCTGCCATCTTCTTTCTGAAGAATCGGCACCACTTTGCGACCGACCATACGCGTTGGCGTGTCAACGTCGCCTTCCATAATGATGGATTGCTCAACTGGCAGATTTTTCAGACCAAAAATCATTCTGGCTCTGACACAGAATGGGCAGTGTTCGTAAATGAAAAGTTTCATTCATCGCCTCGTAATATTTTGAAAAAGGCCGCGAAAATGTGCGCGCCCGGTCATGACAAGTCATGTCATCAGAGTAATGTCTCATAGGGGCGGTGGTAAAGTGAATGTGATTCGCCGGTACGCTGTTGACGCTGCTCTCATGGGGATATTCATCAATTTCGATTCCCTTATTGGCCTGGTTATCGGCGGGATGACTCGCGTATTTGGCAATGATGGCACTGCTGATCGCGTTGATGAAGGCGAAAAATGCGTAATGGCCATCAGAGTCGTGGGTTGAAATAGCGAGATATTACGGGAAGAGAAAGCCTCATCAATGTTGTTTTACAACCAGTAAATTAACCTTACTTGCTGATGACAATACTATACATTTGGCTTGCTATAGTCCTTCCATGCCTTGTCAGTACCTCACATCTCTGTGAGTGTTGTGTAGTTAACCATCCCTGTCATGAGAATGACCTTACCCGCCTCGTGCGGGTTTTTTTTGCCCATACTTCAAGCTGTTGGATTAACTTTGCGTGTGTCTATTGCATGTCGTTTTTGATCGAATGATGGGGGACTATTTTGGTAACGACCCGATTCCTACCTTCATGCTTGGCTTGATAGAGGGCGTCATCCGCAATTTTCAATATGCTATCGAGCTGTTCCGTTCCTGGAGTAAAACAGGTGACGCCTAATGAAATCGTGATGTTTTCAGGAATCGGCAGCGGCATTTTTTCAACTTTTCTACGCAGCCGTTCGGCAATCTCGGCGGCTTGCTTCATGTCTGTATCGGGTAGGAGCGCCAGGAATTCCTCCCCACCCGTGCGACAAATCAGATCGGATTCTCGTGAACTTTGATTTATGTTGTTAGCCAACAGCCTGATGACGTCATCGCCGATATTGTGCCCATAAGTGTCATTGACGCGTTTGAAATGATCGATATCAATCACGATAGCGGCAACCTGATGACTCTTTGACAGAATGAGTTCAACATTTTCATAGATACCACGGCGATTGAGTAGCCCGGTGAGTGGATCGGTGTGGGCTTGCAAACTCAGTTTGCCGATCCGCTTGTGTAACAGCACTGTACCGAAAAGAATGACGCGTTTTAGCTGGTCGACCTCAAAATACCAAGAGGGAACTTTCTTGATTTTTTCAATGACATCGGGCTCCTCCATTTTACTGGCAGAAACGGCCAGCAAGCGCAAAGGGTTGGCAATAGAGAAGGCAAGCAGGGTAAGTGCAATCAGCGTTAATGCCATCACTGGCGCCCCTTCGTATAAAACGGAACGCATGACGCTATTAAGTGAATCGAGCACATTTTGATAGGGATATAAGGTAATGATAACCCAGCCGGATGACTCCACTGTATCAAACCCAGCCAGAGAAGGCGTGCCTCGCATATCGGGTATGGCAAGCGTCCCATTCTTTTTGTTCTGAAAGGCTTCCTTAATTTTCTTGTCGTTGACGGGCTTGCCGACCCACTGTTTATCCTGATGGTAGAGAACAATTCCATTTTTATCGATGACATAAACGCTGGAGTAATCGTTATAGAAATGGGTATTCATGAACTCGTTTAACACGCTTTTGCTTTTTAAATAAATGGTTCCGCCGATGTAGCCCAGGTAATTGCCTTGTTTATCTTTGATGGGGGAGGAAACCAACACGATGAGATTGCCTGTAAGGGAAATATAAGGTTGGCTAATTAACGGTTTTTTTCCTCTAGCGCTAGCTTGCTGGCATCTGAGGTCAGCGTGCTTCCTTTCAGGTTGAGCGATGTTGGGTAAACCGCGTGTATGTGGTTCTGGTGGTCGGCAACGAAAACAGAATTAAAACTTTGGCTCATGCGGAATGTTTGTTCGCTTTTCTCTAACAGCGCATCATCGTCGCTAAAACTACCCGCCATCGATGTCGCACTGTAGGCTAACTCCTGCTGTGCGGAAGATAAAAAACTTTCTGTAGTGGCAGCTAATTTGGTGGAGTAATTAAGGTTCGAGTTAAGTATCTGATCGGTAATGAGCTTTTTTTGTACGTTATAAACGGCGATATAAGCATTCGTCAGCGTAACGATCATACTGATAATGGCGAGAGACAAAATGAGTGAACGTAAATTGACTGGGAACCGCTTTCTTATTTTCATGATTGGCCGCCCCTACTTTCCGCTAAGTAAGCAAAAATTAATCTTTCTTATTGTTATATAAAATTTGTTATGTAACACGGGCTGAACATCTCTTACGGCCGTTGAATAAACCCCGCTATTCAAAGTTATAGACGCTAACTGGGCTATTTGGCAATATGCTGATACCTCCATTATCATTCCGCCTAATGGAGAGAATGCACGATCTCCAGTGTGCCATTAATGATGAACTGTACCCCCATGCAAACCAGCAGAAATCCCATCAGCCGTGAAATGGCTTCAATACCACTTTTCCCGATCAGCCGCATAATCAGACCAGAGCTTTTCAGACTTAGCCAGACGATCAGGCTGATCAACATAAAAGTAAGGACGGGGGCGACGGTAATCACCCATGGCGTAATATCGACGCCGCTCTTGATTTGTGATGCAGAGCTAATGATGAGGGCAATGGTGCCTGGCCCAACCGTGCTAGGCATCGCCAGTGGAACGAAGGCGATACTGACGTCATTGGCGGAGAAACTGTTGTTAATTTCTTCTTTTTTGCTTTTGACTTCGGGTGCATGTTCTGGTTTTTGCTGAGGGAAAAGCATGCGAAACCCGATAAATACCACGATGAGCCCGCCAGCAATGCGTAATCCGGGGATGGAAATACCGAAGGTATTCATCACGACCTGGCCTGCATAGTACGCGACAGTCATGATGATGAAGACATAAAGCGAGGCCTGAAAGATCTGACGATTGCGTTCTCCTTGGCTCATATTGCCAGACATCGCCAAAAATACCGCTACCGTCGTCAGTGGGTTCGCGAGTGGCAGGATTAACATCAGACCAAGACCAATGGCTTGAATCAATTCCAGCATTCTACGTTCCTCTTTTTTGGGGCGCTTTTGTCAGTTCAGAAATATGGTCAATGATGACCTGTTGCGATGGTGCCTTATACCAACTCACCTTCCGCTAATTTTTTAAAACGATAGAGCGTTTTAGTCAGCATATCGCGAGAAAACATATCAAACATTTGGCCGATCTTTTTTCCGATCAAGCCTCCTGGTGGATTGTAGCGAATGGTTAGCGTTACTGTTGTCCCCGCTTCTGACGAGGCTGGCCGAAAGGAAAGCCGACCTTCATTAGGAACACGCGCGCCTTCCAGTGAACGCCAGTGGATATATTCCCCCGGTTTTTCGTCAATAATACGAGCCTGCCACTCAATGAGCGCACCAATCGGTGTGTTAATTCGCCAGTTAGAGTCGGTATGGTTCAGTATCTCAATACTCGCAAAGTGGCCCATCAGGAGCGGCAACGTTTCCGGTTTTCGCCAAAGATCAAACAAGCATTCTTCCGGGCGATTGATTGTGATACTACCGCTGATTTCATTGGCATAGGTGCCGTTTTTCACTGTCATTCGTCTTAAGAAAGAGGGAAACACCCGTCATCCTCCCTAATGGATTGTTACCCCTTTATGGGCATGTGAACGTCATTCTGACTGATATCGACCAGCGAAGCAAAGTTGGAGAAGGTTGGCGGTAGTGTCAGTACAGGCTATCACAGCAATAGCCTAAATTTTTACGCGCCTAATGTTACGTTAATGTTCATTCGGTACTGTAAGTATCAGACAGAAGCCGAATGACGTGCCGCAAAACACCAGGGTTTTTACATAACGATAATAGCAGTACCCCGCCCACTAAATAGCTTTGCAAAATAGTAGATCATATATGGACGTCCCGTGGCGTACAAGTACTGACGTGATACGGTTTGCTGTCATATATCCGGCGTCTTTTTGGGAAAATTTTCCCGCGCCATGATGTCATCCGCACCCTGTTTCCTTATCACTTGACCGGTATTTTCTACCTGGATCTACTTCAGGTTATTACAGGGTTGGTTTACCGTTTTCTCATCAGTGCCTGCAAACTCAGGAAATCTTTTACTTTGTGCCGAACTAAATCATTACTTCATCGCAAATGCCTTATCCATATTGAAATCAACCGGTTCAGACAGCAACCGCCAGACAATACGTGTTAACTTATTTGCCAGCGCCACGGTGGCTTTCATTTTTCCCCGTCGCTCAGTGACATGATTAAGCCATCTTCCAAGACGGTCATCCCGCTTTTGGGCACAGCGCATGACCGCTCTGGCTCCATGAATGATGAGTGTCCGAAGGTCGCAGTTACCATTTTTAGTCATCGAAGTGAGGATGTGTTTCCCGCCGGAACTATGTTGCCGGGGAACCAGACCACACCAGGCGGAAAGTTGTCTTCCGTTAGCAAATTGTTCTGCATCAACCTCACTTAAAAAAGCGGCGGCGATGAGCGGGCCAACACCCGGTATAGTCATCAGTGCTCGATACCGGGGTTGCTGTTGACACAATGCTGCGATTTCATATTCTGTTGAACGAATATATTCATTCAGTGTGTGGATGTTTTCCAATAAAGTGGAAAGCAAATGGCGTAATACCGGAGACACAGGCTTTTCCGCATCTTCAATCAAATCGGGTAATCGCTGTTGCAAAGTGTGTATCCCAACCGGGAACTCGAAGCCCTGCTCAGCGGCCAGAGCACGAATTTGATTGGCGGCGGCGGTGCGCTGTTCGACCATCAACTGACGGGCACAACGCAGCGCTTTGATATCTTGCTGCTCAAGAGTTTTTACAGCAACAAAGTGAATCCCCGGACGAAATGCCGTCTCACATATTGCTAGAGCATCATTGGCATCATTTTTCTGATGACGAGTTAACGCCTTTACATGTTGGGTTGGAATGAGCCGGATGGCGTATCCCATGGATTGGAAAGTCCGCCCCCAGTAATGCGAGGTTGCACAAGCTTCCATTGCGATAAGTGTATCCGGCGGGAATTGACGAACAGTATCTAACAGCTTGCTGCGAGAAACTTTTCGATTCCAGGCAACGGTCCCATCATTCATCCAGACACAAAGCTGAAAAACGGATTTAGCCAGATCGATACCGACGACTTTTATCGTGTTCATGATGTTGTTCCTCTATAAATGGGACGGCTCAACATAAGTGTGGCAGGATTATGTTGAGGAGGGACGTCCATCACATCACTCGAAGGGAACTCAGTCCGATTTAAGCGATCTGATCAATCGCCAAATATCCCACATCACTAACCGGACTGAGTTATGCCGATCATAGCATTTATCCCTGATGAAGAACGACGTCTTATGAAAAGAGAAGCTCAACAAACTCATGATAAAAACCACGCTCGCCGACTGATGGCGATGCTCATGTTGCATCAAGGAATGACCGTTACTGAGGTCGCCAGAATATTGTGTGCGGCTCGTTCCTCGGTAGGTCGGTGGATTAATTTGTTTACTTTATATGGTGTTAATGGATTAAAAAGTCTCAAGCCCGGTCGTGAGCCACAGTGGCCGGTTGATGATATCTTGCGCATTCTGCCGCTTCTTGTGCAGCGTTCACCACAGGATTTCGGCTGGCTGCGCTCCCGCTGGAGTACCGAACTTTTGGCGCTTGTCGTTAATCGGCTTTTTGATATCTCGCTTCATCCCGTCACATTGCACCGCTACCTGCGACAGGCTGGCCTTGTCTGGCGCAGAGCCGCGCCGACACTGAAGATAAAAGACCCTCAATATGAGGAAAAACGGACAGCCATCGAGCAAGCTCTGGTGCAAAACTCGGTTGATAATCCGGTGTTTTATCAAGATGAAGTCGATATCGATTTAAACCCGAAAATTGGCTCGGACTGGTGTCTAAAAGGACAGCAAAAACGCATCGCCACGCCGGGGATAAATCAAAAACATTACCTGGCGGGCGCGCTGCATGCAGGGACAGGACAAGTCCATTATGTCAGCGGCAGCAGTAAGAACTCTGACTTATTTATCAATCTGTTAGTAATATTGAAACGAACATATCGGCGGGCCAGAACGATAACGTTGGTGGTTGACAATTATATCATTCACAAAAGCCGCAAGGTCGAACGATGGTTAGCAGGTAATAAAAAGTTCAGGATACTGTTTTTGCCAATCTATTCTCCGTGGCTAAACCCGATAGAGCGGCTATGGTTGTCGTTACATGAAACGGTAACGCGTAATCATCAATGTCGGTATATGTGGCAATTACTCAACCGTGTTACTCAGTTTATGAAGGCCGCCTCACCGTTTCCGGGTAATCAGCACGGACTGACCAAAGTGGAGCGGTAATATGCAAAGCTATTTAGTTTTAGTGGGTTTTTTTATTTGATTTTACCTGTTTATATATTTTATTTGTGTGCGAGTTGATATTTATCAATTTATTGTTAATGGCCTCGTACCTATTAAGGTGTAATGGGTATTTATCTCTATATTCTGGCTTGTAAATGACACATTGATTGTGAGGTGATTTACTTTGTAAATATGTCGTGATACGTTTATAACCAGCTTTTATGCTGGTAGGAATAAAGATGAGTAATCCATTTGTTGCTAAGTGGAGTCGTAATGGCAACCTGCTTTGCCACGGCCACTGGTTAATATCTTATAAAGAAAAAGAGTTCACTTTACCGGAAAAATATAAAGAAAATCATATGGGAACGATGGGGGTTTACTCTATCATCGATCCTGATGATGAAATGTACCGGGACGGATTAGATGAGGATGATTGGATTGTGGGAAATATCGACTGGCTTGCCGATAGCTTTGAAGAGAATAATGTGCCTATCGAAGAATGCTATTTTAGATATTTTTTTCAGGCCATAAATAAGCAAGACTGGCGATGCACCAGTTGTGCGGGTTGTATGTAAATTACGCTATCCTTATTAATTACTCCATCCATTTTACCCAGCCGACTAATGAACGATTCAGGCCACACTGTTTTCTGCATCATTATCCGGTTTCTTTCTATTCAATTATCGGCTTCTCTCATTTTTCATCCCCGTTTCATTCCCTTTGCTAGGCGCGTCGCATACTGTGCAGCGAGGCGTCTTTTTTGGGGAAAAGTGTTACCCTGACCAAACCATCCTTGATTACTATGAGGCGACAATGACAGAAGCAGACATTCTGCGGTTAAGTGCGTTGGTGGGAGAAAGACTGAAAGCACGTGGTGCCACGTTGACGTGTGCAGAATCCTGCACTGGGGGCTGGCTGGCTAAATCTATTACCGATGTCGCAGGCAGTTCCGGCTGGTTTGACTACGGCTTTGTGACATATAGCAATCTATCTAAACAGCGCCTGATAAATGTGAGCGCAGAGACATTGGAGCGGCATGGTGCTGTGAGTGAAGATGTGGTCAATGAGATGGCCGCAGGAGCGTTGCAGGCCGCCAGTGCAGATTTTGCCATATCGGTAAGTGGCGTCGCTGGACCAGATGGGGGGACGGAAGAGAAACCTGTCGGCACGGTATGGTTTGGCTTCACTGACAAGCAGGGCGGGGGATTTGCTCAAAAAATGCGATTTAGCGGAGACCGAAATACGGTACGTCTGCAATCAGTGCATTTTGCGCTGCAAACGCTGCTCGACGCATTTCTGAAAAAATAACCTTGATGCTGTATGCGCATACAGTATAATGTCAGTAATTATTCGGCAATTCATGATTAAGCAGCCGCGTAGAGGCAGCAGCGCTACGCCGCATGACAGGAGCAGAAATGGCTATTGATGAGAACAAACAAAAGGCACTTGCGGCAGCACTGGGCCAAATCGAAAAGCAATTTGGTAAAGGTTCTATCATGCGGTTGGGCGAGGATCGCTCAATGGATGTTGAAACCATTTCTACAGGCTCTTTGTCCCTTGATATCGCCCTGGGCGCCGGCGGTTTACCGATGGGGCGTATCGTTGAGATCTATGGCCCAGAATCTTCCGGTAAAACCACGCTGACCCTACAGGTGATCGCTGCCGCTCAGCGCGAAGGTAAAACCTGTGCATTCATCGATGCTGAACATGCATTGGACCCAATTTATGCGAAAAAGTTGGGTGTAGATATTGATAACCTGCTGTGTTCTCAGCCGGATACCGGCGAGCAGGCGTTGGAGATTTGTGATGCGCTTACGCGTTCTGGCGCTGTTGACGTTATCATTGTCGACTCTGTCGCTGCCTTGACGCCGAAAGCTGAAATTGAAGGTGAAATCGGTGACTCTCATATGGGCCTTGCGGCACGTATGATGAGCCAAGCTATGCGTAAGCTGGCGGGTAACCTGAAGCAAGCCAATACGCTGCTGATCTTCATCAACCAGATCCGTATGAAAATTGGCGTGATGTTTGGTAACCCTGAAACCACCACTGGCGGTAATGCCCTGAAATTTTACGCTTCTGTTCGTTTAGATATTCGTCGTACTGGCGCTATCAAGGAAGGCGAAGAAGTTGTCGGCAGTGAAACCCGCGTTAAAGTCGTGAAGAATAAAGTCGCGGCGCCGTTCAAGCAGGCTGAGTTCCAAATTTTGTACGGTGAAGGCATCAATATCCACGGTGAGCTGGTTGATCTGGGTGTGAAACACAAACTGATCGAAAAAGCCGGTGCCTGGTATAGCTATAACGGCGATAAGATCGGTCAGGGTAAAGCAAACGCCTGTAATTTCCTGAAAGAGAATCCAACGATTGCTGCTGAGCTGGATAAAAAATTGCGTGAAATGCTGCTGCATAAAGGCAATGAGCTAACGCCTGCCGCAGCAGGTAATAGCCATGATGAAGATGAATTCGCAGGTGAAGGCAACGAAGAATTTTAATGGTGGCCGAATTACCCGTGATAGAGCACGTCAGCGGATCGATGGATGAATAAACCATTACGCTACGCGATGAATGTGCTTTCTGTTCGCGATTATAGTGAAGTCGAAATACGCCGCAAATGTGCGGCGTATTTATATAAATCAGAAAGCGCAGAAGATGAAGTAGACGAAGCTACAGCCAAAGCTACAGCCAAAGCTGCGGCAGAAGATGTGGAAGCGGCCATTGCTTATTGTAAGGAGCACGGTTGGTTGGATGATGCGCGCTATGCCCGCCGTTATATCAGCAGCCGGAGTCGCAAAGGTTATGGCGTTCAGCGCATTAAAATGGAGCTGAACCAGAAAGGAATCGATAAGACAACATTAGCCACAGCATTGAACGAGAGTGATATCGACTGGTGTGCGCTGGCTAAATCGGTTGTGGAGCGTAAATTCGGACATCCTCTGTCCGATGAATGGAAAGATAAAGTCAAACATCAGCGATATCTGCTCTATCGTGGCTTTTTTCATGAAGAAATCCAGTCAATCTATACGAATTTTTCAGATTGAACGCACACGGGATTTTACTTCCCATCGAAGAAAATTTATCTTATTCCCACTTTTTTGTTCGTGAGTTGCTCGGTAATGTCAGCATGCTGGACTAACCTTGCCCGCGATCTGTTCTTCTAGCTTGATTCCAGGACAATTATGAGCAAGAGCACCGCTGAGATCCGTCAAGCGTTTCTCGATTTTTTCCACAGTAAGGGACACCAGGTTGTTGATAGCAGCTCTCTGGTGCCGAACAACGATCCGACATTGTTATTCACCAATGCGGGGATGAACCAGTTTAAAGATGTGTTCCTCGGGCTGGATAAACGTAACTATGCCCGAGCGACGACCTCGCAGCGTTGCGTACGTGCCGGTGGTAAACATAATGACCTGGAAAACGTAGGTTATACCGCACGCCACCACACCTTTTTTGAAATGCTGGGTAACTTCAGCTTCGGTGATTACTTCAAGCATGATGCGATTCGCTATGCATGGGAATTACTGACGTCTCCCCAGTGGTTCAATCTGCCGAAAGAAAAATTGTGGGTAACGGTATACGCAACGGATGATGAAGCCTACGACATTTGGGCTGATGAAGTTGGCGTGCCGCGCGAAAGAATTATTCGTATTGGTGATAACAAAGGTGGACCTTACGCCTCTGATAACTTCTGGCAGATGGGCGAAACAGGGCCGTGTGGTCCATGCACCGAAATTTTCTTCGATCACGGCGAGCATATCGCTGGTGGTCCGCCGGGAAGCCCTGATGAGGACGGCGATCGCTATATCGAAATCTGGAATCTGGTATTCATGCAGTTCAACCGTCAGGTTGACGGCACAATGCTGCCACTGCCGAAGCCTTCCGTCGATACGGGGATGGGCTTAGAGCGTGTTTCTGCGGTATTGCAACATGTCAATTCAAACTATGACATTGATCTGTTCAAGACGCTGATTGATGCGGTAGCGAAAGCTGTTGGTACAACTGATTTAACCAATAAATCGTTGCGTGTCATCGCCGACCATATCCGCTCTTGTGCGTTCCTGATTGCCGATGGCGTGATGCCGTCTAATGAAAACCGTGGCTATGTCCTGCGCCGTATTATTCGCCGTGCCGCACGTCACGGTAATATGCTGGGCGCGACGGATGCCTTCTTTTACAAATTGGTTGCACCACTGATTGAAGTCATGGGGCCTGCGGCTACCGAATTGAAAAAGCAGCAATCGGTGGTTGAGCAAGCGCTGAAGATGGAAGAAGAGCAGTTTGCCCGCACGTTAGAACGCGGGTTATCTCTGTTAGATGAGGAAATTAAAAATCTGAAAGGGGATACCCTGGACGGTGAAACTGTTTTCCGTCTATATGATACTTATGGTTTCCCTGTCGATCTCACTGCGGATGTTTGCCGCGAGCGTGGCTTAAAAGTTGACGAGGAAGGTTTTGAAGCTGCGATGACGGCTCAGCGTCAGCGTGCTCGCGAGGCCAGCGGATTTGGTGTGGACTACAATAGCCTCATCCGAGTGGAGGCAAACACGCCATTCTGTGGTTATGAAAAAACGCAGCAGCAAGCGAAGGTGATTGCGCTTTATCATAATGGAAACGCGGTTGAGCACATTGCGGCTGGTGATGAAGCCGTCGTGATTCTGAACGAAACGCCGTTCTATGGTGAATCTGGCGGTCAGGTTGGCGATCAGGGCGAACTGAAAAATGCGAGTGTTAACTTCGCCGTGCAGGATACGCAGAAATATGGTCAGGCAATCGGCCATGTTGGTAAACTGACCCAAGGTACGCTGCGTATTAACGACAGTGTTGATGCAAACGTTGATAGCCAACGTCGCGCTCGCATTCGTCTGAACCACTCTGCAACACACTTGTTGCATGCTGCGCTGCGTCAGGTTTTAGGCGATCATGTCGCGCAGAAAGGTTCTTTGGTTAACGATAGCTATCTGCGCTTTGACTTCTCGCATACGGAAGCGATGAAACCTGAACAGATTCGTCAGGTTGAAGATATCGTCAATGCACAAATCCGCCGTAACCTTGCAGTGCAAACGGATATTATGGCGCTGGATGATGCGAGAGCGAAGGGCGCGATGGCGCTGTTCGGTGAGAAGTATGATGACCATGTCCGTGTTCTGACGATGGGTGATTTCTCGATTGAACTTTGTGGCGGTACGCACGCCAGTCGTACGGGTGATATTGGCCTGTTCCAAATCATTTCTGAGTCAGGTACTGCTGCTGGTGTGCGTCGTATTGAAGCGACCACGGGTGAAAATGCCTTGTCCGCATTGCATCGCCAGAGTGACGTTCTGCAAGACATCGCGCAACTGTTGAAAGGGGATAGTCACAACCTGACGGATAAGGTACGCTCTGTTCTGGATCGTGCTCGCGCATTGGAGAAAGAGCTTCAGCAGTTGAAAGCTCAGCAGGCCGCGCAGGAAAGCTCGTCCCTGTCTGGTAAAGCAAAAGAGATTAACGGTGTGAAGTTGCTGGTTACGCAACTGGATAACGTCGATCCTAAACTGTTGCGCACGATGGTTGACGACCTGAAAAATCAACTCGGGTCTGCTGTTATCGTTCTCGGAACGGCGGCAGAAGGCCGGGTTAGCTTGATTTCTGGTGTAACGAAAGATCTAACTGACCGCGTAAAAGCTGGCGAACTGATAGGGTTTGTTGCCCAACAGGTTGGTGGCAAAGGCGGTGGTCGACCTGATATGGCTCAGGCTGGTGGTTCAGATGTGTCGGCATTGCCTGGCGCGCTAGCCAGCGTTGAGTCTTGGGTTGTTGCTAAGTTATAAGCGATAGATAACGTTTATTTGCGTTATCCCACAAAAACGCCATAACTTTCTGGTTGTGGCGTTTTTGTCTGCGGAAAAGGATTCGTTAAACAGGGGGGAAAGTATGTTACCTTCAGATATTCTGAGGCGTTATATGCTAGCCCTCTTGTTGTGATAACAAAAGCACAAGCTACTGATATCGACTAAACTAACAAGTAGTAACGAGCCGAAGTGTGATGGGGTGGTTATACCATCGGCTAGGTTTACGTTTTCACAGCACATGATGGATAATGGCGGGGAGACAGAGAGACCCGACTCTTTATAATCTTTCAAGGAGCAAAGAATGCTTATTTTGACTCGTCGAGTTGGCGAAACCCTCATGATTGGCGATGAGGTAACGGTTACCGTTTTAGGAGTGAAAGGCAACCAGGTACGTATTGGTGTTAATGCACCTAAAGAGGTTTCTGTCCACCGTGAAGAGATCTATCAGCGTATTCAGGCCGAAAAATCTCAACCGACGTCATATTGATTGACAATGCGTCTCGTGTTTGCGGGACGCAATTGCCACTTTCCGCTTTTCTTCCACACATTTATCGATGCGTCTATTTTTATTGTGTGTTTCCTTTTGCAAGGTAACCGCCTGTTTTTCTGTCGATAAAACAGGCTTTTTGTTGTGAAAATGCGCGCCTTGGATGCGAATTGTTCAAACGAACGTAAGGTGGGAAAAATTGTTTGACTTATAAGTCTGGGAAAGTAATATGTGCGCCACGCAGTACCGGTGAGCACTAATAAGAAGTTCTTAGTCGCAAACAGGTAATGTAAGGTGAGGTGGCCGAGAGGCTGAAGGCGCTCCCCTGCTAAGGGAGTATGCGGTCAAAAGCTGCATCGAGGGTTCGAATCCCTCCCTCACCGCCATTTAATCTGCATCCGTAGCTCAGCTGGATAGAGTACTCGGCTACGAACCGAGCGGTCGGAGGTTCGAATCCTCCCGGATGCACCATTAAATACTGCCTTTGCAAGGCAAGTAATATTAATAAAAGCAAGTTTTGTCGTAGATAAAGAATTATTAATGCATCCGTAGCTCAGCTGGATAGAGTACTCGGCTACGAACCGAGCGGTCGGAGGTTCGAATCCTCCCGGATGCACCATATTTTGATATGGGTAAGGTTGTTATCTTGTTCTTATAATCGGCCCATGTGGCCTATAAGTACAAGGGAGGGAAACGTTGCTTTAACAACGGCCCGTAGGGCAAGGCGAAGCCGAGTAATCCTCCCGGATGCACCATTCTTAAGTATCTCGTTCAATTCCCTATTTCTGTACCACACTCTGCATCCGTAGCTCAGCTGGATAGAGTACTCGGCTACGAACCGAGCGGTCGGAGGTTCGAATCCTCCCGGATGCACCATATTCTAATGTAAATAAAGTTCTAGTCTTAGTGTTAATCGATAAGCGTAAAGTAATCTTCCTTTAGCAACGATTCGAAGTACTAAGCAAGCCAGATGATTTTCTCCGATGCTCCATTTCTGTTTTAGCAACCTCTCCCTACTATACTTTTAGCGCGACAGCGACATAGCTTTCAGTTCTACTGATATCAGAATGATATTTTTCTCATCACTCCCGTGTGTTAATTCTTACCTCTCCCCTGTCTATATATTGAAATTAAGCTGAAGCGTAAATGAAGGTTGTCTTATTACTATGGTGTAATAACTTGTTTTTTATAAGTTTATTGAGTAAGCGACAACGTTTTCACTTTACGATAAAGTAAGCTCTCTTTTCAGTGATCATGGAGTCATGATGTACGATCGCTATCAAGGGCTGATCTTTGATATGGATGGCACCCTGCTTGATACCGAACCAACGCATCATAAAGCGTGGGATCAAGTGCTTGCCCGATATGGTATGAGATATGATGCCAGTGCCATGACTGCATTGAACGGCTCGCCCACCTGGCGTATTGCACAGCGTATTATCGACAGCCATCAGGCTGATATTGATCCTCACCAACTGGCGGCGGAAAAAACGGCTGTTGTTGAGGAAATGCTACTGGATACAGTAAAACCCCTGCCGCTGATTGATGTGGTTAAGCATTATCGCGGGCGTCGTCCTATGGCGGTCGGCACGGGTAGCACGCATGGTATGGCGGATAAATTGCTAACGCATTTGGGGTTGTATGATTATTTTGATGCGATCGTCGGGGCAGATGATGTTATTCAGCATAAGCCTTTTCCCGATACCTTTTTGCGTTGTGCAGCATTGATTTCTGTCGCACCGGAACAATGTATTGTGTTTGAAGATGCAGACTACGGTATTGAAGCGGCTAAGCGCGCTAACATGGCCGTGGTTGACGTTCGTACATTGTGAGTGAGTTCTGGGCCGTTTTTTCTCTTTTCTGGAGCAGCCTGCTCAGTGCAACACTGTTGCCCAGTAGTTCGGAAGTACTGCTAGTGGCATTATTGCTTGCTGATAGTGCAAAACCCTACCTGTTGATCGTTGTGGCAACGGTAGGCAATACGCTGGGCGGGTTAACAAATATTTTTATAGGGCGCTTACTCCCTCAGCCAAAACAACAAGCTGGGTATACGGTGGCTATGCGCTGGTTACAGCGTTATGGCTGTGCTGCGCTGTTATTTAGCTGGGTGCCGGTAGTAGGCGATTTATTGTGCGTGTTAGCGGGTTGGCTACGGATGCCCTGGATGCAATCGGCGGTTTTCATCGGTATTGGAAAAGCGCTGCGGTATACCGTATTGGCAGGTATAACGTTACAGGGTATGGCGTGGTGGTCTTAACCAGAACGTAATGCGAACTGGTGAGTGCTGCTGGGTTTCAATTATGCTTACAACCATTACATTTTAACAACGGGAGGTCGATTTGATCCCGGACATTTCAGAAGCACTTTCTTGGCTGGAAGAGCACCCACTGGCAGTGAAGGGTATTCAGCGTGGAATTGAACGCGAAACATTGCGCGTAACAGCAAATGGACATCTTGCTACGACAGGGCACCCTGAAATATTGGGTTCGGCGTTGGCGCACCCGTGGATTACGACAGACTTTGCAGAAGCGCTGTTGGAGTTTATTACGCCAGTTGATGGCGATGTCGATCACCTGCTGACGTTTCTACGCGATATTCATCGTCATGTTTCCCGCAATCTGGCTGATGAGCGGATGTGGCCATTGAGTATGCCGTGCTTTATCGACAGCGAGCAAAATATCGAGCTGGCGCAGTATGGCTCATCAAATGTTGGGCGCTTCAAAACGCTTTATCGTGAAGGGCTGAAAAACCGCTATGGCGAGTTGATGCAGACTATTTCCGGCGTGCATTATAACTTCTCCCTCCCGCTGTCATTCTGGCAGGCGCGAGAGGGTGTGGCTGATGCAGAAAACGGTAAAAAAGCCATATCCGCGGGATACTTCAGACTGATTCGCAATTATTATCGCTTTGGTTGGGTGATCCCTTATCTGTTCGGGGCTTCTCCGGCGATCTGTTCTTCTTTCTTGAAAGGGAGAGAAACCGCACTGCCGTTTGAGCGAACGGAAAAAGGCATGCTTTATCTGCCTTATGCCACTTCTCTACGGCTCAGTGATTTAGGCTATACCAATAAATCACAGAGCAATCTGGGGATTACGTTTAACGATCTGGATACCTATGTCGCGGCATTAAAACGTGCGATAAAAATGCCATCTGACGAATATGCTCAGGTTGGTATGATGAAGGATGGTCGTTATCTACAATTGAATACGAACGTCTTGCAGATTGAAAACGAGCTCTATGCACCGATTCGTCCGAAGCGTGTGACGCGTGCGGGGGAAACGCCATCAGATGCTCTGCTGCGTGGCGGAATTGAATATATCGAAGTCCGCTCGCTGGATATCAACCCGTTCTCTCCGACCGGAGTGAGTGAAAGTCAGGTGCGTTTCCTGGATTTATTCCTGATCTGGTGTGCGTTGGCGGATGCGCCGGAAATGAGTGCGGATGAGCTACTGTGTACGCGTAAAAACTGGAACCGAGTGATTCTGGAAGGGCGTAAACCAGGGCAAACGGTGGGTATGCGGTGTGAAACCATCCAGCAGCCAATTGCTGAGGTGGGAAAATCTCTGTTTGCGGATTTACGTCGCGTTGCGGAAGTGCTGGATGCGGAAAACAATCAACCGCACTATCAGCAGGTATGCGATGAACTGCTTGTTGGTTTTGACGATCCGGAAACGACGTTCTCTGGTCGACTATTAGCGTTGATGAAGCAAGAAGGCAATGGTAGCGTGGGACTGAATTTAGCGGAAGAATACCGCAAAATGCTCAGCTGCGAGCCGCTGCAAGTGTTGACGGAAGAACAATTGGCTGCTGCGAGCGAGAACTCCTGGCAGCGTCAACGTCAGATTGAGTCTGAAGATACGATGAGTTTTGACGACTATCTGGCGACGCATTAAAAAGAAAAGGCCACAGATACTGTGGCCAAATAAACATCTCTAATAGGGATGATGATAATAAATGCGCGTCTTTCAGTAAGTCAGACTCGCATAAAAAGGAAAAGTTCTCGGAAACGAGAAAAAATGAATTTTTTCTATGAGGAGGTGGCATTATGCCGTTACTAGACAGCTTTACCGTTGACCATACCCGTATGGCCGCACCCGCAGTTCGGGTCGCTAAAACCATGAAAACCCCTCATGGCGACAATATCACGGTATTTGACCTGCGCTTCTGTCGTCCGAACATCGAAGTCATGCCAGAGCGCGGTATCCATACGCTAGAGCACCTGTTTGCTGGCTTTATGCGCGATCATTTAAACGGTGATGGTGTTGAAATTATCGATATTTCTCCGATGGGATGCCGTACGGGTTTCTACATGAGCCTGATTGGTACGCCGGACGAGCAACGCGTTGCTGATTCCTGGAAAGCGGCGATGTCGGACGTTCTGAAAGTGACTGACCAGCGTAAAATTCCTGAGCTGAACGAATTTCAGTGTGGTACCTATGAGATGCACTCACTGAAGGAAGCGCAGGAGATTGCTCAGCACATCGTGGATCACGATATTGGTATCAACCAAAATGACGATCTGGCGCTGCCAAAAGATAAACTGGCTGAGCTACATATCTAGCTTGTTGGATATGTGCAGATAAAAAAGAGAGCCGAATGTTGGCTCTCTTTTTTTGTGCTCGTGAATGTGTCAGACCGCGAGAAAGTGCTGTATAACCCGGCTGCCAAAGTAGGAAAGCGTTAGCATCAGCGCACCGAGCAGGCTGAACCAGACGACGCGCCGACCTCGCCATCCCTCATGGTAATGCCCCCAGAGCAGCAGAATATAGATGAACCAGGCAAACAGGGAGAATACGGCCTTGTGCAGGTTCTCTTTGTTATCGATCAGGTCATCCATATAGAACAAGCCAGTACAAAGCGTTAGCGTGAGCAGGATGACGCCAATCTGCGTGATGTGAAACATCTTACGCTCAATGCCCATCAGCGGTGGCATATCAGCGGCAAACCCTAGCTTCTTGTTCTTAAGCAGATAATCAAGCCAGGCAAGCTGGAGCGCATAAAGTGCTGCAATCAGCAAAGTTGCATAAGAAAAAAGCGCCAGGCCGATATGGATCATCAAACCCGGAGACGCTTCGAGATGTGTAATAAATTCACTCGGCATGAAGCTGGCGAAGGCCAGATTGATCAGCGCAAAGGTGTAGACAATAGGGAGGATAAACCAGCCGCGATCGCGTGCTGCGACAATCGTCATAACGGTACAGATGATGAGGCTGACCAGCGAACCGATATTCAGCAGGCTAAGATTTTGCCCCACCTGAACATCAAAAATGCGTTGATAGAGCGCCACCGCATGACAGAGTAGCGCAGCGCTGGCCGAGAGTATTGCCAGCCGACGATATGCACTGTTCTTGCGCAGCAGACTGGGGATAATCAGTCCGAGGCTGAGTGTGTAGGCGACAAGCGCCACAATAGCGAAAACAGACATGCAAATAGGTTATTAAATATCAACTAGGTAAAATAGAGAATTAGTATAGCGTTAGTCGCCGTGGTCACCAACAGTTCTCCGTCAGCAGCGCTGAGATCGTTGCCGCTTTTGTGTATAATCCTTCCATTCGTGTCGCGCTGCGGCCTGTCTTACGTTGAGCATGAGATATGTTTGAAAATTTAACCGATCGACTCTCGCGCACATTGCGCAATATCAGCGGCCGCGGGCGGTTGACTGAAGAAAACATTAAAGAAACGCTGCGTGAAGTACGTATGGCACTGCTGGAAGCCGACGTCGCATTACCCGTGGTGCGTGATTTTATCAATCGTGTAAAAGAACGTGCTGTTGGGCATGAGGTCAACAAAAGCCTGACGCCGGGCCAAGAGTTCGTCAAGATTGTTAAAAACGAACTTGTCAGTGCAATGGGCGAAATCAACGCCGAGCTGAATCTTGTTGCTCAGCCGCCGGCAGTGGTTTTGATGGCGGGTCTGCAAGGTGCGGGTAAAACGACCAGCGTGGGCAAGCTGGGTAAATTCCTGCGCGAAAAACAAAAGAAAAAAGTGCTGGTGGTGTCTGCTGACGTGTATCGCCCTGCGGCGATTAAACAGTTGGAAACGCTGGCACAGCAGGTGGGTGTCGATTTCTTCCCATCAGATGCGCAAGAGAAGCCGCTTGCTATCGTAGAACGTGCGTTACAACACGCTAAGCTGAAGTTCTACGATGTCCTGTTGGTCGATACCGCCGGTCGTCTCCACGTCGATGACGCGATGATGGACGAAATCAAGCAGGTTCATGCGGCGATTAAGCCAGTTGAAACGCTGTTTGTCGTCGATGCCATGACGGGTCAGGATGCGGCGAATACGGCGAAAGCCTTTAATGAAGCACTGCCGCTGACTGGGGTTATCCTCACCAAAATTGATGGTGATGCCCGTGGTGGCGCGGCGTTGTCTATCCGCCATATTACTGGCAAGCCGATTAAATTTCTTGGCGTTGGTGAAAAAACCGAAGCGTTGGAACCATTCTACCCGGATCGTGTCGCATCGCGCATTCTTGGTATGGGCGATGTGCTTTCGCTGATTGAAGATATTGAAAGCAAGGTTGACCGTACACAAGCAGAGAAGCTTGCCAATAAGTTGAAGAAGGGCGACGGTTTCGATTTGACCGATTTCCTGGATCAGCTTAAGCAAATGCGCAATATGGGCGGCATGGCGAGCATGATGAGTAAAATGCCTGGCATGGGTCAACTGCCTGATAATGTTAAGTCACAAATGGATGACAAGGTGCTGGTGCGTATGGAGGCGATCATTAATTCGATGACGCGTCAGGAGCGTGCTAAACCTGAGATTATCAAAGGATCGCGCAAACGTCGTATCGCACAGGGTTCAGGCATGCAGGTGCAGGATGTGAACCGCCTTCTGAAACAATTCGATGATATGCAACGCATGATGAAGAAGATGAAAAACGGCGGTCTGGCGAAAATGATGCGCGGTATGAAAGGGATGATGCCACCTGGATTCCCGGGGCGTTGATCACCAAAATCGTTGGTGTAGAGAAACTCTTGGCGAGATTACACGCTTTAGATTGCTTTTTGCGCCAAAATGAGTAAAATTTTCGAGCTTTTTATATGACATACTGGGCTCCGTTCCTCGATGGGGCCCAGTTGTTTTATTCACTAAAGAGGATGTTATGGTAACAATTCGTTTGGCACGTGGCGGCGCGAAAAAACGCCCCTTCTATCAAGTAGTCGTGACCGATAGCCGCAATGCGCGTGATGGTCGTTTCATCGAGCGCGTAGGTTTCTTCAACCCAATCGCATCTGGTCAAGCAGAAGCCCTGCGCCTGGATCTGGACCGTATCGAGCATTGGCTTGGTCTGGGTGCAACTGTGTCTGATCGCGTATCTTCGCTGATCAAAGATGCTAAAAAAGCAGCATAATCTGTTGCGGTGGTGATAATGAGCAATCAACTCAGTCCAAAACCTCCCGTTAACCCGATTGTGATGGGGAAAATTGGGTCGGCTTATGGCATCCGAGGTTGGCTCAGAGTGTTTTCATCCACCGAAGATGCCGAGAGCATTTTTGATTATCAACCTTGGTTCACCCAGAGTAAAAGCGGTTGGCAGCTTATCGAAATTGAAGGCTGGAAGTATCACAATCAGGATCTGATCATCAAAGTGAAAGGTGCTGATGACCGTGATGCGGCTAATTTACTGACTAATTGTGAAATTGTCGTAGATTCGTCACAACTGCCCGAGCTGGGCGAAGGTGATTATTACTGGAAGGATCTTATTGGCTGTCAGGTCGTGACCATAACCGGTTATGAGTTGGGTAAAATCATCGATATGATGGAAACTGGCTCGAACGATGTGATGGTGATAAAGGCAAACCTGAAAGATGCCTTCGGGGTTAAGGAGCGGCTGGTTCCGTTCCTCACTGAACAGGTTGTTAAGCGCGTCGACCTTTCTGCTCAAACTATTGAAGTAGATTGGGACCCGGGTTTTTGAACTCTGAATCGACCAGTAGTACCCAGCGGAACGAGACTATGTGGATTGGGGTGATTAGCCTGTTTCCAGAGATGTTCCGGGCAATTACTGATTACGGAGTCACTGGCCGGGCAGTTAAAAATGGCCTGCTGAACGTACAGTATTGGAGTCCTCGTGATTTCACTTACGATCGGCATCGCACCGTGGATGACCGACCTTATGGCGGTGGCCCCGGAATGCTGATGATGGTGCAACCTTTACGGGATGCGATCCACGCAGCAAAAGCAGCGGCAGGCGAAGGCGCGAGAGTGATTTATTTATCACCTCAGGGCCGTAAATTAGATCAGCAAGGCGTACGTCAACTCGCTACGAACCAGAAGATGATTCTGGTCTGTGGACGGTACGAAGGGATTGATGAACGCGTAATTAAAACCGAGATCGATGAAGAATGGTCGATAGGGGATTACGTGCTCAGCGGTGGGGAACTGCCAGCGATGACCCTGATTGACTCCGTTGCCCGCTTTATACCGGGCGTTCTGGGGCATCAGGCTTCAGCAGAAGAAGATTCTTTTGCTGATGGATTGTTGGATTGTCCTCATTTCACTCGCCCTGAAATACTGGAAAGCATGGACGTTCCGGCAGTGTTACTGTCTGGCAACCATGCAGAAATACGTCGCTGGCGATTGAAGCAGTCGCTGGGCCGAACCTGGCTTAGAAGACCTGAACTTCTGAAAAGCCTAGCTCTGACTGACGAGCAAACAAGGTTGCTGGCTGAATTCCAACGTGAGTATCAGTCTGAGCAACGAGAGTATTAGGTGGTTACGCCGGTTTGACCTGGCGAACCCAACTATCAGTTTACCTAGGGTAAGAGACATATTATGAGCAACATTATTAAGCAAATCGAAGACGAACAAATGAAGCAGGACGTACCTGCATTTCGTCCGGGTGATACCGTAGAAGTGAAGGTATGGGTTGTTGAAGGCAGCAAAAAACGTCTGCAGGCATTCGAGGGCGTGGTTATCGCTATTCGTAACCGCGGTCTGCATTCTGCATTCACTGTTCGCAAAATTTCTAACGGCGAAGGCGTGGAGCGTGTATTCCAGACTCACTCTCCGGTTGTTGACAGCATTGCTGTTAAACGTCGTGGTGCCGTGCGTAAAGCCAAACTGTACTACCTGCGTGAGCGTACTGGTAAGTCTGCTCGTATCAAAGAGCGTCTTAACTAAGATAGCGCTTTCGCAACATCCGAAAGTTGTTATGAATGAGGGGGTTAGCCAAAGGCTAAACCCCTTTTTTTGTGCTTGGCGGCGGCGACTGAGGACAGCCGTGTAGTTACCATCTCTTTTTGATAATAGTGTTTTATTTAAAGCCAGCGCTAAGGTGAAGACAATTTTAGTCGTAAAAAGCCCACCAAAGCGGTGGGCGTAGTTTTCCCTGGTGCCATCATTATTGTTTGAATTTCAGTACCATGATGACATCAGATATGGCTATTTTATAAACGTTTATACAGATCAATTTTCTAATATTGATCGGCAATGACGATCAAAATATCGCGTTGACACCAATTTTCTACTCTGCTCACAACGGTTTTTTAGCGATGGTTGTTGGGTACATATGCATGTGATCGTTAATAAACTGAATATCTGTAAATCCGGCCTGCTCTAATTGCGACTGTGTTTGTTTATGGGTGCGAAATGCTGTCCAAGTTGCGCCAATGATGCGTGAGAAAAGGATATATTGAAGCGCTAGCAATTTTGGAGCGGTGTTTATCCATGGGGAGTCTTGTGACTGCGTGGGGGGCGGCGTCATAAAGCTGGTTATCAGTGTTCCGCCTGGCTTCAGCCCAGAGTAGAACACACGGTAAAGTTCGGTGACTTTATCATCATCTTGTTCATAAACATTAAGCCCATTGCTGGTGATCACATCGGCTTGTGCTGCTAAATCAATTGTCCAAGCATCAGCAAGAACCAGTGACATTTGGTTTTCTAATCCTTGCTGGCTGGCAAGTTTATAAGCTTCTTCCAGGGCGTGTTTATCCAGATCGATCCCGATTAATTTCACATCTCGGTGCTGCGTATAGTCCAGCAGCAATAAATCAGCCATGACCCCACAGGGGACGGAGACCATGACGGCGTTGGGGCGCAAGAGCTCTTGAAGTAGACGTTGAAAAATACCGAATCGTTCACGTGTTGCCAAAATGCTGGGTAACTGCGTGTAGATAATTTCTTCGAGTGGATTAACATAGCGAGCTGGCCGATGTGCTATCACATTATGTGTCCAGTATGCATTTAACCCATGGTGTTTCAGTAAGAATTGGCCTAACTCAAGATGGGAAAAGGCATCCAGAAGCACCAGTTGCTCCTCTACGGTAATTTCTGGGTGATCGCCGGACTCGAGGATTTTTTTCTTTACCACCGCGACTCGTTCATCATGGCTTTCCCTTGCTGAGGCATCGTGTGATAAAAGTCTTGGGCTGTTATTCAGAGACGGGTTATGAGGCTTGCTTGGACCGGACATGTGAGCACTCCATAATATCAGTCGCTATCAGAAACAATCGATTAACCATCAATACGCTATGATCTTTCGTTATCCTGGCATCAGATTTTTGATAACTTGATGTGATTATTTTATGCGGTGATAATAGGGGGGAGGTGTGTCTGACGTATTTCTGTGCGAGTACAAAAGTGAGTGGAATTGTTACCAGATACGATGAACCATAGCTTTTTCCAGCTAACTCACTGATGAGCATGTGCCATCATATTGTTTTCATAAGGAAAGTTAGTGTGTGTGCTGTTGCCAGCGAGCTCGCAGTGTTTCCGCAGACTCTACGCCATCACAGCTAGCGGGAAAATTTTTTCCAGCTTTCCCCCATTCTTCCATAGCGTCTGCTCGGCAAAAAGCCGATTGCCCGGCCTGATAACCGTGCAGATAGGTTTCACGATCGATTTGTGGATCGCCAAACCATTCTTGTAAGGTACTATCGTCCTTTACGACCACGCCAGAGATGGCATCCTGATAACCTGCTTCGTACCAAAACCCTGACTCACTTTTAGCCGGTAGCGACGGTATATTGCTTTGGCATGCTGTCATTAAAAGAATTACAGCCAAGACATAACTGTATTTCATCATCAAACCTTCAATATTTGTGGCCATCGGCCGGAATGAACACGGTGTCAGAGGATACCGAGCTTTTCTTTCAGCAACTTGAGATAGCGTCGGCTTACGGGGATGTGCTTTCCCGTATGTGTCAGCACTTCTGCTGCGCCATTCTCCATTAACTGGATTTCTTTCAGTTGCTCTGTGTTAACCATATATTGACGATGGCAGCGGACGAAAGGCGTTTTTTCTTCTAGTGTCTTCAGGGAAAGTTGGGTATAGCCCGATTGGCTAACGCCCACTACGTGTACGCCGCTGAGCTCCGAACAAAGATACTCGACTTCCTCAATTTTGAGCAAAAAAATACGATTATGTCCGTGACAAGGAATATGGCGAAGCAAGGGTTCTGAAATTAATTGTACGTTTTTGTTTACACTTGTACCGCGACGTAAGCGGTTTAGTGTTTTGCTTAATCGCTGTGCATCCAGCGGTTTAAGTAAATAGTCAAAAGCATGTTCTTCAAATGCCCTCACCGCATACTCGTCATAGGCTGTCACAAAGACGACGTAAGGCATATTTTCTGGGTCTAGCATGGCAACCAGCTCTAACCCGCTGATTTTTGGCATCTGTATATCCAGAAAAATCACATCCGGCTGCAGTCGGTGAATGACTGGTATGGCCTCCAGTGCATTGCTACATTGTGCAATGATGGTGATATCAGACTCGTTTTCCAGTAGCAGGCTGAGCTCTTCACGTGCCAGTTGTTCGTCATCGATGATTATGGCTTTCAGCATCCTTCCCCCTTGTTGGCGTGATTCTATCATTATTCACGCTGAAGATAGGTATGGTTACGTCGGGAAGTGAGAGAGCATGCAGATATCATTTTTCTGGCAATATTTAGAGTGGTAATTTTTTATTTACACTGAGTGGATTGAAATCTTTACGGTTCGTGTTATGGTGTAAACATCATACGCAGGTTGTCCAGGCAATCGCGAACAGACCAAACTTTTCAGGAATGGGATCATGCAGAAAGATTCACTCAACAACATTAACATCAGTGCAGAACAGATTTTGATTACTCCCGATGAATTGAAAGCCAAGTTTCCACTGAACGATGCGGAACAGCGCGACATTGCGCAGGCGAGATCAACCATTGCGGATATCATTCATTGTCGCGATGATCGGTTGCTGGTTGTCTGCGGTCCTTGCTCGATTCATGACACGGATGCTGCGTTGGAATATGCACGCCGCTTACAGTCGCTTGCTGCGGAGTTAAGCGATCGCCTCTACATCGTGATGCGTGTTTATTTTGAAAAACCCCGCACAACCGTGGGTTGGAAAGGGCTTATCAACGATCCGTTCATGGATGGCTCATTTGATGTTGAAGCGGGACTGCACATTGCTCGCGGGTTGCTGCTAGAGCTGGTGAATATGGGACTGCCGCTGGCGACAGAAGCGCTTGACCCGAACAGCCCGCAGTATCTGGGCGATCTATTTAGCTGGTCAGCTATCGGTGCACGTACGACGGAATCTCAAACACACCGCGAGATGGCTTCTGGCCTGTCAATGCCTGTCGGGTTCAAAAACGGAACGGATGGTAGTCTGGGAACGGCGATCAATGCGATGAGAGCCGCTGCAATGCCACATCGTTTCGTCGGTATTAATCAAACAGGGCAGGTTTGTTTGCTACAAACGCAGGGGAACGTTGATGGTCATGTGATTCTGCGTGGTGGTAAAAAGCCAAACTACAGTGCGCAGGATGTCGCCGAATGTGAAAAACAGATGCAGGAAGCGGGACTGAGACCCGCGCTGATGATAGATTGTAGCCATGGCAATTCGAATAAAGACTACCGCCGTCAGCCACTTGTTGTTGAATCTGCAATTGAACAAATCAAGGCGGGAAATCATTCCATTATAGGACTGATGCTGGAAAGCCACCTTAACGAGGGGAGCCAGTCTTCAGAACAACCGCGTTCAGATATGCGCTACGGTGTATCGGTCACGGATGCCTGTATCAGTTGGGAAAGTACAGAAACGTTGCTGCGTTCCGTTCATCAAGATCTGAGTGCCGCGCGTGTGAAACATTCAGGAGAGTAACAAGATATGGTAGCTGAACTGACCGCATTACGTGATCAGATTGATGAAGTAGATAAGGAGCTTGTCGCGCTGTTATCACGTCGGTTGCGTTTGGTGGCGGAAGTGGGGGAAGTTAAAAGTCGCTATGGTTTACCCATTTATGCGCCCGATCGTGAAGCGGCCATGCTCAGCTCACGTCGCAAAGAGGCAGCGTCGATGGGGGTTCCGCCGGATCTCATTGAAGATATCTTGCGGCGCACCATGCGTGAATCCTATTCCAGCGAGAACGACAAAGGCTTTAAAACGCTGTGTCCGCAGTTGCGCCCAGTCGTCATCATTGGCGGCCGTGGCCAAATGGGCAATCTGTTCGAGAAAATGCTGGTGCTTTCAGGATATCAAGTGAGGATTCTGGAGCAAGATGACTGGCCGCGTGCTGATGAGCTGTTGTCTGATGCCGGTATGGTGATTGTCAGCGTGCCGATTCACGTTACTGAACAGGTTATTGCGCGTCTGCCTGCCTTGCCGGATGACTGTATTTTGGTTGATCTGGCATCGGTAAAAAATGGCCCGCTTCAGGCGATGCTGGCGGCGCATAGTGGTCCGGTACTCGGCCTGCACCCCATGTTCGGGCCAGATAGCGGTAGCCTTGCCAAGCAGGTTGTTGTTTATTGCGATGGCCGCCAGCCAGAAGCTTACCAGTGGTTGCTGGAACAGATTCAGGTATGGGGTGCACGTCTGCATCGCATTAGTGCGATCGAACACGATCAGAACATGATGTTTATTCAGGCGCTGCGTCACTTTGCAACATTCGCCTATGGCCTGCATTTAGCGGAAGAAAATGTGCAGCTTGAACAGTTATTAGCGCTGTCATCCCCGATCTATCGTCTGGAATTGATTATGGTCGGGCGGTTGTTTGCACAGGACCCACAGCTGTATGCCGACATTATCATGTCTTCAGAGGATAATCTGGCGCTGATTAAGCGCTACTACAAACGTTTTGGCGAAGCGATTGAGTTACTGGAGCAGGCAGATAAAGCGGAATTTATCAGTAGCTTCAAGAAGGTCGAACACTGGTTTGGCGACTATGCCAAACGTTTTCAGGCAGAAAGCCGGGTGCTTTTACGCCAGGCAAACGATATGCGCCAATAAGTACGCTTGAGCTGTGTGATAGTTAAATGGTGTTCGAGAAGCCATCCGGGCGAGTAACCAGGATGGCTTTTTCAATTATTCGTTCACATCGACCGGTACGACGTTTTCACTAGGGTAGCAGCCCAATACTTTTAGCGAGCGGGTAATGAGGGCTAATCCTTTTAGTGCTTTCTGCATAGCATCGCCGCGCAAATTAGCCTGCACATCAAGATAGAACATCTCTTCCCACGGGTTGCCGTTGATTGGTCTGGACTCCAATTTGGTCATCACAATACCGTTATCGCGCAATACCAATAGGGCTTCTACCAGTGCACCGGATTGTTGACCCGTCGCCATAATCAGCGTGGTTTTTGCAGGCACTTGCTCCGTTACATCAATGGGTTTACGTGCTAATACAATGAAGCGCGTGATATTTTGCGATTGGTTTGCAAGATTATGTTCCAGTACCTGTAGCTGATAAAGCTGGCCACCAGCTTCGCTGCCGAGTGCTGCTGCTTTTGGTGAGTTAAGCGCCGCGACTTTCTCCATCGCCGCTGCAGTACTCTCACAATATTCAATCTTCCAATGCGGAAAACGATTGATGAAGTGGCTGCACTGCTGGAACGGCTGAGAATGGCTATAAACCGTTTCAATTTGTTCCAGAGACGTCTTAGTGGAGACCAAGACGCAGTGATTTATCGGGTTGGTTAATTCGCCGACGATGGATAACCCGGTGTGTTGCAGCAGGTCGTAAACGTCGTTGATCGAACCGGAGCTGGTGTTTTCAATCGGTAGGACGGCATAGTCGGCTTGCCCTGTTTCCACCATGTTAAAGATGTCTTGAAATTTCTGGCAACCACACTCAACCAGTTGCTCGAAGTGTCGTGCGGCGTATTGGCGTGCGGCGAGATGGGAGTATGAACCTTTCGGGCCAAGGAACGCAATGCGTGCAGAGTGTGCCGTTGTTTGATTGAGGTGATGCTGTAAGAGCGCCTGCTGCGTCAGTACCGAATCTTCAATGATGAGCTGAAATAAGCGGGTAATGTAGTGACCATCAAGATGGTGCTTTTTCCCAACGGCTGTCAGCTTGTCCAGCAAATCACGTTCACGCTCCTTATCACGAATTGGGCGATGCGAATGTAACTTGCTGCGGGCAACGTCTAGTGCTAGTTCCCGTCTTTGTGCCAACAAATCAATTAATTGCAGATCCAATGCGCTGATGCGTTCTCGCAGTGCCAGTAATGGGTTGTCTGTCATGATGCTGGTTACCTGTCTTATGTTCTTATATAAAAAAAGCCTCCTGGTCAGGAGGCTTTTTTGTTCGTCTTCGTATTATTGCTCTTACGACGAATCGCCTCCCAAATCAGGGGAAGGTGAAAAAGAATACGAAGAAGAACAGTTTGTTGATCATGTTTACTCGGTTAGTCAGGAAGATATTCAGTTTCTGAACAGGTAAGGTAACTGTTGGCTTTTCATCCTGTCAATACAAAATCGCCGAGCGCAACGTTAAACCAGGTATGACATTGGTGCTTTAGGACGCAATATAATGCTATGTAGTATGCGAAAACGCGCCCTTAGGCGCGTTATATTGAGATAAAGAGAAACAAAATTTACTCTTCTTGAGTTGGCTGTAAATTGGCTTCTTTGACGCCTGCTACCGCACGCCTGGCTTCACCTTTATGTTGGAGTTTGTCCAACTGGCGTTCAAGCTTGGTGATCAGCTCATTAATAGCGGCATACATATCATCATGTTTGGCGCTGGCAACCAGCGGGCCATTTGGCGTACTGATAGTGGCATCGGCCACAAAACCCTGTGGTTCTTTTGACAGAATGATATGCGGGTTGATCAACTGGGTTTGCCACTTGTCCAGCTTAGAAAGACGGTCTTCGACATGTTGACGAATTGCGGGGGTGATATCCATTTGCTTACTGGTAATATTAATAGTCATATAAACTTACCTCTCTGCCTATGTCCGTCTTGGATAATTTCAGCATACAGTGAGTTGTGGCAAAAAGCGTGATATTGATCGCTTTTTTTCGTCACTTTTTGTCAAGAAAACGCGATTTGTGAAGCACCATTGGGAATAGAAGGGAAGTACTTGAGGGGACATCTGGCCTATGCCATTATTGATAGGATGTATTGAGGTTACCGCGCTATTTTTGATTCCCTCCAACCCTGTTTTTTCTGCTCATTGAAGTATAACGGACTTATTGAACCATAAAAAACGGCAACCGAAGTCGCCGTCTTATTATGGGATGCCACTTATCGTTTATGCCGGATTAGCCGAGATGACTTTTGCAACTTTATCTGCCTGTGCGGCCAGTTGCAGTTCACGGTAGGCGTTTTCCATCAACGGTAGCGCATTTTTTGTTGCTTGGGTATCCGGGTAATCACGCAGCATTTGCTCAACGCGATTAACTACTGCCACATAAGCACCGCGTTTCGTGTAGTATTGCGCGACAGAAAGTTCATACTTGGCCAAACGCTCTTTGAGGTACACCAGCCGTTTGTTTGCGTCGGTGGCGTATTGGCTGTTCGGATATCCCTGAATGAGCTTGCTGAAATCCCGGAATGCGGTGTGGGCATACTGCGGGTCGCGATCAGAACGATCGACCCCGAAGAAGCCTTGTAACGCACTATCATCCAATGCCATGTCGGTCAGGCCGCGCATGTATAGGACATAATCCACGTTTGGATGAGTCGGGTTGAGCCGCAGGAAGCGGTCAATAGAAGCTTGTGCCAATGGCAACTCTGCGGATTTGTAGTAGGCGTAGATCAAATCCAACTGTACTTGCTGCGAATAGGGGCCAAAGGGATACCGGTTATCCAGTGCTTCCAACTGCGTGATGGCTGCTTTAAAGTTGCCGTCCTGCAATTTTTGTTGGGCATTGGCATAGATTTCAGATGGCGGACTATCAGGAACCGCATCTTTGGAATTGCTGGAGCAACCAGCCAGCGCCAGGCTCAACGTGGCGGCAGCCACCAGATATTTCATACGCGTCATGACGTTTTGATTATCCTCAGAATGTTATTCCGGGAGGCTGTCCGTGAAGCTCCCGATTTAGACCAGCTACAATAGTACATTATTTTAAACGGCGTCGCCGTCAAAACCCAACGTTAACGAAGAAGCTGCATAATATGGCACAACAAGTACAACTCACCGCAACGGTGGCCGAGTCTCAACTCGGACAACGTTTAGATCAGGCTTTGGCCGAATTGTTCCCTGATTATTCACGATCCCGCATAAAAGAGTGGATTCTTGAGAACCGGGTACAGATTAACGGCAATGTCATCAATAAGCCAAAAGAGAAAGTACTTGGCGGCGAATCGGTAGCCATTGATGCATTGATTGAAGAAGAAGCGCGCTGGGAAGCGCAGGATATCAAGTTAGATATCGTGTACGAAGATCAGGATATTCTGGTTATTAACAAACCCAGAGATCTGGTGGTTCACCCTGGTGCGGGTAACCCAGATGGCACGGTATTGAATGCCTTGTTACATCATTATCCTGAGATTGTCGATGTGCCGCGCGCAGGGATTGTGCATCGGCTTGATAAAGATACGACTGGACTCATGGTGGTTGCGAAAACCGTACCAGCACAGACGCGTTTAGTTGAGGCGCTACAGGCGCGTGAAATTACTCGCGAATATGAAGCCGTTGCGATTGGTTCGATGACGGCTGGTGGTATGGTCGATCAACCTATCGCCCGCCATGCAACTAAACGTACTCACATGGCGGTGCACCCGATGGGCAAGCCTGCCGTGACACACTATCGCATCATGGAACATTTCCGTGCGCATACCCGTTTGCGGTTGCGTCTGGAAACGGGGCGCACCCATCAGATTCGTGTGCATATGTCGCACATTGATCATCCATTGGTTGGCGATCAGCTATACGGTGGCCGTCCGCGTCCGCCAAAAGGCGCATCGGATGATTTCATTGAGGTGCTGCGCGGGTTTGATCGTCAGGCACTGCACGCCACCATGTTGCGCTTCTACCATCCTATTACCGGAATCCAAATGGAATGGCATGCGGCGCTGCCACAGGATATGGTCGATTTGATTGATGCGCTGAAAGCCGATACTGCGGCGTTTCAGGACCAACTCTACTGGTAATGCATTCAATACGATAAGTGCTGACTGATTATAGAGGTGACAGACTATGCTGATATACCCTGACTGGCCTGTGCCAGAAAGTGTGAAATCTTGCAGCACAACGCGTATTGGCGGGCGTAGTGTGGCACCTTATGATTCGCTGAATCTAGGGAATCATGTGGGGGATGACCCCGAACACGTTACTACAAATCGGCAAGCGCTGGTGGAAATAGCGGGTCTTCCTGCTATGCCTCACTGGTTGGAACAGGTTCATGGCACCGATGTGATTCGTATTGGTGAGGCTTTGCCATCGGCCGTTTGCGGTGATGCGGCTTATACGGATAAGAAAGGCCAGGTTTGTGCGGTGATGACGGCTGACTGTTTGCCCGTGCTTTTTTGTGCAGTAAACGGCGACGAAGTCGCTGCTGCACATGCTGGCTGGCGGGGATTGCACGCGGGTGTACTGGAAGAAACGTTAGCCTGTTTCCGAACGAAACCTGCGCAAATTATGGCATGGCTGGGGCCTGCTATCGGGCCTGATGCCTTTGAAGTCGGCCCTGATGTTAGGGACGCATTTATTCAGCATGATGTGTCGGCGGCCTCTGCATTTAGGCCTGAAGGAAACAAATTTTTTGCCGATATTTACCAACTGGCAAGTTTGCGTTTACGCGCGGCAGGGGTAACGCAAATTTTTGGCGGAAATACCTGTACTGTGAGCGAGCCTCGCAAATTTTTCTCTTATCGGCGTGATGACGTGACTGGCCGTATGGCAAGTTTAATCTGGCTGATATAACCTATTGAATTAAGACGATCCAGGATAAGTAACGTTTAAATCCCGTCACGACTGGCAAAATAACCTTGAAATTTTTGAGGGATGACCTCATTTAATCTCCAGTAGCAATTTTGACCAGTGTACGGGAGGTGTTATGCGTCTGGATCGTCTTACCAACAAATTCCAACTTGCTCTTGCTGATGCCCAGTCTCTTGCCCTTGGGCGCGACCACCAATTTATTGAACCACTCCATTTGATGAGTGCTTTGCTTCACCAGGATGGTGGAACGGTTGGTCCACTTCTGACTGTTGCCGGAGCCAATCTTAATCACCTGAAAACCGAAATCGATCAGGCAATCACGCGTTTGCCTCAGGTTGAAGGCACTGATGGTGATGTCCAACCTTCGAACGAGTTAGTCCGCGTATTGAATATGTGCGACAAACTTGCGCAAAAGCGCGGTGATACCTTTATTTCCTCAGAACTTTTCGTGCTTGCTGCTTTGGAGTCTCGTGGCACGCTGGGGGATATATTGAAAAAGGCGGGCGTCACGCAGCAAGGTATAACAAACGCCATCGATCAAGTGAGAGGAGGGGATCAAGTGAACGATCAGGGGGCTGAAGATCAGCGCCAGGCATTAAAAAAATTCACGATTGATCTCACTGAACGTGCAGAACAAGGCAAGCTCGACCCGGTTATCGGACGTGATGAAGAGATTCGCCGTACTATTCAGGTTCTACAGCGTCGCACCAAAAATAATCCGGTATTAATCGGCGAGCCTGGCGTGGGTAAAACCGCGATAGTGGAAGGGTTAGCTCAACGTATCGTTAATGGTGAAGTGCCCGAAGGCCTGAAAAACAAGCGCGTACTTTCTCTGGATATGGGCGCGCTGGTGGCTGGTGCGAAATATCGCGGTGAGTTTGAAGAACGTCTGAAAGGTGTGCTCAACGATCTGTCTAAACAGGAAGGTAATGTCATTCTGTTTATTGATGAACTCCATACGATGGTGGGGGCAGGCAAAGCCGATGGCGCGATGGATGCCGGCAATATGCTAAAACCCGCGCTGGCTCGTGGTGAGCTGCATTGTGTCGGCGCGACGACGCTGGATGAGTATCGGCAATATATTGAAAAGGACGCCGCTCTTGAGCGTCGTTTTCAGAAGGTGTTTGTCGCGGAACCGACCGTTGAAGACACCATTGCGATTCTGCGCGGGCTGAAAGAACGCTATGAATTGCACCATCATGTACAAATCACTGACCCGGCAATTGTTGCGGCGGCAATGTTATCCCATCGCTATATCGCGGATCGTCAATTGCCGGATAAAGCGATTGATCTGATTGATGAGGCGGCATCCAGTATTCGTATTCAAATTGATTCGAAACCAGAGCCTCTCGATCGGCTTGAGCGCCGAATCATTCAGTTAAAGCTGGAGCAACAGGCGCTGAAAAAAGAATCCGATGAAGCTAGCCTGAAACGACTTGAATTGCTGAGTGCGGAGCTTGACCAAAAAGAGCGTGAATATTCCCAACAAGATGAAGAGTGGAAAGCAGAAAAAGCATCGCTCACGGGGACGCAGAACATTAAAGCGTCTTTAGAACAGGCGAAAATTGCGCTAGAGCAGGCTCGACGTCAGGGAGACTTGGGGAGAATGTCTGAGCTGCAATACGGCAAAATCCCTGAGCTAGAAAAACAGCTGGCGGCAGCAACGCAGCAAGAAGGTAAAACGGTTCATTTGCTGCGTAATCGAGTTACTGACGCTGAAATTGCTGACGTGCTGGCTCGTTGGACTGGAATTCCTGTTTCCCGCATGTTGGAAAGCGAGAAAGAAAAATTATTGCGAATGGAAGATGAACTGCACCAGCGGGTGATCGGGCAGAACGAAGCCGTAGAAGCCGTTGCGAATTCTATCCGTCGTAGTCGGGCAGGACTATCCGACCCGAATCGTCCTATTGGTTCGTTCCTATTCCTAGGGCCAACAGGCGTTGGGAAAACAGAGTTGTGCAAAACGCTGGCGACGTTCCTATTTGACAGTGATGACGCCATGGTGCGCATCGATATGTCCGAGTTTATGGAGAAACATTCGGTTTCACGTTTGGTCGGGGCGCCTCCTGGATATGTCGGTTATGAAGAAGGGGGATATCTGACGGAAGCGGTCCGTCGTCGCCCTTATTCGGTCATCTTGCTGGATGAGATCGAAAAAGCACACCCGGATGTCTTCAATATCTTGCTTCAAGTATTGGATGATGGCCGTCTTACTGATGGGCAGGGGAGAACAGTTGATTTCCGTAATACTGTCGTCATCATGACGTCAAACTTGGGATCTGATCTTATTCAGGAACGCTTTGGTGAGCGCAGCTATACCGAAATGAGAGACATGGTGCTTGAAGTTGTTAGCCACAGCTTCCGCCCCGAGTTTATCAACCGTATCGATGAGGTCGTGGTGTTCCATCCATTGGGAAGGGCACATATTACGTCTATCGCACAAATTCAGCTCCAAAGACTGTACAAACGCCTTGAAGAGCGGGGATATAGCGTCACGATAACGAACGCTGCTTTAGATATGTTAGGAGAAGTCGGGTTTGATCCTGTTTACGGCGCACGTCCGCTTAAAAGAGCAATACAGCAACTGATAGAGAACCCACTCGCTCAGCAGATACTGGGAGGGAAATTGATACCCGGTAAACCGATCACATTAGATATTGAAGGCGAACAGATAGCCGCACGGCAAGAATAATGTGAGCTGGTAAGTCATCTACGGGGGCATTTGCTAATGAATGTCCCTTTTTTTAGGTCTTAAGCTCACATTACATTCAAATTTTGTATGGGAAACGCGCCAAATGCTATTTTTTGGTGTGTTTTTGAACGCTTGGAAATTATTTTGTATTTAGCACTTGTCAGCCGCCGAGAAGTCCCTATAATGCGCCTCCACTGACACGGCAACAGCGACACGCGATTGCGGTGTCAGGAAAAAAGATTCAACGAAGGCAGTTAGTAATGACTTGACTTCACAGCGGAAAAGCATAGTATATGCAGCCCGCGCCACCGATGAAGTGGCACTGCTCTTTAACAATATAATCAGACAATCTGTGTGGGCACTCACAAGACCGTATCTTAACGATATAAAAAGTCTTGAAGAGTGAACAACAGTAAATTCATTACGAATAAACAGTTTTAATTCTTTGAGCATCGCTGACGAGTTCAGCAAATCAAACAAATCTTAAATTGAAGAGTTTGATCATGGCTCAGATTGAACGCTGGCGGCAGGCCTAACACATGCAAGTCGAGCGGTAGCACAGGAGAGCTTGCTCTCTCGGTGACGAGCGGCGGACGGGTGAGTAATGTCTGGGAAACTGCCTGATGGAGGGGGATAACTACTGGAAACGGTAGCTAATACCGCATAACGTCTTCGGACCAAAGAGGGGGACCTTAGGGCCTCTTGCCATCGGATGTGCCCAGATGGGATTAGCTGGTAGGTGAGGTAATGGCTCACCTAGGCGACGATCCCTAGCTGGTCTGAGAGGATGACCAGCCACACTGGAACTGAGACACGGTCCAGACTCCTACGGGAGGCAGCAGTGGGGAATATTGCACAATGGGCGCAAGCCTGATGCAGCCATGCCGCGTGTGTGAAGAAGGCCTTCGGGTTGTAAAGCACTTTCAGCGAGGAGGAAGGCGGTAAGGTTAATAACCTTATCGATTGACGTTACTCGCAGAAGAAGCACCGGCTAACTCCGTGCCAGCAGCCGCGGTAATACGGAGGGTGCAAGCGTTAATCGGAATGACTGGGCGTAAAGCGCACGCAGGCGGTCTGTTAAGTTGGATGTGAAATCCCCGGGCTTAACCTGGGAACTGCATTCAAAACTGACAGGCTAGAGTCTTGTAGAGGGGGGTAGAATTCCAGGTGTAGCGGTGAAATGCGTAGAGATCTGGAGGAATACCGGTGGCGAAGGCGGCCCCCTGGACAAAGACTGACGCTCAGGTGCGAAAGCGTGGGGAGCAAACAGGATTAGATACCCTGGTAGTCCACGCTGTAAACGATGTCGATTTGGAGGTTGTGCCCTTGAGGCGTGGCTTCCGGAGCTAACGCGTTAAATCGACCGCCTGGGGAGTACGGCCGCAAGGTTAAAACTCAAATGAATTGACGGGGGCCCGCACAAGCGGTGGAGCATGTGGTTTAATTCGATGCAACGCGAAGAACCTTACCTACTCTTGACATCCACAGAACTTAGCAGAGATGCTTTGGTGCCTTAGGGAACTGTGAGACAGGTGCTGCATGGCTGTCGTCAGCTCGTGTTGTGAAATGTTGGGTTAAGTCCCGCAACGAGCGCAACCCTTATCCTTTGTTGCCAGCGATTCGGTCGGGAACTCAAAGGAGACTGCCGGTGATAAACCGGAGGAAGGTGGGGATGACGTCAAGTCATCATGGCCCTTACGAGTAGGGCTACACACGTGCTACAATGGCGTATACAAAGAGAAGCGACCTCGCGAGAGCAAGCGGACCTCATAAAGTACGTCGTAGTCCGGATTGGAGTCTGCAACTCGACTCCATGAAGTCGGAATCGCTAGTAATCGTAGATCAGAATGCTACGGTGAATACGTTCCCGGGCCTTGTACACACCGCCCGTCACACCATGGGAGTGGGTTGCAAAAGAAGTAGGTAGCTTAACCTTCGGGAGGGCGCTTACCACTTTGTGATTCATGACTGGGGTGAAGTCGTAACAAGGTAACCGTAGGGGAACCTGCGGTTGGATCACCTCCTTACCAAGAAGATGTGTGTTAAGTGAAGTGCTCACACAGATTGTCTGATGAAAATAACGAGCAGAAATACCTTAATAGGCTTGTAGCTCAGGTGGTTAGAGCGCACCCCTGATAAGGGTGAGGTCGGTGGTTCAAGTCCACTCAGGCCTACCAACTCTTCCATGAGTGGTATCTAAGGTAACTGTAAGTAGAGATGGGGTTATAGCTCAGCTGGGAGAGCGCCTGCCTTGCACGCAGGAGGTCTGCGGTTCGATCCCGCATAGCTCCACCATTAAAAAGACTTCAGAGCGTATTGGAAACAGTATGCTGCGAAGTATTTTGCTCTTTAACAATCTGGAACAAGCTGAAAATTGAAACATGACAGCTGAATGAACATTGATACCTGCGGGTGTCAATGGTGAATCAGTCTGTCAATGAGTCTCTCAAATAATCGCAGCGCGATACGTGACTTTGATTACTCAAAGACACCTTCGGGTTGTGAGGTTAAGCGACTAAGCGTACACGGTGGATGCCTAGGCAGTCAGAGGCGATGAAGGGCGTGCTAATCTGCGATAAGCGTCGGTAAGCTGATATGAAGCGTAATACCCGACGATACCCGAATGGGGAAACCCAGTGTGTTTCGACACACTATCATTAACTGAATACATAGGTTAATGAGGCGAACCGGGGGAACTGAAACATCTCAGTACCCCGAGGAAAAGAAATCAACCGAGATTCCCTCAGTAGCGGCGAGCGAACGGGGAGGAGCCCAGAACCAGAATCAGTTTGTGTGTTAGTGGAAGCGTCTGGAAAGTCGCACAGTAAAGGGTGATAGTCCCGTACACAAAAATGCACAAGTTGTGAGTTCGATGAGTAGGGCGGGACACGTGACATCCTGTCTGAATATGGGGGGACCATCCTCCAAGGCTAAATACTCCTGACTGACCGATAGTGAACCAGTACCGTGAGGGAAAGGCGAAAAGAACCCCGGCGAGGGGAGTGAAATAGAACCTGAAACCGTGTACGTACAAGCAGTGGGAGCCTACTTGTTAGGTGACTGCGTACCTTTTGTATAATGGGTCAGCGACTTATATTCTGTAGCAAGGTTAACCGAATAGGGGAGCCGCAGGGAAACCGAGTCTTAACTGGGCGTTAAGTTGCAGGGTATAGACCCGAAACCCGGTGATCTAGCCATGGGCAGGTTGAAGGTTGGGTAACACTAACTGGAGGACCGAACCGACTAATGTTGAAAAATTAGCGGATGACTTGTGGCTGGGGGTGAAAGGCCAATCAAACCGGGAGATAGCTGGTTCTCCCCGAAAGCTATTTAGGTAGCGCCTCGTGAACTCATCTTCGGGGGTAGAGCACTGTTTCGGCTAGGGGGTCATCCCGACTTACCAACCCGATGCAAACTACGAATACCGAAGAATGTTATCACGGGAGACACACGGCGGGTGCTAACGTTCGTCGTGAAGAGGGAAACAACCCAGACCGCCAGCTAAGGTCCCAAAGTCATGGTTAAGTGGGAAACGATGTGGGAAGGCACAGACAGCCAGGATGTTGGCTTAGAAGCAGCCATCATTTAAAGAAAGCGTAATAGCTCACTGGTCGAGTCGGCCTGCGCGGAAGATGTAACGGGGCTAAACCATGCACCGAAGCTGCGGCAGCGACGCTTAGGCGTTGTTGGGTAGGGGAGCGTTCTGTAAGCCGTCGAAGGTGGCCTGTGAGGGCTGCTGGAGGTATCAGAAGTGCGAATGCTGACATAAGTAACGATAATGCGGGTGAAAAACCCGCACGCCGGAAGACCAAGGGTTCCTGTCCAACGTTAATCGGGGCAGGGTGAGTCGACCCCTAAGGCGAGGCTGAAAAGCGTAGTCGATGGGAAACAGGTTAATATTCCTGTACTGGGTGTTACTGCGAAGGGGGGACGGAGAAAGCTAGGTTATCCAGGCGACGGTTGTCCCGGTTTAAGCGTGAAGGTGGGTGACTTAGGTAAATCCGGGTCATCGTTAACACTGAGGCGTGATGACGAGTCACTACGGTGATGAAGTAACCAATGCTACGCTTCCAGGAAAAGCCTCTAAGCTCCAGGTAACATCAAATCGTACCCCAAACCGACACAGGTGGTCAGGTAGAGAATACTCAGGCGCTTGAGAGAACTCGGGTGAAGGAACTAGGCAAAATGGTGCCGTAACTTCGGGAGAAGGCACGCTGGCGCGTAGGTGAAGTCCCTTGCGGACGGAGCTGAAGCCAGTCGCAGATACCAGCTGGCTGCAACTGTTTAATAAAAACACAGCACTGTGCAAACACGAAAGTGGACGTATACGGTGTGACGCCTGCCCGGTGCCGGAAGGTTAATTGATGGGGTCAGCCGCAAGGCGAAGCTCTTGATCGAAGCCCCGGTAAACGGCGGCCGTAACTATAACGGTCCTAAGGTAGCGAAATTCCTTGTCGGGTAAGTTCCGACCTGCACGAATGGCGTAATGATGGCCAGGCTGTCTCCACCCGAGACTCAGTGAAATTGAACTCGCTGTGAAGATGCAGTGTACCCGCGGCAAGACGGAAAGACCCCGTGAACCTTTACTATAGCTTGACACTGAACCTTGAGCCTTGATGTGTAGGATAGGTGGGAGGCTTTGAAGTGTGGACGCCAGTCTGCATGGAGCCGACCTTGAAATACCACCCTTTAATGTTTGATGTTCTAACGTGGGCCCCTAATCGGGGTTGCGGACAGTGTCTGGTGGGTAGTTTGACTGGGGCGGTCTCCTCCCAAAGCGTAACGGAGGAGCACGAAGGTTAGCTAATCCTGGTCGGACATCAGGAGGTTAGTGCAAAGGCATAAGCTAGCTTGACTGCGAGAGTGACAGCTCGAGCAGGTGCGAAAGCAGGTCTTAGTGATCCGGTGGTTCTGAATGGAAGGGCCATCGCTCAACGGATAAAAGGTACTCCGGGGATAACAGGCTGATACCGCCCAAGAGTTCATATCGACGGCGGTGTTTGGCACCTCGATGTCGGCTCATCACATCCTGGGGCTGAAGTAGGTCCCAAGGGTATGGCTGTTCGCCATTTAAAGTGGTACGCGAGCTGGGTTTAGAACGTCGTGAGACAGTTCGGTCCCTATCTGCCGTGGGCGTTGGAAGATTGAGAGGGGTTGCTCCTAGTACGAGAGGACCGGAGTGAACGCACCACTGGTGTACGGGTTGTGATGCCAATTGCATTGCCCGGTAGCTAAGTGCGGAAGAGATAACCGCTGAAAGCATCTAAGCGGGAAACTTGCCTCGAGATGAGTCTTCCCTGGGCACTCGATGCCCCTGAAGGGCCGTTGAAGACGACGACGTAGATAGGCTGGGTGTGTAAGCGTAGCGATACGTTGAGCTAACCAGTACTAATGACCCGAGAGGCTTAACCTTACAACACCGAAGGTGTTTTGAGTGATGATGACTCATAGAGACATGTTTTGATATTTAGCTTGTTTTAGGATTGGTTCTGATGGTTGTGCGAGAGCGAGAGCGAAGCATAACGGTTGGAATGAAACAGAATTTGCCTGGCGGCGATAGCGCGGTGGTCCCACCTGACCCCATGCCGAACTCAGCAGTGAAACGCCGTAGCGCCGATGGTAGTGTGGGGTCTCCCCATGTGAGAGTAGGGAACTGCCAGGCATCAAATTAAGCAGTAAGCCGGAGCAATCTGGTGGTTGTAGAGAAATTCGGTGGAGCGGTAGTTCAGTTGGTTAGAATACCTGCCTGTCACGCAGGGGGTCGCGGGTTCGAGCCCCGTCCGTTCCGCCACTTATTCACAAAAAGCCCTAAGTTAACGCTTAGGGCTTTTTGCATATATGGAAATTAGATCATTCTCTCTTTTCTCTTCCCCTTACGTTTTTTGTCAACCGTTTATTCTTTTCCTATCGGTGAGCGTACATAACCAGTCTGCGATAAAATTCTTATAACGGAAGTGGGCTATTTTTTGATAGGGTATTTAGAGTATTGAAACTGATAGTGGATTAGGCGTGCGGAAAAGAACCTATGCAATGAGATATGTTGCCGGTCAACCAGTTGAACGTATCTTTCCTCCCGGGGAAATGCATTATCCGGGGCAAGCGCTACCGACAGGCTCATTGTTGCTGGAGGGGGATGTTTTACGCGTAATGGTGTGGAATATTTTTAAGCAACAAAGGCTGAACTGGCTTTCCGTGTTGCAAAATTTCGGTAAAGGCACCCAGTTAGTCCTGTTGCAGGAAGCACAAAGTACACCAGATCTTATCCGCTTTGCGACCACGAACTACCTCTCTGCCGATCAAGTGCCAGCCGTTATCCTCCCACAGCATCCATCCGGTGTGATGACGCTATCAGCAGCCCAGCCGGTATATTGCTGTCCTTTACGTGAACGGGAACCTTTGCTACGTTTGGCTAAGTCTTCTTTAGTAACGGTCTATGCTCTTCAGAACGGGCAGAGGCTGATGGTTATCAATATCCATGCGGTTAACTTTAGTTTTGGTGTTGAGGTTTATACCAAACAACTGGCCGCAATTGGGGAGCAGCTGATACATCATCAGGGGCCAGTAATTATGGCTGGAGATTTCAATGCATGGAGTCAGCCGCGTATCAACGCGCTTAACCGGTTTGCGACAGGAATGGGGCTACAGGAGGTCTATTTTGTTGATGACCAGCGGCGTAAAGCGTTTGGGCGACCGCTCGATTTCGTCTTTTACCGTGAGCTGACTGTTAACCAGTCTTCTGTATTGGTGACTCAGGCCTCAGATCATAACCCACTGCTCGTTGAATTTAGCCTGACTTAATCGCTATAAAAAAGCAGCCCTCTACATTTCTGTTGGAGGGCTGTGTCTCGTTGCTGATCCTGATATGACGTTTAAGAATCAGGTTTTATATTACTGCTAACATAAAGCGTCAGACGATCGCCTGGCTGGATATTGGCATTCTTATTAATAACCGTATTCCAGCGCATCACATCAGCGATATTTACACCATGACGCTTAGCAATGCTTGCCAGCGAATCACCCTTGCGTACTTGATAGGTGATAGAACTGCTATTGCTTGAAGCTTTAGCAACTTGCAATGTCTGCCCAATCTTAAGCGCGCCAGCGCTACGTAGATTGTTCCAACTCTGCAAATCTTTCGTGCTGACATTAAGCCGCGCTGCAATTGCCGATAAGGTATCACCGGAACGAACCTTATACTGCTGTGACTCTGGAGTTGACTGCGTTTGCGCTAAGCGTGTTGGTTGAATCGCTGCGATGTCACCATCAGCCAGTGAATCTTTCAACTGCTCAACGTGAGCTTTAGGAACCATAATGTAATGTGGCCCATTTGGTGCGGTGACATTACGCTTATAGCCCGAGTTATAGCTCTTCAGCTTATTCAACGATAGACCAGCCATCTCAGCGGCTTGAGTCAATTCAATCTGCTGCCCCAGTTCAACCTTGGCTAATGCTCGGCTTTCATTAGGTTGTGGCAGGCTCACGCCATACTTTTTGCTGTTTTTAAGAATATCGCTCAAGGCTAACATCTTAGGAACATAAATGGACGTTTCTCGCGGTAACACCAATGCCCAAAAGTTGGTTGATTTCCCTTTTGCTTTATTTACTTTCATCGCCTGCATGATGCGACCTTCACCACTGTTGTACGCAGCAACCGTCAATAACCAGTCACCATCAAACATCGTGTTGAGCCGTTGCATCATATCCAGCGCAGCTGTCGTAGACGCTATTACGTCGCGACGCCCGTCATACCACTGGTTTTGTTTCAAACCATAATTACGTCCTGTACCAGGGATAATCTGCCATAGCCCAGCGGCATTGGCGGATGATGTGGCACTTGGATCAAAAGCGCTCTCCACTATGGGTAGCAGTACCAGTTCCATCGGCATTTTACGTTGCTTAATCTGCTCGACTATCCAGTACATGTACGGCTCTGCCCGCAATGTTACATCGTGGAGATAGCTCTTATTTTTTAAATAACGCGTTTTTTGCTCGCGGACCCGGGCGTTATCCGGAACCTCCATCTTCAGCTCGTCGCCAATGAAGTTCCACAGATCTCGTTGCGCGAGGCTATCGTCATCTAACCATCGCGCGGAGGCCTCTCGGCCATCTGTGTACTTTCCTGCTTCACTTTGACTTGCCGAAGACAAACTCTGTGCATGCTGTTTGGGTTGCGAGGTGTCATGTGGTGATACCTGGCAACCAACTAGCAAGACTGAGGCGATGATTATCGCTTTAGCCTTCATATGTTGGTCAATAGTTGCTTAAAAGACGAGCAAGGATACTTTGATTAGAGGAATAGCACAACCTAAACCTTCAGAAGCAGTCTTTCTGGCTGCGTAGCAGCTCAAAAACTTGCCAATTCTCTATATTTTCAGGTTCTTTTGCTAGTTTTCTTTTTAAATCAAATTCATGGCAACGGAGAAAAAGATTAATTCTTCTTTCCAACCCTAATGTTGTTGGTAAACTAGACTGCGATTTTTCGCGTATCTGGCTGATTTTATGGAGGTAAGCTTCAATACTTGGGTCTTCTGGCCATATGGCATTAGAAAACCTTAAGTTTGATAACGTGTATTCATGAGCACAGCACACCACGGTATCATCAGGGAGGGCGGCTATTTTATTAATTGATTCATACATTTGCAGCGGTGTTCCTTCAAGTATTCGGCCGCATCCTGCTGAAAATAGCGTATCACCGCAGAACAAAAATGGCGCATTATAGTAGGCAATATGACCTGATGTATGTCCTGGAACCTCAATTACAGAAAATTCCGAATTTAACAAAGAAACAGTATTTCCCTCCTCGACGAGATAGGTTGCGCCGTATTTAGCGGTTTCTTTTGGCCCAAAAACAGGCAGGTTAGGGTAATGTTTGAGGAGTTCGTTAACGCCCCCGACATGGTCGTTATGGTGGTGAGTGAGTAAGATTGCTTCGGGAAAAAGTGAGTATTGTTCGAGAGAATTAAGCACGGGGGACGCCTCACCCGGATCGACAATCACACAACGCTTGTCTTTATTACTCAATAACCAAATGTAGTTGTCCTGAAGTGCGGGGATACTGATAAGATTCATTCATCACCTCTTTTTTCTAGTTGCCTGAGGACGAGAACAGAAGATGAAATCGGCACAAATTCCTCAGACCATTGTGGCTCCTGATTCATGGGATGATATCACCTGCGGGCAGTTTTATCGCGAGTCGCTTGAGCTGGCTTTGTTGCCATGGTGGCCAAAACTCTTTGGTTTTCACCTTATCAAGATAGGGGCGCTGAGTGCAGAAATCGATGTGACAGAGTGCGCAATCGCGCATCAGGTTAACGTTGCTCCGCATGGTGATAATCTTCAGGTCGTGGCTGATGCCCATCAACTGCCTTTCTCTGAAAAATCGATTGATGCCTGCTTACTTGCCCAAACGCTGTCTTATTCGTCGGATCCGCATCGTGTTTTGCGTGAGGTTGATCGCGTCTTGATCGACGATGGTTGGTTAATTCTGAGTACATTTAATCCGATCAGTTTGGTTGGCGTTGGCAAACTGATCCCTCGGCTGAATAAAAAGCATCCCTATTGCAGTCGTATGTTTACTCTAATGCGCATCACGGACTGGCTGGGACTACTGAACTATGAGGTTATTCATCGGACTCACTTTCACGTTACACCATGGCGAAGGAATAAGGGGAAGTTGAATAAACATATTCCGATGCTGGGGTGCCTGACGTTAATTATTGCCCGAAAGAGAACTATTCCGCTGACGTTCACGCCGATGAGAGCGCGGTTGCAGAAAGCGTCTGTGCGCCGCACGGTGGGCGCAACAAAGATATATCGGAGATGAGATCGATGCCTACGGTGATTTACTCAGCCTGATAGCCAGTGTCATCAAGCATTGGCGCACTGGCGGCGGCGCGAGCAAGCTCATCGCAGCGCTCGTTTTCCGGGTGTCCGGCGTGTCCTTTTACCCATTCCCAGCGCACGGAATGGCGTTGAATCGCGGTATCCAACCTTTTCCAGAGATCGACATTCTTGACGGGCTTTTTGTCGGCGGTTTTCCAGCCACGTTTTTTCCAGTTATGAATCCAACTGGTGATCCCCTGACGAACATATTGGCTATCTGTGCTGAGTACGACGTCACAGTCGGTGGTCAGTGTTTCAAGCGCTGCAATTGCGGCCATCAGCTCCATTCTGTTATTCGTCGTAAGACGATAGCCTTCACTTAACGCTTTTTCGTGCTGCTTGTAGCGCAGCAGGGCGCCATAACCGCCGGGGCCGGGATTACCGAGGCAAGATCCGTCGGTGAAAATTTCTACCTGTTTGCGCATCTCTGGTAGACTCTCCCTCATGGTAAAAACGGCAAGTCTGACATAAACGAAAACGATGAGCACTGAAATTACGCGACAAATCGTCCTCGATACAGAAACCACCGGTATGAATAAACTGGGGGTTCACTACGAAGGGCATAAAATTATCGAGATCGGTGCGGTCGAGGTGATTAACCGCCGCCTGACTGGCCGTCATTTTCACGTCTACATCAAACCCGACCGTTTAGTGGACCCAGAGGCCTATAACATACATGGTATCAGCGATGAGTTTCTTGCTGACAAACCGACGTATGCGGATATTGCGGATGATTTCCTTGATTTTATCCGTGGCGCGGAGTTGGTCATTCATAACGCGATGTTTGATATCGGCTTTATGGATTATGAATTTCGATTGCTGAATCGGGATCTTCCTAAGACGGAAACATTCTGTAAGATCACCGATAGCCTGTTTATGGCGCGGAAAATCTTTCCTGGTAAGCGGAACAGTTTGGATGCGCTTTGCGATCGTTATTTAATAGATAACAGCAAGCGTACGCTGCACGGCGCATTGCTCGATGCCGAGATTCTGGCTGAAGTTTATCTGGCGATGACCGGTGGCCAAACGTCGCTAACTTTTTCGATGGAAGGTGAAACGCAGCAAAAGAGTGAGAATACCGAAACGATCCAGAGAATTGTTCGCCCTCAGTCGGCATTGAAGGTGCTTTACGCAGATGATGCTGAACTGTTAGCACATGAACAGCGTCTGGATTTGATTGTGAAAAAAGGCGGTAGTTGCCTGTGGCGGGCTGAGTAATATCGGCAGCGTTCCGTTCTTGGTGTTGAGAAATGGAGAGGACGGTCACAGAGTGGGTGAGAGAACCATCACTAAGCTGAAATTATAAGCAAACAGAAGCGGTTAGTTATAAAAAGCGTTGACGTAATAGTGCCATCATCTTAGTATTCATCCCGCTCAGTGAGCATGAGTGGAGCGGTAGTTCAGTTGGTTAGAATACCTGCCTGTCACGCAGGGGGTCGCGGGTTCGAGCCCCGTCCGTTCCGCCACTTATTTATTCCATCGTGTATTTATCCACGTATGGATGAAAAAACCGCATATCCTTATGGATGTGCGGTTTTTTTTCGTCTCGATGCAGTGCATCTTGCTGAGTTGGAGGGGATGTCCCCGCTGTTGTCGCATTAACTTGCCACCCCGATTTCAGGGTGACAATGTGGACATTACCAACTGTAGCTGACGGTTGCTATGATGCTGCGACCACTACCGTAAAAACAGGCTTCTGTATTGCTGCATGATGCAACATAGTGTTTGTCGGTGAGGTTGTTGAGATTCAATTTCACTTCAGCACCTTTCAGGCTGGGTGATGCGGTGCCTAAATCGTAGCTCGCCATAGCATCATAGAGCGTGTAATGCGGAACTTTATAACCTTCCTTTCTATCGCCATAAGTGGTGCCCATGTAGCGTACGCCCGTACCCAGTTTTAAGCCTTGCAACACTCCATTCATAAATTGGTATTCCCCCCATGCAGAGGCGGAATGGCGTGGAATCGCTGGCATGGCTTTGTTCACCTCACCTGCGGTGTGGCTCTCTTTAGTTAACGTGTCGAGGTAGGTGTATGCAGCCAGCAGGCTGAACTCTGGTGTAAGCTGGGAACGCAGCTCAGTTTCTACCCCTTTTGATTTCACCTTGCCAATCTGTTCACTGTAGTTGCGGTCGTACTCAGGGAAATAACGCGAAGAGGATAAGTTTTTCTGGGTGATGTCGAACAGTGACAAGGTCAACATTGTGTCACTGCCCTTCGGTTGAAATTTTACACCCACTTCTTTTTGTTCACCGGTTGTCGGTTTAAACGGGTCGGTGCCTGGTGCGCCAGAATCCACATTCGGTTCGAACGACGTACTGTAGCTAATATAGGGTGAGATCCCGTTATCGAATGCATATAGCAGACCGGCTCGACCAGTAAACTTGTTATTGTTTTGTTGCTTGAATGAGCTACTGGTGCGGTCGGTGCTACGGATTTCGCTCCAGTCATGGCGTCCAGATAGCAGCAGATTCCAGTTGTTCCACTCGATCTGGTCTTGCAAGTAGATCCCGACTTGATCTATTTTTTTCAGGTCATCGGTTATCAAGGTGAGTTGGCTATCGGGTAGCAGGTAACCGACGTTGTGGCTTGGATTGGCCCAGTCGTAGTCGTACTGATCTCTACGGTTAACCTGCATGGTGGTATTCCGTTTCTGAGCTTTGTAATCCAATCCACCAATCAACGTGTGATCGACATTGCCGATGTTGAATTGCGCTTTTAACTGGTTGTCGATCCCCATTTCATCGGTCTTGGCTTCCTCCTTTTGCTGGCGCAGGTTGATATGGCTGCTGGTCGCGCTGCCGCCGATGGTATACACCAAATATTTATATTTTTCTTTCAACTGTGAATAGCGGACATTTTGCTGGAATGACACAACATCATTAAATGCATGCTCGAAAATATAGCCGATGGAGGCTAACTCACGTTTTGACCGATGATAGTTAGGGTCGCTAATGTTCATGTGGTAAGGGATGTAGCCAGAGGTGGTACCGATTGCTGTGCCGTAAGCGGGCAGGAAGTTGCGGAAACCTGCTTCGGGATCATTCTGATACAGTGTCATGAGCGTGAAACTGGTATCAGTATTTGGTAGCCAAGTCAGTGATGGCGCGATAGCGATACGTTCTTGTTTTGAATTCTTGATAAATTCATGTTTAGTGCTGCCGATACCATTCAGCCGGTATAGCAGACTTTGGTCATCATTGAGCGCACTGCCGAAATCGAATGCAGCTTCACCCAGATGTTGATTCCCTGTACTCAATTGCACTTTACGGATGGTCTCAGCGGTGGGGCGTTTACTGGTCATACTGATAAGCCCGCCGGGGTTGACCTGACCATAGAGTACTGAGGCCGGACCGCGTACTACCTCGACACGTTCCAGAAACCAGGGATCAATTTTCCCCAAACCACCATCTTGTCCGCTTAATCCGAAACTCAACCCATCCAGATACTTTGCTGCGTAGCGAAAGCCGCGAACAATCACTTCATCATTGCGGTTAGAGGAACCACGATAACTTGTCACCGTGCCGCTGTTGTAGTTTAGCGCATCGGCGACGGAATCGACGTGTTGTGCATCCATTTGATCTCGCGTGATAACCGAAATCGCCTGAGGTGTTTTAACCAGCGGTGTGGCGACTTTGGTGCCGGAGGCGCTTTCTTTCGCAACGAACCCTTTTAGCGGAGCGGTGACGCTTTCTGTCCCGTTGGCTGTCACGAGGATCACGTCGTTATGCGGTGTCGTTTTCTCTTCAGCCTGAGCAACAGAGATGAGGAATATCGAAGAGGTTAACACGAGAGGAAGGCGGTAAGTTTTTATACACTCATTGATTGGTTTATCTAATGTTTTATTTTTCATGGTCAACATACATTCATCCCTTAATCAGAAAGATATTTTTAGCTTGTGGTTGATGGAATTACCTTTTAACGATTTTTAATTTGAATTTATTGTTTTAATTTCCTGAATTTATTTGTTTTTTTAACTTCCATTGTGAGGGGGAGCGCATTGGTGTTGATTTGTACATTGCAATAAATGACCAAAGCATATTATTGTAAATGCAAATAATTCTCAATACAATTCGTAATTGTCATTATTCAAAGCGGATTTGTTTTTATATTGATTAGTATTTGTAATGATTTTGTTTAAATAAACGCACGTTCAGGGAGAGTTATGCCAGTCATGCAGTGCCCCAATTTTATCGCCGAGCTATTGTCTTCATCTGAGGTAGGAACGGTGTGCTGGTGGAAACGGTTGGCGGCTGTCGGCACACCCGTTGTCGCTCCGTCGACAACACCTCAGCAAGTGGAAATGGCATTTTTCTGGCGTGACCCGCACGGTGATGAACAGCATTCTCCGATTAAACAGGTGTACGTCGATATCAATGGTGTGACCAACCACCACAGTGAAGCCCCACAAAGCCTGCAACGACTGAGCGGTACAGATGTCTGGTTCTGGTCCGTGGTGATTCCGGCAACATGGCGTGGCGGCTATAGCCTGATCCCCATCACTCACGAACAACTCCCCCCTGAATTTCAGGGTGATGAGGAACAGCGTAGCCAACAGCAGTGCCAGTGGTGGTGTTCATTGTTTGCATGCGCGATTTCCGATCCGCTTAACCCTTATCAGCCTCTTATCACGTGTGTGGGAGGAGACCACTCTGTGGCACATATGCCCAATGCCCCTGAACAGAGTGCATGGTGTGCTTGGGATGAAGGGAAAGGCGAACGGGAGAGACTTCCATGCATGACGCTTTTTCACTGGCGTAGCGAGCGACTCGGCAATGAGAGACGAGTCTGGCTTTATACCAACGGAGAACGTGTTCAGCCGGGATCCCGTCCGTTGGTTATTGTGTTGGATGGGCAACGGTGGGTTGATGAACTACCGCTTCCCATGGCGCTTGAAGTAGAAACGGCGCAGGGAAATCTACCCACTGCCGTCTGGCTCTTTATTGATGCGATCGATGGCAACTACCGTGCGCAGGAACTCCCCTGCAATGCCGATTTCTGGCTGGCCTTGCAGCAGGAGTTGTTACCGTTAGCGGCCAGCCTTGCCACGTTTAGTGATGACCCTGACCGTACCCTGATCGTTGGGCAGAGCTATGGTGGCCTGTCTGCACTTTATGCGGGATTGCATTGGCCGCAGCGCTTTGGACGAGTGTTGACGCAGTCCGGTTCTTTTTGGTGGCCAAATTTTCAATTGATGACCCGTTTTGACGAGCGTGAGGTTCTGGAGCCCGGCTGGCTGGTGCAAGAGGTCCAGCAGCAAGGTCCCGCGGCTAAACCCTTGGTGATTTTTCAGGAGGCTGGCGATCGCGAGGCTGATATCTGTTTCGTTAATCAGCAGATGAATCAGGCACTGATGGCGGCGGGGCACCAGGTGTTTTTTCGCATTTATTCCGGTGGGCATGATGCCCTGTGTTGGCGTGGTGGTCTGATCGATGGTCTGCGCTGGCTGTTAGCCGACCTGGCAGACAACTCGGCCTCTACTGACAACATAACAATTTCTACTGACAACAAAATAACAGGAGATAGCGATGAGTCAGGAACAACAAAATCCGTTTGATGACGAGACGCTTACGTTTTTGGTTCTTATCAACGCTCAGCGCCAGTACAGCCTATGGCCACAGTTTGTCGCGGCGCCCGCTGGGTGGCAACAGGTGTTCGGTCCGCAGTCTCGTGCGGTCTGTATCGACTACATCGAACAACACTGGCAGGACATGCGTCCGGCCAGCCTGCAAGACGCCGACGCGCGCTAATGCGCCTATGCTTTTTTCCCCGAGTGTTCGGTTTCGGACCACTCGGGAAAGCACCGTTGAGGGAACTGTACCGTGTCTGAGACATCCGTAGTGTTTGATTCTGCCTCTTCTGATCTGTCAGCTGATTTTCTGCAATTACCGTTGGTTGCGGCACAGCCAGGAATCTGGTTTGCCGAGCAATTAGCCCAAGTTCGTCATGACTTTACAGTGGCACATGCCATTGAATTGAACGGTCCACTCGATCGAGATTGTCTGGATCGCGCTATTCGGCAAGGGCTGTCGGAAGCAGATACGGTTCATGCCCGTTTTGTCGTTAACGATGATGGTGAGCCTGTACAGCACTTGCCGCGCCATCCCCTGATCCATGCGCCGGAATGGCGGGATTTAAGCGCGAAGGCTGAGGCCGAAGCAGAGGCATGGGCACTGATTCATCAAGATTTAGTCGCCGATTTACCGGCGGATGGCGAGCAGCCCCTGTACCGTCAGGTCGTGATGAAAGTCGGCAATGCGCCAGAACGTTGGTTGTGGTATCAGCGTTTCCATCATCTGCTGTTGGACGGTTTCAGCTTCGATGCATTGACCCGACGCATCGTCGATATCTACAACGCGCTACGCTCAGGGCGAGCGCCTGCGGCTAGCCCATTCACGCCATTCGCTCCCGTCGTTGCGGAGTATCAGGACTGGCTGGCATCACCTGAATATCAGCGATCCGCTGAGTTCTGGCAGCAACACGCGGCGGACTTGCCGGCTCCGGTATCGCTGGCGACGGAAATGTGTGAACCCGCCGAACCTGACTTACGCTCGTTGCAGCAGCAAGTGGATATCAGTGTCGCGCCATCGGCAGAGGTCGTGATGGCAGCGTTGGCGATATATCTCTATCGCATGAGTGGTGAGCCGACGTTGTCTATCGGTTTCCCCTTTATGCGTCGTATCGGTTCGGCAGCGCTGTGCGTGACTGGTCCTGTGGTGAATGTATTGCCGTTGCAACTGACTCTGCGCCCGACGATGACACTGGCCGAAGTCGATAAGATGTTTGCTACTGAGATAAAGACCGTGAGGCGTCATCAACGCTATGAAGCGGAGCAACTGCGGCGTGATTTAGGACGGGTTGGCGGCGAAGGACTGTATGATCCTGTGATCAACTTCAAGATATATCAGGATGCTTTGATGCTGGAGGGGACTCCGGCCATTACACATGCGTTGGCGATGGGACCCGTCGAGGATATGGAATTTGAACTCGGCAGATTGGGCGAGCAACTGCATCTGACGCTGGTGGCGAACCCGAAGCGCTATAGCGAACAGACACTGCAATGGCATGCGGAACGCATCGCATACTTGTTACAACAGTTGGTGGCTCTGCCGGAAACAGAGATTGCAGACGTGTCCTTGCTGCCATCAGAGGAAAAAGAGCGTATTGCGGCATGGGGACAAGGAGCAACGCTGCCACTACCTAAAGGGATCACCACGGTAGTGGATCTGTTTTTGCAACAAGCCACACGGCAACCGGATGCGATCGCTGTGGCCTGCGGTGATGAGCGATTGACGTATCGCGAATTGTCTACGCGAGTGACGCAGCTTGCCAGGTTGCTCATCGCGCGCGGTATCGGTACGGAGGATGTGGTGGCGATCGGCGTCCCTCGTTCTGTGGACGCGATAGTTGCTATTTTTGGGGTGCTGACCAGCGGCGCGGCTTATCTACCTTTGGATCTGGATTATCCACCGGAACGTATGGCATTGATGCTGGAAGATGCTCGTCCGGCTTTGTTGCTGACCCATCAGGCGGTCGCTTCTCATATGCCGCCGCAGACGGTAACTGTTTGTCTGGACGATGAGGAGACGCGCCGTCTTTGTGCCATGCTGCCGGAACATCCCGTAACGGATACCGAGCGACGGGAACCGCTGTGCGGTGAAAATCTCGCTTATATGATCTACACCTCAGGTTCTACCGGCAAGCCAAAAGGGGTGATGAGTACGCACCGTGGCCTGCTCAACCTGTTGATATCGCATGGGGAGCAGCTGTTTGGTCCGGCAATCACTCGCTTTTTCCACTCTCATGGTCGCCGCCTGCGGGCGGGACACACCGTCTCATTTTCATTCGACTCTTCTTGGGAACCGCTGTTTTGCCTGATTCTAGGCGCGGAGCTGTACGTCTTTGATGAGGATCAACGGCGCGATTCCTGGGCACTGGTGCAGAAATTGCGTCAACTGCCGGTTGACCTGTTGGATATCACCCCCTCGTTCTTTTCACAGTTGGTTGATAGTGGATTGTTGGATGACGAGCAGCCTAAACCCGCATTCATCATGCTTGGGGGAGAAGCCGCTACGCCGTCTTTATGGCAGCGGATACGACAACACCCGGAAATTGAGTTCCATAATTATTACGGGCCTTCTGAGTACACCATTGACACGCTGGGAGCGAATGTTCAGGTTGCCGATCAACCTGTAATTGGTCGCCCAGTTGCCAATACGAGCGCCTGGTTGTTGGATGATCGTTTGCAACCCGTACCCGTTGGGGTGGCAGGGGAGTTATACATCTCTGGTACGGGTATTGCGCGCGGCTATTTGCGACGTCCGGATCTTACCGCAGCACGTTTTGTCGCCAACCCGTTTCAGGCTGGTGACGTGATGTACCGCACGGGTGATGTGATGCGCTGGCGAACGGATGGGCAGTTGGTATTTATCGGCCGCGTGGATCATCAGATTAAAGTGCGGGGATTCCGCATTGAGTTGGGTGAAGTTGAAAGCGCATTAGTGGCATTACCAGAGGTCAGTACGGCGGTCGTAATTGCCGAACCGAATGGTGTCACCTATCGGCTGGTTGGGTACTGTTCGGTGCCGGATGCGGCGGTTCGCTCACAGCCAGATATTGTCACTAGCTTGCAGGCACAATTGGCTGCTCGTTTACCGGATTACATGGTGCCGTCGCTGTTGGTTGTGTTGGAGGCGTTGCCACTGACGGTGAATGGAAAAATTGATCGTCAGGCGTTGCCTAAACCGCAATTCAGTGCGCTGCCAAACAGCGGACGTCAGCCAGGCAATGAGCAGGAAGCGTTAATTTGTCAGGCCGTGGCAGCCATCCTGGGGCTGGAGAATATCGGCGTGGATGACGACTTTTTCTCGCTGGGGGGCGATAGCATTTCGGCCATGGCGCTTGGTTCTCGGCTGCGTCGGGCTGGCTGGCAGCTACGAGCAAAAGATATTTTTGCTCAGCGCATCCCAGAACGAATGGCGCAAACGATGTTGCCGCTTGAGTGTGCGCCATCTCAACCGAGTGTTCCACGACAGGGCGTGATAAACGGATTACCTATTGTGCGCTGGTTTGCTCAACACGGTATTGAGCGGCAGTTCTCACATGGGGTCTATCTTCAGGTTCCTCCAGCATTACAACTCGAACAGATAGAACAGGCGTTGCGGGTGTTGGTTAACACCCACCCCGCGTTAGCGGCACGGGTTTGTGATGGCGCGTTGACGATCAGTGAACCTGCGCCAGATGGGCGGTATTGCCGTGATTGGTCGATAGAAGAAGATAAAGACGCCAGTGCCGGAGCGGCGTTAGCGGCGCTCTCTCACCAGATCAAACCAGAGGCTGGCGTCATGATGCAAGCTGCGCGTCTACGGCATGGTGAGCAGGCGTGTGGACTGGTGTTGGTGATCCACCATCTCGTGGTCGATGGCATTTCGTGGCGGGTACTGTTGCATGAATTGCGGCTCGTGGCGGAGGCGATTATGGCTGAGCGCCCCATCACGTTGGCTGAGGAAGAGTACTCACTGATGGGATGGTCGACACATCTTTTAGCGACGGCATCACACCGACGCGGTGAGCTGGCATTTTGGCAGGCGATGTGGCGCGACGAGGTGCGTATGTTGGGCGCCCGTCGGTTGGATCCCGCACGCGATCGGCAGAGCACGCAGCAAGTGGAACGGCGTTTGCTGAGCGCGGAACAGACGACCGCGCTGCTGGTGGATTTGCCGCAACAGTATCGCGCCACGGTAGATGAAGTGCTATTAACTGCACTGGGGATGGCGTGTTCACGCTGTTATCAGACACGTGCGCTGCGAGTCATGATGGAGTCTCATGGGCGTAGCGATGAGGCAGGGTTCGATCTGGGGCGGACTGTAGGGTGGCTAACGGCAGAATATCCGGTGTGTTTCAATTGGGATAACACGGATGCCACTACCCCGGCATATATGCTGACCGCAGTGAAAAACGTCTTACGCGCAGTGCCAGATAATGGCGTTGGCTATGGTCAGTTGCGCTGGCTGGATGAAATCGGTGCGTCAGCGCTGACGGTATTGGAAGAGCAAAATACGCCAGAGATTCTGTTCAATTATCTAGGCCGTTTTGGTCGTCAGGTAGGGCCATGGTCACCGTGTGGCACGGCTGACAGTTTCCGTGATGTTTTCGTGGCCACGCAGGCGGAACAATCACCGCTCAGCCATGCGCTGGAAATTAACCTCTTTGTTGATGAGCAGGGTTCACTACCGCAACTGGCAATCCTGTGGGGCTGGGCTGATGGCATTTTTACCGCACAGGCTATCAGCGAACTGCATGATGCATTGGTTGCCGCTGTTGGGGAGCTCACTGACTTTAGCCGTCAGCAGCCACAACGAACGGCGGATACATTGACACTCTCGGAGATTGGGATGCCGGGAATGACAGCGGAAACGTTGGCACAGTTACGTCAGCAACATGGCCCATTGTCAGCGGTGTTACCGCTAATGCCGTTACAGCAAGGGTTGCTGTTTCATGCTCAGCTTGCCGAAAACCGGGGCAGCTATAATTCCCTGGTCCGTCTATCGTTGCACGAACCACTGGGGGCGGAGCAGATACGTAAGGCGTTGGACGCGCTGGTACGTCGTTATCCGCAACTGGCGGCGCGGTTTGATACTGAACTGGCCGCTCAGCCGTTGCAGGTTGTGCCATTGCTGCGTGATGACATTTCATATTGGCCATTGACAGAACACACGTTGCCGACGGCGGAAAGCGCGGCATTGTGGGAATTGGAGCATCAAGAACTTACGCGAGATCTGTTTCGTCAGCCGCATGCCATGCTACATGCCTTATTAGTGTCACACGGTCAGAGTCAGACGCTATTTCTTAATGCGCACCATTTGGTGGTTGATGGCTGGTCAACCCCGGTGCTGTTGCGGGATTTCTTTGCGCTGCTGCGTGGTGACACGCTACCGCCAGTGACGGACTATGCGCAGGTCGTTCTTCAATTGACGGGTCGCGATCTGGAGGTTTCCCGTCAAGTGTGGCGTGAGGCACTAGTCAATGCCCGTCCGACGATTTTGTTTGATAAACAATCGGATACCGAAGCGGTTCGTGAACTGGAACTGTTGCTCGACAGTGCATTAGAGCAGGCTATGCTACGGCTCTGCCGTCAACAAGGATTGACGCTTAACACCTTGATACAAGGCATATGGGGAGTGTTGTTGAGCACATACAGCGGGAGTCAGGATATCCTGTTTGGCTCTCCGGTATCAGGTCGTTTTGGCGCGTTTGACGGCGCCGAAACGCAGGTTGGGTTATTCAGCAACACGCTGCCGGTTCGGGTCCGTGTCGATCCGACACTGCCGCTGCTATCACAACTGGCGGCGTTACAACATCAACAAATCCAACTGATTGAACACGATGGGCTGGGACTGGGAGATATCCAGAAATTGGCCGGCGTCGGTACACTATTTGATACCTTGTTAGTGGTGGAAAATTATCCAGAAGGTGATGCGCTAGATTCACGTTGTACGGAAGTCAGTAACCGTGGCTATACACACTATCCGTTGACGTTACTGGTGCTGCCGGGAGAACACCTGCGGCTATTAATGGAATATCGAGACAGTGTGCCTCAGCCAGAGCGACTGTTGCAGCGATTGCAGCATCTTTTGGCGCAGCTCGTTGCGCAGCCAGAATTGCCCCTGAGTGCCTGGAATCTACTGTTACCTGAAGAAACGCAGTTTATTGACGAGGTAAACCGCACACAGCATGTTGTGCCGTCAGGAACCTTACATCAAGCGGTGGCGGAGCAGGCGCTGCGCACGCCGGATGGGGTGGCGCTGGTGGATTGCCAGCACCGACTGACTTACCGTCAGATGATGCACCACATTCAGGGAGTGGCGCAGCGGTTACGTGATGCTGGCGTTCAACCGGGTGATATTGTTGCGATAGCGTTACCGCGTTCGGTGCGTCTCAGTCTGGCGCTGTCGGCGGTATTGGCGTGTGGCGCTGCCTGGCTACCGTTGGACACCGGCTACCCGGATGAGCGGCTGGCGATGATGGTGGAGGATGCGCAACCCCGCTTGATTCTGACAGAGAGTGCCTTGCTGCCACGTTTCGCGCAGCAGGGGCAGGTGCTGATTCTGGATGCATTGATCGCAGAGTCTGCTCTGCCGGCGTATCACCGTGTCGATGTGAAGTCCGATGCAGCGGCTTATGTACTCTATACCTCTGGTTCCACCGGGCGGCCAAAAGGCGTGGTAGTCAGCCATCGGGCGATCGTGAATCGACTGTGGTGGATGCAGGATCAATATCCTCTTACCCACGAGGACGTGGTACTACAGAAAACACCATGCAGTTTTGACGTATCGGTATGGGAGTTTTTCTGGCCGCTGATGACCGGCGCAACGTTGGTGATGGCACCACCGGATTCGCATCGCGATCCTTCTATGCTGAAGCAGCTTATTCACGAGCACGCTGTGACTACACTGCACTTTGTCCCATCCATGTTGGCGGCGTTTGTTAACGCGTTGGAACAGGGAGCGGGTGAGGATAATGGCTGTGATTCGTTACTACGCGTATTTTGTAGCGGTGAGGCATTATCCCGTGAATTGGCGATGAACTGGCAGGCGCTCGTCGGTGCTCCGTTACACAATCTGTATGGCCCGACGGAAGCGGCCGTCGATGTGACCTATCAACCCGCGTTCGGTATGGCTCTGGCGGATTGTACCGCTCCTGGTATTCCTATTGGTCTACCGGTGTGGAATACCCAACTGAGAATTCTGGATGCCTGTTTGCGCCCGGTTCCGCCCGGCGTGGCTGGCGATCTCTATTTGTGTGGGAGACAACTGGCGCAAGGTTACCTGCGTCGACCTGACCTGACGGCCAGCCGATTTGTCGCCGACCCATTTGCCGCGGGGGAGCGTATGTATCGTACTGGCGATATCGCTCGATGGTTGGATGATGGCACGGTGGAATATCTGGGACGCAGCGATGATCAATTGAAAATTCGTGGTCAGCGTATTGAACTGGGCGAGATTGAGCAGGCATTGCTGGCACAGCCGCAAGTGGCTCAGGCTGTGGTGTGCGCTCGAGAACTCAGTGGGCATACAAGTACAACGCACGGCGCAGATGGACGTCAACTGGTGGCATGGTTGATCCCACAGGATGGAAGGGAACTGGATATTCCTGCGTTACAGCAGGCGTTAGCGCGGCGTTTGCCAGCACATATGCTGCCTGTGAGTTACGTGCCGATGACCGACTTTCCGCTAAGCGCCAATGGCAAACTGAACCGTAAAGCCTTGCCAATGCCAGAGATGATGCGAACTGAAGGCCGCGTCCCAGTGACCGAAAGCGAACGTTTCATCGCAGGGCGCTTTGCTGAGATTCTTCAGTGTGATCGTGTCTTCGCTGATGATGATTTCTTCGCGCTTGGGGGGCATTCGCTACTGGCGATGCAACTGGCTGCGGACATTCGGCGGTATAGCCAGTACGCGATGAGTGTGGGGCAGATCATGGCACAGCGTAGCGTAGAGAAACTGGCGAAGCTGTTGGAGGGGGCTGATGAACCTGACTCGGCTGAGAGTCATGGCAGTGGTGAAATATTGCCATTGCGTGCTGGAAACGGGCCTGCCTTATTTTGCATCCATCCAGCCTCGGGGTTCGCCTGGCAGTATTCGGGACTGTTACGCTATTTAGGCGGTAATTATCCGATTATCGGTTTGCAATCGCCACGCCCGCAGGGCGGCATTGCCCACTGCGCGTCAGTGGATGAGATGTGTGAGCGTCATCTGGCGGCCTTACGTCGTTTGCAGCCACACGGCCCCTATTTCTTGTTGGGGTACTCGCTCGGCGGCACGTTGGCGCACGGCATTGCGGCTCGTCTGCAACAGTCTGGTGAAGAGGTGGCGTTTTTAGGTCTGCTGGATACCTACCCAGCGGAAGGGCAGGATTGGAGCGGCCCAAGTGAGGATGAAGCGCGGCAGGAAGTAGAGCGGGAACAGGCTGAGTTTATGAATGCAGCCGAAGAGGAACGTGATGCGCAGTTACGGGCGGATAAGGCGGCGATGTTTAAGGATATCGTGGCAAATTACCGTGATGCCGTTCGGCTCCTCTCGACTGCAACATCACCGTGCTACCACGGCGATGCCACCTTATTCGTTGCTACCCGAACGTTACCGGCAGACATGGATGTGAAGGCCAGTTGGGCGCCCTATATCGACGGGGTGACCCTCTATCCCCAATCGAGCGAACATGCGGATATTCTCTCGCCGCACACATTGGTCGAGTTGGGGCCGTTGTTGGATAAGCTGCTGACGAAAGCGCTTTCCGCGACGGTTTGATAGCTCTGTTTTCCTTTTCCCACAATAACGTGGGAAGAGGGGTCAGGGAGCTTGATAACCCTTACCGTATGGCACAATCAGTGGCGTGTGGGACACCGGGTCGTCGATGATGAGGCAAGACAGACCAAATACCTGTTTGAGCAATTCCGCGTTGACGATCGCGGCGGGTTTGCCTGCCGCAACAACCTGACCATTGTGCATGACGATCAAATGATCGGCGTAACGGCAAGCCTGATTGAGATCGTGTAATACCGCAACCAGCGTATGGCCGTGTTGTTGGTTCAGCTCACGGAACAGATCCAATAATTCAATCTGATGGGCGATGTCCAACCAGGTGGTCGGTTCGTCCAGAAGCAGTAGTGGTGTTTGTTGTGCTAACACCATTGCAATCCATACGCGCTGACGCTGACCGCCAGATAAGGCATCTACGCTGCGATCGGCCAGTTGTGCTACATGGGTGGCCGCCATTGATCGTTCCACTATCTCCTGATCCTGATGACTCCATTGCCGCAATAGGCTCTGGTGCGGATAGCGCCCACGTGCCACCAAATCGAACACGGTGATGTTGTCCGGCACAATGGCGTGTTGTGGCAATAGTCCTAACTGGCGAGCCAGCATTTTCGTGGGGAGATGGTGAATGTTCTTGCCGTCCAGTAGCACTTCCCCCGTATGGGGTTTGAGCAGACGGCACAATGCCCGTAGTAGTGTGGACTTACCGCAGGCATTCGGGCCGATAATGACGCTGAACTGATGCTCGGGAAGGGTGATATTCAGGTTCTCGGTGATGATGTGACGATCATATCCCAGCGTAAGGTTGTTGGCGTGCAATTGCGGCTTCATGCTAGTTCTCTGTATTGAATAAGTAGCCATTTGTGAATCGATTAACGACGCGCTTCTTGAATCAGTAGGCCAATCAGATACAGGCCTCCCAGACTGACCGTCACCGCACCGACTGGCAGTTGAATTGCGGAAAAACTATGTTGTGCAATGATATCTGCCATGATCAGTAACACCGCGCCGACTAACGCGGAACATAACAATGGGGTTGCACTGGCCTTGATCAAGCGACGGGCGATTTGCGGAGCCGCGAGTGCGATAAAGGATATCGGGCCTGCACACGCGGTGGCGACGGCGGTGAGCAAAATACCACATAGCATCAACCATAGCCGACTGGCTTCCGCATTCACGCCTAACGCACGGGCGCTGTCGTCCCCCATTTCCAACAAATGCAAACGTCGCCCCAGCAGCAATGTTGCCAGAATGGTCACAGGGATTAATGACAACGCTGGTTGCGCTTTTGCCCACGTCATACCGTTGAGCGTGCCGGCGGCCCACAGTGCGGCGGTCATCACGCTATCCAGCGACCCGGTGATCTTTAACCAGGTATTGAATGCCGCCAGTATGGCGCTGATGGCAATACCGATGATGATCAAACGAAAACCGCTGATTCCCTGGCGCCAGGCGAGTAGGTAGATCACTGCCGCCGTCGCGATCCCCCCCAGCATCGCGCCGCTGGCGACACGATAATAACCGCTATCGAAGAGGATAATCGTGACTAACGCGCCAGTATAGGCTCCAGTATTGAAACCCACGATATCAGGGCTTCCTAACGGGTTGCGGGTAATAGACTGAAAAATCGCACCGCTAACGCCCAGTCCAGCCCCTAGCAGCAGCGCCATGATCGCTCGGGGAGCCCGCCATTGAGTGACGATCGTTACTATATTGGTATCGTGGTTGTTGTGCGTAAAAAAGTGAGCAAACGCCAGCCACACGTCACGTGATGTGAGGGCTAAGGAGCCGAGACGTATGGCCAGCGTCAGTAGCGTTAGCATGGTCAGAAGCAGTGCCAGGTTGGTGATAATAACTCGTAGCGGCAGGCGGCCGAATGGGCTACTCAGATAGTGGGTGGGTGTCATGACTGACGTCTCCGAACCAGCCAAATCAACATCGGTGCGCCGATAAATGCGGTTACGATTGAAACGCGAAGCTCGCCAGTAACCAGCAGGCGTCCGACGATGTCGGCACTTAAAAGGAGAATAGGGGCAAATAGCAGTGAATAGAGCACAATCCAACGTTGATCAGGTCCTGTCCACCAGCGAACAATATGAGGTGTCATCAGACCGATAAAACCAATCGGGCCGACTAGCGCGGTAGCGGAACCGCATAACAGCATCACGGCGATAATGGCGATGGTACGAGTCAACACCACTCTGGAGCCGAGAGCCGTCGCGAGGTCTTCACCCATACTGAGCGTATTTAGCATTCTGCCGATGAGTAGCGCCAATCCGATACCTAGCACGATAGCGGGCGTAGCCAGCGCGACATTGTGCAACGAGCGAATATCCAGCGTGCCAGCTTCCCACATCCGCAACTGATCAAACGCCTGTGGGTCGAGCAAAGAAATGGAGGATGTCATTCCGGACAGCACCGCATGCAGCGCCACCCCTGCGAGTGTTAACCGGAGCGGATTGACTCGGCCACCGCTTAATGTGCCGATAATCCACACCATCAGGCTGGCGAATAGTACGCCAATCCAGGCGCTACCGAGCCAAGCCTCCATACTGTTAATACCGAATAGGCTGATACTGACGACAATCGCGAAGCTGGCGCCCGCATTAATGCCAAGAATACCGGGGTCGGCTAGCGGGTTGCGTGTTAACGCTTGAATCACGGCACTGGCACTTCCCAACGCCATGCCGGCCACGATCCCGGCCAACGTACGTGGCAGACGGGCCTGCGTAATGATGGTGCTATCAGCACCCTGTAGCGTCCCTATCAGGCTGTGCCAGACGATTTGCGGAGCGATAGGTTTTGCTCCCAGCATCAGGCTTGCTATCGCTGTCGCTGCTAACAGCAGAGACAGGAGTATCAGGCCATATCTGCGTCTTAAATCGCGATCTGTCACGCTGATGACATGGGGATGAGGCTGAGTTGGCGATTTTTGCAACAGTAGCATCCTTACCGATGTCTTTTGATTAACATAATTACTGAGAATGGTTATCATTAGTGTTTGTTGGATTCCATGGTAACATGAGTTTCCCATCAAATACATTGACGTAGCACCAGCGTCTGACGGTGTACGACCTTATTGCTCTGTGGACATTATGGCTAAATCATCAATTCTGCTGGATTTCAGCTTGCTCAAAAACAACGCGTCGTTCCGTGCCATTTTCTTTGCCCGAATGCTGTCTGTATTTGCGTTGGGAATGTTGACCGTCGGTGTGCCGATACAGATACAGGCGATGACCGGTTCAACGCTGCAAGTCGGGGTTGCGGTGACGTTAGACGGTATCGGCATGTTTGCTGGGCTGATATTGGGCGGCGTTCTGGCAGATCGTTATGATAGGCGGCGGCTTATTCTGTTTTCTCGTGCGATTTGTGGTTTGGGATTTGTGGCGCTGAGCATCAATGCATTTTTAAGTGCACCGTCACTGCTTGCTCTCTATGTACTGGCATTTTGGGACGGTTTTTTTGGCGCGCTGGGGATGACCGCGTTGATGGCGGTCATCCCGCTGCTGGTAGGGCGAGAGAATCTTCCTGCCGCAGGGGCGTTGAGTATGCTGACTGTGCGTCTGGGGGCTATTTTGTCACCTGCGCTGGGAGGGATCATTATTGCCACGAGTAGCGTTGGGTGGAATTTTGCGATTGCGGCAGTGGGGACGCTGGCGACATTAATCCCACTGACGCGGTTGCCCGCGATGAAACCGGAGCAGGGAGAGCCGGAACACCCATTGCGATCGCTGGCTGGTGGGATCGCGTTTGTGTGTTCCCATCGCGTTGTGGGGGCGGTGGTGCTGATTGGCCTGCTGGTTAGCATGATCGGCGCCATGCGAGTGCTGTTTCCTGCACTGGCGGAAAACACCTGGCATGCTGGCCCCTCTGCCGTCGGGTTGATGTTTGCGGCGGTTCCTCTGGGCGCAATGCTGGGCGCATTTACCAGTGGGTGGGTAGCCGGTGTTACCCGGCCTGGGCTTCTGATGCTGGGATGCGCCTGCGCGGCATTTTGGGCTGTTGCTTCGCTAGGGATGTATACGCATATCGTGCCAGCGCTAGTGGCACTGGTGTGCTATGGCTACCTCAACGCGATGGTGTCGCTGTTACAATTCACGTTAATCCAAAGCTATACCCCCGATCGGCTACTGGGGCGGGTGAACAGTTTCGGCACAGCACAGGATGTGACTGGCGATTCGTTCGGAGCGCTGGGGCTAGGGATGATGGCGCGATTGATGACGCCGGCGATGAGCATATTGACATTTGGGGCGGTCGCGGCGTTACTGGTGATGCTCATGGCCTGTATGGGGCGATCGCTCCGCCAGTGCCGGTTCGGTACACCGGAAGCGGAAAGCGTGCCAGATGAGTCGCCAGCACGCTCGTCTTGAGGTCGGTTACGGTTTTCGGAAGGACGTTTCTATTTTGTTCAGCATGTTACTGGCGCTGTAGTAATCCAACCGGAACGTATCCGGTCCCATGTCCCATACCTGTTTCTGTTGGATCGGCATCAGGTGGCTGAGAAACGGGTTGTTCATTACGTTACTTACCGTGCTTTCACGGGTTGAAAATAGCAGTAATGATTGACCGTTCAGGCTGGCTGCCATGTTTTCCCCAGAGATTTGCACGATATCTTGACGCTTTCCTTGTCGGGTTTCGGTCTGAATGCCGGCCGGTAGCGCCGCTAACTGAAAGCCCAACGCTGTCAGCAATTTCCCCTGTGCTGAGGCGGCCGTCCATAGGTTTACGCCGCGTCCATCTTCATAATAGACTAGGGCGGATACCGGCTGGGGAGGCAACTGAATCGCCTGTTTCACGTCTTTAACCCGTTGCTCGAACTGGGTGATAATTTGCTCGGCATCTTCACTATGGCCTGTGGCGTTCCCCAGTTGCTCTGCCAACTGTTGCCAGCTTTTATCGCCATAATCGATCACCAATGTCGGCGCAATAACAGAGAGTTGCTCATACAATTTGAGCGCTGAATCTCCTCCTGTGGCCGCGAGCACGATCAAATCGGGATTGGCTTCCGCGATGGCTTCAGCGTTGGGTTCTGTGATGTAAAGGGGTTTGACACCTCGCTGTTTTGCTACCTGAGACCATTGTGTGAAGAAGCCCTGTTCATCGGCCACCGTGCTATTGGGGGCGGTGGCTCCGGATGCGACGAGCGGCGCATTGATTGCCAGCAGGGTGCCGCTGATCGTGATGCTGGTGGACACAATACGTTGCGGCTGATGGTTGAGGGTAAGTGGGCCTTTCCGTGTTTGTAATGTGCGAGGCCAACTGCCGGAACTGTCGGTATGAGGTGCATCAGAGGGGGATGTGGGGGCCGTAGAGGCGTTATCACAACCCACAAGTAGCATCAACATGGTACCGAAAAACACGGTGCCGATGCCGGACGTGATGGAACGATGGCAAGTAGGCATAACAATAAAAGCCTTTTGAAAGAATGTCGTCAGAACGGTATGCGTGATTGTCCATGATTTTGGTCACCGCGCGAAGCGGTGACCTATCATTTAGAAGTCCCAATCTTCGTCTTCAGTGTTGACGGCTTTCCCGATCACATAAGATGAACCGGAACCAGAGAAGAAGTCATGGTTCTCATCTGCGTTTGGCGAGAGTGCCGAGAGGATCGCCGGATTCACATCCGTCATACTGGCGGGGAACAGCGCTTCATAGCCGAGATTCATCAGCGCCTTGTTCGCATTGTAGTGGAGGAATTTCTTCACATCTTCCGTCCAGCCGACGCCGTCATAGAGTTCCTGAGTATATAGCACTTCATTGTCGTACAAATCCTGTAGCAGATCGTAGGCGAAATTTTTCACCTGCTGCTGGCGAGCGGGATCCGCCTTCGCCAACCCACGCTGAAATTTGTAGCCAATATAGTAACCGTGTACCGCTTCGTCACGGATGATGAGTCGAATCAAATCCGCCGTGTTAGTGAGCTTGGCGCGGCTCGACCAGTACATCGGCAGATAGAAGCCAGAGTAAAACAGGAACGATTCCAGAAACACGCTGGCGACTTTCTTCATCAGCGGATCGTCACTGCGGTAGTGTGACAGAATAATGTCCGACTTTTTCTGTAAGGCGGGATTTTCTTCACTCCAGCGATAAGCATCATCCACTTCGCTGGTTAGACACAGCGTCGAAAAAATTGAGCTGTATGAACGGGCATGTACCGCTTCCATAAAGCTGATGTTAGAGAGCACCGCTTCTTCATGCGGCGTCACCGCGTCTGGCATGAGTGTTGGCGCACCCAGCGTATTTTGGATGGTGTCCAGCAGCGTCAGGCCAGTGAAAACGCGGATCGTCAACTGACGTTCGTGGGCATTCAACGTACTCCATGACGGAATATCGTTCGACAGCGGCACTTTTTCCGGTAGCCAGAAGTTAGACGTCAGGCGGTTCCAGACTTCCAAATCTTTGTCGTCTTCAATTTTGTTCCAGTTAATCGCCTGGACGCGAGTGAGTGCGGTCATGCTTCGATTTCCTTCCGCGATGGCTTATAGCGCACAGGACACACAACCCTGAACTTCGGTGCCTTCCAGCGCCATCTGCCGTATGCGAATGTAGTAAATAGTCTTAATACCTTTGGTCCAGGCGTAGATCTGCGCTTTATTGATGTCACGCGTGGTGGCGGTATCGCGGAAAAACAGCGTCAGCGACAGCCCTTGATCGACGTGCTGTGTGGCGGCGGCATAGGTGTCGATAATCTTCTGCGGCCCGATTTCATAGGCATCCTGGTAGTACTCCAGATTGTCATTGTTCATGTAAGGGGCAGGGTAGTAGACGCGACCGATCTTGCCCTCTTTACGAATTTCGATACGTGACACAATCGGGTGGATGCTGGACGTCGAGTGGTTGATATACGAAATCGAACCGGTCGGCGGAACCGCCTGCAAATTCTGATTATAAATGCCGTGCGCCATCACGGACTCACGTAGCGCCGCCCAATCCTGCTGAGTAGGAATGTGGATGCCAGCCTGCTCAAACAGCTCGCGTGCACGTGCCGTTGTCGGTTCCCAACGCTGTTCAACGTACTTATCAAAATACTCGCCCGTGGCGTATTTGGAGTGCTCGAAGCCTGAGAAGCGTTGGTTCCGCTCTATCGCTAACGCATTCGATGCCCGAATCGCGTGGAAAGCGACGGTGTAGAAATAGATATTGGTGAAATCGATGGCTTCTTCTGTACCGTAAAAAATACGCTCTTTCGCCAGGTAGCCGTGCAGGTTCATCTGGCCTAAACCAATCGCATGCGATTGGTCGTTGCCTTTTTCGATGGATGGCACGGAGCTGATGTGGCTCATATCGGAAACGGCAGTCAGCGCACGGATCGCCATTTCAACTGTCTGACCGAAATCGGGCGAGGCCATCGCGTTGGCGATATTCATCGAACCGAGGTTACAGGAGATGTCTTTACCAATATGGCGATAGCCAAGATCGTCGTCGTACAGGCTGGCCTCGTTGACCTGCAAAATCTCAGAGCACAGGTTACTCATATTGATGCGGCCGTGAATCGGGTTCGCACGGTTCACCGTATCCTCAAACATCATGTAGGGGTAACCGGACTCGAACTGGATTTCAGCGAGAATCTGGAAAAATTCGCGCGCTTTGATTTGGGATTTACGAATGCGTTTATCGTTTACCATCTCGTGGTATTTTTCGGTCACGCTAATTTCCGACAGCGGCACGCCGTAAACCTGTTCGACATCATAGGGTGAGAACAGGTACATCACCTGATTATTTTTCGCGAGCTGGAACGTGATATCGGGGATGACCACACCTAAAGACAGCGTCTTGATGCGGATTTTCTCATCGGCATTTTCTCGCTTGGTATCCAGAAAACGCAGAATATCCGGGTGATGTGCATTGAGGTACACCGCCCCCGCGCCCTGACGCGCACCCAACTGGTTGGCGTAGGAAAACGCATCTTCCAGCATTTTCATGATAGGAATAATGCCGGATGACTGATTTTCGATACGCTTGATCGGCGCACCAGTCTCGCGGATGTTACTGAGCATGAAGGCCACACCACCGCCGCGTTTTGAGAGCTGAAGCGCTGAGTTAATCGCTCGACCAATCGACTCCATATTATCTTCAATTCGCAATAGGAAGCAGGAGACCAATTCACCGCGCTGTTTTTTACCGCAGTTGAGGAAGGTCGGAGTGGCTGGCTGGAAACGTCCGCTGATGATCTCGTCGACTAATGCGCTCGCCACCGCGGTGTCCCCTTTGGCGAGAGCCAGCGCAACAAGACAAACGCGATCTTCGTAACGTTCCAGATAGCGTTTGCCATCAAAGGTTTTGAGCGTATAGCCGGTATAGTATTTGAACGCCCCTAAAAAAGTCTGAAAACGGAATTTGTGGGCATAAGCCTGCTGGAAAAGGCTTTTGATGAAATCAAATTGATACTGGTCCAGCACGTCTGCTTCGTAATAGCCTTCTTCCACCAGATAACGCAGTTTCTCTTCCAGATTATGGAAGAACACAGTGTTCTGGTTGACGTGTTGTAGAAAATAACGGCGAGCTGCGAGCTTATCCATCTCAAACTGGATATTCCCCTCTGCGTCGTAGAGGTTCAGCATCGCATTGAGCGCGTGGTAATCGAGCGCGTGGGCATCCGTGTCGGTCTTGGTTGCCTTTGCACTCACGTGGTCTGTTGTTGCCAAAATTCAGTTACTCCCTTACGCACATTTGCTACGTCTTCTGCCGTGCCGAGCAATTCAAAGCGGTACAGGTAGGGCACCTGACATTTCTGCGCGATGATGTCACCGGCGATGCAGTACGCTGCACCGAAATTGGTATTGCCTGCGGCAATCACGCCGCGCAGATAAGCGCGATTGTGCGGATCGTTGAGAAAGATGATGACCTGACGCGGCACAGCCCCTTTCGTGCTGCCTCCGCCGTAGCTGGGGACAACCAGAATATAGGGGCGATCAACTTTCAAAGCAGGCTGTTCTGTCGCTATCGGAATTCTCAGGGCTGGTAAGCCAACCCTGGAAATGAAGCGATGCGTGTTTTCCGACTGGCTGGAGAAATAGACCAGCGGGTTCATCATGCCTCCTTACTACAATTGCAGGGCGGCGTTTAGAGTACTGATCTTATCCGGGCGGAAGCCGCTCCAATGATCGTCGGCCGTCATCACGACGGGTACCTGCTGATAGCCCAACGCTCTTACCTGCTGTAACGCCTGTTCATCTTCAGTTAAGTCCACCAGTTGATAGTTAATTCCTTGCTTATCCAGCGCACGGCATGTGGCGTTGCATTGAACACAATCTGGCTTAGTGAAAATAGTAATACGCATGATTCGTATTTACCCTTTGGCGTGAAAGAAGTATGTCGGAGCGGCTATCTTCAGGGCATATGCACCCGAACCGATCCACTGGGTAGCGATCTGTTACGTGACGGCTACACAAGGAATACTAGATGTGGACATTTGAAATTTCAACCACACAAGATATATGATTTTTAGTTGACCTTATACAAAATCACGCGAACCCAGATGTGGCAAGGCCGTTAGAGAATGCAAGTAAAAAATGCAGAAAGAAATAAATGTGATGCGCATCGTTTTTGACGAAATAGTGTGCGGGGAAATGTATGAGTCACTGGAGCAATGGAAAAGGCAGCACTGCTGCCTGAGGTAGTCATCATCACTGGCGCTTTTGCCGCTTGCACGGTCAAATTTCAGTTAGTGCGGAGGAGGAGGGGAGTTACTGCGCGTAGGAGAGCAAACCGAGCGAATTACGTGCCAGAGACTGACATTTCTTCGGCGTTGGGATTGCGATTTTACTCAGATCGCGATAGCTGTCTTCCCCCATCGCTGTCATGTCGTAAGCGCTATAATTACTGAGATCCCAGCGATTTTGCTGCGCAAATGCGACCAATGTCCGACGAACCTGCTCATTTGGCAGGTCTTGGTAGCCACAGTGATTTTTCAGATAAACAAAGATCGCGGTCAGATCGGCCAGATCTTCCGCTTCAAATTCATTCAGCGCCTTGCTGGCGGAAGAGAAGCTCATCAGGCTTAGCAGGAGCAGAGCCAGCGCAGAGTTTTTCATGGTTGAACCTGTTCCAAATATCGTCAGGTGACGTTATCACAGATATCGCAGGGTTTTCCAAGCTTTCTTACGGGAAACATCTGATATCCCCATCATCCTTCAAACCGCACGTATGCTGGTGTTTCTTAAGAACTCACTTTCGTGGGTGTACACGTCGTGTTGTTCAAAACGATGGCATCCTGTCTTGCAACGCGAATTATTTCGAGAATGGTGATAAAAAAGCAGAGCCTGGGCGAGGGGAAAATAATTTTAATAATTAGCTGAAATATAAGTTATTTATTTGATTTTATTTCGATAATAAAAGCCGTATCAGGTTAATCGCAGGATTAGAGCCTATTTATCGTTGTTTGATACGATGACGCCGCTGTCAGGCTCTGTTATTAATAACAACGATCTTATCTAATACAGCTTTTATTCTATGATCTCCGGTGTCTGGCGCGTCAGTAGTTGGTTGTTGGCGGGACTGTTGCTGCTTCCTTTAGCGACGGTTTTTTATCAGGTTTTTTTTGCCGACGGGATGGGATTTACCCAACTGTGGCAAATCGGGCTACCCACCTACCTGATGCACTCTGCGGTTATCGTGATTGGCACGCTTTTTTTCAGTCTGCTGTTTGGGTTGCCTTCCGCCTGGTTTATCGCCATGTACCGCTTTCCCAGTCATCGAGTATTGCAATGGGCGCTTTGCCTGCCGCTCGCGATGCCTGCATTCCTGCTTGCTTACCTTTATACCGATGCGTTACGGCATCTTTCCTTGCTGTTGCGAGAGGGGGGGCTACAGATAGCATCGCCGTGGGAAGAATCCCACACTGTTGGACTATCTGTTTCTCTGGGCTGCGTGAGTCTGGTGTTGGCGCTAGTCTTATATCCCTATATTTATCTGTTAGTGCGTGAAGCGCTGGTGAAACAGCCTGCCAGCCTTATCCATTCGGCTCGTTTACTGAATCAGACGCGTTCACAGGTATTCCGTCACTTATGTTTGCCTATTGCACTACCCGCGATTGCCTGCGGTGGGGCGTTGGTGGTGGTTGAGACACTGGGCGATTATGGTGCAGCGTCTTATCTTGGTATTCCAACCATGACAACGCAGGTGCTCGATATCTGGCAACAGCAGGGCGATCTCGGCGCGGCGGCGCGGCTTGGTGCGTTAATTCTACCCGCGATCTTTCTCTTGATGTTTCTGGTTAATCTTTGGCGTCGGAAGCAGAAAATTTATCAAGCTCAGTTGAACGCTTCTCTGGTAGTTCCGCCTATGTTGAGTGGGTGGCGCAGTAGGGTCGCTCGCGGTTACTGCTGGGGAATTGTCTGTCTGTCATTTCTGTTTCCACTGTTGTATCTCCTCTTTTTAGCCCTCCAGCACATGATGTCGGTATGGGACATGGCGTTTCTTCACGCGGTGACGAATAGTCTGCTGGCGTCTTCCACGGCGACCGTCATCATTACACTAATGGCACTGTCGTTTATCTTCTACACCCGCACGGTTGGCGTGTTTGCCAACCAGACGCCGGTTCGGCTGGTGAGCCTGAGTTTTGCTTTGCCTGGCACGGTACTGGCTGTCGGGCTGTTTACCTTGCTGTCGCTGGTGGATAGTGGGATTACTCTTTTTGCTAGCGCTGCCGGGCTACCCACAGCAGATGCTTGGCTGGCGGGCTCGCTGTTTACTCTTATCCTCGCCTATAGCGTTAAATTTGGGCGTTTGATGCTGGACAGCCTTGAGCGCAGTATGGACGCTATCCCGCGTTCGCTGGACAGCGCGAGCCTTGTACTGGGGGCTTCCCCCCTCAGCCTCTGGTCACGTGTGCATATCCCGCTGCTGCGCCAAAGCCTGTTCATCGGGGCGTTGTTGATTTTCACGGAAAGCATGAAAGAGTTGAATGTTTCGCTGCTGCTGCGTCCTTTTGGGATCGATACGCTGGCAACCTATGTTTTTCGTTTTACGGTGAGTGGGCAGATTGCATCATTTGCCTTTCCTGCGTTGGTGCTGGTGGCGGTAGGGCTGATACCGGTTTTTGGACTGAATCGCGCATTGAATATAAAAGGATAATCACATGGCTGCGTCGATAGATATTCTGAGCGTTCAGTCGGTAAGTTGTTCGTTGCCGCAGTCTCCCGTGTTGGAGAACATTTCCTTTGCCGTGCGCGATGATGAGACGATTTGTCTACTGGGTAAGAACGGTTGCGGTAAAACGGTGTTATTACAGGTGATTGCGGGCCTGCTGCCCATAACTCAGGGCAAAATTTTGTTGGAAGGAGAGCCCGTCAGTTCACCGCAGGAGTACGTCTTGCCTGAACGGCGTCAGGTTGGGCTGATTTTTCAGGATTATGCACTTTTCCCGCATCTGACCGTCACAGGCAATATTGCGTTTGGGTTATATGGTCGTCCGGAAAGCGAGGTGAAGCCAATTTGTGCGGAGATGCTGGCACTTTTGCAACTGGACGAGGTTGCCGCGCGCTATCCACTCGAGCTATCAAATGAACAGCAACAGCGTTTGGCCATCGCCCGCGCACTGGCCTGTGAGCCGAAACTGCTGTTGCTGGACGAACCGTTTCCAGGTCTGGACAGCCAGACCCGCTATCGCCTGATTACTGAGTTACGGCAGGTGCTCAAACAGCGTCATGTTGCGGCGGTGTTCGCCACGCACAGCCGAGAAAAAGCCTTTGCCTGCGCCGACCACCTGATTCTGCTGGATGAAGGGAAGATTATGCAGCAGGGCTATCCCTCCGAGCTGTACCATCGGCCGAATAGCCGCTTTGTCGCTGATTTTATGGGAAATACTAACTATTTGCCTGTGAAAATTATGAGCGACCATCAATGGCAAAGCCCATTGGGCGATCATCAGGCGACACATCCACTTAATCAGCCGATCGATTCGCCGTGCGATTGGATGGTGCGTCCTGCTGATGTGGCATTGGCGCTCGATCCTGATGGTCCGGCATTTATCGAAGATCGGCTGTTTATGGGGACATCAAACCTGTATCGAGTGAAGCTGGGGGAACTGATGCTGTTGGTGCAGACCGGTAACTGGTTTGAACCGGGGCAGCAGGTGCGTTTAAGCATTAAGACGGACCCTCCGGTTCTGTATCCTGCTTTGTCGGTCGCCAGCAATACCGCTGACGGCTCTGAAACGAAATGATTACGCGTCTGCGTGTAAATCTGACGCCGGCCTGATCCAGGCGCTGTTGTGTTTTTCAAACCCTAATTTCGGGTAGTAATCCACCGCCAGCGGCGTGGCCCCAGCGAGGTTTTCGCCAACAGCTCAATGAACTGTTGGCTGGAAAGCGGGGCATTCACTTTGTAGCAAACATCCACGGATGGTGTGCTCATGGTGTCTCCTTCACGGTGTGGTTTCTGCTATACTTCGCGCGCCCGGGCATGGCCTGGGTTGATTGACATCAGCATTGGTGCATCATCAATAATGAATCTGTCATTTTTCCGATGATGCTGAATACCTTATTTCAAAGAGTTATCAGTATGATGAAACATACCGTGGAAGTCATGATTTCTGAGCAGGAAGTGATGGCGCGGGTTACCGAACTGGGGCAACAGATCAGCGAACACTACCGTGATAGCGGCAGCGATATGGTACTGGTGGGGCTATTGCGCGGCTCGTTTATCTTTATGGCCGATTTATGCCGAGCGATCGATGTCCCTCACGAAGTGGATTTCATGACGGCATCCAGCTATGGCAGCGGTATGAACAGTACACGCGATGTTAAAATCCTGAAAGATTTGGATGAAGATATTCGCGGCAAAGACGTATTGATCGTGGAAGATATTATCGATTCGGGCAATACCCTGAGCAGAGTGCGGGAAATTCTGCAACTGCGTGCGCCGAAATCGCTGGCTATCTGTACGCTATTGGACAAGCCAGAGCGCCGTGAAGTGGCGGTGAAAGTCGAGTGGGTTGGGTTCTCGATCCCTGATGAATTCGTTGTGGGATACGGCATCGACTATGCTCAGCACTATCGCCATTTACCTTATGTCGGCAAGGTTGTTCCGCAAGAATAACGGTCAAGGTAAGGCCGATGCCGTGAGCGACGCCCAGCGAGTGGGCGTCAGGCTGCGAATCAAGACAGGGTGGAAATCGCGCGGCGATAACGCTGTTCCAGCGTCTCCCGGTTGGTTGCAGTCACTTCCAGATCGCGCAGTCGGCCATCCTGAATACCGTACACCCAGCCGTGGATGGTGACTTTCTGCCCACGTTTCCAGGCGGACTGCATGATGGTGGAGTGGCCGAGGTTATAAACCTGCTCGACAACGTTGATTTCACAGAGCGTATTCAGGCGCTGTTCGGGAGGCAATTCCCCCAGCAGCGAACTATGCTTGTACCACAAATCACGGATATGCAGCAGCCAGTTGTTAATCAAACCCAGTTCCGGGTTTTCCACCGCCGCCTGAACACCGCCACAGCCGTAGTGGCCGCAGATGATGATGTGTTCGACTTCGAGAACTTCGACGGCATATTGCACGACAGACAGGCAATTGAGGTCGGTGTGAATAACCAGATTTGCGACGTTGCGGTGAACAAACAGTTCACCAGGCTCAAGGCTGGTCAGACTTTCCGCAGGTACGCGACTGTCCGAGCATCCAATCCATAGAAAACGGGGACGTTGCGCCTGCGCCAGGCGTTCAAAATAGCCAGGGTCCTCTTCCACCATCGTTTTAGACCAAAGCTGGTTGTTCGCGATGAGCGTTTCAATTTCTTTCATGAAAGTAAATGACCTGTAACAAACAAGGGGCAGTGAAGAGTAATATAAGGCAACATACGTCGTTTGAAAAACGATAGTTTATACTCGTCATACTTCAAGTTGCATGTGCGTTGGCTGCGTTCACTCACCCGAATCACTTACTTGAGTAAGCTCATCGGGATGAAATGAGAGACATCCTGTCTCTCACCGAAGGCCAGCCGTTGGCTGGTCAAATTCGTTCCCGACGAATTTGTCCTTCTCTTGCCGCCTTCCTGAAACTTGAATTATTTAGAGTATATATTTGTCACACTTCAAATCTGTAGAACTCACTGATAATAAGGCAATCCATTTCTTATGACATATGCACTGGAACTGGCGCAATTAACCAAAACTTATTCGGGAGGCGTCAAGGCGTTACGGGGAATCGACCTGAACGTGGAAGCGGGCGATTTCTATGCGCTGCTGGGGCCAAATGGCGCAGGAAAATCCACTACGATTGGGATTATCAGCTCGTTGGTGAACAAAACTGCCGGTAAAGTTCGCGTCTTTGGTTACGACCTTGAGCGGGATAAAGTAAATGCGAAACGCCAGTTGGGACTGGTTCCGCAGGAATTTAACTTCAATCCGTTCGAAACGGTATTGCAGATTGTGGTTAACCAGGCTGGCTACTATGGCGTGAAACGTCAGGATGCATTGCAGCGTGCGGAAAAATACCTGAAACAGCTGGATCTGTGGGAGAAGCGCAGCGAAAAAGCGATGATGTTGTCGGGTGGGATGAAGCGTCGCCTGATGATTGCGCGTGCGTTAATGCATGAGCCTAAGCTGCTGATTCTTGATGAACCGACTGCGGGTGTGGATATCGAGTTACGTCGTTCCATGTGGGGCTTTTTGAAGGAGCTGAACGCACAGGGCACCACGATTATCCTGACGACGCACTATCTGGAAGAAGCGGAAATGCTGTGCCGCAACATTGGGATTATTCAGCGGGGTGAGCTGGTGGAAAATACCTCGATGAAGCAGCTACTTGCCCAACTGAAGTCCGAAACGTTTATTTTCGATCTGGCGGCAAAAAGCCCGCTACCACAGCTTGAAGGTTATGCATTCCGCCTGATGGATACGTCAACGCTGGAAGTAGATGTGATGCGCGAGCAAGGTCTGAACGCGTTGTTCAGCCAGCTAAGCGCGCAGGGGATAACAATATTAAGTATGCGTAATAAGGCTAACCGGTTGGAAGAGCTGTTTGTCACGTTGGTTAATGGGGACGGCGTGAACGGTAAGGGAGAAAAGGCATGATGCGTTTGTATTGGGTGGCGCTACAGAGTATCTGGGTTAAAGAAGTGACCCGATTTGGACGAATCTGGATCCAGACGCTGGTGCCGCCAGTGATCACCATGACGCTGTATTTTATTATTTTCGGTAACTTGATCGGTTCACGTATTGGGGAAATGCACGGTTTTACCTACATGCAGTTTATCGTGCCGGGTCTGATCATGATGGCGGTGATTACCAACGCCTATGCCAACGTCGCTTCCTCCTTTTTCAGCGCTAAATTTCAGCGCAATATTGAAGAACTGCTGGTCGCGCCGGTGCCAACCCATGTGATTATTGCGGGTTATATTGGTGGCGGCATCGCGCGTGGCCTGTGCGTTGGCGTTCTGGTAACCGCAGTGTCGCTGTTCTTCGTCCCGTTGCATGTCCATGCCTGGTGGATCATCGTTCTGACGCTGTTACTGACGGCGACGCTGTTCTCGCTGGCGGGCTTATTGAATGCGGTATTTGCGAAAACCTTTGATGATATCAGCCTGATTCCGACCTTTGTGTTAACGCCGTTGACCTATCTGGGCGGGGTGTTTTACTCGCTGACGCTCTTGCCGCCCGTCTGGCAGGCTGTTTCCAAACTGAACCCGGTGGTGTACATGATCAGCGGTTTTCGCTACGGCTTCCTCGGGATTCAGGACGTGCCGCTGCTGTTCACCATGTCGGTGCTGATTGCCTTTATCGTGGTGTTTTATCTGCTGGTCTGGTGGCTGATTGAACGCGGTCGCGGGTTACGGACGTAGTGTGTAAACTCTGTAAATGAAAAGGCGGTGGTAACACCGCCTTTTGCTTGGCGATCAGGCGACCTGAACCGGAATTGCTTTGGCCTGACGTTGCAGCTCGTTATCGCCAGAGAAATAGGCAACTTTTGGGCTGTGGCTTCTGGCCTGCTCGTCCGACATCTGCACGTAGGAGCAGATAATCAATTTGTCGCCTACGCAGGCAAGGCGAGCGGCGGCACCGTTTACGGAGATAATGCGTGAGCCTCTTTCGCCCGCAATGGCGTAAGTAGAGAAACGCTGACCGTTATCAACGTTGTAGATATCAATCGCTTCGTATTCCAGAATGCCCGCAGCATCCATAAAATCCTGATCGATGGCGCAAGAGCCTTCATAATGCAAGTCGGCCTGAGTCACTTTGACCCGGTGCAGCTTGCCTTGCAGCATGGTACGTATCATCGCTTTGTTACCTCGGTTCATACAGTCAAATCGACCTGGTGGTTATCAATCAATCTGGCCTTGCCTAACCAGGCAGCCATCAAAATCACTGCTCGTGTGCTGGCCGCGCTCAGCGGTTGCAACGTATCCGCATCGCGGATAAACAGCTCATCAGGCGTAAAACCTGCATCGCGCAGCTTGTCTGCCGTTTGTTCCAGTAATGTATCGATCTGGCGATCGCCGTTGTCCAATTGCGCCGACAGATCCATCATCAACTGATACAGCGTCGGTGCCAGTTGGCGTTCTTCAGCACTAAGGTAACCATTACGCGAACTCAATGCCAAACCGTCTTTTGCGCGGACGATAGGGACGCCGATGATATCAATGTCATAGCCCATATCGCGGACCAGCTGCCGAATCAGCGCTAACTGCTGGTAATCCTTTTCGCCGAAGCAGGCCAAATCCGGCTGTACCAGATTGAACAGCTTGCTAACGATGGTGGCTACGCCCCGGAAATGGCCGGGACGGCTAGCCCCTTCCAACATAGAAGACAGGCCGGGTACATCGACAAACGTTTGCGATTCCAACCCATTTGGATATATCACATCTGGGCTTGGTGCGAAAACCAGATCGGCACCACGGCGGTTCAATTTCTCGCAGTCTTCCTGCAATGTCCGGGGGTAGCGGGCTAGATCATCTGGCCGCTCAAACTGCATGGGATTGACAAAAACGCTGACAATAACGATATCGGCGTGTGCCTTGGCTTCATCGACCAGCGTCATGTGCCCGTCGTGCAAATTGCCCATAGTGGGAACCAAAGCAATACGTTTCCCTTCCTGACGCCAGCGACGAACTTCGCGGCGCAGCAGCAGAGGGGTTTCGATTATTAACACACTGGTACTCCTAAAAAATAGCCCGATTAGCGGAATGCTCGTTTTTTAATGAAACGATTGTTCTTTAATGAAATGAATGCGCTTCGGCCGGGTAGAAACCCTGTTCGACTTCCTCTGCGTACAGGCGTACTGCCGCGCGAATATCACCGCTTTGCGCCAGAAAGTTCTTGGCAAACTTAGGCGTATTGTCGCCGGTAATGCCAAAAGCATCATGCATGACCAGAATCTGCCCATCGGTAACATTACCTGCGCCAATCCCGATTACAGGAATCGACAGCGCGTCCGTGACGCGTTTAGCCAGCGCGACAGGGACACATTCCAGCACGAGCAACTGTGCGCCTGCTTCTTCAAGCGCGAGGGCATCAGCCAACAGCTGATTGGCATCGCTTTCGCTGCGACCCTGAATTTTATAGCCACCGAAGATATTAACGGACTGCGGCGTCAGGCCCAGATGACCGCAAACCGGTACGGCGCGTTCGGTCAGCATTTTTACCGTCGGGGCAAGCCAGCTTCCACCTTCCAGTTTCACCATATTCGCACCAGCGCGCATCAGTTCTGCTGCCTGGCTGAATGTTTGTTCTGGGGTGGCATAGGTCATAAACGGCATATCGGAGAGAACCAGCGCCAGCGGTGCGCCACGGCGGACACACTGCGTGTGGTAGACGATGTCGTGTGTGGTCACAGGCAAGGTGGAATCATGACCTTGCACGGTCATTCCCAGAGAGTCACCCACCAACATCACGCGAATGCCTTGTTCAAAAAACAAACGAGAGAAGCTGGCGTCGTAAGCCGTTATCGTAGCGAATTTTCGCTGCTCTTGTTTCCATTGGCGCAAGTGGGAGATAGTCGTCGGTTTCATGACGGTCTTCCTATGTCAATAGGGCGAAGAATTGAGGGAAACATTCTAATGTAAGCTGACGTGTAGCGATATACCCGCCATGCTCCAATCTGCTTGTATGTTGGCTTTATTGTGGTTCAGATGGGATGGCTGTCGTCCCACAATGTCAGACCATTGCGATCGACATGGGCTAGCCGCTGCACGAGTGTTTCGCCGTCGGGGAACGCCAGTTCAGGCGCGATTTCCGCGAGCGGGTAGAGCATGAACTCACGATTCTTCATATCGTAATGCGGCACGGTCAGGCGCTCCGTCTGGATCGTGGCATCACCGAACAGCAGAATGTCCAGATCCAACGTGCGCGGGCCCCAGCGATGTTCCTTGCGTTCTCGGCCTTGTTCCCGCTCAATAGCCTGTGTGCAATCGAGCAATGACTCGGCGGCTAATGCGGTTTCCAGCTCAACGACGGCATTAAGATAATCTGGCTGATCCTGTGGGCCGAGTGGGCGACTGCGATAAAACGAGGAACAGCAAACGATGCGAGTCTGTGGAATCGCATCCAGCGCAGCCAGTGCGGCGCGTACCTGTTGCAAAGGCTGGGCAAGATTGCTGCCCAGCGCCAGATACACGCGAGCCATCAGGCTTGATCCCTGCGTGCCGTCGTCGGTTTACGTGGACGACGAGGGCGGGAGCGACGATGCGGCGTTGGGCCGTCATCCAGCGATCTCAGCATGGTTTGTTGGCGTGGCGGTGCGGCAACCTGGAATTCTCCCCACCATTGAGCCAAACGCAGCAGCTCCTGATGGTTTTCAATTTCGGCACGCAGACAAAGCAGGTCGTATGCGGCACGGAATTTAGGATGTTCCATCAGCTTATAAGCGCGTTTGCCCTGACGACGAGACAGGCGCGTTTGCAACTGCCAGATGTCGCGGACTAAAGAGGTAATACGCTTAGGGATCGCCAGAGAACGGCATTGCTCATCCAGTACATCGTTCATCGCCAGCGCGAACGCATCGAGGTAGGCTAGTCCACTTTCCTGAGCCAATTTTTGTACATGTTCAATCAGCGGATACCACAGCATGGCAGAGAACAAAAATGCCGGATTTACCCGCATGTCGTTTTGCAGACGCTGGTCGGTATTTTTCAGCACCTGTGCAACCATGCGCTCCAGAGTGGAATCGCCGTTTGGTGTGAAATAACGGCTCAGCAGTGGGAATAGCGGCTGGAACAGCTGATATTCACACAGCATTTTATAAGTCGGGTAGCCATAGCCCGACTGAAGTAGCTTCAGCGATTCTTCAAACATACGTGCTGCGGGAATATCGTGCAACAATGAGGCCAGACGAGGAATCGGTTCGGCGGTTTCCGGGCTAACGGTCATGTTTAGCTTGGCGGCGAAACGAACGGCACGCAGCATCCGCACCGGATCTTCACGGTAGCGTGTTTCAGGATCGCCGATCATACGGATGACGCCCTGACGCAGATCGTTCAGGCCATTGGTATAATCACGTACGCTGAAATCAGAAATGCTGTAGTAGAGACTATTGATAGAGAAATCGCGGCGTTGGGCGTCTTCTTCTACCGAACCAAAAATATTGTCGCGCAACAGCATGCCGCTTTGAGCTTGCTGAGAGGAATTCTTGGTTTCCTGCTGTTCCTGATGCTGCTCGTGGTGACCACGGAACGTGGCAACTTCAATCACCTCTGGCCCGAACATGATATGGGCGAGACGGAAACGACGCCCAACTAAACGACAGTTGCGGAATAGCTTGCGCACCTGATCGGGCGTGGCGTTAGTGGTGATATCAAAATCCTTCGGCTTTTTGCCCAGCAGCAGGTCACGTACGCCACCACCAACCAGATAAGCTTCGTAGCCCGCTTTGTTCAGGCGATAAAGTACTTTCAGCGCGTTATCGCTGATGTCGCTGCGTGAAATCGTATGTTGGTCACGCGGGATCACCGTCAAATGTTGACGCGGTTCCTCTGATTCGACCATTTCGTTCTCACGATTCAGTACTTTACGACAAAAATTAGCAACTCGGGAAAAGATAATACACCTCGATAGTGATGGATAAATCAACAGCACAGCATTGGCGTCGCTCCCCAAAGGGGCGGCTAAGGATGGCGCGCCACGAAAAATAGCGGCTAATCATAGCTCACCAATGCCCCTTTGAGAATGCTGATGTGATCGCAGACGCGTTTATTGCCGCCTGTAACGGTACGATATCCAGAGACCAGTGCGCCACAGACCATGCCAGAAGCGCGGAAAGCGTCATATCCTGGCCGTTTTCTGGCAGCGGTTGATGCAAAAATTGCAGTGCAGCGAGCAACACAGGACGCGGATCGCTGTTCGGTAGTGAAGGGGCGTGATTTTGTTTGGAAAGCTTATTTCCCTCGTTATTCAACACCAACGGTAGATGAACGTAGGTGGGGATCGTGTAGCCTAGCTGGCGATAGAGCGAGATTTGCCGCACGGTTGGCTCGATAAGATCGGCACCGCGCACGATCTCGGTAATACCCTGATCGTTATCATCGATCACCACAGCCAGATTATAGGCAAACAGCCCGTCGCGGCGGTGGATAATAAAATCTTCCTGAGCGAGAGCATGGTCGGCATACAGATCGCCACGTAATCTATCGTGAAAATGAAACACTGGCGTTGTCTGGTGCAGACGTAGCGCGGCGTTGTGGGCGGGCAGGTTGCGCGTTCGGCAATAGCCATCATAGTGCCCACCTAACTGCTGAATGCGGCGACGCGTACAGGTGCAGTAATAACTCATTCCCTGCTGTTGAAGCTGCCGAAGAATCTCACGGTAACGCGTATGCCGCTGTGACTGGTAAACCACTTCGCCGTCCCAGTGCAGTCCGTAGTGTTCTAATTGTGCGAGTATGCGGGAGGCGGCACCGGGAATTTCCCGTGGTGGATCGATGTCTTCAATGCGTACCAGCCAGCGCCCTTGTTGAGAACGAGCTTGAAGATAACTACCCAGTGCGGCGATCAGTGAGCCAAAATGCAGGTCACCAGAGGGAGAAGGCGCAAAACGCCCGACGTAACGATGCGTTTCGATGAAGCCGTTTGTTCCAGACATAAGAGGTTGGTGCTATCTCGTCAGCGTTTTATCCAGACAGAAGATAGAGTGATGAATACCATTCATCAGCGGTAAATTATCCGAAGACGGCTCCTGCGAGTGGCAGGAGCCGATTTGGGATAGGATAATTATCCTGCCATTTGTTTTTCGCGTATCTCTGCCAGCGTTTTGCAGTCGATACACAGATCGGCAGTCGGACGAGCTTCCAGACGGCGGATGCCAATCTCGACGCCACAGGATTCGCAGAATCCGAAGTCCTCATCTTCGATTTTCACCAGCGTTTTGGCGATTTTCTTAATCAGCTTACGCTCACGGTCACGGTTACGCAGTTCGAGACTGAACTCTTCTTCCTGCGCCGCGCGATCCACGGGATCGGGAAAATTAGCGGCTTCATCGCGCATGTGCGATACAGTCCGATCCACTTCATCCATGAGTTGGTTGCGCCATGCTTCAAGAATACGCTTGAAATGAGCCAGCTGAGCGTCGTTCATATACTCTTCGCCCGGCTTCTCTTGGTACGGCTCTACTCCGGCAATTGCGAGAATGCTCAGAGAAGATGTCTTACGATTTTGCCCTTCTTGCATGTTGCTTCTCCTACATAACACGACACGCATAATACCCTTTTATGCAGTGAAGTTGCGGCGTTGTTGGCCAGAACTTCAGCTATCTGGGTATATCGGCCCCCAAAGGGGGGGAAAAAACAGGCCGCTATAAATAGCAGATGAAGATGGGGTTGGCAATGCTTCCTGACACCGGCCTGATAAAGTGTGAGGAACAACTTGTATACATTAAATAATAAACAATGTGTTACGCCTTTGGTGGTACGTTCGGCGTGTTATGCAATGCTTGCGTTTCATCCCAACAACGGTAGTTTGTGCGTCAATTTAATACCATCAGGGCATAATGTGGAGCCGTAACATAAAATTTCAACCCCAGCCTGCTGTGCTTCGATAAATAATTCCGCATAGCGTGAATCAATATGCCGGGCAGGAGAAACCTGCTGGATTCCTGAATGGAGCACGGCGAAAAAAAGGACAGCGCGTTTTCCATTGGAAACCATCTGTTGCAGTTCACGCAGATGCTTTTGCCCTCTGAGTGTAACCGCATCGGGAAAGTAACCACATTCATGTTGCAATAATGTGACGGATTTCACCTCAATATAGCAGTCAATCTTGTCCGGCGCCTGTAAAAGCAGGTCGATTCGGCTGTTTTCCGTACCGTATCTCACTTCTGTTTTTACGTCTGAGTAGCCCGCCAACTCTTCTATGCGATTCTCTAATAAGGCTTCGTACAATAATGTGTTGGCACGCAGAGTATTGACACAAATCCAGTGATTTTGTTGCGTTTCAGTGAGTTCCCAACTTTGCGGATACTTACGCTTAGGATTATCGGACGTTGAATACCAGACGGTATCGCCGGGTGTCGCACAACCCGTCATTGCCCCCGTATTGGCGCAGTGCAGCGTGAGTTCCTCGCCTTCTGGGGTCACGACATCAGCTAAAAAGCGTTTGTAACGTTTAATCAATCGGGCGGGTTGTAAGCGTGGGGTATAGTCCATGAGAATCCTGTTTTTTGTTTATCCACTCGATTACTTATTTAATAAATGATCAGCTTTCCAACTGCTGATAGCGGGTTTTGCCATTATTGAAAAGTGACTCGTAAAGTGAAAAGTGCGTCATGTCGACCTGCCAGCTAAAGATGGCGGGGGGAATCGCAACGGGGCGGATCGCGCCACGCAATAGCGTAATGTGCGGATGAAACGGCAATGCCGTTTGATAGCAGCCGTTGCGCGCGGCCTGAGAACGCAGCAGTTCCGCCAGCTGTAGCAGCCCGCGCGGTGCACGACGGCAGCCCAACCAGACCACGCCGGGACGCGGCCAGTGTCCAGCGTCATTCAGCGTAAGGGAAAACGCGGGCTGACGGATGCGGCCCGCCAATGTCTGTAAGACCTGCGCTTTTTGCTCGCTGACATCGCCCAAAAACGCCAGCGTCAGATGAAGATTAGCGGCAGCGATTGGACGGCCGGCGTCCAGAGGGAAGTGTTCGGCACGCCAGCGAATAATCGCTTGCTGTATGGCTTCCGGCAGTGATAAAGCAAAAAACAGGCGGCGGGGGGCTGGCATGGTGCACTCTCTTGTTCTGATTCCATCCGATGCGACATTCATCCAGATGCTACAATGCTCGCCGCTGAAAGTTAACCTTATACGGAGATGTCTGTGATTTTACCGCCCGTCAGCGCCGTGCTGGATGATGTGATAACGGCGCTACATACTGCGCCTCAGGTGCTGCTCAATGCCCCAACGGGGGCGGGGAAATCAACCTGGCTGCCGTTGCAATTACTGCAACAAGGCAATTTGAACGGGCGCATCATCATGCTGGAGCCGCGCCGACTGGCAGCGAAGAGTGTGGCCTGGCGGTTGGCACAGCAGCTAGGTGAAGAACCGGGGCAAACGATAGGTTATCGGATGCGCTCGGAAACCTGCGTGAGTCGTGCAACGAAGCTGGAAGTGGTCACCGAAGGCATGCTAACCCGTGTGCTGCAACAGGATGCGGAACTGCAAGGCGTGGCGCTGATCATCCTTGATGAATTCCATGAGCGTAGCGTGCAGGCTGATTTGGCACTGGCGCTGCTGCTTGATGTGCAGCAAGGGCTACGTGACGATTTAAAACTGCTGATTATGTCCGCGACACTCGACAATGCGCGGCTGGCCGCGCTGCTGCCGGACGCCGTCTGCGTGGTTTCCGAAGGTCGCAGCTATCCGGTAGCGCGGTGCTATGCCCCACTAAATAGTCAGGAACGATTGGAAGAGGGCGTTGCGCGACAGGTGAGGCGTCTGCTCAGTGAAGAAGACGGCTCTCTGCTGCTGTTTTTACCCGGCGTCGCGGAGATTCGCCGCGTACAGTCGCTGCTGGAAAATAGCGTGTCGGGCGAGACAGATCTCTGTCCTTTATATGGCGCATTGACGCTGGCGGAACAGCAAAAGGCCATTCTGCCTGCGGAGCCGGGTCGTCGTAAGGTGGTGTTAGCCACCAATATCGCTGAAACCAGTCTGACAATTGAAGGTATCCGGCTGGTGGTGGACAGCGGCCTTGAGCGCGTAGCCAGCTTTGATGTGAAAAGCGGTGTCACTCGGCTGGTGACACAGCGAATCAGTCAGGCGTCGATGGTACAGCGCGCCGGACGTGCCGGGCGCTTAACTCCCGGTATATGCTGGCATTTATGCTCTCGCGAACAGGCCGAACGTGCAGCGGCACAAAGCGAAGCCGAGATACTGAATAGCGATTTAAGCAGCATCTGGCTGGATTTATTACAGTGGGGTTGTACCGATGTGGCGCAATTAACCTGGCTGGATACGCTGCCAGCCCCTGCACTTTATGCCGCACGCCAGCTGCTGCGCCAGCTCGGTATTACCGATGAACAGGATCGGTTAACCGCCGAGGGTCGGAAGATAGCCGCGTTAGGCTGCGATGCCCGCCTGGCGACGATGCTGTATGCCGCGTCACAGCAAAGTTCAGACGCGTTGACTACCGCCGGATGTCTGGCGGCGATACTTGAAGAGCCACCGCGTAGCGGATCGATTAATCTGGCTGACTGGCTGCATCGTCCACTCTCTCATTGGTTGCGGCGGGCAAAACAGCTGACGCGCCGTTTATCGACGACGTCGGGACATATTGACGGCGGCGAAGCCGACTGGCTGTTGGCACAGGCTTTCCCTGACCGTATCGCCCGGCGGCGTAGTCAGGATGGGCGCTACCAGCTTGCTAACGGCAGCGGCGCGATGATGTCGGCCGATGAAGCGCTGTCAGGTACGGAGTGGCTGCTGACCCCAGCGTTGCTACAGAACGATCGATTAGTGCAAAACAAGCAAAGCGCAGATGCGCGGATCCTGCTGGCGTTGCCGCTGGATATTGAACGGCTGGAGCGGCGGTTACCTGGATTAATAAATGAGCGTAACGTGGTGCACTGGGACGAAGAAAAGGGTACTCTGCGCGCCAGCCAGCGCGACCAGATAGGTTGCCTGACTCTGCGAACGCGCCCGTTGAATAAGCCTTCCGATGAGGCATTACAGCAGGCGATGCTATCCTGGATTCGGGATCAGGGAATACGTGCATTAAACTGGGATGCCGCGGCGTTGCAGCTACGTGCTCGTCTACAGTGCGCGTGTCAGTGGCTGCCTGAGGTTCACTGGCCGCGAGTGGATGATGATACGCTGCTGGCAACGTTGGAAATCTGGTTACAGCCGTCGCTGTCTGGCGTGCGCGATTTACGTGCGTTGCACCAGATTAATTTGAGCGACGCGCTGCTGAGATTGCTGGATTGGTCGCTGCGCCAGCGGTTGGATAGCGCGTTGCCCACGCACTATACGGCTCCCGGCGGTAGCCGTTTGCCCATCGCCTATTATGATGATAAGCCTCCGGTGCTGTCGGTGCGGATGCAGGAAATGTTCGGCGAGCAGCACAGCCCGCTGCTGGCGGAGGGACGTGTGGCGCTGGTATTGGAACTTTTATCGCCAGCACAGCGTCCACTACAGATTACGCGTGATTTAGCGGCATTCTGGCAAGGCACATACCGCGATGTGCAAAAAGAGATGAAGGGGCGTTACCCCAAGCATGTCTGGCCGGACGATCCGGCGAATACGGTGCCGACGAGGCGTACCAAGAAATATCAGAATCACTAATTTCAGACGTTTCCGCTTTCCCAAAAAGGGGCGCTGGAAACAGAGTAGGCGGCTTGAGCGTAAAGCGGATAGCCGTGAACAACCTGATGGAGAAGTTATTGTAATGTCTCGGGATGACCGCGAACCTATCGGACGCAAAGGGAAAGCGCCAAAACGTAAGCCTGAACGCAAGCAGACCATACGACGTCGCAGGGATGACGACTACGATGATGACTATGACGATTATCAGGACGACTATGACGATGATGACGACGACGGCGATGACGCGATGACGCGGAAACCACAGAGAAGACGGCGCTGGCTGGGGCTGGCGATCAAGCTGTTTCTGATCTTTGCCGTGGCGATGGCGATTTATGGCGTGTACCTCGACAGCCAGATCCGCAGCCGTATTGAAGGCAAAGTCTGGCAATTACCTGCTGCCGTCTATGGCCGCATGGTCAACCTTGAGCCTGGCATGGCCTATAGCCAGAAAGAGATGATTAGCCTGCTGGAAGGGATGCAATACCGTCAGGTGAGCCGCATTACCCGACCGGGCGAATTCAGCGTGCGTGGTAACAGCATCGATATGCTACGCCGCCCGTTTGATTTTCCTGATGGGAAAGAAGGGCAGATTCAAGCGCGCCTGACGTTTGCCAACGATCGTTTGTCGCAGATCCAGAATCTGGACAACCAGCGTAATTTCGGCTTCTTCCGTCTTGATCCGAAACTGATCACCATGATGCAGTCGCCGAACGGTGAACAGCGCTTGTTTGTGCCGCGTGCCGGTTTCCCCGATCTGCTGGTTGATACGCTGGTTGCGACCGAAGACCGCCATTTTTATGAACACGATGGCATCAGTCTGTACTCGATTGGTCGTGCGTTTTTAGCCAACATCACAGCAGGACGCGCGGTACAGGGCGGGAGTACGCTGACGCAGCAGTTGGTGAAGAACCTGTTCCTGACTAACGAGCGTTCGCTGTGGCGTAAAGCTAACGAAGCTTATATGGCGCTGATCATGGATTATCGCTACAGCAAGGATCGTATCCTTGAGCTGTATCTGAACGAGGTGTACCTCGGTCAGAGCGGTAACGATCAGATTCGCGGCTTCCCGCTCGCCAGCCTGTATTACTTTGGTCGTCCGGTAAATGAACTGAGCCTCGATCAGCAAGCGCTGCTGGTGGGGATGGTGAAAGGGGCGTCGCTGTATAACCCGTGGCGTAACCCTGATATTACGTTAGAGCGCCGCAATCTGGTGCTGCGCCTGTTGCAGAATCAGCAGGTGATTGATGCCGATCTGTACAACATGCTGAGCGCGCGTCCGCTGGGCGTGCAGCCGAAAGGCGGCGTAATCAGCCCTCAGCCAGCGTTTATGCAGATGGTGCGTCAGGAACTGCAACAGCGGCTTGGCGACAAGGTTAACGATCTCTCTGGCGTGAAGGTCTTTACCACGCTCGATCCGGTCTCGCAGGATGCGGCGGAAAAAGCGGTAGAAGTCGGGGTTCCAGCACTGCGTGCAGGCCGTAACGTCAGCGATCTGGAAGCGGCGATGGTGATTGTCGATCGTTTCAGTGGCGAAGTCCGCGCGATGGTTGGTGGTGCTCAAACGCAGTATGCCGGGTTTAACCGTGCGCTACAGGCGCGTCGTCCTGTCGGATCGTTGGCGAAGCCACCGACGTACCTGACGGCACTGAGCCAGCCAGATACCTATCGTTTGAATACCCTGTTGGCGGATGAGCCGCTGTCGCTCAAACAGCCTAACGGACAGTTATGGCAGCCGAAGAACTACGATCGTGAATTCCGTGGCCGCGTCATGCTGGTTGATGCGCTGGCGAATTCGCTGAACGTCCCGACCGTCAATCTGGGGATGGCTGTAGGGCTGGATCAGGTTACGGCAACGTTGAAGCGTTTAGGTATTCCTGAAAACGTGATTCAACCTGTGCCAGCGATGCTGCTGGGGGCGATCAGTTTAACGCCGATGGAAGTGGCGCAGGAATACCAGACGATCGCCAGCGGCGGCAACCGCGCGCCACTTTCCTCACTGCGTTCGGTAATTGCGGAAGATGGTACGGTGCTGTATCAGAGTTTCCCGCAGGCGGAACGGGCGGTTCCGGCGCAGGCAGCCTATCTGACGCTGTATGGCATGCAGCAGGTTGTTGAACGTGGTACGTCGCGTTCGCTGGCGGTGAAATTCCCGAATTATCATCTGGCAGCAAAAACGGGTACGACGAACGACCTGCGTGACAGCTGGTTTGCCGGGATCGACGGTAAAGAAGTGGCGATTAGCTGGGTAGGGCGTGATAACAACGGCCCGGCCAAGCTGACCGGAGCGAACGGTGCGCTGACCATTTATCGTCGCTATCTGGAGAACCAAACGCCGCTGCCGTTGATGCTGACGCCGCCGGAAGGCATTACGACCATGACGGTGGATGCCAGCGGTAACTTTATCTGCAACGGCAGCAGCGCCGGGCGTGTATTGCCAATCTGGACGGATAATCCGCAGGCGTTGTGTCAGGCTAGCCAGCCGCAGCCTTCAGCGCAGCAGGACCAGCAAAACGGAGAAGGCGTCGCAGACTGGATAAAAGAAATGTTTGGGCAATAAATGCTTATCACTACCTCGGTTAATCTATTGTCTCTTATAGACAAAGATAGAGATATCACGGGTTTTGTCGTTATCCGGCATAATTTCCGCCAAAAGCCTTGGGGTCACGGGGCGAGCGGCGTTTGAGCCGTCCCGTGTCGGGCGCGTGCTACGAGGTTGCATGAAAATGACGGTATTATCGCGCACGAAACCGCCTCAACAGTGGCATAAAAATGTGACTAAGAGGCTGAGTTAATCTGGGGGCATTTTGTTGCCCCTGCTATTTTGGGACGATCACCACGCCCTGTTAGATACCACTTTTCCTGCCGGGGCACTCTGGCGCTGACAGGTAAAAGTCTTGCGGTTGGTATTCCGTTGCGCCTATCATGCTGCCTTTATCGTAATCATTATCGTTCGCTTTTAGAGCGACGATGACGGAAATAGTGAATTCTGCTCATCCCTTTCCTTCGGTGACATTAAAAAACCAAAAGCGCTATGCAAAATCAAACTGTACTGCCTGACACCACCTTCAGACTGGACGACGTCAGCTTTTCCGTCGCCGGGCGCACGCTGCTACATCCGCTATCGATCACGTTCCCCGTGGGGAAAGTATGTGGTCTGATTGGGCACAATGGCTCAGGCAAATCGACATTGCTGAAAATTCTGGGTCGCCATCAGTCCGCCAGCAGCGGCACCGCATTGCTGGGTGAACAGGCGACCAGAAGTTGGGACAGCAAATTGTTCGCCCGTCAAGTTGCCTATTTACCGCAGCAGCTTCCTGCCGCTGAAGGGATGACCGTGCGTGAGTTGGTTGCCGTGGGGCGCTACCCGTGGCATGGCGCGTTAGGCCGTTTCGGCAGCGCCGATCGGGAAAAGGTCGAAGAAGCCATCACGCTGGTGGGATTAAAGCCGTTTGCTAACCGTCTGGTGGATAGTTTGTCCGGCGGTGAACGGCAGCGAGCCTGGCTAGCGATGACGGTCGCGCAGGATAGCCGCTGTCTGCTACTGGATGAACCGACTTCCGCGCTGGATATTGCGCATCAGGTTGAGGTGCTGGCGTTGATTCAGCGCATGAGCCACGAGCGCGGCATTACCGTGATTGCGGTACTGCATGATATCAATATGGCTGCCCGCTACTGCGATCATCTGGTGGCGCTGCGCGGTGGCAAAATGATTGCGCAGGGTGAACCTGTTGCGCTGATGCAAGGGGACGTGCTGGAAAATATCTACGGCATTCCCATGGGCATTCTGCCTCATCCGGCGGGTGGTGCGCCGGTCAGCTTCGTTTGTTAACTCGGTTTACCTGCTCATGATGCCTGAACTTTTTTCTTCCCCGCGTTCTCCTGACCCGCTACGCCGTCGTTTACTGACGGCGCTGCTGCTATCGCCGCTGGTTTATTCAGCGGCGAGCCGGGGAGCCACTACCACATTTCCCGATGTAAACCGCATTGTGGCGCTGGAGTGGTTGCCTGTTGAACTGCTTCTGGCGTTGGGCATCACGCCCTTCGCGATTGCGGATAAACATAACTACAACCTGTGGGTGAAAGAGCCCGCATTGCCTGAATTGGTGATTGATGTGGGGCTGCGTACCGAGCCTAACCTTGAATTGCTGACGCAGATCCGCCCGTCCCTGATTCTTTACTCTGAAGGCTACGGCCCGTCGGTTGCGAAAATGTCCCAAATTTCGCCGATGCTGGGTTTTGGCTTCAGCAGCGATCAGGGGAAACCGTTGACGTCGGCACAGGCTTCGGTCGTGAAACTGGCTGATGCGTTAAATTTGAAAGAGGCTGGGGAACGGCACCTGACGGAGCTGGAGCAGTTTCTCCGTCAGGAGAGAATCACGCTTCAACCGTATACCGAACGGCCTCTGCTACTCATCACGCTGATAGACAGCCGCCATGTACTGGTGATTGGCAATAACAGCCTGTTTCAGGAAGTGATGGATCACATCGGGATAGAAAATGCCTGGCGTGGTGAAACCAGTTTCTGGGGCAGTACGATTGTGGGCATTGAACGTCTGGCGGATATCGGGGATGCCAATGTGCTTTGCTTCGAGCACGGCGATAGCGCCACGCTTGATCAGCTTGAAAATAATCCGCTTTGGCAGGCCATGCCGTTTGTGCGTCAACAGCGTTTGCAACGTGTGCCAGCCGTCTGGTTGTATGGTGGAACGCTCTCGGCGATGCGCTTCTGTCGCGTATTGAATCAGGCATTGGAGGCAAGAAAGCATGCCTAATTCTCTGTCTGCCGCGCACAAGCGTGCTGTGCACCCGCTGGTGCTTCCCATTGTTTTAATTGGTTTTCTGCTGTCCGTGATGCTGGGGATGGGCAGCTACAACTTGCAGCAGCAATTGCCGATATCACAATGGTTTCAGGGGCTGACCCAACCCGCCTTGAACAATATGCCGCAGCTTTTGTTTCACTACAGCCTGTTACCGCGCATGGTGTTGGCACCGCTGATTGGCGCAGGATTAGGGTTGTGTGGCGTACTGTTCCAGCAGGTCTTGCGCAATCCGCTGGCCGAGCCGTCAACGTTGGGGATTGCTACGGGGGCACAGCTAGGCATCACGGTGGTAACGCTCTGGGCGCTGCCCGGTGGAGCATGGATTCAACAGGCTGCTGCGATGATGGGTGCGCTGGTGGTTGGCTCGTTGGTCTTTGGCGTTGCTTGGGGCAAACGGTTATCGCCGGTGACGCTGATACTGGCGGGGCTGGTGCTGAGTTTCTACTGTAGCGCGGTCAATCAGCTGCTGGTGCTTTTCCATCATGAGCAGCTTCAGGGCTTGTTCCTATGGAGCAGCGGCGTGCTGAACCAACAGGACTGGAGCAATGTGCAGTTTGTTCTCCCGCGTCTTCTGGTGTGTTTCTGTCTGGCGCTATTGTTGATTCGCCCACTAACGTTGTTGGGGCTGGATGACGGCGTTGCACGTAATTTGGGGCTTGGACTGTCGCTGGCACGTCTGAGCGCGTTGGGGCTTGGAATTTTCCTGTGTGCCCAATTAGTGAATGCGGCGGGGATTATCGGTTTCATCGGCCTGTTTGCGCCGCTGTTGGCGAAGATGCTGGGTGCACGACGCTTGCTTCACCGCCTCTTATTTGCCCCACTGCTAGGGGCGCTGCTACTTGGTGTCACCGATCAGGGGGTTATCTGGCTGAGCCGCGTGTGGCTTGACGTCCCCACGGGGGCGGCGACGGCACTGATTGGTGCGCCGCTGCTACTGTGGCTGCTGCCGCGCCTGCGTAATAGCAGTCAACCTGCGATGATCGACAATAACAGCATACCGACGGTTGAACGCCGTCTGTGGGGAACGTGGCTGGTGCTTGGCATCGTGCTACTGGGGATGGTGGTTATCACGGCGCTGATGTTGGGGAAAGATGCAGAAGGTTGGCAGTGGGGCGGTGGCGATGTGTTAGCGCAGTTGCTTTCATGGCGCTGGCCTCGGGTTCTGGCGGCGCTGACCGCCGGAGTGATGCTAGCGGTGGCGGGAACGCTAATCCAGAAGTTGACAGGCAACCCGATGGGCAGCCCAGAAGTGTTGGGGATTAGCTCCGGTGCCTCGTTTGGCGTCATTATTTTGTTGTTCTTCATCCCTGGAAACGCGTTCGTGTGGCTGCTTCCCGCTGGAAGTGCGGGGGCGGCATTGACGCTGCTGGTCATGGTGATTATCGCCGGTCGCGGTGGGTTCTCCACGCAGCGTATGCTGCTGGCGGGGATTGCGCTCAGTATGGCGTTCTCCACCGTCATAGCGTTGCTGTTAGCCAGTGGCGATCCGCGTATGGGAACGGTGCTGACCTGGCTGTCGGGCTCAACCTATGCGGTCGAACCGACTGACGCTATACGCACGGCGGTAATTGCGGTTCTGCTGTTGTTGATCGTCCCGCTCTGTCAGCGCTGGCTACGTATTTTGCCACTGGGTACGACAACGGCCAGATCGCTTGGCGTAGCTGTCACACCGGTTCGTCTGCTGGTGTTACTCCTAGCATCGGTACTGACCGCGATGGCAACCCTGATGGTTGGGCCGATGAGCTTTGTGGGCTTAATGGCACCGCATATGGCACGGATGCTGGGCTTTAGCCGCGTGTTGCCGCAAATCGCCAGCTCGGCATTGATTGGTGGGGCTCTGATGGTGATTGCTGACTGGTTTGGCCGGATGATCCTCTTTCCGGCGCAGATCCCGGCAGGGCTGCTCGCGACGTTTATCGGCGCGCCTTACTTTGTTTATCTGCTACGCAAGCAGGTGAGATAACGCGAATTTCGGCGGGTAGAGTAGCCCGCCGAAGTCGTGTGATTAACCCGTTACGCTGATGGCTTCAGCCAGCATCCAGAATGTAGTAAGCACCAGAGAAAGCGCCATGATGCCGTTGAAGGCTTTCAGTTTCCACGGTTCCTGAAGATGTTTGCCGATACGATCGCCGAGCACGGCCCAAACTAGAATGCAGGGCAGATTGAGCGCCATAAAGGCGACCATCGTGGGGAGGATACCGTTGCTGGCGGTATACAGCAGCGCGATGTTGCTGGACATCAGCCAGGCTTTTGGGTTTACCGCCTGAAATAACGTCCCTTGCAGTACGGTCATCGGCTGTACTCGCCCTTGTAATTCAGGTGCTGATGAACGCGCGATTTTCCACGATAGCCACAGCAGATAGACGCACCCCAGCACAGTGAGGGGCAGGCGGATCATGCTCAGCCAGCTCAGCAACAGCTCCAATGCCACGCCCATCAGCGCCGTTTGTAGCGCACAGCCAATTAAAATCCCCATCAGCATCGGCAACGTTCGACGCAGACCAAAATTGACGCCTGACGTCGCCAGCAGCAGATTATTGGGCCCCGGCGTGATCGACATGACGGTGACGTAGCTGAAAAAAGAAGGGTCGAGCATGGTGTTATCCTGATGATGGGGTGAGAACACTATGGTAGGCAGAAAAAATAAATGGTTACAGATACAAAAAATGATTATTGTAATGGGTACAAATTGCATTAATCGTTAACTGTACTCATTGGCTGGCGGGGGAACTGTGTCCATCATCGACTCACAAGAAAGTACGCTCTATCAACAGCTCGCGGAAACCTTCGCTACGGCCATTCATCAAGGGACGCTAGCGCCGGGAAGTCGCCTGCCTTCTATTCGTCGCGTCGCTGGATCGCATCAAGTGAGTGTTAACACGGTATTAAATGCCTGGCGTATTCTCGAAGATCGCGGGTTGATCGAAGCACGGCCGCAGTCCGGCTATTTTGTGCGAGGGCGTCTGCCGTCGCTGACGGAGAGCAAGCCTCACCGTGCGCAGGTGATTGTGCCCGGCAGTGAGAAATTGGATTTGATTGATACCGTGTTTGCTGCTCAGACGCACCCTGATTACATCAACATTTCTCTGGCATGTCCGCAGCATGCGGATTTCTACCCTACCGAAAAGATCAGCCGTATTGCCGCTTCTTTGCTACGGCGGCAGCCTGAACTGATTGGTCGCTATGCGCTGCCGCCGGGCAGTGAACGATTGCGGCGTGAAGTGGCGCGGCGAGCGATGGACTTAGGCATGTCATTGACCCGCGAGGACATCACGATCACCCACGGCTGTATGGAAGCGCTACAACTGGCGCTACGCACGGTCACGCAGCCGGGCGACTGTGTGGGCTTGGAAACGCCAACCTATTTTTATCTCTTTCCTCTGCTCGCCAGTCTGGGACTTAAAACGGTGGAGATTCCCACCGATCCGCAACGCGGTCTCGCGCTGGATGCGCTGGAACTGCTGCTGTCAGAACAGCGATTACAGGCGATTATTGCCATGCCGAACGCGCAGAATCCGTTAGGGTGCAGCATGACGCTGGCGGATAAAAAGCGGCTGGCAAAGCTGGTGAACGATTATCAGGTGCCGCTGATCGAGGACGGGTTATACAGCGAACTTCAGTTTACCTGGCCGCTGTCGCCGACGGTGAAAGCCTTCGACCGCGAAGGCTGGGTGATTTACTGCTCCAGCTTCACGAAAACGCTGGCACCCGATTTTCGCATCGGCTGGATGGCGTCAGGCCGTTTCCGCGCCAACGTGGCGCGGCTGAAAGCGGTATCGTCAATGGCGGAATCGGCGCTGCTATCGGAAACGCTGGCGCAGTTTCTGGAGTCGGGTGGTTACGATCACCATCTGCGCACGCTGCGTCGGTGCTATGCCGCGCAGATGGATGAGGCGCGTGGGCTGATCGCTCGACATTTCCCGCAGGGTACACGGGCAACGCAGCCGCAGGGTGGCTTTGTCTTCTGGCTGGAATTACCGGGCGGTGTGGATGGGGTTGAGCTATTTCACCGTCTGCTACAGGAGCGAATTTGCGTCACGCCCGGTGAGCTTTACACGCTGAGCGGCCGCTGTAAGCACGCACTTAGATTGTCTTGCTGCTACCCGTTTGATGAACGCTATACCTATGCGCTTAAGCGAGCGGGGGCGCTGGCCTGTGAAATGAGCGGTATCGGGCCAGGTAATGAGGGTTAATTTTTAGGTCGAATATGACGGCGTCAGCGAATGACGCCGCCGGAGGAAGTTTTTACAGACGTGAGAAGCAGAACTGTGCCGCTTCGATGGTGCGTTCGATATCTTGTGGCGTATGTGCCAGCGACATAAAGCCCGCTTCAAACGCGGACGGCGCAAGGTAAATTCTTTCTTCCAGCATCATGTGGAAGAACAGCTTAAAGCGCTCGACGTCGCACTTCATCACATCCTGATAGCAGGTGACGCTCTCGGCATCCGTGAAGAACAGACCAAACATGCCGCCCGCCTGATTCACCACCAGCGGGATATTTTCGGCTTGCGCGGCAGCCAGCAGGCCATCGGCTAACTGATTGGTTAACGCGGTGAGCTTTTCATGTACGCCGGGTTTCGCCACTTCTGTCAAACAGGCAAAGCCTGCCGCCATGGCGATAGGGTTGCCAGACAGCGTTCCCGCCTGATAAACCGGGCCAGTCGGTGCCAGCGCCTGCATAACCTCACGCTTACCGCCGAATGCGCCGACAGGCATACCGCCGCCGATGATTTTCCCCAAACAGGTCAGATCGGGAATCACGCCGTAGTGTGACTGTGCACCTGCCAGCGCGACACGAAAACCGGTCATCACCTCATCGATGATGAACAGAGCACCAAACTCGTCGCACAGGGCGCGCAGGCCGGGAAGGAAATCTGGCAGTGGTGGGACGCAGTTCATGTTGCCCGCGACGGGTTCCACGATGATCGCGGCGATCTCATCAGGGTATTGTTCAAACGCAGCGCGAACGGATGACAGATCGTTATAGACGCAGGTCAGCGTGTGGCGGGCGAAATCGGCTGGCACACCGGGAGAGTTCGGTTGACCCAGCGTCAGGGCGCCGGAACCGGCTTTCACCAGCAGGCAGTCGGCGTGACCATGGTAGCAGCCTTCAAATTTGATAATTTTATCGCGGCCCGTGTAACCACGCGCCAGACGGATTGCGCTCATGGTGGCTTCCGTACCGGAATTGACCATCCGCACCATATCCATGCTTGGCACCAGAGAGGTGACCAGCCGTGCCATCTGCACTTCCATTTCTGTCGGCGCGCCAAAACTCAGACCGCGTTCCGCTGCCGCGATTACCGCATCACGGATTGCCGGATGATTGTGACCCAGCACCATCGGACCCCATGAACCCACGTAATCAATGTACGCTTGTTCGTCGGCGTCGTAGAGGTAGGCACCGTCTGCTCGCTCGATGAACAGCGGCGTGCCGCCTACGCCGTTAAAAGCACGAACGGGTGAGTTCACACCGCCGGGAATAAGTTGCTGTGCCGCAGCATACAGGCTTTCAGATTTGTTCATTACGCGGTCCTGACTGGTCTTGATCGTAAAATGTAGGGGTATTCTAATGAACTGACCGCCGTTATGAAATCGCTGTGCGGGCTTTCACTTGAAAACGCACCGCATCATACCCACTGAGAGTACTGGCTGTGTGGTGTATAAGACGGCATAATGTGGCGTTTATTTAAACACTGGCTGTCAAATCTTGAACGTTTTCGCTTACTGCCGGATAATAAGCGTATGAATATGGGTCTATCACCTGATAAGCCCTGAGTTGGGAGTAAAAATATGAGCGATGATATAGCAGCACTGCCCCTGCAATTTACCGATGCGGCGGCAAGCAAGGTGAAAAACCTGATTGCTGATGAAGAAAACCCAGAGCTGAAACTGCGTGTATATATCACGGGCGGCGGCTGTAGCGGTTTCCAGTATGGTTTTACCTTTGATGATCAAATCAACGACGGCGATATGACCATTGAGAAACAAGGTGTGGCGCTGGTGGTTGATCCGATGAGCCTGCAATATCTGGTTGGCGGTGCGGTGGATTATACCGAAGGGCTGGAAGGCTCTCGTTTCATCGTGACGAATCCGAATGCGAAATCCACCTGTGGCTGTGGTTCTTCTTTCAGCGTCTGATCCTGCATTGCGGTTATTCACCGATTAAAAATAAAAAGCCGTGTCTTGGCTGCAAGACACGGCTTTTTTTACTGTGATTACCATTCGACCGTAATCAAACGTGTTTCCGTACCCTGCGTGGTTTTTGCCGCAGATGCTGAAAATTTTGCCTGATCGATCTGAATACGTGACTCAGTAATTTTAGGTTGAGGTACAGAGGCGACATTACATGCCATTTGATATTGACCGGACTGCGGCGCTACGCCACAAGACGGTAATATCGTCAGTTGAGCATTAATTTGCCCGCCGCTACTTCCTGCATAGGCAGTTCCACAAGCCGCGATCAGCAAGCTTGCGCAAAGCAACGCATTTTTCATGTTCTAAGCTACCTGGTGTAAAGGAACCGATATCGGTTCAAATTTTTCTGATTTCGTTATGACGAGCAGTAATCAGCACCTTAGTAGATGTCTATGATTCCACTCTTACGCTCAGATTATCGGCAAATGTTGGCGAAATAAAAGCCTGCTAGTGTTACAGCTTGTATACTAATGAAGCTATTGTTATCGAGATGATTTCATTGTGTTAATTAATGCTCATTTTACTGACGGGGATGCCGGTCTTAATTCAGCTAATTGAGAGCAAATTTGCTGTGCCGCTAATAGTAAACGTGGGCCGCTGCGGCTAAACCAGTCTTCGTTAACGGTAATTACCGGAACCGCGAGCTGTGGTTGCCAAAATGCCTGCACGCTGGAAATTCTATCTGAAGCACCGCCGAGAATAATGGCCTGTGGTTGCCGCCTTAACACCTGTTCACGACTGACCTGTGGCCAAGGCACTGGGCTGTCGTCAAAAATATTTTCTGCGCCGCATAGTGAAACGATCTGACTTTGCAGCGTGGCTTTCGAAGAGGTAAACAGCGGTTGAGTGCCAAATTGAATGAATACCCGCAACGGAACGGCGTGCGCTGCCTTATGCTTCTCACCCGCGTGCTGTAGCTCGCCTATTTGCTGCTGAAAATTTATCGCGGCCTGTTCGGCTTGTTCAGGATGACGGCTATAGGTTGCCAACTGTCGTAATGATGCGGGGATATCGTCCAGTGTTTTTGCATCCAGATAAACGATGGGAATCGAGAAGTTGGCGAGCTGTTCCAGCGGGCGCTGCGGGTTGCCCTCGCGCCAGGCCAGAATCAGATCGGGCTTGAGGGCGAGGATTCGCTCCAGATTAATGCCTTGCCAGGAGGCAACCTGTTCCAATTTTTGCGCTTCCGGCGGGTAATCTGACCAGGCGCTGACCGCAACTAGCTGTTCGCCCATGCCAGCCGCATAGGCCATTTCCGTCGCGTGCGGTGCGAGACTGATAACACGTTGCGGCATAGCATAAGCGGCGGTGCAGAGTAGTAGCCCGGTCAGCCAGCAGAGGAGCCTGAAAGTCATCGATTAGCGTGCAGCTAATTTAGCCAAAATCGCTTCTACCATCCGCGTTGATTGCTGTGCGGCGACGCTCAGGAACTCATCAAAACTCAGGTGTGAAGCTTTATCGGCTACATCAGAAATGGCGCGAACCACCACAAACGGTACGGCGAATTGATGGCAAACATGGGCGATCGCGGTAGCTTCCATTTCCACGGCAATGGCCTGCGGGAAGGTGGTGCGGATGCGCGCTAACGGCTCTGCGCCGTTAATGAAGGCGTCGCCGCTAACAACCAGACCGCGCACAGCATTGAGTTGTAAATCGGTAATTGCTTCCTGCGCCAGTGCGATGAGTTTTTCATCGGCAGGGAAAGCGGCAGGGCAGCCCGCCATCTGGCCGGGTTCATAGCCAAAGGCCGTGACGTCGGCATCGTGGTAACGTACTTCATCAGAAACGACGATATCGCCGACATTCAGTGTCGGCGCCAGTCCGCCAGCGGAACCGGTATTAATCACCACATCTGGCTTGCTGTGTTCCAGCAGCAGCGTGGTGCCCAGTGCGGCGGAGACTTTACCGATACCGGATTTCAGCAGTGCGACGTCCACACCGTTGATTTGTCCGGTGTAGATTTCGCAACCCGCACGTTGAAAGGTCTGGCGGTTTTCAATCCGATCGCGCAGTAATGTTACTTCTTGTTCCATCGCGCCGATAATACCGACTTTCATAAGGTTCCTCGTAAATTCTGTTATAAATGGAAGGTGTATATCGCGGACGTTAGTCTATCATGGCTAGCAAGGGGAGATGGCGTGTCCATCATTGTGCTGTAGCGTAATGACAAGGAAAACCGTATGGCTACTATCGATTTCGCCAAAAAAATGAGCTTTCAGCGGCATTACAGTCGACCTAAAACGGCTGATAATGGCTATGCGATTGTGCGCCAGTTTGAGAGCGACCGTGGTCGTATTATCAATTCCGCTGCCATCCGCCGTTTACAGCAAAAAACCCAAGTCTTTCCACTAGAACGTAATGCGGCCGTCCGCTCCCGTCTGACCCATTCGATGGAAGTACAGCAGGTTGGCCGCTACATCGCCAAAGAGATTTTGCACCGCCTGCAAGCCGATGATCGACTGGTGGTATTGGGTCTGGACGACAGGCAAACGCCGTTTGAAAGTTTGGTTGAAATGGCATGCCTGATGCACGATATCGGCAATCCGCCGTTTGGCCATTTTGGTGAGTCCGCGATTAATCAATGGTTCAGGACATTACTGGATAGCCATTATCTGGACAGCGAATCCCCGGAACGCGTCGATGACTGTCGAGTCCCTACGCTGCGGATGCGGCAAGATGGGCTGGACGATCTACGCGCACAGATCCGGCAAGATCTGAGCCATTTTGAAGGTAATGCGCAGGCGATCCGTCTGGTACATACGTTGCTCAAGCTTAATCTGACTTACGGGCAAGTGGCTTGTATTCTGAAATATACCCGCCCTGCGTATTGGCGCGGTGAGCTTCCTACCGATTACGATTATTTGATGAAGAAACCGGGCTACTATCTGTCAGAGGAAGCCTTTGTTGTCAGGTTGCGTGAAGAGCTGGATATGGGCGAATTTCATCGCCACCCGCTGAGCTATATTATGGAAGCGGCCGATGATGTTTCCTACTGTATCGCGGATTTAGAAGATGCTGTCGAGAAAGATATCCTCACGATCGAAGAACTTTACGATCGTCTGCGTGAGAATTGGGGGGCAGGCGCAGAGAAAGACATCTTTGCTAAAACCATTGAACGTGCTTACAAAGAGCGCGAGCGCTTTCAGTGGCGCAGTCACGATGATCAGTTCTTTATGAATCTCCGCGTTTACACTGTGGGTCAGATGGTGCCACATGCCGCGCTGCGTTTTATCGACAACCTGCCGGAGGTCTATGCCGGATCGTTCAATCAGGCCTTGCTTGAGGACGACAGTCCGCAGAACCGTCTGTTAGGTATCTTTAAACGTGTCGCCTTAAAGCATGTTTTTAACCATCATGAGGTTGAGCAACTGGAGCTACAGGGCGACCGTGTGATTCGCGGCCTGCTGGATATTTATAGTCCGCTGCTTGAGATGCCCTATCTGGATTTCGGCCAGCTCGTCCGCGAGGATACCCATCGGCGTTATCCGATCGAAACGCGGCTTTATCACAAGCTATCTAGCAAGCATTGTTTGGCCTATCGTGAAGCTGTCAGTGAGTTGGAAGGGCTACCAGAAACCGAGCAAATCGTCCGTGAATATTATTATCGAGCCCGCCTGATTCAGGATTACATCAGCGGTATGACGGATCTGTATGCCTACGACGAGTACCGCAAACTGATGGCGGCGGATTAGCGATGAACAGGCTGCAACGGAAATCGCGAGTTTTGTAAAGCCGTTCAATATTTCCTTACGCTTCACGATCTTCCCCTTGGGAACCTTGTTGGTTCATATTTATCTCATACAGCACGAGCACTGAGTGTACCCGGTGTCGGGTACACGGGCCGTAAGACTCGCGTGTTGATTACTATGAGATAGACTCCTATGAAAAAAAAATCACTGCTCCTGAGTGCGCTGGCGTTAAGTCTGGCGATGGCGATGGGTTCAACTACGGCGAATGCGGCTGAGTCAGCGGCATCTGCTGCATCATCGGGTCAATTACCCAGCCTGGCTCCTATGCTGGAAAAAATTATGCCTTCCGTCGTGAGTATCTACGTGGAAGGACATACCACCAATCAGGATAGAGAGAATAATTTAGGCAAAGAAAATATTCCGCCACAGCTTCAGCCATTTTTTGGCGAAAACTCGCCTTTCTGTCAGGAAGGATCGCCGTTCCAGTCATCGCCGATGTGTCAGGGAGACGGTGACGATGACGACGGTCAACCACAACCAAAACAGGAAAACTTCCAGGCGTTGGGCGCAGGCGTCGTGATTAATGCGGAAAAAGGCTACGTGGTGACCAACAGCCACGTGGTGGATAACGCCGATAAGATTCAGATTCGACTCAGCGATGGCCGCAAGTATGACGGTAAAGTGTTAGGCAAAGACCCGCGTTCAGATATCGCGCTGATACAGTTGAAAGACTTTAAAAACCTGACGGCGATTAAGGTTGCGGATTCCGATCAGTTACGGGTAGGTGATTATACGGTCGCGATTGGTAACCCGTATGGTTTGGGAGAAACCGCGACATCGGGCATTGTGTCCGCGCTGGGGCGTAGCGGGTTGAATATTGAAAATTACGAGGACTTTATTCAGACCGATGCAGCGATCAATCGCGGGAATTCTGGCGGTGCGCTGGTGAACCTGAATGGTGAGTTGATTGGGTTGAATACCGCGATTCTTGCCCCTGGTGGCGGCAATATCGGGATTGGTTTCGCCATTCCCAGCAACATGGTGAAAAGCGTTGTCGCACAGATTGTCGAATTTGGTGAAGTGAAACGTGGTGAGCTGGGCATTACCGGAACGGAACTGAATTCCGAGTTGGCACAGGCGATGAAGGTTGATGCACAGCGCGGTGCGTTTGTGAGTCAAGTGCGGCCGAAATCGGCGGCGGATGTGGCGGGTATCAAGGCAGGTGATGTGATCGTCACGCTGAATGGTAAGGCGGTTAGCAGCTTCTCCGCATTGCGTGCACAGGTCGGTTCGTTGCCGGTGGGCAGCAAAGTGGCGCTGGGGCTGCTGCGTGAAGGTAAACCGCTGACCGTCGAGGTGGCGCTGCAACAAAGTAATCAGGCTCAGGTGGCTTCCGGTAATCTCTATTCCGGTATTGAAGGGGCGGAGCTGAGCAATACGCAGGTGGATGGCGAAAAAGGCGTTAAAGTGGATAACGTCAAACCCGGTTCTGCTGCGGCTAAAATTGGCCTGAAGAAGGATGACATCATTCTCGGTGTTAACCAGCAGGCAATACAGAATATTGGTGAACTGCGTAAAATTCTGGACAGTAAACCAGCGGTATTAGCCTTGAATGTACGCCGCGGTGACAGTTCAATTTATCTGTTGGCTCAGTAATCGGGTTGTTTAGCGCATAAGTTAATAATTACCTTTTAAGACAATCTGTTACGTTAGTTTTCTGGCCGGGCACGCGGGTGCCCGGCTGTCTCTCGCTTCTCTCTGAAAGCGCTTTTGTGAGTTCTCCCACAGATTTAACCTAATTCCTGTTTCTTTGTTAATTTGCACAATGTGTGGGGCACCGCGTGGCGGTATGCTGGTGCAATTGTCAATGTTCCTCTCAGAGGTAAAAATGGCGTCGTATCATCTCAATGCCAAGATGGCACAGGATATTGTCGCGCGAACCATGCAGATCATTGATAGCAATATTAATGTGATGGATGCTCGCGGCAAGATTATCGGCAGTGGCGATCAGGAACGATTGGGGGAATTACACGAAGGGGCGCTGTTGGCGCTCTCGCAGGGGCGGGTTGTTGATATTGATGACGCCGTGGCGCGCCACCTGCACGGCGTGCGTCCGGGTATTAATTTACCCTTGCGCATTGATGGTGAGATTGTTGGCGTTATCGGCTTGACGGGGAATCCTAGCCAGCTGCGACAATATGGCGAACTCGTCTGCATGACGGCAGAAATGATGCTGGAACAGGCGAGGCTGCTGCATATGCTGGCGCAGGATAGTCGTCTGCGTGAAGAGCTGGTGCTGAACCTGATCCGTACCGACGATTTGTCGCCTGCTCTTATGGAGTGGGCACAACGTTTAGGTATCGATCTGAATAAACCTCGCGTCGCTGCGGTGATCGAAGTGGACAGCGGCCAGCTCGGCGTAGACTCGGCAATGGCTGAGCTACAGCAGCTACAAACGCTGCTGACCACGCCGGAGCGTGACAATCTGATCGCGATTGTTTCTCTGACGGAAATGGTGGTGCTAAAACCGGCGCTGAACAGCCATGGGCGCTGGGATGCAGAAGATCATCGCAGGCGCGTGGACACGTTGATGTCGCGTATGGCAGAAAGCAGTCGGCTACGCGTACGGCTGGCGCTAGGGAACTACTTTGCTGGCCCCGGCAGTATTGCTCGTTCTTACCGTACCGCGCGAACGACCATGAGCGTAGGCAAGCAGCGTATGCCCGCCCAACGCTGTTATTACTATCAGGATCTGATGTTGCCCGTACTGCTAGATAGCCTGCGTGGCGGCTGGCAGGCAAACGAGCTGGTGCGCCCGCTCTCAAAGCTTAAGGCAATGGACGGCAATGGTCTGCTGCGCCGAACGTTGGGGGCCTGGTTCCGTAATAACGTTCAACCTGGTGCGACGGCGAAAGCGTTGTTTATCCACCGTAATACGCTGGAGTATCGTCTTAATCGTATCTCTGAACTCACGGGATTAGATCTGGGGAATTTCGACGACCGTTTGCTGCTGTACGTGGCTTTACAGTTGGATGAAGAAGAGTAGGACAGAAAGATACCCGCCTTTACTTAAATCGACCTTCCGCCGTATAACCCTGATGCCGCACGGCATCAGGCTATCTATTTCGGTCTTCAGCCATCACAAAATTGCTTAGACTGGAAACTATGACATAACCATTAACAATATAACGCGATAGCATAAATTATCGCGAAACAATATTTTTGCCCCTTCCCTATATCCACTATTGTCACTTCCATATTGTCGTTGTCAGTTCGATAACCGCATAAACGGCCTAACCAGCCACATTCATCATTATTTCATCTAAATACTTTCCAGCATTAAGGTTAGGGAGTGATAAGAATGTCAATACGTCGTCTGGGGTTATCTGTTGCTACGGCAGCGCTGTTATTTTCTGGTGTGGCCTCGGCGGCTACCGAATTACTAAACGTGTCTTACGATCCGACGCGTGAACTGTATCAACAATACAATGCGGCGTTTATTAAGCATTGGAAAGCGACCACGGGCGAAGATATCACGATCAAAAATTCGCACGGTGGGTCTGGAAAACAGGCGCGTTCAGTCATTGATGGCTTGCAGGCTGACGTAGTGACGCTGGCGCTGGCGGGTGACATTGATGCATTAAACCTGAATCAACCGCTGATCGATCCTAAATGGCAGGCGCGTTTGCCTGACAACAGTACCCCTTATACTTCCACTATCGTTTTCCTGGTGCGCAAAGGTAATCCGAAGCAAATCAAAGACTGGAACGATTTGGTGAAACCGGGCGTTGAAGTGATCACGCCAAACCCGAAAACCTCTGGTGGCGCACGTTGGAACTTCCTAGCGGCTTGGGCCTATGCCAAAGCTCTACCGGGTGGTAACGATGAAACCGCACTGAAATTTGTCACCGAATTGTATCGCCATGCTCCTGTACTGGATACTGGTGCACGTGGTGCAACCATCAGTTTTGTACAACGTCAGTTAGGCGATGTATTGCTGGCATGGGAAAACGAAGCCTATCTTTCTCTGAAAGAGCAGGGCGGCGATCAGCTTGAAATCGTCACACCGTCGCTGTCGATTCTGGCCGAACCACCCGTTGCCGTTGTCGATAAAGTCGTTGAGCGTAAAGGGACGCAGAAACAGGCTGAAGCTTATCTGCAATACCTCTACAGCGATGACGCGCAACGCATCATCGGTAAAAACTTCTACCGCCCACGTAATGCCAAGATTGCCGAAGAGTTTAAAGATCAGTTTGCCCCAGTGAATCTGGTGACAATCGATAAGGATTTCGGCGGCTGGAAAGCGGCACAAGATAAATTCTTTAACGATGGTGGGGTGTTCGACGTAATCTTTAAAGAGATCAATAAGTAAGTTTTAACGTCTGACGGATTAAGGCCGCTATTACCGTAGCGGCTTTTTTCAGGTTAAAAAGGCTGGTGACAGCTGTTCAGAACCTTCCGTCAGGTAGCGCGTGTCGGCAAGCAGTTGTTGGCTGAGTAGTGAGTATGAAAATTAAAGGCACGGTATGTCACAGCGTTCTTCCTCAGTGATTCCCGGTTTCGGGCTAACGTTAGGGTTCAGCCTGAGCTATTTAGGATTAATTGTCCTTATCCCATTGGCTGCGATGTTTTTGTATGCCAGCCAACTAACGTTTGGCCAGTTTTGGGATTTGATCACTAGCCGTCAGGTATTGTTTTCCCTGCGGCTTTCGTTTGGCACTGCACTGGCTGCTGCCTTTATCAACGGTATTCTTGGGACGCTGCTGGCGTGGGTGCTTGTACGTTACACCTTCCCCGGACGTAAAGTGATCGATGCTATGATCGACATGCCCTTCGCCCTGCCAACCGCAGTCGCGGGGATCGCGCTGACGGCGTTGTATGCACCGAATGGCCTGATTGGTTCGCTATTTCCATTCAAAATTGCCTACACCGGCATTGGTATCACGCTGGCGCTCATTTTTGTCACGCTGCCTTTCGTCGTCAGAACGCTACAGCCGGTGTTGGCCGATATTCCCAAAGAAGTGGAAGAAGCCGCCGCCTGTCTTGGTGCGCGACCGCTTCAGGTTTTCCGCCATGTGTTACTTCCTGCGTTGTTACCGGCATGGCTGACGGGCTTTGCTCTAGCCTTTGCGCGTGGCGTGGGGGAATACGGTTCGGTGGTGTTTATTGCGGGAAACATCCCGTTTAAAACCGAGATCCTGCCGTTGCTGATCGTTTCTAAGCTCGATCAGTATGACTACAAAGGGGCAACTGGGATCGGCGTATTCATGCTGCTGGTTTCTTTCATTATGCTGCTGCTGATTAATGTGTTGCAGCGTCGCATTCAACCGAAATTGTAAGGGCTGGTCGTCATGGAACAGGTTATTTCCTCTCAGGCCAGCGCAGCTAAAAGAAAAAAACAGCCCGCAGCCTATTACATTCTGGTTTCACTGGCGTGGGTCGTCTTTTTCCTGATTTTGGTACTGCCGCTGATGATGGTGGTGACTCAGGGACTGGATAAAGGCGTTGGGGCATTTTGGGACGCGATTAGCGAACCGGATGCGATCTCTGCGCTTAAGCTGACGCTGCTTGCAACCGTCATTTCTGTACCGCTAAACGTGGTATTCGGGCTGGCGACGGCGTGGTGTGTGACGAAGTTCGAATTTCGTGGCAAAAGTTTCCTGCTGGCGCTGATCGATTTGCCCTTTTCTGTTTCCCCTGTGGTTGCCGGACTGGTGTATGTGCTGCTGTTTGGGGCACAAAGTAAGATCTATCCTTTCCTGCTGGAACACGATCTGCAAATTGTTTACGCCGTGCCGGGCATCGTACTGGCGACGATTTTTGTCACGTTGCCTTATGTTGCCCGTGAGCTGATTCCGCTGATGGAAGAACAAGGGTCGCAGGAAGAAGAAGCGGCGCGACTGCTGGGGGCGAACGGCTGGCAAATGTTCTGGCACATTACGCTGCCGAATGTGAAATGGGCGTTGATCTACGGCGTGGTGCTGTGCACCGCGCGTGCGATGGGGGAATTTGGTGCTGTTTCCGTCATTTCCGGCCATATTCGCGGCCTGACTAACACATTGCCGCTGCATATCGAAATTCTTTATAACGAGTACAATATCGTTGCGGCTTTCAGCGTGGCGATCCTGCTGCTAATTATGTCACTGGTCGTACTGCTGCTGCGCCAGTGGAGTGAGAGCCGATTGACGAAGCAAATACAGAAACAACAGGAGTTGGCCAAAAATGAGCATTGAGATTCGCAATATTAATAAACAATTTGGCCAGTTTCGGGCGCTGAACGAGATTAATTTGTCGATCCACAGCGGTGAACTGGTGGCGCTGCTGGGGCCATCGGGCTGCGGTAAGACCACGCTGCTGCGTATTATCGCCGGGCTGGAGCAGCCAGATAGCGGCAGTATTATTTTCCACGGTCAGGATGTGTCCGTTCACGATGTGCGTAAACGTAACGTCGGGTTTGTATTCCAGCACTATGCGCTGTTTCGCCATATGACGGTGTTCGATAACGTCGCGTTTGGGCTGCGAATGAAGCCGAAGAATATCCGCCCATCGAAAAGTGAGATCGAAAAGAAAGTGCATGAATTGCTGAATCTGGTGCAGTTGGACTGGCTGGGGGATCGCTATCCTGAACAGCTTTCCGGTGGCCAGCGTCAGCGTATTGCACTGGCACGTGCATTGATCGTTGAGCCGAGCATTCTGCTGCTGGATGAACCTTTTGGTGCGTTGGATGCCAAGGTGCGTAAAGAGCTGCGTCGCTGGTTGTCTCAACTGCATGAAGATATCGATCTGACATCGGTATTTGTGACACACGATCAGGAAGAGGCGATGGAAGTCGCCGACCGTATCGTGCTGATGAACAAAGGAGTCATTGAACAAATTGGTACGCCTGCGGAAGTGTATAACAACCCAGCCAGCGAATTTGTTTACCATTTCCTTGGCGACAGTAACCGGCTGAAAGTGGCGCAAACGGAAGAAACCATTCTGTTCCGTCCGCATGAAGTATCGCTATCCGTTCAGGCACAGGATGGCTATCAGGCGGTGACCGTGCGTGATATTCGCCCGCTCGGTGCTTTAACGCGTCTGTCGTTGAAACTGGGTGAGCAGTCGGAACTGATTGAAGCAGAAGTAGCAAAAGACGATGTGAGCCTGGAAGGGTTGCAGAAAGGTGACGTGATTCAGTTTAAGCCCAAGCGTTATAGCCACGATTGGGAAATCTGATTGGCATGTTATGGCAACAAAAAACCCGCGGATTCGCGGGTTTTTTTAACGGTTAATGCTTGTATGACAAGAATTAACGATAAGCGGAGTTAGACGCTACAGAGTAACGGCCGCTGCCCACCAGCATAATAATGATTCCAGCAAAGAAATAGAGCGCTTCGACTTCCAGCGCCCATGCACCCACGTTAGTCAGGGTAAAGAATTTAGCCGTGCCCACCATCAGCGTCGCCACAACCAGTGTCAGCGCGGCGATCAAGCCGGAAATACGGGTAAACACGCCCAGAATAATCAGAATTGGCGCAACGACTTCGCCCACATAAACGCCATAAGCGATAAAACCAGGCAGACCTGCGCCTTGTAGCATCTGTACGATCCAGCCTACGCCGTGCTCTACTTTTGCTACGCCGTGAAACAGCAGCAGAATACCCACGGTTAAACGCAGTAAAAGTTTACCTGCGTCAGGGTGATCGGTTAAACGCGTGAACCACTGATTCAACTGAGAAATCATACTAGACAACCTCATGAGTAAGCGAAAAGTGCTATTTGATATAAGGCGGCAGTGTCGTTGATTTAGCGCCTGAATAGAAAACAAATAAATTTGATATTTTTTGTCAAAAAATTAGGTGAAGCGTATGAACGCCGATAAGCATAGCACTACGATGATGGCAGTCTAATGATGGATAGGTATAACGCAATAACAAGATGTTATGAGAAGGAACGCTGACTTGAATAATCAAAATCCAGATAGTGGAGGATGGTACGATACGCTATGTTGCAAGTGTCGTACAAGCATATAGGTTGGGTATCTAATTGATATTTGACGTTGCTAGCGCATTACGCATTAAACCATAAAAGGAAATATTTATGTCTGATGATGTTCTGTTTAGTCCCTTCACGCTGAAAGGGTTAACCCTTCCTAACCGTATTGTTATGGCACCGATGACGAGAGGTATGGCTGAAAACGGCATTCCCGGTCTGGCGAATGCGGAATATTATCGCCGTCGTGCAGAAGGGGGCGTAGGACTTATTCTGACGGAGGGGACGGTGGTCGATCGTCCCGCTTCGCGTAATATGCCGGGGATCCCGTTTTTTCATGGTGAAGCGGCGCTGGCGGGTTGGGATGCCGTGGCTCAAGCGGTCCATGCCGCAGGTGGTCGCATTGGTCCACAAATTTGGCATACTGGCTCAACACATGGTCGCGGCTGGGAACCGGATGCGCCTGTTGAAAGCCCCTCTGGACTGGTTGGACCGAATGAACCCCGTGGTGTGGTGATGACGGAAGAAGACATAGCCGATACCGTGGCGGCTTTTGCCCATGCGGCAGCCGATGCTAAACGACTGGGATTTGATACGCTGGAACTGCATGGCGCACATGGCTACCTGATCGATCAATTCTTCTGGTCGGGTACGAATAAGCGTACAGATGCTTTCGGCGGAGCAACGATCCGTGAGCGTTCCCACTTTGCCGCAGAGGTTATCCGCGCTGTCCGAGCGGCTGTTGGTCAGGATTTCCCGTTGATCCTGCGTGTTAGCCAGTGGAAACAGCAGGATTACAGCGCGCGACTTGCTACCTCTCCAAATGAGATGACGGACTGGTTGGCACCGCTGGTTGAGGCTGGTGTAGATATTCTCCACTGTTCCCAGCGCCGTTTCTGGGAGCCTGAGTTCCCCGAAGTTGATGGGGCAGAAGGGCTGAACTTCGCCGGTTGGGCGAAAAAGCTGACAGGGGCGGCGACAATCAGCGTTGGATCGGTGGGGTTGACCTCAGATTTCTTTGCTGCGTTTGGTGGTGAAGGTTCTGGTACAGCAGCGCTGGATAATCTGTATACGCGGATGGAGCGAGAGGAGTTTGATTTGATCGCTGTCGGCCGGGTATTGCTCTCTGATGCGCAATGGGTGCAAAAAGTACGTTCTGGACAGACTAATAAATTACGCGGTTTTGATGCAGCGGACTTGGCCGTATTGGCGTGAGATTCAGGTGCTGCAGTCGAGTAAGGCTGCGGTGCCTCATTGATTTTTCTGTAAAATCAATACGAATCAGTTAACGCAGGTTCTCGCCTACACGACACGTGCAATAGATAATGTTGGTGGATTTACTTCAGAGAGGAATCACTTTGCGGAAGTGGTGGGTCGTGCAGGATGACTCGGCCTTTGGCCTCGCCCCTTCGGGGTCAACGCTGACGCGTTGCTGTCTCGCTTCGCTCGGCTCGAACCTGAACGCAGGTTCTCACCTACACGACACGTGCAATAGATAATGTTGGTGGATTTGCTTCAGAGAGGAATCACTTTGCGGAAGTGGTGGGTCGTGCAGGATGACTCGGCCTTTGGCCTCGCCCCTTCGGGGTCAACGCTGACGCGTTGCTGTCTCGCTTCGCTCGGCTCGAACCTGAACGCAGGTTCTCACCTACACGACACGTGCAATAGATAATGTTGGTGGATTTGCTTCAGAGAGGAATCACTTTGCGGAAGTGGTGGGTCGTGCAGGATTCGAACCTGCGACCAATTGATTAAAAGTCAACTGCTCTACCAACTGAGCTAACGACCCGCAGAAGTGGTGGGTGATGACGGGATCGAACCGCCGACCCCCTCCTTGTAAGGGAGGTGCTCTCCCAGCTGAGCTAATCACCCACTTCTGTACTACGTTTACTTCAATTTCTAATAAGAAGACCAGCTGGTAGAGATTGGTGGGTGATGACGGGATCGAACCGCCGACCCCCTCCTTGTAAGGGAGGTGCTCTCCCAGCTGAGCTAATCACCCAATCTCAAATCTTCTTACTTTACACAGCGAGACACTTTTACTTAAAGTTCGTAAAGTGTGGTGGGTGATGACGGGATCGAACCGCCGACCCCCTCCTTGTAAGGGAGGTGCTCTCCCAGCTGAGCTAATCACCCCCGCTGTGTGGAGTCGCATTATAGGGATCCTTGAATATGAGTCAACGCTTTTTAAAACTAAAATGATTGTTCGTTGCAAAATTAGACAAGGCGTCGTATTTATCGTCATTGACGCTGCATCCTTGCGCGATTCGGCGAGCTATCTTGCCATTTCTCCCAGAATAAACACGCGTGTGGCATGTTACGGCGTTGAGGAATCGAGGCAGAGTGATAGAATGTTGCCCACTTTTGTTCTCTGAGCTTATGTCGGTCTTGCCGACAGTCGTTGCGTAATAAGGCTGTAATCCCAAATGAAAATCAAAACCCGTTTCGCCCCTAGTCCTACTGGCTATCTTCACGTCGGTGGCGCTCGTACCGCACTTTACTCTTGGCTGTTTGCCCGTCATCAGGACGGTGAGTTCGTGCTGCGTATTGAAGATACCGATCTGGAGCGTTCAACTCAGGACGCGATTGATGCCATTATGGATGGTATGAACTGGCTGAGCCTGAACTGGGATGAAGGCCCGTACTACCAGACTAAGCGTTTTGACCGCTACAACGCTGTTATTGATCAGATGTTAGAAAACGGTACGGCCTATAAGTGCTACTGTTCTAAAGAGCGTCTGGAAGCCCTGCGCGAGCAGCAGATGGAAAAGGGTGATAAGCCACGTTACGACGGCTGTTGCCGTGGTTCTCACGAACATCATGCTGATAATGAGCCGCACGTTGTGCGTTTCCTCAACCCACAAGAAGGTTCGGTGATCTTCAATGACCGTATTCGTGGGCCGATCGAATTCAGCAATCAGGAACTCGATGACCTGATTATTCGCCGTACTGACGGTTCACCGACCTACAATTTCTGTGTCGTTATCGATGATTGGGATATGGAAATCACGCACGTTATCCGCGGTGAAGACCATATCAACAACACACCGCGTCAGATCAACATCCTGAAAGCGCTGGGCGCACCAGTGCCAGAATATGCGCATGTGTCGATGATTCTGGGCGACGACGGTAAGAAATTGTCCAAAAGGCACGGTGCTGTCGGTGTGATGCAATACCGCGATGACGGCTATTTGCCGGAGGCGCTGTTGAACTATCTGGTGCGTTTAGGCTGGTCATCTGGCGATCAGGAAATCTTCTCTATTGATGAGATGAAGTCTCTGTTCTCGCTGGATGCGGTCAGCAAGTCCGCGAGCGCTTTCAATACTGAGAAGCTGCAATGGCTGAATCATCACTATATTAACCATTTGCCAGCAGAATACGTGGCGACGCATCTGTCATGGCATATCGAGCAAGCAGGAATTGATACGCGCACCGGGCCGCAGTTGAGCGAACTGGTTGGTTTGCTGGGCGAGCGTTGTAAGACGCTGAAAGAAATGGCAGATTCTTGCCGTTATTTCTATGAAGATTTTGCGGAATTTGACGCTGATGCCGCGAAGAAACATCTGCGTCCGGTTGCCCGTCAACCGCTTGAACTGGTTCGTGAGAAACTGGCCGCGATTACGAGTTGGACGCCGGAGAACATCCATCATGCTATTCAGAGCTCGGCGGATGAGCTGAGTCAGGGCATGGGTAAAGTCGGTATGCCGCTGCGCGTTGCGGTAACGGGGGCGGGCCAGTCTCCAGGTGTTGACGTTACGGTACACGCGATTGGTCAACAGCGTTCGCTGGCGCGTATCGATAAAGCACTGACGTTCATCGCCGAGCGTGAAGCGCAACAGTAATCGTTATCGCGTGAATAGCGTTATATAAAATGAACCCCAGCTTCTGGCCGGGGTTCATTTTTTTATGGCGTGGTATGGGAATTATTGACCAGCAATGGCAACCGCTTTACCGATGGCATCGGGGATCACGTCGCCGTGCCCTTTACCGGGGAACAGAATAAAGTCGGCTTTTGTGCCTTGTTCGTTGAGCTGTGCGACCAGTGCTGTTGCTCTTTCCACCATTTTTCTTTGGCTGAGCCGTTCTGCCCGTTTTTCATCAACAGGTTTACCCGCCTGTGTTTTAGCTGGCTCATCTTCATTTGCTCCTGCCGTGACGGTTATTGACTGCGGTGGTGTAGCGAGCAGCGGCGTTCTTGCCGGAATCACGACGCCATTTCCCCACCAGATAGACGGGCTTGCGGCAACATAACGCTGGAAAGATTCGGTGTGGTTAAACAGCGTATAGAGCGTAAACAGACCGCCGAAAGAGTGCCCGGCCAGTGTTTGTTTCTGCTTATTGACGGCGTAGTTCACTTCAACCCAAGGCTTTACCGTGGATTGCAGGAATTGGTAAAATGCTTCCGCTTCGCCGCCTGCGGCAAAATCTGGATCGGTGAGTGTCGTTGGCAGCGTGTAGTCTCGCGTACGGGCGGGAATATCGTAAGGTTTATCGATCGGATAACCGACAGCGACAATCAGTGGTGCTGCGCCATTTTTTGCATTATAGCTGTTTACGGCAACGGGGAACTGAGCGTTGCCATCCAGCATGTACAGAACCGGATAACCGCCTTTAGGTTCGGGTTGGCGGGGGATCGCGATGAAAAGCCGATAGACATGCTGTGCATCGCTTTTCATTTCAACGTGTTTGATCTCAAATTGAGCTTTTGCTTGTTCGGTCATATCAGGGATAGTTGGCTGTGCCCGAGCAGGCAACATGCCAGAGGCCGATACCATCAGAGAAAATACAATCATAGGAAAATAGCGCATGTGATGAGGTTTATATAGGAGGCAGAAGCGTAACGTGAAATAATGATAATAAATCGCGTTATCGTTAGCAGCTTTTTTATTGTGCTTATGATGAGATGACACCGAAATTGCCGCCTGTTTTCTCTCACCTTTGGCGTCTTTTTCAGCGGTTGATCGGATAAGCGGATTTAGCCGTTGACACTGCTAATCGGGTTTCATATTATGCGACGCGTTCGCACGGTACTTGCCTTTACGGTAATACTGTAAGATATGGGGCTATAGCTCAGCTGGGAGAGCGCTTGCATGGCATGCAAGAGGTCAGCGGTTCGATCCCGCTTAGCTCCACCAAACACTCCCTCTGTTTGGTTGATTATCACGAATATTCCACACGTTGTGGGGCTATAGCTCAGCTGGGAGAGCGCTTGCATGGCATGCAAGAGGTCAGCGGTTCGATCCCGCTTAGCTCCACCAAATCATCGAATGAATTCTTATTTATTCCTTTTCTCGATATATTTGTATTCAATCAACGTTTCTCATTTGCTCAATACTGTAGTCAGCGATTTCTCGTAAATGACAGTTGGCCGCCTTCGTTTTTTGAAGACAACCAAACCGTTATCGTTTAAGCCTCTTCTGGGAGCCTTGGCGTCCAGTCTATTGGTGACAGCCCTTGCTGTTCCAGAAGCTGATTAGCTTGAGAAAAATGCTTACAGCCCAAGAAACCACGGTGTGCAGACAGTGGGGAAGGGTGCGGCGATTTCAGAATATGATGGCGCTGTTGGTCAATGATGTTGCCTTTTTTCTGTGCATGAGAGCCCCACAGTAGAAAAACCAGACCTTCCCGTTGTTCATTCAATGCCGCGATGACGCGGTCAGTAAACGTTTCCCAGCCCAAATTAGCATGCGAGTGCGCTTGCCCGGCCTCAACCGTTAGTACGGTGTTTAGCAGTAGAACACCTTGCTCTGCCCAGCTTTGCAGAAAACCGTGCCGTGGAATTTCAAATCCAGGGATGTCGCTCGCCAGTTCTTTATAAATATTACCCAAAGAAGGCGGAGCGGGCACGCCTGGGCGAACGGAAAATGACAGCCCGTGCGCCTGATTCGGCCCGTGATAGGGATCTTGCCCGAGAATGACGACTTTGACCTGATGTAGTTCAGTAAAGCGGAACGCATTGAAAACATCCTTCTGCGGGGGATAGATAGTTTTACCCGCTGCACGTTCTTTTCCAACGAATTCAAGGGTATTAATGAAGTAAGGCTGCTGCTTTTCTTGTGCCAGCACGTCATGCCAGGTGAGAGAGGTCGCCATCATGCACTCTTTTTTTACAGGTTGAATGGTGTTAGGGGTAGCTTACCGATCTATCGTGGCGAGGTAAAACCGTAACCGCTGTTGCCAGGATTAAAATGATTTTTTTGAAAAAAAATTGAAAATTTACAAAAATATTTGCAATTCGATGTGGTGGTAAAATTGATATAAAACAATATATTGCCCTCGCATGGCTAAGTTGCAAGGTCTTAAAGTTGATTTAAGTCAAGGATATCTGGTTATCAGACTGGTATATAGGAGGCAGATACAAACGGTTTTATACGATCGCTATGAAATCTGGCCGTTTTTTACCGATAGCGATTTTAACTAAGTCAGTTTTTAACTAAGACAATAACACGCCGTTTTACGGAGGCAATTATGGTTACTGGTATTCAAATCACCAAGGCTAACGACAGCGCTCTGATCAATTCCTTCTGGTTGCTGGATGAAGAAAAATCACAGGCGCGTTGCGTGTGTGCGAAATCGGGTTATAGCGAAGATCAAATCGTTCCAATGAGCGATCTGGGTCAGATCGAGTATCGTGAAATTCCGCTGGAAATCAAACCTGAAGTGCGTGTAGAAGGTGGTCAACACCTGAACGTAAACGTTCTGCGCCGTGAGACGCTGGAAGATGCGGTTAAGCACCCAGAAAACTATCCGCAGCTGACCATTCGCGTGTCTGGCTACGCGGTTCGTTTCAACTCATTGACACCGGAACAACAGCGCGACGTTATCGCTCGTACTTTTACCGCAAGCCTGTAAGTTGTTACTTAAGCCTTAACAAGAAGGGAGCCGAAGCTCCCTTTTTTACATCTGTGTTTTTATCGTGTTCACACCAACGGGTTTATTCGCCGGTCGGTTCACTGGTTTTCTGCGTTGGTTGACGACGCTTACCCACATTTTTACTGTCGCGATCGCGAACCTTCACTTTAACTTTTTCTTTTTCCTTCTCTTTTTTCTCTTGCCGCTTAGCCAGCACTTTTTTCGACGGTTTTCCCGTCGTTTTGGCGCTTGGTGCTTTCGTCTCTGGGCGGAGTTCATCAATGACGCGCGGTTTTAACGGTTCATTCAGGTAGCGGCTGATTTTTCCCAGCAGCAGATGATCGTGCGCTTCAACGAAAGAGATGGCACAGCCTTTGCGACCCGCGCGGCCGGTGCGGCCGATGCGGTGAAGATAAGTATCTGCTGTGCGCGGCAAGTCGAAGTTAAATACATGGCTGACATCGTTAATATCAATACCACGCGCAGCGATATCTGTTGCCACCAGCACGTTAACCCGGCCGTCGCTCATGCGTTTGATCGCCTCGTTGCGCTTGGCTTGCACCATTTCGCCTTCAAGATAGCATGAGTTAATGCCCGCTTCACGCAGCCAGGCTACCAGCTCATGAACTCGCTCACGCTTGCGTACAAAGATGATAGAGCGCGTAACATCTGGCTGCTTTAACTGATGGCAAAGCAGAGCCGTTTTGTGTTTGAGATCGTCGGCGCGGTAATACCATTGCAGAATTTTTTTACGTTCCCGACGAGATGGGTCGGATTCGATTTCAACCGGCTCATTGAGCAGACGCTCGGCGAAATCTTTGATCGCGTCCCCTTCCAACGTCGCAGAAAACAGCAGCGTTTGCTTGCGCCAGCGGGTTTCCCCGGCGATGTGTTCAATATCTTGGGCGAAGCCCATATCTAGCATTCTGTCCGCTTCATCCAGAATCAGTGTTTCTACCGCGCGGCAATCGAAGTTTTCTTCTTTGATGTATTGCAACAAGCGGCCGGTCGTCGCGACGACGATATCCTGATTTTCGCTGAACACTTCTGCGTGGTTCATATAGGCCACGCCGCCAGTGATCGTGGCGATATCCAGATGCGTATGTGCCGCGAATGCACGTGCCTGATCGGCTACCTGCATGGCAAGTTCACGGGTTGGTGTGAGGATCAGAATACGAGGTGGACCTGATTTTTTACGAGGAAAATCGATAAGATGCTGCAAAACCGGCAGCAAATAGGCGGCGGTTTTACCTGTTCCTGTTGGCGCGGAGCCCAGTACGTCACGGCCTTCCATCGCCGGAGGGATTGCCTCGGCTTGAATCGCAGTCGGACGTTCATAACCCATATCACGCAGGGCGTCTAACAGGCTTTCATCAAGATCGAGCTCGGAAAAATTGGTTACAGTCATGGTCTACCTCTATTTGGGGCGCCGATTATAGACGGATTGGCCGATTTCTTCACCTGTTTAAGCAGACATCGGCACTTTCCCTGCCCTGATGTTTCACCTATGCTACTGCGGTTTGTGTTTGGAATCTTATTTTCATGAGTCATCAGGCTGATAATAAACTGACATTGCGTCAGGATGGATTTACCTTCAAGCAATTCTTTGTGGCGCACGATCGCTGTGCCATGAAAGTGGGAACCGATGGTATTTTGCTGGGAGCCTGGGCTCCGGTTTCCTCTGCCACGCGAATTCTGGATATCGGCAGCGGTTCCGGCCTCCTTGCGCTGATGCTAGCACAACGCTCCGAGCCGCATGTTCAGATTGATGCCGTCGAACTGGATAGCGCGGCTAGTCAGCAGGCGAAAGAAAACATCGTTGCTTCACCGTGGGCTGACAGAATAACGGTTTATGCTGAGGATATCGTGGGTTTCGCCGCGACGCGAAGTCCCCATTATTCGTTGATTGTCAGTAATCCGCCTTATTTCCAACCTGGGATCGCATGTGGGTCGGTTGAGCGTGAGCAGGCGCGTTATACCACCTCGTTAACCCATGACGCGCTGTTGCACTGTGCGCATCAACTGCTGATGCCCGAAGGGCTTTTTTGCGTGGTGCTGCCCGTTCAGGTTGTGGAGCATTTTATTCCCCTGGCGCAGCAACATCATTGGTACGTTCACCAACAGCTTCGTGTATCGGAACGGGAAGATAAACCTGTGCACCGCATTTTGCTGGCGCTGTCTCGTCAGGAAAGAGAATGTGTGAATTCCTCACTGGTCATCCGTGATGCAGCAAAGTGTTATTCGAGCGATTTTCAGCAACTGACAAAAGATTTCTATCTTTTTATGTAGAAGGCAGACGCGTTTAGCTGCGTCTGCCTTTTCTGTCTTAGCTATTGTTTGCGGATTATTATTTTTGTGAGTTACGGCACCAGAATAGTTGGCGTCGGGGCTTCAAACTGTTCTGGGTAGTCCAGAGTGTAATGCAGTCCACGGCTTTCTTTCCTTTCCAATGCACAGCGGACAATGAGTTCGGCGACTTGTACTAGGTTACGAAGTTCCAGCAAATTGTTGGAAATACGGAAGTGGGCGTAGTACTCATTGATTTCTTGTTGAAGCAGATGGATGCGGCGTTGTGCTCGTTCTAATCTCTTCGTGGTGCGCACGATCCCAACGTAATCCCACATAAACAAACGCAGTTCGTGCCAATTATGCTGGATCACCACCTGTTCGTCGGAATTGTCTACCTGACTTTCATCCCAATCCGGCAATTTTTTCACCGCTTTGATCTGCGGTAAGCGTTGCAAAATATCCTCGGCGGCTGACCAGCCATAAACCAGACATTCCAGCAAAGAATTGGACGCCATGCGGTTTGCGCCATGCAATCCGGTATAGCTGACTTCGCCAATCGCATACAGACCGTCAAGGTCGGTACGCCCATGCTGGTCAACCATCACGCCACCGCAGGTATAGTGCGCTGCCGGTACGATCGGTATCGCTTCTCGCGTCAGATCGATGCCGAGAGACTGTAATTTTTCATCGATAGTGGGGAAGTGCTGTTTGATGAACGCTTCGGGTTTGTGGCTGATGTCCAGATACATGCAGTCTGCACCAAGCCGTTTCATCTCATGGTCAATGGCTCTGGCGACAACATCACGCGGTGCCAGTTCGCCTCTGGTATCGAAATCGGGCATAAAGCGTGTGCCGTCGGGGCGTTTAAGGTACGCCCCTTCACCGCGTAACGCTTCTGTTAACAGGAAATTTCGCGCCTGTGGGTGGAACAGGCAGGTCGGGTGAAACTGATTGAACTCCAGATTTGCCACGCGGCAACCCGCGCGCCATGCCATGGCTATGCCATCACCAGAGGAAATATCGGGATTTGTGGTGTATTGATAAACTTTGGATGCGCCTCCGGTCGCCAGAACCACCGTTTTCGCCCGGCAGGATTCTACGCGCTCCCGTTCACGGTTCCATATATAAGCACCGACAATGCGGCGTGTACCGGGCAAACCCAGCTTATTCGAGGTAATCAAATCGACGGCGTTACAGCGTTCCATAATCCGAATATTTGGATGAGATAACGCTTTCTGCACCAGCGTGTTTTCCACTTCTTTTCCTGTCGCATCCGCGGCGTGCAGAATCCGGCGGTGGCTATGGCCACCTTCGCGCGTGAGATGATAACGTTCTTCGCCGCTGGTGCTGGTTTCGGTATCAAATAATACGCCTTGTTCGATCAGCCACTGCACGCAGTGTTTAGCATTACTGGCGATGAATTCAACGGCTTCCCGCTCACACAGGCCATCACCGGCGATCAGGGTATCTTCGATATGAGAATCAATGGTGTCGGCTTCATCGAAAACAGCTGCGATGCCGCCCTGAGCATAAAATGTCGCGCCTTCGTTGAGCGGACCTTTGCTTAATACCGTCACGTTGGCCTGCGAAGCCAGACGCAATGCCAGTGAAAGCCCGGCAGCACCGCTGCCAATGATTAAAACATCACAGACGTATTCAGTGGTCGTTTGCATGGTTGTGTCGTGGATGCAAAAAGAAGAGGAAATCCGATGGTAGCACCCAATAGTCAATTGCTGTATTGGTTTTTGGCCTCTTCTCTACGCTATAAAGGATAAGCGAATGATGCAATATGGTGAATCGTGCGAATACCTCGGATTTATCGTATCATCCCCCGGAAGAAGAGCGTAGAGCCTCAGATGAAGACAATGTGTGATGAAGAAAGTGTGTGATGACGAGAATGCGTCATAGGTACGCATCGCAAAGATGAGTAACGGCACTAAACAAAAGAAAAACGATGACCTGGAACTTTATTGGATGTCTTGGTTCTAATGAGGAGCTTGCTCTAAATATGACTTATCTAGCTGGCAGTACTATTTTATGTGTGGAGAACGGTTTGAGTAGAGATTACCTCGGATGAGCGAGCAACTGGCAGATCAGGTTCTGGTCGAGCGAGTCCAAAAGGGCGATCAAAAATCGTTTAACTTGTTGGTCGTTCGTTATCAGCATAAGGTAGCGAGCCTGGTATCACGGTATGTTCCACAAGGGGACGTGCCTGACGTGGTACAGGAATCGTTTATTAAAGCGTATCGCGCGTTAGAATCATTCCGCGGTGATAGTGCGTTCTATACGTGGTTGTATCGTATCGCCGTGAATACAGCCAAGAATTACCTGGTAGCTCAGGGGCGCCGCCCGCCTTCCAGCGACATTGATGCCAATGACGCAGAAAACTATGAAAATGCGGGTGCACTGAAAGAAATATCGAACCCTGAGAATTTAATGTTGTCAGAGGAACTACGAAGTATCGTTTTCCGAACTATCGAGTCTTTACCGGAGGATTTACGTTTAGCGATTACGCTGCGTGAGTTGGACGGTTTAAGCTATGAAGAGATTGCCGTGATTATGGATTGTCCCGTCGGCACGGTTCGTTCTCGTATCTTTCGGGCGCGGGAAGCGATTGATAATAAAGTACAACCGCTTATTCAGCGCTAGCGAGCGTTTCCAGCTATCCGCATGATTAATGATGGATTTGACAAGGTAAGGGTGTCGGTATGCAGAAAGAGAAACTTTCCGCTTTAATGGATGGCGAAGCAGTAGATTCCGAGCTGTTAGGCGCATTGTCACGGGATGACGCATTGCAGCAAAGTTGGCAAAGTTATCATCTAATTCGTGATGCGTTACGTGGTGATGTCAGTGAAAACGTGATTCACCTGGACATCGCTTCTCGTGTTGCCGCTGCAATCGAAAAAGAACCTGTTCGTCTGGTTCCACAAGCGCAGCCTGAATCTCAGCCACAACCTGTCGAGTGGGCGAAGATGCCGTTCTGGCACAAAATTCGCCCGTGGGGTAGCCAACTGACGCAAGTCGGTGTCGCTGCCTGCGTATCTTTAGCCGTAATTGTCGGCGTACAAAATTACCAACAGGGCAATGCGACTGAACATGCTGTGGAATCCGGCGTGTTCAGTACTTTACCTGCTATGGGGACCGCTTCCCCGGTGAGCTTGGGCGTACCGTCAGAAAATATTGCCCCTCACAGTGGCCAACAGAAATCTGATATGCAGCGTAACCGCCTTAACGCCATTTTGCAGGACTATGAATTACAGCGCCGATTGCATGCCGAACATGCTCTGCCGCAGGATGATCAGCAAGCGGCAATTCAGGTTCCTGGCACTCAATCATTAGGAACACAGCCCCGGTAATGAAGCGAGTTTGGTCCGCCGCCTGTTTTCTGATTGGCAGCCTGTTTTATTCTACGTTCGCCCCGGCTCAGAATGCTGAGCCGGGCGCGTTGTTACAGCAGATGAATAGCGCTGTTCGTTCTTTGAATTACGAAATTTCATTTATCAACATCACCCTGCAAGGATTTGAGTCGGTACGGTATCGTCATGCCGTGGTCAACAATCATTCCCTGGCGCAATTGTTGTTTATGGATGGGCCGCGACGCGAGATTGTGCAGCGTGGTAATGAGATCAGCTATTTCGATCCCGGTTTTGAGCCATTTACGCTCGCCAGCGATCATATTGTCGATTCTCTCCCTTCCCTCGTCTTTGCTGATTTCCAGAAGTTATCGCCTTATTATGATTTTGTTCCCGCTGATGGGCGGGTGCGCATTGCCGATCGTCTTGCATCTGGTATTCGGGTCATATCACGTGATGGCACACGCTACAGTTATACGGTGTGGATTGATGCGGAATCGAAACTTCCACTGCGTATCGATTTACAAGATCGGAATGGTGACAAGAGGTTAGAACAATTCTTAACGACATCGCTGATTGTTGATGATGATGTGGTTAGCGTGATGCGCCCGCTGGAAGGGATCAAGCTTCCCCCCGTTTTACCCACGTCTGCTGTAGAAAAGGGGGATTTCACCTGGGAGCCCGAATGGTTGCCTACAGGAATGAAAGCGCTTTCGCACAGTAAGAAAATCTTGCCTGGCTCGTCTATTCCGATTGAAACCCGCCTGTACAGCGATGGTTTGTTTAGTTTCTCGATTAATATTAGCCCGTCTTCTGACGTGAGTGAGGAGCAGTCACTGCTCACGGGACGACGTTCTATTCACACCGTCATGCGGGGAAATCGCGAGATTACCGTTGTTGGTGATATCCCAGCTTCTACAGCTAAGCGCGTGGCTGACAGCATCCTTTTGAAGGCGCAACCATGATTAAAGAATGGGCAACGGTTGTGTCATGGCAGGATGGTATTGCGGAGCTGCGGTGTGAACCCAGTGCAGGGTGTGGCAGTTGTAAATCTCGCTCGTCGTGTGGAACTGGCTTATTAAGTCAGCTTGGGCTTTCTGCTGAAAATACGCTGCATGTCCCCTACGATCGGCCTTTGGAAGTGGGACAAAAAGTGGAGTTGGGTATTTCCGAAGGGCGGTTGTTGCTTTCTGCCGCTCTGGTTTACTTTGTTCCGCTGGTTGGGTTGTTGTTCGGGGCGGCGATATTCCAAACGCTATTTAGTACCGATTTGGCTGCCGTTATGGGGGCATTATTGGGGGGCGGGTTAGCGTTTATCGGGGTTAAACGGTGGGCAAAACGGTTAGGTAAAAATAAGCGTTATGAGCCTGTTATCCTGCAAATCGCGCTACCTGGAACGCTGTTGCAAAATTGATTCGTACGTCCAAGCGCAAAGGGCGTGTGGTGCGGAAACCGCGTTCACTCTCTTGCTATCTTTCGACACGATGTTTACCACGTAATGATACTTTACTTCCTGCTTTCCTCTTGTTGTTCTGCTATTCCAAATAAAACCGTCATAATCAAGGGGAATGCACCGGACATGACTAGGTTTTCACGCTTCCCGCATGTAGAATGCTGCGATTCAGGTGGAATAACATCGCTGCTGTTTTCACCTATGCGCATGCCCATCGGCAAGAATTTCAGGAATATCAAGGTAGAAAAATTTTTATAATGAAGCATATACGAAATTTCTCCATTATTGCCCATATCGACCACGGTAAATCGACGTTATCTGACCGTATTATCCAGATCTGCGGCGGTTTAACTGAGCGTGAAATGGCTGCGCAGGTTCTGGATTCGATGGATCTGGAGCGTGAACGCGGAATCACGATTAAAGCGCAAAGCGTAACGTTGGATTATAAAGCGCAGGACGGTCAAACCTACCAGTTAAACTTCATTGATACGCCTGGGCACGTTGACTTCTCTTATGAAGTTTCTCGCTCGCTCGCTGCCTGTGAAGGCGCGCTGCTTGTTGTTGATGCCGGGCAAGGTGTAGAAGCTCAAACGCTGGCTAACTGCTATACCGCGTTGGATATGAATCTGGAAGTGGTGCCGGTTCTTAACAAGATCGACCTACCTGCCGCTGACCCCGATCGTGTTGCTCAAGAGATTGAGGACATTGTTGGCATTGATGCCACTGATGCTGTGCGCTGCTCTGCAAAAACAGGGATAGGCGTGCCGGATGTTCTGGAGCGTCTGGTGCGTGATATTCCTCCGCCGGAAGGTAGCGCCGATGCGCCGTTGCAGGCGCTGATTATTGACTCTTGGTTCGATAACTACCTCGGCGTTGTGTCACTGGTTCGTATTAAAAACGGCACGATGCGTAAAGGTGACAAAATTAAGGTAATGAGTACGGGGCAGGTGTATAACGCCGACCGTCTCGGCATTTTTACACCGAAGCAGATCGATCGCGATGTATTGAACTGCGGTGAAGTCGGCTGGTTAGTGTGCGCCATCAAAGATATTTTAGGTGCGCCAGTCGGGGATACCCTGACGCTGGCGCGTCAGCCAGCTGAAACAGCGTTGCCGGGTTTTAAGAAAGTCAAACCGCAGGTTTATGCCGGTCTGTTCCCGATCAGTTCCGACGACTATGAAGCATTCCGTGATGCGTTAGGCAAGCTGAGCCTCAATGATGCCTCTTTGTTCTATGAGCCAGAAAGCTCTACCGCGCTGGGCTTTGGTTTCCGCTGTGGCTTTCTGGGTCTGTTGCACATGGAGATCATTCAGGAACGTCTGGAGCGTGAGTACGATCTGGAATTGATCACCACTGCGCCGACGGTGGTGTATGAAGTAGAAACGACGGCGAAAGAAACTATTTATGTCGATAGCCCGTCTAAACTGCCGCCGTTGAATAATATCCAGGAATTGCGCGAACCGATTGCCGAGTGTCACATGCTGATGCCTCAGGAATATTTGGGCAACGTGATTACGCTTTGTATTGAGAAGCGCGGTGTGCAGACGAACATGGTGTACCACGGCAATCAGGTTGCGTTGACGTATGAGATCCCGATGGCCGAAGTGGTGCTCGATTTCTTTGATCGCCTGAAATCAACGTCTCGTGGTTATGCATCACTGGATTATGGTTTCAAACGTTTCCAGACATCAGACATGGTGCGCGTTGATGTATTAATCAACAACGAGCGTGTCGATGCATTGGCCCTCATTACTCACCGTGATAATTCACAATACCGTGGCCGTGAATTTGTCGAAAAGATGAAAGAACTGATTCCGCGTCAACAGTTTGATATCGCGATTCAGGCCGCCATTGGTAACCACATTATTGCGCGTTCTACGGTTAAGCAATTGCGTAAAAACGTACTGGCCAAGTGTTATGGTGGCGACGTCAGCCGTAAGAAGAAACTGTTGCAGAAACAGAAAGACGGTAAGAAACGTATGAAGCAGGTCGGTAATGTCGAACTGCCGCAAGAGGCGTTTCTGGCAATCCTGCACGTCGGCAAAGACAGTAAATAAATTCTGAGGAGTTGGCATGGCCAATATGTTTGCCGTAATTCTGGCATTGGTGACGCTGGTCACGGGGATTGTCTGGTGTTTAGATCGCTTCATTTGGGCACCGGCTCGCCGGAAAAAATTTGCCGCCATGAGCGGTGCCGAGCTGGCTGATGGTGCGGTTTCGTCGAAAGCCATTCAACAACCTGGCTGGATCGAAACCATCGCGTCCGTATTCCCAGTAGTGGCTTTGGTATTGGTGGTGCGCTCCTTTATTTATGAGCCGTTTCAAATTCCATCGGGTTCGATGATGCCGACACTGTTGATCGGTGATTTTATTCTGGTGGAGAAATTTGCCTATGGCATTAAAGAACCCTTCACGCAAAAAACGCTGATCGAAACGGGACACCCGAAGCGTGGTGACGTGGTGGTGTTTAAATATCCGTCCGATCCTAAAGTGGACTTCATTAAACGCGTGGTTGGTGTGCCGGGCGATCGCGTCAGCTATAACCCGATAACCAAGCAGGTAACGATTCGTCCATCCTGTCAGGGGCAGCAGGCGTGTGATACCGCACTGGCGGTCACATACAGTAATGTGCAGCCGAGTGATTTTGTTCAGACTTTTAACCAGCCTGGTGGGGAATCGCGTGGCGGTTTCTATCAGGTGCCTGCCAATGACAACAGCGTAGATGGCGTTCGCATGGGCACGCGTAAAGAGTCATTAGGCAATGTCACGCATAATATTTTGCTAGTGCCAGGTCAGCAGGATCAGCTCGGTGGTTATTATCAGCAATCGCAGCAGCAGCTTGCGACATGGGTTGTTCCGACAGGGCACTACTTCATGATGGGTGATAACCGCGACAACAGTCTGGATAGTCGCTATTGGGGCTTTGTACCGGAGAGAAATCTAGTCGGTAAAGCGACGGCTATCTGGATGAGCTTTGATAAGCAGGAAGGTGAATGGCCTACTGGTGTACGTTTGAGTCGCATCGGTGGTATCCATTAACCAAAGTAAGCATTAATCAAAAGTAAACATTACTCAAAATAAGATACAGGCAGCATTATAATGCTGTCCGTTGTAGAATATTTTCTGAAATATTTTTTGAAAGAACGTGCCCTAAATAATGCGGCTTGCAGGACAACACGTTATCGTTTGAACACCGCTAACGTACATGCAATGCGAAGTATGACGGGCAGAAAGGCAGGCTCCCTTATGGGAGCCAATGCAAACGAAACAGTTTTGACCGAATTGGTAAGCAGGGCTGTTCCGTATGCTGCTGTTTTTGACGCATCGTTGATCTATTGGTAACACATGAATCCCATCCTGATAAATCGTTTACAAAGAAAGCTGGGCTATACTTTTCAGCAGTACGAGCTTTTGTTACAGGCGTTGACACATCGCAGTGCCAGCAGCAAACATAATGAAAGACTCGAGTTTCTGGGTGACTCCATCCTGAGTTTTGTGATCGCTAATGCGCTGTATCATCGTTTTCCCAAGGTTGACGAGGGAGACATGAGCCGGATGCGAGCCACGCTGGTGCGAGGTAATACCTTGGCGGAAATCGCGCGTGAATTTGAACTGGGAGAGTGTTTACGCCTCGGCCCCGGTGAGTTAAAAAGCGGTGGCTTCCGTCGTGAATCGATATTGGCTGATACGGTCGAAGCCCTGATTGGTGGCATTTTCCTCGACAGTGACATCCTGAATATCGAACGTTTGATCTTGAATTGGTATCAAACGCGCCTGGATGAAATCAGCCCCGGCGATAAGCAAAAAGATCCGAAAACGCGGTTGCAGGAGTTTCTGCAAGGGCGTCACCTACCTCTACCAACCTATCTGGTGGTACAGGTTCGTGGGGAAGCACATGATCAGGAGTTTACTATCCACTGTCAGGTGAGCGGCTTTAGCGAGTCGGTCATTGGAACAGGATCGAGCCGTCGTAAAGCCGAACAGGCTGCGGCTGAACAAGCGTTGAAAAAACTGGAGCTTGAATGAGCGAAGTACAGACACACTGCGGTTTTGTCGCGATTGTTGGTCGACCAAACGTCGGGAAATCGACGTTATTGAATCAATTACTGGGGCAGAAGATCTCCATTACGTCACGTAAGCCTCAGACGACGCGGCACCGCATCATGGGCATCCATACTGAAGGGCCTTATCAGGCGATTTATGTGGATACTCCGGGGCTGCATATTGAAGAAAAACGGGCGATTAACCGCCTGATGAACCGTGCCGCCAGCAGTTCAATTGGTGACGTTGAGCTGATCATTTTCGTTGTGGAAGGGACACACTGGAACGACGACGATGACATGGTATTAAATAAGCTGCGCGATCAGAAACTTCCTGTGCTGTTGGCGATCAATAAAGTTGATAACGTCACGGATAAAACTAAGCTACTGCCGCATATCCAGTTCCTCAGCCAACAGATGGACTTCCTTGACGTCGTTCCGATCTCGGCTGAGAAGGGCACGAATGTTGATACGATTGCCAGCATTGTGCGCAAACACTTGCCGCAGGCAACGCACCACTTCCCAGAAGACTACATCACCGACCGCTCACAGCGTTTTATGGCATCGGAAATTATCCGTGAGAAGTTGATGCGCTTCCTCGGTGAAGAGTTGCCGTATTCTGTGACGGTCGAAATTGAGCGTTTCGTGACGAATGAGCGCGGTGGCTACGACATTAACGGTCTTATTCTGGTTGAGCGTGAAGGCCAGAAGAAGATGGTCATTGGCAACAAAGGTGCCAAAATTAAAACCATTGGTATCGAGTCTCGTCAGGATATGGAAGAGATGTTCGAAGCCAAAGTGCACCTTGAGCTGTGGGTTAAAGTGAAATCCGGTTGGGCAGATGACGAACGTGCCCTGCGCAGCTTGGGTTATAGCGAAGACTTGTAAGGTTCACGCCGATGGAAGGCTGGCAGCGCGCATTTGTCTTGCATGGGCGACCTTATAGTGAAACTAGTTTGTTGCTGGATCTGTTCAGCGAAAGCGATGGCCGAGTTCGCGTGCTTGCCAAAGGCGCGCGAGCCCGCCGCTCTAACCTGAAAGGTTGCTTGCAGCCGTTCACTCCGCTACTGGTACGCTGGAGCGGGCGGGGAGAGGTGAAAACCTTACGTAGTGCGGAGCCTGTCTCGTTGGCACTGCCACTGACTGGTTCGATGCTGTATAGCGGCTTATATGTTAATGAGTTGCTGTCTCGTGTGCTGGAGCATGAAACCAATTATTCCGCGCTTTTCTTTGATTATCTCCATTGTTTACAACATCTTGCTGCACATGATGCCTCTCCTGAACCGGCATTAAGACGCTTTGAATTAGCGTTATTGGGCTATCTGGGATACGGCGTCGATTTCCTGCATTGTGCTGGCAGCGGTGAACCCGTGGCAAATACCATGACCTACCAGTATCGAGAGGAAAGGGGATTTATTGCCAGCCTGGTTGTCGATAATAAAAGCTTTACTGGACATGAGTTACGCTCGCTGGCCTCGCGTGAATTTCCTGATGCTGGAACACTAAAGGCAGCAAAACGTTTCACCCGCATCGCATTAAAGCCGTATCTGGGGGGAAAGCCGTTGAAAAGTCGTGAACTGTTTCGACAATTCGTTCCTGCTGCTAATTTGTCCAAAACCACTTCTTCTGATAAATAATCCCCTCTCGTCAGTACCCCAACGCGGTGACATCGGTGTAAACTCCAGCGTATCGTGCATGACTTTATCGAGGATTTATCATGGCTGAACTGTTGCTTGGCGTTAACATTGACCACATCGCGACACTGCGTAATGCACGTGGAACGGCGTATCCCGACCCTGTTCAAGCAGCTTTTGTTGCTGAACAGGCTGGAGCGGATGGCATTACGGTACATTTGCGTGAAGATCGTCGTCATATCACGGATCGTGATGTACGGATTTTGAGAGAAACGCTCCAAACCCGCATGAATCTGGAAATGGCTGTCACGGAAGAAATGCTGAATATCGCCTGTGACGTGAAGCCGCATTTTTGCTGTCTGGTACCGGAGAAACGCCAGGAGGTGACAACCGAAGGCGGGCTGGACGTCGCGGGGCAGCAGGAAAAAATCGATAACGCGGTAGCCAGGCTTAGCCAGGCTAACATATTGGTTTCGCTATTTATTGATGCGGATAAACGACAAATTGATGCCGCTGTTGCCAGCGGTGCACCTTATATCGAAATTCATACGGGTGCCTATGCCGATGCACCCGATGATGAAACGCGTCAGCATGAATTTGAGCGGATTCGCGATGCGGCGACTTACGCGGCTGCGCAAGGACTTAAAGTCAATGCAGGTCATGGTTTGACCTACCATAACGTTCTGCCTATTGCTGCGTTGCCGGAAATGCACGAATTAAATATCGGGCATGCCATTATCGGACGTGGAGTAATGAGCGGTCTGAAGGATGCGGTTACCGAAATGAAGAGTCTGATGCGGGAAGCACGCCGCTGATGGCGATTCTTGGACTCGGAACCGATATTGTCGAAATCAGCCGTATTGAAGCGGTGATTGAACGTTCAGGCGAGCGATTGGCTCGCCGTGTTCTGACGGAGGCTGAATGGGCACATTATCAGCAGCATCAGCAGCCAGTCCGTTTCCTTGCCAAGCGTTTTGCCGTGAAAGAAGCAGCGGCAAAAGCTTTCGGTACGGGAATTCGCAACGGGCTCGCGTTCAACCAGTTTGAAGTTTTTAATGACGAGCTGGGCAAACCTTGTCTGCGGTTTTTTGCTAAGGCGGCAGAGCTGGCGGAGCAGATAGGCGCAAGACACGTACATGTGACGTTGGCTGATGAAAGACGCTATGCCTGTGCGACGGTGATTATCGAAAGCTGATCGTTCGTAAACGGATGCTTAAATCCTGTCGGCATGGTGCATGAGCACATATTTTTCCCACAGCTGCTCATTGCCTTCAATGTGGTTTGGATCTTTGACTATCGTATTGTCGATCGGACAGACTTTCTGACACGTAGGCGTGTCGTAGTGACCAACGCATTCCGTGCAGAGCGTGGTATCAATTTCATAAATGTCCATGCCCATGGAGATGGCCTGATTAGGACACTCGGGCTCACACATGTCACAGTTAATGCATTTATGGGTGATGAGTAACGCCATGATGTTCTTCTACCTAACAAACAGGGCGCAGATTATACCTGTTGAAGCCCGTTTAGACACGCGTAACTGTGGTTGATGGATAATATACTGCTGAATCGGCCTCTGTTGTCTTTTACCTGCTTTCCCCCGATGCTATTTTCTACGGCTTTCATGTGTTTTCGCAAGCCTTCAGCATGCGACCTATTGGCTACATAAATAGTGAGGTTACAGGGTAAAATTACCATCTGTTCGTTAAATTGGTTTTATGTGTATGCATTAGACTGCATAAATCAGCCAGTGCGACTGTGTTTATTGGGTTTTAATTTATTGATTTACAATTTAAATAAATTTAGTTGTGATATTGAACCACTTATTTTTGTAATATCATGGACATCGATTTAATCGGCGTTGCCGTTTAAGCTTGCATCTTGAGAGTCGATGCCGGTGCATGCCCATATGATATAATTTTATAACTAATAGTGTCAGTTTAATGGCGGAACTCATCGTGCAGCAGGACGGTCATCTTAATCAGTTTGGAACTGGATTTTTCCAACAGGGAAGCGTGGAGTCGTTGGACGCTGATTACTGGCACCAATGTCAACGGCGGTATACTTTTCAGCCCATTTATCGAACATCTGGTAAATTAATGGCTATTGAGTTACTGACTTCCGTTTTTTCTCCTACCCTGCCGCAAAAGTTCATTTCTCCTGAAAAATACTTCGCAAATATTGATGTTGATACCCGCCTGTTAATTATTGTAGAACAACTGCAATTTTTGTCTCAATGGAGTTTTCGATTTACTCGCGACGATCTTTTTGCCTCTGTCAACATCGATGGTATGACATTATTGGCGTTGCAAAATAATCTGGAAGCCAAACGCCTGATCGCGGAAATGCCTTGGATTCGTTTTGAAATGGTTGAAAACCAGGGGGGATTACCGAAAGAGGTATTAACCAAACTCCCTGAGGCACAAACGTTATGGTTGGATGATTTTGGCTGTGGTATGGCGAATTTCTCATCATTGATGCTGGCTCAGTATGATTGCATCAAGGTTGCGCGTGAGCTCTTTATTCTCCTGCAACAAAGTGGTGAAGGGCGCACTGTTTTTCCTGCGTTGATCGCGCTGCTATCACGCTTTTGCAATTACGTGGTGATTGAAGGGATCGAAACACGAGAGGAGTGGGCCATTGTTCAGGCATCGCAAGCCTATGCAGCCCAAGGTTACTATCTTTCACGTCCCCAGCCATTTGAGAATTTTGAGACGTTGAAGCTCGAATTCTAGGTGATAACCTGTTGTTGGGAGATCACTTTTATCAGTAGAGTACTGCTATATATCTCGTCGCTTTTCTTCTTCCGTATCAACTCATTATGTTTTCTAATGTTTTACGGTCGTATAAAAAACTGCCATTTCAATAAATCCACCTGCCATCCTGCCTCATGAAACAAAATGCTATATTTGTTTTATTTTTGTTATTTAATTCTTATTTTATTTGTTATTGCCGTGTTTAGTTTCAAAAAATGAAAGGGAAGAAGTGTTACAAATTTTGCATCAAATTATGACATATATGATCAGGCATTTGCGTTAATGATTTTATTTTTTTATTTTAATTATTTGATTTTTAATGGTAAAAAAATATAATGTTTACTGTTAACGATCAAAAATCATTTTGTGATAGATTTTATTGATTAAATCAATGATACTTATTGGTATAATTGATTTGCTTACGAAAAATTGACGTTCAAAATATATCTCCATATACCTTTAGGAATATTCTTTTATTCCATTAGAAAAGCTTATAACCCGAACAATTACTACTATTAAATTAAGATACTCTTTTGAATTTGCTGTTTTTATCTGCGCACAGTCATATGCGAGGGCTTTATGCTGACGTTGCTATGTTTATAAATACTCCTGTTTCATGGAGCGTTTTTTCTTTCATCCTTTCTGCTCTCTGGAAATTCACCGATCCCGAAAATCGGCGGGCTAGGGGTTTGTTGCCGGGATTTTTCGCCATCTGCTTTGTGATGTGTACGATCAGGACCACTCGGGCCTGAGGAGAGTGTTATTGTGTATGAAGTTATAATAACCTTGCTGTTAATGCTGCTATTGTTTTCTTCTGTGAAAAATAGAAAAATTAAACAAAAGTTTAAAACTGAACAGAAAAAACAAAATTTTCTCAACATGATTTTTTTTGCAATGGAATATAGCCCTGCTTCAATTATGATCGCAGATGAAAATTGTGAAATTATTTACGTAAATCGTCAGTTTATTACCATGTCTGGCTATATGCCGGATGAAGTTATTGGCAAAAAAACGAATATATTAAACTCTGGCATGACCAACGCCAGCGTCTATGAAGAGCTGTGGGCTACCATAAATAAAGGTAATGTTTGGAGTGGTGAGTTTGTTAACCGACGCAAAGATGGGCAACTGTATTGGGAAAAGGCCAATATCGTTAAAATATATAATAAAGCGAGTAACACGACTCAATATGTCGGCATTAAGTTAGATATCACTGAACGGAAATCCCAAGAACATCACGATAATTCATACAACCGTGCACTGGAACTGTTATCAAGCGGTGCACCGCTGAAAGATATTCTGGATGCGATCATTTTCAGCGTTGAGGAAAAAAATCCTGGCCGTATTGTTTGCTCTGTACTGTTAGTTGATAAAGACAAAAAATGTTTGACGCTTGGATCTGCACCAAGTTTGCCGGGTTTCTATAAAAATGCTATTCACAATGTAAAAATTGCTGATGGTGTAGCTTCTTTTGGTACGGCGGCTTATACCGGAAAACGTGTAATTGCTGACGATATTTCAGTCCATCCACATTGGTCCTTATATAAAGGGCTTGCACTATATGCCGGACTGCGCTCCTGCTGGTCTGAACCTATCATTGGCCAGAACAAAGAAATATTAGGTGTTTTAAGCGTTTACCATCGTAAAGTCTACGCACCTACCGAGGAAGAAATTTTCTCTATAGAGAAATCTGCACAGCTGATCGCGATCGCTATAGAGCGATACCATGCCATCGATATGCTGCGGCGGAGTGAGGAACACTATCGACAACTGGCGCATTATGACTCATTAACGTCATTGGCTAACGGCCTGACGTTCGCCGAACAAATGGAACAGGCGATTCTGTTATCTAAACAAACAGGCAGAAAAATCGCGCTGATGTTCCTCGATCTCGATAAATTTAAACAGATAAACGACTCATTCGGACATGCTGTTGGTGATTTACTATTAAAAGAAGCCGCGGCGCGTATGCGTGGGGCGGTTCGTGATTCGGATACGGTGTATCGCCGTAGTGGCGATGAGTTTATTATTCTGCTTCAGGGTATTAAAGAGATTGATAATACGCTTTATGTTGCTGATAAAATCCATAACGCGTTGAACAAACCTTTTGAGATCAATGGGAAAACGCTGGACATATCATGCAGCATTGGGATTGCGCTGTACCCAGAGCACGGTTCCGACTCTCTGACGTTGGCAATTAATGCCGACTCTGCCATGTATCAGGCTAAAGTGATGGGGCGGAGCCAAACACAGATTTATCACAGTATGAATGAGCACTAATATCGTAGAATAGATATAGATAAAAGGCGCATGTTGCGCGCCTTTTTATTTATCTTTCTCGCAGTGCTTCTGCTTTTGCCCGAATGATTGGCTTTAACAAATAACTAAGGATCGTTTTCTTTCCCGTTATTATATCTACGGAGGCCACCATACCGGGAATGATAAGAAGAGGCTTATCGGCTGAACCTAAATAATTTTTATCCGTCCGCAAACGAATAATATAAAAGCTGTTCCCTTCTTTATCCGTTACCGTGTCTGGGCTGATTTGTTCTAACTGACCTTTTAAACCGCCATAGATGGTGTAGTCATAGGCCGTCAACTTTATTATGGCATCCTGACCTGGGTGTAAAAAGGCAATATCCTGAGGGCGAACTTTAGCTTCCACCAGTAGCTTGTCATCGAGTGGAACAATTTCCACTAGATCGCTACCTGGCTGAATTACCCCCCCGATAGTATTCACCAGAACCTGTTGAACAATACCGCGAACAGGGGAGACAACCAGCGTTCGGTTTACTCTGTCTTCCAGTGCCTTACCCGTAGCTTCAATTTTATTCAGATTGGTTTGTGCTTCACTGAGTTGAGATAACGCCTCGCTTTTATAACGATTGCGGGTTTCCTCTATTTTATTCTCGATCTCTTTAATTGCAGATTCCGCTCGGGGAATTGAGAGTTTGACTGAGTCGAGCTGACCACGGGTTTCAACTTCAGCACGGCGTAGGCGCAAAACTTCTACTTTAGAAATAGCGCCTTCTGCAATTAACGGTTCCGACATTTTAATTTCTTGCTGAAGCAGACCCAAACTATTACGGAATTGAATCTCCTTGGCAGAAAAATCCCGCAGTTCTTGGCGACGTTGGATCAACTGTTCTTCCAGACCGGATACTTCGTTATGGAGTTGCTGGCGACGGCTGTTATAAAGCTCTTGTTCTCCTGCTGCAATTTTAGGTGCTTGTGTCGTTATTTCTTCGGAAAGCATGAGTTCCCTATCGCTGGTTTCGGCGTTCAGGCGCTCAACGCGCGACAGCAGTGCAAGCCGGTCAGCTTCGGTTTCTCCTACATTGGAAGCAAAGCGGGTATCATCGAGACGGAGCAAAGGATCGCCAGCATTGACGACCTGGCCTTCACGAATGAATACTTCCGTGACGATTCCACCTTCCAGATTCTGAATTTTTTGCAAGCGAGAAGAAGGGATTGCTTTACCTTCACCTCGGGTGACTTCATCAATATTCGCCAGCCCAGCCCACAGAATAAAGAACAGGAAAAAAGCCCCGATAGCCCACAGGGTGAAGCGAATAGAACGTGGTGAATCCTCAGCCATTGCTCGGCTAACTTCTGGCATTGTTTGCAGGTTTTCTTCATCTCCACCAACAAAATACCGTTTGATTCGTTTGATATATTTACCGAGACGCATTGATCTGCCCCTTCTTCAATGCATCCATCACGATCGCTTTCGGCCCATCTGCAATAATTTTGCCTTTATCAACAATCACTAAACGATCGACCAGCGCCAGCATGGAAACGCGATGAGTAACCAGCAACAGCGTTTTTTCCGCGATGACGGGAGCGAGAGCTTGCTTTAACCTATCTTCGCTGGTGTTATCCATCGAACTGGTGGGCTCATCAAGTACCAGAATCGGAGGGTCAAGCAATAGCGCTCTGGCTATCGCAACAGCCTGACGCTGCCCGCCGGAAAGTTGTTGACCTCGTTCTCCAACCTGAAGGTTGTAACCATCGGGGTGCAGGCGTGCAAACTCGTTTACCCCTGAAATTTCAGCGGCTCTTAGCATGGCTTCATCTTCGACATAACGCGCACCGCTAATGAGGTTATTACGCAGCGATCCACTGAACAATTGAATATCCTGCGGGACATAGCCGATATTGTGGCGTAAATCGCTGACGTCCAACTGACGGGCATCAACACCGTCGATCAGAATATTACCCGTGTTGGGCTGGTAGAGGTTAACGATCAGCTTTTGCAATGAGCTTTTGCCTGAGCCGCTGCGGCCAATTACCCCCACTTTCTCACCGGGAGCGATGGTCAGACTGATGCTTTGCAATGAACTGGTTTTTTGTTCTGGATAGTTGAACGTCACATCGCGAAATTCGATCCCACCTCGAATACTCTCGCGCTTCAGAGGATGTTCGTTATCGCTACGTTCTTGCGGTAGTTGCATCATCTGTTCGGTGGTTTGCATCGTCAAACGCGCCTGCTGATAACGGCTGACCAGCCCAGACAGTTGGCCCAACGGCATAAGTGCTCTGCCGTTCAGCATATAACAGGCAATCAGCCCACCCATGCTGAGTTTACCGTTAATTATCATATAGACGCCGACCACAATCATGGCCACGCCAGCAAATTGCTGGAACCACTGCGTCAGGTTCACCGCCAGTGAAGACAACGCTTTTGCTCGCATTTCCAGCTTGCTCAGACTGCCAATCGTCTGTTCCCATTGGTGCTGCCGTTCGCTTTCTGCATTGTTGACCTTGATCGCATCCAGGCAGCTCAGCGTTTCGATCAGTGTTGCCTGCCGTTCACTGGCAAGATACATCGTTTTTTCAATCGTGGCAGACAGCGGTTTTTGCATCGCCCAGCTCGCTAGCAGGGCGATAGGGTAGGCTAGCATGGACACCCAGACCAGCGGGCCGCCGATGATGCCGATAACCAACAGCAGAAGCAGCGTAAAGGGAAAATCGATCAGCGTCGTCAGCGTCAATGAGGACAAGAAATCTCTGAGCGACTGAAATTCATGAATATTTTGTGCAAAGCTACCGACTCGTGGTGGCCGAGCCTTCATTGACATTCCAGTAATACGCTCAAATAACGTGGCTGAAATAATCAGATCGGTTTTTTTGCCCGCTATATCGAGGCAAATGCCGCGTAGCGTTTTGAGTACCAAATCGAAAACAAAAGCACCAGTAACACCGACTGCCAGCACCCACAATGTCGCTGTCGCCTGATTAGGCACAACCCTGTCATAGACATTCATCACGAATAGCGGTGTGGCAAGTGCGATAATGTTTACGAGTAAACTGGCAAGAATGGCATCGAGATAGAGCGAACGTGAAAGCTTGAGAGTATCCCTAAACCAGGATTTGGTATGGGGGATGAGTGATTGGTTTTGCAGATCGAACTGATGGCGGGGCTGGGCAAACATCACTAAGCCAAGGTAATTCTGTTGTAGCATATTATGCTCAACGGAAATTTCCCCGCCTTCTGTTTCACTTGGCATCAGACGTGCGCTGCCGTCGGCGTTCCAGCCTAACAGAATGGCTGCTCCACCTTCCCGTAACAGCAACATCGCAGGAAGCGACATCTCAGAAATCTTATTCAGGGAGCGTTTGAGAACGCGCCCTTGCAATCCTGCTCGTGCTGCGGCTCTTGGGAGCAATTTTACGGATAATCGCTGGTTAGCTAAAGGCAAGCCAGCGGTGAGTGTGGTTCGGCTGACGGATTTCCCCTGTAAGGCACAGAGGGTCAGCAAACTATCCAATAATGGGTCGTCATGACGGCTGCGAGGGTCACTATTTTCATGGACGATGGGTTCATGAACGACCGATTCATCAGAACCCTTCGTCTCTTGTACTGAATGCAACTTCATTTAACTGAACGTTCCCTTACACAACGTAATTCCCTCGCATATAAACCATAATTTATTGCTGGCTGACTAATGAAATATATTAATTAAGGCTCGGCAACTCTGCTTGGGTTGTCACGTTTGTCAAACTGATACCTGCATCAGGCGTAGGGATCGCTAAACGATCCAATAACTCTCCCATACGCGATGTGATCCGATATTCGGTATAGAGGGCGATGAAGCGAACTTCGACCAGTCGTCTCTGTGCGGTGAACAACTCGTTTTCACTATCTAGCAAATCCAATAACGTCCTTTCTCCCAGACCAAATTGCTTCTGATAGGCGGTGCGTACTTTCATACTGCGGTCGGCGTATTCGGCGGCAATCGGAACCTGTTGACGTGAGTTGTTTAGCGCTGACCAGGCTAGCTTAAGCTCTTCATTCAACAAACGTAGGGCATTATTTCGAACATCCTGTGCTTCCTTTACCTGATAGGCTTTAGATTCCATGCTGGCCTTGGTACTTCCGCCCTCATACAGGTTGTAGCGCATCCGCAGCATCGCTTGCCACTCATTATTTTGGCCGCGAGTCCCATCAACGTTATTATTCATTGTGCGAGAGAGTTCAACGTTGAGACGCGGATAAAAGGTTGATTTTGATGTTTCATATTGCTGCTGAGTGGCTTCAATATCCGATTCTGCGGATTTTAGTGCCGGGCTATTTTCCAGCATGAGGCGTTGGGCTTCCTCCAACGAGGAGGGGAGTTTTATCGCGGACGCATCGGGCATGACCAAATTTTCAGGTACTTTCCCCACAATACTCATGTAGTTGATTTTGGCATCATCCAGATTGGTTTTTTCTGTCAGCGAGTTATTGCGTGCTTGTGCTAAACGCGCTTCAGCCTGATCCAAGTCGGCCAATCGCCCAACGCCTTGCTCACTGCGCAGCCTGATTTGATCGTAAATGCGCTCATGGCTTGCAAGGTTGGCTTCTGCCAGGCGCACAAATTCTTGGCGTTGCAGTACACTGAGGTACACCTGAACGGCATCTAATGCTGTCGCTTCACTGGTATTCAACACTTTATAGGCACGTGAATTGACGGTGGCACGCTGTCTGCCAACTTCACTTGAGGTGGCAAAGCCATCAAATACCGTCTGATTCAGAGCGATACTTGACTCCTGGCGACTGAGCTCAGTGCGTTTATTCGCGCTGGCGCGTGTTGAGGGGCTATCGGTTTCCTCACGGCCAACGCCAGCATTCAGTGTAATGGAGGGAAGGTATCCGCCTTTTGCCGCACGTAAGTCGTGTTCGGCAGAAAAGCGGCTATTAATGGATGCGCTCACTTCGGGGTGTGTGTAGAGCGTGCTTTTTATTGCTTCTTGGAGCGTCTCGGCATACGTCGCTGTGGAAAAAAAGGGAATAAGGGGTAATAAAACAAAATGGTATCTACGCATCATCAGCAGTTTTCCTTCACAAAAAACTTTATTTGTGATTATTCCTATTAAAGTGTTTGAGTGTTATATAAATCTTTAACGGATCTATTCTTTTTATTTCTTTAATATCAGTACGTTAATATCTCTTCTCAATACATGCTGAGATAAGGAAATAAGAATTACCCTAAATGAGTAAAGTTCTGGAAAGAATATTCTGAATTTTTTATTATATCGTTCATCGAGTCAAGCGTTTGACGCATAACGGCAGCATTATCGTAGCGTTTTTTTAAATGTCAGGACGACACACAGCAAATCAACCTTATCAGGATGATAGTCAAAATCTATAGCTGCAACATCGCAATATCATGAAAATAATTATAGATATCAAGGAGAAATCATCTTGAGTGGTGTGATTGGTATTATTAAATTCGTTATTGGACAAGTTTTTGTTGTCGCGCTTGATGGGAGTCAGAGGCTGCTCGTTGCTGGCGATCGCGTTTACAGTGGTGAAGAAGTGATGACCGGTGCTAACGGCGCGGTTTCAATCACATTACCTGATGGTAAGACACTGGATCTGGGGCGCGATAGCCGCTGGAGCGATGTAAGCAGTGCATCTGCTCAGAAAAATATAGATGTCGCTAATGATGTTGCAGCTATACAAGATGCTATTGCTCAGGGCGCTGACCCAACGCAAGTGCTAGAGGCAACGGCTGCCGGTAATGATGACTCTGGCGAAGCGGGTGACGGTGGTGGCGGGCACTTCAATTCAACGGTGGTACTGGATTTAACGGCTGATGTCGTGACTGCCCCGATTGGTTATGATACTGCGGGCATATCGTTTACCGATAGAGCCTCATCTGTTTTAGGTGGTGTAGATTCGTCTACGTTGCTGACTGTTACTGCGGATACCACCGATACTACACCTCCCTCTGTCACACTTGTCATAAATAGTGACGGCACAATAAGTTTCGTTTTTACAAAACCGCCCGTTGGTTTTGACCTCACAGATATCACCGTAACAAACGGCTCAGTAACGAATCTGGTGCAGGATCCTAACGATCCCGCTCGCTGGACGGCGACATTAACGCCTGCTGCCAATTTTGAGGGGGAAGTTCGGGTCAGCATCCCAGACGGCAGCTACACCGATGCCGCAGGCATTCCTGGAACAGGCGGCAGCGAAGCGGTAACGGTTGATACTCTGCCTCCTATTGCATCAATTTCAATTGATGATGTGACGTCGGATAACGTCATCAATGCCAGCGAGTCCGGTCAGACCATTGCGGTGACCGGTAAAGTCGGTAACGACGTTAAAGCGGGCGATGCGGTGACGGTAAAAGTCGGCACCGAGACCTACCAGACCACGGTGAACGCGGATGGTAAAACCTGGAGCGTCAATGTTCCCGGCGCTGTACTGGCCGCCAATGTCGATGTGAGTGCCACGGTGACCACGCGCGATACGGCAGGCAACGTCACCACGGCAAACACCAGCCACACTTATAGCGTTGATACGGCTGCGCCAGTGGCGTCTATCTCTATCGATGATGTCACGTCAGACAACGTGATTAATGCCAGCGAATCGGGCCAGACGATCGCGGTGACCGGCAAAGTCGATAACGAGGTGAAAGCCGGCGATGCGGTAACCGTTAAAGTCGGCACCGAGACCTACCAGACCACCGTCAATGCGGATGGTAAAACCTGGAGCGTCAATGTTCCCGGCGCTGTTCTTACCGCGAATGGCGATGTGAGTGCTACAGTCACCACGCGTGATAGCGCTGGTAATGTCACCACCGCCAATACTTCTCATGCTTACGGTGTTGATAGCATTGCGCCAACCGCCTCTATTACTATTGATGATGTGACGTCAGATAACGTCATCAACGCCAGCGAGTCCGGGCAGACCCTTGCGGTGACGGGCAAAGTCGATAACGACGTCAAAGCAGGCGATGCGGTAACCGTTAAAGTCGGCACGGAAACCTACCAGACGACGGTCAGTACCGACGGCAAAACCTGGAGCGTGAATGTTCCCGGTGCTGTACTGGCGGCGAATGGTGATGTGAGTGCCACGGTGACCACCCGCGATGCGGCAGGCAATATCACGACTGCGAACACGACTCATGCTTACGGTGTTGATAGCATTGCGCCAACCGCCTCTATTACTATTGATGATGTGACGTCAGATAACATCATCAATGCCAGCGAGTCCGGGCAGACCATTGCGGTGACGGGCAAAGTCGATAACGACGTCAACGCCGGTGACGCGGTGACGGTAAAAGTGGGCACCGAGACCTACCAGACCACCGTGAATGCGGATGGTAAAACCTGGAGCGTCAATGTTCCCGGTGCTGTTCTTGCCGCGAATGGTGATGTGAGTGCCACGGTGACCACGCGTGATACCGCTGGTAATGTCACCACGGCGAATACCCATCATGCCTATGCTGTAGATACGACTGCGCCAACGGCCTCTATCAGCATCGACAATGTCACCAGCGATAACGTGATTAATGCGGCCGAGTCAGGCCAGACCATTGCCGTGACGGGTAAAGTCGATAACGAGGTGAAAGCCGGCGATGCGGTAACCGTTAAAGTGGGCACCGAGACCTACCAGACCACGGTGAACGCGGATGGTAAAACCTGGAGCGTCAATGTTCCCGGCGCTGTACTGGCGGCGAATGGTGATGTGAGTGCCACCGTCACCACGCGTGATACCGCTGGTAATGTCACCACCGCCAATACTTCCCATGCTTACGGTGTGGATACGGTTGCGCCTGTCGCGTCGATTACTATCGATAATGTCACCAGCGATAACGTGATTAACGCCAGCGAATCCGGGCAGACCATTGCGGTCACCGGTAAAGTCGATAACGAGGTCAAAGCCGGTGACGCGATCACGGTAAAAGTCGGCACCGAAACCTACCAGACCACGGTGAATGCCGATGGCAAAACCTGGAGCGTCAATGTCCCCGGCACTGTACTGGCGGCAAATGGTGATGTGAGTGCCACGGTCACCACGCGTGATACCGCTGGTAATGTCACCACCGCCAATACTTCTCATGCTTACGGTGTGGATACCATTGCGCCAACCGCCTCTATTACTATTGATGATGTGACGTCAGATAACGTCATCAACGCCAGCGAGTCCGGGCAGGCCATTGCGGTGACCGGTAAAGTCGATAACGACGTGAAAGCGGGCGATGCGGTAACCGTTAAAGTCGGCACCGAGACCTACCAGACCACCGTCAATGCCGATGGCAAAACCTGGAGCGTCAACGTTCCCGGCGCTGTACTGGCCGCCAATGTCGATGTGAGTGCCACGGTGACCACCCGCGATCCGGCAGGCAATGTCACCACCGCCAATACTTCTCATGCTTACGGTGTCGACACCATTGCGCCAACGGCCTCTATCAGCATCGACAACGTCGCCAGCGATAACGTGATTAACGCGGCTGAGTCCGGCCAGACTATCGCGGTGACCGGCAAAGTCGGTAACGACGTCAAAGCCGGTGACGCGGTGACGGTAAAAGTGGGCACCGAGACCTACCAGACCACCGTCAATGCGGATGGTAAAACCTGGAGCGTCAATGTTCCCGGTGCTGTTCTTGCCGCGAATGGCGATGTGAGTGCCACGGTCACCACCCGCGATGCGGCAGGCAACGTCACTACCGCCAACACCAGTCACGCTTACGGTGCCGACACCATTGCGCCAACGGCCTCTATCAGCATCGACAACGTCACGTCAGATAACGTGATTAACGCCAGCGAATCCGGCCAAACCATTGCGGTGACCGGCAAAGTCGATAACGAGGTGAAAGCCGGCGATGCGGTAACCGTTAAAGTCGGCACCGAGACCTACCAGACCACCGTCAATGCGGATGGTAAAACCTGGAGTGTGAATGTTCCGGGATCGGTACTGGCGGCGAATGGTGATGTGAGTGCCACGGTCACCACGCGTGATAGCGCTGGTAATGTCACCACGGCGAATACCCATCATGCCTACGGTGTCGATACGGTTGCACCAACCGCTTCTATTACTATTGATGATGTGACGTCAGATAACGTCATCAACGCCAGCGAGTCAGGCCAGACTATCGCGGTGACCGGCAAAGTCGATAACGAGGTGAAAGCCGGCGATGCGGTGACGGTGAAAATCGGTACCGAGACCTACCAGACGACGGTCAGTACCGACGGCAAAACCTGGAGCGTGAATGTTCCCGGTGCTGTACTGGCGGCGAATGGCGATGTGAGTGCCACCGTCACCACGCGTGATACCGCTGGTAATGTCACCACCGCCAATACTTCTCATGCTTACGGTGTCGACACCATTGCGCCAACGGCCTCTATCAGCATCGACAACGTCACGTCAGATAACATCATCAATGCCAGCGAGTCCTGGCAAACCATTGCGGTCACCGGTAAAGTCGATAACGAGGTGAAAGCGGGCGATGCGGTAACCGTTAAAGTCGGCACCGAAACCTACCAGACGACGGTCAGTACCGACGGCAAAACCTGGAGCGTCAACGTTCCCGGTGCTGTTCTTGCCGCGAATGGTGATGTGAGTGCCACGGTCACCACCCGCGATACCGCTGGTAATGTCACCACCGCCAACACCAGTCACGCTTACGGTGTCGACACCATTGCGCCAACGGCCTCTATCAGCATCGACAACGTCACGTCGGATAACGTCATCAACGCCAGCGAGTCCGGGCAAACCATTGCCGTGACCGGTAAAGTCGATAACGAGGTGAAAGCCGGCGATGCGATCACGGTAAAAGTGGGCACCGAGACCTACCAGACCACGGTGAACGCGGATGGTAAAACCTGGAGCGTCAATGTCCCCGGCACTGTACTGGCGGCGAATGGTGATGTGAGTGCCACGGTCACCACCCGCGATGCGGCAGGCAACGTCACTACCGCCAACACCAGTCACGCTTACGGTGTCGATACGGTTGCGCCAGTCGCGTCGATCTCTATCGACAACGTCACCAGCGATAACGTGATTAACGCCAGCGAGTCCGGCCAGACCATTGCGGTGACCGGTAAAGTCGATAACGAGGTGAAAGCCGGCGATGCGGTTACCGTGAAAGTCGGGACCGAAACCTACCAGACCACCGTCAATGCGGATGGTAAAACCTGGAGCGTCAATGTTCCGGGATCGGTACTGGCGGCGAATGGTGATGTGAGTGCCACGGTCACCACCCGCGATCCGGCAGGCAATGTCACCACGGCGAATACTTCCCATTCTTACGGTGTGGATACGGTTGCGCCTGTCGCGTCGATTACTATCGATAATGTCACCAGCGATAACGTGATTAACGCCAGCGAATCCGGGCAGACCATTGCGGTCACCGGTAAAGTCGATAACGAGGTGAAAGCCGGCGATGCGGTTACCGTTAAAGTCGGCACTGAGACCTACCAGACCACGGTGAATACCGACGGCAAAACCTGGAGCGTGAATGTTCCCGGTGCTGTACTGGCGGCGAATGGTGATGTGAGTGCCACGGTGACCACGCGTGATACCGCTGGTAATGTCACCACCGTCAACACCAGTCATGCTTACGGTGTCGACACCATTGCGCCAACGGCCTCTATCAGCATCGACAACGTCACCAGCGATAACGTGATTAACGCGGCTGAGTCCGGCCAGACTATCGCGGTGACCGGCAAAGTCGGTAACGACGTCAAAGCCGGTGACGCGGTGACGGTAAAAGTGGGCACCGAGACCTACCAGACCACCGTCAATGCGGATGGTAAAACCTGGAGCGTCAATGTTCCCGGTGCTGTTCTTGCCGCGAATGGCGATGTGAGTGCCACGGTCACCACCCGCGATGCGGCAGGCAACGTCACTACCGCCAACACCAGTCACGCTTACGGTGCCGACACCATTGCGCCAACGGCCTCTATCAGCATCGACAACGTCACCAGCGATAACGTGATTAACGCCAGCGAATCCGGCCAAACCATTGCGGTGACCGGCAAAGTCGATAACGAGGTGAAAGCCGGCGATGCGGTAACCGTTAAAGTCGGCACCGAGACCTACCAGACCACCGTCAATGCGGATGGTAAAACCTGGAGTGTGAATGTTCCCGGTGCTGTTCTTGCCACCAACGGCGATATCTCCGCCACCGTGACCACGCGCGATACGGCGGGCAACGTCACCACGGCAAACACCAGCCACACTTATAGCGTTGATACGGCTGCGCCAGTGGCGTCTATCTCTATCGATGATGTCACGTCAGACAACGTGATTAATGCCAGCGAATCGGGCCAGACGATTGCGGTGACCGGTCAGGTTGGCAATGAAGTTAAGGCCGGCGATGCGGTGACGGTAAAAGTCGGGACCGAGACCTACCAGACCACCGTCAATGCGGATGGCAAAACCTGGAGCGTCAACGTTCCCGGTGCTGTTCTTGCGGCGAATGGTGATGTGAGTGCCACGGTCACCACCCGCGATGCGGCAGGCAACGTCACTACCGCCAACACCAGTCACGCTTACGGTGTCGATACGGTTGCGCCAACCGCCTCTATTACTATCGACGATGTGACGTCGGATAACGTCATCAACGCCAGCGAGTCCGGGCAGACCATTGCGGTGACCGGTAAAGTCGATAACGAGGTGAAAGCTGGCGATGCGGTAACCGTTAAAGTCGGCACTGAGACCTACCAGACCACCGTGAATGCGGATGGTAAAACCTGGAGCGTCAATGTTCCAGGTGCTGTTCTTGCCACCAACGGCGATATCTCCGCCACCGTGACCACGCGCGATACGGCAGGCAACGTCACCACGGCAAACACCAGCCACACTTATAGCGTTGATACGGCTGCGCCAGTGGCGTCTATCTCTATCGATGATGTGACGTCAGACAACGTGATTAATGCCAGCGAATCGGGCCAGACGATTGCGGTGACCGGTCAGGTTGGCAATGAAGTTAAGGCCGGCGATGCGGTGACGGTTAAAGTCGGCACCGAGACCTACCAGACCACCGTCAATGCGGATGGTAAAACCTGGAGTGTGAATGTTCCGGGTTCCGTGCTGGCCGCCAATGGTGATGTGAGTGCCACGGTGACCACGCGTGATAGCGCTGGTAATGTCACCACGGCGAATACCCATCATGCCTACGGTGTCGATACGGTTGCACCAACCGCTTCTATTACTATTGATGATGTGACGTCAGATAACGTCATCAACGCCAGCGAGTCAGGCCAGACCATTGCCGTGACGGGTAAAGTCGATAACGACGTCAAAGCGGGCGATGCGGTAACCGTTAAAGTGGGCACCGAGACCTACCAGACCACCGTCAATGCGGATGGTAAAACCTGGAGTGTGAATGTTCCGGGTTCCGTGCTGGCCGCCAATGGCGATGTGAGTGCCACCGTCACCACCCGCGATCCGGCAGGCAATGTCACCACCGCAAACACCAGCCACACTTATAGCGTTGATACGGCTGCGCCAGTGGCGTCTATCTCTATCGACAACGTCACGTCGGATAACGTCATCAATGCCAGCGAGTCCGGCCAGACCATTGCGGTGACCGGTAAAGTCGGTAACGACGTTAAAGCGGGCGATGCGATCACGGTAAAAGTCGGGACCGAGACCTACCAGACCACCGTCAATGCCGATGGCAAAACCTGGAGCGTCAATGTTCCCGGTGCTGTACTGGCGGCGAATGGTGATGTGAGTGCCACGGTGACCACCCGCGATACCGCTGGTAATGTCACCACGGCCAATACTTCTCATGCTTACGGTGTCGATACGGCTGCGCCAGTCGCGTCGATCTCTATCGATAATGTCACGTCCGATAACGTGATTAATGCCAGCGAATCCGGCCAGACGATTGCGGTGACCGGTAAAGTCGATAACGAGGTTAAAGCGGGCGATGCGATCACGGTAAAAGTCGGGACCGAGACCTACCAGACTACGGTGAATACCGATGGCAAAACCTGGAGCGTCAATGTTCCCGGTGCTGTTCTTGCCGCGAATGGCGATGTGAGTGCCACGGTCACCACCCGCGATGCGGCAGGCAACGTCACTACCGCCAACACCAGTCACGCTTACGGTGTCGATACGACTGCGCCAACGGCCTCTATCAGCATCGACAACGTCACGTCAGATAACGTGATTAATGCGGCCGAGTCAGGCCAGACCATTGCCGTGACCGGTAAAGTCGATAACGAGGTGAAAGCCGGCGATGCGGTAACCGTTAAAGTCGGGACCGAAACCTACCAGACCACCGTCAATGCGGATGGTAAAACCTGGAGTGTCAATGTTCCCGGTGCTGTTCTTGCCGCGAATGGCGATGTGAGTGCTACAGTCACATCGCGTGATACCGCTGGTAATGTCACCACGGCGAATACCCATCATGCCTATGCTGTAGATACGACTGCCCCCGAAATTGATATTACGAATTTTGCCGGTAATGATGGGTATGTTAGCCAGAGTGAATCGAAAAATACCGTAATCAGCGGCACCAGTAACGAGAAGACGATCGATCTGGTCTTTACTGATGTGAATGGTAAGTCGGTGACGCTGCATGACGTATTGGTGACGAATGGTAAATGGCAGACGAATGTCGATCTGAGCACGTTGGCCGAGGGCAAGATTACCGCTGGCGCGACGGCGACCGATGCGGCAGGTAATCAGGCGCATGATAACAGCCAGGCGATCATGGATATTACGCCACCAGCCGCACACAACAACACGGTGGAGGGTACAGAAGATACACCGTTGCACATTGGCTGGAGCGATCTGGGTGTATCAAGCGATACCGCCAGTATCGTGATTTCGTCTCTGCCGCCCACCAGCGTTGGTACGCTCTATTTTAATGATAACGGGGGCTGGAAAGCAGTCACCGCAGGGCAAACTTTTACGGCTGGCAACACCGATCTGCGCTTTACGCCAGCGAGTAATCTCTCTGGCGCATCGCTGGGAGACATTGCTTACCGACCTGTCGATAGCGCAGGGAATACGGGCGATAAAGCCGCGCTGCACATTGGCATAACACCCGTAGTAGATGCGCCGGTAGTGAGCCTGAGCATCACCAGTGGCGCGACAACGCCGACCTCTTCGGAAATTATTAAGGTCAATGGCGGTAGCGCCAACGGTGGCTTCGACGTACAAAATGGGAAAATTGTTGCCGTGGGCAACGGTGTCCGCGTTTGGCTGACCGAAGGGGATCCGGTACCTACAGTGGTCGGTAATGGCAAGGTAGCGTACTACAGTCAGGGCAATACCAGCGGTGATGGCAGCTACAGCGATATCTTCGTTGTGCATTCCAACAGTGGGTATTTCTATCGACAGAGTGACTGGCCGGCCGATCGTAATGATCATCGCGATCTGGATTCGTTTAACGGTAACCGGACGAATAACGGCAGCAGCGCGCATTCTGACTACGTGTTCGTTATGAAAGAGACGGGTTACACCTACAACGCAACCTATAGTACGAACAACAATCAGGATACGTCGGTTAACACGCTGGACGGGCTGAAAGTTAACTATACCGATGGCAGCGGTAAGTCAGGCTCGTTTACCTCGCAGGTCAGCAACAATATTGAAGGCGTGATCTATAGCGACGGCACGACATACACACCGGGCACCAATAGTGCGACGGTGGAAAAAGTGGCCGGTCAGGCAGGCACGCAGACGCACACGCTTGATGTCTCGGCAGCCCTGACCGATCGCGACGGCAGTGAAACCCTGTCAGGGATTACGCTCACGGGGATCCCGAAAGGAACGGTGCTGACCGACCACATTAACAATGTGAAGTATACCGTTGATGATGATGGAGCGTATCTCATCAAGAACGCCAACAATACCCAGACGCTGGCTGGCAAGATTACGCTCGAAGTGCCAGTCGATGCGGGTAAATTCAACGTAGTTGCGCAGGCGACATCGACAGAAATCACCAACCATGATACGGCGACCAGCTACTCTGCCGGAGGCGTTGACCAGTATGGGATGAGCGTCGGTACGATAGGCGATGACAACATGTCCGGCACGCATAGCCACGATGTGATGGTCTCGGATGTCTCCGGCTTGCAGATCATTGAAGGCAAGAATTACAACATTGCCTTTATGGTCGATTCCTCCGGCAGTATGTCGTCAACGGATATTGAGAATACGCGTACATCGTTGAGCAACGTGTTCAAAAGTCTGATTAATAGCGCTAGCGGCGTGAATTCCGGTACGGTAAACGTTTTTTTGGCTGACTTTGATACGCAGGTGGGTAAAACCATTTCTGTGAATCTGAACGACGACAGCGCCCTGAATAAGCTGACTGCCGTATTGAATTCAATGGTTGGCGGATCGGAGAAAGGCGGTGGAACCAACTATGAAGATGTATTCAAGACGACGGCTAACTGGTTCCAAAGCGATGTGGTGAAAAAGAATGTGGGTAATAACCTGACGTATTTCATTACTGACGGTGAGCCAACGTTCTATCAGAAGAATGAAGCCGATGTCGTGAAAGTGAGTGACTGGAACCAAACGCTGAATATCGATAGCTTCGCCTACAAGCCAGGGCAGTCCTACTCTATGGATGTTCGCGGTGCTATGCGTGAAGTGATTGATAGCAAAGGGAACGTCTATCAATATGCGTGGAGTGATAAGAGCAATCAAGTCGCGGGTACGGTGATTGGTCAGGTACACGCACAGGGGGATGGAACGTATGAGATCTCCTCTTTGGGCGGCGTGGGTAATAACAGCAGCTACTGGGCGCAGGACTACCGCGGTAACTGGTACTGGGTTGATAATTCAGGCAACCGCGATGTCAGCAACACAAACGCGGCTCAGGCTTTCAGTTTACTGAAGAAGCAGTCAGCGATTGAAGCGATCGGTATTGGTGCTGATTTAAATGGCGATACGCTGAAGCGCTATGACACCGACGGTGTGGTTCAGGATCATATTGATCCTGCTAACCTTAATAAAGCGATTCTGGGCAGCAGTGAGTCAATACATGCAGGTAATGACCAACTGAATGGCGGATTGGGGAATGACATTCTGTTCGGCGATGTGGTGTCGTTTCCTAATATCGACAGCAACGGTATCACCGCCTTGCAGAACTACATCGGCAAGCAGTTAGGTATGCAAACCGGCGTACCGACGGCGAAAGAGATGCATGGCTATATTGCAACGCACAGCGCGGAGTTTGATCTGTCGTCGGCGAAAGATGGCAACGACACACTCAACGGTGGAGCGGGGAATGATATTCTTTTCGGTCAGGGTGGACATGACACACTGATTGGCGGGGAAGGTAATGACCTGCTCTATGGCGGTGCGGGGGATGACATTCTGATTGGTGGCGCAGGGGGCGATACGCTCATCGGCGGCGCTGGCGCAGATACCTTCAAGTGGCAAGCGGGTGATATCGGAAATGATGTGATCAAAGACTTTAACGCCAAAGAGGGCGACCGGATTGATTTAAGCGATCTGGTTGGTGAACTGGAGGAAGGAACCGATATCAGTCGCTACATTCGCATCACGGATAGCCATGGTTCGCCGATGATTGAGGTCAGTACCGCGGGTAACTTTACGGCGGATAAGGGTGGAACGGTTGCGGTGTCGATTACGTTGGAACATTATAATGGCGCATTACCGTCGCTAGAGAGTCTGGTCAGTAAGCCTGAAGCGTCTAGCTGATAGGAAAGGGGAAAAGGAGCCGATCTGGCTCCTTTCTTTATCAAAAAATTAAAGGGGCTCCGAAAATGTTTTATATCCAGCGCGACAGTGATGGCCACCTGATGAAGGTTGAAAAGAGTCCTTTTCCTGAAATGAATGGCGAGTTACCCGATGATTCGCGCGAGGCACAGGCCTGGTTCCGCAGCCATCAAGCGGCGATGTCCAGCTTGCAGCAACTGCGGCAAAGCGATCTGGAAATGGTGCGCGTGTTGGAAGATTTAATTCAGGTTTTGATCCAGAAAGGCGTGGTCAGTATTACCGATTTCCCTCAGGCAGCGCAGTTGAAGTTGATCAACCGCGCGCAGGCGCGTGAAGCGCTGAATGGCGGACTGAACAAGCTGATTGGCGATGATGAAGAAACGATGTTTTAAAGAGATAATATTTTAAGTCGACGAGGTTTTAACGCCGTTCCCAGCTTCTCTCCGTAATGGGAGAAGCCGGGGTAGCGAACTGCCAAAATGGCGTCAGGCCTTGAGCGCTGGCATCGGTTCACCCAGTAGTCGTCCCATCGCTCCCTGTAATCCCATTTCCTGAAGCACTTTGAGCTCACCTGCGGTTTCAACGCGTTCGGCGATAAGCGGTAGGGCAATACTGTTGGTTGCACGGTACAGCGCTTCGATAAACATTTGCTTATCGCTTTCCTGATCGATGTTGCGGATGTAGCTGCCATCGACTTTCAGGTAAGCCAGTCCCCATTGAGACAAGTTGCCGATCATATTAAAGCGCCCACCAAAATGTTGTAGCCCCAGCGCACAGCCGTGCTCATTCAGCAGCTTGATTAAGGCTTCCAGTTGGGCGCTGTCTGGCAATTGGTTCTCATCCAGCTCCAGAATCAGTCGTCTGGCGATGTCTGGCTGATGCTTTAGCGGAGCAAGCAGATCGGCGAGTAGATGAAGATTCAATACGGTGGTACCAGACAGACTGAGTGCGAGATTGCCGTCGTGCTGGCGGAGGTAGTCCAGCACTTCGTGCAGCATGGCCTGATCCAGACGCGTATCCCAGCCAAAGCGTTGAATCCACGGCAAGAAACGACCTGCTGCGATGCTGTTTCCTTGCTCATCCTGAATGCGGGCCAGTACTTTGTGATGTAATACTTGGTTAGGATCGTCACATGCGACAACGGGTTGCAGGAAAAGCTGCAAACGCTCCTGTTCAAGGATCGGATCGAGCAGGTTAAACCACATATGACGATCGGTTTCGACCTGTTCGGCACTGGCGGACGGAATGTCGTGAGTGGCGGTAGTATCGGTATCGCTTTCGGCTCGTGTGAGCGCCTGATCGCCCTGAATAAACAGAGATTGTGCGGTGTCACCGGGGCGGAAGGGCACCATACCGAATTGGGCGACAGGGGAGACATCGGTTTCGCCTGTCAGATGCAGAGTTTCGATGTTGCGTGTCAATTCGCCAATCAGCGCATAGGCCTCTTTGTCGACTAAACCGGGGCAGAACAGCGCAAACTCACCACCGCGGATGCGTGCCAAGAGACTCTCCGTATTCGTGTGCTGTTTTTGCGTTTTACGCAGAATATGCCCGACAGAGGCTAATAGTGCATCGGTACGCTGGCCACCCAACCGCTGGTTCATACCCGCCAGATCTTGCATGCGAATCATAATAAGAAAGCCGGGGGCAGTCTCTTCATCGGCTAGTTTGTCGTTGAATTGCATATCAAATGCACGACGGTTATTCAGTCCGGTTTGTGGATCTTGATAGGCGTCCTGACGTAAGCGCTCGCTTCGCTCTGCTTCTTCTTCAAACAGCGTTTTGAGCTTGCTGACCATCAGGTTCATCGCCTGCGCGACGCGGCGGAATTCGGGCGTATTGGGCAGGTTCGGCTGGCTGAGGAATTCACGGCGGGTGATCGCCAGCGACTGGTCGACGATATAATCGAGTGGGCGTAGCTGGCGGCGCAGGAACAGCGCACCGAGGAACACGCCCAGCGTGCCACAGCCGAGCAGCCACAGGAAGGTGGCCGTGCTGCTGCGCCACAAACGGGTGACTGCGAACATCGGATGGCTGACCACTTCCACTTTTGCTGCCTGTTCCCAACCTCGCATTACGATGGCTTCGCCCGCGCCGGGTTGCAGGTTCACTACTCGGACAAACCAGATCGGGACATCAGGGATATCCGGCGAGGCGGTGCGTTCCAGCGTGACGCTGCCAGTTTTTAAATCTCGCACGCGAATGCTGGAAAAATAGCCGCTGTCGAAAATCGAGCTGACCATCAGCTCCACCATCGCCGGGTCATCAATATTCGGCGTCAGGGAAAGCCCGAGCGCCGTCGCGGCATCCTGCGCATGAGAGTGAAGCTGGTTATTGTATTGTTCGCGCGAATTTTCCAGACTGACGAAAAAGCTCCCGCTGAAAATGATTAGCACAAACAGGCAGATGGCTATCAGTAGTTGTTTGTATAGAGACATAGCCTACCTTTACTCCTCAATTGAAAACCCTTCGGCACGCATTTTGGTTAATACATCCTGCCAGCGTGAAAGTCGTTTACTGTCACCGACGCGTTTGTTGCTGCCGCTTGCACCCGGCAGCCAGAGACCTTCGCCATTAAAGGCGTACACCGGAACTAAATCGTTGCGCTCTGTCGCAGGTTGAATCTTATCGGTCAGATTGTCCAACACCAGTGGAATCGAGGTTGGCGTGGGATAATAGGTTACGACCATGTGCGCTTTATTCAGACGCAGGGCTTTAACATAGGTAATGCGTAATTTGTCCGCTGATACGCCTAAATGACGCAGCGTAAAATACTTGGCAAGCGCATAATCCTCGCAGTCTCCGGCGCCTTTACGCAGCGCTTCAATCGGTGTTGCCCAGTAATCTTCCTGATTCCAGACGACAATATCATCGCGAAACAGCATACGGTCGTTGAAAAACTGGTTCACGCTGCTGAGCAGCGCCTTTTCATCTTTATTGCGGGAATTGACCAACAGCGTTTGCCATTCCTCAATCCGACGGCGAGCATCGGGCGTTGCCGGGCCATAAAGCGGCTCGGTTCGCTGATTAATGGTAATAAAATCCCAGTCTGCACGTAGAGAACCCGCCAGCAGAAACAGCAGACAGCTAATAAAGAAGGCCTTGTAACTGGAGATCCTGAACCCGGAGAGTCGCACTGAGGTTTCTCTGTTTGCCTTGCGAGATGAATGTGGAGAGTGAATTCGATGCTACGATGCAGAATAGCTTACTTTTTCAGGGCTCCAAAGCGATTATAGTGGTGAAAATCGTTGTTTGTCATACGAGTGTGGAAATCGTTGAAAGAACGCTGGCATAAGGCATGAGGTAGCAAAATGAGTTCAGGCAGGGTGGATAGAGAGCGTCTTAATTTAGGGAAATTGGTTTCTGAAACCCGAAATCCAGCAACCATGTCGCTGGATCAGTTCTCTACGCTGGAGATGATGTACGCCTTTAATCAGGAAGATCGGAAAGTGCCTGAAGCGATTGCGCAGGTTTTACCCGCGATCGCTGAAGCTGTCGATTTGGCTACGGCATCGTTACAGGCGGGAGGGCGGCTGATCTATCTGGGAGCGGGGACCAGTGGTCGTTTGGGCGTGTTGGATGCATCGGAATGCCCACCGACGTTTGGTGTGCCGCACGGGCTGGTTATCGGTCTGATTGCTGGCGGACCGGGGGCATTGCTTAAGGCGGTAGAAGGTGCGGAAGACGATCCAGCATTGGGTGAGGCTGATTTAAAAGCGCTGAATTTAACCGACGCTGATATGGTGATCGGCCTTGCAGCATCGGGCAGGACACCGTATGTGATGGGTGCATTGTGCTATGCGCGTCATGTCGGTTGCCGGACGGCGGCCATCTCTTGTAACCCAGACTCCCCGATCGCACAGGACGCGCAGGTAGCGATATCTCCCGTGGTCGGCCCAGAAGCGTTAACGGGCTCAACACGGCTGAAGTCAGGAACCGCGCAAAAATTAGTCCTGAATATGATTTCTACTGGCGTAATGGTTAAGCTGGGGAAGGTGTATCAGAATTTGATGGTCGATGTGAAGGCAACCAATGTGAAGCTGTTGGATCGGGCTTGCCGTATTGTGGTGGAAGCGACGGGGGCAGAACAGGATACGGCGCGGCAGGCGCTGGTACAGGCAGATAATAACGTTAAGCCTGCGATTCTGATGCTTCTGGCTAATATTGACGTAGAGACGGCGCGTGAACGCCTGAAGCAGCACAACGGTTATCTGCGTGAGGCGCTGATTAGCGGATAAGACTATCTTGGTATAAGTCGGGGGATATGTTTTGAGTGATAAGCGAGAGCAACGTATTGTTTTTTTTGATCTGGATGGCACGTTGCATCAGCAGGATATGTTTGGCAGTTTTTTACGTTTCTTGCTTCGTCGATTGCCGTTAAATCTCATTCTGGTTATTCCGCTATTACCGATTATCGGGCTTGGATTATTGATTCGGGGTCGCGCGGCGCGCTGGCCGATGAGTGGGTTGCTGTGGGCGATTACGTTTGGGCGTGACGAAGATGACCTTGTCCTGCTTGAAAAGCAGTTCGTCGGTGCGTTTCGTCGCGATGTCATCCCGTTTCCGCAGGTTCAACAGCGGTTGAAAAGCTATCTTGAAGACAGTGATGCACAGGTTTGGCTGGTGACGGGATCGCCACAGCGACTGGTGGAGCAGGTCTATCACGATTCCCCTTTTCTATCTGGCGTGCGCCTGATGGGGAGTCAGATTACCCGTCGCTACGGTGGCTGGGTACTCACGCTGCGCTGTCTCGGGCATGAAAAAGTCACGCAGATGGAACAGCGTTTAGGCGCACCGCTCAAGCTCTACAGCGGTTATAGCGATAGCAAGCAGGACAACCCATTGCTCTATTTTTGCGAGCATCGCTGGCGGGTGACGCCCGAAGGGAGTCTGCAACAACTGGAGTAACGTCTTCAATACGCCAGCCATATAGGTATAATGCGCCGCCAAAATAGGAATGATAAGAGCCTAATGGGATAGGTTCTAAGTGAGGAAACGTGGTTAGCCCGCGTAATGATGAATATTGGATGCGCTATGCATTGACGCTGGCTCAGCGTGCTCAAGATGAAGGTGAAGTCCCGGTTGGTGCGGTGCTGGTGTTGGATAATGAAGCGATTGGCGAAGGGTGGAATCGGCCGATAGGGCATCACGATCCGACTGCGCACGCTGAAATTATGGCACTGCGGCAGGGGGGCGTCGTGTTGCAGAACTACCGCCTGCTGGAGACCACGCTGTATGTCACGTTGGAGCCGTGCATCATGTGTGCGGGCGCGATGATACATGGCCGCATTGGTCGTCTGGTTTATGGCGCATCAGATGAGAAAACGGGGGCGGCGGGATCGCTGTTGGACATTCTGCGCCACCCCGGCATGAATCATCAGATTGTTGTTGAATCGGGTGTGCTGGCCGATGAATGCTCTGCAATGCTCAGCGCATTTTTTCGTCTACGTCGTGAACAGCATAAAGCCCGCCGTGCGGCAGTCAAAAACGCCGCGCAGAGATAGCGCAACGCCGATCTTTTAGAACCGAGATACACGGAGCGACCACGGGGCGAGGTGTCCCTACCTCATCCCCGCGTTTCTCCTAAAATGAGGCTGACGTGACCAGCACGGGGGCTGGAGTCGCAGCGTTTTTTTCTTTATGTAGTCTTATTCCTGTACCTTGTTCAGAGGGACGGCCGGATAGCCTTGCGCAATCTGGGTTTGTTGCTGAGCCTTGGCTTCTTTTTCTATCAGATAACCTTCCAGACTCACCATATAGCGCCGAATATTTTCCACATAGTTATAGGCTTCTTGCCCGCGTGCGTAGCCGTAGGTGGTTTGCGTGTAATAGCGCTTCTGACTTAGCATTGGCAGGCGCATTTTTACGTCTACCCAACTGTCAGGATTGCCTTTTTGTTTCTCGGTCAATTTACGTGCATCAAGCAGATGGGCGTACCCCATATTGTAGGATGCCAGCGCAAACCAGATTTTTTCATCTTCGGGAATGGTGTCTGGCATTTTCTGCATCATATTTGACATATATTGTGCGCCGCCGCGAATACTCTGCTCTGGGTCGACGCGATCGGTCACGTTCAGGCTTTCTGCTGTGTTACGCGTTAGCATCATCAACCCGCGCACGCCGGTAGGGGAGGTTGCCAGCGGGTTCCAGTGTGACTCCTGATAGGAGATGGCGGCTAGCAACTTCCAGTCGATATCGGTGGCGTGTTTTTCAAACAGCGGGCGCAGATCCGGCAACGTTTCATCAATGGCGCTCAGAAACGTGGTGGTATCGACATAATCAAATTCACCAACGTGACCAAGATATTTTTCTTCCAGACGCGCGAGCGTGCCATCTTCGACAATCTTGCTGAAAAAATCCAACAGGGCAGCAGACAGACTGTCATCGTGCGATCGACGCATATACCAGGTGACCGGCTCTTCGTCGCTAAGATCGAAGGCAACGGCGAGCTGCGGATGGATACGCTGCATCAGGCCGATGGTCACTGAGTCGCCTAGTGCATAGTCCAGTTTGCCGTCAGCAACCTGTTTCAGTAATTCCTGTGTGCTCTGATCGGAGGCGGATTCCCAGCTCAACTGTGGGTACTTCTCTGCTTTTAAATCGCGCAGGGTCGCCGCATGGGCGGAGCCTGATGTGACAACGAGACGGCCTTGCAGTTTATCCAGCGTTTTTGGGCGAGGTGAACCGAGGCGGTAGACCATCTGCTGTGAGATGGAGTAGTAGGTCGGGCCAGCACGGAAACGCTCCAGACGCTCATGATTGTAAATCAACCCGGCAGCCAGCAGATCTGCATCGTCACCGTCCAGATCGTCGAACAGTTCGTCAAGATTCTTGCGTGGCGAAACCACCAGCTTGACGCCGAGGTAATCGGCAAACCGTTTTGCCAGTTCATAGTCCAGACCTGTCGGGGAACCGTTGCTCATAGCATAAGTCAGCGGTGAGTTAACGGTACTGATACGTAACTCGCCGCGTGAGAGGATCTGCCTGAGCTGTACATCCTGACTGCTGCGCCAGGGAATGCTAGGCCATAGCGCTAACGCCAGTAGTAACGTGATAATCCCGATGAAAAAATAATTTAATTTTAACGGCTTCAAATAGTTATCTCTCGGCGGCCGGATGGCCAGGCTGTCTGTAACGGCAGTTTTTTTATACGTCATTTCCCAGAGTGGGGGCATTTTGCTTAACAAACCGCCAGTGTGCAACTTTTATTGATTTGGTCACCGATTAATCATTCGACGGATGTGAAGTGAAATTATCGCCACGCAAACGGTTTCGTCCGAGGGAAGGATTCTCTATAATGTGCGCGTTTCCCCCCTGTTGTGCCCAGTGGCTGTATCGCAGCCAGTGCATCGAAGACGAGAGAACTTTAGATTATGGAAATACTGCGTGGTTCACCTGCTTTATCGGCTTTTCGTATTAATAAATTGCTGGTCCGCTGCAAAGAGCACATTTTGCCGGTTAGCGATATCTATGCTGAATACGTACATTTCGCCGATGTCAGCGCCCCGCTGAACAACGATGAACAGGCCAAACTGACACGTTTGCTGAAGTATGGTCCTTCTCTCGCGGAGCACGAGCCGCAAGGTCGTCTGTTACTGGTCACACCGCGTCCTGGCACCATTTCACCGTGGTCTTCCAAAGCCACGGACATTGCCCATAACTGTGGATTAAGCAAAGTACTGCGCCTGGAGCGCGGTCTGGCTTTCTATATTCATGCGCCGACGCTGAGTGATGAACAGTGGCAGCAACTGGGGGCATTGCTGCATGACCGGATGATGGAAAGCGTGTTTAGCGACCTGAAACAGGCTGAAGCGCTGTTCTCTCATCATCAACCCGCCCCTTTCAAGCGTATCGAAATTCTGCTGCAAGGGCGTCAGGCGTTGGAGGAGGCGAATGTCCGTCTGGGGCTGGCATTGGCAGAAGATGAAATTGATTATCTGCTGGACGCCTTCACCCATCTTGGCCGCAACCCGACCGATATTGAACTGTACATGTTCGCACAGGCGAACTCTGAGCACTGCCGCCACAAGATTTTTAACGCAGATTGGGTAATCGACGGCGTCACTCAGCCGAAATCACTGTTCAAAATGATCAAAAACACCTTTGAACACACGCCCGATCACGTTCTCTCTGCCTATAAAGACAACGCCGCTGTAATGGAGGGTTCCGCCGTTGGCCGTTTCTACACCGATGCCAACGGGCAATATGCTTACCATCAGGAAGACGCACATATCCTGATGAAGGTGGAAACGCATAACCACCCAACCGCGATTTCTCCGTGGCCGGGCGCGGCGACTGGCTCTGGCGGCGAAATCCGTGATGAAGGCGCAACGGGTCGTGGCTCTAAGCCGAAAGCCGGCTTGGTTGGCTTCTCGGTATCGAACCTGCGTATTCCTGGCTTTATCCAACCGTGGGAAGAAGAAGAATTTGGCAAGCCAGAACGCATTGTCAGCGCGCTGGATATCATGACCGAAGGCCCATTAGGCGGCGCGGCATTTAACAACGAATTCGGCCGTCCTGCACTGACCGGCTATTTCCGTACCTATGAAGAACGTGTTGATAGCCACAATGGCACAGAGCCGCGCGGCTACCATAAACCGATCATGCTGGCGGGCGGCATTGGTAACATTCGCGCCGATCACGTCCAAAAAGGCGAAATTAGTGTTGGCGCTAAACTGATTGTACTGGGTGGGCCGTCGATGAATATCGGTCTGGGCGGTGGTGCAGCGTCTTCCATGGCATCGGGTCAGTCTGATGCGGATCTGGATTTTGCTTCTGTTCAGCGCGATAACCCAGAAATGGAGCGTCGCTGTCAGGAAGTGATCGACCGCTGCTGGCAATTGGGTGAAGCCAACCCGATCCTATTCATTCACGATGTTGGCGCGGGCGGCTTGTCTAACGCAATGCCTGAACTGGTGAGCGACGGTGGTCGCGGTGGTCGCTTTGAACTGCGTGATATTTTGAACGATGAGCCAGGCATGAGCCCGCTAGAAGTCTGGTGTAACGAGTCGCAGGAACGCTACGTTCTGGCGGTTGCGCCAGAGCAACTGGCACAGTTTGATGACATTTGCCGCCGTGAGCGCGCGCCTTATGCGGTGATTGGTGAAGCGACGGAAGAACTGCATCTGACGATGAACGATCGTCACTTCAACAACCAACCTATCGACTTACCGCTGGATGTGCTGCTGGGCAAAACGCCGAAGATGCTGCGTGATGTAGAACGCAAACAGGTAGAAGGCACACCGTTACAGCGTGACGAAATTTATCTGGCCGAAGCGGTCGAGCGCGTGCTGCACTTACCGGTCGTCGCGGAAAAAACCTTCCTGATCACCATTGGCGACCGCTCTGTTACCGGTATGGTGGCACGCGATCAGATGGTTGGGCCGTGGCAGGTGCCAGTGGCTGACTGTGCGGTGACTACCGCTAGCCTTGATAGCTATTACGGCGAGGCGATGTCTATCGGCGAACGTGCGCCTGTCGCGCTGCGCAACTTTGCGGCCTCCGCGCGTTTAGCCGTCGGTGAGGCGCTGACGAACATTGCTGCTACGCATATCGGTCCGCTGACTCGCGTGAAGCTGTCTGCAAACTGGATGGCGGCAGCAGGGCATCCAGGTGAAGACGCTGGCCTGTACGATGCGGTAAAAGCCGTGGGCGAAGAACTGTGTCCGGCGCTGGGTCTGACGATCCCAGTGGGTAAAGACTCCATGTCGATGAAAACTCGCTGGCAGGAAGACGGTGAAGATCGCGCGGTCACCTCGCCGATGTCGCTGGTGATCTCTGCATTTGCCCGCGTGGAAGACGTGCGTAACACGGTAACGCCACAGCTGCGTACCGGACAGGATAATGCGCTGCTGCTGATCGATCTGGGTGCTGGTAATAAAGCACTGGGCGCGACAGCGCTGGCGCAGGTTTATCGTCAACTGGGTCGCAAGACCGCCGATGTTCATAGCCCAGAGCAATTGGCTGGCTTCTTTAACGCCATACAGCAACTGGTCGCGGACAAAGCGCTTCTGGCCTACCACGACCGTTCTGACGGCGGCCTGCTGGTTACGCTGGCAGAGATGGCGTTTGCTGGCCATTGCGGTGTGACTGTTGATATCGCGTCTCAGGGTGAAGATACGCTGGCGACGCTGTTTAACGAAGAATTGGGTGCCGTGATCCAGATTCCTGCCGCGCGTCGTGCCGAAGTCAACGCCGTTCTGGCGCTGCACGGTTTGGCTGATTGCGTGCATTATCTTGGTTATGCCGAAGAAGGAACGCGTTTCACCATCAATCAGGGGGCTGAAGCGGTCTATCAGGAAAGCCGTTCGACGCTGCGCCGCTGGTGGGCTGAAACCAGCTGGCAGATGCAGCGCCTGCGTGATAACCCGCAGTGTGCCGATCAGGAACACATCGCCAGACAGGATGATAACGACCCTGGCCTGAATGTATCGCTGACCTTCAACCCGCAGGAAGATATCGCCGCACCTTATATTGCTAAGCATGTTCGGCCTAAAGTGGCAGTCCTGCGTGAGCAGGGGGTGAATTCCCACGTAGAAATGGCGGCGGCGTTCCACCGTGCTGGCTTTGATGCCATCGATATCCATATGAGTGACCTGCTGGCGAATCGCCGTAACTTGAAGGATTTCCAAGCGCTGGTGGCGTGTGGCGGCTTCTCTTATGGTGACGTGCTGGGCGCGGGTGAAGGCTGGGCTAAATCTATTCTTTTCAACTCTCGCGTGCGTGATGAATTCGCTGAATTCTTCTTGCGTCCGCAGACGCTGGCGCTGGGCGTATGTAACGGCTGCCAGATGATGTCTAACCTGCGTGAATTAATTCCAGGTGCCGATCTCTGGCCGCGCTTTGTTCGTAATAAATCCGATCGCTTTGAAGCCCGTTTCAGTCTGGTCGAAGTGGAGAAAAGCCCGTCGCTATTTATGAATGACATGGCGGGATCGCACCTGCCAATTGCTGTTTCACACGGTGAAGGGCAGGTTGAAGTCCGCGACGATGCACATTTAGCGGCGATTGAAGAACACGGTCTGGTCGCACTGCGTTATATCAACCACTACGGGCAGGTAACCGAGAACTATCCAGCTAACCCGAATGGGTCGCCGAACGGTATTACGGCGGTCACCAGCACCAGCGGTCGGGCAACGGTCATGATGCCACATCCTGAACGCGTGTTCCGTACCGTTAGCAACTCTTGGCATCCGGAAGAATGGGGCGAGGATGGCCCGTGGATGCGTATGTTCCGCAACGCACGTAGACAGTTAGGCTAAGCTAAGGTCAGTCAGAGAAAGGGGCTTCGGCCCCTTTTTTACCTCTGTTGTCTCGGTTTGTCGTTTTTTTGCGACGGATTGATTTTTTGCTGTCTCTAATTGGTGACATTTAACTGATTGATTTATATTGGTTCTATGGCAGCGTGATAAAGCTGTCTGCTTTTAGCGACATAAATCGTCTCTTTTACGCATATTTTCGCGCTTTTAATTTCAGATAATCTGTTTTTCGATAAAGTTAATGATAAAAATTATTATTAATCATGTGGTTATGTTTTGTTTTTTTAGGTTGGCATGATATGTGCATTTTAATCAATGTTGCTCATTCAACTGGTTATGATTGCGTTGCTAACTGGCAAACATTTTCGCTCATAACATCTGGAATGATGCCAAAAGAAAGGGTGCCTATCGTCCACCAGACCGATAACCGTACGTGAAAACAAACGTTATCAAGCATCGGACGACACGTTGAGTGAGGCACCGCCTATTCAGTTACGCGGCCAGAGGGAGCGATTCTTCTGGCCGCGTGACGTTTCATACCCGCCACCTCCCCCAAAGAATCTCCCCTGGTTGCTTTTTACAGCGTTACGTTTTACGACGTTACATGGGTATTCATGCCGTATTGCGAAGCGTTGCGCATGCCGTAAGGGAAAACGTTGAACTTTTATCAGACTCAGTTAGCATCAGATCGGATTCGATAGGTAACGAGATGATTTCTTTGAAACGATGGCGTTTATTCCCGCGTTCCCTGCGGCAATTAGTGATTATGGCGTTCTTGCTGGTTTTGCTGCCGCTATTGGTCCTGGCCTATCAGGCTTATCAAAGCCTGAACATGCTGAGCGAACAGGCTGCGGAGATTAACCGAACGACGCTGGCGGATGCCCGCCGCAGTGAAGCGATGACCAGCGTCGCGCTGGCGATGGAGCGTAGCTACCGGCAATACTGCGTATTAGACGATCAGACGCTGGCGACGCTCTACCAGAACCAGCGTAAACAGTATTCGCAAATGCTTGACTCCCATGCACGGGTGCTTCCCGATCCCCGTTATTACCAGACGTTACGTCAACTCCTGACTCAGCTCGGCGACATTCGCTGTCATAACAGTGGCCCGGAACAAACGGCGTCCAGCCTGCTGGAAGGGTTCTCTCGCGCTAACGGACAGATGGTGCAGGTGACGCGTGACGTCGTTTTCTCTCGCGGGCAACAGCTTCAACAGGCTATTTCCGAACGCGGCCAGTTCTTTGGTTGGCAGGCGTTGCTCTTGTTTCTGGTCAGCGTACTGCTGGTCGCTCTCTTTACGCGGATGATTATTGGCCCAGTTAATGGCGTAGAGCGGATGATTAACCGCCTTGGTGAAGGCCGTTCGCTGGGGAACACCAGCACGTTCAAAGGCCCGCGTGAGATTCGGACGCTGGCGCAGCGCATTATCTGGCTGAGTGAGCGTCTGTCCTGGCTGGAGTCACAACGACATGAGTTCTTACGTCACATTTCCCATGAGCTCAAGACGCCGCTGGCCAGCCTGCGAGAAGGCACCGAACTGCTGGCCGATGAAGTCGTTGGCCCACTGACTGCCGACCAGAAGGAGGTGGTCGCTATTCTCGATAGCAGCAGTCGCCACCTGTTACAGTTGATCGACCAACTGCTGGACTATAACCGCAAACTGGCAGATACACCGACCGAGTTGGAGCGGGTTGAACTCGAAGAGATCGTCGATATTGTTGTGTCATCGCACAGTCTCCCCGCTCGCGCCAAGTTGATTCATACCGATGTAGCGCTGGCCGTTGGGCACTGCTGGGCGGAGACGACGCTGTTGATGCGAGTGATTGATAATCTCTATTCCAATGCGGTGCACTACGGTAAGGAATCCGGTAACATTTGGATTTATAGCCGTCAGGTTGGCAATCGCGTTCAGATTGATGTTGCCAACAGTGGTACGCCCATTCCTGATGCCGAGCGGAGCATGATTTTTGAGCCCTTTTATCAGGGAAGCCATCAGCGTCGTGGCGCGGTAAAGGGCAGCGGGCTTGGTCTGAGTATTGCGCGCGATTGCATCCGTCGTATGCGTGGTGAGCTTAGTTTAATTACCGTGGACTATGCTGACGTGTGTTTCCGCATCGAACTGCCCTTATTGTCCGATAACGAATAGTCCGATAATGAATAAAGTCCGAGAATGAATAGATAATGAATGCAGGGTTTATGAAGGGATGGTTGGTGAAGAGACGATTCTCCTGTCTGTTGAAGGCGGTGCTACTGTCGTCGTCGCTTGTTTTGGCGGCGTGCAATAGTTATGTGAACAGCGGTACTACATTGCTGGAAACAGAAGGTACACCGCCGAAAGAGCAGGTTGCCGATTTCCGTATCGCGCAATGTGAGCATTTGTGGCAGATAGACGATCGCGAGTCCATGAACAACGCGCTTTATTGGTTGCGGGCGATGGATTGTGCAGGACGTCTGACGCAGTTTCAGGCTCGTGAAGAAGCTGAGCAAGTCGCGGGCGATAGCTGGGAAAATGCGTTTAAGCAGGGTATTTTACTGGATAATGCCGGTATTACTCAGGTTGAACGCCGTCAGGTGCTGGAACAAATCAATTTATATCGTCTGGCTTTCCCTGCGGCGCTGCGTCCGCTGATGCAAACCTGGCGTGATAGGCAAACGCTATTTCTGGCGCTATCGGATGAACGCCTACGCTATAAACGTTTACAGGAATCCAGCGACAAGCAGCTAGACACCCTACGCGTGCAGCAAAATCACCTGCAATACCAGTTAGAGACAACCACGCAGAAACTGGAAAACCTGACGGATATTGAGCGTCAACTATCATCCCGTAAGCAGTTGTCAGGGGAAATGCCGGATAACGATGCCGATCACCGTGGTAGTGCGGGGGCAAATAGAGATAGTCCACGCAATTCGGCCACGAAACCCAGAAATGAGCCCGTTGATGCGGATGACACCTATACGCCGCCAATTGAATCACATACGGACAAATCGACGACGAAGGAATCAACAAGACAATGACAGCCCGAAAAACGGCGAGTTTGTTGCTCGTGGATGATGACCCCAGCCTGCTGAAGCTGTTGGGAATGCGCCTGACCAGCGAAGGGTTTAGCGTGATGACGGCGGAGAGCGGCCAGGAGGCGCTGCGGCTGTTAACGCGCGAGACGTTCGATCTGGTGATCAGCGACCTTCGTATGGATGAAATGGATGGCATGGCGCTGTTTTCCGAAATCCAGCGCTATCAGCCGGGGATGCCGGTGATTATTTTAACCGCTCACGGTTCCATTCCCGATGCGGTAGCGGCGACGCAACAGGGCGTATTTAGCTTTCTGACGAAGCCCGTCGACCGTGATGCGCTCTACAAAGCGATAGACGAAGCGCTGGCATTGTCCGCTCCGGCGGGCGATGAAAGCTGGCGTGAAACCATCGTGACGCGCAGTCTTATTATGTTACGTCTACTGGAACAGGCCAGAATGGTCGCGCAGTCGGATGTTAGCGTGCTGATTAACGGTCAGAGCGGAACCGGGAAGGAGGTGCTGGCTCAGGCGATTCATGCGGCAAGCCCGCGTGCGAAGAAAGCATTTATCGCGATTAACTGCGGCGCGTTGCCGGAACCGCTGCTGGAGTCGGAGTTGTTTGGCCATGCGAAAGGGGCCTTTACGGGGGCGGTTAGCAGCCGTGAAGGGCTTTTTCAGGCGGCAGAAGGCGGTACGCTGTTTTTAGATGAAATTGGCGATATGCCGCTGTCTTTACAGGTTAAGCTGCTACGTGTTTTACAGGAACGAAAAGTCCGCCCGCTGGGGAGTAATCGCGATCTGGACATCGACGTGAGGATTATTTCCGCCACGCACCGTGATTTGCCGAAGGCGATGGAAAAAAACGAATTCCGTGAAGATCTGTATTATCGGCTCAACGTGGTGAATATGAAGCTGCCAGCGCTGCATGAGCGTGCTGAGGATATTCCGCTGTTGGCAAACCATCTGTTGCGTGAATCCGCCAATCGTCACAAGCCTTTTGTGCGCACCTTTTCAACGGATGCGATGAAGCGCTTGATGACGGCAAGTTGGCCGGGTAACGTGCGTCAGTTGGTGAATGTCATCGAACAGTGTGTGGCGTTAACCAGCGCGCCGGTAATCAGCGATGCCCTGGTTGAACAGGCACTGGAAGGTGAAAATACCGCGCTGCCGACGTTTGTTGAAGCGCGCCATCAGTTTGAACTTAACTATTTGCGAAAACTACTACAGATCGCAAAAGGTAACGTGACGCAGGCTGCGCGAATGGCCGGGCGTAATCGAACGGAATTTTATAAACTGTTGGGTCGGCACGAACTAGATGCCAACGATTTTAAAGATTAGCGCTGAGAGCGCAGGTAGGACGCCTGTAATGCAGTGTGGTGTGGATAAATGCCCACAATTCACCAGTAGCTTGAAGTATGAAGATATAGATTGTCCGCCTGAGTTCTGACATGCTGTTTATTTGCTGATGCTCGGCTTTGGCCGCAACATAGATAACACAAAGGTTCCTCCATGAAGAAGATTGATGCGATTATTAAGCCGTTCAAACTGGACGATGTACGTGAAGCGTTAGCTGAAGTGGGCATCACAGGGATGACGGTGACAGAAGTTAAAGGCTTTGGTCGCCAGAAAGGCCACACCGAACTGTATCGCGGCGCAGAATACATGGTCGATTTTCTGCCGAAAGTAAAAATCGAAATTGTTGTGTCGGATGATATTGTTGATACCTGTGTTGAAACCATCACACAGACCGCGCAGACGGGTAAAATTGGCGACGGTAAAATCTTTGTGTTTGATGTGGCGCGCGTTGTTCGTATTCGTACCGGTGAAGAGGACGAGGAAGCGATTTAATCGTTTCGCTTCACCCTGCCAACTCCGTTTATGCTCTACATAATTCTCGTTTCATGCAGCCAACGCACATGCAACTTGAAGTAGGACGAGTATAGAAGCCAGCCTGATAAAGGCTGGCTTCGTCATATTTACTTCCCTTTAGGTGCAGTAGGAACCCAGCCCGCTAATACTTTATCAGCGGTGTATTCTGCCGCTTCCGCCTCGCTCAACTGACGGCGCTGATCGTTTTTCTCTGCCCCTGAACCGCTGGATTTATACTCGAAAAAGCGCGAGTCCTGCGGGTGGAACCAGATTTTTTCACCTTGTTTATCTTTGCCTGACATTTTGTCCCAGCCATAGATGTGGTCGTCCATGCTGGTGTTCAGGAAAACGGTCTGGCCGATGGCGTTAGGATCGGCATAACGACCATCTTCAAAGGTGGTTGTTGGGTGCCATGGACGACCCAGACCATAGCTTTTGGCGGGCACATCTTTCTCTTTAATCACCCGACTATTAATAATGACCAAACCATATTTTTGCTTAATGTCAGTGCTGGGGGCGGTGAGGTAGCCAAGTGGTTGATCTTTCACGTCGGTACGATTACGGGCGACGATGTCACAATCGTCAAACAGCGCAGTGCCGTTGCCAAAGATAAAATCAACGGTGCCGCTGATACGGCATTTTGAGAAGAAGCTGCGACCACCTTTCACATATAGCGTGTCCTGATAGCCAGTCAGACTGACATCATGGAACCACGCCCGATCGCTGTTTTCGGCAACTAATAGTGCTACGGCCTGCGAATCTTTTAATTTGGTCGCGTCATCATTGGCTTTGGCCTGATTGGCAGGGTAATCGAAATCGTTGCTGATGGTCAGTGAACGGGCGCTGAAATCGGGGGCATCAACTTTTACCGTGTTGCTGCCATAGGTTCCCCATTTACTGCCATCGGGTTTGAGCATCCCCGCCGCGGTGGTTGCGGTGATCACGGTGCCGTCACGGCTTTCGCCCTGTAGATGGATATTGGGGCGCGTAATGGTGAGGCGTTCGTGGTATACGCCATTTTTCACATAGATAACAAACGGGGAACTGTCTGCCGGGGCGCTGGCAATCGCTTCAGTAATGGATTTGTAGGCCTTGGCGTCCGTTGCATTGGCGGAAACCAGCGCATTATAGTCGGCAACCTGTGCTAACGCCCAGGGTGAGGAAATTAACATGGCCAAGGTCAGCGTTTTGCAGAGGTGTGAGGCGTTTATCATGTCCAGAGTCCTGTAATCGGTAAGGGAAAGAGGAAGGTCTATAACGCGCGGCTAAATAACGCCGCGCGCGGTTCTGTCTTATCGTTTTGTCTGACTGATAACTACTTATGCTTGCTGACGGTTTTCTCCGCCAGAGCTGCTAAAGCCGGTTCCTGTCGAATGGCGTTAGCGACAATCCCTGCCACGGCAATAGCGCCTTTTTGCTGGAAATGGGTGGTGTCTGGTTTGCTCAAGCTACCTGCCTGATCGCGATAGTAAGGATATTTTTTGGGGTCGATCACCAGCCAGTATTGTTTCCAATGGTTGCTGTTGCCCTGATTTGCCAATGCAATGGTGGCGGGCTCAACATCCAGCAAAATGACCTTGTTATCCTCTGCGGTGTCCTTGATGGTCTGGCTGTAATCGCCGACGAAGGCATAGCCGTTGTCCGCATTTTGTTTGGTGAAGTGGCTATGTACGGCAGGTGTGCCGTTTTTCCCCTCAGCCGTTTTCACTCGAGTGGTCGGGGTTAGCAGAACCGGCGTGAGTTTGTGTTGACGAGCGAAAGTGATGTAGCGTTCCAGTGATGTCTGGAATGACATATCGGCTTTCCCCTGCGGTGCCTGTTTTTTCCCAGCAGCATCATTCGGATAAGTACACAGATTCGCAACATCAGCAGGGCCGCGTATTTCTTTTGCACCGTTGCAATTTTGATCGTTGTGTCCCATTTGTATAAATAGAAAGTCACCTTCCTTCATCAATGGCTGCATCTGGCGGAACCAGCCCTCGTAAAAATAGTCGCGTGAGCTGCGTCCTGCACGCGTACCATTGACGACTTTCACGCTGCTGTTTTTACTGAACTGTTGTTCAAAAACCTGGCCCCATCCCATACGTGGGAAGCGTATTTTTTCATAAGTGGCTGCGGTTGAATCGCCAACGAGGAAAATACGGGTTTGTGCTTTCTGGATGTCATCCAGGCTTTGGCGGGCAGAGCGATAATCTAACGGTTCATAGTCGCCTTTATCATTCAGGCCGACAATCGGGTGAAATGCGCTGTCGGTCAGCACGGTATGGCCGGAGTAGCCCGTATTGTTGTGATAATTGCGGTTATGGTTAATGACGTTGACGATTTTGGTGACGGCGTCCTGCTGGCCTGCGGGATAGGTTAGGGGATCGAAACGCGCGGGGGCGCTGATACCAACCTGTTTTAGCGCACCATTAAAACCAGCATGAAAATCGGTGTAGGCGGTTTTCCATGCCGCGGCATCCAGCGTTGGTGAGGCCGTGTCGTCGGTGAGCTGCTGTGGGCCGATGTAACCCGCTGCTACCGCGATATCTGAGGTAATGCGGTCGGTCAGTGGGTTGATATTGGCGATATTTTCTTTACCGTCATGCAGTGAAGGTGCGACGGCAGACAGGCAGATTGCACGGGAAATATTATTTAGCAGGCAGTTATTACCACCGGATTCAATGGCTAAAACTCGTAACGGGGGCGTGAGACCTGAAACATCAAGGTGATATGTCCCTTGCTCATCGGTCTGCGTTTGCCGCTTCTGGCCCTGTTGGTCTCTGATAATGATGGTGGCGGGGAGATGAATATCCCGTGCAGTGACACTACCGGATAACCCCGTTTTTTCACCTAGCGTTGAACCTGACAGCAATTTAGCGCTCTCTGGTGCGGCGGTCTGGTGTGCAGCGGCGGGAGCTTTAGCGTGTACGAATGTGAAAGGGGCGGAAAGTATCAACGCTAAAGCCATACTTTCTGAAAAACGTTTTGCCATGGTCAAACATATCCCTTGTTGGTTAATCGAAAACGGTTAATGAACCCAAGTGTTATCAAAGAAAGAACGTTGTTTTTTAGCGTTCTTGTCACGGCCTTTAGAGAGAACATCGGCGCTTTTATTGTGCACCCAAGCTGATTCAAGGGCGATGCCTAAACGCAGGTTCTTTTGATGAAATAATCATTCATTAAAAATGAAATGTTATTTTAATAATGTCTGTTTTTTTGTGACCCACCTCTTTTTTAGCGGAGTACCCGTGTATCGGCATATAAAATTGTGATCGCTAAAGTGTTTCTGGGACGGCGGTGTTTTGGTAGACGAAAAAAAGGCCGCAAAAAGCGACCTTTGGGTTTGATCCGTTATCAATGAGGGTTAGACAACTTTATGCGGACCAAAACATTCATAATGCAGTTGCTCAGCCGGGGTGCCGATTGCCAGCAACTGCTGTGCGATGAACTGCATGAAAACTACAGGACCGCACAGGTAATAGTGCATATCTGGTGTGGTCAATTCCTCTTTTAGCAAAGCCAACTGCATCAGCCCGTTGTGATGATAATCTTCGCCTGGGCGATCGGTCTGCTGTGGCACCCGATACCAGATGTGGTGCTGAAACTGCGGCAGCGCTTGCCCCGTCTGTTCTATCTCATCAGCAAACGCATGCGTTGCGCCGTTTTCTGCCGCGTGCAGCCATAATACTTTAGCCTGGTGGCCTTGCTGTTTTAGCGTATGTAGCATGCCCAGCATCGGTGTTTGCCCTACGCCACCTGAAATCAGAGCAACCGGTGTGGTAGTGGGAATATCAAGGAAGAAGTCGCCATGCGGAGCGGCCAGATGGATGATATCGCCTTCACGAGCGGTATCATGCAGATAGCCGGAAACAGCGCCTTGTGATTCACGTTTAACTGCAATCCGATAAGACTTTCCATTCGGTGCATGGGTCAGAGAATATTGGCGAATTTCCTGATTGGCAAAACTGTCATGCTTGATGTAAACCGCCAGATATTGGCCCGGCTGAAAATCAGCAATAGGCTGGTCGTCGGTGGGTTCCAGTGTGAAGCTGGTAATCACTGAACTTTGCGGCTGCTTTTTCACAATACGGAAAGGTCGCACACCGCTCCAGCCGCCGTTTTTTGCTGCGGTGCTGCGGTAGATATCGCCTTCGCATTGGATGAAGACACTAGCCAGTACGCCATAGGCTTTACCCCAGGCATCCAGCACGTCCTTACCGGGGCTAAACAATTCATCCAGCGTTGCCAATAAGTGATTACCCACAATCTGATACTGATCGGCCTGAATGTTAAAACTGGCATGCTTCTGGGCGATGCGCTCAACCGCAGGCAGCAGCGCGGCCAGGTTTTCAATATTCGTTGCATAAGCACAAATCGCGTTGAACAGCGCCTCCCGCTGATCGCCATTGCGTTGGTTGCTCATGTTGAAAATATCTTTAAGCTCTGGATTATGCGTAAACATGCGATCGTAAAAATGCGCGGTCAGTTTTGGGCCGGTTTCCGCCAGCAGAGGAATGGTCGATTTAACGATGGCGATAGTCTGGTTATCCAGCATGGTGACTCCTTATTTATTGGTTTTAATTTATAAGTTGTATTTTTAATGCATCTTATTGGGTTTGTCTGTCGCTGTAAATTACCTTTTTGGAGGTAGGGGTTTTTAGCGTGGGTAAGAGGGAATAACATGAAGAAATAGCAGGATGAGAATGAAGAAAAATCCGTTTGTCGCGACACAACTTATATTTGCTGAAGCCTTGCGCTGCCTGTAGCTAATCGTTTGCGTAAAAACCTCTGTCAAGACCTATCTTCATGAGGGAAAAACGGTTTACACTATACGTCATTCCCCAAGAGGGTAGGCCAATTCCCAAATGGGCCATCAATTTCCAGTATATTTATGTTAGCTGAGTCAGGAGATCCGGATGTTAAAGCGTGAAATGAACATTGCCGATTATGATGCCGACCTGTGGCAAGCAATGGAGCAAGAAGTGGTGCGTCAGGAAGAGCACATTGAACTGATTGCGTCAGAAAACTACACCAGCCCACGCGTTATGCAGGCTCAAGGGTCTCAGCTGACGAACAAGTATGCTGAAGGTTATCCGGGCAAACGTTACTACGGCGGCTGTGAGTATGTGGACATCGTTGAGCAATTGGCGATCGACCGTGCGAAAGCGCTGTTCGGTGCCGATTATGCCAATGTGCAGCCGCACTCCGGCTCTCAGGCTAACTTTGCTGTTTACACCGCGCTGCTGCAACCGGGCGACACCATTCTGGGTATGAACCTGGCGCACGGTGGCCACCTGACGCACGGTTCTCCGGTTAACCTGTCCGGTAAACTGTATAAAGTCATTCCTTACGGCATCGACGAAAGCGGCAAGATCGACTACGACGAAATGGCTGAGCTGGCGCGTACGCACAAGCCAAAAATGATCGTCGGCGGTTTCTCTGCTTACTCTGGCGTGGTTGACTGGGCGAAGATGCGCGAAATTGCTGACAGCATCGGTGCTTACCTGTTTGTTGATATGGCACACGTTGCTGGTCTGATTGCCGCAGATGTTTACCCTAACCCGGTTCCTCATGCGCACATCGTGACCACCACCACGCACAAAACGCTGGCTGGCCCACGCGGTGGCCTGATTCTGGCGAAAGGCGGCGACGAAGAGTTGTATAAAAAGCTGAACTCCGCTGTTTTCCCTGGCGGTCAGGGCGGCCCGTTGATGCACGTTATCGCGGGTAAAGCGGTTGCACTGAAAGAAGCGATGGAGCCTGAATTCAAGGTTTATCAGCAGCAGGTCGCGAAGAATGCCAAAGCAATGGTAGAGGTCTTCCTGTCACGTGGCTTCAACGTGGTTTCCGGCGCGACCAGCAACCATCTGTTCCTGCTGGATCTGGTTAGCAAAAACCTGACCGGTAAAGAAGCGGATGCTGCGCTGGGTCGTGCAAATATCACCGTGAACAAAAACAGCGTGCCTAACGATCCGAAGAGCCCGTTCGTGACTTCCGGTATCCGTATCGGTACGCCAGCGGCAACGCGTCGCGGCTTTAAAGAAGCAGAAGTGCGTGAACTGGCTGGTTGGATCGCTGATGTGTTGGACAACATCAACGACGAAGCGACCATTGAACGTGTGAAGCAAAAAGTTCTGGATATCTGCGCCCGCTTCCCGGTTTACGCATAATCCAACATAGTCTCTGACATCACTGTCGGAACATGTCCTAAACGCCAGCCTGTGTGCTGGCGTTTTTTATGGTGGCCATCCCTGGCCACCACCCTGCGGGCCGTCGCAAGCGACGTTGAAAAACGTTCCCTACGTTTTTTTATGGCGTGCCATCCCTGGCCGCCATCCTTACAGGCCGATATACCTGTTCACGTGTAATGACGAATAACGCGTTGCGCCGCCGCATGCACTCTGACACAGTAACCAGCAAAAAAAGTCACTGGCAAAAAGAAGTGCTAGCAAAAAAATGCTGGCGCACTTTCAGCGGGAAATTATACACGTTGTGTTTGTGACTGTTTGTAGGATGGTGAGCGGAAGTGTTCATCATCGAAAGGGAGACATCATGGTTTTGCAATCGACGCGCTGGCTGGCGCTGAGCTATTTCACCTACTTTTTTTGTTATGGTGTTTTCCTACCGTTTTGGGGCGGGTGGTTGAAAGGTGAGGGACTGTCCGCAGAGTCGATAGGTATGCTGTTGGGGGCGGGGCTGGTGGCGCGCTTCATCGGCAGCTTGGTCATTACGCCCAGCGTGAAAGATCCGTCCAAATTAATTACGGTATTACGTGGTCTGGCGCTGCTGTCATTGGCGCTGGTCGTCGGCTTTTGGCTGGGTAATGCCTGGCTGTGGCTGATGGTCGTCATGATCGGGTTTAATCTGTTTTTTGCGCCGCTGGTGCCGCTGACTGATGCGTTGGCTGCCACGTGGCAAAAGCAGGTGGTGATGGATTACGGTAAGGTTCGCGTGTGGGGATCGATTGCCTTTGTTATCGCCTCTGCTGTGACGGGGGAACTGGTGGCGATTTGGGGGCATCCCGCCATTTTGGCGATCCTGAGTGCGGGTCTTGTCGCCATGCTGCTTGGTATGCTGTTCCGGCCGAGTGTGATGCCACAGGCCACCGCGTCTACGGCGCAATCTGCCAGTGTCACGCCGTGGAAAAAATTGCTGAGTGAATCGGCGGTATGGCGTTTTCTGCTTTGTGTGTCTCTGTTACAGGGGGCGCATGCGGCTTACTACGGTTTCAGCGTGATTTATTGGCAGGATTCAGGCTATTCCGCCTCGATTATTGGTTATCTCTGGTCGCTGGGGGTTGTCGCGGAGATCGTCATCTTTACCTTTAGCCAGCGCCTGTTCCGACGCTGGAGCGCCAGACAGCTCCTGCTGCTTTCCGCGGTATGCGGCGTGGTGCGCTGGGGTTTGATGGGGGCGACGGTAGCTCTGCCGTGGCTGATTGTGATACAGATATTGCACTGCGGTACGTTTACCGTCTGCCACCTGGCCGCCATGCGCTTTATTGCGGCACGCAGCGGAGGTGACGTATTGCGATTGCAGGCGGTATATTCCGCGTTGGCGATGGGGGGGAGTATTGCAGTGATGACCATGGTGTCCGGCTTCTTGTTTGATCATGTGCAGGGCGGTACGTTTTGGGTAATGGCGCTGTTGGCCGTTCCGGCCCTGTTTATCCGACCGTCTGTAAGCTATCACACTGTCGCAAAAGTATAAGAGAGTGTGGCGTAACACATCGTGGTGAAAGTAATGTTACATTATAACGCTTTAAAACGTGGTTGCGGTCAGATACCGTTGCTAATGATAGGCTTGGCACTCTGCCAACCCGTTTTCGCTCACCCACACAGTTTTATTGATATGCAAACGACAGTTGAAAGCCAGAACGACAACATCACCGGTTTACGTATGCAGTGGACGATGGACCCTATCACGTCTGCCGACTTGCTGTATGACGCAGGAAAGGCGAAAAAGGATTCTGAAGTCTGGAAAAAGCTGGCGGCGGAAGTGATGGCGAATGTGTTAGGGCAGCACTATTTCACCGATATTTATCGTGATGGTCAGCCCGTGAAATATGCACCGATGCCAACGGAGTATCATCTTTCCCGCAAAGGCAATCAGGCAGTACTGGAGTTTGTGCTGCCGCTGGCGCATCCACAGCCGCTGGCGGGCAAGCCTTTGCTGATTTCTACTTACGATCCTACCTACTTTGTCGATATGTCCTACCAGAATGACAAGGCCGTTACGCTCGCACCTGCGCTGGCTTCACGTTGCAAAACCTCGCTCGTCACGCCGGAACCTAACGCTGAACTGCAATCCTATGCGCTGTCGCTGGATAAGAACGATGCGCCGGATGAAGATATGGAGCTGGGGAAACAATTTGCACAGCGGGTGACGTTGGAATGTCAGTGAACCTCGGATCGTTGCCACGTCAGCGCCCGTTGTTAAGCCGATTGCGCGATCTATGGCCGCTGTGGCTATTTTTGGCGCTGCTGGCGGCGGCGCTACATTACATTGTGGGATATTGGCCGCAAATTGTGCTGCAAAGTGCGATCTGGCAGAAATCGCTGCACCAGCAGATGTCACATCTGTTGCAGATGGTGGAACAGCAGCCACATCAGGCAGGGCTGAGTTTGATGATGTTCAGTTTGGTGTATGGCGTGCTCCATGCTGTCGGACCGGGGCACGGTAAAGTTGTCATCATGACCTATTTGGCGACACACCCGTCGAAGCTGAAAAGCAGCCTGAAGTTAACATGTGCTGCCTCACTGGTTCAGGGGGGGATGGCAGTCGCGCTGGTGACCTTAGTATTGGGGATCTTGCAGCTATCGAGCCGAACGCTGCATAACAGCAGTTTCTGGATGGAAAAGGGGAGCTTCGTGTTGGTGGCGGGGTTGGGGCTATTGCTCTGTTTCCGTGCGCTGAAACAGCTATATATCGTGCTAGCGCGGCAGCCTAAACCGGCGACGATTTTGCGCATGACGCCACTTAATGAACCCACTCATCGACGTCTTGCACCGTCTCATTCTCTTCATCAGCACGATGCCGATTGTGGCTGTGGGCATCGCCATCTCCCGAGCAATGAGGAGCTTGAGCGTGATAGCAGTTGGCGTACGCGTCTGATGATTGTGCTGGCGATGGGGATGCGCCCGTGCTCAGGCGCTATTCTGGTGCTGCTTTTCTCTAAAGTGATTGGCGTCTATCTGTGGGGCATCGCCTCTGCGTTGGTGATGGCTGCCGGAACGGCGATTACGATCTCGGCGCTGGCCGTGTTGGTTTTTTACTGCCGTCGTGTTGTTGAGCGCTTAGGCGCAAACCGCACATCGCCCGTGTGGCAACGTGCGGCTTTTTCTCTTCTGGCGTTTGCTGGCGGGCTGATTTTAGTTGGCTCCGGCGTCCTGCTTTACCTCAGTGCACAGCCCGCGATGATGGGCGGTATTCGGCCATTCTCCGGTTAATTTTACCTTTTATTAACGCTGCGTTAAAAACCCATTGCTTCTGTTAATCACGGCAGGATATTATTTCAATAATGATAACTATTATCATTTATAACCATAATCGCAGAAGGGAATAATAATGAAGAAATGGCTGTTTTCAGTCGTTGCTCTGTTGGGGCTGAGTGCGAGCGTTGCTGCTAGCCCTAACCCGATTGTTATTGAAGACGTTAGTGGCAGGAAGGTAGAAATTAAATCCGAAGTGAAGCGGATAATTTTAGGGGAAGGTCGACAAATTTATCTGCTGGCTGCCTTTGATACCGAAGCGCCGTTCCAGCGCGTGGTTGGCTGGCGTGACGATCTGCCAAAAGCGGATTACGACGGCTATCTGGCTTATGAAAAGAAATACCCGGAAATCACAAAGCTGCCGACTTTCGGCGGCGCGAAAGATGGCACCTTCAACGTCGAACAGGCGCTGACGCTAAAACCGGATTTGGTGTTGATGAATCTGGAGTCAAAAGCGGCGACGGATGAAGGTAAACTGATTGAAAAACTCAGTTCGCTGGGTATTCCTGTGGTGTTTATTGATTTCCGCGAAAAGCCGTTTGAGAACGCAGAGAAAAGCATTCACATCATGGGGCAACTGGTGGGCAAACCCCAGCGTGCGGAAGAGATTATTAAATTCCGTCGTGAGCAGATTGAAATCGTTACCGATCGGTTGAAAAATTATCAAGGCCCACGTCCAAAAGTGATGATCGACCGCGCGGGTGGTTATGATGAAGAATGCTGCATGTCATTCGGTGATGAAAACTTTGGCCGCATGGTTGACGCTGCTGGCGGTGACAACATTGCCAAGAACATCATTCCCGGCACGTTTGGTACGCTGAATCCTGAGCAGATTATCAGCTCTCGCCCGGATGTGGTGGTGGTAACCGGCGCTAACTGGAAAAACTACAACACGGCGAACGGCTGGGTTGGTATAGGACCGGGAGCCGATCAAAAGGAAGCGCTGCAACGCCTGCAAAAGCTGATGGAACGCTCAGCATTTAAAACGTTGCCAGTAGCAACCGATGGTAACGCTCATGCGATCTGGCATCAGTTCTATGACAGCCCGTATCAGTTTGTGGCGATTCAGGTATTAGCGAAATGGATGCACCCCGAACTATTTAAAGACCTCGATCCTGATGCAACATTCCGTACCTTCCATGAAAAGTTCCTGCCGCTGCCGTATCAGCCAGGCTATTGGGTTACGTTGCCAGCGAAGAAATAACGCTATCAGACAGTAAACCAGCGATAAAAAAGCACTGAACCTCACTGGTCAGTGCTTTTTTTTGCCTTTTCCACTCATTCTGCCGCCCACCGATAACATGACATCGCCGATGTCAGTGCTACCAGATTTTTGTTCAGGTTTTTTGTTCATTTAAAATAAAAAGCAAACGTTTCCCTTTCTATGTACTGCACTACCGGATAATCAGATGTTTTTGACGATCGATTATCTTTTTTTAATAGTTATATCTTATTGATTTAATATTATTAAGTGGTTTTGGCGATCTATGCTATCAAGCTGCTCACTTCTGTGTCGATAATTAAGCGTGATAAAGGCGTGTCGGATTTTTACTCAAAATGCCACATATTGAGGGGGATATCGTTTCTTCGACACACCAGAATCAGGAAAAAAGATGCGGTATAAAAATTCAAAAATGGAGCGGTTATGAATATCACGCAACGCCTGCTGTTGACGTTCTCGTTAATGTCGCTAGCACTTATCTCATTAGTTATCGTCACTTTATCATTGTTATCAGGGTTCCAGTCTCGCTTTGAATACGTTCAGGATAATGCCATTCCTAGCATCAAAGATTTGAACAACTTAGTCGATAAAAGCAATTCGCTGGTGCTTTTTTTGTATCGTCATCAGACCACGGATGACGATCGTAAGCTGCCGGTGATCGAGCAGGACATTACTAAAACCATCGAAGAGTTGAAGGCGCTCAATGAGTATTACCTGAAAAATGACATATCGAGCGAAGAAGATCTTCAACTGACAAATAAGGCAATCGATCTCATCGGAAAATTGCAGGTTTCATTGCCTGTTTTTTTGAACGCATCACGTGCAAATCAAAATGACATTGCGCTTGGCCTTCTCCAGGGCATGGGAGGGCCAGGTGAGGCCGTACGTAATTTGATCGCCAACTATCGCAAACAGTTTGATCTTAATATCAAGATTGGCGATGACCTGCGCCAGGTGAATCAACGGATCTATGAACAAACGTGGTTTGGCCTGTTGTCAGGTACGTTACTGATTGTGTTGCTGATAGGCTTTTTTGCTGTGAGAACCATTTTGGGCATTAGAAAGAGTTTGAACAATATGAATCAAACGATGGAAAACGTCAGCACGCATCTTGACCTGACCATTCAGGCTGACGATCGGCGCAAGGATGAAGTTGGGAATACCGCGCGCGCCTTTAATCGTCTGATGCATCGCGTTTCCGCTGCGTTGGCTTCGGTGAATGCTTCATCGCAGTCGGTAAGCAGTGCGGTGACGCAGATTGCAGCAGGTAATGAGGATCTGTCAGCGCGTACTGAGGAACAGGCGGCTTCGCTGGAACAAACTGCTGCCAGTATGACGGAAATCAGCGAAACGGTACGCCAGAATGCGGATAACACGCAGCAGGCCAGCCTGTTGGCGGGCAATGCCAGCCGAATTTCTATCAATAGTGCCGATTCAGTCAGTACGATGCTGAGTACGATGGAACATATTCGTACTAGCTCAGGCAAGATTACCGATATCATTGCGCTCATCGAAGGTATTGCGTTTCAGACCAACATCCTTGCCCTGAATGCGGCGGTAGAAGCTGCGCGTGCGGGTGAACAAGGTCGCGGTTTTGCGGTGGTGGCGGGAGAAGTGCGCACGCTGGCACAACGTTCGTCTACGGCAGCCCGTGAGATCAAAGATTTGATTGATGCCTCAAACTCGCTGGTATCGGCAGGGGTTGAACAAGCCAGCGATGTGGGGAAAAACATGACGGCGATGAAAGACGCGATCCAGCAGGTGACGGATTTGGTGAACGAAATCGCTGCGGCGACGGAAGAGCAAAGTCAGGGTATCAGTCAGGTACATCAGGCCGTTAACCAGATGGATGATGTGACCCAGCAAAACGCCTCATTGGTCGAAGAAGCCTCCTCTGCCTCGCAGTCGTTGCAGGAACAGGCAAGTACATTGAGCCAACTGGTGGGGCAATTTATTGTGGGGAAGATGACGCCATCGGCGCTGACTCCCGCACTCGCCTCTATGCCGTCTGGCCTATCTGTGCCTCGCCTCGACCCCGCGAAGAAAAAAAGCGCAGCTGCCCAGGATGAAGAAGAGTGGCAGCGTTTCTGATCTATCAAGCCGCGTGTTGTGCTGTGAGGCTGTACGCGGCCATAGAATCCTATGCCGGATGGCGAAAGGATAAAGGGAGACGGCAGTATGAAATCGACCGATCACAGCGCTGAAAATTTGGGAGATTATGCGTCCTTGTTGGCGGAATTCGAGCATATGACTGTGCTACTGACTCAATTGATGAAAAGCGATTACCGCACGCTCGATTTGTATCTCAATAATTGCAGCCATCTGATCCTGCGATTTACGGCTATTTATAAATTGATCGGTAAACCGGAGTTTGAGAATTATTTAAAGCATCACGACGCGGCGTTGTACTACAACGTAAACAGCGTTGGTTTGGCATTACGTTTGTTTGAGAACATGCTGACGAACATGCGCGATATGTTGGGAAATGGACGTTTACACTAGCAGTATTATGCCTCCGGGGCAGTCGCTTACCGGAGGTTGTTCGGATGGCTCACTATTTAGATGGTCGGTTCGCTGACCAATCCGTCGATAATCACCTGCGGTACGCCCTGTGAACAGCGCTCAATACGTCCGCGTACGCCATAGACCGCTGACAAACTTTCGGGGCTAATCACTTCCGCAGGCGCGCCATCGGCAATCAGGTTGCCGTTTTGTAGCATCAACACATGATCGCCGTGGCGCAGCGCGATATTGATGTCGTGCACCACCACGACGGTGATGATGTTGCGCTTGCGCGTCTCCTTGCGTACCAAATCCATTACGTGGAATTGATAATTCAGATCCAGCGCGCTGAGCGGTTCATCCAGCAAAAGCAGCGAGGGCTGACGGATCAGCGATTGCGCCAATCCAACCAGCTGTTTCTGCCCGCCGGAAAGCTGATCGAGGTAGCTCAACGCCAGATGTTCAATGCCCAACTGACGCAGCAGAGTCATGACTTCATCCTGCTTTTCGGCATTGTGCATGCCGCCTGACGCGCGCTGTGCGACGATAATCGATTCCAGAACGTGCAGGTGAACGCCCGCGGGCAGGGATTGCGGCAGATAAACGACTTTTTCCGCTCGCTGAGCGAAGGGCAGCGCCATCAGGTTGGTGTCATCCAACCACAGTTCGCCTTCGGAAGCATTCAGACCTGCCATGGCACGCAGTAGGGTGGATTTTCCGCTGCCGTTGGGGCCGAGCAGCACGGTAATTTTCCCACGCGGCAGCTGTGGTACGGACAGATCGCGAATCACCTGACGCTTGGGGTAACCCGCACGAAAGTGGGAAAGGCGTAATCCAGAAGAGGTTTGCTGGGTCATACGTTTCCTCTATGGCGCAGGATAATACTCAGGAAGAAGGGCACGCCAACCAGTGAGGTGACGATCCCGACCGGAATAATGACGCCGGGAATCAGGTTTTTCGAGGCGACGGAGGCCATCGACAGCACCAGCGCGCCAGTTAACGCACTGGCAGGCAGATAGAAGCGGTGATCTTCACCAAAAATCATGCGGGCGATATGCGGAGCAACCAAGCCGATAAAGCCGATAGGGCCAACGAATGCGACCGAAATAGCGGACAAAATACTGATGCGCAGCAGCGTCGCCAGCCGCAAGCGGCGCACGTTAATACCGAAGCTGACGGCACGATCCTCACCCAACCGCAGTGCGGTGAGTTTCCATGAGCTCATCAACGAAATGGGCATAACAACGGCAAGCACCAGTAACAGGATGCCCAATTTTTCCCACGATGCACGGGCCAGACTGCCCATGGTCCAGAACACCAACCCTTGCAGCGTGTCTTCGTTAGCGATGAACTGGAGCATGGAAACCAGCGCATTGAAGGTGAACACCAGCGCGATACCGAACAGCACGACGCCGGAGGTAGCGACCTGCGTCCAGCGCGTAATTCCATCCAGCAGCAATGCTGCCAATAGGGCGAAAATAAAAGCGTTAGCAGAAATAAACCACTGAGCCGGAATGCCGGGGATACCGATGCCGAGCACGATCGCCAATGCGGCGCCGAATGCGGCGGCGGAAGAAACGCCGAGCGTAAACGGGCTGGCCAACGGATTGTTCAAGATGGTTTGCATCTCTGCACCAGCCAGACCAAGCGCTAGCCCGACAATGATGGCCATCAGTGCGTAGGGCAGGCGAATATCCCAGACGATCACGCGCGTACCCGCATCGGCACTGGCTGGATCGGTCAGCGTGTTCCAGAGCACATCAAGCGTTAGCCCTGAAGGCCCCATCGTGAAATCCAGCAACAATGAGCCGATGATGATCAACAGCAGTATCGCCATAACACCTACGCGACGTCGAATGATGCCGCGATAGTTGTCCATAATGGTGTTGGCATCCACAGCAGTATTGCGGATACCCGGTTCAGTGGTTGTACTCATGAAAAATTACTCACCTTGTTTCCAGGCAAAGATAAAGTCACTGTCAGGCAGCGAGGTAAAACTTTTGATGATATGGCGGTACGTGTCATCAGGATTCAAGCTGGTAAACGCCTGAGGATAAATATCTTTTGCCAGATATTCCATACCGACAATGTTGTAGGGATGGTTGTAGAAATGGTGGTAAATGCCATACACGTGTTTCGCCTGAACCGCAGGGATCTGGCTAATACCGGTGCGGTTTAGCAATACTGTTGCCTGATTGCTAACGTCTTCTACTCTGGCACCATAGCCTAACGGCAATACTTGGCTGTTGCCGCGTTTAGAGCCCGTCATGATGTAGGCATCAGGTTTCATGCTGATGATTTTTTCCAACGAGACAAAGCCTGATGCGCCCGGCAGTAAATCAGAACCGATATTTTTCGCGCCGACGGCTTCAATCAGTCCACCCCAGCCATTGTGACCGTGGGTGAAGCAGCAGGAGTCGGAGTTGCCGGCGATGGCTTCGATAAAGACGCTGGGTTTCGGGGTTATTGCGGCGGTTTTCTGCTGAATGGCATCGAAGTGCTGACGGTAGAAATCGGTATACGCTTTGGCATTGGCTTCGCGGTTCAGCACTTTCCCCAATAGATCGATGCTGGGGGCGGTATCTTTTGCCGGATTCACTTCATAATCGACAAACAGGACGGGAATATTCAGCGCGCTGAGCTTGTCGATCACGCCGCTTTCCTTCAGTGCCGCCTTGGCACGCAGTTGGGCAATCATCAGATCCGGTTGTTTTGACAGTACGCTTTCTAGATCGACGTTGCCTTTGTCACTGAAACCCATATCCAGAATGCCGACGGACTGAGGCCATTTTCCTTTCAGTCTGTCCCAGGTTGCGGTGTCCTGTTTTTTTGCCAAATTGTTCCAGGCAACCAGACGCTGAAAGGGATTATCGCGGTCGAGCAGTGCCATCGCCATAATATCGCGCCCGTCTTGCAGAATGATGCGCTGTGGCTCTTGTTGAATGGTGACACTTCTGCCATCAAAGTCAGTAACGGTAAGAGGATATTGGGTGGCATAGCTGAAGAGTGGAGCGGAGAGTAATGCGGTCAGAAAGAGCGAATTTACTGATTTTCTTAACATAATAGCGATCCTAATTCACAATTTTATCAGTGTAATGCGGTTGATAATTATTATCGTATAAGGATAAGCAATGCGTATACAGGATTCATATGTAAAGAAAAATAACAACTCCGACCCGATTTCATTTTTATGTAGCCGAGCCGGAGTGGGTCGAGATTAGCGTTTCAGCGCGTCGCTTAATTCTTCACGAATAGTGCCCAGAATGGCTTTCACCACACGCGGGTTACCTGCAACCAGATTGCCGGAGGTCAGATAGTTATGAGCACCAACGAAGTCTGTCACGATCCCGCCAGCTTCGCGCACCAGCAGTTCGCCACCAGCAAAATCCCATGGCTTCAAGCCGATTTCAAAGAAACCATCAACGCGGCCTGCGGCTACATAAGCGAGATCCAGTGCAGCAGAACCCGTGCGGCGGAAGTCCGCACACTGGGTGAACAGCGCGCCGATGACGTTGATATAACTTTTGCTGTGTTGTTTTAATTTGAAAGGGAAACCTGTTGCCAGTACGGTGCCTTCCAGATCGCGGGCAGTGCTGCTACGCAGACGGTAGCCGTTCAGCTGTGCGCCTTGACCACGGGTTGCGCTAAACAGTTCATTACGCATAGGGTCATAAACAACGGCAACTTCGGTGCGGCCTTTAATACGAACGGCGATAGAAACGGCGAAGTGGGGTAAACGTTTGATGAAGTTGGTGGTGCCATCCAGAGGATCGATAACCCATTGTACTGCCGGATCTTCGCCAACCAGCTCGCCACATTCTTCACCAATAATGGTGTGTTGTGGGTAAGACTTGCGGATGACTTCAACGATCAGACGTTCTGCATCCCGATCGACGTTAGTCACAAAATCGTTGCTGCCTTTTTGGCTAGCCTCGACGGCGTCTGGCGTTTCATAATTTTTGGCAATCAAATTACCGGCTTTACGCGCAGCGCGTATAGCGATGTTGAGCATCGGATGCATGGTATCGGTCCACTGGAATGTTAAAGAACGGAAAGCGGCGCAGAGTATAGCAGTAGAAAAGTCAAATAGCGAAGTTTGTGTTAAAGTACGTCGGTTTCCTTTTCGCACGACTTCCTTTCGCACAATAGAGTACATATGTTAGACAATATTCGCATTGTTCTGGTTGAAACGTCGCACACTGGCAATATGGGGTCGGTGGCCAGAGCGATGAAAACCATGGGGTTAAGCAAACTTTATTTGGTCAATCCGCTGGTTAAACCTGATTCGCAGGCGATTGCGCTGGCGGCGGGTGCCAGCGATGTCATTGGTAATGCGACGATTGTTGATTCGCTCGATCAGGCGCTTGAAGGGTGTAGCCTGGTCGTTGGCACCAGTGCGCGTTCTCGCACGTTGCCCTGGCCGATGCTGGATCCGCGCGAGTGCGGCGTTCGCAGCGCGCAGGAAGCGGAGCACGCGCCAGTGGCGTTGGTGTTTGGGCGTGAGCGTGTCGGGCTGACGAATGATGAACTGCAAAAATGCCATTATCACGTGGCCATCCCCGCGAATCCTCAATACAGTTCGTTGAATCTGGCGATGGCGGTACAGATCATTGCTTATGAAGTGCGCATCGCGCATTTGGATCGGTTACAGGCCGGTAAGCCGGAACATGAAGAGTCGCCGTATCCGCTGGTCGACGATCTGGAGCGCTTTTATCAGCATCTTGAAGACACATTGCTGCAAACCGGATTTATCCGGCCCGCACATCAAGGGCAGGTGATGAACAAGCTGCGTCGCCTATTTACCCGTGCCAGACCTGAAGCGCAAGAACTTAACATCCTGCGTGGGATACTGAGTTCGGTACAGAAAACACACGATGAATAATACTTGAGTATTTTACTCGGTTAAATAGTTGACTAAAACACTCGGGAATGTCAGACTCGCGATATGTTCTGCCAATACATGTTTTCATAATACATGTTTTACCTACAGGTATCACTATCATGAGACTGACATCCAAAGGCCGTTACGCCGTTACCGCCATGCTCGATGTGGCTCTGCACTCCCAGGAAGGTCCGGTTCCCTTAGCGGATATTTCTGAGCGCCAAGGCATTTCACTGTCTTATCTGGAGCAGCTATTTTCGCGCCTGCGTAAGAATGGGTTGGTTGCCAGCGTTCGTGGCCCAGGCGGTGGTTATCTGCTGGGTAAAAATGCGAATGAAATTGCCGTTGGTATGGTTATTTCTGCGGTCGATGAGTCTGTTGATGCAACGCGCTGTCAGGGTCGTGAAGGCTGTCAGGGTGGCGATCGTTGCTTGACGCACACGCTGTGGCGCGATCTGAGCGACCGTATCACCGACTTCTTGAACAACATCACGCTGGATGAGCTGGTGAACAATAAGGAAGTGTTGAATGTCGCCGATCGTCAGGATGCAGACATTCGCCGCACCGCCAATGGACGTATCCAGGAAACGATCAACGTTAACCTGCGCGCCTGATATATCTTAAACGTGGCCGGTACTTTGCGACGAATAGTCTTTACCTGCCACGTTTCGCCTTTCTGATAGCCGCATAATCCTGACCACATGACTCAATGTGGCGTTGGCGTTAGTTCGACTATCACGGCGTGTTCTGACGATGGATTATTTTGAAGATAGATTGTTTTGAAGATAGATTGTTTTGACGATAATAACATTGTCAGATTTTTGTATTGGCCCGAGAGGTTGCGGGTATAAACAGCCTGTCAATAAAACAAAACGCATTGTACGTTTTGAAGTGATGTACGGAGTTTATGAGCAATGAAGTTACCTATCTATCTCGATTATTCAGCCACCACGCCGGTTGACCCGCGCGTCGCTGAGAAAATGATGCAGTGTTTAACATTGGACGGTACGTTCGGTAATCCGGCTTCCCGTTCACACCGTTTTGGCTGGCAGGCGGAAGAGGCGGTTGATGTCGCCCGTAACCAAATTGCTGAACTGGTCGGTGCCGACCCGCGTGAGATTGTCTTCACGTCAGGCGCGACCGAAGCCGATAACCTCGCGATTAAAGGTGCTGCCAACTTCTATCAGAAGAAGGGCAAGCACATCATCACCAGCAAGACCGAGCACAAAGCCGTGCTGGATACCTGCCGTCAACTCGAACGTGAAGGGTTTGATGTCACTTATCTGGCACCGCAGCGCAACGGTATTATCGACCTGGCTGAACTCGAAGCCGCAATGCGTGAAGACACCATTCTGGTTTCTATCATGCACGTTAATAATGAAATTGGCGTTGTGCAGGATATTGCTGCTATTGGTGAGATGTGTCGTAGCCGCGGTATCGTATTCCATGTCGATGCCACACAGAGCGTAGGCAAACTGCCTATCGATCTCAACCAGTTAAAAGTGGATCTGATGTCTTTCTCCGGCCATAAGATCTATGGTCCGAAAGGGATCGGAGCACTGTATGTTCGTCGTAAACCCCGTATTCGTCTCGAAGCGCAGATGCACGGCGGCGGCCACGAGCGCGGTATGCGTTCTGGCACCTTGCCTGTGCACCAGATTGTCGGTATGGGCGAAGCCTACCGTATTGCGAAAGAAGGGATGACCGCAGAAATGGATCGCCTGCGTGCGCTGCGCGATCGTCTGTGGAACGGTATTAATGATATTGAAGAAGTCTACCTGAATGGTGATATCGAACAGGGCGTGCCCACTATCCTGAACGTCAGCTTCAACTATGTTGAAGGTGAATCGCTGATTATGGCGCTAAAGGATCTGGCGGTATCTTCCGGTTCTGCCTGTACGTCGGCGAGTCTTGAACCCTCCTATGTACTGCGTGCATTGGGTATGAACGATGAGCTAGCGCATAGCTCGATCCGTTTCTCGCTGGGGCGTTTTACCACCGAAGAAGAGATCGACTACACCATCGAGCTGGTGCGTAAGTCTATCGGTCGTCTGCGCGATCTTTCTCCGCTGTGGGAAATGTTCAAGCAGGGCGTAGACATCAGCAGCATCGAGTGGGCGCATCATTAATTCACCAGAGCGGGGACGACTATCATGGCTTACAGCGAAAAAGTAATTGATCACTACGAAAATCCACGCAATGTGGGTTCATTTGATAATGCCGATCCGAATATTGGCAGCGGTATGGTGGGTGCGCCGGCCTGTGGCGATGTCATGAAGCTACAAATCAAAGTCAACAATGACGGTATCATTGAAGACGCTCGCTTCAAGACTTACGGCTGTGGCTCTGCTATTGCTTCCAGTTCGCTGGTTACCGAGTGGGTAAAGGGTAAGTCTCTCAATGAGGCTGAAGCGATTAAAAATACGCAGATTGCCGAAGAGCTTGAGCTACCGCCAGTGAAGATTCACTGCTCCATTTTGGCGGAAGACGCTATCAAGGCAGCGATTGCGGATTACAAAAGTAAACGCGACGCGCAGTAATCTCTGCGGCTGAACTCGTCGGGGCACCGTCTCTCTCGGTGCCTGATCCCGTCGAGCTGGCGAACGATCGAGGTAACAGTATGTCGATTTCTCTGAGCGAAAGCGCGGCACAACGCGTGAGCGCTTTCATCGCAAACCGGGGCAAAGGCCTTGGGCTGCGTCTTGGCGTACGGACATCCGGCTGTTCCGGTATGGCGTATGTGTTGGAATTTGTGGATGATTTGAATGACGGTGATACGGTCTTTGAAGACAAAGGTGTAAAGGTCATCGTGGACGGTAAAAGTCTGGTCTATCTTGATGGAACCGAGTTGGATTTCGTCAAAGAAGGGCTGAACGAAGGCTTTAAGTTCAATAATCCTAACATTTCCGGCGAATGCGGTTGCGGCGAAAGTTTCAACGTCTGACCCCTCTTGGGTAGTGAGTGTGCTATCAATGAATGGCAAGCGCGACTACCCAGAACTCCCAGAGTACCACTATGGATTACTTTACGTTATTCGGGCTGCCGATTCGCTATGATGTGGATGGCGGTCTACTTGCCTCCCGTTTTCAGGATTTACAGCGGCAGTTCCATCCTGACCGTTATGCTGCCAGCCCCGATCGCGAGCGCATGCTGGCGGTGCAGCAGGCGGCGACGATCAATAACGCCTATCAGGCGCTCAAGCATCCGCTGAAGCGTGCGGAGTATATGCTGTCGCTGCACGGTTTTGATGTGAACAACGAACAGCATACGATGAAGGACACGGCATTCCTGATGGAACAGCTGGAACTGCGCGAAGAGTTGGAAGCGATCTCACAGCGATCCGATGCGGATGAGGCGCTGGCGGCCTTTGCTGAGCGGTTGCTGGCAACGATCGCCAAGCGCTGTTCACAGATGCGTGCTGAACTCGATAGTGAAACGTGGGCAGATGCCGTCGACACCGTGCGCAAACTGCGCTTTTTAGACAAGCTCCAGCAACAGGTTGAAGAACTCGAAGAACAATTGCTGGACAGATAACGGGTTAATCCGGTGAAAACCCCAATGGCGATTGCCATACAGGATTTTTACCAGCCAATTGATGGAAGCTCAATATGGCCTTATTACAAATTAGTGAGCCTGGCCTTAGCGCCGCGCCGCACCAGCGTCGCCTGGCTGTCGGTATTGATTTAGGCACCACCCATTCTCTTGTTGCCACTGTGCGCAGCGGCGAAGCGCAGACGCTGGCGGATAGTGATGGACGCGACCTGCTGCCGTCGGTTGTCCACTATCACCACGAGGGTCACAGCGTCGGCTGGCATGCGCGCGACAATGCTGCCCACGATCTGGAAAATACCGTCAGTTCAGTTAAACGCCTGATGGGGCGTTCTCTGGACGATATTCAGCAGCGTTACCCTCATTTACCCTATCGATTTCATGCCAGCGATAACGGCCTGCCGTTGATTCAGACGTCGGCTGGCAACCTCAATCCTGTACAGGTGTCGGCAGATATTTTGTCCGCGCTGGCTGCGCGGGCGGAAGCGGCGTTAGGCGGCGTACCGGATGGCGTGGTGATTACCGTTCCCGCTTATTTCGATGACGCACAGCGTCAGGGCACCAAAGACGCGGCGCGTCTGGCTGGGCTGCACGTCTTGCGCCTGCTCAATGAACCGACCGCGGCGGCAATTGCCTACGGGCTGGATTCCGGTAAAGAAGGCGTGATCGCCATTTACGATCTGGGCGGTGGCACTTTTGATATTTCCATTCTGCGCCTGAGCCGTGGCGTTTTTGAAGTGTTGGCGACGGGCGGTGATTCTGCGCTGGGCGGTGATGATTTCGATCATCTGCTGGCGGAGTGGCTGCGTGAGCAGGCGGGTATTCACGATCGTGACGATCGCCAGTTGGATCATGCCTTTCGTGATGCGGCGGTGAAAGCCAAGATTGCACTTAGCAGCGATGAGGCAGTGCGTGTAGATGTCGCAGGCTGGCAGGGCGATATCACCCGCGATCAGCTTGATGCGCTGATTGCTCCGCTGGTGAAACGCACACTGCTGTCCTGCCGTCGTACGCTGAAAGACGCAGGGCTGATGGCAGAAGACGTGCTGGAAGTGGTGATGGTGGGCGGTTCGACGCGTGTTCCACTGGTACGCGAGCAGGTGGGAACGTTTTTTAGTCGCACACCGCTGACCTCGATCGATCCAGACAAAGTTGTGGCGATCGGTGCCGCGATTCAGGCGGATATTCTGGTAGGTAACAAGCCGGACAGTGAAATGCTGCTGCTGGACGTGATCCCTTTGTCACTGGGGCTGGAGACGATGGGGGAACTGGTGGAGAAAATCATTCCGCGTAATACCACGATCCCGGTTGCCCGCGCACAGGAATTCACCACCTTCAAAGATGGTCAGAGCGGCATGATGATCCACGTCTTGCAGGGCGAGCGCGAAATGGTGGCGGATTGCCGCTCGCTGGCGCGCTTCTCGCTGCGCGGTCTGCCACCACTGCCTGCCGGTGGGGCTCACATTCGCGTGACCTTTCAGGTGGATGCGGATGGCTTGCTGAGTGTGACGGCGATGGAGAAGTCGACGGGCGTTGAGGCATCGATTCAGGTTAAACCGTCATACGGTTTGAGCGACACGGAAATTGCCACGATGATCACCGACTCGATGCTGAATGCGAAGGAAGATGTCGGCACGCGTCGTTTGGCAGAGCAAAAAGTGGAAGCGGCACGCGTGTTGGAAAGTTTACAAACTGCGCTGGTGGCCGACGCAGAATTATTGAGTCATGACGAACAAGGTCTGATTGTCGCGGCATCCGAACATCTGCATACGATGATGCAGGGCAGCGATCCCGTGGCAATTGAAGCCGCGATTAAAACAGTCGATCAACAAACCCAGGAATTCGCCGCCCGCCGCATGGACGCCTCTATCCGTCGCACGCTGGCAGGCCATTCTGTGGATGAGGTGTAACATGCCTAAAATAGTTTTTTTACCGCATCAGGATCTGTGTCCTGAAGGGGCGGTTTTGGAAGCGGAACGCGGCGAAAGTATTCTGGAAGTCGCCTTGCGTAACGGAATTGACGTTGAACATGCCTGCGAGAAATCCTGTGCCTGCACGACGTGCCATTGCATTGTCCGCGAAGGTTTTGACTCGCTGGCAGAAAGTACAGAAGAAGAAGACGACATGCTGGATAAGGCCTGGGGACTGGAGCCTGAAAGTCGTTTGGGCTGTCAGGCGCGTGTTGCCGGGGATGATCTGATCGTTGAGATCCCGCGCTATACCATCAACCACGCACGTGAGCATTAATCTGAATAGGGAGAAACCGCGATGGGATTAAAATGGACAGACAGCCGGGCTATCGGTGAAGCGCTTTACGATCAGTTTCCCGATCTCGATCCGAAAACGGTGCGTTTCACAGATATGCACCAGTGGATCTGCGAATTGGATGAATTTGACGATCGACCCGACGCCTCCAATGAAAAAATTCTGGAAGCGATCCTGCTGGTCTGGTTAGATGAAGCCGACTAAGCAATATGACGGAGTTACCTTGGGTGGCTCATTTTATTTCGTGACAAAATTCGTAACATTTGCATGTCATCATGCACCGTTTATTTATCTGCAAATATGAACATCACCTGCAAACATGAAAAGTGGCAGGAATACCCATTATTGGAGAAGCACTATGACGAACAATACCATGCTGGTTTCACTCTCCACTCAACCTGCTGACGCGCGCTGGGGAGAAAAAGCGACGCTGAGTGTGAATGAGCAGGGCTTTACCATTCATGTTGGGGCGACGTCGCTGAATGACAAAGCTGCCTTGGCAACGATCCAGCGTGCCGCCCGCAAAATTGATGGGCAGGGGATTAAACACGTTACGTTGGCGGGGGAAGGCTGGGATCTGGCAAACAGCTGGGCATTCTGGCAGGGATATCGCGGGCCGAAAGGGCAAAGAACGGTTGAATGGGCGGAACTGAACGACGCTGACCAGAAAGAATTTAATGACCGACTGAAGATTGTGGACTGGGTACGTGACACCATCAACCTGCCTGCTGAAGATCTGGGGCCAGAGCAGTTGGCAACCCGAGCGGTCGACTTGCTGTGTGACGTAGCCTGTGATGCGATCAGCTACCGTATCACCAAGGGTGAAGATCTGCGCGAACAGAATTATGCCGGGCTGTACACGGTCGGTCGCGGTTCTGAACGTCAGCCAGTGCTACTGGCGTTGGACTATAACCCGACGGGTAACCCGGATGCACCCGTGTTCGCCTGCCTGGTGGGTAAAGGCATTACGTTTGATACCGGCGGCTACAGCCTGAAGCCCAGCGGGTCCATGGATTCCATGAAATCGGATATGGGCGGAGCGGCCACCCTGACTGGCGCATTGGCGCTGGCGGCGTCACGCGGCTTGCAACAACGTGTGAAACTATATCTGTGCTGCGCAGACAACATGGTGAGCGGCAATGCGTTCCGTTTGGGCGACATCATTCGCTACCGCAACGGTAAAACGGTTGAGGTAATGAACACCGACGCGGAAGGGCGTCTGGTGCTGGCGGACGGCCTGATCGATGCTTCCGAGCAGAATCCGCAGTGGATTATCGACTGTGCGACGTTGACTGGTGCAGCGAAAATGGCGCTGGGTAACGATTACCACGCGCTGTTCAGCTTCGATGACGCGCTGGTGGCAGCATTGCAGGAAAGTGCGAAAGAAGAAAACGAACCGTTCTGGCGTCTGCCGTTGGAAGAGTTCCATCGCAGCCATCTGCCGTCCAGCTTTGCGGATCTGAACAACATTGCCAGCGGTGCACACACCGCAGGTGCCAGCACGGCAGCGGCTTTCCTGTCGCACTTTGTGAAAAATTACCAGCAGGGCTGGCTGCACATCGACTGTTCCGCGACGTACCGTAAAGGCGCGGTAGATCAGTGGGCGACAGGCGCGACGGGGCTTGGTGTTCGCACATTGGCGAATCTTCTGCTGAGCAACGCCAAATAGTCGATTCCGGTTTATCTGCTATTTACAGAATGTGTTGAGAAATAAAGCCGAGCCTCAACGCGTCGGTTTTTAACGTAATCATGTTGAGGAAAGTATGGAGTTTTCGCCACGTAACAAACTGGAAGAAGTGCTGATTCTGGCCGCAACGGAGCCAGCACATCGCCCTGAGTTTTTCAGTGAACTGATGGAAGCGACGGTGTTTGTGCTGGGCAGTACCGATGACGGCGATCAATCCGGTGAAGTGGTATTGCATGCGGGCAGTAATGTGAACATCCAGCACTGGGAAAAAGACGATGGTTCATCCGCCATTCCCTTCTTTTCTTCTCTGGAAGCGTTACAGAGCGTGATTACGGAAGAAGCGCCTTTTCTGGCTCTGCCAGTGCGGTCGTTGTTTGAAATGACGCAGGGCGTCACGTTGTTCCTTAATCCTAAGCTGCCGTATGGCAAAGAATTTTTGCCGCAGGAAATTGAACATATTCTGTCCGGCGAAGGCAATGGTTTTGTTCAGCAGCGCGTTGTTGAAGAAAATATGGAGGTGATGCTGAGTCAGCCAGCCGAGATGCCAGCACAAATGATTGACTCCCTGACACAGTTGTTTGCCAAGCATCGCCAGGTAAAACGGGCGTTTCTGGCACAGATTCAGGAGCCGGGCGAAGAACAGCCGCATCTACTGATTGGGATTGATGCCGATCAGGATGAAGAAACCATCATCCGTGAAGCAGGCAGCGTCGCCAGCGATACGTTACCGGACGAACGCCCTGTCGATCTGTGTCTGGTGAAAGAAGGCGAATCGGGCATCAGCCACTACATGATTAAGCACACCACGCCGTTTTACGAGCGTAAATGGGGCAGTTTCCTGCGGGAGTTTAAGGCCACCGGCAACGCCTGATAATGGGTGTCAATTTGATACAGGCAACGGCGGATTACGCTTTTTCCGCTGTTGCCTGCAACAGCAGTAAATCAATCAGCATCACCAGATTCGATTCAAATGAGCTAATCTCACCGGCTTCCGCCGCATAGTGAACCGCATCATCGTAGAGCCGGAAGTGCAAATCGGCTAACTCGCCTAACGAATTCAACGACGCGCGAGTAAAGGCGATCACCTTCATGCCAATGTTTTTGGCAATACGCGCTTTATCCAGCACCTGTTCCGTTTCCCCACTGCGGGAAATAGCGATAAACACCTGATACTTTGGTGCGTTATTGAGAAAAATACCTCGGCTGTCTCCTAGCCCGGAAGAGAACGCGTCTTTCCCCAGCACCTGAAGTTTCTTCGCCAAATATTCGGCAAATAAATGGGAAAACCCTGCGCCATACAGGAAAAAGTGGCTTTCCTGCCTCAGGATAGCGCTGAAAGCGGCTCTATCCTGATGGCTAATGTAGGCAAACGTGCGCTGATAGTTGTCGATAAAATGCTGGAAAGCACCAGGAAGCGAGGCATCATCGGGCGTGACGATAGGCGAGGGAGCCAGACGCGGATTATCCGTGAGCAGCGTTTTGCAGTGATAAATGAATTCACTGTAGCCGCTAAAGCCGATTTTCTGGCATAGCCGCATGATCGTCGCCGTCGACACATAGGTTTTCTGCGCCAGTTCCCGCACCGTGATTTTGCCTATCAGCGATGAATGTTCGGCGATAAAAGCCAGCACGCGGTATTCCGCACGCGTCAGTGCCTGACCGTGCTGCATTAAGGATGCCAGCCGATTATCCACCTGTTACTCCTGACCGATTCTTGCCAGACAGACCCTGATATGTCGAACGAAACTAATCACGCGCAATCGGCACATCACCGCGGCTACCCCAGTCGCTCCACGAACCATCATACAGTGTCACATTCGGGACATTTAACTGCGTCAGTGCCAGCACGACGACGGACGCTGTCACACCGGAGCCACAGCTGGCGACGATGGGACGAGTGAAATCCACACCGTGCTTATGCAGAATGGTTGCCAGTTCGGCATTGGGCTTTAGCGCACCGTTATTCACCAAATCGGTCCACGGTACGTTCAGGCTACTGGGAATATGGCCGCGATGCAGGCCGGCTCGCGGCTCATCCACTTCAGCATGAAAGCGTGGAGCGGGGCGGGCATCGACAATCTGTTCTGATTTATCTCGGCAGATGGAAAGCACTTCATCGCGTGATCGAATCGCGTTTTCATCCAGCGTAGCATGAAACGTGACGGGCTCACGCGTCACGTCGCCTTGTTCCAGCGGCAGGTTCTGCGCTTTCCAGCCTGCCAGACCGCCGCTCAGGATCGAAATGGATGTCGCGCCGAAGGTATGTAGCATCCACCACGCACGCGGCGCGGAAAAGAGGTTGCCTTCATCGTAAATCACCAGATGCTGCTGATTATCGATCCCCAATTCGCCCATCGCGCGGGCGAAATCTTCGCGTGTCGGCATCATATGCGGCAGATCGGTGCTGTGATCGGACAGCGTTTCAATATCAAAAAAAACCGCGCCAGGCAGGTGACCGGCGCGGTATTCGGCATGAATATCACGGGTGGCGTTACCCGGAGGCAACATGCGGGCGTCAATAAGCGTGATGCTGCTGTCATTCAGGTGGCTGGCAAGCCAGTCTGCGGAAACAAACCGCTCATGAGAAACGGGCAAATCAGAAGACGATGCTGACATAGATCCTCCACATTGGGGCCGACGAATTCGACCCCGAATCTATCATTGGTGTGCAATGATAGATTCATTGTCAGCGATTTTCCCTTATCCGACAAGTCTCAGATTATTGGGCGATACCGTCTCTATATGCTTGTTTTAATTGCGGCCAGTAATCCTGATTGGCTTCAATCATTTCGTCCAGAATCGCTTTGGCGTGCTGCATGGTCGGCACAGTACGGTTCAGGGTAAATGCCTGCAACGCCTTCTCGTAGCTGCCTTCCAGCGTGGCTTCAACCAGTAATTGTTCAGACGCTAACTGCTGTTCCAGCAAGGCACGATGGAACTGCGGGGCATTCCCCATGCGCACGGGCTCTGGCCCCTGAGCGGTGATATAAGCCGGGACTTCCACCATCGCGTCATAGGGTAGATTAGCGATGGCACCTTGGTTTTCGACGATCACCAGATGGCGCTGACGCAGATCGAACGCCAGCGAGCAGGCGACATCAACGATGAACGAGCCGTGCACGCCAACGTGGAACGCATCCGACAGAATACCGGTTTCCTTGTAGCTGGCCGCTGCCGCAAACAGCTTCTTCTCACGCCCGTCCATTACTTCATTAGCGCGCGTGTAGTCAGGATCCTGATGCTCAACGATCTGGTTCGGCATCAGGTAGTACTGCAAATACGGATTCGGCACGAATTCCGGGAAATGATCCATGATCGGTTTGATGTTGCGCCAGGTTTTTACCCACGACGGATCGGCGTGTTGTGGATCAGTGTCCGCGGCATCTGCGGTCAGCAGGCCGTAGCGGGCGATGTGCTGGCGCAGTTCCGGCATACGATCGACGCCGTCGACCAGTACGCGGGTAAACCAGCCAAAGTGATTCAACCCGAAATAATCCACCGTAATGTCGTGTCGATCGACGCCCAGCACAGCAGCGATGTTACGCATCGCGGCAACCGGCATGTCGCAGATATTCAACACGCGGGCGTTAGGACGCAGACGACGCACGCCTTCGGCGACAATGGCCGCAGGGTTGGAGTAATTGACGATCCACGCTTCTTTATGTGCATAGCGCTCAACCAGATCGATCAGTTCAGCCATCGGTAGAATGGTACGCAGGCCGTAGGCCAGCCCGCCGGGGCCACAGGTTTCCTGCCCGACGACGCCGTGGCGTAGCGGGATTTTTTCATCCTGCTCGCGCATTTTGTACTGGCCGACGCGCATCTGGGCAAAGACAAAGTGAGCGCCGGTAAATGCGGTTTCCGCGTCGGTTGTGACGGTAAAGATGATGCTGTCACTGTGGTCGCGAATCACCTTTTCCACCACCGGCGCGATGATGTCCTGCCGCTGGCCGTCGATATCATACAAACGAATCTCTGCCAGCGGGAAATCCGCAAGACGTACCATCAGACTTTTTACGATGCCCGGGGTATAGGTGCTGCCGCCACCGGCAATCGTCAGAATAAATGGGGGTTTCGTCATGGTCAGTCTCCTGTTAAAGCGCGTTTTCAACTGCTTCGCGTATAGTTTTGACGTGAAGTCCGTAAACCACCTGTACGTTGTTACCCTGTTGGATAACGGCTTTCGCACCGGTGTTCTTAAGCTGTTGTTCGTCTACCAACGTTGGGTCGATGAGCGTGACCCGCAGGCGTGTGTAGCAGTTATCCACCACCTCGATATTGGGCTTACCACCCAGCCCTGCGATGATGGTGGCTCCGACAAGTTGGGCATCACCTTTCACTGTGTCCTGCGTTTTTACCTGCCCCTCAGTCTTTGACTGATATTCAGTTTTAGAATAGAGACGCGTCTCTTCCTCATCGGTTTCACGCCCTGGTGTTGGCATGTCGAAATACAGAATGAGGAAACGGAAGACGAAAAAGTAAATCACCGACATAGTCAGCCCGACCGCGATGTACATCGGCCAGTTGGATTTCTCGATGCCCAGCGGCAGGTTATAAAGCAGGAAGTCGATCACGCCGTTGGCACCAATCGCGTGTACGCCCATGATGGAGAACAGCATCATCCCTATGCCGGTCAGTACGGCGTGGACGGCAAACAACATGGGGGCGACGAACAAGAAGGAGAACTCCAGCGGCTCGGTGACGCCCAGTAAGAAAGAGGTAAAGGCGGCAGGAATCAGAATGGCTTTGGCGGCCAGCCGTTTTTCTGGCTTCGCTGTCACGTACATCGCCAGCGCAGCAGCCGTCAGACCAAACATTTTACTGATGCCGCGAGCATCCCAGACCACGGTTGAACTCAACTGTTTGACATCCTGACAGGCCATTTCAGCAAAGTAGATGTTGCGTGCGCCCTGATACAGTTTGCCACACACCTCTGTGGCTCCACCCAGCTCGGTATACAGGAACGGGGTATAGACCAAATGATGCAGCCCGGTGGGGATCAGGATGCGTTCCAGAAAGCCGTAAATCGCAATGCCAACAGGGCCTGCACCTTTGATGGCAAAGGCCATCCAGGTGATACCATGCTGAGCAAATGGCCACAGGGTGCTCATTGCAAAGCCCAGCGCAATCGCTAACGGAATAACCAGAATGGCGACGAAGCAGTGACCGGAATAGATCGCCATGACGCCGTTAAACTGTTTACTGGAATAGCGGTTATACAGATAGCCTGCGAATCCACCGATCAAAATACCGGCGAAAACGCCCATTTCCAGCACCTGAACGCCCAGCACCATACCTTGCCCAGCGGCGCGCATGTCTGCGGCTGGTACAAGTTTTCCCTGTAATTGCAGCGTGATATTCATAGCATTGATGAAGATGATGAACATCACCAGACCGATCAGCGCGGCATAGCCTTTGTCGCGCTTCGCCAATCCGATAGGAATCCCGACGGCGAACACTAACGCGAGGTTAGCCAGAATCGCCACGGCAGATTTGGAAACCAGTTGACCAAAATCTTGAATCAAGGGGTGATTAAGTAAAGGGACATAGCCCGCTAAATTACCGTTACCGAACACATTCCCAAATGCGATGAATAACCCGACAATCGGGAGTATCAGCACTGGCCCATACAGGGACTTGCCGAAATTTTGCAATGCATTGACCGCTCTTTTCATTATCAGCCCTCTAACTGGCCATTATGGTGGGTACAGCAGCAAGGCTAGCAGTGAATGACAAAGAGATTCCAGTTATCTTATTGTTTTAAAAACAAATAACCTATAACGTTACAAGTAACCTTCAGAACTGTGATCGCCGATGATTTGTTACATTCTGCACAGGGGCGGCGGGGGGCGAAAAAGTGCGATGGGTAATCGTTAATGGAGAGAAAAAAAGAGGTAATGTTTTTTTAATAAAATGTTATCTCCTTGGTAGGCAATAAAGGCCAGTACCCCTATAATTTCCGCCACTTTCACTGGCCGGGTATACAATTCTTATAATCCGGCTGCAATCTGATAGTTTAGTTAATGAGGCCAATATGACGATAGAACGTACCTTCTCCATCGTAAAACCTAATGCGGTTGCCAAGAATGCCATTGGTGCGATTTACGCACGTTTTGAAAGCGCTGGTTTTACCATCGTTGCGGCTAAAATGCTGCGCCTGAGCCGTGAACAGGCGGAAGGTTTCTACGCAGAGCATAAAGGTAAGCCATTCTTTGACGGTCTGGTTGAATTCATGATGTCTGGTCCGATCATGGTGCAGGCGCTGGAAGGTGAAAATGCCGTCCAACGTAACCGTGACATCATGGGGGCCACCAACCCAGCGAACGCGTTGGCGGGAACGCTGCGTGCTGATTACGCGGACAGCTTCACGGCGAACGCGGTACACGGTTCTGATTCTATCGAATCTGCTCAGCGTGAAATTGCTTATTTCTTCAGCGATGATGAAATCTGCCCGCGCGCGTAAATGAAATAAGGTTACGCACGATAAATTTTTGTGTGTAATCACTGGTTAGCCTCTGTCATATTGCCCTTTTTTCACCGAGTCAGTGCGCGACATTGATGCAATGACACAGAAAAAAAGCGGTGATGGTAGCTTACCTGTTTTAAACTTTGTACAATGCTGCGCCCCGGACGAGCCTGCACTTGCCCGGGGCATTTCTTTGGTCATTACCATCGAATTCAACCCTCTTTTTAGCGCCATAACGTGTAACAACGAGGCCAGGATCTATCAATGTCTAAGCAAATCGTGTCTGAGTCTGAAACTATCGTGTCTGAATTCTCCCCAGCATCTGCTGATGCTTCTCAATCCGTTAAAGCCAGTGCGGAAAAAATTAACCTGCTTGATCTTAACCGCCAGCAAATGCGCGATCTTTTCGTATCGATGGGAGAGAAGCCGTTCCGTGCCGATCAGGTTATGAAATGGATGTATCACTACTGCTGTGATGACTTCAACCAGATGACGGATATCAATAAAGTCTTCCGTTCCAAATTGCAGGAAATCGCTGAGATTCGTGCGCCCGAAGTGGTGGATGAACAACGCTCTTCCGACGGCACGATTAAGTGGGCGATTTTGGTAGGTGGTCAACGGGTTGAAACGGTTTATATCCCAGAAGAAGATCGTGCCACGCTGTGCGTGTCCTCTCAGGTCGGCTGTGCACTGGAGTGTAAATTCTGTTCAACGGCACAGCAGGGATTTAACCGTAACCTGCGCGTATCGGAAATTATCGGCCAGGTGTGGCGCGCAGCGAAGATCATCGGCGCTTTTAAAGTCACCGGTCAGCGTCCGATCACCAATGTAGTGATGATGGGAATGGGCGAGCCATTGCTGAACCTGACTAACGTGGTACCAGCGATGGAAATTATGCTGGATGACTTTGGCTTTGGTTTGTCTAAGCGTCGTGTGACGCTGTCCACGTCTGGTGTGGTGCCTGCGTTGGATAAATTGGGCGATATGATTGATGTTGCGCTGGCGATTTCTCTGCATGCGCCGACCGACGATATCCGTAACGAAATCATGCCGATCAACAAAAAGTACAATATCGAGATGTTCCTGAGCGCGGTGCGTCGTTATCTGGAGAAATCCAATGCGAATCAAGGCCGTGTGACGGTTGAATATGTGATGCTGGATCATATCAATGACGGTACCGAGCATGCGCATCAACTGGCCGAATGCTTGAAAGATACGCCGTGCAAGATCAACCTGATTCCGTGGAATCCGTTCCCTGGTGCGCCGTATGGCCGCAGTTCAAACAGCCGCGTTGACCGCTTCTCCAAGGTGCTGATGGAGTATGGTTTCACGACGATCGTACGTAAAACGCGTGGGGATGACATTGATGCTGCTTGCGGTCAGTTGGCCGGTGAGGTTGTAGACAGAACCAAGCGTACGTTGAAGAAGAAAATGGCCGGTGAACCTATCGCGGTGAAAGCGGTCTGATAACGAATGGCGCGAGTTAATGTTAATGTGTAAGTGTTAACCCAACGTCTTGCCGCCGATGTCGTTTCACTGAGGTTATTTTCAGGGCAACGGTGAACAAATTGCGAGGCGTGCCGCGTTGTTGTGAGGTCTGACAGCCACTCTGTTCATATTCAGGTAACCTCTCCGTCAGGAATGACAAGGCGAGGGAACGGGGATGGCGAAATTTTTATTGCAGGGGCTGTGTTTGTTACAGGGAATAGCGTTAGCACCGCTGAGTAGCGTGTTTGCGTTGCTGCTGCTAGTGGGGTGTGTGAAATCGCCTCAGGAGGTGACAAATCCAGCGCTCGCCCAAACCCGCTTACAACTGGGGTTGGCGTATCTGGCGCACAACGATCTGGATTCAGCGCGGCAGAATCTTGAGAAGGCGGTAGCGATTGCTCCGCAGGATTATCGAACACAGTTGGGGATGGCGCTTTACGAGCAGCGGATCGGTGAAAACCGTCTGGCCGAACAGCGTTATCAGCAGGTGTTGAACATGGCGCCGGAAAATGGCAGCGTCATGAATAATTACGGTGCGTTTCTGTGTAGTTTAGGGCAGTATGTAGCGGCGCAGCGACAGTTTAGTGCGGCTGCACAACTTCCTGATTACAGTCAGGTTGCTGATGCGTTGGAAAATGCGGGATACTGCTTTTTCAATGCTGGGCAGATTGAGGACGCACGTCATTTATTACGTCGGGCGCTGAAATATGACCCGAAGAAAGGCATCGCATTGCTGGCGGAAGCAAATCAACAATTTTCTGCCGGAAAAAGTGAGCAAAGGCGACTGCTGATTGATATTTATCAGCATAGCCTTCCGGCCAGTGCCGAAAGTTTATGGTTACAGATTCGTTTCGCCGCGTTAGCAGGCCATGATGGCGATAAAGAACGTTATGGCAACGTGCTGGCGCGAAGTTTTCCACAATCTAAACAGTACCAGCATTTCTTAGCTAATGAATACTGAAGCCACCCAAAATACAACAGAAGCAAAACTACCCGGTGAACGTCTGCGTGAGGCGCGCGAACGCCTTGGGCTGACTCAGCAAACTATTGCCGAGCGTTTGTGCCTTAAAATCACCACCGTTCGTGATATCGAAGATGGTACGGCCCCTGCCGATTTAGCGCCGACCTTTCTGCGCGGCTATATCCGTTCTTATGCCAAGCTGGTTCATTTACCCGAAGATGACCTGCTTCCCATCGTGGATAAACAGGCTGTGCCTAAAACGATCTCGGTTTCGCCGATGCAGAGTTTTTCACTGAAAAAAAACCGCAAAAAGCGTGATGGCTGGCTGATGACCATCACTTGGCTGGTTGTGCTGGTTGTTCTGGGGCTGACGGGAGCATGGTGGTGGCAAAATCATCAGGCTCAACAAGCAGAGATCAACAGCATGGTTGATCACGCCAGTTCGATGCAAACGCAAACGGAAGGGCAGTCCGTTGCGTTGATGGACAACAATGCTCCGCAGGAAACCGCTACGCCGGGCTCCTCAACGGCACCTTCTTCAACGCCAGTCGATCTTTCTGCCACCCTCGCGGCGACACCCTCAGCGATGCCTTCTTCTACAACTGCCCCTTCTGCTGCACCGTCCAGCCAATCATCTTCACCGGCAGATGCGGTACAGCCGCAAGCTGCGGGTAATACCTTGCTGGGCGCTGGGGCAATCGCACCTGCTGCTACGGTCGCGGAGAGCAACCCAGTGTCTGCCACCCATGCATTGGTCATGACCTTTACGGCGGATTGCTGGTTGGAAGTCACGGATGCGAGCGGTAAGAAGCTGTTCAGCGGCATGCAGCGTAATGGCAGCACGCTGAATCTGGATGGTCAGTCACCTTATAAACTTAAAATTGGTGCGCCAGCTGCGCTACAGATCCAATTTCAAGGCAAGCCGGTCGATTTAAGCCAATTTGTGCGCAGTAGTCAGGTTGCACGCCTGACGCTGACGGCCGAATAATATGTTGTTCAAGTAAGACTGCAATGTTGGAGATGAAGTAATGCATAACGCTGCACCCATAACCCGTCGAAAATCAACACGGATTTACGTCGGCAAGGTGCCTGTTGGTGATGGCGCGCCGATTGCGGTGCAATCCATGACCAACACTCGAACCACCGACGTTGAAGCCACCGTCAACCAAATTAAAGCGCTAGAGCGTGTTGGTGTCGATATTGTCCGCGTCTCTGTACCCACAATGGACGCGGCGGAAGCCTTTAAGCTGATCAAACAGCAGGTAAATGTCCCGCTCGTTGCCGACATTCATTTTGACTACCGTATTGCGCTGAAAGTCGCAGAATACGGTGTCGATTGTCTGCGTATCAACCCCGGTAATATTGGTAACGAAGAGCGTATTCGCTCGGTTGTCGACTGTGCGCGTTACAACAATATCCCGATCCGCATTGGTGTTAACGGCGGCTCGTTGGAAAAAGATTTACAGGAAAAATACGGTGAGCCAACACCGGAAGCGTTGCTCGAATCGGCAATGCGCCATGTCGATATCCTCGACCGTCTGAATTTCGATCAGTTTAAAGTCAGCGTCAAAGCCTCGGATGTTTTCCTCGCGGTGCAATCTTATCGCCTGCTGGCGGCGCGTATCGATCAGCCGTTGCACCTTGGTATCACTGAGGCCGGTGGTGCACGTAGCGGTGCGGTGAAATCAGCTATCGGACTTGGTCTGCTGCTGTCTGAAGGCATTGGCGACACGCTGCGCATCTCGCTGGCGGCCGATCCGGTTGAAGAAGTGAAAGTGGGCTTCGATATTCTGAAGTCACTACGCATTCGTGCTCGCGGAATCAACTTCATTGCTTGCCCGACCTGCTCTCGCCAGGAATTTGACGTGATCGGTACGGTGAACGCACTGGAACAACGACTGGAAGATCTCATCACGCCAATGGATGTCTCAATTATCGGTTGCGTGGTGAATGGCCCCGGTGAAGCGCTGGTGTCTACCATTGGTGTTACGGGCGGGCACAATAAGAGCGGCTTCTATGAAGACGGCGTGCGGCAGAGAGAGCGCTTCGATAACGAACAGATGATCGATCAGTTAGAAGCCAAGATTCGCGCGAAAGCCTCCATGATGGACGAAAATCAGCGTATTACCGTCAATCTGGTGGATAAATAATTTTGCAAGGCATGGCGGTATGCCGTCGCCTGTATAATTCACGACTCCTGAACCCGATGGGGGATGTCCCGCATTGAAGATGCGACGACAATCCTTCTATAATCGGGTTTATTTTTTGAAAAACGCATAGAGAACTGACGTGGCAAAAAATATTCAAGCCATTCGCGGCATGAACGATTACCTGCCAGCCGAAACGGCATTGTGGCAGCGTATTGAAAACAGCCTGAAACAGGTGCTCAGTAGCTATGGTTATAGTGAAATTCGCACACCGATTGTTGAGCAGACATCGCTGTTTAAACGTGCTATCGGTGAAGTGACCGATGTCGTCGAAAAAGAGATGTATACCTTTGACGATCGTAACGGCGACAGCCTGACATTGCGTCCTGAAAATACTGCATCTTGCGTTCGCGCGGGGATCGAACACGGTATTCTCTATAATCAGGAACAGCGGTTGTGGTATATCGGGCCGATGTTCCGCCATGAACGTCCGCAGAAAGGGCGCTATCGCCAGTTTCATCAGTTGGGCTGTGAGGTTTTTGGTCTGCAAGGGCCGGATATTGATGCCGAACTGATTCTGATGACAGCCCGCTGGTGGCGAGTGCTAGGCATTGCCGACCACGTGAAGCTGGAACTGAACTCGATTGGTTCGTTAGACGCACGTGCTCGCTATCGTGAAGCGCTGGTGGCATTCCTCGAACAGCATAAAGATCAGCTCGATGAAGACTGTTTGCGCCGGATGTACACCAATCCGTTGCGCGTTCTGGATACCAAAAATCCACAGATTCAAGCGTTGCTGAATGATGCGCCAGTACTGACGGACTATCTGGATGACGAATCGCGAGTACACTTTGAGGCGCTGGGTGAACTTTTAACGCAGTCTGGTATCCCATATACCGTTAATCCGCGTCTGGTTCGTGGTTTGGATTACTACAACCGCACCGTATTTGAGTGGGTGACAACCAGTCTGGGCGCGCAGGGCACGGTCTGTGCCGGTGGGCGTTATGATGGTATGGTGGAGCAACTGGGCGGACATGCGACGCCAGCGGTCGGTTTTGCGATGGGTTTAGAGCGTCTGGTTCTGCTGGTGCAGTCTGTAAACCCAGATTTCAAACCACAGCCAAGCGTAGATGCTTACCTGATTTCTTCCGGTGCGGGAACGCAGGTTGCTGCAATGCAACTGGCGGAGAAATTACGTGATGCGCTGCCGCAGTTGAAACTGATGACCAACTACGGTGGTGGCAACTTTAAGAAACAATTCGCCCGTGCTGATAAATGGGGCGCACGCGTCGCATTGGTATTAGGCGAAAATGAAGTGGCGGCTGGTCAGGTTGTGGTTAAAAACCTGAACAATGGGGAACAGGATACATTGGCACAGGCCGACGTCGCGTCGCGGCTGGCAACGTTACTGGATTGAGGAGAGAGACACCGTGGAAGTCTATACCACAGAGAATGAACAGGTTGATGCACTTCGTCGTTTCCTCGCGGAGAACGGAAAGGCGCTCGTTGTCGGTGTTGTATTGGGCGTGGGTGCTCTGGTTGGCTGGCGTTTCTGGCAAAGTCATCAGAATGACAGCGTGCAGGCAGCATCGGCGTCTTATCAGCAGGTGACGGAGCAATTGGCCGAAGGCAAAGCTGAAGCGGTTGCTGCAACAGAGAAATTTACGGCTGAGAATAAGAATGCCTATGGCACGCTGGCTTCTCTGGAACTGGCGCGTCATTATATTGATCAGAAAGATTTTGCTAAAGCAGCACAGCAACTGGTACAGGCACAGTCACAGACTAAAGATGCCGATCTGCTGGCGGTAGTGAATCTGCGTCTGGCGCGGATTCAGCTACAGGAAAACAAAGCGGATGACGCGCTGAAAACATTGGATGCCATCAAACAGGAAGGCTGGGCGTCACAGGCAGCGGAAGTTCGTGGCGATATTCTGGTGATCAAAGGGGACAATCAGGCTGCGCGTGATGCCTACAACAAAGGGTTGTCTTCCAATCCATCGCAGGCACAGCAAGCGTTACTGCGCATGAAACTGAATAACCTGTCCAGCTAAGAGGAATTCCATGCAATTGCGTAAAACACTGTTGGTAGGACTGGTTTCTGTTGCCCTGCTGAGCGGATGCTCGCTGTTTAACAGCGAAGAAGATGTTGTCACTATGTCTCCACTGCCGCAGGTGGAAAACCAATTCACGCCAACCAAGGTGTGGAACAGCTCGGTTGGGAGTGGTATTGGTGAGTTTTATTCCAATCTTCACCCAGCCTGGCAGGATAACCGCGTTTTCGCTGCCGATCGTCGTGGTACTGTCAAAGCGATGGATCTGAGTGACGGTAAAGAGATTTGGCGTGCCGATCTCTCCGAGAAGACTAACTTCTTCTCTCGCAATAACCCTGCACTGCTGTCTGGCGGCGTAACGGTTTCGGGCAATCATGTCTATGTCGGCAGCGAAAAGGCGCAGGTCTATGCGCTGAATACTGAAGATGGTACGCCGGTATGGCAGGCGAAAGTGGCAGGTGAAGCGCTGTCCCGTCCTGTTGTCAGTGATGGTGTGGTGCTGATTCACACCAGCAACGGTATGTTACAGGCCTTGAATGAAGCGGATGGCGCAATCAAGTGGAGCGTCAATCTGGATATGCCGACGCTGTCTCTGCGCGGTGAATCTGCTCCGACAACCGCATTTGGTGCAGCGATTGTCGGCGGCGACAATGGTCGTGTGAATGCCGTAATGATCAATCAGGGTCAGCTCATCTGGCAACAGCGTATTTCACAGCCGAGTGGCGCTACCGAAATTGATCGTCTGAACGATGTCGATACAACACCCGTTGTTGCGGGCGAAGTGGTATACGCACTGGGTTACAATGGCAATATGACCGCGCTGGATCTGCGCTCTGGTCAGGTTCTGTGGAAGCGTGAACTGGGTTCCGTGCATGATTTCATCATTGACGGCGACCGCATCTATTTGGTCGATCAGGACGATCGCGTTGTTGCGTTGAATACCAACGGTGGCGTGAGCCTGTGGCGTCAAAGCGATCTGCTGCACCGTAACTTAACGGCACCAGCGCTGTATAACGGTTATCTGGTTGTGGGCGATGCTGAAGGGTATCTGCACTGGCTGAATACGGCAGATGGTCGCTTCGTGGCGCAGCAAAAAGTGGATAGCTCAGGCTTCCTGAGCAAGCCTGTCATTGCCAGCGACAAGCTGTTGATTCAGGCGAAAAACGGTGATGTCTACGCGTTCACTCGCTAAGTAATACCGTATCGATTTGGAGCGCAGCGCTTTTGGATGCGTTCCCATAACGGCTCCTGACACTATCAGGGGCCGTTTCGTCTTTTTATCGTCAGCGAATGTTTCGCTGTAACGTATTGAAATATAAGTAATGAGGTTGTAACAATGATACCTGTCGTCGCGCTGGTCGGGCGCCCGAATGTGGGGAAATCCACGCTATTTAACCGCTTAACGCGCACTCGTGATGCATTAGTGGCGGATTTTCCTGGGCTGACTCGTGACCGCAAGTATGGTCGTGCTGAAGTGGAAGGGCATGAATTTATTATCGTCGATACCGGTGGCATCGACGGCACAGAAGACGGTGTGGAAACGCGCATGGCGGGTCAATCGCTGGTTGCGATTGAAGAAGCCGATATCGTGCTGTTCATGGTAGATGCTCGCGCAGGGTTGATGCCTGCGGATGAAGGCATTGCCAAGCATTTGCGCAGCCGCGAAAAGACGACGGTATTGGTCGCTAACAAAACCGATGGCCTTGACCCAGATATGGTCACGGCGGATTTTTACTCGCTCGGTATGGGTGAAGTCTACGCGATCGCGGCGTCTCATGGCCGTGGCGTGACGTCACTACTGGAAACGGTGTTGCTACCGTTCGTGCAGGATGAAATAGAAGAGCCGGTCGAGTTAACCGAAGAAGAAGAGAACGCGGCTTATTGGGCGGCGTTAGAAGCGAAAGAGCAGGCCAGCGAAGAAGAAGTAGAAGACGATTTCAATCCGGAAGATTTGCCGATCAAGTTGGCGATTGTCGGGCGTCCGAATGTGGGTAAGTCCACGCTGACTAACCGTATTCTGGGTGAAGAGCGTGTGGTGGTGTTCGACATGCCAGGCACAACGCGTGACAGTATCTACATCCCAATGGTGCGCGATGAACGTGAATATATTCTGATTGATACCGCCGGGGTGCGTAAGCGCGGTAAAGTCACGGAAACGGTAGAAAAATTCTCCGTCATCAAAACGTTACAGGCGATTGAAGATGCCAACGTCGTGCTGCTGGTTATCGATGCGCGTGAAGGTATCTCCGATCAAGATCTCTCACTGCTGGGCTTTATCCTCAATAGTGGGCGCTCACTGGTGATCGTGGTGAACAAGTGGGATGGCCTGTCGCAGGAAGTGCGCGATCAGGTGAAAGATATGCTTGATCTGCGCCTCGGCTTTATCGATTTTGCCCGCATTCACTTCATTTCCGCACTACATGGCAGCGGCGTAGGTAACCTATTTGAGTCGGTTACCGAAGCCTATTCTTGCGCGACGCGACGCGTGAGTACCGCGATGTTGACGCGTGTTATGCAAATGGCGGCAGATGACCACCAGCCGCCGCTGGTGCGCGGTCGTCGTGTGAAGCTGAAATATGCGCACGCCGGGGGTTATAACCCACCGATTGTGGTGATCCACGGTAATCAGGTGAAAGACCTGCCGGATTCCTACAAACGCTACCTGATGAACTACTATCGTCGTTCGCTGGAAGTGATGGGAACGCCGATTCGTATTCAGTTTAAAGAAGGGGAAAACCCTTTTGCAGACAAGCGCAATACGCTGACGCCAAACCAGCTACGCAAGCGTAAGCGGTTGATGTCGCATCTTAAAAAGAGTAAGTGATGTATTAACGGGGCGAATAGCGATATTCGCCCCGTTTTATCAGAGAAGAAACCAATAATAACCAAGGAAAGTCATGTCCTGGGAAACCTGGAGTTTTGCGTTTAACGTCACGATGCCTAATGTACTGATGTTGTTGCTCGGTATCGCGTTACGTAAACTCAATCTGCTTAATGATGCGTTTTGTGACACCGCCATGCGGGTTGTATTCAACCTTTCTCTTCCCTGTCTGCTGTTTTTTAGCGTTGCAGGCAACCATCAATCTTTCGCAAGCCAGTGGCCGCTGGTGGTTTATGGGACGATAGGAACCTTAGCGACATTTCTGCTACTGGAAATTGCGGCGGGGCGCTTAGTTAAAGATCCAAAGGAACGTGGCATTTTTGTACAAGGTGGGTTCCGTTCTAATACGGGGGTGATGGGGTTGGCTTTTGCCATGAGTGCTTATGGCGATGAAGGTGTCGCTATCGGTTCTCTGTATCTGATGGTAACGGTAATTATGTTCAACGCGCTGTCTGTCATTACGTTGACGCGCAGCTTGCAGCGGCAGTCTCCTGAACAGAAGATCCCAGTAAGCCAATTGCTGCGGGGGATTGTGACGAACCCACTGATCATTGGTTTGCTTCTGGGGGCAGCATATGGACAGAGCCAATTGCCGATGCCAAGTGTGATTAAGCAAACTGGCGGTTTTATTTCCTCAATGGCGCTGCCTTTGGCGCTGTTATGTGCAGGTGCGAGTCTGGAATGGCGTAGTATGTTTCGTTCATCCAATGTTGCGGTGCTGTCTTCTATTGCGAAAATAGTCGTTGTGCCAGGATTACTCACGTTGGGTGGATGGCTTGTGGGTTTTCGCGGTGTTGAACTGGGCATTATTTTTCTGTTTTCCGCGACGCCAACCGCAGCAGGTAGCTATGCGATGACGCGGGCAATGGGCGGAAATGCGACGCTGGCGGCGAATATTATTGGGATAACGACGGTGGGGGCATTTTTCATGATTGCCATTGGGCTGTATGTGCTGCGTTCGCTCAGTGTTATTTAATGTCCGTTAATTAGCTATTGATTACAGAAGCGGGGAAAAGATGGATGTGCTTTGTCCTGATTGCCAACATTCGCTGGTATGGCAGCCTGATGGTTCATTCCTGTGTGAACACTGTCTGCAACACTACCAACGAGAAGCGCGTTGTCCTGAATGTAAGCACTCGCTTCAGGAACTGAAAGCCTGCGGTGCGGTGGATTATTTCTGCCAGCAGCACGGGATGATTTCCAAACGACGAGTCGTTTTCAGCTACGCACCTGCCGATTAAATCCATTATTACTAATCAATGGTTACTCGTGCACGCCGTTTCGCCACAACTCAGTCAGCTCCGGTGGCGCACGGTTTTCGGGGATCAGTAGGATGACATCGGTATAGTGATTCTGCTGCGGTTGGCAGTAGCTGATGTGGATACGATAATAGAACTGGTCGCCGCGCCCGGGGCCGTCTGGTTGGCCGGGTTCGCGAGCCTGAGGAAAGGCATTGCGGATCGCGTTACAAATACGCTCCCGTTCGGATGGCGGTACGCTGGCGAGCGCGAAGCGTCGCGACCCTGCCAGCTTGGGGATAAAGGCAAATCCCCCTTCACGCGCTAGCTCAATGATGGTGTCGTCGTTGAGATCAGGCAGTGTCTTCATAAGAACTCCTGCCGTACCTCCACGCCCACGGTTTCCCATGACTGCTGAACGATGTCGGCAACGCTGTGGTTAAAACGCTTAGCAGCATGTTGAATGGTGTGACGTGCGAAAATCTCGAAATCTGCATTTTGTGGCAGTGCTTTGTCGCACAGCGTGTCGTACCAGATGCGACCCGCTTTTTCCCAGGAATGACTGCCTAGTGTGATGGCAGTCAGATAGAACGCCCGGTTGGGAATACCTGAGTTCAGGTGTACACCGCCGTTATCTTCACGGGTGTTGACATATTCGTTCATGTGGGAAGGCTGGGGATCAACACCCAACAGCTCATCATCATACGCGGTGCCTGGGTGAGACATAGAACGCAGCCCCATACCATGGATACCATCAGCCAGAAGTTCGGCACCGATAAACCAATCGGCTTGCTCAGCGGTTTGCCCTAAATGATACTGTTTGACCATCGAACCAAAGACGTCGGACAGCGATTCATTGAGCGCGCCGGACTGGCGGAAATAAATCAACCCCGCTTCATGTTCGGTGATGCCGTGAGCGAGTTCATGCGCAACCACATCAAGCGCAATCGTGAAGCGATTGAATATTTTGCCGTCGCCATCTCCAAACACCATCTGCTGCCCATTCCAGAAGGCATTCTGGTACTCCTGGCCGTAATGCACGGTGCCAGCCAGTGGCAGTCCTTCAGCGTCCAGCGAATTGCGTTGGAAAACCTTCCAGAAAAAATCATAGGTTACGCCTAGATAGTCATAGGCCTCGTCCACTGCGATATCACCGTTGCCGGCCTGACCTTCAGCGCGCACCAATTTGCCAGGCAACTGTTGCTGCTGTTCGGCATCGAGGATGCGGCGATTAGCCTGCCCGGCGGGCAATTTCTCATGGGGTTCTGGGCGCGGGTTGTGGCTGACCATTAATGACTGAACGTGCATCAGTGTTTGTTGCGCACAGTGTCGCTGCTCGTCAGTGCCGTTTGCAATAATGCGGTGCAAGATATAAGGGGGAATTACGCTACAAATCGGTCTGGACTTCATACCTCATCTCCTTGAAAGGCACCATTGGGGTAACACAGACGATCAATTAAGCTCACTGTCTTTATTCACCTCATTTCGCCGCATTGAAGCTGGTAACCCGTGCAGTGAAAACGGTGAATATGAATTAGTGAGCTGGAAATGAGTATAGTTCAGATGCTGGTGGCAAGAGTGGGGGATCGCCGTCGTTTTAGGATAAATCCCCACTCCGTGCATTTTATGATGTTCGAGCGATTTTTATCGCTGAGATGGGTTTTTTCGCCGCTTTTTCACGGAACTTGAGTTTGAAACCAGCGTCATGACCTGACTTTCCACCCAGCCGTCCTGCAAACGGGTTTTTAGTGTTTCGCCGGGGGTGATTTGCGCGATATTTTTCAGCACCTTACCGTCCGGTGCGGTGGTGACGTTATAGCCACGCGCCAGCGTCGCTAGTGGGCTAACCCCTTCCAGTCGCGAACAGACGACGCCCAGCTTCTGCTTATTCTGATTCAACTGACGATCCACCGCGCTCTGCATCTGATAGCTAAGCTGCTGTAAACGCTGTTGCGCACGATGAATCCGGGTTTGCGGCTGTTGCTGCATCAGGCGCTGTTGTAAGCGTTCACTTCGACGCGAGGTCTGCCGAAGTTGTTTCTGCATCGCGTCATCGAGTCGCTGGCGTAGTTTAACCAACTGCGCCTGCTGACGTGCCAACCGCAGTTGTGGATGCTGCTGCTGTAAGCGATGGTGCAGTCGGGTAAATTCCCGGTTGCGCTGAGCAAGGTAGTAGTCCATCGCCATTTCCAGGCGCTGGCGCTGGGACTGTATCTGACGCAACAATTCCAGTTGGTTACGGCTCACTAACTCGGCAGCGGCGGACGGCGTAGGCGCGCGCAAGTCACCGACGAAATCGGCGATGGTAACATCGGTTTCATGGCCGACAGCGCTGACGATAGGAATGCGGCTGGCGAAAATCGCACGGGCTACCCGTTCGTCATTAAAGCTCCAGAGATCTTCCAGCGAGCCCCCGCCGCGCCCAACAATTAGCACGTCACACTCATCTCTCTGGTTAGCCAGTTCAATAGCGCGAACAATCTGTAGCGGCGCTTCAGCGCCTTGTACTGACGTGGGGTAAACGATCACTGGCAGTGACGGATCGCGGCGCTGTAACACCTGCAAGATATCGTGCAGGGCGGCACCGCTGGTTGACGTAATCACACCGACCTGTTTGGCGGGAGAGGGGAGCACTTGCTTAAACTGCTGGTCGAACAGCCCTTCGGCGGCGAGACGCTGTTTGAGCTGTTCAAACTGCTGCTGTAACAGGCCGTCGCCAGCGGGCTGCATGCTTTCCGCCAGCAGTTGATAATCGCCACGGGGTTCGTATAGCGTAATGCTTGCCCGAATCAGCACCTGCTGACCATTTTGCGGGCGGAACGTCACTCTACGGTTGCTGGTGCGGAACATCGCGCAGCGCACCTGTGCCCGCTCGTCTTTCAGCGTGAAATACCAATGGCCCGATGAGGGCTGAGAAAGGTTGGAGATTTCGCCGGAGAGCCAAATCTGGCCCATTTCCATTTCCAACAGTTGTCTAACCGTCTGATTCAGTCGGCTAACGGTAAAAATTGCAGAGGAGGGAAATTGAGACATTGTGAGCCAGATCAAATTTTAAAACAGTCACTTAATTGATCGATACTACCTACCTGAAACAGGTAATCAAGCATTTTAGTAAAATAATGCTGGAGGCAACCGATTACGCTCTGTATAATGCCACGGCAATATTTTATCTATTCTTACATCCACCTTGGTGAGATATTGCCCATGCTACGTATCGCTAAAGAAGCACTGACGTTTGACGACGTCCTCCTGGTTCCTGCTCATTCTACCGTTTTGCCTAATACTGCCGATCTGTCCACGCAGTTGACGAAAAACATTCGCCTGAATATTCCTATGCTGTCCGCAGCGATGGATACCGTTACCGAATCCGGCTTGGCCATTGCGCTGGCGCAGGAAGGCGGCTTGGGCTTTATTCACAAAAATATGTCGATTGAGCGTCAGGCTGAAGAAGTTAGCCGCGTGAAGAAACATGAAAGCGGCGTGGTGGTTGATCCACAGACAGTAACGCCGGAAACGACGTTGCGTGAAATGAAGGAGCTGACCGAGCGTAACGGCTTCGCGGGCTACCCGGTTGTCGCAAAAGACAACGAACTGGTTGGTATCATCACCGGTCGTGACGTGCGTTTTGTTACCGATCTGGAAAAACCAGTTAGCGCGTTCATGACGCCGAAAGAGCGTCTGGTTACGGTTAAAGAAGGTGAAGCGCGTGATGTCGTGCTGCAAAAAATGCACGAAAAACGCGTTGAAAAAGCGCTGGTCATTGACGAGCAATTCCACCTGATCGGCATGATCACGGTAAAAGATTTCCAGAAAGCAGAACGCAAACCGAACGCCTGTAAAGACGAACACGGCCGTCTGCGCGTCGGTGCGGCGGTTGGCGCGGGTGCGGGTAACGAAGAGCGTGTTGATGCGCTGGTTGCCGCAGGCGTAGACGTCCTGTTGATCGACTCCTCACACGGCCATTCCGAAGGCGTATTGCAGCGTATTCGTGAAACGCGCGCTAAATATCCGAACCTCGAAATCATCGGTGGCAACGTTGCAACGGGTTCTGGCGCGAAAGCGCTGGTTGAAGCTGGCGTGAGCGCGGTGAAAGTCGGTATCGGCCCTGGCTCTATCTGTACCACTCGTATCGTGACTGGCGTGGGCGTACCGCAGATTACGGCTATCTCTGATGCGGTTGAAGCGCTGGAAGGCACGGGCATTCCGGTTATCGCCGATGGCGGTATCCGCTTCTCCGGCGACATCGCTAAGGCCATCGCAGCAGGTGCGGCCTGTGTCATGGTCGGTTCCATGCTGGCAGGTACAGAAGAATCCCCGGGCGAAATTGAACTGTATCAGGGCCGTTCATTCAAATCTTATCGCGGCATGGGTTCACTGGGCGCGATGTCTAAAGGCTCATCAGATCGTTACTTCCAGACCGATAACGCTGCCGATAAACTGGTGCCGGAAGGTATTGAAGGCCGCGTAGCCTATAAAGGCCGCCTGAAAGAGATCGTTCACCAGCAGATGGGCGGCTTGCGCTCCTGTATGGGACTGACCGGTTGTGCGACTATCGACGCGCTGCGTACGCAGGCTGAGTTCGTGCGTATCAGCGGGGCAGGCATTCAGGAAAGCCACGTTCACGACGTTACCATTACTAAAGAGTCACCAAACTACCGTATGGGTTCATAAGGTAATTTGCGGGCTGATTTAACCCGATAAACCCGGTACTATTGCCTACCTTTTTAGGGCTATTCGCCGGGTTTACTTATTTTTTAGCTTTTTGGAACACGCTCCTCATGACTGAAAACATTCATCAACACCGCATTCTTATTCTGGATTTCGGCTCGCAGTACACGCAACTGGTCGCACGTCGCGTGCGTGAACTGGGCGTTTACTGTGAGCTGTGGGCATGGGATGTCACGGAAGCGCAGATTCGCGGCTTTAATCCGAACGGGATCATCCTGTCCGGTGGCCCGGAAAGCACCACCGAATTTGGCAGCCCACGCGCGCCAGAATACGTTTTCAATGCTGGCGTACCGGTATTAGGCGTGTGCTATGGCATGCAGACGATGGCGATGCAGTTGGGTGGCCACGTTGAAGGTTCCAACGAGCGTGAGTTTGGTTATGCGCAGGTAGAAGTTAAGACGGATAGCGCCTTGGTGCGTGATATTCAGGATGCGTTGAGCGCCACGGGTGCGCCGCTGCTGGATGTCTGGATGAGCCACGGCGATAAAGTAACGGCGATCCCTGAAGGGTTTGAGACCGTTGCCAGTACCGATACCTGTCCGTTCGCCATCATGGCGAATGAAGAGAAGCGTTTTTATGGTGTGCAGTTTCACCCAGAAGTGACGCACACCCGTCAGGGGCAGCGTCTGCTAGAGCGTTTTGTACGCGATATCTGCCAGTGTGAAGCGTTGTGGACGCCAGCCAAGATTATCGACGATGCGGTGAACCGTATTCGTGAGCAGGTGGGTAACGACCACGTGATTTTAGGTCTGTCTGGCGGCGTGGATTCTTCCGTTACCGCGATGCTGTTGCACCGTGCGATTGGTGACCGTCTGACCTGCGTGTTTGTCGACAACGGCCTGCTGCGCCTGAATGAAGCCGATCAAGTTCTGGAAATGTTCGGCGACCATTTCGGACTGAACATTGTGCATGTAGCGGCAGAAGAACGCTTCCTGAGCGAGCTGGCTGGCGAAAACGATCCTGAAGCCAAGCGTAAAATCATCGGCCGCGTGTTCGTTGAAGTGTTCGATGAAGAAGCCAGCAAGCAAGCTGATGTGAAATGGCTGGCGCAAGGCACCATCTACCCAGATGTGATCGAATCTGCGGCGTCTGCCACCGGCAAAGCGCACGTGATCAAATCACACCACAACGTGGGTGGTCTGCCGAAAGAGATGAAGCTGGGTCTGGTTGAACCGCTGAAAGAGCTGTTCAAAGACGAAGTGCGCAAGATTGGTCTGGAACTGGGTTTGCCGTACAACATGCTGTACCGTCATCCGTTCCCAGGCCCAGGTCTGGGCGTGCGTGTACTGGGTGAAGTGAAGAAAGAATACTGTGACCTGCTGCGTCGTGCGGATGCAATCTTCATTGAAGAGCTGCACAAAGCCGATCTGTACAACAAAGTCAGTCAGGCATTCACCGTCTTCCTGCCAGTTCGTTCCGTGGGTGTGATGGGCGATGGTCGTAAATACGATTGGGTTGTCTCACTGCGTGCGGTCGAAACCATCGACTTTATGACTGCGCATTGGGCACATTTGCCATACGATTTCCTCGGCCGCGTTTCCAACCGCATCATCAACGAAGTCGACGGTATCTCCCGTGTTGTTTACGACGTATCAGGCAAGCCACCGGCAACGATTGAGTGGGAATAAACCTGCTTCTGCAATAGCGTTGTGTTAAACCGTAAAAACATACCTAAGCCCGCGTAACTGCGGGTTTTTTATTTTTGTGTCTGGCACTTTCTGGCAAATTTTCTCATCACCCAGCGTCTGATTTACGGCATCGCTAAACCGCAACACCGACCGTCTGTGTGACCAAGCAGGCTATAGGAACGGTTATCCAAAGAACCTTACGAGCCCAAAGGACTTACGGATTCCCTTGGCTCGTGTGTGCCGACGTAATTATACGGCGGCTTTTGCCACGGCGAAACTATCCTCAAAAAGACGAAACCGGATGATTTCGCCATTTTCGACAGTGAAGTCGAAGCAAAATTCTGATTCGATCAGCTTGCCCGTTCGCAAAACGCGAGAAGCAAGCTCCCCGATAACGACGACCCGATTGCCTTGCGCCAGCATTTCGCATACCTCAAAAGCTTCCGACTCGATCTGTTCCCTGATCTGCGCGTAAAATTCCGCAGCTCCGGCTTTTCCGATCTTGCGACCGATCCAAGGCACGATGCTTGTGTCGCCCGCCACAAACCAATCGACCTGCTCACTGACGAGTTCCGCGATCTTTTCGACTGGGGCGCCTGATCCGGTGCGACGAAAGAACTCTTCGACAACAGCGCTGGGGGAGATATTCATAGTGCGATCCTTTTTTGTAGTGAGATTTAAATAAATGCTATTGTCTACAAAGTCGCAGGTCAATAGAATATTGTAGTGAAAATTAAAAAAAGGAGGATGTAATGGCTCAACGTGGTCGCCCGCGCGGTTTTGACCGAGATACCGCTCTTCAGGCGATGATGGAGGTGTTCTGGGAGCGAGGCTACGAAGGTGCGCAACTGGTTGATCTCACAGCGGCGGCGGGCATTGCCCCTCCCAGCTTTTATGCCGCCTTCGGCTCCAAAGAAGAAGCCTTTTGTGAAGCTGTGGATCACTATATTGAAACGGTTGGTGCTAGGCCGATGCAAGAATTAAACAACGCTGCAACCCTGCATGAAGGATTGCAGCGGATGCTTCTCGCTAGTGTAGACGTTGCTTTATCGACGGGTCCTGGCGGTTGTCTATTGATTCTTGGTGTTGTGAACTGTCTGCCGGAGAATGAGGCGGCACGGGCACATCTCAAAGCTGCACGAAATAAGACGCGTGAACTCATACATACGCGCCTTGAATATGCTCGCGATACTGGCGAACTTCCTCCTGAATGTGATATTCAGCAACGCTCAGCGTTCATTCATGGCGTCATGCAGATGATTTCATTTCAGGCGAGGGACGGCGCAGCCCGCAATGAACTTGAAGCCCTGGTTGCTCTCGCGCTTGGCGTGCTTGATTAGTGACATGAGGGATGGACAGAGTTCCGTTTAGCGCCGACTTACTGAAATGCAAAAGTGCTGATTATACTCACAGTATGTGCACTGCTTCATGCTGACCAATACCAAACGACGTAACCTCAAACAGAGGGAAAAACGCGACAAGGTGAATGACCCGTGCCAGTTTTTGCAGCCAGCGCAGCCATTTCGCTACCATTACCCGATCCACGGCAAACAAGAAATCATTACCTTTGGTCGATAGGTATCGGTGGGATCACTCTTATAGCGGTAGGTGAACGGATGAATGAAGCAAGAAGATGATTGCAGCAGGTCAGCAAAATCTGGTGATTATTGGTAGAATTAAAATCTTTCTTCAGACTCTGCCATTTTTTCCAGTATCGCCGTCTTTGTTGTTGATACGAAAAGCGGCTGAAATAAGGTATAAAGCCGCATGAAAATCCCAAACAGGCTCCAACCTCTGTTCGATGATGGCCTGATAGACAATGTGCTCCAACGCTTGAAAAGTGGTAAGGAAGCGGACGTTTACACTGTTTTATGTGGTGACAAAATCCAGTGTGCCAAAGTTTACAAAGAAGCAATGCAGCGTAGCTTTAAGCAGGCAGTGCAGTACCAAGAAGGGCGCAAAGTCCGTAATACGCGTAACGCCCGTGCAATGCAAAAAAACTCAAAATTCGGGCGTAAGCAACAAGAAGAGTCCTGGCAAACCGCGGAAGTCGAAGCATTGTTTCGTCTTGCTAATGCCGGTGTTCGCGTACCACAACCCTATATTTGCATTGACGGTGTGTTACTGATGGAGTTGGTCACTGATGCTGAAGGCGCTGTTGCTCCACGCCTTAGCGATGTGATTCTGACGGAAGAAAGCGCCATTGCTGATTTCAATACGATGATCCGCAATATTGTGCGCATGTTGTGCGCAGGTATTGTGCATGGTGATTTATCGGAGTTTAACGTACTGCTCGATGCGCAAGGACCGGTAATTATTGACTTGCCACAAGCTGTGGATGCTGCGGGAAACAACCTTGCTGAATCCATGTTTGCACGCGATGTGAATAACATCACTGCTTATTACGGTCAGTTCGCGCCACAATTATTGCAAACACGGTATGCGCAAGAAATCTGGATGTTATATGAAGACGGAAAATTAACACCAGAAACAGTGCTAACCGGTCTTTTCGTGGAAGCGGCACATGAAGTGGATATGGATTCACTGATCGATGAAATCATTGCTGCTGAAGATGAGTTCTACGAGCGTCAGCGGGCAAGAAAAGAACGCGATGATGAATAATTGTCAGAATGATATAAGTCGTCGATGGAGTTTTCAGGGATACAGTGGGAACTGAATTCGTGATAGCCACATGACGCCAGTTTGCTGTATGGCAGAATCATGCCGAGGGCACCACTAAGAGGTCGCTTTTGGGCTACTTAATTGCTGCCCAGTGCATGAGTTCGCGCTATAGCCACGTTGGCAAATGTGTTGAGTAACGTTAAATAGCCCAGAACGCAGGGCTATCAGAAGCAGTGCATTAATCGTGAGTGTTAACGCTTTTCTTGTTGTTTCAATATCCCTGCTTTAAGCACATCCACCTCCTCGCCGTTAATTGTGGCGGTAGCGGAGGTGACCTGATATTCCAGATCGCTGAATGGGCAAAAATCGGGTTTGTACTGCGGGAGTAGAGCAGATGCCTGAGAAAAAATGAATTTTTCTCCAATCATTCCGGCATCAAGACTACTCAACCCAAAAGGTGGGAAAGCGAGTGTTTGTTCGGCCGAAGCACCTTCACTATTTTTGAGTCGCAGCGTAGCGCGAAAATTGGCGACTTCGCCTAATTTATTCGTAGTGATAGAGAAATTAAGCTCGCATTTATAGGGATTATTATCTCCACCGTATGGGCTAGATTCATGCTTTAACGTTAAAAGCGGTAATACGTCGCGGGTCGCTATTCTCTCGCGTTTGTCTTTCTCACATTGGCGAAAATAAGGGTTATCTGTGCTCCCTTGGTACTTTTGAGCTTGATGACAATCAACGCCAACGTACTGCCCACTGTAATACATCTGAGATAAATATCTGCTGGCGCCAGTCACGTCATTTTTATAGGCCTGTTCAAATAATGCATGCGCCTTACGGTAATCTGCCTTGATGAGTACGCCATCGTAATACATTTTCCCTAGATTCATCAGCGCATTGTCATTGCCTTGTTTTGCTGCCCGTTCATACCATTTTTCAGCTTCTGCTCCGTCTACATGAATACCCCAGCGTCCTTTTTCATATACCGACCCCAGAATGTTTTGTGCTTCTGGATAACCCCCTTCGGCAGCGACACGGAACCATTTAAGCGCTTCAATATTTTCATTTTTAATAGCGGCATAGCCAAAGTTATAGAAATAACCGACCAGGAAATTCAGTTCTGGATCGCCATCTTTTGCCCAGAATGTTGCTAGCCGTAGCACATCCCGTTTGCTAAAGCCGATACGGGTAAAGAAACGTTGTGTCTCTTCATCACCATTGGTGAGGTATCTTTTAGCGGCATAAATTAACGTAGAACGCTGTGATATATCACTATCGGCATTGGCTTTTACGCTATACAGATAATCGATGATTTCCGCTATGACATCAGGCGGTATTTTGAGATCGACACGATTCATTTTTTCTGCAAACTGTCTGGCGCGTTCTTTATCCTGCGCCACACCTTTGCCGTATTGATAAAAATACCAGACGTTGTAGCAACCGATATTACCGCCTATTTCGCAGGCCTGCTGATAATACTGAATCGCTTGTGGGGTATTTTGCGGGACATCGATACCGTATTCATAGATGAACCCCAGTGTGTTCAATGCCTGCGGGTCGTTGTCTTTCGCCAATGCCGTCAACGCGGTTAATGCATGAGCATCCTGCTGCGTCAGGCGTTCGTAGAGTGCTTCTATCTTGTCATTGGCCTGACTGATAGATACTGTCGACAGGCTGAGCAGCGCGGCAATCATTGTTTTTCTTATCATCGATTTTATTTCCTTAATTCATTCCCTGAGTGAATAGCAATGTGTGGCAAATATATTGGTTAAGATTGTCGCTTATCGCAGGTTGAATATTTTAGAACTATTAACTTAATTATCAATATATTATATAGGGCTGTCTGTTTGCTATTCCTTAATGTCACCGATTTTCGGAATAGGGTTGGTGTCATTTCTGACTGTTGTGAAAACCCCACACAGCGTAAAAATAGGTCAAGGTTTCACCCCATGCTTTTATCTTACAACCAACTGGCAGTAAACTGGTCGCTGTGATTTTTTGACCGATTTTCACTGTGGGTGTTCGCCCGCAGGCGTATCGATTCTGTTCCACTCCTTTTCTGCGAGTTATCTGGCCTATGACGTACCTCAAATTCTTGGGGATTGGGTTTATTTGTATGCTGTTGTTGTCTTTTTGGCAAAGTTGGGCGCAATCAACACGTAACGGCGAAACATTTAGTGGGCAAAGTTGGTGGTCTGCTAAACGCGATTCTTCCGGGTTAGCGCCGAACCCTGTGCAATTCCGCCAAATAGCCGTCGTGCAGGTGTATGCTGCGCCGACTTACGGCTGGCGTGGGCTGGTGGCGGTGCACCCGTGGATCATTTTCAAGAATGCAGGGGAAACCCAATATCGCCGCTATGAGGTGGTGAGCTGGGGGAGCGATAACGTCGTTCGTTTGAACCGTTCAGCGGCGGATGCGTATTGGTATGGCGCGAAACCGAGACTATTAGTCGAACACCGTGGTGACAAGGCGGAGGCTATGATCCCGCAAATTGAAGCCGCCATCAAAAGCTATCCGTGGCCGAGTACCTATCATGCGTGGCCGGGGCCGAATAGCAATACGTTTCTCGCGCATATTGGCCGTGAGGTGCCTGCGCTCAAGCTGGATATGCCTGCCAATGCGATTGGTAAAGATTACCGCCCAATTACACGTCCCGTTGGGCGGTCGCCGTCGGGGAGCGGGATGCAGATCTCTCTGCTGGGCATACTGGGTATCACGATGGGTGTTGAAGAGGGCATCGAAGCCAATATTCTGGGGCTGAACATGGGCGTGGATATGAATCCGCCCGCGCTGCGTTTACCCTTTGTTGGCCGTCTCGGCTATGAGAAAACGGGCAGTGAAGAAGGCTAAGGCTCGCTTCACCTTTATGCTCCGCATTGCCGCAGGTGTGTCAGCAGATTAGCGACTTCGGGTTGCAGAATCGCGCCGGATTTCACGCCCAGCCAGAGCTGGCGTGAAGCCCACTTGTCGGTGAGGTTGATGGCGCGTAACCCAGTACCGAGCACTTCCGGGCGAATCGCGCCCTCCGGTAAGACGCTGATCCCCAGCCCCGCTTCTATCATGCGACAAATACCGTCAAAACTGCTGACCTGTACCCGCAGGCGCAGCACTCTCCCCAGTTCGTCCGAGGCATCTTTCAGCTGTTTCAGCAACGAGCTACCACTATTGAGGCCGACGTAATCGTAGCCCAATGTGTCGTTAAAACTCACTTCTGGCAGGGAAGAAAGCGGGTGTTGAGGAGGAACGAGTACAACCAGCTTGTCTTTACGGTAAGGGATTTTCTCGACCCCCTGTGAACCGACGTTGTCCACGAAGATGCCGATATCGGCTTCGCCCATCGCCAGCGCCGTCACCACGGTTTTGCTGAGCTTTTCCTCCAGGTTAATACGAATGAGCGGTCGCGCCAGCAGGAACGATGCTAGATCCTGTGGAAGAAACTGAATAATCGCTGAGGTATTCGCCCACATGTGTACGTGGCCGCGCACGCCAACGGCGTAGTCGTTCATTTCGCTCGCCATGCGCTCCACGTTGCTTAACACATTACCTGCAAGATTCACCAATTCCTTGCCTGCCGGAGTGAGCGTCAGGCCGCGCGGCATGCGGGTAAATAGCGTGCAGTCCACGGTACGTTCCAGCTCGGCGATGCGTTTGCTCAAGGCCGAAAGCGTGATGTGAAATTTTTCTGCGGCTTTGGTCAGGCTGCCCGTCTGAGCAACCTGCAAAAAGATGCGGAGCGACTGAAGGTCAAAATGCGCTGGATTAATCATGGTTTATCGAAAGTCCTCAGCCGAGCTGGAAAACCGCACAATAGCTGGCAATTTGATTCCGCGCAGCATGCCGTCATATGTCTTATGTCACGCTGTACGTTAGCACAGTCGGAGGTTTTCCTAACAGGAAAGGGTCATTGACGATTCAGGAATTATCAAAACGCGGCTCTGCACCTAGGATGGTGTTGTTCTCTCTTTATTTTTACCTTATGGGTTATCTGGTTAGGTTATGTTTAGCTTAATGATGTTCAGCGATATTTTGTTGTGTTTGCTTTTGGGGATCGGACTGGGACTTTGCGGAGGAATGCTGGGAATTGGCGGTGGGCTTATCGCGATTCCGATTCTGGGCGTGCTCTTCGGGATGGATCAACATATGGCACAGGGAACTGCGTTGGTGATGATTACGCCTAACGTACTGATTGGTTTTCTACGCTATCGCCAGCGTAACCGTATTGATACACGGGTGGCTTTGACCATGTGCGCTTTCGCAACGGGGTCTGCCTACCTTGCTGCTCACATCGCGTCATCGATTGATGTTCACAATCTCCAGCGCGCCTTTGCCACTTTCCTGCTGGTGTTGGCGGCGTTTTATATCTGGCAGTGGTATAACAAGAAGCGCAGCCAAACGTCGGAAATTGTGCTGTCGACCAAATACCTACCGCTGCTCGGTGTAGCTAGCGGGTTTATGTCCGGTATTTTTACTGTCGGCGGCGGTCTGGTGGTGGTGCCAGTGCTGGTTACACTGTTTGCCTTTGCGCAAACGCAGGCGCAGGGTATGGCACTGATACTTGTTGTACCGGGTGCATTGGCGGCACTGCTATCTTATTCGCAGGCGGGTAACGTTGACTGGAGTATCGGTTTACCACTGGCGCTGGGGGGAATATTTAGTGTGTCCTGGGGCGTGGCTTTAGCGCACAAGCTGCCAATCGTTTACCTGCGCGGTGCATTTTGTCTGATGCTGGTCGGTGTGGGAATCGCTATGCTGGCGCTGAAATAACCGCTAAATTAATGCGTTTTTGCAGCGAAATGAGAACCATGCAGATGAAAAAAGGGAAAGTGTGGATTGGTGTGTTGTCGATTGTCGTTATGGCCACGCTGTTTACGCTTTCAGGGCTATCTGACTTTGAGTTGGATAACGCCACTGTGTCGACGCACCATTTTCCGTCGGGGCAGAATGTTCTGGTTGGTTCTTTGATTGTGCCGAAAGGCATTACATCTCCGCCCATTGTGCTGATTGTTCATGGCGATGGGGCGCAAGATCGATTCTCCGAGTCTGGCTATCTCCCTTTAATTAACCAGTTTATTGACGCCGGGATTGGCGTTTTTACCTGGGATAAACCCGGCGTTGGGGAAAGCTCAGGTGATTGGCTGAATCAATCTATGCAAGATCGTATTGATGAAGCGGGTGCTGCGCTGAATGCAGTCAGATCGCTTCCTGAAATGGATCGGCGCAAGATCGGATTTCTTGGGTTTTCTCAGGCTGGCTGGGTCATTCCATCCGCCGCTGGTAAGTTTCAGCCCGCGTTCTCCGTGATTGTTGGCGGGGCGCTCAACTGGAGAGAACAGGGTGTCTATTATACTCGCCAGAAGCTGGCGCATGCTGGATTGTCGGGAGCGGAGATTGAACGTCAGGTCAGCGCCGAGTTAAAAGCCAATGATGCTGTTTTCGGCCAGCCTGAACTTGCCTATCCCACTCAGCGGCCGGATATCGAGCCTCGCCGGTTTGCCTTCATTGCTCGTAGCTATCTGGCTGATGCCACGAAAAGCGTTAGCACAATGTCTGGCCCAGTGTTGGCGCTATGGGGGAGCGACGATCTCAATGTCGATCCGCAGAAGAATGCGGCGAGATATCAGCAACTCCTGACTGCCCGCCTTCATCAGCAAGTCGTCGTTGTGCCGGAAGCGACGCATGGATTACTGCGCGCACGGTTGTTCAATTACCAACTCACGCCGGAATGGCCGCAGTGGAAAAGGGGAGCCTTCATGATTCTAGGCCGGAAGGCTTATGCACCCGGCGCCATTAAGCAGATGACCGAGTGGATAACTACTGAGGTTAGCAATAACACATTACGAGTCCCTCACTTGCCTGAGTGAGGGGGATAAATGTCCCGATGTGCACTTATTCCTTAAATAGATAGGCATTAAGCCTAAAGTTTTCAGCGCTTTCTCCGTTGATAGGTAGGAAGTCATGCGGTCAAACGGAGTGATTTCTCAAATAATCCCTGACCGTTGCTGGAACGGCCCGAACGAAGCCGGGCGATATCCCTCTCTGAAGCCCAATCTGAATAAGGCGTGATGTATGAGTCTCGTGAGCTATCTCGGAAAGCAAACTCTCGGTGTACTGGCGGGTTATAAGCAGGATGGCATGGTCATCCATATTTGCGGCGTCTATCCCAATGCGGATAACAGCCTGCGCGTTTTTTTCCCGCACGGACATGAGTTTGTCGTTGGCGATCTGGCAACCATTCACCTTGATAACCGCTCTGGGGTCGATGAGTTTGATGCCAATATTCAGGTCTATCGCGCCTCTTACAAAGGACGCGTAATAGCAAGCGACGGTGATTGGGTGGTACTGGAACCAAGGGAATGTCAGCTCCTGCATGGTTTCACACCCGTGCTGGATATCCGCGAACCGGGTTATCAGTTTCCGCAAGATGATCGCCCGTCAATGCCTGTACCTCTGACGCCAATGGTGGATTTTCCGCTGACGGAAAAGCAGGATTTCTCCAATAAAGTTGGCGTATTGATTACCATGGCCGCCGAACAGCCGCATACCACGGTGCTGGCGTTCCTGTCGTCCGTGGATAACGATATTTTCCTGATTACGTTCCCCGAAACTTTTAAATCTCAGTTACTCAAACGCAATCCGCACTGCTTTTTTGCGATGGATGAGCGCAGCCATTATACCTTCGAACGAGCCATTGAATGGAACTACACCATTATTGAAGGGGACGCGTTTATTATTGCGCGCGACAATCCGCTCTATGAAAAAGTGCGCCATGAATTTGTCACCAAAAACCCGTGGGAAATCGCCTTTTTCACGCGTCCTGATGTTGAGGTTTACCATATTAAAAGTAAGCAGCTCGTGTGCCCCGGTAATACACAAGCGCTTAGCTAAGAGATGGAGAAAACAGACGGGATAGCGCTGTGCACTCTCGTTTTATATTAATAAATCGCGGCTTACAGTGGCAGTTCGATTACCCTACGGCCTGTGATTTTCCCGTCTTTCATTTCAGCGAAAATGGCGTTGATGTCTTTCAGCGGCGGACGGCGCGGCCATGTTATCGGATGGGGCTGAGTCGTTGTATTACAAGTTTTTTTCTTTCGGCTCCAGAGCCCATTCCACTTTGCCTTTGCCGGTGTTTTTGGCTTGGTAAAGTGCAACATCCACGCGTTTCATAAAGTGTTCTGTGGGTTCCTGCGGCTGTTTTTTACCTGCCCCAATGCTGACAGAAAGATGATGCCTATTTTTAATGATGATTTTGTTGGCGTTTTTTAATACTTCTCTTGCCAGCTTCTCTGCCCGATCCTGTGTCCCGGCATACAGAATAATCGCGAATTCTTCGCCACCTATTCGGGTTGCGACGACTTCACTGTTATCGAAACGGGAAAGAATATGGCCGAACTTACTTAATATTTCATCGCCTTTCGTATGCCCATATTTGTCATTGATGACTTTGAAATTATCGATGTCGATAATAAATAAATAGGGTGTTTTCGCTTCGAGTTTTTTTAATTCGTTAATAAAAAATCGGCGATTAGGTAACTGTGTCAGTTCATCGCTGAATGACTGTATTCTGGCTTCGACATACTTATTGTTGATTTGCTGTATCAGGGTATAGACACCGAATCCGACGCCAGACATACCAATCATTCTCAGCATATCCTCAACATAGTACCCCACTAGCTTGGGTTGATAGATAAACTCATCCATGAAGTCAAATGTGGCTGAGCCTATCCAGACATGGAGTCCGAGGCGAATGGATAAAGCCGAAGTATGGTTAAGTGATATTTTACTGGTACACGATAAGATAAAAAAAAGAAAAACCAGTGCAATCGAATCGGTATAAACCCCTGGATTATCGTGCAACTGCTCCTGAAAATCGCGGTGCTTAAAGAACAGGAGATTAAGTATAATGATTAACGCAGACAATAAAAGGGCGAACCTGATTGACGAGGAAGCCTTCTTATTTCTATCAATGAAGTCGTGGTCATACTCTTTAAAAGGCATTGCGGATCTCCTCTTGCATCACCTTTCAATCCTACCATGAAACCCATTGAATACATTCAGTCGCGTGGTGCGGGGCGGTGTGGTTCAGAGAATGACGGTAATCTGACAACGGTGTAAAAAGCAGACGCCCGATCGCTCAGGCGTCTTTACCAATTAAAAATCGGCTTTTAGTACCACGCGGTAGCGGGCTTTGCCGTCACGCAAGTGCTGGATGGCATCGTTGATTTTCGACATTGGGAACAGTTCTGTCTGTGGCTTCACGCCGGCACGCGCGGCGAGTTTCATTAGAGAACGCAGCTCATGCGGAGAACCGGTAGAAGAACCGGAAACGCTGCGGTCACCTGCGATAAGTGTAAAAGCTGGAACGCTAAATGGCTTCATCACCGCACCGACGGTATGGAACTTCCCGTTATAGGCGAGCGCGTTGAAGTAGGGCTGCCATTCCAGATCGACACTTACGGTGTTGATGATAAGATCGAACTGGCCTGCCAGCGCCGTCAGCGCCTGTGGATCGCGGCTGTTGACGACCTTATCGGCACCCATCGCCAACACTTCTTGCTCTTTGGCCGGATTAGAGCTGAACGCCGTGACTTCGCATCCCATCGCGTGCAGGAGCTTAATCGCGATATGTCCCAGACCACCGATACCGATCACACCGACGCGGCTGGTTGCCGTGACATGGTGCATTAACAGCGGTTTGAAGACGGTGATGCCGCCGCACAGTAGCGGGCCAGCTGATTCGATATCAATGGAATCAGGAAGCGGGATAGCCCACTGCCAGTTCGCGCGAATCTTATTGGCGAAACCGCCTTTATTCAGGATGGTTGGCACGCTGCCTTGCTGACAGTTGGTTTGGCTGCCGCTGATACAGGCATCGCAATGCCCACAACTGCGTGCCGTCCAGCCGATGCCGACGCGCTGACCAATCTTTAATCCTTTGTTTTTCGCCGCGTCACCCAAGGCGTGCACGCGGCCAATCACTTCATGCCCGGCAACCAGCGGATAGCTCGACATACCCCATTCGTTATCGATCATCGAGAGATCGGAATGGCACACGCCGCAGTAATCGACTACGACTTCGACGTCTTCCGCTTGCAGTTCACCCGCATCAAACTCATACAACTCCAGCGCTGCGCCTGCTTCCGGTGCGGCATAACTCTTTATCATCGTCATCACAATTTCCTCAGTATGGGTTTGATTAACCAGTCTAAAGGGTTATGGCGTTTTTCTCTATGTCACAACGTGCCTGTGGTTTTTCATTTTGTGTCAGGTGGGGGCAATCAGCCTGACGGTTGGCTGAAGTGGATCAGGAATAGCTCGGCGTTAGCTGCATACGTTTCCGTTATCCACGATTTGCTATGTAATTGATGGCCTGGGTTGGAGATAGTTGGTGTTTACTTAATCTGAGGGGACAAAAAATATTGTAAATATCCATTTGAGGTACAAAGTTCGCCCCAGATCTTTGGGGCGAAATGGAGATAGTTTATTCTGTTGTAATTTGATTTTGCTTTTTGATCGTTCTGGTTTTCAGCATCTCAACCTGTCCTGATTCTGTTAATGACCAGAATGTATTCATGCTGCCATCAGTCGTTTTTAAATATTCAATTTTAATGAAATCATATGCGCGCAATTGTATGCCTATCGTCTTGAGATCCTGAGAGGAAACTTTAGCGGATGTGCCTCCTTTGTCTGCGATTTTTTTCGCTGTTTCGGCAATTGTGGCTGAGACACTTGATTCGGGATAATGTCTAGTGAGGTAGGGCGATATTGTATGAAATATGTCCTTCCATTCCATGCTCACAGACCAAACTTTAATCCCACCAGTTGTGTGTGGCCCTCTAGGAAAAGTAGATTGGCAATTAAAATCGAAAACATCATCGAAATCCGCTAGATTTAAGTCAAGCGTTTGGTTGCGACTCGAAGTTGCCATTTTCAGTTCGTTTTTTAACCGTTCGTTTTCTTTTTGTAAATCAACTATTGCTCTTAAGTCATTTTCAGAAGACGTTAGATTGGCTCTCACCCATCCGATTGCTGGATAAGTTTTCATCGTTTTACTCATACTTAAGGCGACCAATCCAGGTAAATCTTTAGCTGTTGCCCATGTTTTCCTGAGACGATTGGTTGAGGCCTTCTCTATGAATGCTGTGAGCTTCTCTCTGAGCTCAGAGTCTTTTTCAGATTTGGCTAAAGGTAGACTTTCCGGATTCTCATGTACTAAAACAACAACACGTAAACCTTTTGAGACCGCATAATCGAATTCCTTTTCGGTGTAACTTAAACCGTCCTCTGCGACAGAGCCATATCGTCCACCAATGATCAGCAGATAATAATCACAATCATCAATTACTTTTTTTATGAATTCCCATTGCTCTTCATCGATTGCTGGGAATAACTCCATTCCTGCTGGGATGCAATCCATTTCCATCAGCGTCTGTATAACGTGTTTCCGTTCCTCTTCCAAATCCGTAAAAGTTGAACTTACGAAAACCTGGTAACGTTTATCCATTTCTATCCCTTAAAAGCGGAAGGGGCATGAAGCCCCTTCATTCAACATTAACCAGCGTAGCTATAGGAATCACGCATACCATCACGATAGCCTTCAGCAAATGCTGCTTGCGGGCTTTTATGGCGTACAGTGCCCGCTTGGCTATCAGGCAAAACATGCAAATTTACCCAGACTTGTTCCGTTCGAGATAAACCTGATTGGTATCCTTGATCGTAGGCGCAGCCACAACCACAACATTTATGCCGCCCCTCACCACCTTGGTCATCTGGCAGGTTAATGAAAGCCGTATTGTATCGATGAGACTTATTACAGATTGTCATGTGTAGCTCCTTATGAGCACTAATTGGTATTTACATGACCATCCAAGCTCGGCACAATCAAACCGTAGAAATGAAAGTGAGGCTAACAAACGTTATGAGTCTGCAAACTCATGGTGGTCATGCTTCATAAGCCGGATTCACAATTTGTGAATCCGGTTTTTTTATGCCTGTTATTAATGCGATATCTATATGTAGTGCATTAATTTCATTAATGCACTACATGCTGTGTATTTTAGTTGAGATTCTTTTGAGTACAAGGCTTGATTTTGAGGTTAAATTTAGATTGCGAAAGGTTAATAAATGCGCAAGCCTTGTCTGACAAGGCTTGCGACAATGTCAATAATGCGCAAAAAAATAAAAATTTGATCGAATACAGACTTCTTTGGCGAAAGGAGATAACTCGCTGATTCTTCAGAGTACCTGTGGTGATATCAGTCAGGAACTGTTTGGGAACCAGAACCTTGTTTAGTCCACTGCTTGTGGATAAGGTCAATATCCGCTGGACACTAGTAGGATTGGATGTCCATTTACAATACTGCCCACTGGCATTATCCTGATCGAAGATTAATAAAACATTAATCGCAACATTTTGATTTTAAATGACTCGGGGTGCCCTTCTTTGTGAAGGCTGAGAAATACCCGTACCACCTGAACTGGATAATGCCAGCGTAGGGAAGTCACGGTATGCCCACCGGTTGCCGCCTTCTTCCACGCCGGTTGGGAGATTTATGAACACGCGACCCGCCGACTTTTCTGCCGCTCAGGCAGCAATATCGCTCACCCAATTTCATTCTGCTTCACCGCTGGTGCACTGTTTGACCAACGACGTGGTGCAATCTTTTACTGCTAATGTGCTGCTGGCGCTGAATGCGTCGCCTGCGATGGTGGTCGATCCCGATGAAGCCGCGCAGTTCAGCGCGGTGGCCGATGCGCTGCTGATTAATGTCGGGACGCTGGAGCGCTCGCGTGCCGATGCGATGCGAGCGGCGGTAAAGAGTGCACATCAGGTGGATACGCCGTGGGTGCTCGATCCGGTTGCCGTAGGCGGTTTAACCTTTCGTACCGAATTTTGCCGAGAGCTGCTGACATGGAAACCGACGGCGATCCGCGGCAACGCGTCTGAAATCATGGCGCTGGCGGGGTTAGCCGCACAGGGGCGGGGTGTCGATAGCGCTGATGATTCGCTGGCGGCGCTCCCTGCCGCACGCGAGCTGGCTCGACAAGTGGGGACGATTGTTGCGGTGACCGGCGTGGTGGATTATGTCACGGACGGTGAGCGAGATATCGCGGTAACCGGCGGCGATAGCATGATGACGCGGGTAGTCGGCACGGGCTGTGCGCTGTCGGCGGTGGTCGCAGGTTTTTCTTCTCTGGACGGCGATCGCTTATCCCACGTGGCGGCGGCGTGTTATGTCATGGCGTTAGCGGGGCAGCAGGCAGCTTCAGCATCACAAGGTACAGGCAGTTTTATCCCCCATTTCCTCGATAGGTTGTATACCCTGCGCGCGGAGGAACTGGCATGAAACGTATCAATGCGTTGACGATTGCGGGCACCGATCCGAGCGGCGGTGCGGGGATTCAGGCGGATTTAAAAGCGTTTTCCGCGCTGGGTGCTTACGGCACGTCGGTCATTACCGCGCTGGTGGCGCAAAATACGCGTGGCGTGCAGTCCGTCTACCGAATTGAACCGGATTTTGTCGCGGCACAACTGGATTCCGTGCTGAGCGATGTGCGTATCGACAGCGCCAAGATTGGTATGCTGGCGCAGACCGATATTGTCGAAGCCGTTGCCGAGCGCCTGCGCCATTACGCCGTGCCTTTCGTGGTATTGGACACCGTGATGCTGGCGAAAAGTGGCGATCCGCTACTGGCTCCCGAGGCGGTGGAATCGATCCGTCGTGAGCTGCTGCCGCTGGTTTCCCTGATTACGCCGAACCTGCCGGAGGCCGCTGCGCTGCTGAATACGTCATCGGCCACCAACGAGCGGGAAATGCGTGAGCAGGGGGAAGCGCTGCTGGCGATGGGCTGTCAGGCGGTGCTGATGAAAGGCGGACACCTTAGCGAAGCGGAAAGCCCAGACTGGCTGTTCAGTCGACAGGCCGATCCGCAGCGCTTTAGCTCACCGCGTGTGAATACACGCAATACGCACGGCACCGGCTGCACGCTGTCTGCCGCGTTAGCGGCACTGCGACCGCGTCACGCTAGCTGGGGCGAGACGGTTAAGGCCGCGAAGGCGTATTTACAGCAGGCGTTACAGCATGCCGACACGCTGGAGGTCGGGCACGGAATCGGCCCCGTTCATCATTTCTACCGCTGGTGGTAAAACGCACATTCAGCTTGAAGTATGACGGGTATAAGTAAATTGACTTGTACTTTGCGTGACATCTTTGTCAGTAATTTCAAACTAAATTAAGCGTGTTTGTCATAGACAGTACGCGGGTTGGCCGGTTATTTTGCAGTGAATTCTTGGCGTTAATGTGAAATAGGATGGATAACATATGGCAGGTTCTGCTCGCAGTGCGATGGCTGCCAAGGCGCTTCAGACGATACTCAATATCGGCCTGCTGGCGCTGGCGACCATTCTGGTTATTTTTTTGGTCAAGGAAACGTTTCATCTGGCGAAAGTGCTGCTGATCTCCAACGAGAAAGATTCCTCCTATCAGTTGATAGAAGGCATCGTGATCTATTTCCTTTATTTTGAATTTATTGCGCTGATCGTGAAGTATTTTCAGTCCGGCTATCACTTCCCGCTGCGCTATTTTATCTACATCGGCATTACGGCCATTATTCGCCTGATTATTGTCGATCACAAAAGCCCAGCGGATACGCTGATTTATTCCGCGGCGATCCTGCTGCTGCTGGTGACGTTGTATCTGGCAAACAGTAATCGCCTGAAGCGGGAATAAGCAAACACGTCGTTATTCCAACAGCGAACACTGAGGCGGCAGTCGACAGGAGATCGCTGCGGGAAGTACCTCAATGTGGAAGCGTTTGGCGGTAAGTGGCTCGCCGTCCAGATTAAACGTCATATCGTCTGGTGCGGTGATCTCCAGCCAGGGCAAGGTAGCGGAAATCATGTTCTGGTTTTCGCTGCCAGTAAACCAGGCCTGAAGCATATTGGGCAACAGCTCGGTTGCTGACAGCACGCTCAGTTCCAGCAGCCCATCGTTAACCAGCGCTTCAGGGCAAAGCTGCTGTCCGCCGCCTGCCTGACGGCCATTTCCCGCCGCGACAACCAGCGTATCCCCCGACCAGTGAAAACCTGGCCCGCGAATTTCACAGCGTTCGGCTTGCAGCATGTCCATGCGAAAAAGCGCGTGCAGCACGTAAGAGGCACTCCCCAGCGCGGCCTTCATCTTGGCTGGCGTCTCGGTGGTAATACGCGTGGCGAATCCGCCCGTCGCCATGTTGATGAAATAATGGCTGTCGTTGACCTTGGCGATATCAATCGCAGTCGCGCGGCCTTTTATCGCCAGCGTCAGCGCATTGTACATCTCCATTGGAATCTGACAGCTGGTGGCAAAATCATTAGCCGTGCCTAACGGTACAATTCCGAGACACGGACGCACCGCTTCCGGCTGTACCGCCAATGCCGCAGCGACTTCATTGACAGTGCCGTCGCCTCCGGCAGCGATCACGTTATCCGCGTTGAGCTGAATCGCCTCTTCCACATAGCGTTTGGCATCACCGTATTCCCAGGTCACGCGGACATGCAGCGTATAGCCGTCCTTGCGTAGCTTATCGATGGCCTCGCGCAGTTCTTCATTACCCGCGCTTTTTCCATTCAAAATCAGTAGCGTGATTGGATTTTTTTCCATGTCATCTTTCTCTGGCTGCGATGTTGTCGTTAAGACAGAAACGTTGCAGTTAATCATAGACACTAAATTAGCAGGTAGACATCAGAAGAATCGGTGAATGTTTGCGGTAGGGAAATGGGTAAACGGGAGGATCGAGTAGGAGGCGAGATTACTCCCGCCGTCCTCTCACACCACCGTACGTGCGGTTCCGCATACGGCGGTTCATGTTAACTCTGGAACTGCCGTTGCTGCTCCACTAGTGATATCAAGCCGAGTCGTCTGAACTGCGCCGTCTTTATCGCATCATTCATGTGACTCGACCCCGCGTTCCACCACGCTCCTCGCTGGTTACTCGCCGACCTCCACGCTCGCTTTTCACACAAGCCCGCTCGCATTAGCATTCGGGCTCGCGTATACGTTCGTTTCCATTGCCGCCACAGTAGACTGCGCAGTTTACGCCTGACCCAGCCGTCAATCTTCTCCAGAACTCCTTTTACTTCCGTGTATCTGAAGTAGCTCATCCAGCCTCGCAGTATCGGTGTGAGTTCATTGATTACGCCTTTCACTGATTTCGTCGCGTGCCCTGTCGTCAGGCTACGGATCTTCTCCTTCAGCCTCTCGACACTGCTCCCTGCGATCTTCAGTCGGGTCTGTTTGTGCCGTGTCACGCTGTATCCCAGGAACTTACGCTCCCACGGTCGCGCCACCGCACTCTTCTGCTCATTGACCTTTAGCTTCAGTATGTCTCTCAGGTACACCCTGATTGCCCTAAAGATATGCTCGCCTGCTTTGCGACTGCTCACGTAAATGTTGCAGTCATCCGCATAGCGACAGAAGCTGTGACCTCGACGCTCCAGTTCTTTATCCAGTTCATCCAGCAGAATGTTCGACAGTAGCGGCGACAACGGTCCGCCCTGCGGCATTCCCTTACCTCGCTTCTCTGTCTCGCACCCGTTCGTCATTTCCGCTTCAAGGTAGCGACGTATCAGTTTCAACAGCCGTTTATCCCTGACATGCCTCGCCAGACGTGACATCAAAATGTCATGATCCACCCGGTCAAAGAACTTTTCCAGATCCAGATCGACCACCCAGCGTTTCCCGCTTTGTATGTAGCGCTGTGCCTGTTGCACTGCCTGCCACGCATTGCGGTTACTTCTGAACCCGTAACTCGATTCGCAGAAGTGCGGCTCCACGACCGGACTGAGTTGTTGTGCTATCGCCTGCTGGATAAGCCTGTCCACTACCGTCGGGATACCCAGGGTTCTCACGCCGCCGTCCGGCTTTGGGATATCCACTCTGCGTATCGCCTGCGGCTGGTAGGCGCCCGTAATCAATGCCTGCCTGATACTCGCCCAGTTCTGTTTCAGCCACGGCTTCAACTCCGTCACTTTCAGGTTATCTACCCCTGCCGCGCCGTTGTTTTCCACCACGCGCTGATAGGCCAGCATCAGGTTCTCTCTCGTTATCACCGTTTCCATCGTCAACGGCATTTCCGCTTTCGTTTGCCCACCGACCGCCGTGGGGATTTCAGCACCCTCATGCAGCACTGACGGATACTGTCCGTCTCCTCTGCCGCTGGCCGCAGTGCTCTGCGCTTGTGCCTCATTAATTCCCATCGAGTATCGGTGTCCTAATCACGGTTAATCATGTTCAGCCCTTCATGCTGCCAGTTATGCAGCACTACTACGGCTTCGGCTGACTGCTGCACGTTCATCCCGTCGCCTCTCGACGCTCGGTAGCCCTGAAGCAAACGTGCAGCCCTCCCGGGGTAATTCGCGCGACCTTCCTGCTTATGCCTGTCAGCTTTACGTCACAGCGTTCTGTGCAAGTATTGGGCTTTGATGATATTTGCCACCTTACCCCGCTGTGCCGCCTAAACTGCTTCCTGTTCGTCAGGCCAGCATTTTGCCTTCAGCTTCCTTCAGATCCCACCTCGCGGTGGGCACCCTTGCCGTTCGGCTAACACTTCCCCTTGCCGGGTGTGTAGAGGACTTTCACCGCCAAGTCGCCCCTTGACCACTACAGTCAACGGACAGCGCCCGTCAAGGCGCTACGCGCCATGCCCGGCGCACAAAAGAAAAGCCAGCTCAAGGGAGATTGAGCTGGCCAAGGAGGTGGTTCCTAGTAGTATCACTACGCTTATTTTTCGTTCTATGTTTTCTCAGCGATGCAATACTAACCACAAGACCAGCGAATTGATGTGATCTGTTTCTAATATTCGTTAAAAAACCCTGAGCTTTGTAACGATACCTTCGGGCGGCTGACGTACTGATTCGCGGTTGGGAAAGGTCGATAAGGGGGGAGCATACTACAAGGAAGGATTGCCTTGTGGGAGGCATTGCCGGATGTACGTGACATCCGGCGGTATTACCGGTTTATTCCGCGTTAGGATTACGCGTGGTGGTGCCCGGCAGATTGCGCAGCAGTAGCGCGTAATCCAGCGAGACATCGTCCGGCACGGGCAGATAGACGATATGGCCGTTACCCGGTGCCACATCGGTCGGCTGTCCTTTGGTATTCTGCATAGATTCGATGGTGAATTGAATATTGCCGCTTGGCGTCATCATCTCTACGCTGTCGCCGCAGGAAAATTTGTTCTTCACATTGACTTCCGCCAGCCCATCGCGGCGCACGCCGGTGAATTCACCGACAAACTGCTGACGATCGGAAACGGAGTAGCCGTATTCGTAGTTCTGGTAATCTTCATGCACGTGGCGACGCAGGAAGCCTTCTGTGTAGCCACGGTGCGCCAAGCCTTCCAGCGTTTCCAGCAGCGTCGGGTCGAACGGTTTCCCCGCGACAGCATCGTCGATGGCGCGGCGATACACCTGTGCGGTACGGGCACAGTAATAGAATGACTTGGTACGGCCTTCGATTTTCAGCGAATGAACCTGCATTTGCGTCAGGCGTTCAACGTGCTGAATGGCACGCAGATCGCGGGAGTTCATGATGTAGGTACCGTGCTCGTCTTCAAAGGCGCTCATGTACTCGCCGGGGCGCAGGTTTTCTTCCAGCATAAAGACTTTGTCGGTCGGTGCGCCGATGCCCAGCGCAGGTTCAACGTTTTTCACCGCAATAGGTTCATGCTGATGGACGATATTGCCGATGTCGTCCTCTTTGCCTTCCTGAACCTTATATTCCCAGCGGCAGGCGTTGGTACAGGTGCCTTGATTCGGGTCGCGTTTGTTAATGTAGCCAGACAGCAGGCAGCGGCCGGAGTAGGCCATGCACAGTGCACCGTGAACGAAAATCTCCAGTTCCATATCCGGCACGTTTTGGCGAATTTCCGCAATCTCTTCCAACGATAGTTCGCGGGACAGAATCACGCGCGTCAGCCCCATCTGCTGCCAGAATTTCACCGTCGCCCAGTTGACCGCATTGGCCTGAACGGAAAGGTGAACATCCATCTGTGGGAAGTTTTCCCGCACCAGCATGATCAACCCCGGATCGGACATGATCAGCGCATCCGGCCCCATTTCGATCACGGGTTGCAGATCGCGCAGGAAGGTTTTCAGTTTGGCATTGTGCGGCGCGATGTTAACGACGACGTAGAATTTCTTGCCTAGTTCATGCGCTTCGTTAATGGCTTGCGCCAGCGTCTGATGGTTGAATTCGTTGTTGCGCACGCGCAGGCTGTAGCGGGGTTGACCGGCGTAAATCGCGTCCGCGCCATAGGCAAAGGCGTAGCGCATATTTTTCAGCGTACCGGCCGGAGAAAGCAGTTCCGGTTTAAACATGGTATCTCTCGATTCTGATCACAAGTCAGGCTGCTCCACGGTGGGAACAGTAAAGGCGGAGGATTCTAGCGCTAATAGGGGGAAATTGCAGTAGACGACACACGAAACATGGGGCTCTTGTTTGACGTAAATCAATCGTTTGACGTAAATCAATTTTTTTGACCTAAATAAAGAATGGCCTGCTATTACTAGAGCAGGCCAGATCGCGCCGTCTTAGCGCGTGGCGATACGGGATGTGCCGAGGGTGTCGCGGTTGTGAGGCTGGTATAAATCAACCTGTGGGCCAACCGGCACAATCTGCGTCGGGTTCAGCCAGGCAATACCGTAATAGCCCGCTTTGATGTGGTCGATATTGACCGTCTCCGCGATGCCCGGCCACTGATACAGTTCGCGCAGGTAGTTCGACAGGTTCGGGTAGTCGGCAATGCGTTTCAGGTTACATTTGAATGCACCGTGGTAGGCCACGTCAAAACGTATCAGCGTTACAAACAGACGCCAGTCGGCTTCGGTCAGCGTATCACCCAATATGTAACGATGGCTGCCCAAATGAGCGTCCAGCTCGTCCAGCGTGGTGAAAAGCGTGGTGACAGCATCATTATAGTGTTCCTGCGTTTTAGCAAATCCGGTTTTATACACGCCGTTATTGACGTTGTGGTACACGGTTTCGTTCCAACGGTCGATCTCGCCGTGCAGTTCAGACGGGTAGAAATCAAGGTGGTTGCCAGTCAGGTCGTTAAATTCGCTGTTCAGCATACGGATGATATCCGCCGATTCGTTGTTAACGATACGGCCTTCTACTCGATCCCACAGCACAGGCACGGAGACCTTTCCGGTATAGTCGGGTACGCTGGCGGTGTACAACTGGTGCAGGTAGTGAATCTCACCTGCGTGCTCGCCAGCATCCTGCGGCGTGGCAAATTCCCAGCCGTTATCGGCGATGCGTGGGTTGGCAATTGAGAGCGAAATGACGTTCTCCAGCCCTTTCAGCTTACGGAAAATCAGCGTGCGTGATGCCCACGGGCAGAGGTAAGAAACAAAAAGCTGGTAACGCCCGGCTTCTGGCACTAGCTTGGTTTGCCGAAATTTGGTCTCTTCGCGGTGGAACGCCCCGTTTTTGATCTCTTCAGCCGCGACATCGCCGTTAACCCATTTGCCATTCACTAAGCCTGACATACATTTTCCCCTTATCCGTACTGTTGCAGGTGACCGATGTTCCGCATCGAGTGCGGGCGGATACCTGTCATTATTGTAGGCTTGAAATGGTAGCAGCCGTGGGAAAAGAAAAAATGACAAAATTTTCATTAAGTCGGACAGTATTTTTGACCAGCACGGGAAGGGGGGGTTAGCCTTCAGCCGCCGAACGATAGCACGGCGTGTTATATCTCATTGCAGGGCGCGGCTTCCCAGCGATAGCCGATGCCGTACACCGTGCGGATAAATGAGGTCTCTTCATCCAGCTGTTCCAGCTTGCGACGCAGGTTTTTGATGTGGCTATCGATGGTGCGATCGGTCACGACACGATAATCGTCGTAAAGCTTATCCAACAGCGCCTCGCGTGAAAACACTTTGCCCGGTTCAGTGGAGAGCGTCTTGAGCAGACGAAACTCCGCAGGCGTGAGATCGAGATTCTGCCCCAGATAGCTGGCCTGAAAGCCGCTTTTATCAATCAACAGCGCTGTTTCGCTTTTCTCTGTGGCTTTCAGACCGTCGTTCTGCCAGCCGCAACGGCGCAGCAGCGTTCTGACGCGTACAACCACTTCACGCGGGCTGAAAGGCTTACAAATATAGTCATCGGCACCAATTTCCAGCCCCAGCAAGCGATCGATTTCTTCGCTACGGGCGGTGACCATGATAATCGGCACGTTGGAAAACTGGCGGATGGTGCGACAGAGGGTCAGGCCGTCACAGCCCGGCAGCATTAAATCCAGCAGAATGAGTGAAGGAGAATGCTGTCGCACCCACTCAACGACGTCATTACCATTTGTCAGCCAGTGCGTGGCATAGTCTGCAGCCTGAAGGTAATCCACCAGCAGTTGCCCCAGCTTGGGTTCATCTTCGACGATCAAAATGGGTGACGTCATCGCGAAATCGGGTGCGGTTGTCATAGCTCTGTTTATCTTCAGTTTCGCTTGGCGTGGCGTGGTGTTTAATCAGGGAGGTGCGATGGAAACTCGATGGTAATCATCACTCCCCCTAATGGCGAATGTTCAGCATACAGCCGTCCGCTATGCGCCTCAACGATATTATTGCAGATAGCCAGCCCCAGTCCTGCTCCACCGCTGGCGCGGTTGCGCGAGCTTTCCGCACGATAGAAGCGCTCGAAAATCAGTGTGAGCTGCTCATCGGTTACGCCAGGGGCGCTGTCCTGCCAGATAATCGCCCAGCGTTTATGCTGCTGAACCACCGTAATGGTCAACTGACCCTGCTCATCCGTGTAGCGCAGGCTGTTTTCCAGCAGGTTATTAAATAGTTGACTCAGCCGGTCCGGGTCACCAAAAACACCAGCCTGAGCCGGTAAATCGGTGGTGAGCGTAATCTGTTTTTTCTGGAAACGCTCATGAAACGCGGCGATAGCAATATTCAGAATTTGCACCACGTCCACTGCCGTTTTGCGGTAGGCCAGTGCCCCGCGATCGGACAGCGTAAGCTGATGCAGATCGTCCACCAGTTTGGTCAGCGTCGCGACTTCAGACTGAAGTGAATGCAGAGAATGCGCGTCGGGCTTGCGCACACCATCTTGTAAGGCTTCCAACTCACCGCGTAGCACTGCCAGCGGTGTGCGCAACTCGTGGGACACATCGGCCATAAACGCGCGGCGAGACTGTTCATTTTTTTCCAGCGTGTTGGCAAGCTGATTGAAATCCTGCGCCAGCCTGCCCAGTTCATCGTGCGAGCTTGCCGTTACTCGGGTGCTGAAATCTCCTGACGCTAGGCTGTGCATGCCGTTGACCAGCCGCTTGACGGGGGAGAGAAGGCCACGTGCAGTCAGCCAGGCGGCGATGATAGCCAGCAACATTGATAGCGCCACAATCAGCCAACTGGTGCGCTGCTGCTGTTGATCGAAACTGATATCGGCGTTGCGAGTCAGGCGTGCAACGGGCGAGGCGACAATCCAGCCGACGGTTTGGTTCTGTACCTGAATGGGCTGCCAGGTGCCTTCATTGGGGATGGGGGCGGGAGAGCCAAACAGTTTGCGTTTACCGGTATCCAGTACCCAAAGACGCACTCGCCATCCCTGCATGTTGTTGTCGGTGTCGCTGTTCTGATCCACAGCATGCAGCATCTTGAACACCAGCCGGTCATTATTGCGTAGGAATGACCAATCGCCATGCAACTGATATTGCTCTGCCAGCGCATCGCGTAGCTGTATAACCCGCTGTTCATTGCCGCGCTTAATGTAGTCGATAAAACCGCGTTCGAAGCTGACGCGTACCCCCCAGTGCATGGTTACCAGCACCAGCATGCAGGTGGCGAAAATCGCGAGAAACAGTTTGGCGGTGATTCCGAATTTCATAATGACCTCACGATTTACGCGGTAGCGTTGACTGTTTTACGGTGTCAGGTGGGACACGATTAAAAATCAACGCTGGCAGAGCGATGATGACGACCATGCTGAGATAGGTGTAGAGAAATACCGTGTGGGTTGCCCCACTTTCTGCTGCGATATGCGGTTGAGAAAACATGCCCAAGAGAATACCCGCGATGCTCACTCCCAGGCTGGTGGATAACTGCATGGTCATCGACAGCAGGCTATTACCGCCGCTGGCGAGGGAGTCTGGCAGATCTTTCAGCGTCAGCGTGTTCATGGTGGAGAAGCGAATGGCATTCACCGTGCCGAGAAAGAACAGCACAATCGGGATCATCCAGATCCATTGCATCAGGGCGACCAGCGCAAACAGCGCCGTGATCACTGCCAGCAGCAGCGTGGAGATAATCAGCACACGGCGATAACCGAGTCGGTTGACGATCTGTACCACGATCCGTTTCATTCCCATGCTACCTAGCACCATCGGCACCATCATCAGCCCGGCATGAAACGGGGAAAACCCCATTCCTAATTGTAAAAATAGCGGTGTCATAAACGGTAACATGCCGCTGCCGATGCGCGCCAGAAGTCCGCCTGTCAGGCCGATAGAAAAGGTATGGGTGTCGAACAGACGCAGATTGAACAGCGCCTGTTCGTTATGACGAGCGTGCAGCCAGTAGCTCAATAGCGCGATGAGTCCGATGGCAATCAACGCGAAAATGGCAATCGGTGGAATACCGAGACTGCGGTTACCGTCCAGCGCTAGCGTCAGGGTTGCCATACCGACGGCAAGCCAGAGGAAACCGCTAACATCGAAGCGCTGAGTTTGCATGGTGTAATTGGGCATCAGAAACCAGGTTGCCAGTGCGCCGATAATACCAACCGGCAGGTTGATAAGGAAAATCCAGTGCCAACTGGCGTATTCCACCAGAAAGCCGCCGAGCGCGGGTCCCAGTAACGGACCGATCTGGCCGGGCAGCGTCACGAAGGTCATTGCTGCCATATACTGATCGCGTGGGACGATTTTCATCACCGTCAGACGGCCTACCGGCACCATCATTGCGCCGCCAATGCCTTGAATCACGCGGGAGAGCAGCAGCTCATCCAATGTTTCCGAACGGGCGCACAGCAGCGACCCCAGCGTAAACAGTAGAATCGCGGCGAAAAAGATGTTCTTCACGCCGATGCGATCCGCCAGCCAGCCGCTAGCGGGTAGCATCACCGCCACGGTCAGTACATAGGAAACAATCACCGAATGCATATGCAGCGGGCTTTCATTTAGACTCGCCGCCATTGAAGGCAGCGCGGTATTCACGATGGTGGTGTCCAGCGTCTGCATAAAAAAGCCAAAGGCAACAATCCAGAGCTGCCAGCGAACGGAGGCGGGTTGGGTCATATTTCATGACCTTCTTGATTGTTGAATACATTGGGCATAGTCGGTGATGTCCTCACATTGCACATGGTGTTTTTAAATATTAGGGGGAGGTTTCGTGCGCTCAAGCATCACCGTTTTTCTAGTAGCGTTCCGAACGCGCCCGACCAAGGGCGGCTCAATTGCCGTCGCCCTTGGAACCCTGGCTTTTGGCGGGAAATTATGCCGCTATGCGGTGCCTTCGGGAAAAGCATCCTCTTTGCGGACCGCCGATGACGCGTTCCCGACGCGGCATCGGCTTGCGCGGCATCCATGCCGCTTATCCGAGAGTATGCTTTTCCCTCAGCATAATTTACGCCAAGGTGGGAGTTCGTTGCGAGTTAAGCGCACGAAACCTCCCCAGAAATAGCATGTTATTAGATCTTTACCGTTACTCATGTTCCGTCACGACAGTGACAAATCCTTCTCCGGTGTTTTGCGCCGAATATTCCTCAGCTTGTCGAAAAACAGATACACCACCGGGGTGGTATACAACGTGAGGATTTGGCTCATCACCAGCCCGCCGACAATCGTGATGCCGAGCGGTTGACGCAACTCTGCACCGTCACCGCTGGTCAGCACCAGCGGCAGTGCGCCAAACAGTGCGGCTAATGTGGTCATCATAATCGGGCGGAAGCGTAGCAGACAGGCCTGAAAAATGGCGTCTTGCGCGTTCAGCTTGTCGCTGCGCTGCGCCACCAGTGCGAAATCCACCATCATGATCGCGTTCTTTTTCACGATCCCAATCAATAGCATGATCCCAATCAGCGCCACCAGACTAAACGGTACGCCAAACCATTCTAGCGCCAGCAGTGCCCCCACGCCCGCTGAGGGCAGGGTGGATAGAATCGTCAGCGGATGCACATAGCTCTCATACAGCACACCCAGCACGATATACACCGTGATAATCGCCGCCAGAATCAGCAACAGCTGAGAAGACTGTGATTGCTGGAACGCCTGCGCCGTACCGGAGAACTGACCGCGTACCGAGGATGGCACACCCAGTGACGTCATGGTTCTTTCTACTGCCGCTGTGGCAGTGGAAAGATCGGTGCCTTCTGGCAGGTTAAAAGAGATAGTGGACGCGGCAGAGAGTCCCTGATGGTTTACCGACAGTGGCGCGTTGATCGGCTTCCAACTGGCGAAATAAGAAAGCGGAATTGGCTTACCTTCTTTATTGATGACGAACATCTTATTCAGTGAGCTGACATCCTGCGTGTAGGCATCGTCCACTTCCATCACCACCTTGTACTGGTTTAACGGTTGATAAATGGTCGAAATCTGACGCTGGCCGAAGGCGTTATTAAGCAACGCATTGACGGCAGAGACATTGATGCCCAACTGTGCCATCGCATCACGATCATAGGTTAACGCCATTTCTGCGCCTTTATCCTGCTGATCGGAGTTCACATCGGCCACTTCAGGCAGTTTACTGAAAGCGGCACGAATCTTTGGCTCCCAGGTACGCAGTTCGCTCAAATCATCAGACAGGAGCGTGTACTGATACCCGGCGCTCGATTCCCGACCGCCGATACGGATATCCTGCACGGGCATTAAAAACAGGCTGGCACCGGGTTCTTTTGCCAGCTTGATGCGCAGGCGACTAATGACCTGCTGTGCGGAAACATCGCGCTCGGACAGTGGCTTAAGCGAGATAAACATCGAGCCGCTGTTGGTGCGCGACCCACCCGTAAATCCGTTCACGTTATCCACTGCGGGATCGCTGCTGACAATGGTCATGAAATTCTGGAGCTTCACCGTCATGGCCTGAAAAGAAATGCTCTGGTCAGCCTGAATGAAGCCCATCAGCCTGCCCGTGTCCTGCTCAGGAAAGAAGGTTTTCGGAATGCTAATATACAGCCAGACGTTGAGCGTGATCGTTCCCAGCAGGAGCAGCAAAACCCAGCATGCGTGGTTAAGTACCCATTTCAGCGATCGCCCATAGCCTTGTTGCATGGCGAGCAGTACGCGGTTAAACCCCTGAGTGCGCGGCTGGCTGCGCTTGGGAACCGCTCGCAGTAGTCGTGCGCACAGCATCGGCGTCAGCGTGAGCGAGATCAGCAGGGAAATCATGATCGCCACCGACAGTGTGACGGCGAATTCGCGGAATAACCGCCCCGGTAACCCGTCCATCAGCAGCAGCGGGATGAATACCGCCACCAGCGACAGGCTCATCGATAAAACGGTGAACCCGACTTCTCTCACCCCTTGAAGTGACGCCTGGAGCGGCTTCATGCCCGCTTCGATGTGGCGGGAGATATTCTCCAACACTACGATGGCGTCATCCACCACGAAGCCAGTGGCAATGGTAAGCGCCATCAGCGACAGGTTGTTCAGACTAAAGCCGCACAGGTACATGGCGGCGAAGGTGCCAATCAATGAGACTGGGACGGCCAGCGCCGGAATAGCCGTCGCCCGCCCTGAACGCAGGAACAGGAAGACGACCAGAATAACCAGTGCGACGGCAATAATCAGCGATTGCTCTACTTCCGCCAGCGAGGCGCGAATGGTGGGGGAGCGATCCTGTGCGACATCCAACTGTATTTCGGCTGGCAGGCTGGCGCGCAGTTCCGGCATCGCGGCGCGGATATTGTCTACCGTGGTAATAATGTTGGCATCCGGCGCACGGCGAATCATCACTAGAATCGCAGGCTTCGCGTTCGCCATTCCTGCATTGCGGGCGTTCTGGACTGAATCTTCTACCGTGGCGACGTCGCTCAGACGGACGGCGGTGCCGTTGTTGTAGTGGATAATCAGCGGCGCGTAGGCATCAGCCGTTTTGAGTTCATCGTTAGTTTGTATCTGCCAGCTTTTCTGGCTGTTTTCCACATTCCCCAGCGGCTGACGCACGTTCGCCTGTGCGATAGCCTGTCGTACCTCATCAAGGGAAATGCCCTGATTAAACAGCGCCACCGGATTCAGCGCGACGCGCACGGCGGGGAGTGAACTCCCGCCGATGGAGACATCGCCAACGCCTTCCATCTGCGAAATTTTCTGCGACAGCTGGGTAGAGGCAAAGTCGTACAGCTGCCCCTGACTGTAGGTGTCCGAGGTCAGCGTCAAAATCATGACCGGCGCGTCGGACGGATTGACTTTGCGGTAGGTTGGGCGGCTGGACATGCCGGACGGTAGAAGGTTCTGCGCGGCGTTAATGGCCGCCTGTACATCGCGCGCTGCGCCGTTGATATCCCTGTCGAGGTTAAACACCAGAATGACGCGCGTACTGCCGAGCGAGCTGGTGGAGGTCATTTCGCTGACGCCTGCAATTCTACCGAGCGCACGTTCCAGCGGTGTGGCAATGGCTGAGGCCATGGTTTCCGGTGAAGCACCGGGCAGCGAGGCGCTGACCGAGATCACAGGGAAATCCACCTGCGGCAGCGGCGACACGGGCAACAGGCGGAAACCTAATACGCCACAAAGCGCGATGGCCAGCGTCAGCAGCAGGGTGGCGACGGGGCGGTGGATGAACAGGGCGAAGAACTTCACTCGGTTTCTTCCTCTTGACGTGGCGTATGGCGGAAACGTATCGCCAGACGGTCAAACAGCAGGTAAATCACCGGTGTGGTAAACAGCGTCAGGATTTGGCTCATGATCAGGCCACCAACCATGCAGACCCCTAGCGGCTGGCGCAGTTCCGCGCCGACGCCAGTGCTCAGCATCAGTGGCAGCGCACTCAGCAGCGCCGCCATGGTGGTCATCAAAATTGGCCTGAAACGCAGCAGACAGGCCTGATAAATCGCGTCATACGGTGTCATGCCCTGCTCTCGTTCCGCCGCCAGCGCGAAGTCGATCATCATGATGGCGTTTTTCTTCACGATCCCGATGAGCAAGATGATCCCGATAATGGCGATCACATCCAGCTCATTCCCCGCCATCATCAGCGCCAACAACGCACCGACGCCCGCCGTTGGCAATGTAGACAAGATGGTGATCGGGTGAATAAAGCTTTCGTACAGCACGCCGAGTACAATGTACATCGCGACAATCGCCGCCACGATGAGCCACACGGTGCTGCTCAGCGCCGACTGAAACGCCAGTGTACTGCCCTGAAAACGGGTAGTGATATCCGCAGGCAGATTCATCTGCTGCTCGGCCTGCGTGATGGCATCAACCGCTTCGCCTAGCGCATAGCCGCTGGCGACATTGAAGGAAATTGTCGTCGACGGGAACTGGTCGATATGGTTGATCGCCAGCGGCCCCTGACGCTCTTCAATGGTGGCAATGCTGCTGAGTGGGATCGTACCGCCGTCGCTGCTGATGAGACGCACGTCATTCAACGCGTCCAGACCGGTATTGTTGGTCGTATCGTGCTCCAGCACCACGCGGTACTGGCTGGCTTGCGTATAGATGGTGGAAACCAGACGCTGACCAAAAGCGTTGTACAGCGCGCTATCGACCTGTGACATGGTGATGCCCAGACGGCTGGCGCTGTCGCGGTTCACGTTGACGTAGGCGACCGCGGCGCCGTCTTGCCAGTCGCTGCTGACATCCTCTAGCTGCGGCAGCTTTTTCAGCTCAGTCATCAGCTTGGGCACCCACTGGCTCAGCTCGTCCAGCGACATCGCCTGCAAGGTAAACTGATATTGCGTGCGGCTAATTTGGGTGTCGATGGTGAGATCCTGCACCGGTTGCAGATACAGTTGGATGCCGGGAATTTGGGCGGTCTGCTGTTGTAGGCGGCTGATGATCGCCTGAATACGTTCGCTGCGTTCACTGAGCGGTTTCAGGTTTATTTGCAGTCGGCCGCTGTTTAGCGCGGCATTCGTGCCATCAACGCCGATGAACGAGGACACACTCTCCACCGTCGGATCTTTCATGATGATGGATGCGACGCGCTGCTGGCGGTCGGCCATATTGCTGAAGGACACCGTCTGCGGCGCCTGTATTGTGCCCTGAATGATGCCGTTATCCTGTAGCGGGAAGAAGCCCTTCGGAATCCAGATATAGAGCAGGATAGTGAGCAGAAGTGTACCCAGTGCGACGCTGAGCGTCAGCCACGGATGATTGAGTACTTTGCGTAGCCAGACGCCGTAGACATTGATCAGACGGGTGAAGAAACGCTCGCTGGCACGCGTAAAACGGTTCTGTTTACTTAGCGACTGATGGCTCAGCATCCGTGCGCACATCATGGGGGTCAGCGTGAGTGAAACAACGGCAGAAATCAGGATCGATACCGCTAGCGTCACGGCAAACTCTCGGAACAGGCGTCCGACGATATCACCCATAAACAGCAGGGGGATCAGCACGGCGATGAGTGAGAAGGTCAGGGAAATGATGGTGAAGCCGATTTCTCCCGCCCCTTTCAGCGCGGCGTTAAGCGGCTTTTCCCCTTTTTCGATATACCGTGAGATATTTTCGATCACCACAATGGCATCATCTACTACGAAACCCGTCGCGATGGTGAGCGCCATCAGCGTCAGGTTATTAATGGAAAAACCGAGGAAATACATGGCGGCAAAGGTGCCGACCAGCGACAGCGGTACGGCAATGCTGGGGATCAGCGTGGCAACGGCATTACGCAAAAACAGGTAAATCACCATCACAACCAGTGCGATCGCCAGTAGCAACTCGAACTGGACATCTTTTACTGAGGCACGAATGCTGGTGGTGCGGTCGGTCAGCGTGGTGACTTCGACGGCGTTTGGCAGGCTGGATTTTAACGCGGGCAGCATCTTGTTAATGCTGTCCGTGGTCGTGATGACGTTAGCACCTGGCTGGCGCTGAACGTTGATAATGATCGCCTGCTGTCGATCCGCCCAGGCGCCGAGATGAATATTCTCGGCGGCCTGCTCAATCGTGGCTACATCCTGAAGCCTTACCGGTGCGCCGTTTTTCCACGCAACAATCAGCTTGCGGTAATCATCAACAGATTTCATCTGGTCGTTGGCAGAGAGCGTCACTGAGCGCGTTGGGCCATCCAGACTCCCCTTGGCGGAATTCACGTTGGCAGCGGTAATGGCGGTGCGAATGGTTTCGCTGGTCAGGCCGTAAGCCGCCAGCGCTGGCGCGTTCAGCCTTACCCGCACGGCAGGACGCTGGCCACCGGCTAACGACACCAGCCCGACACCCGCGACCTGCGAAATTTTTTGCGCGATGCGATTGTCCACCATGTCCTGTACCTGCGTCATCGACATTACGGTGGAGGTGACAGCCAGCGTCATAATCGGCGGATCGGCTGGATTCACTTTGCTGTAAGTGGGTGGGTAGGGCAGATCGCTTGGCAACAGATTGCTTGCCGCATTAATGGCGGCCTGTACATCCTGCTCCGCGACATCCAGCGACAGCTCAAGTTGGAACTGAAGCGTGATGACGGATGCGCCGCCTGCGCTCTGTGTCGACATCTGTTTTAGCCCGGACATCTGGCCGAACTGCCGTTCCAGCGGCGCGGTAATCGCCGAGGTCACCACGTCGGGGCTGGCACCGGGATACAGGGTAATGACCTGAATCGTCGGATAATCGACTTCAGGCAGCGCGGACACTGGCAACGCCCGATAGCCAATGATACCGGCCAACAGAATGGCGAACATTAACAACGTAGTTGCGACGGGGCGTAGAATAAACAGGCGTGACGGCCCGCCGCCGCTGGCTGGAACGGTATCCTGCATCAGGATTTCTCCCCAGTGATGGCAGGTGTTTTCTCCGTTAGCGTAGAGGGAACGACCTCCACTTTGGTTCCTTCAGTCAGACGGTCGATGCCGTCAGTGACAACCTTAACGTCGGCATCCAGTCCGGCGGTCACCACAACCAACTGACCGTACTGAATACTGGTCGTGATTTGACGCTTACTGACTTCATTTTTATCATTCAGAATCCAGACGAAGCGGCCTTCATTACCCATTTGCACCGCGGCGGAGGGGGCGACGACGGCGTTTTGCAGCGTATCGACCTTCATGCGGATATTCACGAACTGGTTCGGGAACAGGGTATCATCTAGATTGTCAAAACGCGCCTTGAGCTTGATCGTACCGGTGGTGGTGTCGATCTGGTTATCCATACTGAGCAGGCTACCCTGCGAGAGTTTCTTCTGATTGGCGCGATCCCAGGCTTCGACCACGGGCGGCTGCCCTGATTTTTGTGCGCTAATAATGGTGGCGATTTCCGCTTCCGGCACGGTAAAGACGACATCGATAGGGTACGTTTGCGTAATCACGACAATGCCATTGGTGTCGCCGCTGGTGATGTAATTCCCCACATCGACCTGTTTTAAACCGATCCGACCGCTGATAGGCGCGGTGATCTTGCTGTAATCCAACTGGAGTTGTGCGCTGGCGACGGCACCTTCATCGGCTTTTAGCGAGCCTTCCGCCTGACGCACCGCGGCGGTCTGCGCATCCAGTTCCTGACGGGAGATCAGGTTGGTTTTCACCAGTTGCTGATAGCGCGCTAAATCCTGCTGAGCGTTAGCCAGCACGGCACGATCTTTTGCCAATTGCCCCTGTGCCTGCGTCAGTTCGACCTGAAAAGGACGCGGGTCGATTTCTGCCAGCAGATCGCCAGCCTTAATCTGTTGCCCTTCCTGAAAGTGCAGCGCCATCAGTTGCCCGTTCACCCGACTGCGCAGCGTCACAGTATTGGCCGCCGTTACGGTGCCTAAACCGGAGAGATAATAAGGCACGGAGGCGGATTGCGTCAGCGCCGCCTGCACGGGAGCCAGCGTGCGCATGGCCGCTCTGCGTCCACCACCAGCGGCGTTATTTCCCGAATGTGACGTACGGGCGGCGTGCTGTTCACTCGTGCCGTTGGCGGCAGGCGATGTCTGGGTAAAATGGCGCCAGATCAGTACAGCAATAGCGATAACGGCGGCAAGTACCAGCAGGCCTCGGATACGTTTAGCATTCATAGTGGTGGATTACTCTCTCCAGGTTGCGCGGGAAGCACGATCTACCCGTCATACTTCAAGCTGCATGTGCGTTGGCAGTTATACCCAGCACGTTATTGGACCAATGGCCGCATTTTACTAGTTTAAACAGTGGATGCCGGACAAAAATGAAGGAAATATGGAAGATGTGTCAGGGTTTGTAGGAAAAAAAATCCGGCAGTGTAAGCCTGCCGGACTGGGATAAGAATTTTATAACGTGATCTGGGGTTACAGCACCAGACCCGCGATAGCGGCGGAAAGGATGCTCACCAGCGTAGAACCGTAAACCAGTTTCAGGCCAAAACGGGAAACGACGTTGCCCTGTTGCTCATTCAGCCCTTTAATCGCGCCCGCAATAATACCGATGGACGAGAAGTTGGCGAAAGACACCAGGAACACGGACAGAATACCCACGCTGCGCGGAGACAGTTCGCCTGCCACTTTTTGCAGTTCCAGCATTGCGACAAATTCGTTAGAAACCAGTTTGGTTGCCATGATGCTACCCACCTGAAGCGCTTCATGAGACGGGATACCCATGATCCAGGCGAACGGATAGAACACGTAGCCGAGGACTTCCTGGAAGCTGATACCGAAAATGGCGCTGAAAATGGCGTTGACTGCCGCAATCAGTGCAATGAAACCGACCAGCATGGCGGCCACGATGACGGCAACTTTGAAGCCCGCCAGAATGTATTCGCCCAGCATTTCAAAGAAGCTCTGATTTTCATGCAGATTACCCAACTGCAATTCCGGTTCTTCACCGACTTTGTAGGGGTTAATCAGTGACAGCACGATGAAGGTACTGAACATGTTCAGAATCAGCGCGGCAACGACGAATTTGGCATCCAGCATAGACATGTACGCACCGACGATGGACATCGACACGGTGGACATGGCGGTAGCGGCCATGGTGTACATACGTTTTTCGGACATCTTGCCCAGAATGTCTTTGTAGGCAATGAAGTTTTCGGACTGGCCGAGAATCAGTGAGCTGACTGCGTTAAAGGATTCCAGTTTGCCCATGCCGTTCACTTTGGACAGGATCGTACCAATAGCGCGGATGATGATTGGCAGCACTTTAATGTGTTGCAGGATACCGATCAGCGCAGAAATGAAGACGATAGGGCAGAGCACTTTGAAGAAGAAGGAAATCAGGTTCTTCTCACTATTCACCATGTCACCGAATACGAAGTCCGTCCCTTGGCCCGCAAATCCGAGTAGTTTGTCGAAGACTGCTGCGAACCCTTTGACCACACCTAACCCAATGTTTGAGTACAGGAAGAAGTAAGCGAGCAGAATTTCGATGACGAGTAGCTGAATAATAAAACGAATACGAATACTTTTACGATCGCGGCAGACGAGTAGCGATAGCGCCGCAACAACAACCAGCGCCAGAATAAATTGCGCGATATGGGACAAGGACATGTGTGCTCCAAATATGAGGCAGGCCAAATTTTCCACGTCATTTTATGTAACGCATGCACTAAAAATGAGAGGAAGAACGCAAAAAAACAATTATACCTTGGGATTTTATCTAAACTAAATGCTACGTCTCGTTATTTGCGCCTTTCTGTTCATTCATTATTCTTATCCCATACAGAAAGTTGCGTCACCCTACTTTAGGTTGCAGGTAGGCGGGATTTTTTATGATGTTTTCTGCATGACTTAAAAGGAGAGTGATTATGTCAGTATCAGATACCACACGTGAGCTTGGACGTTCAGGGATCGTGGTTCCATCTTTTTCTTTCGGCGGTAACGTCTTTGGCTGGACGGTTGACGAATCGACGTCGTTCAGCCTGCTGGATGCGCTGCTAGCGCACGGGCTGAATTTCATTGATACCGCCGATGTTTATTCGCGTTGGGCACCCGGTAATCAGGGTGGTGAATCTGAAACCATCATCGGCAACTGGCTGAAAAAAAGCGGCCAGCGTGACAAGGTGATTATTGCCACCAAAGTCGGCATGGATCTGGGCGAGGGCAAGAAAGGGCTGTCTGCTGCTTATATTCGTCAGGCGGTCGAGGCCTCATTACGGCGCTTGCAAACGGACTACATCGATCTCTATCAGGCACACACGGATGACAAAGAAACGCCGTTGGAAGAGACGCTGGCCGCGTTTGATGCGCTGATTAAAGAAGGTAAGGTACGCGCGATTGGGGCGTCTAACTACAGTGCTGAGCGTCTGGCGGAAGCGCTGAAAGTCAGTAAAGCCAATCATCTGGCGCGGTATGAAACGCTGCAACCGGAATACAATTTGTACGATCGGCAGGGCTATGAAGCCGCACTGGAACCGCTGGTGCGTGAGCAAGGCGTCGGGGTGATTAGCTATTATTCGCTGGCTAGCGGGTTCTTGTCTGGCAAGTATCGTCAGCCGAAGGATGCGTCGAAAAGCGCACGCGGGCAGGGTGTCGTAGAAAAATACCTGAACGAGCGCGGTCGCACCATTTTGGAAGCGTTGGATAGCGTGGCGAATGCGCATCAGACGACGCCATCACAGGTTGCATTGGCATGGCTGATTGCTCGTCCGAGCATCACGGCACCAATTGCCAGTGCGACATCGCTGGAGCAGGTTGTTGAGCTGGCGAGTGCGACGCGGCTGGTGCTGCCGGCAGAAGATATTGAGCTGTTGGATCATGCGAGTCGCTATTAGGAAGCGGCTTTCTTCGTCACATTCTATGCAGGCTTGGAAATGGTTTCGTGCGCCATCATACCGCCATTTTCATGCTACGTCGTAGCACGCGCCCGACACAGGGGGCTACGCCAGCCCCCTGTGAACCCCGGCTTTTGGCGGGAATTATGCCGCTAAAGCGGTGCCTTCGTCGGTATCAGGCTTAGAGGACCGCTTGCGACACGTTCCCGACGTGGCGCAAGCTTGAGCCGCGTCCATGCGGCTCATCCTAAGCCTGCTATCTCCTCAGCATAATTTTTACGCCGGATAACGGCAAAACTCATTGGGATTCGTAAAACTGTTAGCGTACTTCTTTGTTTGCGCCATCATCCTCAAACCAGGCGGCTAACTCGCGCCGCAGGTTATCTGACTGGGTGCCGAAAATCGCCTGTACCTGATGACCGACAATAATCACGCCGATAGCGCCCAGTTTTTGCAGGTTGTCGCTATTAACCAGCCGCAGGCTGTGAACCTCGACCCGCAAGCGGGTGATGCAGGCATCCAGGCTGACAATATTTTCTTTGCCGCCAAAGGCGGTTACCAACTGCTGCAAATTCTCTTTGTCTAGCGGTGAAGCGATTTCAATTTCGGTAATTTGCTTACCCAACATTGATGCGAACAATTTCCGAAAATTGTGAATCTTGCCCATCGTAGTCACCTCTTCGTTTGTTTATCAGCGTACGTATGATAATGCTGTCCACGTAATATTACTGTTAGGCAACACACGGTGATGAGGTTCCGTAGGAACGTCCGCACCCGTGATCGCCCAGTAGTCTAATGCTTAAGCGCCAAGCATGAGCTTTACTGTAGCGCGCGGCGTAGAATCCGGCAGCCATAGCCTGACAGGTCAATAAACCCTGAAAGCGTGCTGCCCGTGGTCATTTCCTCGTAGGTGGCAGGCAGCGCGATCTGTTGCGCTGTTGCCGTGTAGTTCTGTACGAAGATGAACTCACTTTCCCCGTTATCACGACGATGAGCGACAACGCCGTAAGGCAGGTCGGTCGGCAGCGCCCGCGCACCTTCCAGATGAATCAGTTCGCACTATTCAATGCGTCTATCGTGCCGTAGCGCGCTTTCAGCCAGCGCTGGAAGGTGCTGCGGCAGGTATCGCAGTGGCACTCGCCGCCGTATTCGTTGGAAATATGCCAGCCGATCACCGCAGGATGGTGTGAGTAACGTTTTGCCAACTGGGTGTTGATTTGTTTTACTTTCTCGCGATAGTTCGGCGAACTCAGGCAATGGTTGTGGCGACCACCGTGCAGTGCTTGCACGCGGTTGCTGCCTACGCGCAGTACGTCCGGGTATTTCTGCGATAGCCAAGCTGGGCGTGCGCCGCTCGGTGTTGCCAGAAAAACGAAGATACCGTTGGCATACAGCGTGTCGAGGATGCCATCCAGCCAGCCAAATTGGCTCCCAATAGAAGACGCCTTTACCACGCTGACTGGGCACGTTGATGACGCTCTGCATCAGGTCGTGCAGGTAATTGGCCTGAACGGAAGCCGGATAGCCGCCTGCATCCAACTCTTTTTGCTGGAAGCTGTTTTCCGCGTTATACGCAGTTTTCCAACGTGTAAGCATAGGCGGCTTCAACCACGATGATGTCTTTATGGTAGCGTTTGGTGACGTCGTTCAGTTCGTTACCGATTTGCACCATATCCGGCATGACGCCCGCTTTCTGGAATTCGCTAATCGTGGCTTTGGCACAAAGCCTTTCGCCTGAAGATTCAACTGGCGTAAACCAAACTCGGCATCATCATCTTTGGTGGTTTCATTATCGTTTGAGTCGTTGGAAAACATGGAAATCATGCTGTCGAAGTAAAACGTTTTCCTATTTTCGTTATACAGTTGCTGCCCTAATTGAGTTTCGCCATAGGTGTCATCTTTGTTACCTAATCTCCCCACTAGATTTTTATTTGCAGTTTTCCATCGGTTGATGCCCCACGCCAGAACGGAAGTATCCTGAAAAATAAACAGAATAAGAAGGAGTTGCCAGCATTGCCAAACTTAGCGCAATGGATGTCGTCAGCAGTTTTCTTTTCATAATATACTTTTCGCTTATTCGGGTAAGAATGTGGATGTTCCAAATAATATGACGTGAAAGGAGGTAAAGCGTTTCCACTCATGACGAAAGATTATGGGGGAATAAAAGGGGGCGTGACATGATTGTTCTCACAGAATACAAAAGAGTTACATCAAAATTTGCACTGACTTAACGATGCCATAGTCTGCATTTTGATTATTTATTAGCTTTATTGCGCTGTTGTTCGCTATGTAATGGTGTGTAATTGGTTACACGTTTTGCATGCATGCTTCAAATGCAGCATAAAATTTTTTTATAGCAGGGTCAGAAACGTTTCAGAAAAGGTGTGATTCGATATTGGATAGGAAATGTTTCAGGAATAGAGGGAAAGTGTGCCAGCTACAGGGAGAATGAAAACAGAAGGGGCGGACTACAGCTTGCCTAACGATCGGGCAAGCTGTATTGCAGTCGGTTGTTATTGCTTGCGGGTGGGGGGGCTAACAGAATGGCGACGTACCAACGTCGGGCTAAACATATTCGTCGTTTCGCTGAGTTGTGTACCGTGGGATAACGCGATAGCTAATTCTGCCGCCTGAATCGCCATGGCGGAAACCGGATAGTGCACGGTAGTCAGGCGGGGGCGAAGGTAGCGGGCAATCAAGACGTCATCAAACCCTATCACCGACATATCCTGCGGTACGTTGATGCTGTTATCGCTCAGAACGGAAAGGGCACCTGCGGCCATGGAGTCGTTGTAGCACACCACCGCTGTCATATTACCACCGCGACTCAACAATTCCGTCATGGCCAACTCGCCGCCCACTTCGTCCGGTGAAGCGCGTGCAATGAGGCGCTCATCCCGTGCGATGCCGTGCTCTTGCAGTGCATCCATATAGCCTTGCAGGCGGTCGGTGGAGTCGGATATTTGGTGGTTGGAACAAAGAAAACCGATCTTCTGATGGCCTTCCTGAATCAAATGGCGTGTTGCTAGCCAAGAACCATAGCGATCGTCGAGCGCAACGCAGCGATTTTCATAACCCGGTAAAGTGCGGTTAATGAGCACCATATCAGGAATGTGGCTCATCAGCGCCGCCAGTTCCTCATCTGAAAGCATTTTTGCATGCACGATCAGCCCCGCACAGCGGTGGCGAATCAACTGCTCAATAGCCTTCTTTTCCTGCTCGGCATTGTGGTAGCCGTTACCAATTAACAGGAAGTTGCCGGTTGCCTGTGCAATTTGTTCGACAGATTTGACCATTGTCCCGAAAAAGGGATCGGATACATCCGCAACGACTAACCCCATTGTCTCTGCATTTTGGTGCGCCAGCGCTCTGGCATTGGCATTCGGATGATATTGCAGTTCCGCCATGGCCTTGTGTACAGCTTCTCTTGAGGCAGTACTGGCTTTGGGCGAGTTATTGATTACGCGCGAAACCGTAGCGACGGATACACCTGATAGACGAGCGACATCCTTTATTGTGGCCATTAGCATTCCTGAACGGTCAAATGTGTTATCCCCGCCATATTTCAGGTTGCACGTGTTTAAACCTTTCAGCAAACCGAATTATTTAAGGTATTAAGGCGAGTCGTCGCCTAACTCACAAGTTAAAAGAAAAAATCGATGACTTATATTTATAAATGTACAGGTTTTTTGGCGATGTTACCTATCCGACCTCCTTTCCTTTTTGATCCAGACCGTACTTATGTGATCGCTATCAACAATCATCGGCTATTTCTCTCTTCCAAAATACCATTCTGAGGTTTAAATTTAGGGTAACCGTTTACACTTGTGTGATGGTTTGACGATAGCGATCTATCTATATTCAGCATTATTAGAGCTATTTTATCCATGACATAGTGTGAAACTGATTACATGAAGGGGTTTTCCTTGCTGGGTTTTATCGGTCGGTCAGATGCCTCTTCCTTGCCGCTGTCGGGCTGTTAGCGCCATACAATTGGCTGCGGATGGCGTCCGCTGCTGTACCGAATTTGTATTTTGTATTGAGGAATAGCTTATGCAGTTTGAGCCAACTGAACATCCGCACCGCCGATTTAATCCGCTGAAAGGCGAGTGGATTCTGGTTTCCCCGCATCGGGCAAAACGTCCTTGGCAAGGCCAGCAGGATGAACCCGATCGTGCCACTCCGCCGCCTTACGATCCGACCTGTTATCTGTGTGCGGGCAATAAACGTATTACGGGCGATATCAACCCGCATTATCAGAGCACCTTTGTTTTTACCAATGATTTTTCGGCACTGATGGAAGATACGCCGGATGCCCCGTCGGGCGACGACGAACTTTTTCGCGTACAGCAAGCACGGGGCGTCAGTCGTGTCATCTGTTTTTCTCCCGATCACAGTAAAAGTCTGCCGCAGCTTTCACTGCCAGCGCTGAAAGCGGTGATCGATACGTGGAGCGATCAGACTGAAGAGCTAGGCAAGCGCTACCCGTGGGTTCAGGTGTTTGAGAACAAAGGGACGATGATGGGGTGTTCTAATCCCCATCCGCACGGTCAGGTTTGGGCTAACGATTTTCTGCCGAACGAAGTGTTGCGTGAGGATGAACAGCAGCGTGACTATTTTACTCGCCATGGCTCGCCATTATTGCTGGACTATGTGCAGCGGGAGCAGTCTGACGGTTCACGCATCGTGGTGGAAACGGAGCACTGGTTGGCGGTTGTCCCTTACTGGGCGTCGTGGCCGTTTGAAACGCTGGTGCTGCCCAAGTTCGCTGTACAGCGGTTGCCACAGCTAAATGACGTTCAGCGTGACGATCTGGCACTGCTCCTGAAAAAGCTGACCAGCCGTTACGACAACTTGTTCCAATGTTCATTCCCTTATTCGATGGGATGGCATGGCGCGCCGTTCAAGGGTGATGACATCGCACACTGGCAACTGCATGCCCATTTTTATCCCCCGTTATTACGTTCTGCCAGCGTGCGCAAATTTATGGTCGGCTATGAAATGCTGGCTGAAGCACAGCGTGATCTGACGGCAGAACAGGCCGCTGAACGTTTACGCAGCGTGAGTGATATCCATTTTCGTGAGCAAATTTGAGGTCATTTTATGAGCCGTATTGATTCTCTACGTCAGTTAACCGAGTCTGTTTTTGTCCGATTATTTGGCTATGCGCCGCATGCTGCTATTCAGGCTCCTGGCCGGGTTAACCTGATTGGTGAACACACCGACTATAACGACGGTTTTGTTTTGCCTTGCGCTATCGATTACCAGACGGTCGTCAGCGCGGCGGTACGTCAGGATGGCATCGTGCGGGTAGTGGCGGTGGACTATGATAATCAGCAGGATGAATTTGATCTTGCTAAAGAAATAGAACCTCATCCGGAATACCTCTGGGCCAACTATATCCGTGGAACGGTGAAGTTCTTGCTGGCGCGTGACCTGCCGCTCAGCGGTATGGATATGGTGGTTTCTGGAAATGTGCCTTCCGGTGCCGGGCTAAGCTCGTCGGCCTCGCTGGAAGTGGTGATCGGGCAGACGTTCAAAGAATTGAATAATCTGGATATCAGCCAGCTGGATGTGGCGTTAAACGGCCAGCAGGCGGAAAACCATTTTGTCGGCTGTAGCTGCGGTATTATGGATCAGTTTATTTCTGCTCAGGGGCGTGAAGGTCAGGCGATGCTGATCGACTGCCGCTCTCTGGAAGGACGATCTGTGCGTATGCTCGATGGTGTCGACGTCCTGATCGTGAATTCCAATGTGCGCCGTGGGCTGGTGGACAGTGAATACAACACGCGCCGTCAGCAGTGTGAAGCGGCGGCGCGTCACTTTAACGTCAAAGTCCTGCGTGATGTCTCGCTGCCACAGTTTGAAGCGGGAATCGAGGGGCTGGACCCCGTGGCGGTGCGTCGTGCGCGGCACGTCATTACCGAGAATCGCCGCACGTTGGAAGCCGCCGATGCGCTGGCGCGTCAGGATGCTCGCCGCTTGTTTACGCTGATGGCGGAATCGCATGTCTCCATGCGTGACGATTTTGAAATTACCGTGCCGCCTATCGATACCCTGGTGGCTCTGATTCAAAACTATGTCGGTGAGCGGGGCGGTGTACGCATGACCGGTGGCGGTTTCGGCGGCTGTATTGTTGCCCTTATCCCCTCGGCGCTGACTGATGAAGTCAAACAGGTGATCGAACGTGAATATCCGGCGCGCACCGGGCTCAAACCGTCAATCTATCTGTGCCAGGCATCCGATGGTGCGGGGCGGTTGAGTTAAGTTTCGGTCAGTAATCGCAAGCGAAAAGGGCTTTATGCGTAAAGCCCTTTTTACATTCACATGCTTAAGGCAGCAGGAACAGCGTTGCCAGCCCGAGGAAGATAAAGAAGCCGCCAGTGTCGGTGATTGCCGTAATCATCACGCTGGAACCGATGGCCGGATCGCGTCCAAGCTTCATCATGACCAGCGGAATCGCGACCCCCATCAGCGCGGCGAGCAGTAAATTCAGCAGGATTGCCAGCATCATCACGCCACCCATCGCGGGATTGCCATAGAGCAGGAAGGTCACTACGCCCATGATCGTGCCCCAAATCACCCCGTTCACCAGTGCAACGCCTAATTCTTTAAGCAGCAGGTACGATTTCTTGCCGTGTTCAAGCTGATGCAGCGCCAGTGCGCGTACAATCATGGTGATTGTTTGGTTACCGGTATTTCCACCGATGCCGGCAACAATCGGCATGAGCGTTGCGAGCGCCACCAAATGAGATAATGTGTGCTCAAACAGCCCGATAACCCGCGAGGCAATGAGCGCCGTACACAGGTTGATAGCCAGCCACGCCCAGCGATTGCGGAACGATTTATACACGGGCGCGTAGACATCTTCAGAAGGGGTTAACCCGCCAGAACGCCGCAGGTTACTGTCACTTTCCCGGTTCACGACATCGACAATATCTTCAATCGTCAGGCGTCCCATTAGCTTGCCTTTGCTGTCCACGACGGCGCTAGAGATTAAGTTATAGCGCTCAAAGGCGCCGGCGGCCTCTTCGACTTTCTCTTCAGGCTGAAATTTCAGCGGCTGAGCATCCATCACGTCAGTCACCAATGCATGAGGTGAGTGGAGCAAAATACTTGCCAGCGACAGTTCACCGATCAGCGTGTTTTTGCGATCGGTCACGAATAGCTTATCGGTAGATTCAGGAATGGTTTTGCGGTAGCGCAGATAGCGCTGTACGGCCGCGAGCGTGACGTCGGCACGCACGGTGATGAGTTTGAAGTCCATCATGTGGCCGAGGCAATCTTCATCATAATTGATGGCGGCGCGTAGCTGTGCTCGTTGTTTCGGTTCAAGCGAGGTCAGTATTCGCCCCAGTAAATGGCGGGGGACGAGGCGAGACAACTGGGCCAGTTCATCCACATCCAGAACCCGTACGGCTCTTAGAATGTCCTTATCCTGCATATCGGCGATCAGATCGTCGGAAATACTGTCTGAGGCCTCAATCAAAACGTGGCCGCGCTTTGCGATAGGGATAAGCCGCCAGAGCGCCAGACGTTCATCCTGTGGTAACGATTCCAACAAATCAGCCAGGTCAGCAGCATGTAGATTGACGATCAGTTCGCTGATTTCTGCGGTTTGATCGAGCAGGATACTTTTCTCACGTAGCCTGACTTTGTGACTTGATACTGTTTTGTCGCTTAACGTGGTTTGGTTATGTTCTGTGGTCTGGGGTTGTCGATTGATGATGTCTTCAACCAGCGCTTTATTTTCTAGGAGCAGAAGGGAGATACGGCGCCGGAGGTCGGTAAGTTTTTTTACACTCGACATAATGTTTTATGCTCGGTCTGTTTTTTTATCCATGTTTTATTAAACGTAGCGCAAAATCAGTAGATTAAGAATAGGATTACTGTCGAATCGCCGTCTGGAAAACGAACTGATACTGGGATAACGTGTTTTTCAGGATGATTTTTATTTTATGTGATATTAAATCGCTTGCTATTTAATGTTGAGCAATATAAATTCAGTCCCAGAAACGTAACAGATACCGATGGTAGAGACCATGAACGACAACGCTTACAAACTGGATGGACAACTGTGCTTCGCACTGTATTCTGCCAACTTGGCAATGAATAAGCTGTATCGTCGTTTACTGTCTGAGCTAAATCTGACTTATCCCCAATATCTGGTGATGCTGGTTTTGTGGGAGCGTGATGGATTGACGGTATCTGAGCTGGGCGAGCGGCTGTATTTGGATTCCGCTACGCTAACGCCATTGCTCAAGCGCTTACAAAGTGCAGGACTGGTGGTGCGTAACCGGGGGACGGAAGATGAGCGTCAGGTGCTGATCGGCTTAACTGAAGCAGGTCGTGCTCTTCAGCAACGGGCGCGAACGGTTCCTGAAAGCGTGTTTTGTGCGACGGAATGTCACCTCGAACAGTTACAGACGATCAAAATGGATCTGGAAATGCTGCGTAAGAGCCTTATCGGACATCTTTAAACACGCGCCTGTTCTATGCACATTGTAAGATTTGTTATATAGCATCATGTTTTTAAGTCATTTATTTTTACGCAATTAAGTAGTGTGCGATTTAGTTTTCCGCTATGTAAATGAAATAACAGCAGCATCCCTAATTCCTTAATGACCTGGAGTCACATTATGTCTATTGAAAAAGTATTATACGTTGCTCATGCTCAAGCCACGGGTGGTCGTGATGGTCGTGCGGTATCTTCTGACAACGCGGTTGATATTAAATTGACGACGCCACGTCAACTGGGCGGCGCAGGCGGTGAGGGGACGAACCCAGAGCAGCTGTTTGCGGCTGGCTATTCTGCCTGTTTTCTTGGTGCAATGAAATTTGTCGGTGCGCGTGAGAAAATCGCCGTACCGGCTGATACCACGGTGAACGGTAGCGTAGGTATCGGTGCCATCCCAACCGGATTTGGTATTGAAGTTGAACTGAAAATTTCCCTGCCAGGCTTGGATCGTGCCGTGGCTGAAGATCTGGTGCAGAAAGCTCATATCGTTTGCCCGTATTCCAATGCAACGCGTGGTAACATCGATGTGACCCTGACTATCGTCTAAGCCTGGCTTACATGATTGATTGATGAAAACGGTGGCTGCGAAGATTCGCGCTGCCGTTTTTTTTATTTGTGCGACATAAGCGGAATGGGCAACATGTGCAGGCGCGAATAACGGGCACAAAAATGCAAAGGCAATAAAGCCTGACGAGGAAAAGCAGAATATAAGGAACGGATTGGTTAAGCGCTATTCTTTCTGATTGACGAGTACGTTGGTAGGAAGCAGTAATTGTTCAGCACGTTGCTGCTGCTTATCTTGATGGTGGGCAAACGCGGTAACAGTGGAGTAAGCAAAACGACCTAAAAGAATAATGAAGCTGATGAGCAAAACGGCACGGGCGATCCGAGAACCACTTCGTCGCGGGCGTATCGATAATCGTCGTTTGTGGGTAAGCGTGGACATTACCAGTAAATCCTTTGTGAAAGCGAACATTCGCTGTTGTTTATTTAGGCACAAGCGATGGCCGAGGTCAATCTGCCGCAGTGAAAAAGGTGAGGGCCGAACGGGTTTCCGCACGTTCAGTGCAAGGATGGGTTTTAGGAACGAGCACTGAGAGGAAAGTGAGTGAGGGTAGGGGCGATGGTATAAAAAACCCGCTCAAAACGGATAAGCGGGTTGTGTAGTACGGCGGAATTACGCCGTGGTATTAACGTTACGCCCAATCGCCGGGTTTGCTGGCAGCGGGGGTAATGCTTGCAAAATACCTAAAGCAACAGCCTCTTGGCTGTCGAGCGCTTTCTTCATCACAAGCGTACTGGCCTCACTGCTGGTACGCAGGTTGCTGAGGTCGGTCGCGAGTGATGCAATCTGTGATACATCCATTTCACTCTCCTTAACGTTGAGTTGGATTACTATCCGGTATGGAAAGGAAGCGCGCCTTTCCACCGAGGTTGCACGATGTTGGTGAACATTCTCACCAGCCATCAATATGGTATCGGCCCCATTCTGGTTAACTTTATGTTAACCAGCGTGAACCCGCCAACGCGGTGGTGCAATTTGGCTTTATTATAGTGTCCGACGTGTGCCACATTTCTTGCACAACACTTTCGGTAATCAGGCTTTCTCTTCCTCAATCATCAGCTTCCAGCCGGTGACGTCTTGCCAATATTCCTGTTCGCGCTCCAGATCGAGCTGTATCAGCGTGTTATTGGTAAAAAAGTCGTACGGGAAGGTGAGCGTCCAGTAATTGTCATCGGTATGTAATCGCAATGATTCCGGAGTGGTCGTTGCCTGCCGCTGGTTGTTTAACAGCGTGGCAAGGCGCAGCAACTGCACTAGCGGCAAATATTGTTTCTTTTTAAACAAGTTCAGTCGTGGCAATTCTTCCAGCTTAATAGCCTTACGGTGTAGACGCACGATGAGCGCCAACACAAGTTGCTGTTCCTGATTGAAGCCGGGCAGGTTGGTATTTTGCAGAATGTAAGCAGAATGACGGTGCATGCCGCTATGGTTAATGCCTAATCCGACCTCATGCAGCATAGAAGCCCAGTTTAAGATGGCCTCAAGCTGTGGATGCACCAGATTAGAATTTTGCTCTGCCCATTGCGCATAAAGCTGTTGCGTGGTTTCTCGCACGCGTCGCGCCTGCTCACGGTCGATATTGTAATGGGTCGCCAGACTCTGCGCGGTACGGATACGGATATCCTGATGGCGGAAACGGCCTTCCATTTCGTACAGCACGCCTTCGCGCAGCGCACCATCGGATAAGCGCAGTTCTTTGATCGCCAGTGCATCAAAAATACCACTCAGTATAGCCAGACCGGGCACCAGCACCGACTGCCGATCTTCGGATAGTCCCGGTAGGCTCAGCGCTTTGAAGTGCTTAAACTGCAAGATCTGCGTGCGGAGCATTTCCAGACGCTCGGGGGTAATCAGGCCGTCTTTTTCTCCCATTTCCACCAGAATTTCATGCGTGGCTTTGATCGTTCCAGACGCACCAAGGGCGAATTTCCATCCATAAATGCGGTATTCCCAGGACAGGGTCTCCAGCTTTTGTGCCGCCGCCAGTCGTGCGCGCTTGAAGTTGGCTTCGCTAATTTCACCATTGGGGAAAAATTGCTGGGCAAAGCTGACACACCCCATACGTCGGCTTTCCACCAGCATCGGCTCGAAATCTTCGCCGATAACCAGCTCCGTGGAACCTCCACCGATATCAATGACCAGCTTGCGGCCTTTTTCCGGCTGTGTATGCTCCACGCCCATAAAAATCAGGCGGGCTTCTTCGTGGCCGGAAATGATCTCGATCGGATAGGGGATGATATCTGCTGCACGGCGCAAAAATTCCTGTGCGTTAATCGCCTGACGCAGCGCGTGCGTTCCGACGATAGAAACGTTCACCACGGGGAAGCCTTGCAAACGTTCAGCAAACAGCGCCAGACAGCTTAGGCCGCGTTGAATCGCCTCTTCACTGAGCACATTTTTGTTGTCCAGCCCATCAGCCAGATGCACCCGCTGTTTTAAACGCCCCAACACCTGAAGCGCACCGTTTACCACGCGTGCGATCACCATGTGAAAACTATTGGAGCCCAGGTCGATAGCCGCGAATTCTTGTGGCTTCATCTCAGTTTTTTCATTGTTCGTTAACGGCATTATTCAGGCTTATCTCCAGGTTGCTCCAGCGCCTTGATGTAGTCGTAAATGGCATTTTGCGCGCGTACTTTACGCTTGTTGCCACGTGATACATAGCGGTTGCTCGACTCTTTATCAATGACGCGGGCCTTCACCGTGTCGCTGAACAGGATGTCCAGCGTTTCCAGTACGCGGTTTTTCAAAATGGGATCAAGGATTTCCACTGCCACTTCAATGCGATAATCAATGTTGCGTGTCATCCAGTCTGCGGAAGAGAGGTAGACTTTTTTGTCTCCGCCATTGTTGAAGACATACACCCGATCATGTTCCAGATAGCGGTCAAGGATACTGATGACCTGAATATTTTCGCTGATCCCCGGCAAGTTAGGAATTAATGAACACATGCCGCGTACCAGCAGATTAATTTTTACACCTGCCGAGGAGGCCTGATACAGCCTTTCCGCCAGCCCTTTATCCACCAGATTATTTACCTTAAGCGTAATGCCTGCATCACGATTCGCCAGCGCATTTTCGATCTCGATATCGATCAATTGGTAGAGCTTGTCGCGTGAGTTTTGTGGTGATACCAGTAGGTGCTCGAAGCTGACCGGACGGTAAGGGTTTTCAATGAAGTTGAAGACGCGACGGACTTCGTTGGTAATGCGTTCGTCGGCGGTCAGCAGCGAGTAGTCGGTATACAGGCGGGCGGTTTTCTCGTTGAAGTTACCGGTGCCGATGTGCGCATAACGCACGATATTTTCCCCTTCGCGGCGGGAAATCAGGAACAGTTTGGCGTGAATCTTCAGCCCAGGCACTGAGAAAATGACGTGCACGCCAGCTTCCGTCAGGCGTTTCGCCCAATGGATATTTGCCTCTTCGTCAAAGCGTGCCTGTAGCTCGACAACAACCGTCACTTTCTTGCCGTTGTGCGCCGCATGGATCATTGAGGTAATGATACGTGAGTCTTTGGCGACACGGTAAATGTTGATTTTGATGGACAACACATTGGGGTCGAAGGAGGCTTGTCGCAGCAGTTCCAATACATGTTCGAAGGTGTGGTACGGATAATAAAGTAGAACATCACGCTCACGAATCGCATCAAACCCATTGCGGAAATGGTTGAACCCAGTGTGCCGTAGGCGGGGCAAGGGTTTGTTGACCAGATTGGCGCGTCCGACGTTCGGGAAAGAAATAAAGTCTTTGAAGTTATGATAACGCCCGCCGGGTATAACAGAGTCAAAGGAAGAGATCCCCAGTTTCTCTTGCAGCATCGCAACCATGGCGTCCGGCATATCGCGCTGATACACAAATCTCACGGGTTCGGCGGTCAGGCGCTGCTTAAGACTGGAGGACATCAGCTCCAGCAGGCTGGATTCCATTTCCGTCACTAGATCGTATTCCGCATCGCGCGTCATCTTCATGGAATACGCGTTCAGCGCATCGTAATCAAAGAAGCCCTTGAAGATATCATCCAGACAGTAACGCAGAATGTTATCGATGAGGATCATGGTCTTACGACGGCGTGGCGCTTCCGCTGGCAGGTTAACGAAGCGTGGTATCTTATCCGAAGGAATTTCCAGCAGGGCATAACTGATTTCATCGCCACGAATAATTTCGACGGCAAGATAGGTGTAGTTATCTTTCAGGAACTCCACCAGATTGGTTTCGTTAAAGATAAGTATTGGCGTGATGTGCGGGCGTAGATATTGCCGGAAGTAGTCCCTCAGCCACTCCTGCTGATTCGGTGAAACCTGACGCTCGTTGACCAGAAAAATCTGGTTCCGCGCCATCTCCAATAGCAGTTCGTTATACAAGCTGTCAAAGAGCTGATCGGTTTTGAGTACACGCGCCTGAATTTTGCCTAAAAGATGCCGTAGATTGCCGTCCAGACCTTGTTCTTCGTTAATCAGAATGCGTCTTTTCAAATCGGCAAAACGGACTTTATAAAATTCATCAAGGTTGCTGGAGTAAATGCCAAGAAAGCGCATACGTTCGATTAACGGATTGCTTTTATCTGCTGCTTCCTGAAGCACTCGCTCATTAAAGGATAACCAACTTAATTCTTTCTCTATATAGAGTTTGTCCTGACCCATTGTCACTCCGCTCAACTCATGTACTGAAGGTTCATCCAATATTCATACCCTTCCTGTGTGGAGATAGGGTACAACAACATTATGGCGTGTTGATGACGATAAAATCTAATTCATAGACAGACTTACCATTGTCATATTATGGGCGTAAAGGCAACATATGCTACCCGCAATACGTTAGCAACACGACTCTGCGGCTTCATTTTAACGGCGAGAATAATGGTCAAAGCAGGCAGCACATTACAGTATCGAGATCGCCGACGAGCGTGGGTAGATCGTTTGGTTCACCGCATTGTTGCGGGCAGCGGGCTGCTGGTGTTAGCTATGCTGTTGTTAATCTTCTTCTATCTACTATACGTGGTGATCCCACTGTTCCTTTCCCCTTCGGTCAACGGGCAAAAAACGGTTCAACGCCACAGTGCGGAACCGTCGCTGGCACTGGGGCTCAGTGATAATGGGCAAATCGGGTTTCGTATCGACGCTCAGGGGTATGGCGAATTTATTCCGTTTGCAGAAAATCAGCCTATGTTGCGTATTCAACTGGTTCCTGCGCTGAGCTTGTTGGCGCAAAGTCAGGGCGAGCGACAGATTTATGCCTTGAGCCAACCTGATGGCCGTTTGCTTTTTGTTCAGCCTGCATTGTCGCGGACGGAAAACCGTCCTCCTGCCTGGGTGTATCCGCTGGGTGAACAGACGTATTCTCTTGGGCTACCCGTACAGCCGTTGCGTCATTTGGCGATAGCGGCTGTAGGTGAAAAACAGGTTGTTGTCGCTGCGATTGGGCAGGAAAATGCGCTGATTATTGCCAATATTGATGAAAACGGCGTGCGGAAACGGGCACCTATTCCGCTTCCAACCGGTACAATCAGCCAACTACTGCTGACGCCAGACGGACAGCAAGTGTATTTGCTCAGCGGCAACACATTAACATTGTGGCAGGTGGATACGAATGCACTGACGCTGCGGGAAGAACGGCAATTGCAACTGGCGGAACCCCTGCATCTGGCGTTGTTGTCCGGCGGGCGCTCATTGTTGGTGCAGGCCGCTGACGGGCGAATTAGCCAATGGTTTGACGTCCCAAGTGAAAAGGGCGCCAGATTGACGGAAACGCGTCAGTTTCCGCACGTTACAGGGGCGTCGGTACTGCTGGCAACGGAAGCGCAGCGGCGGGTTTTTGCCACGTTGAACGCTCAGGGAGAACTGTCGCTGTTTGCCAGTAAACAATCGCATGCGCTGCTGACGCAGATATTACCCACTCAAGCGTTGGGGATGGCATTTTCGCCGCGAGGTTCTGCCCTGCTGATTGAAACGGCACAGGGTTGGCATCGCTATCAGGTTGATAATCCGTATCCCGATATTGGCTGGCGCGGGCTGTGGCAAAAGCTGTGGTATGAGAACTACCCGGAACCGGCTTATATCTGGCAATCCACGTCTGCGGATGACAGCTATCAGGCAAAATTCAGCATGATGCCGCTGATGCTGGGCACCATGAAAGCGGCGATTTATGCCATGTTGTTTGCCACGCCGCTGGCACTATCCGCCGCGATTTATACCGCCTGCTTTATGTCGCCGACACTACGACGCTGGATTAAACCCACGCTGGAGATCATGGGCGCACTGCCGACAGTCGTCGTCGGCCTGATTGCGGCCATCTGGTTGGCACCGCACTTTGCGACGTATTTGTCCGCTATTCTGGTCATGCCGGTGTTATGGATACTGGCCGTGCTCGGCTGCGGCTGGTTAATTGAGTGCCTGCCGACACGCTGGCGTACCCGTTTCCCTGTGGGCTGGGACGTGCTATTTCTCATTCCCGCCATTTTATTAACATTCGTGGTTGGCTGCTGGGTCGCACCACATATCGAAATAGCGCTACTGGGGCAGCCGCTGTACCAATGGTTGGGTGACGATTTTGCTCAACGTAATACGCTGGTGGCGGGCGTTGCCCTTGGTTTTGCGTTGATTCCGTTGATTTTTTCGCTGGCAGAAGATGCTCTTTTCAGCGTGCCGACGCGTTTAAGTCAGGGATCGTTAGCACTGGGTGCGACAGCGTGGCAAACCTTGTGGCGCGTTGTATTGCCGTCCGCCAGCGCCGGAATTTTTGCCGCGCTGATGTTAAGTTTTGGTCGCGCCGTGGGGGAAACCATGATCGTACTGATGGCGACGGGCAATACCCCGATTATGGATGAAAGTCTGCTTCAGGGCTTACGTTCGCTGGCAGCGAATATTGCTATTGAAATGCCGGAAGCCGTAACGAACAGCGGCCACTATCGGGTGCTGTTTTTAACGGCACTCACGCTGTTTGTATTCACATTCATCGTGAATACGCTGGCTGAAACTATCCGGCAGCGTTTGCGCCAACGTTACCGTGATGAAGGAGAAAACGCGTGAAGCGCTGGTTCCGTTCAGGAAGACCGTGGGTGTGGCTGACGGCATCATCAATTTCTATCAGCCTGTTGGCCATGTTGGCGATTATCGTGCTGTTGGCTGGGCAGGGGATGCGTTATCTGTGGCCGCAGCCCGTCTGGCTACTGACGTTACAGCCTGAACAGGGGGGGCAACGTATGTTGATGGGAGAAATTTATGCCAAGCAGACGCTGTCGCCTCCACAGTTGCAACAGGCTAATTTAGCGCCGTCGTCTGGGAAGGAAGAAACCCGCTATTTGATCAAAATTGGCCAGCGTGAAATTCATGGGCAAAGCTTTCGCACGCTGCTGTCCCGCGACATTGTTCGCGTTGATAAGCCTGCTGACATTCTGGTGTTAAAGCGAACCAATAATGGCACCGCCTACGGTTATCTGGCTGGGATGCTGGAGGGAGAACAACTGCTAGTGGCGACGGATCTCCCCGCAACCCTACAGCATCGCGTTGAGCAGGTGCAGGGATTGCTTGCGAAGACGCAGGCCATCCGCATGGGCGAGATGGCAAAGATCAACCAGCAGTTTGAGGCGCTACGGCTGGAAGAGAAAAAACGACAACTGGCAAAGACGCTGGACAATCAGACATTGGCTCGTCTTCAGGCAGAACGTATCGAACTGCAACGCCGCTTTGATGAGCTATCGCGCCAGTTAACCGTACTCAATCTGGACATTAATCGCGATACCGTGCAGTTACGGGATGCGAACGGTAGCGTCCATCTTATCCCGCTCAGAGACATTGAGCAGGTCTGGTATCCCAATGCCATGAACCTGTGGGAAAAAGTCCGCCACTGGGGCGAGCAGGCGAAATATATGCTGGTGCACTACTCACCGGACAGTAACAACGCGGGGCAACTTTTTCCTGCCATTTTTGGCACGGTATTGATGGTGGTGCTGATGTCCATTGTCGTGATGCCGTTGGGAGTGGTTGCTGCGGTTTATCTGCATGAATATGCAGGGAAAAATAGCTTAACGCGTTGGGTGCGGATTGCGGTAGTCAATCTGGCTGGTGTGCCATCAATTGTTTACGGTGTATTCGGATTAGGTTTTTTTGTTTATCTCATCGGCGGCACGCTGGATCAGCTGTTCAATTCTGAAGCGTTGCCAAACCCAACGTTTGGTACGCCGGGGCTGCTGTGGGCGTCACTGACGCTGGCATTGCTAACGTTGCCCGTGGTGATTGTGGCGACGGAGGAAGGGTTGTCACGGATTCCGCAGTCTGTGCGCCACGGTTCGTTAGCGCTGGGGGCAACCAAAGCTGAAACGCTGTGGCACGTTGTCTTGCCGATGGCGGTTCCCGCAATGATGACGGGGTTGATCCTCGCGGTGGCGCGTGCCGCAGGGGAAACCGCGCCACTGATGTTGGTCGGCGTGGTAAAGTCGGTGCCCGTCTTACCGGTTGATGACATTTTCCCTTATCTGCATCTTGAGCGAAAATTTATGCATCTAGGGTTCCAAATCTACGATCTGGCGTTCCAAAGCCCGGATGTGGAAGCGGCAAGACCGCTGGTGTACATCACCGCGCTGCTGCTGGTATTGATTGTTGTCGGGTTGAACCTTGCGGCGATTGGGATTCGCCATGTTTTGCGTGAGAAATACCGTTCGTTATCACTCTGAAAGTAGGATGAAGTTATGGGATTTATGACACAAAAGGAGATGGCACTGCTGCCTGATGTTCATCAACTGAGTGATGAGCAGACGACGTTAACCGTGGAACATCTGAATCTGTACTACGGCAATAAACAGGCATTGAATGATATTTCGATTCGCATTCCGAAGAATCAGGTCACGGCGCTGATCGGGCCGTCTGGCTGTGGAAAATCTACCCTGTTACGCTGTTTTAATCGGATGAACGATCTGGTGGATGACTGCCGTACCGAAGGCGATATCAGGCTGAACGGTATGCCAATTAACGATCCTCAACTGGATGTTGCCGTGTTACGTCGCCGCATCGGCATGGTCTTTCAGCGCCCCAATCCGTTTCCCAAGTCGATCTATGAAAATGTCATTTATGGCCTGAGATTGCAAGGGTTGCGCGATCGTCGCTTATTGGATGATGCCGTCGAGCGTGCGTTGCGGGCAGCGGCACTATGGCATGAGGTAAAGGATCGGCTGAGTGACAACGCGCTGACGCTATCCAGCGGACAGCAGCAGCGTTTGGTGATTGCTCGTGCTATCGCCATTGAACCAGAAGTGTTGCTGTTGGATGAACCGACCTCTGCACTTGATCCGATTTCGACGCTGATTGTTGAAGAACTGATGGGAACGCTAAAGCAGCATTTTACGTTGGTGTTAGTGACGCACAATATGCAGCAGGCGGCTCGCGTATCAGATTACACCGCGTTTATCAATCAGGGTAAGTTAATTGAATACAACCGCACGGACGATTTATTTACCTCGCCAATGCAGCGTCGCACAGAAGACTATATTACCGGACGGTTTGGTTAGATTATTATTTAAATAACGCAATATCATTACCGTGCATATAATTTGTGATGCCTCTAATTAGTAGAATGTGTATTTCTCAATGAAGGCTCCGATGACTTTTTCATGTAACTCAACAGAGCGAGATAAACAGATAGTGTGGCGAGCCAGACGCTCGATGCGGGTTCTCAACGTCAGGTCGGGTGTGCCATATCTGCATGCGCAACCGGAGATGATGTTATTCGCTTTGGCGCGAGTTGTTGCCGTTTCACCAGCCCAGCCTTTACGCCGTAATTCATCTTCCAGCCAATGTTCGTCTCGCTCCGGCACCTTGTTTACGCTCTCTGGTAGGTTAGGGGGCTTACAGCAGATCGCGCAGGCTGTAAACAATGGCGGAAATAGCGATCAGTCCCATCAGGGTAACAAAGACGTTGCTGATGTGGCCGCTGTATTTCTTCATCGCTGGGACTTTCTGGATGGCGTACATCGGCATCAGGAACAGCAGGCAGGCGATAACCGGGCCACCCAACGTTTCGATCATACCCAGAATACTGGGGTTTTTCGTTGCGACAATCCAGGTGGTGATCAGCATGAACAGCGCAGTGATGCGGTTCAACGTGGTATTGGAAATGGTTTTTCCTCTGCTACGTAGGGTTTTCACGATCATGCCGTTAAAACCTTCGCCAGCGCCAAGATAGTGACCCAGGAACGATTTAGAGATCGCGATGGTAGCAATAATCGGAGCCAAATAGCCGATTACCGGGTTGTTAAAATGGTTCGCCAGATAGGATAAAATAGAAATATTCTGTGTTTTCGCTTCCATCAACTCAGCTGGAGAAAGACTTAATACGCAGCTGAAAACAAAGAACATCACCGTTATCACCATCATGATGTGGCTATAAGACAGGATGCGTGAACATTTTTTCTCTGCGTCATCGCCATATTCTTTACGCTTGGCAACCGCGAAAGAGGAGATGATTGGCGAGTGGTTGAAAGAGAAAACCATCACCGGAATAGCCAGCCATAATGTTGCTAACAGACCGTTGTCCGTTACGCTGGAACTCAAAGCGATGTTTTCAAAAACAGAGGTATTCCAGTTCGGAACTAAATAAAGCGCCAGTAGCATCAGCACGGCAACAAAAGGATAAACCAGAATGCTCATGGCCTTGACGATCATCGTCTCACCGAAGCGAACAATAAACATCAACCCAAGGATCAATATTAATGACAGTACGGCACGCGGTGGAGAAGGTAAATGCAATTGGTGAGTAATAAAGCTATCAACCGTATTGGTGATGGCAACGCTATAAACTAATAGGATCGGATAAATAGCGAAAAAATAGAGCAAAGTGATTAATTTACCTGCACCAACGCCGAAATGTTCTTCAACGACTTCGGTTATATCTTCGCCACCTTTCTTGCCGGATAATACAAAGCGGCATAAGGCACGGTGAGAATAATATGTCATCGGGAAGGCAATCAGTGCCATGATAATTAACGGAATTAACCCACCAATACCCGCATTGATAGGTAAGAATAATACGCCAGCGCCGATAGCCGTGCCATAGAGACCCAGCATCCAGACGGTGTCGCTTTTACGCCATCCTGAAGCCGGTTCTAACACCTGGCTGCTATCTTGAATGGTGCTCATATACTGATTCTCCTCGGTGAGCATATTAATACCTTGTTACAAAGGTATTGCCACATGATGTGGATTATAAAAATTACAGTATCGGCAAGCTGCCGTTACGGAGTTTAAAAAACGAACGAGACATAGTGCTAATTATGTCAGCAGGCCAATGTTGTTTTGTGGCGGCATTCTATATCGTGGCGGTCAGCGAATAATATTGAAGCGTTCACAGAAATGAATTGACGGGGAGTATTTTAATAAATTATCGAGGAAATTAAAATATCAATGTTGATACTTTATTTTAAATATTTTTAACGGCTCGTTATTGATGATTTATTTAATTACTGAATGGTGAAAAGTGAACAATATATGAAAAAATGGCAGCTGAAATAATAAACGCAAATTTTCTGATGTCACGCGTAATGATGTTTTTTTTCTTTTGCGGACGCATCGACAGTGCCGTTTCTGTTGTTGTATCGCATCACAACCTGATGCATTGTTATTCGATGATGTTACCCGACAGATTGCAGCCTGCCGGATAACGCTCACCGATCGTCAGGCAGTGAGTTTTTCTTCTGCCCACGCCAAGCCGCTGTGGTATTCCTCTGGTAATAGCGGCGCCAGCGATTGCAGCGTGTGCCGCAATTGTGCGATGTCCGACGACGGCAAATTGAGGTGTCCAACTTTGCGGCCAGGACGAACGTCTTTCTCATACCAGTGCAGATGTACTAGCGGTAGCGCCAGCCAGTCGATATTCACGTCAGTGCCGATCAGGTTGACCATCACCGACGGTGTTTCGACAACCGGTACCGGCAGCGGCAGGTCCAGAATAGCGCGCAGGTGCAGCTCGAACTGGCCGATCGACGCGCCATTTTGCGTCCAGTGCCCGCTATTGTGTACGCGTGGAGCCAACTCGTTAATGAGCAGGTGGTCGCCGACGATAAAGCATTCCATCGCCATCACACCCACATAACCCAGTGCATTCATTATTGCAGACAGCATCTGTTCAGCCTGCTGCTGCAACTGCGGATCGGGCTGAGGGAAAGCCACGCTGGTACGTAGAATGCCATCCTGATGCAGGTTATGAGTGAGCGGGTAGAACACGCACTTGCCATGCGTATTGCGGGCACCCACCAGCGAGACTTCGCCGGAAAAATTAATGCCTTGCTCAACGATGCACTCGCCGTAGCAGTCAGCAGGCAGCGTCAGCTGTTCGCCGTCACGCAAGCGCCATTGTCCACGGCCGTCGTAACCGCCGACGCGACGTTTAACAATAGCGAGTTCACCTAATGAGGCGAAGACGTGTGGCCATTCATCGGCACTAGCCAGCAGTTGCCAAGGCGCGGTTGCCAGATTCAGCGAGTCCAGCAGCTGCTTTTGCGTCAGGCGATCGGCCAGACGTGGGAAAATGTCGCGGTTCGCAAACGCCGTGTGCCCGGCTAACTCACGGGTGAGGGCGGTTTCCGGCCAACGTTCGATCTCGGCGGTAATGACACTGTTATGAAACGGAACCGATTCCGGCTCTGCATCCAGCCCCACTGGATAAACCGCAATGCCTAGCGGTTCGCCAGCCTGACGCAGCATTCTGCCCAATTGACCATTGCCTAATACGCAGACCGGTTTCATGCCTCCTCCCGCGGATCGGGATGAGAGAGCACATCATCAGTTTGCGCCTGACGCCAGTCGGCCAGTCGGCCAGCGATGCCATTATCATGCAGAGCGAGAATTTGTGCGGCCAGCAGAGCCGCATTCGCCGCGCCCGCTTTGCCAATGGCCAATGTGCCGACCGGGATACCTCGCGGCATTTGGACGATGGAATACAGGCTGTCTACACCGCTCAGCGTTGAACTTTGTACTGGTACGCCAAGCACCGGAACCAGCGTTTTTGCTGCCAGCATACCCGGTAGGTGTGCTGCGCCGCCTGCGCCTGCGATAATCACATCAAAACCATTTTTTGCCGCCTGCTCAGCGAAGCTGAACAGCTTATCTGGCGTCCGGTGTGCGGAAACGACTTCGGTATGAAAAGGAATGCTCAGCGTGGTGAGGATTTCCGCAGCAAACTGCATAGTGGCCCAGTCACTCTTTGAACCCATGACGATGGCAATTTTAGCCGGGGCAACGTTGGATGACATGCCTGTGACGCTCCTGTGATTGTGCGTGTTCGTGACGATTTTGCGTCGGCCAGACAGAGAGGGTCTGGCGTTGAGGGCGTAGAGCATATCACGCCATTATGGCGAGGAAAACGGTTGCGTATGCGGAGATGCTAAGGGGACTAGATCAAGAACCGTTAAATCAATGGCAGGAAACGCATTAAAATGGGAAGGAAATCAGTTCGATATTTTGTGGTGTGACCTTAATCATCGACCCTTCTTTATGCCAGGCACCGAGAACGGCACGACGACCAAAAGATTCACCGAGATCGACCTGATGAATGGCCGGACGGTGAGTGTGACCGTGGATCATCGTTTCCACCTGATAATGTCGCAAGCGTTCAAGTACAGCGCCGTGATTCACATCCATAATCTGCTGCGACTTATTTTGATTTTCGTGCTGGCTGGTGGCCCGCATCTTCGCCGCAATTTTCATACGTAATGACAACGGTAATAGCAGGAAGAGTCGCTGAATAACTGGGTTGTGTACCCGACGGCGGAATTGCTGGTAATGCCGATCGTCAGTGCACAACGTATCACCGTGCAGAATGAGAATCTTTTGGCCGTAGAGATCAAGCACGGTTTCCGTCGGCAGCAGCGTCATTCCGCTTTGTTTGGCGAAACGTTTACCGATCAAAAAATCACGATTACCGTGCACGAAATAACAGGGAATACCGCGCTCATGTAAGGCATACAGTTCAGCGGCGATGGTCACGTGCAGCGGTTGCGGATCATCGTCACCAATCCAGGCGTCGAACAGATCACCCAGAATGTACAACGCATCGGCATGAATCGCATCATGGCGTAAAAAACGCAGAAAACCGGCGGTAATCGCCGGTTCATGAAAGCTTAAATGCAGATCGGCAATGAACAGCGTTGCCATGCAGGTCGGATTATTCGCTGATCGTTACGTGGGTAATCACCACGTCTTCTTTCGGTACGTCCTGATGCATGCCGCTGCGACCCGTTGCCACGCCTTTGATTTTATCAACAACGTCTATGCCGTCGGTCACTTCAGCGAAAACGCAGTAGCCCCAGCCATCGGCACGTTCTGAACGGAAGTTCAGGAAATCGTTATCAACGAGGTTGATAAAGAACTGGGCAGTCGCAGAGTGCGGATCGTTAGTACGAGCCATTGCCAGCGTGCCACGCGTATTTTTCAGGCCATTGTTGGCTTCATTTTTGATTGTCGCGTTGGTTTCTTTTTGATCCATACCGGGAGCGAAGCCACCGCCTTGAATCATAAAACCATTAATGACACGGTGAAAAATCGTGTTGTCATAAAAACCGCTGCGGCAGTAGTTCAGGAAATTTTCTACGGTAACTGGCGCTTTGTCTGCAAACGTATTAATAACGATATCGCCGTGATTGGTATGAAGCGTAATCATAATAATGAACCCTAGATAGCCTTAGTGATTAAGAGTGCTGTCCACAAAAGGCGGTGAACAAACAAGAGCGCTGTTATAGCATAACTGGTCGATTGAGTCAGTATTTCGCGCTTGCGGCGTGTTTGTTGGCGACGGGGGGATTGAAAAGTCGTGTGCTACTCTGATTTAGGCAACCGTAGGTAAGGGAGCGCGGTGGCGACTAAGTATACATTGATGAACACATTAATTATGTAATGTGGATTTTAAAAGCAAATAAATTGATTAATTAATGAATTCATAGTTAATTTATTTGAATGAGATTTTTATTGCCCCAGATCAAGGTTTTGCATAGTCAACGTATTCTTTTTTTTCGACTCAGATTAATCTGAGAGTAACTCTTATTTTCCCAAATAACTCTAAAGAGATAGGTGAACTATGCTGGGTATTCTGGATGGTGTTAATCGTTTATTAGACAAACCGGATTTTGGTAAGCTGTTTCTGCGCGTATCTTTCAGCGTTTTGATGCTGTTCCACGGTTGGCACAAAGTGCACGGCGGGATTGGTGCTATTGAAGGTATGCTTGCTGGTGCAGGGCTTCCTGCTTTCATTGGCTACGGCGTCTATGTCGGCGAAGTCATTACCCCGCTTCTGATGATTCTTGGGATTTTTACACGTCCTGCCGCGCTGATTTTCTCTTTCACGATGGTGGTGGCGACGTTACTGGTTCACCCGGATGGTTTTGTCACGCTGGCAAAATCCGGTGCCTGGGGTGTTGAAGGCACGGCCGTGTTCTTCTTTGCGGGTATCGCGATTGCCTTGCTGGGTAGTGGTAAATATTCTGTGATGTCGAATCCACGTTGGCGCTGATTGTTTTTTGTTAGCCGCGTATTTTTCATCAATAACACCGATTGTGTGAAATGGCCCGGATCTTCCGGGCCATTTCATTTTTATCCTTTCTCGCTTATTCCCTCTTCTTAACCTTGCAATACAGTGGGGTTCAGGTTTCAATACGCCGTTAGGGTGTAAACCCTGAATACATTGATGTTACTAGCGCTAGCCGCGACGGTAATTGACCTATCGAGTGAACACGATTTTTTCTTGTGAAGACCATTTTTTGTGAAAACCATTTTTTTATAAAAACACTGGAACGCCCCGATGCTAAAGATTTTTAATACGCTGAGTCGCCAAAAAGAGGAATTTAAACCTATCCACGCCGGGCAGGTGGGAATGTATGTGTGTGGCATCACCGTTTATGACCTGTGTCATATCGGTCACGGGCGTACTTTCGTGGCGTTTGATGTGGTGGCGCGGTATTTGCGGTATCTGGGATATTCACTGAAGTATGTGCGTAATATCACCGATATTGATGACAAAATTATTAAGCGTGCGATCGAAAATGGGGAAACCAGCGACCAACTGACGACTCGTATGATCGCAGAAATGCACGCTGATTTTGATGCCTTGAATATTCTGCGCCCGGATGCCGAGCCACGTGCGACGCACCATATTGCTGACATCATCGAAATGGTGGAAACACTGATTGCCCGCCGTCATGCCTATGTGGCGAGTAATGGCGATGTGATGTTCTCCGTTGATACTGCTTCGGGTTATGGTGTGCTGTCGCGTCAGGATCTGGATCAGTTGCAGGCTGGTGCGCGCGTTGAAATTACCGAGGTGAAGCGTAATCCGATGGACTTCGTGCTGTGGAAAATGTCCAAGCCGGGTGAGCCTCACTGGCCTTCTCCGTGGGGAGAAGGGCGTCCTGGTTGGCATATCGAATGTTCTGCCATGAACTGCAAGCAGCTCGGTGAACACTTTGATATTCACGGCGGTGGTTCAGATTTGATGTTCCCGCACCACGAAAACGAGATTGCACAATCCAGCTGCGCGCACGATGGTCCGTATGTGAATTACTGGATGCATTCCGGTATGGTGATGGTTGACCGCGAAAAGATGTCAAAATCACTCAACAATTTCTTCACCGTGCGCGATGTGTTGGCGTATTACGACCCGGAAACTGTGCGTTATTTCCTGATGTCAGGCCACTATCGTAGCCAACTGAACTACAGCGAAGATAATCTGAAACAGTCGCGTGCGGCGTTGGAGCGCCTGTATACCGCGTTGCGCGGCATGGATCTCAGCGTTGCGGCGCACGGTGGTGATGAATTTGAAGCCCGTTTCCGCGAAGCAATGGATGACGATTTCAACACGCCTGAAGCCTACTCCGTGCTGTTTGACATGGCGCGTGAAGTTAACCGCCTGAAAACGGAAGATGTGCAGGCGGCGAACCAGCTGGCATCGGCACTGCGTAAACTGTCTGGAGTGCTTGGCCTGTTGGAACAAGATCCTGAGCAGTTCCTGCAAAATGGTGCGCAGGTGGATAACGATGAAGTGAAAGAAATCGAAGCGTTAATCCAGCAGCGTAAAGATGCACGCGTGGCGAAAGACTGGGCGCTGGCCGATCAGGCACGCGATCGGTTAAACGAAATGGGAATTGTGCTGGAAGATGGCCCACAGGGAACGATTTGGCGCCGTAAGTAATCTTTTCTCTCAGCCAACACACTTTCAGTCAACAAAAAGCCCGCAGAGTATAAATCGCGGGCTTTTTTTCGGCATCATCGACGTGGTAAGGATTACTCGGCGATGGTTACCTTCTCGCCATTGAACTGAACGGTTTGCCCGGCGACGATTTTGCAGCGCTTGCGCGTTTCCGTCTGGCCGTCAACGGTCACGTTGCCTGCGGCGATAGCCAGTTTGGCTGTTGCGCCACTTTCACTCCAACCCAGCAATTTTAAGAGATCGCACAGTTCAACGTGCGGATGTTTTTCAAGATTAAAGGTTGCCATAAATTCCTGCTTATCGGTGTTTGGCTCGCCAATCATTCGGCGTGGTCATGATACTCTTCGCACGCCTGTAGCGTGTTTTGAATCAGAGTGGCAACGGTCATCGGGCCGACGCCGCCCGGTACGGGGCTGATGTAAGACGCGTTTTCCTGTGCCGTTTCAAATTCCACATCGCCAACCACTTTACCACTTTCCAGACGGTTGATACCCACGTCCAGCACGATGGCGCCCGGTTTGATCCATTCGCCAGGGATGAAGCCCGGCTTGCCCACGGCGACAACCAATAGGTCGGCGTTCTCAACATGGTGGCGCAGATTTTTGGTAAAACGATGCGTAACGGTGGTGGTACAACCCGCCAGCAACAGTTCCAGACTCATCGGACGGCCAACAATATTGGACGCGCCGACCACAACGGCATTCAGCCCGAAGGTGTCTATATTGTAACGCTCCAGCAGCGTGATGATGCCGCGTGGCGTACAGGCGCGCAGCAGTGGAGCGCGTTGGCACAGACGACCCACGTTGTAAGGGTGGAAGCCATCAACATCTTTACTTGGAGCGATACGTTCAATCACCTTTGTATTATCGATACCTTCAGGCAGCGGAAGCTGAACCAGAATACCGTCAATCGTCTGGTCGGCGTTGAGCTGATCGATCACCGCCAACAGCTCTGATTCCGTGGTGGTGATGGGTAAATCATAAGAGCGGGAGATAAAACCGACTTCTTCACATACCTTACGCTTGCTGGCGACATAGATTTGTGACGCTGGATTATCGCCGACCAGTACAACAGCCAGACCCGGCGCGCGTTTTCCTTCAGCTAAACGCTGCGTGACTCGTGCGGCAACTTCGTCTTTGACCTGCTGCGCAATCGTTTTACCATCAATAATCTTTGCTGCCATCTGAGATGAGACCCATCAATTTGAAATAGGGGGGATGGCCGCTATTTTGTCAGAACCTGCGTGTGCTGTCAGGTATTGCATCAATATTAATTATTTCTATACCCGTCATTCCTCACGTTGGCTGCGTGACTCGAATTATTTAGGGCATATGCGCCTATTGATCTCGCTATTCACTGATCTCGAACCGATTTTTACCGCTATGTTTGGCACGATACAATGCGGCATCGGCAATATCGACAACGGATGCCGCTGTTGGTGGTGGGTTATCGACGCAGAATACATAGACACCAGCGCTAATGGTGACGATTTTCTCTGGGAACAGCGTCATTTCATGTGGGATTTTTTCCGCGCGTACTAAATCCAGAGCACGCTGAGCAAGCGTAGTGGCACCTTGCTTGTCGGTATCGGTTATGATGATGGCGAACTCTTCACCGCCATAGCGGGCGACTAAATCTTCTTTACGTCTTGGCATATTACCCAGAATGTTACCAATCTTGCGCAGGCACTCATCGCCGGCCACATGCCCATAGTGATCGTTATATTTCTTGAAGGCGTCGACATCCATCATGATCAGCGCCATGCACTGCCGTGTTTCTGCAACCTGCATTAAGGTCTGTTGCAAGAAAATGTCGAACTGACGGCGGTTGGCTAAGCCCGTCAAGCCATCGAACAATGCCAGCGTTTGCAAGGTGTGGTTAACCGACGTCAGCTCATCACGCACGATGGTTAAATCGATCTGATTTTTTAAATTCATGCGAATCTGCCGCAGTACGATCAGGCCGAGCAGGGTAATAGTGAACAACAGAATGAGCGTAATGACACCGTAGACCAGACTGTCCGTTCGCCATTTACTGAGAACCAATTCAAGATCGAAACCCGCGGCGATGACGATGGGGTAACGCTTTAATTTTGTGTAACCGTAAATCCGCTCGATGTGGTCGAGCGTAGAGATAAACGTCGCCGTTCCGCTTTCGGACTGTTTCAAGTGTTCTGAAAACAGCGGGCCGTTGGACACATTACGGTTAATGTACGAATCGTCGTAAGGGCGGCCGTACAGGATTCGTCCATCAGAAAGCAGAATGGCGAGTACGTCCATATTCCCCATGGAGTAGTAGCCATAATACTGTTTGAAATAGTTCAACGAGAGGGTAGCGAGCAGCACGCCGTTAAAGCTGCCATCCTGCTTATTGATACGCATGGAGACTGGAATGATCAAATCACCGGTGGAGCGGCTTTGAATCACGCTGCCGATGTGCAAGTCTTTGCTGACATTGCTCTGATGATATTTGAAATACTCTCTGTCAGCGTTGTTAGCCTGTGCGGGTTTAGCGACCCCGGAATTGACCAGCCACTCGCCTTTTTCATCATAGATAAAGATACCGTGTAGCTGTGGCAGCGTGGCTTTTCTGTTTTTTAAAATATCGCCGAGCCTGATTATTTGTGCGGGTGATAAGCCATCTTTGTCGATACGCTCTTGTAAATCCTGTAACAGGATGTCGACTTGTAAAAAAGTATCTTCTGCATGGCGTGCCAACGACAACGACAGATTTTTGGCGTTTCGTTCAGTGGAATCAATAAGCTGTTGGTGAGAATTGAATACCGCCCATCCGTTCAGCGCCACGACAGTGGTGATGATGAAAAGCATAAATACAATCATCAATTTTTGCAGTGGCATCTGGTAGTGGCTGGCTCTGTCGCGCGTGCTGACCTTCATTGTCCTTCCCATCCTTAGCCAGAGAGATGACTGAGGATAAGTGTAGACGTTCCTGCCATTTGCGCTGCCGTTGATGACATTAGCGGTAGTAACTCCAATCGTATTGTTCACCTATTTCTACTAATTGGACGCATCACCGATTACTGACTGAAAACGTGTGCAGCACCAGTCACGCTTAGGCTAACCTGTTGGCCGAGGGTGAAAGCGGCGTGGCTGACGGTTTTCAGTTCAATGACATCGGCTTCTGCGTTGTGGATGCAGAGCGTCAGCGTAGAGACAAAGCCGGAAAACTCGACGTTACGGATGGTGGCGCGAATGGGCGTCGTGCCCGTTGTTTCGGTATCCTGAAGCGTTATCTGCTCCGGCCTGAGCATGATTCTTGCCCGACCGCTTACGGCTGGATGATCCACCGTGATGCGCCCAAGCAGGCAATCAGCCTGACCGTTGTCAATCTGTGCGTCGAGAATCAGCGTTTCACCGAGAAAGGTGGCGATGTCTTCACTATTGGGCTGGTGGTAGAGCGTCCATGGCGAACCCGATTGCGACAGCTGACCGTCGCGCATCACGACGACCCGATCGGCAAAAGACAGCGCTTCCCCCTGATCGTGGGTCACCAGAATCGACGCTACGTTAGCCTGCTGCAAGACGTCCATCACCGTTTTACGGGTGGCGGCACGCAGTCCGGTATCCAGGGCGGAAAACGGTTCATCCAGCAGCATCAATGCAGGGCGCTGCGCCAGTGCGCGAGCCAGTGCGACACGCTGCTGTTGACCACCGGAAATTTCGTGCGGCGAGTGCCGCTGTAAATGTGTGGGAAGGGAAACCAGCGCCATCAGCTCATCTACGCGTTTTTGTTTTTCCGCTTTTGTGCCTTTTAGCCCAAAGGCGATGTTGTCTGCGATACAGAGATGCGGGAACAGCGCGCCGTCCTGCGGAACGTAGCCGATTCCGCGCTGATGGCCAGGAATGGACAGCCCGTTATCGCAGAGCGTTTGCCCGTTTAGCGTAATAACGCCAGTATCTGGCTTTTCGAACCCGGCGATCAGGCGCAGCAGGGTGGTCTTTCCTGAACCGGACGGGCCGACAATCGCCGTGCGGCGGCTATTTTCTAACGTTAAACGAATGTCAGACAGCACGGTGCGTCCGTTGAAGCTTTTACTGACGCGATGAAGTTCCAACATGATTACAGCCCCGCCATTTTTTGTGATTGCGTGTAGAGAAACCAGGTCCACGGTAGTGACAGTAAGATCAGAATAAGTGCATAGGGTGCCGCCGCAGGATAATCGATCTCACTGGTGAGCGCCCAAAATCCGGTCGCCAGCGTGCGTGTGCCGTTCGGTGCCAGCAACAGCGTGGCGGTTAACTCATTGACGATCGCCAGAAACACGAGCGTTGCCCCCGTCGCGACGCCGGGCGCAGCCAGCCGGATGGTCACGGTCATTAACGTCCGCAAAGGGGAGCGACCCAGGCTGGCAGCAACCTGTTCCAACTCTACTGGTGCCTGTGCGATGCCAGCGCGCAGATTAACCATCGCCCGTGGCATGAACATCAACAGATAAGCTAACAGCACGGTAAACTCGGTCTGATAGAGCGGCCTGGTGATGTGAATGGTGGTGGTCACCAGCGCCAGTGCGACGACGATGCCTGGCAGAGAACTGGTAATGTAATTGCATCCTTCCAAAAATCGATACAGGCGATTGGGGTGACGAATGGTCAGCCAGGCCATCGGGATCGTCGCCAGCGTCGTGAGTGCAGCACCGCCCAGCGCCAGCGTCATGGTCTGCCTAAAGGCATCAAACAGTTCACGGCGTAGCCACACTTCCCAGCCGCCAAACCCTAGCCAGCGAAATAGTGTAATAAAAGGTACGCCGAGCGTTAGCAGCACGAGCGTTGTCAGCAACAGTAGCGCCAGCGCGAGAGAACGCGGCGACAAAGGTATCGGTGTAACAACCTGCGGCGCGCCAGACCCCACATGCGCATAGCGCGTGACACCTCGCATGCGGGCATCCGCACACAGCAGAAACAGACACAGCAACGCCAGCACGCCGGCTAGCATGTTGGCCGCCGGACCATTAAACGTTGACTGAAACTGATCGAAAATTGCGGTAGTAAAGGTATCGAAGCGGATCATCGCGAACAGGCCATACTCCGCCAGCAGGTGCAGGGCAATCAGCAGCAGCCCGCCGCCAATAGCCAGTTTTAGCTGCGGCAACACCACGCGGAAAAATACGGTAACGGGAGGCACGCCCAGTGTGGCGGCGACATCTTCCAGCGCCGGGTTAAGACGCCGTAGCATCGCGGCGCAGGGTAAATAAATAAACGGTAAGTAAGCGACGACGGATAAAAATACGCCAGCCGGAAGGCCATGCAGGCTGGGCGCAGCGCTGATCCAGGCGTAGCTTTGTACGAACGCGGGGATCGCCAGCGGGGCAGTGAGCAGCAGTGACCACAGGCGTCGGGCAGGCAGAGTAGTCCGTTCCGTCAGCCAGGCCAACAGTACGCCCAGCACCGTACAAATCGGTAGCGTCAGGACAACCAGCAGTACGGTATTTGCCAGGAGTTCGCCGACGCGTGGACGGAATAACAGAGCACGAGCCGTTTCCCAGCCGGTATCAATACTGACGCCAATCACAAAGCCCAGCGGAACGAAGCCCAATAGGGATAACACTAAAGCGACGATCGTGAGCACCGCGACAGGTTTACGTAATGGCGGAGAGGATGCGGGAAAGGTGGTTATTTTGCTGTAGCTAACGTTTGTCATACTGCCTGTAGTTGCCTCGTCAGGACGATATTCTTAGACGGTAAAATCGCGTTGAGCGGCCATTCTCGTGATGATTCGTCAGGGCTAAACGCCCTGACGAAGGCGCTATCATTACAATCTGCGTATTACCATCAATCCGTTACAACAGGCCTGCCTGCGTCATCAGATCCACGACTTTCTTACTGTTGAGCCTGGCGGCATCAACTTTCGGTGCATCCAGATCTTTCAGCGGAACCAGTTTGTCATTTGAGGCCGCGTTGACGCCAACGGCATATTCAAACGCATCGTTGGTACGCAAGATTTCCTGACCAGATTTACCCGTGATCCACTGAATGAAAGCTTGCGCCTCTTTGGCGTGCTTGCTGGAGGCCAGTACGCCGCCGCCGGAAATACTGACGAACGCGCCCGGATCTTTATGCTTGAAGTAGTACAGCTTCGTGTTGTTACTGTTTTCACCAGTTTTAGCCTGATCGACAAAACGGTAATAGTGATAGATCACGCCGCTATCAATCTGACCTGCATTCACCGCTTTCATCACCGTGCTGTTGCCTTTGTAGGCAGTGAAGTTCTCTTTCATGCCCTTCAACCATTCTTGCGTGGCTTTTTCGCCTTTCAGCTCCAGATAGGCGCTGACGATGGCCTGAAAATCTGCACCCGATGGCGACGCTGCCCAGCGACCTTTCCATTCTGGCTTCGCCAGATCGGCTAAGGATTTTGGCAGCTGCGCGTCGGTAAATTTGGTTGGGTTATAGACAAATACGGTGGATCGCGCGGCAATACCGATCCAGCGTCCGTGGGACGGGCGATAGTCAGGCGCGACCTGCGCAAGGGTCGCTTTATCCAACGGAGCAAAGAGATCGGCATTATCGACCAGCACCATCGACGGTGAGTTTTCGGTCAGAAACACGTCGGCAGGAGACGATTTCCCTTCCTGCACCAGTTGGTTGCCTAATTCGGTGTCGCTGCCGCTGCGCAACGTCACCTTGATACCCGTTTCTTTGGTGAAACCATCTACCCACGATTTTACAAGGTTTTCATGTTGGGCATTGTAAATCACAATCCCTTCATCGTTTTCTGCTGCATTTGCCGATGCGCTGAGAGTCAGGCCGGAAGCCAATAAAACGGCAGAACTCAGTAATCCAAAACCAAGCTTCATAGTATTTACCCTTATCAATACCCGTTATGTTTGAATATTGCTGGCCGACATTGACTCCCCGTATCACATTATTTTAGTGACACAGACAGGGATGTAGCGGCAGTCGAAAATGGATTCTACATATCGATAATAATAATGATAGTTATTATTATTTCTCTTTCTTAAGGTTAAATTAAGGTTTCGGTGAATGTGATATTTTTCCCATTACTTTATTCCAGCATGTGTCGTGGTGTGGAAGGGGATAAAGCCGTCGTTAAAAATGGGCTGGTGTCGCGGTGAAATTTATTTCATCGAATATGAGATATAACACCATGATTTACAGCAACAAATATTGGTTCGTCGTCTATATTTACTATGCAGGCTGTGAGTAGCGATACAACAAATACACCGTATCTCTTCGGTGTCACGTGCGCTTGTCTGCAATTTGGGGCTAATTGACCGACAGAAAAGTGACACAGCAACTGATATTCGGGGGATGGGATAATGGATGTAGATACGCGGATGATTGAGCTTATTGTTAAATCTGGCGAAACACGTTCCTGCGCAATGGAAGCACTCAGATCCGCCCGCCGAGGCGAGTGGGAACACGTCGATGAACTATTAAAAATGGCGGCGGTAGCGCTAAACCGAGCGCAGTTGATCCAGACCGAATTTATTGGCCACCAGAGTAAGGAAAAAACCAACCTTGAACTCATCGTGGTGCACGCACAGGATCACCTGATGAATGCGATGTTGTGCCGTGAGCTGGCTGAGGAAATTATTGAACTCAGGAAAGAGGTCTCAGGCGTTAATATGCACACGCGTTAGCCACATCGTTGAGCAAAGGGAAAAGCCATTCAGTCTTCACGCTGAGTGGCTTTACATAGATATCATCCATGAGTGTGTATAATAGCTAAAAAAAGATATGGTAGCCGTACGTATCGCGCCAGAAATGAGCATGGCGGTGGTCGGTTCTCCGAACTATTTTGCACGTAATCCTGCGCCCACAACGCCATAAGATTTACAGCAGCATCGCTGTATTAACATGCGTCTGCCAACAATGGGCGGTATCTACGCATGGGAATTCGAAAAAAACGGACGAGAAATCAAGGTGCGTGTTGAAGGGCCGTTGACGATGAATAGCCTGCGCCAGCGGGTCGATGCCGCGCAAATCGGGCTAGGCGTGGCCTACGTACCGGAAGATTCGGTGCAGGATGCTATCGCCAGTGGACGCCTGATTCGGGTGCTGACGGAATGGTGCCCGCCGTTTCCGGGTTACTATCTGTATTATCGGGATCGACTCGGTACTGATAGAACAGGTCAGTAGTGTCTGTTTTCAGGCGTTTTAGCGAAGCATCGGCAACGGCTTTAATGTGCTCTGATAATAATGAATGGTCTTTAATTGAGCTATTATGACGGAAGTTCTTGAGCACGACGTTGGCAGAGGCTCGATTACCGATGACAATGCTCGCTTAGAATACAAAATCAAAAGTTTCGTAATACATGCTACGGCGATGAGGAATACGTGGAGAATTGAAACGAGTAGCGATCATTTTCAATGATGAACGCTATTTTTTTGCTTTATTGATGAGGGCATTTTTTATTTTTTTGAATCATCGGCACGATAAAAACATGCTATTACGTTAATGCCTTGATTGCTCACACTGATTTTTTAACCTCACCGTTTCCGCTGGCGGTAAAGGTGCTGTCATCATTAAACGGTACTTCATGCATGCCGGCGTTTCATCCGTGGGGGATTTTTTCGTACTGGATGAACAGGCGATAACTAACAGCGCCACCGACGCAATCAATAGCTGATGGATAGTGGCCTGATAATTTTTCATAAACTCTCCGTTTAATTTTTTTCTCGGTCAGCGCTCAACGGTTTTTGAACGCCATCACCCCGGCATTACGTCCAAACCGCGTGCGGTGAGACTCCTGTTATCGAGCCTCTACTTCCCCACATTCGGGCTACGTAAGCAAGAAGAGAGGTCTGAAAATCCTTCTCCTGCTTGGTCGCCAATCTGATTATTGTGACGGACATAAACACTGTACATACCGTTACACAGCAACGCTCATCATCGAAGATAAGCCTGGTATATAATCCAAAAATACAGGGATCGATTTACTGTGAAGATAAAAATTCACAAATTTCAAACAATAAATATCATGTAGTCTTACTTTATATAATGAAAATAAAAAATACTCTCTGTCTACATATCCTGATGGCTACCCTCGCCATCCTGTTTCTTAGTGCTCACCCGCTAGCAACAAGTGTTGATCCTGCGTTAACATTCCAACCGCTGATAAACACCATGGAAGGAACGCCGAAAGAACAAAGGGAAAAAATAGCGACTATTTCTCATGCTTTGCAGGGAAATGCGATTTTCTTTCTTGGTGCATCCGAAGTTTCTACTTCTGAAGACGAACATTACGCGGTCTATAACTATTTTAATAACCAACTGCATCGTCCGGTTGTGGCTTATGGCGATAGTTATGTCGATAGCGTCACGCATTTTTTACTGCTTTCACGTTTTAAAAATGATCTTAACGCTAACAGTAAAGTTGTTTTGCTGCTTGCGCCCGATAGCTTTTATTCGGACGGTATTCCCCCGGCCATTTTTGCCAACAATTTTCCGGCATCTATTTTCAATCCGTTGATGAAGGACGACCAGACGCGATCCTTTCTGGTCAATTACTTACAACATATCGACAAAGAAGAGATAAGCCATCTAACTTTCGGCCAAATGAAAGTCTATGGTTGGGATCCGCAAATTATCTGGCAGGAAGTGAGTTATCAATTTGCTAATTTCTGCGAGCTGATAAAAAACGACTGGTTAGCGATGCTACGCATTGTCCCTCAGCCCACACAACCATGGCCGCATCCACTCGCCACCCATGTGATTCCCGACTGGGATCGCGAGCTGGCTCAGGCTCACGAGCTGAATAAATCTCGCCAGCAAAGCGCAGCGACGCTGTGGATGGATAAGTCTGTTTTTGCAGACGATCAAACGCGGGAAGAGTGGGATGACGCACCGATTTTTCCTGCGCAAATGGAGGCGTTATCCGCGACGATAAAACTGTTGAAAGCGCGCAATGCGCAGTTTGTCGTCATTGTCGATCCGATCAATCCGTGGGCAATTAAGAATTCCGAGAAATTTCAGCCAGTCGATCGTCAGATCCGGTCGGTGCTGGAGGAAAATCAGGTTCGCTATTTTGATATGTATGCGCAGCCTTACCAAAACGGCTGGAATTGGGATCGTCTGCACCCAACCGAGCCAGCCTGGGTCACGATGGATCATTTTATTGCTGAGAGTTTTAAATGATGAAAACCGCCATTCGCCTTTTTTTCCTTTATCTCTTTTTGGCAGTCACTATCGTCGCCTGGACTTCTGTTGACGAAAGCATGAGTTTAAAAGTGCATTTTGAATATCAAAAATTCTGAAGGATGAATGATGTACAGCTCCGGAATGTTTTTTTTCCTTCTGTTTTCATCAGCATTGTTGTTTGCGCTGATTAATCGCGTATTCAGTTATCGACTGACGTATTTATCCGCCTTTTCCGTCTTGGCGGTGTTAGGCTGGGGATATATTTTCCAGGGGGATTACATTATTCCCGTGGCGGTTTTCCTGAGTTTTTATATTTTCGTTACCTTAAAAGAGAAAGGCTGGCTGAGAACCTGGCAGGCGGTCAGCCTGACGTTGCTCCCGCTGTTTTTAGTGAAATTACACCTAAACAACCACTGGGGCATGATTGGTTTGTCTTTTATGACCTTCCGCGCCATTGATGTTCTGCTGTATCGCAGCAAAAAAGACGGCCAGAATTTCCTGCATTACTTCTGCTATCTGTTTATGCCCTTCATTATTCTGGCGGGCCCCATGTATCGCTGGCGGACGTGGCTTACTGACATTAATAAACCGGCCTTCATGATTACCCGTGAGCAGTTTTTAGTGGCCATGGAGCAAATCTTTACCGGTATTATTCAGAAGTTCTTATTTGCCATGCTGATCAATAATCTGGTGATTGAGTCGTGGAGCCATCGCCCGTTTACATTAAACGTGGGTGTGGTGATGTCGCTGGCCTACAGCGCCTATCTCTACTTTGATTTTGCTGGCTACAGCAATATGGCTATCGGGGCAGGGCGCTTATTTGGCTTGAATATCCCAGCGAACTTCAATATGCCCATTCTGGCTAAAAACCCGCAGGATTTCTGGCGGCGCTTCCACATCAGCCTGTCGGAATGGCTGAGGGACGTGGTCTTTATGCCGATTTATATGAATCTGATGAAGCTCGATTTTTTCCGACAGAACAAAACGCTGGCGCAGAATATTGGCATTTTCTGCACCCTGTTCTGTATGGGGGCATGGAATGGACTTGAACGACACTATGTTATTAGCGGCGCGCTGTTTGGTGCCATTTCCGTTGTTCATAACATGTTGCAGTGGTCTGCCAAACGTAGTCCAGCGTTGAATAATTTTCTGCATCACTCGGTTATTGTGCTCATCGGTCGAATTCTGACGCTGACAAGCGCAGCGGCCTCCCTCTACATCTTTAGCGGAATGTCTCCTCTATGAACCTTCACTCAGAACTTCAGGAACTACAAGATTTCCTGCGTGCGACATTACTTGAGCCCGCTAACCCCAATCAGTTGGCGATTAGCGGCAGCGATGAAGCGATGACCTGGCAACAGCTATCCGTTGCCGTTACTGACTGGTCGCATCGCTATCAGCAATGCCAGCAGCCCGCGGGTTCGCCAGTGGTGTTATATGGACACCAGCAGGCAGAATTCGCTGTGGCGATCTATAGCTGCCTGCTACATAACATTCCGTATATCCCAGTGGACTGTATCTACCCGCAGGAGCGGCTCAAGGAGATTTTCCATCTGGCGAACGCTCCTTACTACTACGATGTCGTGACGAGGCAGTTTATTGCTACGGGTGAGGTGGGTCAGGCGTTAGTCGAGCAGGATCTCGCGTATATCATGTTCACCTCCGGCAGTACCGGAAAACCGAAAGGAGTGCAAATCGGGCGTGAAAGCCTGTGGCACTTTATGAAATGGGTACGTGAGGACTTTTCGCTGCCAGATGTGCCGGTGCTGATGAACCATGCCGTGTTCAGCTTCGATCTCTCCCTGATCCCGCTGTTGGCGAATCTGGCAGCCGGAGGGCACATCGTCCTGAATGCGAAAGAGGATATTGCAGCAGAAAATTGGCTCGATCGCCTGAAAGATAACGGCGTTTCCGTTTGGGTTTCAACGCCCTCTTTCGCCTATCAGAAGCTGCTTTCTCCTCAGTTCAACAGTGAATACTTACCTGAACTTAACGTCTTCGTCTTCATTGGCGAAGTGCTCAATAAAGCGTTAGTAAAACAGCTACGCCGCCGCTTTCCGCACGCCAAAATTCTCAACTCTTATGGCCCAACGGAAGCGACTATCGCCACCACCGTCATCGAAATCACGGATGATATCCTGCACAACGACAACGACCTGCTGCCCGTCGGCGCGATGATGCCGGACTCCAGAATGGAAATTACTGCTGAAGGTGAGCTGATCATTTGGGGGAAAAACGTGATGCGTGGCTACCTTGGGCTGGTGCAGGAGAACGCGGAGAAATTGCTTCATCGCAAAAGCGAGGCGTTCCGAGGCTACCGAACCGGCGATCTGGGCTATGAGAACGGGTTGTTGTACTGCCAGGGGCGAAATGACAGCCAGATCAAACTTAATGGCTACCGTATTGAAATCAACGAAATTGAAAACCGTCTGCTGGCGATATCCGACATCAGCGAAGCCGTTGTCCTGCCGCTGATGAAATCGGGCGGTGGCGTACTGCGTATTGCCGCGTTCTGCGTGACGAACTTAGCACCAGAGGCGATTAAAACCTCGCTCTCTAAGGTGATTCCGCCCTATATGGTGCCTTCCCAAATTATTATCCAAGATGCGTTGCCGCTGAATCCTAACGGCAAGATTGACCGTAAACTGCTGGATACCCATGCCCGCACGATTTAATTATCCCAGGAAAAATTATGGAACAAGAAATACTCGCGCTGTTTGAAAAGATCTTATCCCGTAAAGTGGGCTTTAATGATGAACTGATTGAGTCCGATATTCTCGACTCGATTCTGGCGGTCGATCTGGTGCTGGAAGTGCAGGACGTCTACGGCTGCGTGATCCCGCCAACTGAAGTCGCTACTGTTCTAAAGACCCCAGCAGAATTGGCACGCTACATTGAAGAGAACCGCGGCTAAGCTTAAAACGGTGGCGGTTTTACACGATATAAAGACCCTGGATAGGTTTATCTGGGGTCTTTTTCTTACATAAGACAGGTGTCTATCGTGTTATTGAGCCGAGAGTTCTTTTCGGATGATTTCTGCGCCAGCACTTAACGCATTAAGCTTGCCTGTAGCTACCCGACGAGATAAAGGAGCCATACCACAGTTGGTTGAAGGGTAGAGTTTGTCGGCATCGACAAACTGAAGTGCTTTGCGTAGCGTATTGGCGACGTCTTCTGGTGTCTCGACGGCATTGGTTGCCACGTCAATGGCTCCAACCATCACTTTTTTACCGCGAATCAGTTCAAGCAGATCCATGGGAACACGCGAGTTGTGGCATTCCAGCGAGATGATATCGATATTGGATGTTTGCAGTTTAGGAAACGCTTCTTCATATTGCCGCCACTCTGATCCCAGCGTCTTTTTCCAATCGGTATTGGCTTTGATGCCATACCCGTAGCAAATGTGTACCGCCGTCTCACATTTCAGCCCTTCAATCGCTCTTTCTAACGCGGCGATACCCCAATCATTCACTTCTTCAAAAAACACATTAAAGGCTGGCTCATCGAACTGAATAATATCCACACCCGCGGCTTCTAGCTCTTTCGCTTCCTGATTGAGAATTTTGGCGAATTCCCAGGCCAGTTTTTCGCGGCTTTTATAGTGGTTATCATACAGCGTATCGATCATCGTCATCGGCCCTGGCAGAGCCCATTTAATCGGCTGCTTAGTAAGTTGACGTAAGAATTTGGCATCTTCAACAAAAACGGGTTTTTGACGTGTCACCGCACCGACCACGGTCGGTACGCTTGCGTCATAGCGATTACGAATTTTAACGACTTCACGCTTCTCAAAGTCCACGCCGCTAAGGTGCTCAATGAACGTTGTCACAAAGTGTTGGCGCGTTTGTTCACCATCGCTGACTATATCAATACCTGCGCGCAGTTGATCAAACAGCGACAAACTCAGAGCATCTTTTTTCCCGTCAATTAACTCGTCGTTTTGTAATTTCCAGGGAGACCACAGTTTCTCAGGCTCTGCGAGCCAAGAGGGTTTGGGCAAACTGCCAGCCGTTGACGTGGGGAGCAATCTTTTCATAACAGGTGACCTTATTGTTTTGGTGAATCAAAGCGCGTAGTGAGCAGACCATTGTTCAAGAATATTTTTGTAGGGTTTGATGAATTGCTCTTCAGTAAACTTTCCTTGCTCAATAGCCAACTGACTGCGTTCTACCCGATCATAAACAATTTTTGTTAATGAATGATCCTGATGATTCAGAGTAGGTTGATAGCATTGCCCTGCTGCTGAGTTAGCATTGTAAATCTCAGGTCGATAAATCTTTTGGAACGTCTCCATCGTGCTGATGGTACTGATAAGCTCAAGATTTGTGTAATCACTCAGTAAATCACCAGAAAAATAAAAAGCCAAAGGTGCGACACTATTTGCAGGCATAAAGTAGCGAGCCTGTAATCCCATTTTTCCGAAATAATGATCGGTCAAGGAAGGTTCATTCTGCTGGTATTCGATGCCCAAAACAGGATGCTGATTTCCCGTCCGATGATAAGTGTTTTTACTTGAAATGCTGAGGCATATAACGGGTTGTTTATTAAAGTTATTTTTGTAATAAATTGAATTTGTGAAACATTTAAATAATTTCCCGTGCAAATCGCCAAAATTATCTGGCGTGCTAAATCCGGGGTGACTCTTATTATGTTCTGGCAGTAATACGCTAAAATCATAGTCTCGCACGTAAGAAGAAAAGTTATTCCCTACAATGCCTTCAATGCGTTCGTTTGTTTTTTTATCAACAATATTTGTTTTCAATATTTCAATGGCTGGGAAGGTATCGCCATTGCCTTCAATATCAATCTCGACGGAAATGATTTCAAGTTCGACAGAGTAACGATCGCTTTTGGGGTTATCCCAATGCGCCAAAGAATTGAAACGCTTGTCAATCATCACTAACGTGTTGCGTAAGTTCTCCTGACGCTTCTCTCCTCTGGCCAGGTTCGCAAAGTTGGTCGTGATGCGCGTATTTTCAGAAGGGTTATAATTTTCATCGAAACAAATGCTTTTAAGGGTAAATGTAAAATCTTTGTTCATTGTGTTCTTACATCCTAAATTTTGATGTGAAAGCTGAATTAATTTGTTGATTTAAATGGTTTTGTTTGTTTCTTATTCAGCAGTCTTCATGTTGTTAATAAGTTAATATTGCACATTTTATGCCAGAGTCATTGGATGAGTAAAAGAGAGTTAATTTCATCAAACGTGAATTATATTCATGATCAGGTGTGCGAGCGGGAGAAACGTTAGCGCAGAAGCCCTCTGTCTTACAGGATGTACCGCATGGAATCCATGCGATTAGGAACGGATAGCTGGACAGATTGTCGATAACGCGATCAACAAGATGTTCTCGCCGATGCTGAGCTACCTGAGAAAAGCGGCCACCCATCGCGTAGAACAGACTCACGTTGTCTGTTATCAAAAGACATGGAAGCGGGCGCTTCTGGCTCCGTGCAACCATCCTGTTTAGCGCAGTACTTTCCGGTATTACGTTTATCCTTCGTAGAAAAATCACAGTGCTTGGCGTTCTTGCATTTTTTATCCTCTTGATTCAGGTGATTCTGGGCATTGTGATGGTGATAGAGCTTTCTTCATTGTGGTTTGAATAACCGAGGTAAGAAGGCAAAGGTAGCCATACCCGTGGAATCATCCGGATGGTGAAGATGAGTGGCATAGCCGATCTCCATATTGAGGACTCAGCCAACCCTTTGGGCGATGATTGAGAAATACGTTTTCTTCGCCTGCTTTGGTGACTGGAGAGATTATTACCCTGCTTTATATTGATAAATTTATGAGGATATTCTCTCCATTAATCGCTCATACCTTTCAAATAGACGGCCATCTCATACCCCTAACTCAAATTTTCAGCATAACTGCACATTCTGCGCAACTTCTTGCTCACTTTCTGGTGTAAATCACTTTTTGCGCAATGTTTGCAAACGATTCGCGAAGTCCGCGCAACTTTTTGCTCAAATTTGGCTTAGGAGAAATTTGAGTTAAGTGAATTTATAGTAAAAACAATTAGATAAAAATTGGCATGGGAATTGCTATACGGAGTGTGAAGTTATTCAATCCGTTTAACAACACAGTCCGTTCAACAACAAGGAGCATTACTATGCCAACTCCATGCTATATCAGCATCGAAGGGAAAACCCAGGGCAACATCACCGCAGGGGCGTTCACCTCTGATTCCGTCGGCAACATCTACGTGCAGGGCCACGAAGATGAAATGCTGGTACAGGAATTCAAACACGTCGTCACCGTACCAACCGACCCGCAGTCCGGTCAGCCATCCGGCCAGCGTGTGCATAAACCGTTCAAGTTCACCGTGGCGCTGAACAAAGCCGTTCCGCTGCTGTATAACGCGCTGTCTACCGGTGAAATGCTGCCCACTGTGACCCTGAAGTGGTATCGCACCTCCGTGGAAGGCAAGCAGGAGCACTTCTTCTCTACCGTGCTGACCGACGCCACCATCGTGGACATCAACTGCCAGATGCCACACTGTCAGGACCCGTCCAAACTGGACTACACCCAGTTAATCGAAGTGTCGCTGGCTTACCGCAAAATCGACTGGGAACACACCGTTGCCGGCACTTCCGGTTCTGATGACTGGCGTGCGCCGGTCGAAGCGTAATCCTGTTGTATTCAACCCGGGCTTGTCCCGGGTTTTCTGCGTGTACTGTCCTGAGGTCTGATTCTCCAGACCTGAGTGCAGACAACACGATGTTCAAAGCGAGGGAATCAACGTGGCAAACAGTACAGGATTACAGTTCACGGTAACGGTCGGCGCCCTGCCTGCCTCGACCTTTGCCGTGGTGGATTTTCAGCTCAGCGAGGCACTGAACCAGCCGTTTGCCCTGTCGCTGAATCTGGCCAGCCCGTTGCCCAGCATCGACTTTGGTGCAGTACTCGACCAGCCCTGTGAGCTGCTGGTGTGGTACGAAGGCGAACTGAAGCGCCGGGTCAGCGGCATGGTCAGCGCCTTTGCCCAGGGCGACACCGGCTTTCGTCGCACCCGCTATCAGGCAGAAGTACGTCCCGCGCTGTGGCGGCTGGGGCTGCGTACCAACGCCCGTATTTTTCAGGCGCAAAAGCCGGAGGCGATTATCGGTACATTGCTGGAAGAGTCCGGCATTACCGATTATGCCTTTGCACTGCGTCACGACCACGCCCCGCGCGAATACTGCGTGCAGTATCGGGAAAGCGATTTGGCGTTTGTCACCCGACTGGCGGCAGAGGAAGGGCTGTATTTCTTCCATGAGTTTGAAGAGAGTAAACACCGCGTCGTTTTTGCGGATGATGCAGGCGCACTCAGTAAAGGCCCGGAACTGTTCTTCAACCTTGCTACACAGGGCCTGAGCGAAGGCGACTATGTCCGTCGTTTCCGCTATGCCGAGCGTGTCAGTACCGCCGAAGTCGCGCTCAAGGATTACAGCTTCAAAACCCCCGCCTATGGTCTGCTGCACAGCAAGATGGGCAGCGAGCTAGAACACCAGCGCGAAAGTTATCAGCACTTCGACTACCCCGGCCGCTTCAAGCAAGACCCAAGCGGCAAAGCCTTTACCGGCTACCGGCTGGATGCGTTAAGAGCAGGAGCGATGACCGGCTCTGGCGAATCGAATGCCGCGATGCTGATGCCGGGCAGCAGCTTTACCCTGACGGAGCACCCTAACCCGACGCTGAATAGTGGCTGGCAACTGGTGGCGATAACGCACAGCGGGCAACAACCGCAGGCGCTGGAAGAGGAAAGCGGCGGCGAACCCACCACCTACAGCAACAGCTTTGAGGTTATCAGTGCCAAATCGACCTGGCGTGCCGACCTGCCGTACAAACCGATGGTGGACGGCCCGCAGATTGCCACCGTGGTCGGCCCGGCGGGGGAAGAAATCTACTGTGACGAATACGGCCGCATCAAACTGCAATTCCCGTGGGACCGCTACGGCGCCAGTGACGACCAGAGCTCCTGCTGGGTGCGGGTGAGTCAGGGCTGGGCGGGCGGTCAGTACGGGCTGATAGCCATCCCGCGTATCGGCCACGAGGTGATTGTCAGCTTCCTCGAAGGTGACCCGGACCAGCCGATTGTCACCGGCAGAACCTTCCACGCCACCAATCCGTCGCCGTACCCGCTGCCCGCCAACAAGACGCGCACCTCACTGCGCACTTCAACGCACAAGGGGGCCGGGTTCAACGAACTGCGCTTTGAAGACCAGGCCGGGCAGGAAGAAGTGTTCATCCATGCTCAGAAAGACATGAACACAGTAGTGCTGAACAACCGTAAGACCACCGTCACGGCTGACCATGAGGAAAGCGTGGGCGGTAATCAGGCGGTGTCGGTGGTGAAAGACCAGTCCACCGAAATCCAGGGGCAACAGGGCATCGCCATCAGCGGCGGTCGCAGCACGGTCATTGGTGACACGGAAGCACAAGATGAGGCGCACGACAGCCTACAGGTGAAAAACAACATTGCCATCCAGTCGCAGAAGGGGGGCATCCTGATAGCGACGGACAAGGGCTTTATTGGTATCGGTGCAGACGGGGTCATCAACATCAAGGGCACTCACATTGTCATCAATGGCCAGCAAATCGACCTGAACTGAACAACAAGAACAAGGACACGTGAACATGTACCAGATGAACGAAGGCACGCTGGCTATTCCTGCGCAGTGGCGTGATGAATCCCTGCACGTTTTTGTCCTGCCGGATGAAACCACTAACCTGGTGGTGAACCGCACCCCGACGGAACCCGGTCAGGCAGCGGAAACGGTTTATGAAAAAACGCTGGAACAGTTTTCTACCCATCTCACGGGTTACAACGAGGTGCTGTCCTGGGAACTGACGCTGGCAGGCGTGCCTGCTCCCGCACTGGAATACACCTGGCAGTCACCGGAAGGGAAAATGCATCAGGTAGTGGTGATGCAGGTGCGGGGTAACCTGTTGCTGACGTTCACCATTACCGCTGCCGGGGTGCTGAGTGATGCCCGTAAAGCGGAGCTGCTGGCCGTGATTGAGACGTTTAATGCGGCTGAACCTGCCACAGCGGAGGATAAGGCTGGCCGCCATGCGTGATGAAATCCTCTCCCGTATTGCACGGGTGGGCGCGATGCACGCGGGCAATCGACCGACGTTACCGCCTGATTTACCGGCACCCGGCAGCGGCTCGCCGCCGACCTCACCGGGCAAGGCTATCAAACACAGCAGCTTTCTGGGGGCGCTGCTTGGTGCGGTGGCTGGGGCGCTGGTCGCCGCCGTCGCGTTTGCCGCTGCCTCTGCTGTCGTTGCCGGCCTGGTATTGTTAACCGGGGTAACGGGCGGAGCAGGACTGGCTCTGGTTATCGGTGCAGCCAAACTGGCGCTTGGATTCGGGGCTGTATTCGCGTTGAGTGGCTTAATCTCCGATGTCAGTCGAAAGACCGCTGCCATGGTAGACAGTGTCATGCCTGCGTCGGGTATGGTCAAAGGTGGTTCAAAGACCGTGTTTGTCGAGGGCAACCCAGTGTCCCGCGCCGAAATCGATGCGGTGCTTTGCGATAAACATAACGGCCCGCAACTGATTGCCCAGGGCAGTGAAACCGTGTTCGTTGAGGGCTACCATGCCGCACGGGTGGGGGATAAAACTGTGTGCGGCGCGACCCTCAAAGAGGGGGCTTCAACAGTGTTCTTCGGCTCCGGTCAGGCTTCGCCGCTCAAGGTTCAGGATGAGTTCAGTGGCTGGCAGAAGGCGCTGATACTCGCGGTGGAGTTTCTGGTGCCCCCCAGCCGGGGCCTGTTTCGGGGACTGGGCAAACTCTTCACTAAAGGGCCGATGGCGGTGCTGAGGGGCATGCAGGCCGGGGCATCATTCGCCCTGAAAGGACTCCGTAGTGCCGTAGAGTGTGCCAAAAATGGTTTTAAGAACAGTAAAGGACTGGCGCGTGTCACCGAATCCGTTCGCGGCTTCCTGAAAGACCCCGTCTATATCGCCAGTGGCGAGGTCATTGAAAAACGCCTCGATCTGGACTTGGGCCAGACCATTCCTCTGTTGTTTGAACGCACCTACCGCTCTGGTAGCCCCCACACTGGCTTGCTGGGCCACGGCTGGCACGATAGTTGGAGTGAAGTCGCGACCCTCAGCGACGATAACGGTGCCCCCCATGTCACCATTACGCTGGCGCAGGGCTACGATATCGACTTCACTTTCGGGCTCGGTGCCACCGTGGTGTACTGCGCCGAATACCCCGAATTTAAACTGGTCAAGCGGCATAACGGTTTTCACCTGTGGCACCGCGACAGCCAGACCTGGCGTGCCTTTACCGTCAAACAGGGCGACCAGTTGCTGTTGTCGGCCATTACCGACAACCACCAGAATCGTATCGACTTTCTCCGCGACCCCAAAGGCTACCTGCGTAAAATACGGCACAGCGACAGCATCGAGCTGTTGCTGGTGTGGCAGGGTGAGTTTCTGCGTCAGATACAGCGCATTGATGGCGGCCAGAAAACCATGCTGGCCGAATACCGGCAGGACGAACAGGGGCGACTGGTCGAGGCGGATGCCGCCCATGCCTATCACCTGTTTTACGAGTATGACAACCATAGCCGTCTGACTCGCTGGCACGACAACGATAAAACCTGGGCGCATTATGAGTATGACCTTCAGGGGCGGTGCATTTACACCACCTGTGCTGACGGCTACCTGACCGCCGGTTTTGAGTACCTGACCGACCGCGTGGTGATGACTGACGGACAGGGCCAACGCAGTGAATATGGCTTCAATGACCTCTACCTGATGGCCTGGGAGAAATCCCCACTCGGCCATGTCACCCATTATGAATACGATGACGTCGGCAACCTGCTGCGGGAAATCTCTCCGGCAGGGCGGGTGGTGGAATTTGCCTATCTGGACAACAGCGGGCTGGTCAGTACCTTTACCGACGGCAGCGGCCACCAGTGGCACTACAACTATGACCATTACGAGCGGCTGACCGGCATCACCGACCCCCTGGGCCGAAGTTGGGCGTGGCAGTACGACAGCACCGGTAATCCGCAGAGCCTGACCGGGCCGGACAACAGCGAAGTGCGTTTTGCCTGGAACCGCTATGGCCTGCTGACTGAAGTCAGCGACCAGAACGGTCAGGTACAGGCCAGCCTGTTTTATGACCACCGGCAGCGCCTGATGAGTGCCACGGATGCAGAATCCCGCACTCAGCAACTGCGCTACGACCCGCAGGACCGACTCACAAGCTGGACGCGCCCGGACGGTTCAACCTACCGCCTCGGTTATCGCCGTGCAAGCTGGAAGCTACCGGAGCAACTGCTGCGCCCGGATGACAAGCAAGAGCAGCGCCAGTACGACAAACATAACAACCTGCTGAACTACACCGACGGCAACGGCGCAGTATGGGCACAAACCTATGGCGCGTTTGACCTGCTGACCTCACGCACCGATGCGGCAGGCCGCACCTGGCAGTACGAGTACGACAAAGAAAGCCAGCAGCTTGTCTGCGTTACGGCACCGGACGGCAACCGCTGGCAGTGGTGGCTGGATGCAGACGGACGTGTCATACGTGAACGCGACATGGCGGGCACGGAGACCCACTATGGCTATGACGAAGACGGCCACTGCATCAGCATCCGCAATGGCGAAGGAGAAACTCGCCACTTTCTGTACGACGGACGCGGACTGCTGATTAAGGAAACCGCGCCGGACGACACCCTGCACTACCGCTATGACGCGGCAGGTCGGCTGACTGAAGTCACGTCCGCCACCAGTCATATCCGGCTTGAATATGACGAGCGTGACCGGGTGGTGCAGGAGTACAACAGCGGTTCGGTCATCCGACGCCACTATCAGGACGCATCGCACACCGTGTCCCGCAGCCTGTACTGGGACGGTGAAGAGGACAGTGCGGCACTGACCAGCACCTTCCGCTATAGTGCGACGGGTGAACTGCGCCAGGTACAGTTGCCGGATGGCGCGGAGTTAACGCTGGCTCATGATGCCGCCGGACGTGAATCTACCCGCCACAGCAATGGCGGTTTTACACAGCAGCGTGAATACGACGCCATGGGCTGGCTGACGCGGGAAATGAGTGGCCAGTCGGTGGACGGTCGCCTGCACCCCACCCAGACGCGGGAATACCTCTACGACGGTGCAGGCAACCTGACCGGCACCCGACGCAACCGCGAAGCGGCTGGCTATCAGCTCGATGCCAGCGGGCGCGTGCTGTCGGTGCTGAGCGGTGGCGCGGGGCGCAGCATCAATACTGAAGAACAATACCGCTACACCCGCAGTGGCCTGCCGCAGGATGCCACCCGCCTGACCGACTGGCAGGCCGGACGCCTGACCCAGCAGGATAACACTCACTACCAGTACGACAAGGCCGGGCGACTGATACGTAAACAGGTAGTACAGCCGGGCTACCGGCCGCAGGTGTGGCATTACCGCTGGGATAGCCGTAACCAGCTAAGGGTTGTTGATACCCCAACGGGAGAGCGCTGGTACTACCGCTACGACCCGTTCGGACGGCGCATCGGCAAGCGCTGTGAGCAAACGCAGGACGAACTCCGCTACCTGTGGGACGGCGACCAGATTGCCGAAGTGCGGCACTACCGCGACAACCAGCTTATCAGCTGCCGCCACTGGGTGCATAACGGCTGGGAGCTGCTGGTACAACAACGCCAGAATACGGACGGTAGCTGGGAAACGGACTTTGTCACCAGCGGCCATAACGGCGAACCGCAGGCCATTTTTAATCCGGAAGGCGAACTGCGCTGGCAGGCTCCGCGCACCAACTTATGGGGGAAGCGCTATACCGATAATACTGAAAATCTCGATCCGGGACTGGCCTTTGCCGGGCAATACCGTGACAGCGAAAGCGGGCTATGTTATAACCGTTTTCGCTATTATGATCCGAGTGGTGGATGCTATGTCTCGCCTGACCCGATAGGGATAGCGGGGGGTGAGAGTAACTATGGGTATGTACCGAATCCGAATACGTGGGTTGATCCTCTGGGGTTGGCGAAGTGCAATTCACCGAACGGATATAAAAAAGGTGATGTTGACCCTCATGGTAATTTATCACCAAATGCAAACAGGGCATCAGGTCATCGGAATACTAAGTCTGATGGTTTTGTTCAAAGTCATCATCCTATCCAAGATGCTTGGGCTAAGAAAAGAATCGACGGATATCAGAGAAATTCGGCCCCCGCTACATTATTAGGATCTGCATCGGGCAGCCCTCACGCTAAAATTAGCGCAGCCCAGCGAGCGAGAAGAGCTATGTCTGGGGGATGGGATACCTCTTTGAAACAAGAGTTCAATACAAGCTATAGGGAGATGCTTGATGCAGGAGTTCCTTCTGGACAGGCTAAAAAAGCCCTTAGTGATGCATACAAATATTTTGATGGATTGAGAGAAAGTAATATTGGCAACCCATTTTTTAATATTTAATAAATGCGCGGTGACTTTTTGTGGATAAAAATAAAGCGATGGAAAAATTAGTAGATATAGAAAAATTTATAGGCAAAGGGTTGCCTATCGCATATAAAAAATTCTTGTTTGAAGAGGTTGGCGAAAATGAAGCTTATGAAATCCAAAATTCGCGTGGTGATTTAATTTATATTTATAACTATCATGATGTAATTGAAAGAAACAAAACATATACAATACAAGATGTTGAACCTAATTATTTTTTAATTGGTCAGGATGGGGATATAGGGTATTTTATTTATCTTCATGATAATAGTGATAAAATTTATAGTCTAGATCTTGGTGCTCTTGGTAGCCTAGACATGGATGAGGAAGCGAAGGATATTTATAGCTTACGCACTTAGTCTTTAAATAAATCCGGAAGCGATCCCAACGATCCTTCCGGCTTTGATTTTATCTGCTGTTTAGTTCAACGATCAGACATTAATCTCCGTCTCAATCACTATCCTTCCCCGCTCGACCGTCACCGTTATCGGCATCCCGGTCATAAAGCCCGACTCCTCCAGCCAGCGACCCTTAAGGTTAATCGCCGACGGCGGGTTTGGCTTGCCGTTTTGCGGAGCATATCCCACCGTGTAGTAACGTTCTGTTTTAGTTGCTGTATTAACGGTGACGCCTGACTTAGAATGTGCCTTAGCCATGATTAACTACCTCGTTTAGTTGCTTGTGGTGAGCGGCTGTTACAGGTTGCCTCCTGTAGCAGCCGCGTTAAATATCAACGCATTGTCTTCATTACCTGCTTCATCTTCTCCTGTGTGATCGCCATATCCAGAATACGGCATATCACTTCCTGATCGTCTGCCTTAAGTTCATCAACCTGCTTGCATAACTCTTTTAATCGCTTGTTTTTAATGTCAAAAACAGGTGCAGGCGTGTTCTTATCTCCCAGCAGCATATAGTCAATGCTGACTTCAAGAAACTGAGCCAGTTTAATGATGTAATCAAACTGTGGCTTAACCTGCCCTTGTTCCCATCGCCCCAGCATCCGGGGCTGAATGTCCAGCAGGTTCGCCAGTTCTATCTGTGTTAGCTGTCTTGCCTTACGCAGCGCAGCCAGACGCTTACCAAAATCACTCATGGAGAAACAAAGCCAGTTAAGTTGTTTACTCTGCATGATAAACGTCCTTTTAAAATTAACCCTTGAAGTAATTATAATGACTCCTATATTATAGGTCAATAATGACCTTGACGCATTTTTGTAAGGAGCCTGTTATGGCACGCATCCCTGAATCCGAGTTGCAGCACCTGAAAGCCGCCGTGCCGTTAGTGGACGTGGTGCGCTCGCAGGGTCGGCAGATAGTCAAACGCGGTAAAGACGTGGTGGTGCTGTGTCCGTTCCATCAGGAGAAAACCCCGTCTATGGTTATCTCGCCGGACAAGAACCTGTATCACTGCTTCGGCTGCGATGCAGGCGGCTCGGTGCTGGACTGGGTGATGAAAACGGAAGGGCTAAGCCTGCACCGGGCGGTTGACCGCCTGCGGGGTGAACTTGGCGTGGTGCCTGCGGCGGCACCGTTGCCGCCTGTCAGCGATATCGCGGATGAACAGGAGCGGCAGGCGTTACTGACGCGTGTTATCGACTTCTATCACCACACGCTGATGAATGCGCCGGAGGCCATCGCGTATCTGGAAAAGCGCCGCCTCAATCATCCTGAGTTAGTCGCTGCCTTTAAGTTGGGGTTCGCCAACCGCACGCTGGGTTATCGCCTGCCGCCGAAGAAACTGAAAGACGGCGCGGCCATCCGTAGTCAGTTGCAGGCGCTGGGAATACTGCGTTCATCCGGTCATGAACATCTGGCGGGGTCGCTCGTGGTGCCGGTTATCGACCTTAACGGTCAGGTGCAGGAGCTGTACGGGCGCAAGGTCAGCAGTGAGTTACGCAAAGGGACACCGCTGCACCTGTATCTGCCGGGGCCGCATGGCGGGGTGTGGAACGAGCAGGCGTTAGTGGCAGGTAAAACGGTCATCCTGTGCGAATCCCTTATCGATGCGATGAGCTTCTGGGTGGCAGGCTACCGCAACGTAACGGCGGCGTATGGGGTGAACGGCGTGACCGAGGAGATGCGGAAGGCTTTTATCCGTCACGGCGTGAAACAGGTACTTATCGCGTTCGATAACGACGCGGCAGGCGATGAAGGCGCGGTGAAACTGGCTTCTGTGTTAGCGGCTGACGGTATCACGCCGTTCCGGCTGGTGTTCCCGGCGGGCATGGATGCGAATGAGTACCTGTGCAAGGTCTCAGAGCCAGAACTGGCGTTCCGTGCGGCGGTTGACGGGGCGTTGCCAATGGGGGAAGTGGTCGGGGTTGAATCCACGCCTGACACGGCTCCTGAGCCACAGCGTAAAGCCGCGCCACAGTCTGAAACCTTGCCGCAACCCGCCTCTTCTTTAGTTGCCGGGGTTGTGGTTGAAACGCTGCCGGGCGGTGAGCTGGAGATAACGCTGTCCGGTCAGCACTGGCGCATCCGGGGCATGGCGTCGGTGAAAGCGGGCAGCGGCGTGATGAAGGTCAACGCGCAGATACTGGACACCGAAAGTGGTGTGGTGTTCGCGGACAGCGTAGACATGGTGAGCGCCCGTTCACGGGCGGGCTATGCGCGGCTGGCCGCATCAGAGCTGGGGTTAGCGGAAAGCGACATTAAACGCAGTCTGGGGCGGGTGCTGCTGGCACTGGAAACCCATCTGAGCCAGCCGGACACCCACGGTGAAAGCGTTCCTGAACTGGATGAGGACGCCAAAGCGGCGGCGCTGGCGTTGCTGCAAGACCCGAACCTTATCGGCAGACTGACGGATGACCTGGCCGCCTGTGGTGTGGTGGGGGAATCCACTAACTTAGTGGCGGGCTATCTGGCGGCGGTGTCGCGCAAGCTGGACAGGCCGTTAGCGGTGCTCATCCAGAGCAGTTCGGCGGCGGGGAAATCCTCACTGATGGATGCGGTGCTGAACCTGATACCGCCGGAAGAGCGCTTACAGTACAGCGCCATGACGGGGCAAAGCCTGTTTTATCTCGGTGAAACCAATCTCCAGCATAAAATCCTCGCCATCGCGGAAGAAGAAGGTGTGCGGCAGGCGGCGTATGCACTGAAACTGCTCCAGTCAGATGGTGAACTGACGATAGCCAGTACGGGCAAGGATGATGCGACGGGAAACCTCGTCACCAAACAGTACACGGTAAAAGGTCCGGTGATGCTGATGCTGACCACCACGGCCATCGACGTGGATGAAGAACTGCTGAACCGCTGCCTTGTGCTCACCGTAAACGAATCCCGCGAACAGACCGAAGCGATACATGCGTTGCAGCGCCACAAACAAACGCTGGAAGGGTTATTGATGGAGAACGAGAAAGGCTATCTCACCGAACTGCACCAGAACGCGCAGCGGCTGTTACGCCCGCTCAGGGTGGTCAATCCGTTCGCCTCACAGCTCACGTTCCTGAGCGACAAAACCCGCACCCGCCGCGACCATATGAAGTACCTGACGTTAATCCAGTCTGTCGCGCTGTTGCATCAGTACCAGCGGGAGGTGAAGACGGTGGAGCACCGTGGCGCGGTTATCGAGTATATCGAGGTCGAACGGTCGGATATCGTGCTGGCCAATCGGTTAGCGCATGAAATCCTTGGCCGGACGCTGGACGAAATGCCGCCGCAGACGCGGAAGTTGCTGATGCTGATACAGCAATGGGTAAAAGAGAGCGGCCAGCCGAAAGCAGAGCTTCACTTCACCCGCAAACAGCTACGGGACGCGGTGCAGTGGGGCGATACGCAACTGAAAATCCACCTTGCCCGACTGGCTGAACTGGAATACCTGATGCTGCACAAGCGGGGGCTGACGTTCTGCTATGAACTGCTGTTCGACGGGGATACACAGGCCGATAACGCGCATCTGTGCGGGCTTATCGACGTGCTGGAAGCACCAACAAGTTCAGCCACAACCGACAATAACAGCCAGTACGACTTCGTCCGGTCGGGGGTAAATAAAAAGCGGTCGGCCTCAGGTCGGGGGGTGGTCGGTAGTCGGTCGGACAAGGTAACAGTGGCTAAAGCCCGCACTGGCAAAGCTTCCACGTCATCCGGTCGGGTTAACGGTAAAAACACTGTTCCGGCAACACACGATAAGCCCATCGTACCGTAGTTCCCTTCTCACCCTCACGCAGGACGCGCCGCCATGACTCAACCCAAATCCCCGACACCGGAAGCCCTTTACCTTAGCCGCCAGACGCAGACGTTGCGCCAGCACACCGACCATTACCTTGAACACCTGAGCGCGGCAGGCTACAGCCCGCGCACGCATGAAGGTTACCGGGAGCGGCTGCTGCCGTTCGTGGCGTGGTGTGAGGACAGAGGGTTGCTTCATGCACCACAAGTAAGTCTGTCCGTGCTGGAAGGGTATCAGCGCTGGCTGCGGGGCTATCGCAAGGCAGACGGCAGACCGTTAACGGCGGGCAGTCAGTTAAACCGCCTGTCGGCTATCCGGATGCTGTTCCGCTGGCTGCTGAAACGCCACATTATCCTGTATAACCCGGCGGACATGCTGACGTTGCCGAAAGAGGAAAAGCGGCTGCCAGCGCAGGTACTGAGCGTGGAAGAAACCGGCGGCGTATTACAGTCGGTGGAGAGCGGCACCGTTATCGGGCTGCGTAACCGGGTGATACTGGAAGTGCTGTGGAGTACGGGCGTTCGCCGGACAGAAGCAGCTAATCTGATGCTGAGCGATATCGACCTGAGCCGGGGCGTGATGGTGGTGCGTCAGGGCAAGGGCAATAAAGACCGGGTGGTGCCGCTGGGTGAGCGGGCGTGTAAGTGGCTGACGCGCTACCTGAATCATGCGCGGCCTGAACTGGCGAAACGGTATGACAGCGGACACCTGTTTATCAGCCAGCGGGGAAAAGGACTGGCGCGGGTCACGCTGACGCAGATGGCGGGCAAAGCCATCCGGGAAACGGGACATCTTGATAAACCGGGGGCGTGCCATGTGTTCCGGCACTCAATGGCCACACAGATGCTGGAGAACGGCGCGGACACGCGACACATACAGGCCATACTCGGCCATGAAAAGCTGGAAACCACGCAAATCTATACGCGGGTTGCTATAGGACACTTACAGAAGGTGCATGAACAGACCCATCCGGCAGAGCGGAAACAGCAGGCGCGGCGTAAAAAGAAGCGGGACGAGCGCAAGCCGGACGCTACAACATTGCCGGACAGTCACAAAAAGTAGCTCACGCCCTTCAGTCCCGCAGGACGGTGCAGGGCAAAAGCTGCGCCGTCCATGGCGCACCTCTTGCCTTGGTCAGCATGGGCGCTCCGGCGGTAAATGCCGCCCGGCCAGCGCCAGACAATGGCGCTCTCTGTTGGTCACGTTGCTGGCCGAACGTCATTCAACATAATGTGGCATTACGCGAAAGCCGCTGAACGCGACCCACGCGTAACGAACATTATGTCTGCGCCGTTCAACGCATGGGCGCGCTGCGGCGACTTCGGCAAAGGCGTGCGGCTGGCCGCCGGGGGCGGGTTCGTGGCGCGGTGTGGGGCACAGCTCGCAGGCTCGCTCTGCTATCGGCATCGAGTTCCTTCCCTGCTGGCTCCGATGGTGTGGCCGCCCTCCCTGGCGGCGCAGGCTCCGGCGTCATCCTTCAGCAAACATCAGCGTCAACGTCAACAAAACAAGGGTTGTCGGCCTGCGGCCTCCGCTGAAGGGCTTCACCTCACCCCCGCCCCGACCCTGCTGCACTGGCTGCGCCCGGCGCGCAGTCGCAGGCTCCTTGCTCGTTCCCGTGCTCGCCATCTCCGCCCCGTGCGGCCCCCGCCGGGGGCCTCCCTGTTCAACGTCTTGTCCTGCGGGCTTCGCCAGCCCGCACCCGGCAGACGCTTCACCGTCCCACAGGCAAGCTGCGGAACGGCTCGCGCCGCGATAAAACCCGGTTCATTAACACAACGACTAATGGCAGCGGCTGACGCCGCTGCTATGATGTGGCACAGGCAGACAGGGAAGTCACAGCATGGCGGTAGCGTGTCCGGGGGTAAAAGTGCGCGTCGGGTTGTTCGGGTTAAGGTGGTGTTAAATAGGCCGAAAACGTCTCCTGAAAAGCCAGCCACTTCAATAAGTTAAGTGCGCTAAAAAGTACGACCGTGTCGGGATCGTCCCTATGATCCGATAGGGATAGCGGGCGGGGATAATAATTATGCTTACGTTCCAAATCCGATATCATGGATCGATCCACTTGGGTTAGCACCTTGTGATTTTAAATTTAGTAACAATTTTGAAACTAAGCTGAAGAAGCATGCTCAAGATATATACGAAACGTCAAGGAAATTAGGCGTTCCTGTTGCAAAAGGGGACAAGGAAGGTATGAAGAATTTTATTCTTTCCATAGTGAATGATGGCAGTAATTTAGCCAATCCAAAATTCAAGTGGAACACAATTGAGTCCACAAGTGCATATGTGAAAGACAAGGCTGTGGTTTTAGTCAATAACTCAACGAATGAAATATTGACATTTCTTCATAAAGATAGAATATCCTCATTCTTGCAAGAGGTAATTAAATGAAATTAACGAATTATCATCGCTCTTTTTTAAAGAAGATTTCGCATCTCTTCTATGGTAAGACTATCTCTGACCTTATTTTAATAAGTGATGAAGATGGTGATTTAATTGATAATGTTAGATTCTTCGAGTTAGAATTTAGCGATGTGGTAGGATTCTATATAAATGGTTCTAATCCACTTATTTCTATTAATCATATTGATAAGTTTGATGATTTTAATTTGCATGCTTCATATTCCGCTTTGAGTGAAAGTAAAGAGCATAATTTCTTACCATTCAAAGTTGATTTTATAAAAGTCTTCTTTCATCCTGAGTATAATGAGGTTATTTCAATTTTCCTGTCATCCTCTGATTTTTCTTTTTCCGTATCTATTGTTTTTTCTACCGATGAAATATACACGCATATTAATTGCAAGAAGGATTACTTGACTAGAATAGTAAAGGAAGATCTAGTTCAATTTGAAGATATTGAGTTCCTCATATGCCAAATGGATTCTAGTAATGATGATTGGTCATTAATATAATTAATTGTCAATATGGGATATTACTTATGCCCTTGGTTGTTTTAAGTTACGTGAAAACATGGAAGCTGCAGGGAAAGTTGCTCCCAGCTATAAGAACTCTGCACACCGCATAGTAATGTCAAATGCTAAAGATGATACGCAAGCAGATGGTGCGGCTGGGCTACCGCCCGCAGGTGTAGCACTACCGCTGGGACAGCCGCAGCCAGCTTAGAGTAGCGGATACACCCAGCCGCGAAAATTGGGCGACGCATCAATAAACGCTGCGACCAGCCCGATGAAGACCCGCTACCTGTGGGATAGCGACCACAGATAGCGGAAGTGTGGCACCACCGCGGTGGCGGACTGGTTCACCGACACCACTAGGTACACGACGGCAGGGATCTGCTGGTGAAGCAACGCCAAAATACAGATGGCTGTGGGGAAACGGACTTTGTCACCAGCGGCCATAACGGCGAACCGCAGGCCATATTTAACCAGCAAGGTGAGCTGCGCTGGCAGGCTCCACGCACCAATTTATGGGGCCAGCGTTATACAGATAATACTGAAAACCTCGATCCGGAACTGGCCTTTGCCGGTCAATACCGTGACGCGGAAAGTGGCTTGTGCTATAACAGATTTCGGTATTATGAACCAAGTGGTGGTAGTTATATTTCGCCTGACCCGATAGGGCTACTTGGTGAGGAAAATAACTACGCTTACGCACCTAATCCGATTAGTTGGGTTGATCCATTGGGGTTGGCTGGTTGTGATTTACTGTTCGGTCAAAAAAGGATTAGTGATACGTTTAGGAATGTTGGTTCTGATGCGCCTGACTATATTCGAGGACGAAGTATCTATGACGTTGCTGGTGATTTGAGAAGTGGCGTTTTGCATACAGATCAATTACCTGTTAGCTATTTTATTCATCCTCAAACAGGCCAAAGAATAGCTGAGAGCAATAGGACTCTCGCGGCAATATCTGCGGCGGGAATGAAGCCAACAATATTAAAAGAAGTTCCAGTTACAGAGACTTTGCTTAATAGATTGAAGGAAATACCTCTAAGGCAACGAGGTGAAGTGTTCTCTATGCCTGGATTATCCATCCCTATTACCCCAGGACCGAACAACAACACTATTCTTGATGTTATAAGGTTGGTTAAATGAATTTTTCACTAAAAAATATTGAATTCCCATGGGTTATGGAAAGTGTATCTGAACCATTTTTTTCTTATTTAGGAAGCTATTTGAATGTACATTTTTTGGTTTTTTTAGGTACCGATAGCCGAGAAAAAGATATTAACAGTTACCTTAAATGCAACGAGTTACATGACGAGTCAGACATGCCCGATGAAGTTTATAATAATGCTGGGTATAGAATAGCTAATTTTGACTTTAAAATTTTCGACTTCTTTTATTGCACTGACAAAAACTCTGGTTTATCTAATTATCTTAATGGCACAGAGCTTCATCCTGGTGTCTATGAAGAGATTAATGAGAATAATGAGTTAGTAGGATATGTTTTCATTGGAAATGATTTGCTTTTGTCAGTAAAAGCGAAAAAATACGTGATGTCTATTGATAATAATTTATAAATAAAAATCCGGAAGCGATCCCAACGATCCTTCCGGCTATTTTTTATCTGCTGTTTAGTACAACGATCAGACATTAATCTCCGTCTCGATCACTATCCTTCCCCGTTCCACCGTAACGGTAATCGGCATCCCCGTCATAAAACCCGACTCTTCCAGCCAGCGGCCTTTGAGGTTAATCGCTGACGGCAGGTTGGGCTTCCCGTTATGCGGGGCGTATCCCACCGTGTAGTAACGTGCTGTTTTTTCCACCGCACTCACCGGCACTTTCAGCGACAACGCGTGCGGGTGAACTGCGTCAGATACTGTCACCAGACGGTGTGGAGCTGACGCTGACTCACGATGTCGCTCGCCACAGAAGCGCGGATACTGAAGAACAATACCGCTACACCCGCAGTGGCCTGCCACAGGACGCGACAAGGCTGACTGACTGGCAGGCCGGACGCCTGACCCAACAGGACAACACCCACTACCAGTACGACAAGGCCGGAAGGCTGATACGCAAACAGGTGGTGCAGCCGGGCTACCGGCCACAGGTGTGGCACTACCGCTGGGACAGCCGTAACCAGCTTAGAGTCGTGGACACGCCGACCGGAGAGCGTTGGTTCTACCGCTATGACCCGTTTGGCCGACGCATCGGCAAGCGCTGCGGCCAGACCCGTGAAGATATCCGCTACCTGTGGGACGGCGACCAGATAGCTGAAGTGCGTCACTACCGCGACAACCAACTTATCAGCCGCCGTCACTGGGTGCATAACGGCTGGGAGCTGCTGGTACAACAGCGGCAAAATACAGACGGTAGTTGGGAAACGGACTTTGTCACCAGCGGCCATAATGGTGAACCGCAGGCAGTTTTTAATCCGCAAGGCGAACTGCGCTGGCAGGCTCCGCGCACCAACTTATGGGGCCAGCGCTATACAGATAATATTGAAAGTCTTGATCCGGGACTGGCGTTTGCCGGGCAATACCGTGACAGCGAAAGCGGGCTATGTTATAACCGTTTTCGCTATTATGATCCGAGTGGTGGATGCTATGTCTCGCCTGACCCGATAGGGGTATTGGGGGGAGAGAATAATTACGCTTACGTTCAGAATCCGGTCTGCTGGGTTGATCCGTTTGGGTTGGCTGGTTGTAATACACGATACGGTGAATTGGATCACCTGGGTCGCCCAACTGGTGTGAAAGCTCGCTTAGATTCAAGCTATATAAATACAGGTACGCATGCCAACCCTGCCATTCAACCACCTGGATTTATTACAGGAGCAGGTTCTAATCGTGCTCGTGGACATTTGTTAGGGCGGCAATTGGGCGGTTCCGGCGATGATATACGTAATTTGGTTACTATTCAACATCGTCCAATGAATACCCCAGATATGAGCAGTATCGAAGGACGTATAAGAAAAGCGTTAGAACGAGGGGAAATAGTTGATGTATCGGTAACGCCTATCTATAAAGGTCCTTCTAGAATACCTGCGGGTATAACAATGAATGCTCAAGGTAGTGGCGGCTTCTTTGAAAGCGTTACTCTTCTTAATCCTCCAGGAATGTAAATCATGACCATGCCTAAATTAAATAGCATTTTAGTTCCACCTGCTTTTCCTAATGAGTCTGGTAGCGGTGATGCTTGGCCTTCTATAGATGAAAGCATTACATTTCCTAATGACTATGTTGAGTTTATCAGTAGCTATGGTACGGGACGAATTGCTAATTTTATTGCGATATTTAGTCCATTTACTCAAAATCATGATCTTAATTTTTTTGAGCAAAAAAAATTAATTATTGAGGGCTTTAGTTACCTTAACAATGAAGACCCTGACTATTTTAAATATAATCTTTATCCAGAAAAAAACGGACTTTTACCAATAGGTGTATCGGATAATGGTGATTATATTTTTTGGGTTGTTTCCGATCTAAAAAACAGTGATGCATGGGGAACTGCAATAGTTGCATCTAGATCCCCTGATATAGAATATTTTGATGAAAATATAACGTCTTTATTATCTGGTATTTTATTAATGAAAATAAAACCAGACTCGTTACCTAATAACTTTCCTCCTGATAATATCATTTTTGAGAAATATTAGAAAATAAAGCCGGAATGATCCTCACGATCCTTCCGGCTTTATTTTACCTGCTGTTTAGTTCAATGCTCACAGATTAATCTCCGTCTCAATCACTATCCTTCCCCGCTCAACCGTCACTGTTATCGGCATCCCGGTCATAAAACCCGACTCTTCCAGCCAGCGGCCTTTGAGGTTAATCGCTGACGGCGGGTTGGGTGGTGGAATTTGCCTATCTGGGTGATACCGGACTGGTCAGCACCTTTACCGACGGCAGCGGCCACCAGTGGCATTACCAGTATGACGACCGCCCCCAGTGACATCTATCCTGACACTGGGGGAAACCAGTGAACTACATGCACGCTGCACTAAAGCCGGAATAATTCCGGCCAATAATTTTTTGCCTACTTTCGTTTCACCATCACCACAACCTTCCTCGCATCCTCATGCTCCAGCCCATCAATAAAATCCCCATACCACTGCAACATTCCCCTTCGTTGTTCCAGATACTGCGCATGGTTATACGTCCCACGAATAGTGTTTTTATCCACATGAGCAAGCTGCAATTCGATCCAAGCGGTGTTATAGCCTTGTTCGTGCAATATGGTGCTCATGGTGTGGCGAAAGCCGTGGCCTGTCGCTTTGCCGTGATAACCAATCCGTTTCAGTACCTGATTAATACTGGCTTCACTCATCGGTTTGGTGATGTCGTTACGTCCAGGGAAAACCAGATTGTATCGCCCGGTAACTGCCTGGAGCTGTTGTAGAGCATCGATCACTTGATCGGAGAGAGGAACGAGGTGAGGGCGGCGCATTTTCATGCGTTCTTTCGGCACTTCCCAGAGCCTTTTTTCGAAATCAAACTCCTTCCATTCGGCTTGTCGTAATTCGATAGTGCGAACGCCGGTAAGCATCAGGATACGAGTTGCCAGTTGCGTGACCTTACTACCTGAGTAAGTTGATAACGCGCGTAGAAAATCCGGCAGTTCATCTGGCAGAAGGTGAGGGTAGTGCGTGGCTTTGGGGGGCGGAAGGGCGCTTGCCAGTTCTGACGCTGGGTTGTTTTCAGCCCGGCCAGTGACGATCGCGTAACGGAATACCTGATTACAGGCTTGGCGAATTTTACGCAACTTGTCGAGTACGCCGCGTTTTTCCAGTTTGCGCAGCGTGGTTAGCATTTCCAACGGCTTGATCTCAGCAACAGGGCGTTTGCCGATATCAGGGAAGATATCGTTCTCAAACGCTTCCATCAGGTCTTCAGCGTAGCCCTTCGACCAGTTAGGGCGCTTATATTCATGCCATTCCAGTGCGATAGCTTTGAAGGTGTTATCAACGAGCGTTTGGCGCAGTTGTTTGTCCACCTTCTTCTGTTCGCTGGGGTCAGTCCCGGTAGCAATCTGGCGTTTGGCTTCATCACGGCGTTGCCGTGCTTCAGACAGGGTAATTTCAGGATATACCCCAAGCGCCAGTGTTTTCTGTTTGCCGTCGAAGCGGTATTGCAGACGCCAGTATTTTGAGCCATTAGGATGGACCATCAGATACATCCCTTCACCATCGGTAAGTTTATAAGCCTTGTCTTCTGGTTTGGCACTTCTGACTTTTACATCGGTGAGTGGCATAGCAGATCTCCATATTGAGGTGTCGGCATACGCTGGCTGTTGGTATAAGAATTCATTGAACGGGCTTGTACCATCACTTATACCAACAAATCCTACTTGATGTACGGAGATGTCGGTAGAGTCTGGTTGACTGAAATCAGCGAATTTATAGCTAATTCACTGAATTTTAGGAATAAAAAAAGACGTCGATTGACGTCTGTTTACTTCGAAATGGTACGCCCTACAGGGCTCGAACCTGTGACCTACGGCTTAGAAGGCCGTTGCTCTATCCAACTGAGCTAAGGGCGCATTTCAAAAAAGAAATGGCTGTTGCTTGTCGCAACAGTGGGCTGGATTATACCCACACGTCCCAGTGAGTCAACGGGTTGGCGCGGGATTTACGCTATACGGTGAATCCCTGTACAACTTTGGCGAATATTGCTTTTTCTGGTGTGAAATTTTTGCACAATTGCGAGCGCTCTCCACATAAATTACACATAGTAATGAAAGTTTCAGTTTTATCTGCTGGATGCGTTCAGTAATTCTTTTCAAGTTATGAACAGGCATATTCTGTGTCCTACGCTGTTGGTACACTATGTTCGCACTCGTTGGACTTTGGGTAAGTGCGGGCAGCTTTCATGTGTTGGGGTCGTTGCTTGGCTATTGATGATTTCGCTATTTCGTCGAACTTTGGAACCTTTTGATTTATGAACATTTTTTCATCCGCATTTTTACGCATTTGTCTATTGACGGTGTTAATGCTGCCTGCTGGATATGCAGCGGCGGCGAATGCGGGTTCTGATCCCGACCCACGGCCCGCTCAGACTGAGGCTCCAGTAAAAATTAATGTTGATGCTGAGTTGATCAAGCTGCAAAAACAGTTAGATAGCATCAAACAGCAAGTTTCAGGCACGAATAACGACAGCAAATTTGGTGCGTTGAATGACACGACGCAGGAATTGGTGAATAGTGCCAACGAGCTTTCTAATACGGTTGCGCCGCTACGTGCTCAAATACAGGCTCAACTGGATGTATTAGGCCCCGCGCCAGAGTCTGGTTCCAGTCTTAATGAAACCAGTGAAGTGACGCGTAAGCGCAACAGTCTGAATGCGCAAAAAGCAAAAATGGATGCGCAGCTCGAACAAACTCAGGCTTTACGCACGAGTGCGGCTAATCTGTCGGCGCAAATTGTTACTCTGCGACGTAGCGCGCTGAAAACACAGCTGGCATTGAATTCAGGCAGCATTCTGGGCGGGCGTTTTTGGGCACCACTTGTAGCGCCGCAGGCCGAGGATGTTCGCCGTCTGAGTACTTTTCAAGATCAATTAAGCGATGCTTTTATGGTGGCCTGGGAACCGGACTGGCGTTACGGTTCTGCCTTCCTGATTCTGATCGCAATGGCTATGAGTTCGGCAGGGCGACGGTATCTGGAAAAGTATCTGGCCTGGGCGGGAATCCACTGGTTACCTGAAGGACGTTTGCGACGAAGCTTTTTAGCGACAGCATCGGTTATTTCAACCGTAGTCACGATCGGTATTGCGGCGAACCTGATTGATTTTACGTTCACGCGTCATGGTGAGGCGACAGAACGCGTCGTATCGTTCCTTGATACGCTGGTGAGACAGGCCATCTTTTGTTCGATGATTGCCGGGCTGGGGCGAGCATTCTTGTCAAATCAACGCCCTTCTTGGCGTTTACCTGCAATTGCTAATCCCGTCGCAAAGGCCATGAGGCCATTCCCTGTGGTTGCCGCCGGTATTATTCTGATCTTCGGCTTTATTGAACAAGTGACGGTAACGGTAGGGACATCGGTAGCGGCAACCATTATGGTGAACGGTTTATCTGCACTGTTCTTAGCCTTCACTGCAGGGACGATCACGCTGAAAAGTGATCAAATTCGTCGGCATATGGTGCATTCCGGGGAGCAGCCGGAAGCGCGCTCAACGCTATCTGGCGTTATCCACCTTGCGGTATTGGCGACGTCATTCTCAATTCTGGTGTCTTTGGTCATCGGTTATATCTCACTGGCTCGTTTTCTGGCATTCGAACTGGTGTGGATTGGCATGGTGTTCTCTTGCCTATATTTGTTCTCAACGTTTATTACCGACATCTGCGAAAGCCTCTTTTCTCCCAATAATGCCTGCGGCAAGCGGATGAAGAACTCGCTTAATCTGGACGATCGGCATCTGGCTCAGGCCACATTGCTTCTGTCGGCTGGCGGTAAAGTCTTTTTAATCTTGATGGCGGCGGTTGCCTTATTGAACGGCACGTTTGGCACGACTACGCCTCTGGAACTGGTGCAAAAAGCCATTGAAATCTGGGGGGGGAAAGGGCTGGAAACTTTGAGTATCGTGCCTGCTCATCTGGTCAATGCTGTGCTCTTTCTGGTGGTGGGGGTTTATGTTTTACGCTCTACAAAACGCTGGCTGGAGGACGAGTTTCTTCCTAAAACAACGTTAGAACGCGGAATCCGAGCGTCGCTGGTGACGTTGTTCAGCAACATCGGCTATATCCTGATTATTCTGCTAACGTTGGCGACATTGGGGATTCAATGGAACAAGCTGGCGTGGATTGTCAGCGCACTGTCGGTGGGTATCGGTTTTGGCTTACAGGAGATAGTGAAGAATTTTATCTCTGGTCTGATTCTATTGACGGAGCGTCCGGTAAAAGTCGGGGATTCAGTGAGTATCAGCGGGGTTGAAGGCGATATCCGTCGGATTAATGTGCGTGCGACGGAAATTCAACTGGGCGACCGTTCGACGGTAATTGTGCCGAACTCTCAATTTATTTCACAGAACGTGCGCAATATTACCATGGGGAACCCGTTTGGGGTTGCGACGCTGGCGCTGACGTTCCCGTTGGATATCGATCCTGAAGAAGTCCGATCCTTGCTGCTGGATGCTTATATCAACCACGATGCGATTTTGGAATCACCCGCACCGTCAGTGAAATTCAGCCAGTTGAACCCGACGGGCATGGTGTTGAGTGTGACGGGCTATGTCAGTAGCCCGAGAATGGTATCGGAAGCGAAAAGCGACCTGTTGTTTGCGATCATCAAACGGTTACGGGCCTCAAACATTCCGCTGGCTGTGCCGCAGAAGATGGTGCTGGAAAATTCGGGGTTAGCGCTGCCTGATAGCATCTCGGGGGAGGATAAATAATCTACTCAACCATCCGTTATCCTGCATTGAACGGATAACGGATGAACATCTATGCCGTGTTCACAGAGCGTGAATGGCAGCTATTTTCCCTGCTGCTTAATCATATCGAGATAGATGTCACGCAGTCGTTGAGTAATGTGACCTGGCTTGCCGTCGCCGATCGTTTTCCCATCCAGCATAACGACAGGGAGGACAAGCATGGTGGCTGAACTGACAAAAATCTCTTTGGCGTGATACGCCTCTTCTGGTGTAAAACAGCGTTCTTCTAGCGTAATACCATCCTTTTCTGCCAGTTTGAGCAGCGACTGACGTGTAATACCGTGCAGAATATCGTTGCTAAGCGGTCGAGTTACCACCGTGTTGTCATGCAGGACGATGTAGCAGTTGCAAGAGCTCCCTTCGGTGATGAAGCCATCTTCGACAAAGAAGGCATCATCGGCCTTATTGGCGTGGGCATACTCTTTCGCCAAGCTGGCTGCGAGCAGGCTGACGGTTTTGATATCCCGGCGGTGCCAGCGGATATCCTCGGTGGTGACAATGTGTAACCCCGTTGTTGCTTTAGGGTTGCCGACCAGCGAACGAGCCTGAGTGAATAAAACTAGCGTGGATTTGACGTCCGCAGAAGGGAAATAGAAATCACGATCGCCCGCATTGCCGCGGCTAAGCTGTAAATAGATCGCACCTTCTTGCAGATCGTTTTTACGGATCAGTTCATCGTGAATATCTTTGAGCGCCTCAGTCGTGACGGGTAACGTAAGCGATAATTCACGGCAGGAGCGTTGCAGGCGAGTGATGTGATCGGGAAAATCAACCAGCTTGCCATTGATTACCGCGGTCACTTCATAGACAGCGTCGGCAAACAGGAAACCACGGTCAAATACGGAAATTTTTGCTTCATTCTCTTCTAAATACTGTCCATCAACGTAAACAAGACGTTGCATCACAACACTCCTTAATAGTTGCTCAATGCAGGTTAATACGCGTTATCCCCACAATAATGCGTTGGGCGGTAATATTTCGCTACCGTTATAATGCAACCCGTTATTGCGATCGCGCTGTAAGAGCAGCGGGCCATCCAAATCGACCACAGTCGCGCCCTGTGCCACGACAAATGCGGGCGCCATCGACAGCGATGTGCTTACCATGCAGCCGACCATAACTTTTAAACCTTGCTCTTGTGCGTATTTTCGCAAACGCAGAGCCTCAGTCAGTCCACCTGTTTTATCCAGCTTGATATTAATCATGTCATAGCGGCCTATCAGTGCGGACAACGACTGGCTGTCATGACAGGATTCATCGGCACAGACGGGAATGGGGCGAGGCAGATCTGCCAGTACATCATCCTTACCCGCGGGGAAAGGTTGTTCGATCATCGTAACGCCAAGCGCGACGAGTTCAGGAATTAGCATCAGATAGCGCTCGATATCCCACCCCTCATTGGCATCTACAATCAGGCGAGCCAATGGTGCGCCTTCGCGAACGGCGGCCACTCTGGCCAGATCGTCTGTGTCCGCCAGTTTTAACTTGAGAAGGGGTCGACTGGCATTTTGCGTCGCAGCATGCTGCATACGGTCTGGTGTATCAAGCGATAGCGTATAGGCCGTCTCTAGCGCGGTAGGCAAAGGAAGATTCAGGCGCTGCCAAATGCGCTGCTGATGTTGTTTGCACTCTAGATCCCAGAACGCACAATCGAGTGCATTACGCGCTGCACCGGCTGGTAGGATGGTTTGCAAGTTCTCTCGGTCTAAACCATTACGAACATCGCTGTTCAGTGACATGAGCTGAGCCATTACGCTATCAAGGGATTCTCCGTAGCGTGAATAGGGGACGCACTCGCCATAGCCCATCGTGTTATCGGACTGGAGCGCCACGACAACGACATCGGCCTGACGCTTGCTGCCGCGTGAAATGGTAAATGCGCCCTCTATTGGCCAGCTTTCGGTGAAATGTCGCATCTCGGTCATAAGCTTACTCTTGAATCAATTATCCCGAATCAACCATTTTGAGTCCCGAGCTTAAGCATCTTATTTAGAAGGCCAGATCGGGTTGTAAAGTGTAATGCCTCTTCCTGTATATATTCTTCATCTTTCGCAATTTTAGTCAGAAATAAATAAGGTTTAATTCCAGACTGAGAAAATTTATGAACGGGTATCGACAGCGTGAATTATCTAAGATAGCGTGAATAGGTTCATCATACTTCAGGTTGCACGTGTTCTTGTGGTTAACGACAGCGGTGCTCAGTGAACGCCGTGTCCAACGAAAACTAGCTTCGTGCAATTTGAAAGAGGTTGAATAGAGTGCCTTTTTACAGGCACTGCGTCGCTCGGACGGTCCGGGCGCTCACGTTAATTTGAGGATGTTATGGCTGATTCTACTTCTCCGCGCCGTTTTACGCGCATCGATCGTCTTCCCCCGTATGTATTTAATATCACTGCTGAATTAAAAATGGCTGCGCGTCGTCGTGGCGAAGATATTATCGATTTCAGCATGGGTAACCCTGACGGCCCGACGCCTCCTCATATCGTGGAAAAACTCTGTACGGTTGCACAGCGCGAAGATACCCATGGTTATTCGACATCCCGAGGCATTCCGCGCTTACGCCGTGCGATCTCTCGCTGGTATGCCGATCGCTATGAGGTTGATATCGATCCTGAAAGCGAAGCGATTGTCACCATCGGTTCCAAAGAGGGGCTGGCGCACCTGATGCTGGCAACATTGGATCATGGTGATACGGTGCTGGTGCCGAATCCGAGCTATCCGATTCACATTTATGGTGCGGTGATTGCTGGAGCCCAGGTGCGTTCTGTACCGCTCGTGGAGGGCGTCGATTTCTTTAATGAGTTGGAACGTGCGATCCGCGAGAGTATTCCGAAGCCGAAAATGATGATTCTTGGCTTCCCGTCGAACCCGACGGCGCAGTGCGTCGAACTGGATTTCTTTGAGCGCGTGGTGGCGTTGGCGAAACAGTACAATGTGTTGGTGATCCATGATTTGGCCTATGCCGATATTGTGTACGACGGCTGGAAGGCGCCGTCGATCATGCAGGTTCCCGGCGCAAAGGACATTGCAGTAGAGTTCTTCACGCTGTCAAAAAGCTATAACATGGCAGGCTGGCGTATTGGCTTTATGGTCGGAAACTCTGAGCTGGTCAACGCACTAGCACGAATCAAGAGCTATCACGATTACGGTACGTTTACGCCGTTGCAGGTTGCCGCAATCGCCGCGTTGGAAGGCGATCAGCAATGTGTACGTGATATTGCTGAGCAGTATCGACAGCGCCGTAACGTTTTAGTGCGCGGTCTGCATGAAGCAGGTTGGATGGTAGATGAACCGAAAGCGTCGATGTACGTGTGGGCGAAAATTCCTGATGCCTATGCGCATTTGGGGTCGCTGGAGTTCGCCAAGCGCCTGCTATCGGAGGCAAAGGTGTGCGTCTCACCGGGAATTGGTTTTGGCGATTATGGCGATACCCATGTCCGGTTTGCTTTAATCGAAAATCAGGATCGTATTCGGCAGGCGGTACGCGGTATTAAGACGATGTTTCGCGCCGATGGTATTTTACCGTCGACTAAATCTTTATCAGGAAAGGGCACTGCTGCCTGATATTTTCGGCTCCCAGTCGTCTGACTGGGAGCGACATAAACATGCCGTGACAGCGGCTTATCATTTGCTAGAATGCCTACCGTTAATCTCAATCAGGATGAGTTTGTCATGTCGTTATCTCTGTCTAAATTTTCTGCGTTAACGCTGCTGTGCGTCACGCTGGCCGGGTGTCAACAAACAGGAACGTCTGCCCACAAAGGAACCGTGGCAGACCCGTCTTCTGCGGTAACGGTCTCTCCTAACGATCAGTTGAATCAGCTGTCGTCATTGGTCGCCGCCACCCGATACCTTAAATCGAAATGTAATCGTAGCGATCTTCCCGATGATGCGACAGTTGCCAATGTGGCATTCGCTGTGGCGAAACAAAGAGGCTGGAATGTTACGAACTATCAAGCTTTACCGCAGCGCAGTGAAAGCCTGTATCAAGGGTTATTAAAAGACAGCACGCCAAAAGAGGCGCAGTGTTCGGAATTTAACCGTACGTTGACGCCGTTTATTGATGCCATGCGCAATCACGGCTAAGACGCGTCGCTTCCACTTTCATTGTCGGCGGAACGTTCATTTTCGTTGAATTTTCCGCCCGGCCAGTCTTCCAGCGCTTCCAGAATAAATGCCTCGCCCTCTACGCTGAAAATCGTCATATCTTGCTGGATCTGTTCTATGGTTAGTCCTTCTACTGGCGAATCACCTTCACGAAATTGCAGGCCGTTGAGTGTGATACTGCGTTTGGCTTCGTCGGACGTATAAACATGTGCGCTGTAGATCAGCGGCGGAACGTCGCCATTGCTGATGGCAGGTAATGGCAGCATGGTCTTTTTCTCAGGAAGTGCTGGTTTATCGATATCGACATGCGCCTCTTCTTGATGAGGTGTAACCGTGGGAGTTGCTGGCGTTTTTCCCTCGCTCGTAGGCAAAGCCGCGGCGTGAACGGCCAGAGTGGTTGTCGGGGAAGCCGTAGGGCTACCCCAGCGCTGGTGGCTGAACCAGCCTAGCGCGATAAAAAGCAAAGCATAAACCACCATCAGGTAACCGGGCATCGGGTATCTGGCAAGTAATGCAGGTTGTGAGTGTGTTGGTGCGTCCGGTGCGTTGTCCACGCGCTAATCCTTAATTATCTATCCTTAGACCGTGTAGCATCACATCATAAACGAAAGTTGTGCAAACGGATGATGTCATCTGCCTTATTTTGCAAAAAATAGAAAGAACTAAAAACCGAGTTTCTCGGTTATGTGACAACCCCTTCATTTTGATTAAAAACTATAGTAATGATAATAATCACGGATGGAACCTTGATGCAGGTCGCAAAAAAAAAGTGCGGATTTGATTTAATGAAATAATGTTTTACCATTGTAGGCATTGTGTTTCTTTTTGGTGGTTAATAGTCAATAAACTCGAAGAAACCCTAATCATTTAATTAACCATTCCGAGGGCTAAATTAGCTGCGTTATTATGTGGTTCTTACTATAAGTATTGCGCTATTTCCTTATCAATAAGGAAGGTGTCAATTTGCCACTAAATCTCTCCCGTAGTTATCGTCATTAACACAAACACATTATTTTTATTGAAATAGCTATCTGTAATCTCTCTGCCCAATATCAATCATTCTGCGGTAATGAATTTTCCGCAGGGTGAGGCATATCGGGAAAAATAATAGTAAAAATACAGGAAATGCGATGAATTACTTTTTACCCCGTACTCGTCTTACCCTCTGCGCGACAGTTGTCTTGAGCGGCCTGATTGCCGGATGCGGCGATAGCGACCGAGCACCAAATGTCGGTGTCGATCGTTCCGCTGCGCCGCAGAATCTTAAGGTGCCGACGCTGGCCTATGATGATAACAGCGTGGTACTGGCTTGGGAAAAACCGACTAAACCTGCCGCAGGCATTAAAGATTATCGTGTCTATATGAACGGAACCTTGTTGGGCGGAACCATTGATAACCTGAACACCCACTCGCCAGCCAAGCCTTATATCGATAATTTCTACAATTCGATCGATACCACTAACTGGCATGTTCGAGTCAGCTTCCATAATTTCAAGGTGGCTAACCTGTCGCCGGAAACGGAATACCGTTTCACTGTGCGTGCGCTTTATGACGACGGCAAAGAATCCGTGGATAGTGAAACGGTCGTGCAGAAAACGACGGCTACGCCAGCTTCACTGAATGTGACCAACTACGGCGCGAAAGGGGATGGGGTAGCAAACGATACATTGGCGATTCAGAAAGCAATTGATGACTGTACGCCAGCCGCCTATCCGAAAGGGTGTAAAGTCGTAGTTGAGGGGGGGACGTTTAAAACGGGGGCGCTGTTCCTGCATAGCGATATGACGTTTGAGGTTGCGAAAGGCGCAACGTTGTTGGGATCGGCAAACGGTGACGATTACCCACTCGCCCGTGGCTACTATCTCTACCCTTACAGTTCACCTAAATTGCCTAAGCGCCCACCTTCACTGATTAACGTACTGGAAGCGGACGATCAGGGTAGCAGCCATGCTGGCACCTTTAAAAATATTCGCATCGTCGGGCAAGGCACGATTGATGGCAATGGTTGGGCGCGTGGTATTAAATCTGGCGACGAAAACATTACTGAAATTGATGAATTAAATAACAATTTACCGCTCTATCGTGCGAGCAAAGCCACCAATGTTGCCAGTGATGGTATTCTGGCAAAAGACCAAACGGCCAAAGCTATTGCTGAAGGAATGCTACTGGATGACGCGTACAAAAACCGCCGCTCCAGCTTGATGACACTGCGCGGCGTAAGCAACATGTATCTGGAAGGGTTGACCATTCTGAACCCTGCCTACCACGGTGTAATGGTGCTGGAATCTGAAAATGTGGCGATGAATGCGTTAGTTCATACGACGTATGATGCCAACAACGCGGATGGTATTGAATTCGGCAATAGCCAAAACGTCATGGTATTCAATAACTTTTTTGATACAGGTGATGACAGTGTAAACTTCGCAGCAGGGTATGGTGCCGAAGTGACGACGCTGGGGCAAAAAGCGCAAAGCGGTGCCTGGATCTTCAATAACTACTTCCGTCGCGGGCATGGTGCGGTGGTTACGGGTAGCCACACGGGTGCCTGGATTGAAAAAATTGTTGCTGAAGATAACGTAATGAATAAGACGGATGTTGGCTTGCGTATGAAGAGTCGTCCCTATTATGGTGGCGGCTCGCGTAACGTGGTATTCCGTAATAACGCGATGCGTGATATTGTCAACGAGCCGTTCGTGTTCACTATCAAATATAAAGCGGACGTGAACGATACCCAGCCAGCTGCCGAACCCGCGCAGTTCCGCGATGTGACCGTTTCTAACGTTACGATTGATGGTTCAGCAAAGAAAAACAGCATCAAGGTTGACGGAATGACTGTGGCTGAGATGGCTGATGCGTATAAGTTCTCTTTTGGGCGTGATGCTTATCACCAAGGCTTGCATTTTGAGAATGTAAAATTCAAAAATGTAAAAGTTACGGATATCACGTTCCTGAAGAACAGTGAATTTAAGAACGTCATTTTTGAGAATGTACCGGGAGCCTGGAATTTCGGCCATATTGAAAATATCAGGCTTGAAGACCGTGTAAATAATGATGCCGCGCTGACGACCAGCGGTGATGAAACCATCACCCGGGAAGCCGCAACGGAATAAGGCATTTTCCCCACGCTGTTGGGCGTGGGGAGTATTATGGATGATTACCTATGGCACGATTGCAAGCTTTCAAAGAGCTGTCCTTTAATTCGCTGGTTGTCGCTCTCCGGTCACTGCCCGCGCCTTTGATTCGACGTATTGTGTTGGGGCTGATTTTACTGCTGATTTGTCAGCAGTTGGCTGTACTGACCTGGCGTTTTCTCCTACCTGAAGACTCGCGCATTGCTGGCGCGTCAGTCACGCCTGCCCAAGCGAAAGAAAAATCCGCTATGCCGGGTGATTTTACCTTGTTTGGCCATGCTCCCGATGCGGATGCCTCCACAGTTAACAACGCCGTATTATCTGGTGATATTCCTCTGTCAGCGTTAAATATCAGTCTGACTGGGGTGTTGGCGAGTGAAGACACTAAACGTTCGATTGCCATTATCGCTAAAGATAGTCAGCAATATAGCCGTAACGTCGGCGATGCGGTGCCGGGCTATGAAGCTAAAATTGTGACTATCTCTGCCGATCGTGTCGTGCTCCAGTATCAGGGGCGCTATGAGGCGCTGCATTTATATCAGGAAGAAAAAGCGCCTGATGCACCGCCGTCTTCTGGCGCCTTTAGCCAGGTGAAAGACGAAATACAAAAAGCCCCCTTTACGGCGCAGGATTACCTCACCATTTCTCCCGTCACGGAAGAAGACGTACTGAAAGGATATCAGTTAAACCCCGGCAAAAATCCCGATCTTTTCTACCGCGCAGGCTTGCAGGATAACGATCTCGCCGTGTCATTAAACGGCATGGATTTACGTGATACGGATCAGGCACAGCAGGCAATGGCGCAATTGGCAGGGATGAGCAAATTTAATTTGACCGTCGAGCGTGATGGTCAACAGCAGGATATATATCTGGCACTGGATGGAGACCACTAATTTGTTTAGCAAGGGACAGGGATTTTTTAAGCGTCAGGTTTTTTCGAAGCATAAAAACCAATGGCTTGGTCATATACGCCGCAAGAGCATGTTATTGCTCGGTGGGAGTGTTTTGCTAGTGGCGTCATCGTTAGCGTGGAGCGCTGAATTTTCCGCCAGCTTTAAGGGTACGGATATTCAAGAGTTTATCAATACTGTCAGTAAGAATCTGAATAAGACGGTGATTATCGATCCGTCGGTCAGCGGAACGATTACCGTACGCAGCTACGACATGATGAACGAAGAGCAGTATTACCAGTTCTTCCTTAGCGTGCTGGATGTTTATGGATTTACTGTTATCCCGATGGATAACAATGTATTGAAAATTATTCGCTCAAAAGACGCGAAATCGACGTCGATGCCGCTGGCCAGTGATGATCAACCTGGTGTCGGCGATGAAGTTGTTACGCGTGTGGTGCCAGTCAACAATGTGGCAGCCCGTGATTTGGCGCCGCTGCTGCGTCAGTTGAACGACAACGCGGGCGCTGGGAGCGTGGTGCATTACGAGCCGTCTAACGTGTTGCTGATGACTGGGCGTGCGGGGGTAATCAAGCGGTTGATGACGATCGTCGAACGGGTTGATCAGACGGGCGATCGGAATGTCACCAGTATTCCACTGTCTTACGCGTCCTCAACGGAAGTCGTGAAGATGGTGAATGAATTGAACAAGATGGACGAGAAGTCCGCCTTGCCGGGTATGCTGACTGCGAATGTGGTAGCCGATGAACGAACCAATTCAGTGCTGGTACGTGGTGAACCGAATTCACGCCAGCGTGTTATCGATATGGTCAAGCAGCTCGATCGCCAGCAGGCGGTGCAGGGCAACACCAAAGTCATTTATCTCAAATACGCCAAGGCTACTGATCTGGTTGAAGTGCTCACGGGCGTAGGCGACAGTATCCAAACCGACCAACAAAATGCGCTGCCTGCGCTGCGTAAAGATATTTCGATTAAGGCGCATGAGCAAACCAACTCGCTGATTGTGAACGCAGCGCCTGACATTATGCGCGATCTGGAGCAGGTGATTGCGCAGTTGGATATCCGTCGTCCACAGGTGTTGGTCGAAGCGATCATCGCGGAAGTACAAGATGCCGATGGGATGAACCTCGGTGTGCAGTGGGCGAATAAGAATGCCGGGGTAACGCAGTTCACGAATACCGGGTTGCCGATCACGACAATGATGGCGGGATCGGATCAGTATCGGCGTGATGGAACGCTTGGTACGGCAGCGACGAGTGCACTTGGCGGTTTCAACGGCATTGCCGCCGGCTTCTATCAGGGTAACTGGGGCATGCTGCTGACGGCACTGTCCAAAAACAGCAAGAACGATATTCTGGCAACACCCAGCATTGTGACGCTGGACAATATGGAAGCAACGTTTAACGTTGGTCAAGAAGTACCTGTATTGGCGGGGTCGCAGACGACATCCGGCGACAACGTTTTCCAAACGGTGGAACGTAAAACGGTCGGTATCAAACTGAAAGTGAAGCCCCAAATTAACGAAGGCGACTCCGTTCTGCTGGAAATCGAACAGGAAGTCTCCAGCGTGGCAGATGCGGCTTCTAGCAGCAGCACCGACCTAGGGGCAACATTCAATACGCGTACTGTTAATAATGCGGTGTTGGTTAGCAGCGGCGAAACCGTGGTGGTGGGCGGTTTGCTGGATAAAAGTACCAATGAGTCTGCAAGTAAAGTGCCCCTGTTGGGAGATATTCCCGTTCTGGGATACTTGTTCCGTTCTAACAGCCAGGAAACGAAAAAGCGTAACCTGATGCTGTTTATCCGTCCTTCTATTATTCGCGATCGCAGCCAATATCAGAGCGCTTCTGCCAGTAAATATCACTCATTTAATGCTGAGGAAGATAAACAGCGGGACGTGAGTCGTGGTGAAGGGGGGCTTTTGAGTAACGATTTACTGCGCTTGCCGGAAGGCGGAAATGCCTATACGTTCCGTCAGGTTCAGTCTTCTATTGTTGCGTTCTATCCGGCGGGCGGGAAATGAGTGACGTTGCCTCCCAGATGATAGAATTACGCCCCATATTGCCTTTCGCCTATGCACGGTCGCAGCAAATTCTGCTGTTGCAAGGGGATAGTGATGCGAACCTCCAGACAATTTGTGTTGCGCAGACACCAGCGGCTGCGTTGTTGGAGGCGCGTCGGGTTGCTGGGTGTTCGCTCAGAATTGAGCGGGTCACGGACGAAGAATTTGAGCGGCAATTGGTCATTAGCTATCAGCGCGATTCGGAAGAAGCACGTCGCTTGATGGAGGACATCGGCAACGAGATGGACTTCTATACGCTGGTGGAAGAACTGCCAGACAGCGATGATTTGCTCGATGCCGACGACGACGCACCGATTATCCGCCTCATTAACGCCATGCTGACCGAAGCGATCAAGAATAAGGCATCGGATATTCATATCGAAACCTATGAACGTTATTTGCTGATCCGTTTCCGCGTTGACGGCGTACTGCGTGAGATCTTGCGTCCACAGCGTAAGCTGGCTTCGCTGCTGGTGTCGCGTATCAAAGTCATGGCAAAGCTGGATATTGCGGAAAAGCGTATCCCGCAGGATGGGCGCATGGCGCTGAGGGTGGGAGGACGGGCGGTTGACGTGCGTGTCTCCACGCTGCCGTCGAATTACGGTGAGCGTGTTGTGCTACGTTTGCTGGATAAAAACAGCGTTAAGCTCGATCTTGAATTGCTAGGCATGTCGGAACGCAATCGACAACTGCTGGACAGTCTGATCCACCGCCCACACGGCATTATTCTGGTCACCGGCCCGACTGGGTCGGGGAAAAGTACCACGCTTTATGCTGCGCTTAGTCGCCTAAATGCTTCGGAACGTAACATCATGACGGTGGAAGATCCCATCGAATATGAGCTGGAAGGCATCGGGCAAACGCAGGTCAATACCAAAGTGGATATGACGTTTGCCCGCGGGCTGCGTGCCATTTTGCGTCAGGATCCGGACGTTGTGCTGGTGGGGGAAATCCGTGATGGTGAAACGGCGCAGATTGCTGTGCAGGCCTCGCTGACGGGTCACCTCGTGTTATCCACACTGCATACCAATAGTGCGCTGGGCGCGTTGTCTCGTTTGCAGGATATGGGCGTCGAACCTTTCCTGCTGTCAACCTCTCTGCTGGGTGTACTCGCACAGCGTCTGGTCAGGACGCTATGTTCTGACTGTAGCCAGCCACAACCTGTCGATCCAATCCAGGCGAAACAGATGGGGATCGCGCCTGATACGCTGCTGCATAATCCCGTTGGCTGTCCGCAGTGTAGCTTTACCGGCTACCGGGGACGTATCGGCATTCATGAGCTGGTGCTGATTAATGACGATGTCCGCGCCGCGATCCACCGCAGTGACGGTGAAATGGCGATTGCGCAGATTCTGGGGAGGAATCGAACCACTATCCGTCAGGACGGGTTGGATAAGGTACTGGCGGGGCTCACGACCTGGGAAGAAGTGATCCGCGTAACCAAAGAGGAATGAGATGGCACAGTACCACTATCAGGCGCTGGATGCGCAGGGGAAAAAATGCCGTGGCACTCAGGAGGCCGACTCTGCCAGACAGGCACGTCAGTTATTGCGGGAGCGCGGGCTGGTGCCGCTGTCGGTTGATGAAAACCGAGGCGAACAGCAGAAATCCAGCGCTACGGGTTTCTCCCTACGTCGCAAGATCCGTATTAGTACCTCAGATTTAGCATTGTTGACGCGCCAGTTGGCTACGCTAGTGGCGGCATCGCTGCCGCTGGAAGAAGCGCTGGATGCCGTGGCGAAGCAAAGTGAAAAGCCGCATCTGAGCCAGTTGATGGCGGCGGTGCGCAGCAAGGTGATGGAAGGTCACTCGCTGGCTGATGCCATGAAATGTTTTCCCGCTAGCTTTGAGCGCTTGTACTGCGCAATGGTCGCTGCGGGTGAAACGTCCGGTCATCTGGATGACGTGCTGAACCGGCTGGCGGACTACACCGAGCAGCGTCAACAGATGCGTAGCCGCATCCAGCAGGCGATGATTTATCCCTGCGTGCTAACCGTAGTCGCGATTACCGTGGTTAGTATTTTGCTGTCCGTTGTGGTGCCGAAAGTCGTCGAACAATTTATTCATATGAAGCAGGCGCTGCCGCTTTCAACCCGTGCGTTGATGGGGATGAGTGATGCCGTGCGCGCGTTTGGGCCGTGGTTCATGCTGGCGGTGTTGGCAGGGTTTATGGCGTTGCGCGTGATGTTGCGACAGGAGAAACGGCGCGTTAGTTTTCATCGACGCCTGCTGTATTTACCGCTGCTTGGTCGTATCGCTCGCGGCCTGAATACGGCACGCTACGCGCGGACGCTCAGTATTCTCAACGCCAGTGCCGTGCCGCTGCTACAGGCGATGCGTATTAGCGGCGATGTGATGAGCAATGATTACGCCCGCCATCGACTCTCTCTGGCGACGGATGCGGTACGAGAGGGCGTTAGCCTGCACAAAGCGCTGGAACAGACGGCACTCTTTCCCCCGATGATGCGCCATATGATTGCCAGTGGTGAACGCAGCGGCGAGCTGGACAGCATGCTGGAACGGGCGGCAGATAATCAGGATCGTGAATTCAGTTCACAAATGACGTTGGCACTGGGGTTATTTGAACCTCTGCTGGTCGTCAGCATGGCGGCAGTAGTGCTGTTTATCGTATTGGCGATTTTACAACCGATCCTGCAACTGAATACGTTAATGAGTTCGTAAGAGAACCAACAATTGAACAAGGAAAAGTAAGGATGCAACAGTATCAACGTAGTTATGGGCAGCATAGTTATGGGCAGCATAGTTATAGTCAGCGTGGTTTTACCCTGTTGGAAATCATGGTGGTGATCGTCATTCTCGGCGTGCTGGCAAGTTTGGTGGTGCCCAATCTGATGGGGAATAAAGAAAAGGCGGATCGACAAAAAGCGGTCAGCGATATTGTCTCTCTCGAAAGCGCGCTCGATATGTACAAGCTGGATAACAATCGCTACCCGTCCACAGAACAGGGGCTGAAAGCGTTGGTGACGAAGCCGACAGTGCAGCCGGAACCGCGCAACTATCCAGCCGATGGCTATATTCGCCGCCTGCCGCAGGATCCGTGGGGTACGGACTATCAACTGCTGAACCCCGGCCAGCACGGCAAACTGGATATCTTCTCTCTGGGGCCAGATGGCATGCCGGGAACGGAAGATGACATCGGCAACTGGAATCTTGATAAAAAATAAAGACATCGGTCTTTGTTGCAGATGGGTTGTGGGGAGTTGCTATCGATGACGGCGGGAAAAGGACGGCAGAAGCGCAATGAAGCGGTCAACGAGGAAGCAGCAGGGGTTCACCCTGCTGGAAATGATGCTGGTCGTGTTACTGGCTGGCATCGCTGCGGGTATGGTGGTCATGGCGTTTCCTTCCGAGCGCCAGAATGACAGTGCCTGGCAGTTGGCTCGTTTTCAGGCACAGTTAGAATTTGCTGCTGAAAGCAGTCAGGTTAACGAATACATGTTGGGAGTGCGGATCTACCCCGATCGCTGGCAGTTTTATCAACTCCAGCGACCCGCTGCATCAGAAGGGGCGCCGATCTCGAGCGGCGATCGCTGGCAGGGTTACAAGTGGCAGCCGTGGCAACCGTATCGAGTGAGCGCATCGGCGACGCTACCCGATGCGTTACGGCTTGAGCTATTGCAGGCCGATGGGAAAAAAGTGGAGAAAACGCAGAGTGGTGACGATCCCGATATCCTGATTTTGCCCGGAGGTGAAATCACGCCTTTCCGTCTGCTCGTTAAGTCTGACAACAAGGCGCTCTCGAATTGGCTCCAGGTGGATAGTAACGGACGGTTTGTGACGTCGATGAGTCAGGGTAAGAAGCGATGAGGCGACAGAAAGGGATGACGCTGGTGGAAGTGCTGGTCGCGCTGAGTGTTTTTGCGCTGGCAGGCATTGCCGTTTTACAAACGACAGCCAGACAGGCAAGCAGCCTGAGTCGGCTGGAAGAGAAAACATTTGCAGGCTGGGTGGCGGAAAACCAGCAGGTTCAACTGCGGTTGGAACAGCGTTGGCCGGAAGCGTCGTGGGTGAGGGGTGAAACACAGTTCGCAGGACAGCGCTGGCATTGGCGCTGGCAAGGCGTAGAGACTGGCGACCCTCAGACCAAAGCGCTGGATGTGGAAGTGCGGCGTAATAAAGATGCCTTTGCTTCCGATGCCGCGCTACGGACCTATGTGGTGAAACAATAATGTTTGGTAAAACAAGGATATGTAATCAAATCAAAAGGATGCGAGAAACTGCGCGGCACGGGCGTCAACAGGGTTTTACCCTGTTGGAAATGATACTGTCGATCGCTATTTTTGCAGCATTGAGCGTCAGCGCATTTCAGGTATTGAACGGTGTGATGCGTAATGATGACATCTCGCAGCGCAAGGCAGAGCGTCTGGCTGAAATACAGCGTGCTTTTTCACAAATGGACAGCGATTTCTCCCAGATGATCGCGCGTGGCAGCCGGGGAAGTACCTCGATATTTTACGCCGGTCGCGATCAGCTAAAAAGTGATGACTGGGGCGTTAGCTTTATGCGCAATGGCTGGCAGAACCCGTTTGGCATTCTGCCGCGCTCTGAGCTTCAGCCTGTAGCCTATCGACTGCGGGATCACACGTTGGAACGGCTAACGCACTCGGTTCCCGATCCTATTGAAGGGCTCGATCCCGGCGTAAAACCACTTCTCACTCAGGTTGATGGTTTCCGCCTACGCTTTTTTAGCAATAAAACCTGGCGCGATCGCTGGGATAACAGTACGCAATTGCCACAAGGAATTGAAATCGTGCTGACCTTAAGGGATTACGGAGAAATGTCACGTATGTTCTTGATTACCACTGGGCCAGTTAAATGAAGTCGCGTCAGCGCGGTGTAGCGCTGCTGGTGGTGCTCTTGATTCTGGCATTAATGGTAACAATCGCTGCGGTGATCACGGAACGCACGGGTAAAGCGTTTTTGCGTACTGAAAGTCATTTAAGCCGCCAGCAGGCGAAATGGTTTGCGTTAGGGGCAGAAACGCTAAGCGGGCAGATATTGCTACGCGATACCCGAAATATGCCGGGTCGCACGTTTGTCGGGCAAAATTGGTCGCAGCCAAGCCAGCGTTTTCCCGTGGACGGTGGGGACGTCATTGGCCAGATTAGTGACGCGCGTACCTGCTTTAATCTGAATGCGATCAATCAAGGTGTAGATAACGAAAGCACGCTAGTGAAGACACCTTATCCGGCACAAGTTTTCCGTTTTCTGCTGAAAAATCTAGGCGAGGATGCGGATCGTGCAGAGAAAATTACTGCCGCAGTGCGTGACTGGATTGATGCGGATAACTATCCATCGGCTAACGGGGCAGAAGACGAAGTCTATGCCGCGTTGCCAGTGCCTTATCGCACAGCCAATCAGAGAATGAGTGAAATCAGCGAATTACGAGCAGTTTACGGTATGGACAGCGATCTCTATCGCCGATTATTACCTTATGTCTGTGCGCTGCCAGTGGATGCGATGTCTATTAATATCAATACATTAACTGAGCTTGATGCTCCACTGTTATCCGCTATCTTCTTGAATGAAATGACGATGTCACAGGCAAAAACGTTGGTGCAGCAGCGTCCACGTATGGGATGGGCAAGCCTTGAGGTTCTGCAACAAACCGGGCTATTGCCTCCAAATAGTAAAAATACCGCGCAGCGGGTTCTGGCAGTAAAAAGTGAGTGGTTCTTTGTAAAGCTTCAGGTGCGTGTCGGCGACAGTGATTTTCACCAACGCAGCTTGCTTCATTTGAGTGGACAAAAGGTAGAAGTCGTGCAGCGGCAATATGGAGGATATAGGACGGTGAATCCATGAAATTAGCGGGAAAATGGAAGCAAAAAACCGCGAGAGCCCCAGTAAATCGAGGTTCGGTGGTTCGACAGCCGTGCCTCATTGTACGCCTTCCGGTAGAGGAACAGGGAGAAATCGAATGGCAAGTTCGTTCATCCAATGGGGAAAGCTTACTGAGTCAGGGATGCGGCAGCGTAGAACAGGTTCGTCCAGCGTTGGCGGCCTATCCGTCCGTGACATTTACCCGCGTTCTGGTTCCGGCAACTGACGTGACGTTTTATGCCGTGACGTTACCCCGGCAGGCGCGGCGTCAACTGACGCAAGTCGTGCCATTTATGCTGGAAGACCAACTGGCGACGGACATTGAAAAGCTGCATTTTGCCGTGTTGGACATTCATGGTGATGATGGCACGGTCGCCGTGGTGGAAAAAAACCGGATGCAGCAGTGGCTGACACAGTGTAATGCGTTGGGTCTTCGCGTTGATGCCCTACTGCCTGATGCCCGCGTATTGCCAAAACATCAGGATGGTTGGAGCGCGTTGCAACATGATGGTATGTGGCTGTTTCGCCAACCTACGGGTCATGCCATGGCGGCAGAATCGTCCTGGTGTGGTGACCTGCTGAAGGCATCTATGCCGCTGCCTGCGATATATAGTTATAGCGCGGCATCGGTCGGCGGTGAACTGTCGCAGTACGAATGGCAGGAGGAAGGCGAGTGGAAGGCGCAGCCAGCAACGGATCTCTTTACCTTGGCGGCAACGGTATCTCTACCCGCGTCGGTTGATTTGCGGCAGGGCGATTACGCGGCGGAGAAAGCGTGGCAAAACACCCTGTTGCCGTGGCGTAGCGTTGGCATCGCTTTTGCCTGTTACCTCCTGTTGGTCGTGGCTGACGCTGGCTGGGCGCACTATCAGCTTTATCAGCAGGCCGAGCATTGGCGGCAGGAGAGCGTGCGCGTCTATCGGCAAATTTTCCCTTCCGAGACGAATGTCGTTAACCCGCGAGCACAGATGCAGCAGCATCTGCAACGTACAACTGCCGGGAGCGCAGGGAAGGGGCTACTGGAGCAATTGAACCCTTTGCAGCAACTCATGACGCAGAATAGCGCGATCAAAATTCAGTCGCTGTCTTACGACGGTGCTGCGGGTGAATTGCGGTTGGCATTGCAGGGCTCGTCTTATCAAGAGCTGGAGCAGTTTCAACAGCAGGCTGCTGCTTATTATCAGGTACAGGCGGGGGAGATGCGGCAGGAAAACGATCGGGTCGAAGGCCGGTTAACATTAAGGAGCCAGCAGTGAATGAATTACGACAACGCTGGCAGGCGATGAGCCAGCGCGAGCGCCAACTGATGGTTGTGTGTGCGGCGATGCTTCTACTCTGTCTGGTGTATTACGCTATTGTTCAGCCGTGGCAATTGCGGGAAGAACTGTGGGAACGCACCATTTCCCGTGAGCAGCAGACCGTCAGTTGGATGCAAAAGCAGGCCTCATCGATCCCGCAGGAAAATTTGGCGCAGGGGGAAAATAGTCAGAAGGAAACCAGTCTGCCTATTTTGATTTCACAAAGTACCCAGCGTTACGGACTGTCCGTTGTCCGTTTGCAGCCACAGGGCAATCAGGCGTCGGTGACGCTAGCGCAGAGCGACTTCAATAATCTGCTACGCTGGCTGAGTGAACTGGAACGGCAAAACGGTGTGAAAGTGCTGTCGCTGGATGTGAATGCCGTAGAGCAAAGCCCTGGCATGGTAGATGTCACCCGATTGATGCTGGAACGGGCGGATGACGCTTAAGTCCGGCATCGGTGCAGGTGTCGCTCTGGTTCTGGCCTGTGGGCTGTTTCCGGCGCGCGATGCACCTGCCCGCATACTGCGCGTAGACGCTTGCGAGAACGGTCAATTTATCTATACCACTTCTTTACCAATACTCAGGGATTAGCGTGGACGATTTAAGGGAATTCGCACAGGTGTTTCCTGCATGGTGGTTCGGCACGCTGGGCGTGTTGGGGCTGATTATTGGCAGTTTTCTGAATGTCGTGATTTACCGCCTGCCAATTATGTTGGAACGGCGTTGGCAGCAGGACACCGATATTCAGAGGGAAGTGACGGACTCCGGTCGCGATAGTACGCGTTATAACCTGTGGTGGCCGCCTTCGGCTTGTTCACATTGTCAGCAGGCGATTGCAGTGAAAGATAACATCCCGCTGTTCAGTTGGCTGTGGCTACGCGGGCGCTCCCGTTGCTGTCATCAAGCGGTATCTGTGCAATATCCGCTAGTGGAAGTGATCACCATGCTGGCCTTTCTGACGGCGGGTTTGCTATGGACGCCCGGTATGGCGCTGTGGGGAACGTTGATTCTGCTGTCTTTCCTGTTGGTGCTGACCGTTATTGATATAAAAACGCTGCTGCTGCCGGATGTACTCACACTGTCACTCCTGTGGGTGGGATTATTGTTTAATCTGTCGGAAACGTTTGTGCCATTGCGCGATGCAGTGGTAGGCGCAATGGCCGGGTATTTGTCGCTGTGGCTACTTTATTGGGGATTTAAATATGCCACCGGCAAAGAGGCGCTGGGATACGGTGACTTCAAGTTACTGGCTGCGCTGGGTGCCTGGCTGGGCTGGCAGGCATTGCCGAATCTGGTTTTGGTAGCGGCGCTGAGCGGGCTGGTTGTGACGCTCGTCTGGCGTGGGCTGCGCAAAGAAGGGACGGATAAACCGTTGGCATTTGGTCCCTGGCTGGCACTTGGCGGCGTGTTCAGCGTGATAATGAACGGGTTCAATCTGTAGATAATGGCAAAGGCATGGCCGAATTATTAGTCGACGGCGAATAAAAGGCATAAAAATAGGCTGAGGGTATTAATACCATCAGCCTTTTTTATCTCTGTGTGCCCTTCAGCGCATACATTTTTGCCGGGCAAATGACAGGTTATTCTACCATCAGCATAAAGGTACTCACCCAAACGACTAAGCAGAATGAGATACCCATAAAAAAATACTTCACCGATTTATTCTCCAGCAGAAACCACGCCAGCAACGATCCCGATTGTGCGTTTTATTATGGAAGGAAATAATTACGCAGCCGACGATGTCACCGCAGGAGAACATCGCCGAAGGGTAATTCTTCCCGTTGTCATCACCAGAATCACACTAGTTATGACGGGATCGGCGCTAAATCTACGCCGAGTGAGGGGGGGAATTCAAGAGGTCCAGAAACTATATTTTCAAAATAGCATTAAAAAGCGTTACATCGTTTCAGAGGCAGGGAGATTCGGGGGAATTCCGGTAAAAATCGTACCTTATTCCCCCGATTCTTGACGGTGCTATCTTAGGCGTAACGCTTCAGTAATCGCCGAGTCATTGTATTGTCACCCGCTCATCATCAGGCTGGTTATTTAGGTGGCTGGCTTAACCTCTCCACCCCATTGCTGGCGCGATATGCTTCAGAATCGCTTCGATAACATGTGCATTGTAATCAACACCGAGTTGATTCGGCACCGTCAGCAATAATGTATCTGCTTCGGCAATCGCCTCATCCTGTTTTAACTGTTGGATGAGTGCTTCTGGTTCGGCCGCATAACTGCGACCGAAAATCGCGCGCGTTTTCTCATCGAGAAAACCGACTTTATCGCTATCGTTACTGCTCCCGCCGAAATAGGCGCGATCGCGCTGATCCATCAGTGCAAAAATACTGCGGCTGACGGAGACGCGCGGTGTGTGTGTATGTCCTGCCTCAGCCCAGGCAGCTCGGTATGCGCGAATTTGCTGTGCTTGTTGAATATGAAAAGGTTCGCCAGTTTCATCATCCTTCAGCGTGGAACTTTGCAGGTTCATTCCCAGTTTCGCCGCCCACACCGCCGTCGCATTCGATCCAGCACCCCACCAGATTCGTTCACGTAACCCTTCAGAATAAGGTTCCAGACGTAGCAGACCCGGTGGGTTCGGGAACATGGGCTGCGGATTCGGCTTTGCAAACCCTTCTCCACGCAGCACATCCAGCAATACCTCAGTATGATGTCGCGCCATATCCGCTTCGGACTGACCTTCTGTGGGCTGATAGCCAAAATAGCGCCAGCCATCAATGACCTGTTCAGGAGAACCTCGACTGATACCGAGCTGCAATCGTCCTTCTGAAATCAAATCGGCGGCGCTGGCATTTTCAGCCATATACAGTGGGTTTTCGTAGCGCATGTCGATGACGCCAGTACCAATCTCAATATTTTTGGTTTTTGCCCCAATCGCGGCTAGCAGCGGGAAAGGTGAACCTAGTTGGCGGGCAAAATGATGAACCCTGAAATAAGCGCCATCAGCACCCAACTCCTCGGCTGCGACAGCAAGATCGATGGATTGCAGTAATGAATCTGCCGCTGAACGTGTGCCGGACTGCTGCGACGGCGTCCAGTGGCCAAATGATAAAAATCCAATCTTCTTCATAGGGTATTTATCCTTATGCTCAGCGAGATATTTAGTAGCAGCACGCGCGTAGCAAGGCGTAACGCGACAGTGTAATTACTCTACGCGATTAATAATGAGAATAAATGTCATTTTTTTAACGTAATAATTCAGTTTATCTGAGCGATCGCATACAGAGTAAGGGGGGGACAACTGGAACTCGCTGATGACGGTGGCGGTGCTATTAGCACTTGCGGGAGGGATTGTTGCTGCGCTTACGTTGGCAGGTGAACGTGCTGTCGATGGGCGGGCAAGACGCGCGCGCTGGGTGTGGCTGTACAGCCCTTGCGCTAGCATGCCTGTTATCAGGTTATCGACAGAAGAACTGGTGTATGGCTACCAACAAGGGTGGGGCATTTTTCCACCGTTGAACCTGTGCTGTTGGGAAGGGGAGGTTACGGCAATTTTGGGGGCGAATGGCAGAGGGAAACCACGCTGCTGAATACCTTACTGGGCCACTTATCGCCGCTTTCTGGGACGATTCGGCGTGAGAGGCGCATTGGTTTTGTTCCACAGATATTTACCCCAGCGTTTTCTTATAACGTTTGGATAGGGTACTGATGGGGCGTGCCGCGCGTGTTCGGCTGTTTACCATGCCTTCTGCGCATGATATCCGCGTGGCTCAGAATGCGCTGCGTCTGCTGGGAATTGCCTCCCTTGCGGAATGTGAATTTAGCGTATTGTCCGGTGGACAGCGGCAGCTTGTGTTAATCGCAAGGGCATTGTCATCCGAGTGTCAGACACTGATGCTGGATGAACCGATGGCGGCGCTTGATGTGCAAAATCAGGCGCTGCTGCTGTGGCTATTAGATTATGCGTTTCACTCTTTGATCGCATCGAACGCCTGCATTTACCCGATCCCTATCGGATTGATGCCGAGCACATGTTGGCCAGCATGAAACCTGCCCGACGTGAAGCACGACGGCTGGCGAACTACCTTTTATCACCTGAAGGACAGGGTTTTTTGGTGAATAAAGGATTCGTCTCTTTGTTTTAGTCGGGGGACGGGAGGTAAATCGGTCAACGATGGCGAACTCTGCTATGATTGCGACATATCTGCGCCGTTCTCTGGCTCGGCGTCACCTTCCGTTATTTTGTCCTTGGTAGAGTAATCACTGTGAGTACAACCTCTTTTTCTTCCCTCGCGCTGCCGGCAGAGCAGTTATCCAATCTTAACGAACTGGGCTATACCGACATGACGCCAGTTCAGGCGGCGACGTTGCCAGCCGTTCTGAGCGGCGCGGACGTACGGGCCAAGGCGAAAACCGGTAGCGGTAAAACGGCGGCATTTGGTATTGGCCTGCTGGATCGTATCGTCGTGAGCGACTTTACCACGCAGGCACTGGTGCTGTGCCCGACGCGTGAACTGGCGGATCAGGTCAGCAAAGAGCTGCGTCGTCTGGCGCGTTTTGCGCAAAACATTAAGATTCTTACGCTATGCGGTGGTCAGCCGATGGGTCAGCAGCTCGACTCGCTGGTTCACGCACCACATATCGTCGTCGGGACACCAGGGCGTATTCAGGATCATTTACGCAAGCAGTCACTGTCTCTGGATAGCCTGAAAGTGCTGGTGCTGGATGAAGCGGATCGCATGCTGGACATGGGCTTTACTGACGCGATTGATGATGTGATTTCCTATATGCCGTCCGATCGTCAAACCCTACTCTTTTCCGCCACGTACCCGGAAGAGATCGAGCAGATCAGCGCACGTGTTCAGCGTCAGCCGCAACGTTTCGAGATTGCAGATGATGTGAAAGAGTCGGCCATTGAACAACGTTTCTATGAGACGACGAAAGAACAACGCCTGCCGCTGTTGATTGCTATTCTGAGCCATTACCAGCCAGCATCCTGCGTGGTGTTCTGCAACACGAAGCGTGATTGTCAGAGCGTATTTGATGCGCTGGACATGCGCGGGATTAGTGTATCGGCGCTGCATGGCGATCTGGAACAGCGCGATCGCGATCAGGTGCTGGTACGTTTTGCTAATCGCAGTTGCCGTGTGTTGGTTGCAACCGATGTTGCGGCTCGCGGCCTCGATATCAAAGAGCTGGCGCTGGTGGTGAATTTTGAGCTGGCTTTCGATCCTGAAGTCCACGTTCATCGTATTGGCAGAACCGGCCGCGCGGGTACGCAGGGGCTGGCTGTCAGCCTATGCACGCCACAGGAAATGAATCGTGCTAATCTGATTGAAGACTATCTTGGTATGCGCATTAAATGGACGCCGGTGGATGAGATTAGCCGCAGTGGTGACGTTGCGCTCGAACCTGAGATGATGACGTTGTGCATTGATGGCGGCAGAAAAGCTAAAATCCGCCCCGGCGATATTCTCGGCGCGTTAACGGGTGATGCGGGATTAACTGCGGCAGAAGTCGGGAAAATTGATATGTTTCCTTTGCATGCTTATGTGGCTATTCGTAAAGCCAGCGCTAAACGTGCCTTGCAACAGCTCCAGAAAGGCAAAATCAAAGGGAAAAGCTGTAAGGCCAGATTGTTAAAGTAACCGGTGTTTGATAGATCAGACTAGGTAGGATGAGCGTCACTGGGTAACAGACAGGAGTGTTAAGGGCGGATGCAGACAACAGAAATCGATCGACGGCTTGCTGAAGTGAGCCAGCAGCTAACGATGGTGTTGGTGCCGGGATTGCGAGACAGCGATGACGAACACTGGCAAAGCCATTGGGAACGGCGTTTTCCTCACTGGCACCGTATACGCCAGCGGGAATGGTATCAGGCCGATCTAGACCGCTGGGTTCTGGCGATCCGCCGTGAGATCAGCATCTGTACACAGCCTGTGATTCTGATCGGTCACAGCTTTGGCGCACTGGCTTCCTGCCATATTGTGCAACAGGGTCAGGAAGGGATCGCCGGTGTGATGCTGGTGGCTCCTGCCGAGCCCCTGCGCTTTGAAATCGACGATCGCATTCAGGCAGCACCGCTGCCGGTTCCTGCGCTGACATTTGCCAGCCATAACGATCCGCTGATGAGTTTTACTCGCGCCCAATACTGGGCGCAGGCGTGGAACAGTGAGTTAGTTGATGTCGGCGAGGCGGGGCATATTAATGCAGAAGCGGGGTTTGGTCCCTGGGAATATGGCCTGACAAAATTAACTGAATTTTCGCAAGCGCTCATTGCTAATCGTTAATCGGCCAGCTTCCATTAAATCGCCATCCTACATTATTAAGATAGCGTTATATTATTCTTTAATGCCAGGGCAATGCGTTTATTTGTCTTGGCATCGATTTGTTATTAAGACAGTGCTTCCGGATCGCCGGAACCATGCAGCATTTCCTGAATCTGCTGATAAACTTCGGCCGCAGACAAATTGCTATATGATGTCTTACTCTCAAAATGTAATACCTGTTCGCTACCAGAACTATGAAGTGCGCCCATGAGTGCTAGGTCTTCTTGTGTGATGCGCTGTCCTGTAAAGGCATCAAACATTTCAGAATTGCCATCTGGGTATTTAACTACGGAAATGAGCTTACCGTTGTACAACGGAATACCGGTCATCGCCAGAGAATATTCAGTGGCTGCTTTCTGCTGTGCCTTAATCTGTTCAGGTGGCGTGACATTGTTCTCTTCAGTGGCACGCTTCTTTTGAGACGACAGTGTGACCTTCGTGCTCTCGTTCGAACTCGGCATATTTTGCGAGTCGGAATTTGCTGATGTGTCGGTTTTATTCCCCGGGCTGATGGCTGCAACGACAGTTGGGTTGGCAGCTGCGCCAATGGGAGGCATGGTCGCCGGGGTTGTTGAACTCACGATTTGAATATCTGGAATCACCACAGTATAACTCCTTCTTATAGCTATTTAATGCTGGCAATGGTTTTACCAGAGAGTTACTTCAGTGTGTTAAAACCACATGCGTTAATGCACCATTGTTAAAACTTGTGCCGCCAACATAAGTAAGTTAATTATCTTCCTTGGAAGAGGCATCAATCCGATGAGTATAATTTCCTATTATTCAATACAATGACCTTAACGACATGGTTCAATCAAAACACGGTTAATGTAAAACAGTATTTATGCCAAACACTATTCCTGCAAAATGCAACTGCATTAAAAAATACCCTATCAAAAAGTCTATCGGCTGTTTTTTCTGCTTCATTAATATCTAAAAGGCATAAAATTTAACTTTTTGATTACTAATTGTGTGGTTTTATGTGACGAGAGATCTCTATTTTAAAAAAAATAGAAAACTATCATGGTATTAGCATGGATTGGTGACACCGCTTGCTATGTATGTGCTCTACAAGCGCGGGTGAACGCGATACACTGTTTTCCTGGTTTTTTTCCTGTTAAGAAGTGCTATGCCCAGCATTAAACTCACGGTTAACTATTTGTATCGGCAATCTGGTGAAACGCGCGAAACATCACAAGCGACAGCCCGTATTTTTGTTGGTGATGCGCTTATCGCTACTGAGGTGGTTAGTGGTATGACGGAAAGTCCCGTCAATAAGTATTTGCACCACTCGGAGCCTGAAGGTCTGCCTGTACGTGTCGAATGGGATTGCCATGGAACAACAGCCATGACGGTTTCTGAGGTAGAAATCTGTCCCTGCTGCCACCATGATTAGCCTGATACGCTAAGCCGTTTTTGAATGATTCGGTTTCATGATTGACACGCTAAAACACAACGCGAGTTGCAGAAAAGCCAACACATCAGTAGCTTGAAGTATGACGGGTAGACAAGGTGAATGTATGAGAGCAGCGGTATCAACCTTAATAGCCTGTGGACTGTGGACGGCAGCATGGGGAGCGCATGCTGGCTGGTATGTTGTGAGCAATTACGAAGGCCATATTGGGCCTTATCCGGTGCATTTTTCATTGCAGAAATACAGTATTGATCAAGATAAGAACCTGTTGGGAAGCTACTTTTACGATAAATACCGAGCGCCGATCCCGCTGTATGGGCGACTCGCGGAAACGTCACTCGAGATCTGCGAAATTCATACTCCTCAGGATTATGATAAATATATCGTTCAGGGCGTTAAGTCTGACATGGATATGACACATTGCCCGTTTAAATTAACGGAAGTGGGAGAAGAACTCCGCGGCGAGTGGTCGAACGGGAAAGCACGTTATGATGTTAGCTTACGGCGTATCGCATCCTTTGACGATAGCGAGCAACCAGCCAGGGTAGAAGGGCAGATCGATATTCCTTTCTGGGGGCAAACGGCAACCCACAGTTTCATCGGCGTGTATCAAAACAGCGACACAGGGATGGTTGTTGAGGGGATCAAGGCGGTTAACAAGAAGAACGGCAACGTCGATCAGCTTCTTAAACCTGATTTTCAACAATGCCAGTTCGGCTTTTTCATGACTCCAGTTTACATGAATATTGAAAATGGCGAAGATAATCGCAGTATCATGCTGAACTGCTATTCCCACGGCGGTGGTGATATTCTGTTGGAATATCGCTTTAATGCTGAAAATCAGCGTTATGACGTGTTTGGAGAGTAAACATCCTAACGTGGTAGGGGCTTTCTTATTGCTATATTATTATTGTTATATATAAGCCCCTTACATTGTTTTGCAGCCTAAATATATTCATCTTTATTGTTGAAAATAAAACATTTTCATTTCTTCTCCTTTCTTGTTAAAAGTGGAATTGCTTACATTTTCATCATGAGTATATTTTTTGTAGCTATTGATGGTATTGGGTTTAAATGGATTATTATTTACTCAAGGATTAATATGCTTTCAGGAAAGAAAACAGCTCTGGCATTCTCAATATTTTTCACTACTAAAAATAATGATGATAAGAGAGGTATGGTTACACATACCTCTTCCTATTGTCGCGTTCTTTAACTTGATAAATCCCTTGCGGAATAACCTATTTCTGAATAATAAATAGGCATGCAGTAACGTATTTTAGGCGTGGTTTATCACCCCGCGCTTGGATCTAAACTTGATATTTGTTCACTCATCGTTGCATTATGGCAGCGATAAGCATGAATCTGTTCTTTAATTAAAATGTTATTCGCCTCTAATAGCTCGACATTACCGCATTTTTTATTTCTTTCTTCAACCCATGTCTCTTGAGAAGCGTGGAATTTACGTTTTATGTCTTTAGGTGCATCTTCCAATATTCCATAGACGTCGGTGAAAAAGAAAAGATACTGTTCCTTTTCATTTTCAAGCGTTTTATCTTGTGCGGTTTTTGTGATTTTTTCGGCGTTTTCACTGAGCCAGGCTACGGCATAAATTGCTCTGGATAGGGCATCATAGGATTTTTTTTCTACTTTTATTTCTTTTCCGTTATCAATAACGCTGAGATCGTAGGCAAAGTACGGAATGACAATTTTGTTATCGCTGAGCCTATTATTTTTGCTTTCACCCGTTTTAGTGAAAATGTTATTGCCGATTTTATCCCTTTCATCTTTTGTGTACATAAGATCGTCTTCATTAAGAATGATGTCAACGATCGCCTGATTTACGGGGATTTCGACTCGTAGACTGCACGAGAATGCGGTTCCCCAACGTGGCTGAGTGGATATTTTTGAATAAATCACGCTCACGCTATCAACAGACAGAGAGGGAGACTTAGAGAACAGTGATTTTGCGCGGTCGGAAAATGTGTTTTTAACAACGTCAACCGCTTTGGGATCGCTGCATTGAAAATCATCCTTCGCATACGCTGATGTGCAAGTAAGGATAATTCCAATCATGACATAGAGGCATTTTTTCATTTCTTGTCCTTGTTTTCGGTCAATCCAAGCTGTACCAGCCTTTCCCTGGTCATTTGTTGTTGGCAGGTATAAATTTTTGCTTGATCTTCCAGTGAGCGGTTTTTACTCGCGACGGTCTCTATCGCGCCGCACTGTTTATTTTTATTTTTTATCCACTGCCGTGAATCCTCTTTCATCTGCCCTTTAATATAATCAGGTAGGTTATTCCAGTAAGTATTTAATGCCCTATCAGTCTCTATGAACTCTACGAGTGCTTTATTATATTTAAAACGAGGTGATTGATCCTCCAGCCTTGCCGCATTTTCCTGAAACCAAGACAGGGCATAAAGTGTGAGCGAGATTGGCTCATCGTGTGGATACATAATATTGGTTTCTTGCTGGTTATCAGCAATGTGAACATTATAATAAACCTGATCCAATGCGATGTATTCATCGCCTTTTCTATAGTGGTGAAGATTGAAAAGGTAAATATTTTTTGCTTTAGGATCCCCATTTTCTAGAATAGGATAATATTTTAAAAAATTTGACACACCGGATGGGATTTTTATCTTGGCTTTGCCAAAGCAGCTTAGGTTATTTTTTGTTTTAAGCTTTGTGATAATGATGTCATATTCAAATTCTACTTTTTTAATTGTTTCCAAAGATACACGATCGGTGATGGATTGCGCTTTCTCTTGATCTTCTTTGATTAACGACTGAATGACGAGAGGGCTACGGCACACAAGATTATTTGCATTAACATAGTGTGATGAAAGCATTATTAATAATAGGGATTTTATTATGATTTTTATCATTTTCAATTCCATTGAAATCACGTTAGCAGGACATGCAGATTCGTTTATCTGAAGATGGATATGAGTTGGCACCGACCATCTTATAGGTCTCATTTATTTTTTTAAATTGGTAAATATAAACTCGCTCGCCAGCTTCTTGTTTAAGTTCTGATTCCCTTTCGTTAAGTAGGTTCATGACGATTCCTTTGAGGCCAGGCGGAGAAACGATATCCATCTGGATATTAATGATGCCCGGTGATAGCGTATAGTAATTCATGACAAAAACCGATCCTGCGCCCGTGTAGGATTTTTCAAAATATTTTTCTGACTGCGGTTGGTTTTTTATTTCTTGCAGAAATGAAATAAAAGCCATTTTCCCATTTGAACCATTAAAAATAAAGCTGGAGTCAGATTCAAGCTTTGGCATTACTTCGTTGTTTTTATAACTGCTTTTATCTTTTTTCGCTATGCTTACATCATCGTTAGCTGGAATAAAATAGGAGCCAGTGAGTTCAATAAATTGGTTATAGTCTTTTTGTGATAATTTACTTTTTTGCAACACATTGGTGAAATCTGTCACAAAAGTGGGAAAGTCTTGTGCATATACCCCACTGGAGAGAGGGAGGAAAAGCAAAGGCAAAACGACGCTTTTTATATAACTCCGTTTCATAATAAATACACATTCCTTACAAATAGTGAATAAATCTTTTTGATATTATAAGGTTATTCATGGTTATAAGTATATGTTCTTTGCTATTTCAGTCACTATCGAGATGTAGGGTGTACTGAATCCAGAGCGGGAAAAACAGGCTGCCTAAATCAGCAGGGGGGTGACAACAACCTTGACCTTGACCTTGACCTTGACCTTGACCTTGACACTGACCGTCGCCGTCCTGAACGTTCAACGTTTCTGATCGGTGCCAGTAAATCACGTGTTTTCAGATCCGCGATATGAGTGCCATCGATGGCGGGGAAAATACTGTCGCTCAGGCTTTTCAGTATACGTTCGGCATGAGATTCCGACCATTATACTCACCAGCAAGTTGATGTAGGTTGAATTGCGTTGACGTTGGGAGAGTATGGAATGAAGGACAAGCCAGTAAAACCGTGGGTTTTAGGCAAAAAAATAGACGTCGGTGACGTCTATTGATTTATCAATGGTGCCCAGGGCGGGACTTGAACCCGCACAGCGCGAACGCCGAGGGATTTTAAATCCCTTGTGTCTACCGATTTCACCACCTGGGCTTAAATATTGGAGGCGCGTTCCGGAGTCGAACCGGACTAGACGGATTTGCAATCCGCTACATAACCGCTTTGTTAACGCGCCAAAATATTCAGGTCTTAGTAACCAACATCCGCAAATGCCGATGCTTTAAATTGGAGCGGGAAACGAGACTCGAACTCGCGACCCCGACCTTGGCAAGGTCGTGCTCTACCAACTGAGCTATTCCCGCAGCACAGAACATGCTGATTTCTCTAACTTCTTACAAACCAGCGTTGCTGTTGATGCGGTGCATTCTACTGACCTGACGCGATGAGTCAACAGAATTATCAAGCAACCGCACTCGTTTGCTGGTTTTTACGTCGGTTCGATCAAGGTTCAAGCAAATCGTGACGCGCGGCGTTTAAATATTGAAACATGGACCAGAAAGTCAGCACAGCCGCTATGTACAACGCAACAACGCCAATACCTTCAACAATGCGTTCTGGACGCCATAGCAAAGCAAAAAGCGCCATCATCTGAGCCGTGGTTTTAACCTTCCCTATCCACGATACGGCCACGCTACTTCTTTTGCCGATTTCAGCCATCCATTCGCGTAATGCCGAAATAATGATTTCCCGCGCGATCATCGTTGCGGTGGGCAGCGTAATCCACCAGGAATGATAGTATTCCGCAACCAACACCAACGCGACAGCCACCATCACTTTATCCGCAACAGGATCAAGGAAGGCACCAAAACGCGTAGTCTGCTTCCAGCGGCGGGCAAGGAAACCATCAAACCAATCCGTTACGGCAGCAAACACAAAGATCAACGAGCAAAGTAGCGGTGCCCAGGCGAATGGAAGATAAAACGCCAGCACGAAAAACGGAATAAGAGCAACACGAAACAGGGTAAGCAACGTCGGTATATTAAATTGCATAGCGCTTAGGTAACTATCTGGCTGGAGTGGATACTAGGAGTATGTTGCTACATTGTCCCTAGTGTTTCAATGCATGGAAGATCTTTTCTGCCAATGCATGCGAAATTCCTGGAACATTTTCAATCTCCTCAATGCTGGCATTCATCAAAGGCTGTAACCCACCCATGTATTTCAGCAGGGTCTGACGACGTTTAGGACCGACACCTTCAATAAGCTCCAGCGTACTGGTATTTTTTACTTTTGCTCGCTTCTTGCGATGCCCGCCAATCGCATGGTCATGCGAATCATCGCGAATGTGCTGGATCACATGCAGCGCTGGGGAATCAGCTGGCAAAGCCATACCCTCACCGGTAGCCTCAAAAAACAGCGTTTCTAAGCCAGCTTTACGATCGCTGCCTTTCGCAACGCCAAGCAGCAGAGGCTTATTTTTATCCCATGATACCTGCAAGGAGTCAAACACAGTCTGAGCCTGGCCGAGTTGCCCTTTCCCACCATCGATCACAATCACATCGGGTATTTTACTGTCATCTAACGCTTTACCATATCGACGCTGGAGAACTTGCGCCATAGCAGCATAGTCATCACCGGGCGTAATACCACTGATATTATAGCGCCGATATTCCGAACGTAGAGGACCATTAGCATCAAATACCACGCAAGATGCCACAGTTTGTTCCCCCATAGTATGACTGATGTCAAAACATTCCATTCGATGGATTTCTGGTAACTGCAAGACGTTGGCTAATGCTGCCAAACGCTGATGAATAGTGGATTGCTGAGATAATTTCGTGACCAGCGCTGTAGCCGCATTCGTTCGCGCCAATTTTAAATAACGAGCACGATCGCCGCGGGGTTTTGTCTGAATTTGTACTTTTCTTCCCGCGACTGCCGTTAGAGACTCCGTCAGCAAATCTTTATCGGGCAGAGTGAAATCAAGCAGAATTTCTGTAGGGAGCGTTCGACCTACGCTTCCTTGCAAATAGAATTGCCCGACAAAAGTTTGTACGACTTCACCCAATTCCGTACCGCTAGGTACCTTGGGGAAATAGCTCCGGCTGCCAAGTACCTTCCCTTGTCGGATGAAAAGGACATATACGCAGGCCATGCCAGCATCGAAAGCGACGCTGATGACGTCCAAATCTTCGCCGTCACCGGAAACAAATTGTTTTTCCGTCACCCGACGAACCGCTTGGATCTGATCGCGTATCCGTGCAGCATCTTCAAAACGCAGGTCACGACTCGCCACCTCCATCCGGGAGATGAGTTGATTCAGTACTTGCTGATCTTTACCGGACAAGAACAGGCGAACATACTCAACCTGCTGCTGATAATCTTCTTCGCTAACCAAACCGCTAACGCAAGGCCCAAGGCAGCGGCCAATTTGATATTGCAAACAAGGACGAGAGCGGTTGCGATAGACGCTATTTTCACACTGACGCACCGGGAACAATTTTTGCAGCAATAGTAACGTTTCACGCACGGCATTGCCGTTAGGGAAAGGGCCAAAGTATTCGCCCTTTGCATGCTTGGCACCACGATGAACGGTCAGACGTGGATGAGCATCACCACTCAGAAAAATCATGGGATAGGATTTATCATCGCGTAACAACACGTTATAACGCGGCTGATAAAGCTTGATGTAGTTGTGTTCCAGCAGCAAGGCTTCAGTTTCTGTATGCGTAATCGTGACATCAATATGATTGATGCTTTTGACCAACGCCTCGGTTTTACGGCTGGCGACATGACTGCGAAAATAGCTGGCAAGTCGTTTTTTTAAGTCTTTTGCCTTACCGACATAGATGACCGTATTGCCGACATCATACATCCGGTAGACCCCAGGCTGGCTCGTTACCGTTTTTAAAAATGCCGAAGCATCGAAACACTCACTCACTACTTAACAATGTCTCCGCGGTAAAAAGCCCATGCTTGATAGCCAGATGCGTCAACTCAACATCACCGTTGATATTCAGTTTGCTAAACATACGGTAACGATAGCTGTTCACTGTTTTGGGGCTAAGATTGAGCTGATCTGAGATTTCAGTCACTTTCTGACCCTTGGTTATCATTAGCATAATCTGTAATTCGCGTTCAGACAAACACTCCAGCGGCGCGTCCGTTTGCGGTTCCAACTGGCTCAATGCCATTTGTTGAGCAATATCAGAGGCGATATACCGCTTGCCTGCATGCACCGCCCGAATGGCGGAGATCACTTCCTGAGGGGCAGCCGCTTTACTAACATATCCCGCTGCACCCGCCTGCATCACCTTAGCGGGCAATGGGTTCTCGGTATAAATAGTGAGCATAATAACTTTGATGTCTGGCGTAAATCGTAGGATCTTACGCGTCGCTTCAAGCCCACCGATACCCGGCATGCTCATGTCCATCAAAACAACATCAACATCATTGCTTCGACACCATTTGACCGCATCCTCACCACAACACGCCTCACCAACCACTTTCAGACCTTTGATATCGTCAAGAATGCGTCGTATCCCTGCCCGCACCAGTTCATGGTCATCAACAAGAAAAACGCTAATCAAAGAATAATTCTCCAAAAAAGGGAGTAACACTTACATGAAAAGTTGCTTGCAGGTGATACTACGTTGGTTTCAAAAAATAATGAACACTGACTTATATGAATATGTATTTTAAAATATGCCGAGAAGGAATAAAGCATATTCCCGATCATAACAATATATCACTATCCTGAAGGCGCATGTTGATCACACTCTTAACATTTCAAATACGCTACGCAGTATAAACCGTTTAATGATACAAGATGTGTAGAAAACAAACCAGGTGGCATGCAATTGGCTTTATATCTTGAATGTCAATAAAAAATCACTATTGTAAGCAACTTGTGATTAAGCATCACATCATCGCCTACAACGATATTATACAAATAATATATTCAGAGAACAGCGTCCATAGTGAATATCTTATGTATTAAGCACAACACATCTATAGCTTTTTCCACAAAATGGAATCCAAAATATAAACGCTATTTATATAAATTAAATGCATAAAAAACAGTCACTAAAACGGTGTTATCCGCGAATAATATCAATCTACAATATGCTTTATGTTATACTCCTCACTATCTAATTCTGCCTGTTGTGTCAGCGGTAACGCCGCAGCAGGCGAAGAAAAACACCTTTTTCTTGTTGAGGAGAAAACATGAGCAACGTAGATTTTTCTACTACCGCATCTGCTGAGACCCTAGCCCATGAGGTTACCTGTCTGAAAGCTATGGTTACGCTGTTATTAAAAGCAATCGGCCAGGCAGATGCCGGTAAAGTGATCATCAATATGGAAAGATATATTGCTCAATTGGAAGACGCCGAGCAGGCTGCTGTTTTTGATAACACGATTAGACAAATCAAAACAAGTTACCGAAAATAGCACTATTTGCCACACCGCCATCTCAGTAGATTGATCTGGCGGTGTAGCGATATTTAGCATTACCTGTTTAGTTTAATAAATAGAGACTCTCGTCTATTTATTCCCAATGCTGATAAGCTTCAAAAGCAGTGCCTCTTCTTTCTTTTTATATCGTGTTAATTCCGTAACCAATACCTTATCCAAAAACTGTTTCCTGGCGAGTGCCTTTCTTTCATCAACCAACTCCCTCAGTTCAGTGAAGCACTCATTTATCTTGTATTCTTTTGAACTTTCCGTACAAATTATCTCATGGATTGCCTGGCTCAGTTCAGACAACGAGATAACCGATTTTGGGTCCTGGTGACTTTTTTCTATAACAGCCAGTAATTTTTCGAATCCCATATGAACCTCCGAAATCAAGCATAAACTTGCTTATGGCTAACCAGGAAACTCCAGCTACTTCTAAGCGCTGCCCCAGTGGATGTGAACACAGCCTGTGCAAACTCGTAACATCATATACGATCTACAGTCTATTCCATCCATTAAGCATAGCACTTTCTCAAGACTCGCCAGGACATAAGAGGCCGATTTTGCCCAAGCGAAACAATGGTTTTCAACTGCATCGCCAATTGAGTTATACTTTCTCCCAATGGTAATCCGGTTATATGGATAAAAGACACATAAGAAATCATCGAAAATATTAAGTAGAAAAAGTCGAAAAATAGAATGAAAACGAAAGGAAAAGAATTAATAAAAAAGGAAGAATTAAAGAGTAGATCTATTTAAATTAATAGATAACTGGAATAACAAGATGATAACAAATCAAAAAACCATTTGTAACATATTGATATTGTTGGTGGGTCGTGCAGGGTTCGAACCTGCGACCAATTGATTAAGAGTCAACTGCTCTACCAACTGAGCTAACGACCCAACGGGAGGGATTATTCTCCTCCCGAGCGCGCCTGTCAAACACTTCATATTAATTTTTTATATCGCAACAATAGCATTGTTAGAGGTTAGCAATTTTGTTAATCTGCGCGATCTGTATATCTATACTCCTCATTATTTTATATCTTCTTCATTATTAGGGTGAAAAACATACAGCAGCATCTGACATCCTTACCTACCCTTTTTATGCTTGGTTATCTCAGACATCCGCTGTAATAAATACTGCGGTTGCGCTATCTTATTCTCTTCGATTTTCGCAAACGAGAGCCGCCAAAGAGCTCAACACACATCACAGACAGAAACAGGAAAGTGTACTTAAATGGTCGAACAATCAAAAGAATCCGCAGACCTTGCCCCAGAACAGGGTGAGGGACTGCAACGGAATCTGACTAATCGTCATATTCAGCTCATCGCCATCGGCGGAGCGATCGGCACTGGGCTATTCATGGGCTCAGGCAAAACAATCAGCATGGCTGGCCCTTCGATCATTTTCGTTTATATGATCATTGGTTTTATGCTGTTTTTCGTCATGCGCGCAATGGGAGAATTATTACTCTCCAACCTCAACTATAAATCATTCAGTGATTTTGCTGCCGACCTGCTTGGACCATGGGCTGGTTTTTTTACTGGCTGGACTTACTGGTTCTGTTGGGTAGTAACCGGGATTGCCGATGTCGTAGCCATTAGTGCTTACTCTCAGTTCTGGTTCCCTGATTTATCGCAGTGGGTATCTTCCCTGCTTTGTGTTCTGCTATTACTGACGCTAAATCTAGCAACGGTGAAACTGTTTGGCGAGATGGAATTCTGGTTCGCAATGATAAAAATTGTCGCTATCGTTGCGTTAATCGTGGTCGGTGTCGTACTGGTCATGATGCAGTTCTCTTCCCCATCAGGAAACGTCGCCTCTTTTACCAACCTATGGAATGATGGCGGTATGTTCCCTAAAGGGATTAGCGGTTTCTTTGCCGGGTTCCAAATAGCTGTATTCGCGTTTGTCGGCATCGAACTGGTAGGTACGACCGCAGCTGAAACTAAAAATCCAAAAGTCGTATTACCCCGCGCGATTAATGCCATCCCAATTCGCATCATCATGTTCTATGTTTTTGCGTTAATCATGATTATGTCTGTGACACCGTGGAGTGCAATTACTGCGGATCGTAGTCCTTTCGTAGAAATGTTTGTACTTGTTGGCTTACCCGCTGCCGCCAGTATGATCAACTTCGTCGTACTGACATCTGCGGCATCTTCCGCCAATAGTGGTGTGTTCTCAACCAGTCGTATGCTCTTTGGTCTTGCTAAACAAGGCGATGCACCAAAAAGTTTTGGTATGCTATCTAAACGTTCAGTCCCCTCTACTGGGCTGATGTTTTCCTGTATTTGTTTACTCTCAGGCGTGGTGTTGATCTACCTGATTCCGAATGTGATGACCGTATTTACGCTAGTGACCACCGTTTCCGCGATTTTATTCATGTTCATCTGGAGTATCATCCTGTGCTCCTACCTGATATATCGTAAAAAGCGCCCACAACTGCATACAGAATCATCATATAAAATGCCATTGGGAATTTTTATGTGCTGGGTATGCTTGGCCTTTTTTGCTTTCGTTATTGTACTGTTAACATTGCAGCCAGATACACGCCAGGCGCTCATTGTCACGCCATTATGGTTTATTGTTCTGGCTATTGCTTATCAGTTTATTCGTCAGAAAAAGCAGGCTATTGACGGGAAGTAAAATTTGTAAATGCAAGAAAGGCGCAGACAGTCTCTGCGCCTTTAATTTTTTTCGGGAAAATCACGCATAGCATAAACACTCTCTATTCTTGAATATAAACAATTCTCAATTGATGTACGGAAATTAATATGCGGTCAATTAATGTCGCCGCCATTGATATATAAGAAAGTTATTCTCGTAATGAAACGGTTGTGATTCGATTGATATTTTTAGCTAATAGTTCGAAAGCTAAGAAATTGCACTCATCCTTTCTCTGAGAAGCATCAGCAACTACACCTTCTATCTTTCTATTTAACTCATTGATTTTACCGTCATCTAGCGTTGAAACAATAGCAGAGATCAGCATCTCTAGCGATTCGATCTTAGCGTTAAGCGCTTTTTCTCCAGCTTCTTTTTCTGCAAGCTTTATTAAAAGATGAGAGAGGATATTATTCATTTGAACTCCTTAATCAAAAAAATAACCGTCATACATCCATAAGGCAACACCCGTTCTTTGTCGCACAGGATTAGAGAAACATAGCGAAGATTAATGTAACACTGTGAATGGTCTGACCGCTAGTGTCTATTAGCATTTTAAGAAAATCATATTCACACGACGGCAATGAAATGAGGTTGCAGATAAATAAATCAAAAAAATAAAAAAAATCGAAAAGGCATTTTATTTTTTCGAGAAAAAATAACCATTTTAAAGTTTAAAGAAAATCACCAAAATCATGAATATGCGATGAGATTCACAGAAAAAATAAAGATGCTCATTTTTTGACAGAACGTCAAACAAAGATACCAGGTTAGTAGCCAGCTATCGGGAAACAGCTGGCCCTATAGTTACATTTACGCACTCATTGATTGATGTGCGCCACTCACGGCATCCTTTGCTTGTTCACACTGTGACAATATCGTCTGCGCATGAGAATAAAGAATTTTCCCCGCTTCGGTAGGCGTAACACCACGTCGACTCCGCACCAGCAGTTGTTTTTCGAGTTCCCCCTCCAGCGTCGCGACCTGCTGGCTCAGCGCCGGTTGTGCAATGTGCAACAACTCAGCAGCCTGTGTAAGGCTACCGATATCAACGATTTTCACAAAGTATTTGAGCCGTCTAAGATTCATGTCTGCCTCCTGAGTAGTTACCCTAAAGAGGTAGCAAAAAGCGCGCCATATTATGTCTCTATACCTAAGAAAAAGTGATACCTCCTTGATAAGCCACAGGTAAAATAAGGAAAAGAAATGATTCTGCTAACCAACTCTATTAGTTTTGTCTGGGTAACTCGTCATCGAGCGAGTACCCATCTGCACCATCCTAAAGCAAAACCTGCAATTTTAGGGTGCAACGCTACCCGCTAACCGGCATATTTCATCGCTTTTCTATGTTCAACTTGAGCAATAATTTCAATATGTTGGTTATTAGTTCGGCAATCAAACGCACCAAGCGATAACAGCCTTTGACAACCTGAAACGCTACCGCTATTATCCATCGCAACTAACCGATTCCTCTGTAGTTCAGTCGGTAGAACGGCGGACTGTTAATCCGTATGTCACTGGTTCGAGTCCAGTCAGAGGAGCCAAATTCTTGTTTTCATGCCGCTTTGCGAATCCTTATACGATTTAAATTCAACAGGTTAGTGTGGAAAGTCTTCCCGATGCATTTTCAGTTTTTCCTCCGCATCGGGAGAATTTGGGGTCAAGTTGGTTCGATGATGAAGCGACCCCAAATGCCTCTTAACGACTCAAAAATCCGCAACTTAAAACCATCCGAAAAACCCTTCAAAGTCTCCGACTCGCACGGTCTACACCTTTTGGTCAATCCAAGCGGTTCACGTCTCTGGTATCTTAAATATCGTATCAATAGAAAAGAATACCGCTTCAGCCTAAATAGCTTTGCAAAATAGTCGATCACTCGAAGGGAACTCAGTCCGATTTAAGCGATCTGATCAATCGCCAAATATCCCACATCACCAACCGGACTGAGTTATGCCGATCATAGCATTTATCACTGATGAAGAACGACGTCTTATGAAAAGAGAAGCTCAGCAAACTCATGATAAAAACCACGCTCGCCGACTGATGACGATGCTCATGTTGCATCAAGGAATGACTGTTACTGAGGTCGCCAGAATATTGTGTGCGGCTCGTGCCTCGGTAGAACGGTGGATTAATTTGTTTACTTTATATGGTGTTAGTGAATTAAAAAGTCTCAAGCCCGGTCGTGAACCACAGTGGCTGGTTGCTGATATCTTGCGTATTCTGCCGCTTCTTGTGCAGCGTTCACCACAGGATTTCGGTTGGCTGCGCTCCCGCTGGAGTACCGAACTTTTGGCGCTTGTCGTTAATCGGCTTTTTGATATCTCGCTTCATCCCGTAACATTACACCGCTACCTGCGGTTGTCGTTACATGAAGCGGTAACGCGTAATCATCAATGTCGGTATATGTGGCAATTACTCAACCGTGTTACTCAGTTTATGAAGGCCGCCTCACCGTTTCCGGGTAATTAGCACGGACTGGCCAAGTGGAGCGGTAATATGCAAAGCTATTTAGTTCATCCAGGTCTGCTTCGGTCATTGTCATTCCATCCAGGAATTACATGATTACGTTACGATTGATTGTAATCAACTAATGAGCGGAATGCTTTTTTATTATATAAATAGTCTGCTATTTATTTGGTGAGGATAACCGCTATTTGGTTCATCATGGTTGAAGCTATGCCCATGTCTCAAAAAAACAATGTAAAAAGCGGTTACCAGAGGGTGAGGTGTTGATTTTCAGATATAGATAACCTTTAGATCATGAATAACTCAATGAATTTTTAAGGAAAGACGGTATCATCTATGTCACTGACTCAAAGAATTCACTGATCAGTAACTGGGCGTAGAAAGTGATTGAGTTACATAAACTATTTTATGATTAAATTATTATATGAGGGATTATGAGCGGAAATGTTTTTCCAGATAATTTTCTGGACCAGCTTAGTAAGTTAGCGATTAAAGAAATACCTGAACCTAACTTCTATCTCCAAAAGTGTAAATAACTGGGATGAAGATTATAAAGCATTGCATTTTATTCCGAGTGAGTGGGGGGATGGACGGACGTATATGACTTTGGTATATCGGCCAGAAGGTGATGGGGATGGAATTGAATTTTATGTCAATGCTGAAATTAATAAAAATCAATATCCCAATATAGCCTATCTCAAGGATGAGGTAGAAAACAGCATAGCCAATAATGATTTTATACCGAGTGCAATTAATGAAGATTATGCTGTCACTCCCTCAAAAAATGGAGCCCATCTTTCTCTCAGTTTCTGGGGGCCATCGAAAGATAAACAGGGAGCAATGACGTTGCTGCATGATATGACTGTATGGGTGAATGAAAAAATAAAATCCGTTCTATAAGTGCGGATTTTTGCACGATATGGGCTACATTTTGCAGGAAGGTAGCCCATCTGACTTGAAGTTCCACTGCGTCTCTGGACCACAATCCTGATTCAATCAGTGCACTACATGCCATTGTGCGGAAACCATGCCCACAAACTTCGGTTTTCGTGTCATATCCCATTACCCGTAAGGCTTTGTTAATGGTGTTTTCACTGATGGGTTTATCTGCATGACTAAAACCAATAAAAACAAGTTTGTGTTCACCACTGATAGCATGGAGTTCTTTGAGGATAGCAATAGCCTGCTTGCTTAATGGCACCAAATGCGGGGTCTTCATTTTCGATCCACGATTTGAAAACTTAACGTTTTTAGTGGCTCTCGCTTCGCAGGGATTGTCCATAACGCATTTTTGAAGTCGAACTCTGACCAACGCGCAAACCTCAATTCACTGGAGCGGATGAAGGTCAGAAGACATAGCTGAACGGCTAATTGGGTGATCCCTTTTCCTTTGTATGCCTCGATATGTGTCAGCAGTTCGGTAATGTGTTCAAGAGGCAAAGCGGGGCGGTGGACACTTTTAGCCGTAGCGATGGCTCCTGCCAGATCATAAGCCGGATTAACGTCGATCAGATCATTATGAACGGCATAACGCATAATTGCTGTGATGCGTTGTTGCAAGCGAGAAGTCCGTTCCAGATGTCCGGTTTTTTCTGCATTTTTAGCAGGGATCAACAAATCGCGGGTTTTAAGGGTTGCGATGTTTTTTTGCCCGATAATTGGGAATTCGTGCGTTGTCAGACTATTGAGAATCAGAGTTCGGTGCCCCTCAGACCCGGTTTTATTGCTGGCATGCCAGCTTCTGGCAACGGTTTCAAAGGTGAGTAAACCTTTCTCTTCAACCTTTTACGCTTTTCTCTTTTCACCTGGATCGATGTTATTGGCAATCTGTTGTCTGGCTTCATCTCTTCTGCGACGGGCTTCCGTTAAAGAAACCGCAGGATAAACACCTAATGCCAACATTTTTTGCTTACCTGCAAACGGTATTGCAAGCGCCAGTATTTAGAGCCGTTAGGTTGAACCAAAGGGTGCATACCATTTGCATCAGTCAGTTTGACGGACTTCTCCGCAGGTTTTGCATTTCTAACCTTTGCCTCAGTGAGTGCCATAGAAAATCTCCCACAGTGATGGTATCTGCATTATCGAACTTACCATGCCAACATTGATACCAACAAAATAGCGTGGATGTCGGTAAAACTGAGTAGGTTTTAGTAGACGGGCTGATTGTGTCAAATTGATGAATAGTATGGAAAAAATAGACTTTGGTGGACGTTCGTAGGCGAGGTTATGGTGTCCCCGACTGGAATCGAACCAGTAACTAGCCCTTAGGAGGGGCTTGTTATATCCGTTTAACTACGGGGACGTGAAGCGGAGCCATTATACGCATTTTTGCTCTGAGAATAAGCACTTAACTGTGCGTTTGCTCAAAGTGTCGGCAATCGGTGCTTTATGACTGTTCTTTTTTCTCGTTTTCATGCGACTTGTGGCGTGTGGTTCGGTATAAATGACCCTTATTACTTGGTGGGCGGCTGATGAGTGTGAAAATAAAGGTGCCACCGATGATATTCCCCACCAGCGTAGGTAAGGCAAATGGTCAGTTGGTACTTGGTTCGCGGTGCTGACGCGCCCCAGTATCTCGATCTTTAAACGCTCGGTATTAGATGGTAAGCGTAGTCTTTTTGACAATGCGGGATGATGCGTTATGCCTCACTGATTTAGGTTGGCAAGTGCTATGCTTTGAGCGGAACAACGAACTACCGTGTTGTCTCCACACTGGGGCGGGTATTGTCATGATAAGAAAAAATGGCAACCCTCTGAAAAGGCAGTAATACGTAAGCCAGCGTAGCGATAGAGCAATAAAATGTTACACTGTTAGCCGATATCCCGTCCTTATCGTCCAGCTTGATAGGTTGAGCTGATAGTGGGAATACCCATTTTCGGTCGCGGGTATAGCACACTATAAATCAGGGAGAACAGATATGAATTACCGCCTGAGTGGGGTGGTGTTTGCCAGCGTGTTACTGATCGGCTGCGCCAGTTCCGGGGATCGCGCTCAAGAAGGACGTTCTGATCCGCTTGAAGGCTTTAACCGTACCATGTTCAGCTTTAACTATGACGTTCTGGATCCTTATCTGGTGCGTCCTGCGGCTGTTGCCTGGCGCGATTATGTGCCGACTCCCGCGCGTAATGGGCTGGGAAACTTCTTCAGCAACCTGGAAGAACCTGCAACGATGGTGAACTACTTCGTTGAAGGCAAGCCATATAAAGCAATGATTCACTTTAACCGTTTCTTCCTGAATACCTTGCTCGGGATGGGTGGTCTGATTGACGTTGCGTCGATGGCGAATCCTAAATTGGCGAAAGAAGAGTCTCGCCGTTTTGGTAGCACGCTGGGTAATTATGGCGTGGGATACGGGCCTTACGTAGTGGTGCCTGGCTACGGCAGTGTCACACCTCGTGAAGACGGTGGTGGTGTGGTGGATACGCTGTATCCGATGCTGAGCTATCTGACGTTCTGGATGTCTGCGGGCAAGTGGGCTATCGAGGGACTAGAAACGCGAGCGCAACTGTTGGATTCCGACGGTTTGCTGCGTAACTCTTCCGATCCGTACCTGATGATGCGTGAAGCCTACTTCCAACGGCATGACTTCCTTGCCAGTGATGGGCAAATCACCCCGCAGCAGAATCCGAATGCCGCTGCGATTGAAGATTCGCTCGACGAGATCGACTCAGCGAAGTAGTACAGCATATTTTCGTTTATCTCAAAGGCACCTGTGGGTGCCTTTTGCTTTGTGCGCCGGGCATGGCGCGTAGCGCCTTGACGGGCGCTGTCCGTTGACTGTAGTGGTCAAGGGGCGACTTGGCGGTGAAAGTCCTCTACACACCCGGCAAGGGGAAGTGTTAGCCGAACGGCAAGGGTGCCCACCGCGAGGTGGGATCTGAAGGAAGCTGAAGGCAAAATGCTGGCCTGACGAACAGGAAGCAGTTTAGGCGGCACAGCGGGGTAAGGTGGCAAATATCATCAAAGCCCAATACTTGCACAGAACGCTGTGACGTAAAGCTGACAGGCATAAGCAGGAAGGTCGCGCGAATTACCCCGGGAGGGCTGCACGTTTGCTTCAGGGCTACCGAGCGTCGAGAGGCGACGGGATGAACGTGCAGCAGTCAGCCGAAGCCGTAGTAGTGCTGCATAACTGGCAGCATGAAGGGCTGAACATGATTAACCGTGATTAGGACACCGATACTCGATGGGAATTAATGAGGCACAAGCGCAGAGCACTGCGGCCAGCGGCAGAGGAGACGGACAGTATCCGTCAGTGCTGCATGAGGGTGCTGAAATCCCCACGGCGGTCGGTGGGCAAACGAAAGCGGAAATGCCGTTGACGATGGAAACGGTGATAACGAGAGAGAACCTGATGCTGGCCTATCAGCGCGTGGTGGAAAACAACGGCGCGGCAGGGGTAGATAACCTGAAAGTGACGGAGTTGAAGCCGTGGCTGAAACAGAACTGGGCGAGTATCAGGCAGGCATTGATTACGGGCGCCTACCAGCCGCAGGCGATACGCAGAGTGGATATCCCAAAGCCGGACGGCGGCGTGAGAACCCTGGGTATCCCGACGGTAGTGGACAGGCTTATCCAGCAGGCGATAGCACAACAACTCAGTCCGGTCGTGGAGCCGCACTTCTGCGAATCGAGTTACGGGTTCAGAAGTAACCGCAATGCGTGGCAGGCAGTGCAACAGGCACAGCGCTACATACAAAGCGGGAAACGCTGGGTGGTCGATCTGGATCTGGAAAAGTTCTTTGACCGGGTGGATCATGACATTTTGATGTCACGTCTGGCGAGGCATGTCAGGGATAAACGGCTGTTGAAACTGATACGTCGCTACCTTGAAGCGGAAATGACGAACGGGTGCGAGACAGAGAAGCGAGGTAAGGGAATGCCGCAGGGCGGACCGTTGTCGCCGCTACTGTCGAACATTCTGCTGGATGAACTGGATAAAGAACTGGAGCGTCGAGGTCACAGCTTCTGTCGCTATGCGGATGACTGCAACATTTACGTGAGCAGTCGCAAAGCAGGCGAGCATATCTTTAGGGCAATCAGGGTGTACCTGAGAGACATACTGAAGCTAAAGGTCAATGAGCAGAAGAGTGCGGTGGCGCGACCGTGGGAGCGTAAGTTCCTGGGATACAGCGTGACACGGCACAAACAGACCCGACTGAAGATCGCAGGGAGCAGTGTCGAGAGGCTGAAGGAGAAGATCCGTAGCCTGACGACAGGGCACGCGACGAAATCAGTGAAAGGCGTAATCAATGAACTCACACCGATACTGCGAGGCTGGATGAGCTACTTCAGATACACGGAAGTAAAAGGAGTTCTGGAGAAGATTGACGGCTGGGTCAGGCGTAAACTGCGCAGTCTACTGTGGCGGCAATGGAAACGAACGTATACGCGAGCCCGAATGCTAATGCGAGCGGGCTTGTGTGAAAAGCGAGCGTGGAGGTCGGCGAGTAACCAGCGAGGAGCGTGGTGGAACGCGGGGTCGAGTCACATGAATGATGCGATAAAGACGGCGCAGTTCAGACGACTCGGCTTGATATCACTAGTGGAGCAGCAACGGCAGTTCCAGAGTTAACATGAACCGCCGTATGCGGAACCGCACGTACGGTGGTGTGAGAGGACGGCGGGAGTAATCTCGCCTCCTACTCGATTATAAAACGCTGCTAAACTTACTTTTACCATGATGCTTCTGTGGTTTGTTTCTCAAAAGTTATTACTTTGTTGACCGTTTATTTACTTACTAAAATTTATTTCCTGCCGCCATATAACAATAATGCAACGTCGTTAACCACTACTGATGTCTATCATGGCTGAAATGTGTCAGCACGCTGATTTTTTGTTAGCAAGGTGATTAACAAAAAGGTCATAGGAATGACGCTGTTACGGGTGGTCGCCAGCCGTGTGTTAATGAAGGGCTGGGATTCTATCTACCTGCACTTATAAAAATAGAGATATAAGCATGAAAAAACTACTTGCTATGTTCTTTTGTCTGAGCGTGGTGGTTAGCACCCCACTGGCGATGGCTGAAGATGCTAAAACGACAGAGAAGACAACGGATGTGGTACTGATCGGTGGGGGCATCATGAGCTCTACGCTGGGTGTGTACTTACAGGAGCTACAGCCAGATTGGTCTATCGATATGGTTGAGCGTATGGATAACGTGGCTGAAGAGAGTTCTAACGGCTGGAATAACGCGGGTACGGGTCACTCGGCCTTTATGGAACTCAATTACACGCCGGATAATCCCGACGGCCCAATCAATATCAGCAAAGCGCTGGAAATTACCGAAGCGTTTGAAGTCTCGCGCCAGTTTTGGTCCTATCAGGTGAGAAACGGCGTGCTGAATAATCCGCACTCTTTCATAAACAGTGTGCCGCATATCAGCTTTGTTTGGGGCGACGAAAACACCGCGTTCCTAAAACACCGCTATGATGCGATGCAGCACAGTACGCTGTACCGTGGCATGGAGTTCTCTGACGATCCAAATACGATCAAAGCATGGGCGCCGTTGGTGATGGAAGGCCGCGATCCTGCTCAAAAAATTGCAGCAACCCGCATGCCTATCGGCACTGACGTGAACTACGGTGAAATCACGCGTCAGTTGGTTGGTGCGATGAAAACCAAGTCCAACTTTGCGCTGCACCTGAATTCAGAAGTGCGTGATATCAAGCGTAATGCAGACAACAGCTGGAGCGTGACTTACGCCGATCTGAAGAACGGCGAAAAAGAGAGCGTGATTAAGGCGAAATTCGTCTTTATCGGTGCGGGTGGGGCGGCACTACAACTGTTGCAGAAAACCGGTATTCCTGAGGCCGATTTGTACGGCGGCTTTCCAGTTGGCGGCGAATTCCTGGTGACAGAAAATCCGGAAATCGTGAAACGCCACATGGCCAAAGTGTACGGTAAAGCCTCCGTAGGTGCACCACCGATGTCCGTTCCTCATTTGGATACGCGTATTTTTGACGGCAAGCCAGTGCTGTTGTTTGGGCCATTTGCCACTTTTTCCAGTAAATTTCTGAAAAATGGTTCGCTGTGGGATCTGATCGGTTCCGTGACCTTCTCCAACGTCATGCCGATGACGCACGTCGGTCTGGATAACTTCGATCTGGTGAAATATCTGGTCAGTCAGGTCATGATGGATGATGACGATCGCTTCGCTTCATTGCAGGAATACTTCCCGAACGCGAAGAAAGAGGATTGGAGACTGGTGATTGCAGGCCAACGCGTTCAGGTTATCAAGAAAGATGATGATAAAGGCGGCGTGTTGAAGCTGGGTACGGAGATCGTCAGTTCGCAGGATGGCTCGATTGCCGCTCTGCTGGGGGCTTCTCCGGGCGCGTCAACCGCAGCACCGATTATGCTGAGCCTGCTGCAAAAAGTGTTTAAAGATAAAGTGGCGACGCCGGAATGGCAGAGTAAGCTGAAAGAGATTGTTCCGTCGTATGGTCAGAAGCTGGATGGCAATATTGAAATGACCAATAAAATCCGCAGCTACACCAGCAGCACGCTGGGTCTGGATTATATTGAGGTTAAGCCTGAGTAATAATCGGTATTAATCTGAGCACACCAAAAAAGGCCGCGAAAGCGGCCTTTTTTGTACCGTTATCGCGTAAATTCAGGCAATAAAAAAAGCAGGTAAGTCGCCTTACCTGCTTTATCACGTTCTATGCGGTAGAAATGGGAACGTCTGTTCTTATTTAGAATGCGTAGTTAAAGTTCACACCGTACAGCCAGGCTTTGCCTTTGGAACTAAAGGTGTAACTTGGAGAACCTGCTCTATCAGAGATTGGCTCGCTGATATCCACTTGTTTACCGTGCATGTAAGACACGCCCACATCAACAGACGCATCTTTATTAAATGCGTAGGTGGTGCCTGCGCTCAACCAGAAACGATCCTGATCCGGGATGGATATAGAACGTTTGTCAGCAGGTACGGGGCTGTCATCAAACGCGATACCGCTACGGAACGTCCAGTTATCGTCGTGATAGTAGGTTGTGCCGAGTGCGATACGGTAAGCATCACGGAAATTTTCTTCTTTCTGGAACAACGTCTGACCGTTATTACCCGTCGCTTTCAACTCCTGGAAGTGGCTCCAACTGGTATAGGTCAGGCTATAATGCACTGCCCATTTCGGTGCCACGCGGTGGTAAGCAGAGGCTTCCCACATCTCTGGTAGATTCAGCGTCAGCTTGCCAGGGATTGTCGAGCCATTAAGGGCTCCGGGTCCTGCTGACAGTTGGTTGCTGTAATCGCCATTAAAATCAATATCGACTTTGGAACGATAGGTCAGGCCAACGCGGTTATTGTCGTCGATTTCATACAGGATGCCAGCGTTCCAGCCGTAACCCCATTCTTTGCCTTCCAAACGCGCGACTTCTGAAGAGGGGCCTGCAACGGCTCCCTGCAACCCACCAACAGAGCTAGGTACGTTTGCCAGTTCACCCGCGCGACGAACAATCTTGGCATCTGCATAGACAGCGTTAACACCCAGTCCGAAGCTGAAATGTTGGTTCAGGCGATAGGCTGCGCTCAGATTCAGGTTTGATGTCAGCAGGTCGGTTTGTCCACCAATAGAACCTGCGGCATAGTTATCATTGAATTCCGTCGCCAAACCATAATTGGTGGTAGCGGATGCACCGATTGCCCATTGCTCATTTAGCGGCATGATGAAGTGCAGGTTCGGTACCCAAGCGTGCGGCGCAATATTTTTTGCACTGGTATTCTGTCCTGTCAGGGAGTTTTTTCCCTGAACATCGATATCCGGGTTGATATAGGTGACACCACCGGAGAAGGACGGGCGGTCAAACATGGTCATGGTTGCCGGGTTACGGCTACCGGAGGCCGCATTGTCGGCTACAGCACCTTCACCAGAAAACGCGCGTCCCAGACCCGATGATGAGTATTCATTTAGCTGGAAACCAGCCGCGGACACATTTGCTGAAAACAGGGCCACCGCAACAGCAATTGTGGAATGTTTGAACAGGTTTTTCTGGCTCATGACCAAAACCTCTTTATATACTTGTTATTTAACGTTGTTACACGAGGTAACAAGGGACGCGCATTGTAGGGGGGCGCACTCAGCCTGACAAATCAGACCAGTTGCCAAAGTATAAGGTGGGAATACAGTAATGTTGCATTTGTGTATTATAAATATTTCTAAAATGATGCGAAATTTAGACATGCTTAACGTTTTGGTTAATTTGTGTGAATAAATATTACTCGACCTTTACTGTCCCATAACACCTTAATGTGACTGATATCACTAAAATTACGGGCTGGCATGAAATGCTGGTACTGCTTTGGAATGAGGGAGTAAAATATAAGGAAGATAGAAATATTTGAACTGGATCATATCTCCCGCGTTTTAAGAGGAAAGCATCATGACGAACGTAATCAACAAATGCAGCGCTGAAGAAACCGCAGCCTGCTGCTGTGTCGATGTTGGCACAATTATGGATAACACCGATTGCACGGCATCTTACAGCAAAGTTTTCGGCGATCGTTCTGACGCGGAAGCGACATTAGCGGCTCTGACGGAAAAAGCGCGAGCGGTAGAGTCTGAATCTTGTGAAATCAACAGCACGCTGGAAGACGTAGACGGCGGCGTTAAGCTGGATATTGATTTTACGTTCAGCTGCCAGGCTGAAACGATGATTTTCCAGCTCGGCCTGCGTTAAGGATTCTTTCTGGCGGGCATGACGTAATCGTATTGCCTGCCAGACTCTTTTTTCTTCTCCCCACGGCTTATATTTTCCCCTCTTTCATGCTGCATTTACGTTGTTTAAAACAATAACGTATTGCACCGGAATTTGTTCTTCCTTTCTTTTTCTGCCACGTCTTTAGCTAACAATCGCAATTGGATAGTATTTTTTATTTCTGGTAGATAACTCTGTGATTCTATTTAATTTCAGTATTATTTTTTACATCAAGTAGAGTCCTGTCTTGATCAGTTTTGAGCACGTGAGTAAGTCGTTTACGACACAAGGTAAAACGCTTTATGCGGTGAAAGATGTCACGCTGGATATCGATAAAGGGGAGATATTCGGCATCATCGGGTTCAGCGGGGCGGGGAAAAGCACGTTGTTGCGTCTGGTTAATTTACTGGAGCAGCCAACGGAAGGAAAAGTGACGGTTAACCAGCAGGATATTACTGCGCTTTCTGCTGAGGCGCTGCGCCAACTCCGGCGGCGTATTGGCATGGTCTTTCAAACATTCAATTTATTTCAGTCGCGAACGGTGGCGGGAAATGTCGCCTGGCCGCTGCGTTTGGCACGAATGGATCGCCAACAGATACAGCGACGTGTTGACGAAGTGCTGCGCTTTGTCGGCCTGGAGGATAAGAAGGATCACTATCCCGAACAGCTTTCTGGAGGGCAAAAGCAGCGCGTTGGCATTGCCAGAGCGCTGGTCAGTTCACCGGATATCCTGATTTGTGACGAGGCGACCTCGGCACTGGATCCTGAAACGACAGAGGATATTCTTCAACTGCTGGAGAGTATCAATCGGCAATATAACATCACGATCTTGTTGATTACGCATGAGATGAACGTGATCCGCCGCATTTGCCATCGGGTTGCGGTCATGGAACAAGGTCGCGTCATCGAACAGGGCCGCGTGGTTGATATCTTCACTCGCCCTGAGCATAAAACCACGCGCAACTTCGTACGCTCTATTTTTAACGATCGGCTTCCTTCCCGACTATTACAGACGCTGCAAGCACGCCATTCCGGCGCGTTATACCAGCTCATTTTTCATGATGGTTCAACCAGCGTACCGCTGCTGTCACAGACGGCTCGTCTGCACCCGCTTATCGATTACAACATTATCTACGGCAACATCAGTGAGTTACAGGGCGCACTGTTCGGCAGCCTGATTGTGGAATTTATTGGCCCGCCGGACAGCATTGCTGCCGCACTGGAAACGCTGGCGCAAACGGTAGAAATCAGGGAGGTAAGCCATGAAGGTTGATTGGACGACATTCTGGCAAACGCTGCTGGTTGCCACAGGCGAAACGTTGGCGATGGTACTGGTGACGCTGTTGTTCGCCAGCGTGCTGGGCATTAGCCTGGGTTTGCTGCTGTTTCTAAGCCGTGCCGGTGGCCTGTTTGAAAGCCGCGTGCTGTTTGTGCTGTTGAATCTGGTCATTAACATCGTGCGTCCCGTTCCTTTCATTATCTTTCTGGTGGCGGTCAGTCCGATGACGCGCATGGTGGTGGGCACCACTATCGGTATTGCCGCCGCCATTTTTCCGATGATCCTGGTTGCCGCCTGCGCGATTGCGAGGGTGGTAGAAAATAACCTGATGTCGGTCGATCCCGGCATGATTGAAGCGGCACGCGCCTTGGGTGCCACGCCTTTGCAAATCATTACTGGTGTGCTGATTCGCGAAGCGCTGGGTCCGCTAATTATGGGACTGACATTTATCACCGTGGCGCTGGTCGACTTCTCTGCTGTTGCTGGCATGGTTGGCGGTGGCGGGTTGGGGAATCTGGCAATGACCTACGGCTACAACCGGTTTAACACCTCCGTCATGGTGGTCACGGTAGTCATTCTGATTGTGTTGGTTCAACTGGCACAGCATGCGGGCAATTACTTCTCTCGTCGCATCATGCGGCGCTAGCGCGGTGCGTTAGGTGGGCAGTATTCAAAATGGTATTCATTTAAGGAGCGATCAATGAAATGGCAAAAGATGGTATTGGGGGCGCTTTTAACGCTCTCCTTGCAGGCGGGTGCAGCACAAAAACCAGTGGACGTGACAATCGGCGTGGCCGGAAGCGAAGACGCGTACTGGAAGGTGCTGGCGAAAAAAGCGAAAGCGGAAAATATCAACATCAAACTCATCAGTTTTTCGGACTATGCGTTGCCGAATAAAGCGTTGGCCAGCGGTGATGTCGATCTTAATGCGTTTCAACATCTGGCTTTTCTAAGCCAGTTCAACGTGAACAATCAACTGACGATTGTGCCGATCGGTGCGACACAAATTGTGCCTATGGCGCTGTATTCGGAGAAATACCGTGCTCTGGCGGATATCCCGCAGGGTGCGCAGATTGCCTTGCCAAACGATCCCTCCAATCAGGGGCGAGCGCTCAACGTGTTGCAATCCTCTGGTTTGCTGAAGTTAAAAGACGGTGCGGGATTGCACGCGACGCCTGACGATATTATCGAGAACCCGCGCAAACTGAAAATTCTGCCGGTAGTCGCACAGCAGACGCCGCGTGTGCTGGCAGATGTGGCCGCCTCGGTGGTCAATCAGGGCGTGGCGGTCGATGCTGGTTTACCCGCCGATAAGATCTTGTTTCAGGACGACCCTACGGCACCCTCAGCGCTGCCTTACGTGAACGTGTTTGCCGCCCGCGAAAAAGACAAAGACAATCCGGTCTACCAGCGGATTGTGGCGTTGTATCACCAACCTGAAGTGATCGCCGCAGTGAAAGAGGATACGAAAGGCGTCGCGGTTGTGGTGGATCTGCCAGCCCAGGATTTGCAGGACAAGCTCAAACAGCTGGAAGACGATTTGAGGAAGCAGTAGAGCCTATTCTTAAATCCCTTTGTTTAGACCACGTTGTGTTTAAACCACATTGTTTAAACCGTGTCGCTATCGTAACGATGACGCCAGGAGGCGCAAAATGAGTGAATTAACCCCCCATCATCGGGGCATCATCCGGTCCCATTTTGAGCAGGTTACGCCGCGATATCTACAGGTCAGCCACCAGATTCATGCCCGGCCGGAGCTGGGCAATCAGGAGTATTTTGCCGCTGAAACCCTGACCGATCTGCTGCGTGACGCTGGCTTTACCGTGACGCGGGATATCGCTGGGCATGAAACGGGCTTCGTGGCGCACAAAGGGCAAGCAAACAGCGGGCCACGGATTGGCTATCTGGCCGAGTATGATGCGTTGCCGGGGCTAGGGCACGCCTGCGGCCATAACCTGATTGGCACCAGCAGCGTGGCGGCGGCCATTGCGTTGTCGCACGTTGTGGATCAGACCGGTGGCGAGGTTTGGGTATTTGGTACACCAGCAGAGGAGGGCGGCGCTAACGGCAGCGCCAAAGGCAGTTTTGCTGATGCGGGCGTGTTTGATGGCATTGATGCCGCGTTGATGATTCACGGCTCGGGTAAAACACAACTGACTTCCGCCAGCCTGGCGGTCGATCCGCTGGATTTCCATTTTACCGGCCGAGCGGCGCATGCCTCGGCGTCACCGGAAGAGGGGATTAACGCGCTGGATGCGGTTATTCAACTTTTTACCGGCATCAACGCGTTGCGGCAGCAGTTGCCGGGCGATACACGCATTCATGGCATTATCACCCATGGGGGAGAAGCGCCAAATATTATCCCTGAGTATGCTGCTGCGCGGTTTTATATTCGCGCCTCAACCTGGCAGCGAGCACAGGCCGTCAGTGAAAGAGTTCGAGCGGTGGCGGAAGGGGCCGCACTGGCGACGGGCAGTACGCTGAAAGTGGAGCGGTTCCAAAATCCCGTTAAGGATTTGGTTATCAACCGACCATTGGACACTATCGTCGGAGAGGAACTGGTGGCGCTGGGTGAAGGGCTTTCTGACCAGCCGCGCCGTGGTCTCGGCTCGACGGATGCCGGTAATGCCAGCCACGTCATCCCCGTCAGTCACTGCTATATCAAGATTGGTCCTGACGATCTTGTTGGTCATACACCTGAATTTCGTGAAGCCGCCGCTTCTCCACAGGGGGATCGTGCGTTGCTGGTGGCGGCGCAGGCGCTGGCGTTCTCGGGCTACCGTTTATTGACCGAACCTTCTTTGCTGGAAAGTGTGAAAGCCGATTTTCTCCGAACTCATTCCCCTGCCTGATGAGATAGCTGCCGAAATTGCTGCTGAAACCACCGTTTCAGCGGCGATCTCGTGCATCTTTCTGACTGACAACCGCATGCTCTTCACACTTTTATGTTGCGCGGCTTTGCGTAATGTAACTATCTGGTTAACAATAAAATCAGGTCTGACCTGTTGTACGCGTACTTTATTTTTGGTTAACGGGAGTATTTTCGGTTAACAGGAGCGTTTATGAGCGAGGTATTACCTCTGATAACCCGCCGTGGCGATCGCATTGCGTTCGTGAGCGGATTACGCACCCCATTCGCCCGGCAGGCAACGGCCTATCATGGTGTTCCTGCCATCGAATTAGGGAAGCTCGTCACCAGTGAATTACTGGTTCGCACTGGGATCGATCCTGAGCTGATCGAGTTATTGGTGTTCGGACAGGTGGTCCAAATGCCGGAAGCGCCGAATATCGCCCGAGAGATCGTGCTCGGCACGGGCATGAGTGTGCATACCGATGCGTATAGCGTTTCCCGCGCTTGTGCCACCAGCTTTCAGGCTGTCGCCAACGTAGCGGAAAGTATTATGGCGGGAACAGTGGAGGTCGGTATTGCTGGCGGGGCGGATTCTTCTTCCGTGCTGCCTATTGGTGTCAGTAAAGCGCTGGCCAGAACGCTGGTGGATATGAACAAGGCTCGAACGCTGAGCCAGAAGTTGAAACTGTTAAGCGGCCTGCGTCCGAAAGACCTGCTGCCGGTTGCACCCGCCGTGGCGGAATATTCCACCGGGTTGCGCATGGGGGATACCGCCGAACAGATGGCAAAAACCTACGGTATCACGCGTGGAGAACAGGATGAGCTGGCGCACCGTTCGCACAGGCTGGCGGCACAGGCTTGGGAATCTGGCGTACTGCGGGATGAGGTCATGACGGCGTATGTCCCGCCTTATGAGAAAGCGTTGAGTGAAGATAACAATGTGCGTCACGATTCCGCACTGGAGCAGTATTCCCGCTTACGTCCGGCGTTCGACCGTCGGCATGGCACGGTCACGGCGGCGAACAGCACACCGTTAACGGATGGCGCGGCGGCGGTGTTGATGATGAGTGAGTCTAAGGCCAAAAGTCTGGGGCTTACACCGCTGGGCTATCTGCGCAGTTATGCCTTCAGCGCTATTGGCGTGCAGCGCGATATGTTGTTGGGGCCGGCTTATGCCTCCCCACTGGCGCTGGCAAGGGCCGGCGTGACACTGGCCGACCTGACGCTCATTGATATGCACGAAGCCTTTGCCGCCCAAACGTTGGCAAATCTCAAACTGTTTGCCAGCGATGAGTTCGCCCGGAATCAACTGGGGAGAAACGCCGCGCTGGGCGAGGTGGATCGCGACAAGTTCAACGTGCTGGGTGGCTCGATTGCCTATGGGCATCCTTTTGCCGCCACTGGCGTGAGGATGATCACTCAAACGTTGAATGAACTGCGGCGTCGCGGTGGCGGGCTGGGATTAACCACCGCCTGCGCGGCGGGCGGATTGGGCGCGGCAATGGTACTGGAGGTGATGCTATGAACGATCAACAGCCTTTCCTCGCGGCAACGGAAAGCCCATCTGCTTTTTCTCTCATCATTCGGCCAGATAATATCGGCGTTATTCGTATTGATGTCCCCGGCGAGAAAGTGAACACGCTAAAGCGCGAATTTGCAGAACAAATTCTCTCGGTCTTCGAGCAGGCGCGGCAGCATGCGACGCTCAGAGGGTTGATTTTTATTTCTGCCAAGCCCGATTCGTTTATTGCCGGGGCGGATATCACCATGTTGAACCAGTGCAGTAGCGCCGAACAGGCAGAAAATCTGGCGAAACAAGGGCAGGAAACCTTTGATCAAGTTGCCGCACTGCCGTTCCCCGTGGTGGCTGCGATCCACGGTGCCTGTCTGGGCGGTGGGTTAGAGTTGGCATTGGCCTGCGACTACCGCGTTTGCTCGCTGGATGAAAAGACGGTGCTAGGGCTACCGGAAGTACAGCTTGGCCTGCTTCCCGGATCGGGCGGAACGCAGCGTTTACCTCGCTTGATTGGTCTGGATAGCGCATTGGATCTTATTCTGACAGGCCGCCATCTCCGGGCGAATCAGGCATTGCGGCAGGGGCTGGTTGATGAGGCTGTCCCGCACGATATTCTGCTGGAGACGGCGGTCGAGATTCTCAAAAAAGGAAAACGCAAAGCGGCGCCGCTGGGCTGGCGTTCGCGTCTGCTGAGCAGTCCGGGCATTCGCCATGTGCTGTTCAAAATAGTGAAACGCAAAACGCGTGCGAAAACACACGGCAACTATCCGGCCACGGAAAAAATCATTCAGGTGGTGCGTCGGGGCATAGAAAAAAGCCGAGAAGAAGGGTATCGGCACGAGGCACGGGCGTTTGGCAAACTGGTGATGACGCCGGAATCGGCCGCGTTACGTCACCTGTTCTTTGCCTCGAATGGGTTAAAGAAAACTGCCGGTGCGGCTTCTGAAGCGAAGCCGATCCACCGCGTCGGTATTCTCGGTGGCGGGCTGATGGGCGGCGGAATCGCCAGCGTCACGGCGACGCGCGGGCAGGTGCCGGTGTGCATTAAAGACATCAATGAGCAGGGGATTAATCATGCGCTGAAATACAACTGGCAACTGTTGACCCAGCGCGTCCAGAGTAAGCGGATGAAGCCGACGGAGCGCCAGCGGTTGATGATGTTGATTTCCGGCAGCACGGACTACCGTGGTTTTGAACATGCGGATATCGTCATTGAGGCCGTTTTTGAAGATCTGGCGCTGAAACGGCAAATGGTGGCGGAGATTGAAGAGCACGCTGCACCGCACACGATTTTCGCATCGAATACCTCCTCGCTGCCGATCCACCAGATCGCAGAGGGGGCGCGCCGTCCACAACAGGTTGTGGGTCTGCACTACTTTAGCCCGGTGGACAAAATGCCGCTGGTTGAGGTTATCCCTCACGCTCACACTAGCGCAGAGACGGTCGCAACGACGGTTGCTCTGGCGAGAAAACAGGGAAAAATAGCGATTGTTGTGGGGGATAGCGCCGGTTTTTATGTGAACCGCATACTGGCACCTTATATCAACGAAGCCGCTTATTGCCTGCTGGAAGGGGAACCGGTTGAATCGATTGACTATGCGTTGGTGCGTTTTGGTTTCCCTGTTGGCCCGCTTGCGCTGCTTGATGAAGTCGGTATTGATGTCGCAACCAAAATAGTGCCCGTGTTGAGTGAAGAGTTGGGCAAGCGCTTTACCTCTCCGCCCGCGTTTGATGCGATCCTGAAAGATGGGCGCAAGGGGCGTAAGAATAGCAAAGGGTTCTATCGGTACAATAAAACGCGCCGTTTCTGGCACACAAAGGAGGTAGATCGCTCGGTTTATCCACTGCTGGATGTGACACCGAAGGCGCATATCGACCCCGCGCTGATCAGCCAGCGTGCGGTGATGATGATGTTGAATGAGGCGGCGCGTTGTCTGGATGACGGCGTGATTCAATGCGCTCGTGACGGCGATATCGGCGCGGTATTTGGTATTGGCTTCCCACCTTTCCTCGGTGGACCGTTCCACTATATGGATCGTCTTGGGATGGAAACGGTAGTGAAAACGCTGCTGGTATTGCAACAACAGTATGGCGATCGCTTCGCACCCTGTGAACGTTTACTCGCGATGCGGGAAGGCCAGCAGACATTCTATCCGCCAACCAATGAAGAGCCTGGCACTAATTGATCGTGACGTTAATCGTGACGGTATCTTTATACGCGCCCTCTGGCTTGCTGGCCTGACTGGCGTTAATGCGGGCGGTGTACGGGATACTCTGTGTCACCCCCGAACCCGTTCCGCTGTAATCGTTGGTCTCGGTCCAGGCGATGTTCCCAGTGCGATAGAGTTGGTATTGCAAATAAGAAGGGGCACCACCAACGGTTGCCGTCATTCTGCGCCAGTTGGCATCGTCGGGGTGGGGGCTAACCAGCTTGACGGTATAGGCTCCCAGCAGCGTACAGCTAACGCCGAGACTACCGTTGACCGCTGCGAAATCGGCGGGAAATGCCGCAATACCAAAACTGATATTCGGCGCACTGGTGATCTGGCAATCATTGGTGATGTTCATGGTGATATTGAGGGCTGAAACCTGCGTCCCCGTGTCGTAATAGCAACCCCCCAATATACCAACGGTACAAATACTATAATCCCACTTGATGGTTACCGTATCTGTGTAACTGCCTGCGGCAACATTGTTGCCTATACTGGTTCGGATAAAGAGTGGCATGGTGCCATCAGGAGAATTAAACAAGCCGAATAGATCCAAAAGCGTTGTGCGGGACCACGTGTAGGTGGAACCGATGTTATAGAGCGTACCGCAGCCCGAATCCATACACAGGCTGTAGGGAACGTAATCTGAACTTGTCCCTCTGCGCATTCTCATCGTTGTACCACTGGGGTTACTGTCACTCTGTATTGTGGCGCTGATGGTATTGGTGCTGGCTAAACTCAATATACTTCCCGTACAGCGAAACCCACTGCCTGATGTCACGATCTGTGGCGTACCGTTAACACCGACCACGGAAGCGGGATAGGGACCCAGCGTGGTCGAACTTGGTGGAACCGTGCAGGCGGCGTAGCTAAAGGGGGCGTAATACAGTGCCATCAGCAGGAAAGACCGACGTAGCCAGCGGGCCGCGCGCGCGTTGGCGGGAAAGAAGTGCTGGATTTTCGGTATCGGGGTCAGCATCGTTTTATCCTTTTGAGTCAGTCTGGCAGGTCAGTGGGCCGATAGTCGCCATCATGGTCTGTGATTCCGGCAGTGAGAACTCCACCCGGCAAAGCCGTCCATCCTCTTGTTTAAAGCGTAAGCGGTTAGCGGTTCCCAGATTGGTGAAGTAAGCCAGACCGTCATAGCCGCTGATGGTGGTATTGCCACTGGCTTCGTCTGTTATCCAGGTGCCGATGGTGAGTGGGTTACCATCCGTATTGCGGAGCATAATATTGGCGGATCGCACGGCATGAACGGGGAATGTCACGATGGTGCCGCTGCCTTCTTTGACCGACACGCGGGATTCTACCTGTGGTGTGGTGACGTTGGCTGGCAGTTGTAACGTATCGATTTCCACTTTCGTGGGGTAATTGGACACGACCCAGGGCACGAGCAAATGGCCGCGTTTGTTGGTTTTCCCCACCAGTTGGTTTTCATATCTTACCGGGACGTCGGGGTATCCCTCGGTATCGACTACAATAAAGGCGTCGTTAATACGATTGCTAGGGAAAAGCCCCCCGTTCATGTAAATCAGCGAGCCGCTTACTTCACCCCACTGGGTGGTATTCCCTTCATTACCGTAAGTCCCTCCGGCAAACATGGCATAAGGGCCACGCCAGCTCAGCGAACCTTGGTGATAAGGCGTTCTTCCTGCGCCATACGCGGCGTTCCAGCCAACTCCCCCCTCTGTTGGCGCGGTGCGGTTCACTCCGACACGTGGTGAATAATCACCATTGCTGTCGTGCTGAACGCCGGCATTCATGTTGCCGTTTGTACCAAAAGGCATCACGAACTGGATCTGGGCGCTGTAGCCGTTTTCTCCCAGCGATTTATTAAAGGCGAGGTAAATGGAGCTGTCTTGCCAGACCTGACGGCTAAAAGAGAAATTCAGCAAGCGGGTACGGATTGAATCGTATGTACGGATATCGAAATAACCCACGCCGAATGAGCCATTGCCTTCACCGAAGATTTGGCTGCTGGCGGTTGCCTGATAGCTTTCCCGGCTGAGTCGACCCTCCGTCAGCATGGCGGTTAAATCGCGGTAGGTTTCACTGCGTTTAGCGTGTTGAACATTCAGGCCAAACGCGGAGGTGTAGTAGGAGTAGCCTGTGGTGTACTGGTGTCCGGTGGCTTCTTTTTCGCTCTGGCTGTAGGACGAACTCAGCGTGCCCCAGCGGCCGACGGTAAAATCCGCCCCTGCGCCGAGCAGATAGAGATCCTGTACCGCTTCGCCATGCGCCGATACCGTCAGTTTATTGGTCAACCCGTAGCGATAGATGCCGCTGACGGCAGGGTCGTGAGTATAGGCGTTATTCTTTACGCCATAGTCCTGACGCAACACGCCAACGGACAGATCGAAATCGTTTAATCCCTCTCTTAGCAATGCGTTGGAGACGTAAAAGGGGATCGTGGTGGAAACTTGCCGCCCCTGAGCATCCGTAGTGATGACGGTCGCTTCCCCTGCGCCGTTAAGGTAAGGCGTATTCGTGAGAGTGAAGGGACCCGCATTCAGGCTGGTGCTATTAGCTTTATAGCCGTTGATAAACAGATCCAGCGTGCTGGGTACGGCAGCCGTACCGGTATATTGCAACATCGGGTAGGTCACGATATCCGGGCGGAGGGCGAAATTGCGAGCGATGCGCAGGCCGCCTATGCGCACCGAGTTGCTCCACGTCAGGGAGTTGCTGATCAGATCGCCAACCTGATAGGTGAGCATGCGTTCGTGATCGTTATAGCGCCAATAGGTGTCGAAACGCTGATAGTCACCTTGCTGCGCGGTATTGCCACCCGAGGTGAAATAGTAGATCCCCGTGTTGGATAAGGTTCCATAGGGACTGAAAACGCGCTGTTCCATCCAACTGTTGAGTAAATCTGCATTGTTGCGGGATGAGGTGTAATAAAGGTTATAGTTGAACAACAATCCGGGGCTGCTGCGAGCGGGGATACGTGGCATGTCTTGTCCTCCGCCTTCAACGGACTGCTCTGGTAGCCAGAGCGTGGGCACCGTGAGCGTTAGTTGCTGTATGGCCTGATCGTAATCGGCAGTGACCTCTGGCAGCGCGTTAACATTGACTAGCCCCGTACTCTGCTCCGGTAAGCGGATGTGATTTGAACGCAGCGTTGCCGCTTCCACATAATAGCTCCCGGCACGATAGGTGACAGGAACAACCGTGTTATCGCTCTGTCCGTTAACAGAAAGCGTTAAATAGTAAACCGATTCGCTGAGCGTGGGCATGGCGCTGGGGGGCGCGGGAAGATCGGTGTACTCTTCCGCGAGGATCGTCGCAGAATAAAACAGCACAAACGGAGCATACATGATCAGGGGAAAGGCAACGATTTTGCGCTTCATACCCGGCTTCACCATAGCTTCACGGCCAATAACCGCGCCTCTGCCGTTAACCAAACCATCATTCACGTTTAATCAAAATGGGATCGGTGATATCGATCAGGTGGGTGAAGAGCTGCATCGTCGCACCCGGTGTCGATACGCCCGCGGGCAACGGCCAGCGCATCTCCCGATCCGGTAGCACATAGCCTAAAAAGCCGTCGGTTACCTTTACCTGACTGCCTTTCCCGCGTTGGTCGGCCGACCAATAGACGTTACTCAGACGAGCATGGACCACGCCACGATTGCGGACATAAAGATAGTTTTTCCCCCCAACCGCGCTGATTCTCCAACTGAGCACGGGCAACGTAGGCCCTGCGTTGGCTCGTCGTTTACCTGGGCGAACATGCGTCCAGACGCCCGCACCATCAAGGAATAATGGCAGCAGATAGCGCATCTGGAATTGCAAACCCATCTGTGGGGAGTTTTGCTGGTTGGGTGCGGCAATTTCATCAACGATGATGCGATAAGCCTGCTCGGTATTGGCAGACGCGGGGTTGACGCGAATCAGACGTACCATATTGCGCTTACCCGGTTCCAGTGTCATGAACGGTGGGGTGGCAATCACGTTACTTTGTTCGGCATAACGATCCTGGAAGTCTATCTGCTTCCAGGACATGATGCGGATTTGCAAGCCGACGGGCGCATTACCTTTGTTTTCCAGCCACAGCGCCGAGCTGCTCTCATCGGACTCAATAACCTGATAGATCGGCCATACAAGAATAGAGCTGGCGGCAAAGCACGATGAGGCGAAACCGCTTAATAAAAAGACCATTGACCGAATAAAAAACATCATTTTCCTTTTCATTCTGTATTCACCCTGTTTTGTTTTTAATAAGTCAGGCTGACGGTCACGTTATCGGTATAAACCCCTGCGGGAGGAAGAGGCGTGCCGCCAAAATAGCGGGCATAAACCGTGTAGGTCTGAGCTGTAGCAGGAAAAGAGGCGATGTTGAGTGCCAGACCTCCCATTCCCCATACCTGTGTGCGTGCCGCATCGCGATAGAGTTGATAAGCCAACAGGCGCGTTCCTGCTGCATTTTTCAGATAACGTTGTGTGCTGTCACCGCCATTAGTGCCGTAGCTCAGTTCAATAACGGCGCTGATGCCTGGCGTACAGGTCGCGATAATCGACCCCCCGCCGCTGGTGCTGGCGATATCCACGTTGGTCGCCGTGGCGCTACGCGTCCCAAAATTCAGCGTGCCCATGTTCGGCTGGTTGCTTGCCGTGCTGGTGCCAAAAACACAGCCTTTTTGTATCGTTGCCGTGACATCGAATGTGCTGCTCACGGTGAGCGCCATCACCACCTTGGGAACAATGGAACCAGACAGCAGAAGTGGCAACATCAATGCCGACGAAAAACGCATCGCAATACCCGTGGTTACGTAAGTTGAACGGCGATACGAGAAACGGTTGAAGTCAAAAGGAGCGACGTGACGTAGTCAGTAAACGCCACATCGCGTATGAGAGAGGGTGACATAACGGCTCCTTTTTTTGTGGATCAATGACCCTAAAAAGGCCGACATATGAGCATGTCGGCCTGTAAACAATTACCATACGATAGTGGCTGCAACGGTGTCGGTATAAGACCCCGCAACGGGTGACAGAACAGTCTGGTCTGATGGCAAAATACTGGCATAGACGGGAACTGGCTGCGGGTTGCCGGTTGCGACAATCGCAATGCCCGTGCTCCCCGTAGCTGTAAGCTCGGCACTACGGTTGCTGTCGCTGTATAAACGATAAGGGACGTTATAGGTGCCTGTGTCCGGTGCGAGTCTGCGCAGTGCGCCGCTGTCGTTCAGCCCGGCGCCGATGTTCAGTGTGGCAGGGGTGCCAACCGAGCACGTGACTGTAATCCCGTTGCCTCCCGCGCTGGTGGACTGGCTATCAATACTGCTGGTCAAATCGGAATGGGAACCAAAATTAATCGTACCCCATGTACCGCTTTGACCTGCTGCGCCGTTGTTGATGGTACAGGCGGCAGTAATGGTGAGTGATACGGGAATCTGACCATTAATCGTCACGCTGTTGGCGGTGGGAGAGAGGCTGACTGTTGTGAATAGTGTCGCCAGAATAGGTAATGTTATACGTCTAGAATTCATAACGATTCCTTTATATGTATCTCACTTATTTTCATCGAAAGTATCTTCACGAAGGTGTATTGGTTTCCGTGAAAACTGCTCGTCATGAATGACTATTACAAAAAAAATCATAACGAGTCGTTTTAATCAGTACGGATATTTATATGGCATGGAGCAACCTACCAGGAAAATGCAGAAGGGTTGTTCTCTTTCCTGATTGGCAAAACCACTGACATAAAAATGTCGCACTGCTGAAATATATCTTGCTAAAATTTCAGTGTTTTTCGCATGGTGAAAATAAATCTATAAAGGAAAAATGTGCTGCTAATTCTCTCTTCCATGGTGATGGGCATTCCGAACATATAAAAATAATAGAAAGGCTCTTCGGTTTTTATCCTGAGTTGCACGAGCATCCTTAAAATAGAAGATCACTCTCTTTTGATTATATGGCGTTATATTCCGTATGATTTCTTTTTTATATAAAGTGAATATTAAAAAAACGCTATTTAAGATAAAGATAGAAGTAGAGTGGTTTTTTAACAATATCGCAAAATTGATATGTGTTAAAAAAGTTTAAGTAATCGATTTTCTTTGTTTTTATAGTGTTTTATTTTGATTTTGTTGCTTTGGTGGTTTTTTGATTCATTTTTGCGTGATTTTTTAATTAATCACAATACCCTTCTTAAGATTATGGTTATGTCTTTTACAAGAGAGTGTGATTGTTATGCAGACTTAAACCTATTATTTATCATGGTATTACTATTTATAATCAGAAATGGAACAAGTCTCATACCTGAACCCGCTGTCAGATGAGTTTATCGGGATGAGAAACTCAGGTAACCTACAGCAATGAAAGATGGCTTACGTGGCAGAAATGCCATAATTGCAGGAAAGCCTATGCTCATACAATATAATGTATGAGGATAAACCATATATTTCATTAACATAGCGGTGTGATATGCAAGTGTTGATAATGCGTCATGGTGATGCGGTACTTGATGCAGCGAGTGATGCTGTTCGGCCATTAAGTGACGGTGGTCGTGATGAGTCTCGCCAGATGGCGCGTTGGTTGAATGAGCAGAATATTGATATTGAGCGTGTTCTGGTGAGCCCCTATTTACGCGCCCAGCAAACGCTCGACGTGGTGAAAAAAGTACTGCCTTTACCGGAGGAAGCCGATTGCCTTAATGAACTGACGCCCGGTGGTGATGCCCAACTTGTCAGCTATTATCTGCAAACACTGGCGAGAGAAGGCGTGGGGGCGGTTCTGGTTGTCTCGCATTTGCCGCTGGTGGGTTATATGGTCGCAGAATTATGCCGGAATGAAACGGCGCCGATGTTTGCCACGTCTGCTATTGCCTGCGTGAAAGTGGAAGTTGAATCCGGTCATGGCGTTTTGCATTGGCAAGTCAGCCCGGCGCAACTGAGCGCGAAATCCTGAATGCTAACCTAACGTTGAATACGATATGAGGCGTGTAACGCATGTACACGCCTTTTCGTTTTGAAGTAGAACAGAGATTATTCAAGCGAAGGCGCTTCCAGCGCAACCAATACCAGCAACGCGGCATTCCCACCAAATTCTTTCGGCGCCTGATGAAAAGCCAGTACGTCAGGGTGCTGAGCCAGCCAAAGCGGTGTTTGCTGCTTGAGGATATGTTTGCCGTGTCCGTGCATCACGCAGGCGCAATAAACGTGCTCCCGGCGGCAGGCGGCCAGCAGCGCACCCAGTTCCTGCTTTGCCTGAAGTTGCGTCAGGCCGTGTAAATCCAGAAACAGCTCCGGTGAATAATCCCCCCGCCGTAGTTTCTTCAATTCATAATGGCTGGCACCTGGGCGAACATAGCGCGTCGGGCCTTCTGCGTCCAACTGCGGCTGAAATTCATCCGAAAAATAAAAACTGGCATCAACCTGCTCCTGCAATACCCGTTTGGCGGGCAATTCGCCTATTTTCCTGCGTAGCGGTTTGTGGGTATGGGTATCCTGACGCAACTTTTTTGTGCCAGTGATAGACGTGCGAAAAAGCTGCAATTCGTCGTCATTCAGCGAATATTTATTACTCATCGTTCATTCATCTTGCGTCAACATTCGATCAGTTTACCTTGTCTCCTCGCTGTCGCTAAATAAAAGTCTGTATCAGGGCGCGTTCAGTCGGTTATATCTGCTGATTTGTCGCGGGCTTCATGGCAAACTAAGCGCCAATTTCTTAATTCCGAACAGTCTGCGGAGGACACCCTTGGACAAAATTTTCGTCGATGAGGCCGTCAGTGAACTTCATACCATTCAGGATATGTTGCGCTGGGCTGTCAGCCGGTTTAACGCAGCCAACGTCTATTACGGTCACGGGACGGATAATCCCTGGGATGAAGCCATACAGTTAGTGTTGCCTAGTCTGTATCTGCCGCTCGATATTCCTGAAGATATGTACACGTCCCGTTTGATCACCAGCGAACGGCAGCGCATTGTTGAACGCGTGATCCGCCGCGTCAATGAGCGTATCCCGGTTGCTTATTTGACCAATAAAGCCTGGTTCTGCGGTCTGGAATTCTACGTTGACGAACGTGTGCTGGTGCCGCGCTCTCCTATCGGTGAGCTGATCAATAACTATTTTGACGAGCAACTGCCGAAGGTGCCAAATCATATTCTGGATCTGTGCACCGGCAGCGGCTGTATTGCTATTGCTTGCGCTCAGGCGTTCCCAGAAGCGGAAGTCGATGCGGTGGATATCTCCAGCGATGCGCTGGCGGTGACGGAGCAAAATATTCAGCAGCACGGTCTGGAATACCGTGTGACGCCGATTCGCTCTGATCTGTTCCGCGATTTGCCTGCCATTCGCTATGACCTGATCGTGACTAATCCTCCGTATGTCGATGAAGAAGATATGTTCGATCTGCCGCAGGAATTCCGTTTTGAACCGGAGCTGGGGCTGGCGGCGGGTAACGACGGCCTGGATCTGGTTCGCCGTATTCTGGCTTGTGCGCCAGACTATCTTAGCGACGACGGCGTGCTGATTTGCGAAGTGGGCAACAGTATGGTGCACCTGATCGATCAATACCCAGACATCCCGTTTACCTGGCTGGAATTTGATAACGGCGGTGACGGCGTGTTTATGCTAACCCAGTCACAGCTGGTTGATTACAAAGCGCACTTTAGCGCTTACCGTGATTCGGATAGCTGATAAACCTATTTGCGAAGTGAGGGCGGGAGTAACGGAATAGAAGAGTAAAGCGTTTGCGCCAGGGATGGCGCAATCCGAGCTTACAGGGATGTACTTGCAGCGTCTTTACGATCTATCCGTTACTACCGTTCAACGACCTCTGTCAGCAGCCGTGATTAAACGGTCATAACGATATTTATTCGCCTTACTGTTTAGACGGTAAGGTAGAAACAGAACACATGCGAAGGAGTTGTGATGGCAGGCAACAGTATTGGGCAATTTTTCCGCGTCACTACATTTGGTGAATCCCACGGTATTGCGCTGGGATGTATTGTTGACGGCGTACCGCCGGGGATCCCGCTGACAGAAGCGGATCTGCAACACGATTTGGATCGCCGTCGTCCGGGGACGTCTCGCTATACAACGCAGCGCCGCGAGCCCGATCAGGTCAAGATTTTGTCTGGGGTGTTTGAGGGCGTGACAACCGGAACCAGCATTGGCTTGTTGATTGAAAACACCGATCAGCGTTCTCAGGATTACGGCGCGATTAAAGACGTCTTTCGCCCTGGTCATGCCGATTACACCTATGAGCAAAAATATGGCCAGCGTGATTACCGTGGCGGTGGCCGCTCTTCTGCGCGCGAAACCGCGATGCGCGTTGCTGCGGGGGCGATTGCGAAGAAATACCTGCAACAGCAACATGGTGTGAAGGTTCGCGGCTACCTGTCACAGATTGGCGATGTCACCTGCGAGCTAAAAGATTGGGAACAGGTAGAGCAAAACCCGTTCTTTTGCCCAGATATCGACAAGTTGGAAGCCTTGGATGAACTGATGCGCGCGCTGAAAAAAGAGGGCGATTCCATTGGTGCCAAAGTCAGCGTCGTAGCGGAATCGGTGCCTGTCGGGCTCGGTGAACCGGTTTTTGACCGTCTGGATGCCGACCTGGCTCACGCGCTGATGAGCATTAACGCCGTGAAGGGCGTCGAAATTGGCGATGGTTTTGCGGTTGTCACCAAACGTGGCAGCGAAAACCGAGACGAAATCACGCCGGACGGCTTTCAGAGCAATCACGCTGGCGGCATTTTGGGTGGGATCAGCAGCGGGCAGAACGTCGTCGCGCATCTGGCGTTGAAACCGACCTCCAGCATTATGGTGCCGGGAAAAACGATTAATCGTCAGGGGGAAGCGACTGAAATGGTGACACGCGGACGTCACGATCCGTGTGTCGGGATTCGTGCGGTGCCGATTGCCGAAGCCATGATGGCGATTGTGTTAATGGATCACCTGTTGCGCCAACGCGCACAGTGTGGGGATGTGAACAGTCAGGTTCCTCGCTGGTAAAAAATCATGAAACAAGGGTTAATCGGGGTTCTCGCGCTCGCGCTGAGTGCGCCACTGTTGTCGAACGCTGCATGGGCGAAAACGCCCTGGCAGGAGATCACGCATCCGGTCGCGGGGACGGCACAGGCCATCGGTAGCTTTTCCAATGGCTGTATCATCGGTGCCCAACCGTTGCCGTTGCAGTCGCTGGACTATCAGGTGATGCGTGTCGATCAGCGTCGCTATTTTGGTCACCCCGATCTTCTGGCGTTCATTCAGCGCCTGAGCAACGAGGTCAAGCGCACGACCTCAGGAAATGTGCTGGTAGGGGATATGGGAATGCCTGTTGGGGGGCGCTTCAGCAGCGGCCACGCCAGTCACCAATCTGGGCTGGATGTGGATATCTGGCTACAGTTGCCCAGACAGCGCTGGAGTGAACAACAACTGCTGAAACCGCAACCTATCGATTTGGTTAACGCCAGCGGGCTGAACGTCAACCCGCGCGTTTGGCGACCGGAAGTCACTACGCTGATCAAGACCGCAGCGCTGGATAGCGATGTGACGCGTATTTTCGTTAATCCGGCGATTAAAAAACAGCTGTGTGCCGAAGCGGGTCACGATCGTGACTGGTTACGCAAAGTCCGCCCTTGGTTTGCGCATCGTGCGCATATGCATGTTCGTTTGCGCTGTCCGGCAGATAGCCTGGAGTGTCAGGAACAGAGCGATCCCCCTATTGGCGACGGATGTGGCGCTGAGTTAACCAGTTGGTTCCAGCCGAAGCAGCCGAGTAGCGAAGCCCCAGAGAAAACGACGCCACCACCGTTGCCGCCGTCTTGTCAGGCCTTGCTCGACAGACATTTTACCGCGAGATAACGAGTAAAGATGGATTGGTTAGTGCTTGGGCCAGACATGCTGGCCGTGCTGTTTTTTGTCGGGGCATTGGCAGGGTTTATTGATTCGATTGCGGGTGGCGGTGGGTTATTGACGATCCCAGCCTTGCTGGCGGCAGGGCTATCCCCGGCACAGGCGCTGGCAACGAATAAGCTTCAGGCTGTCGGGGGTTCCTTTTCGGCCAGCCTGTATTTCATTCGTCGTCGCGCGGTGAATCTGGGCGAGCAGAAACTGGCTATTGCGCTGACGTTTGTCGGCTCAACCTTTGGTGCCTGGTTGATCCAACAAATTCACGCTGATTTTTTGCGTCAGCTATTGCCGTTTCTCATTATCGGTATCGGTCTCTACTTCTTATTAACGCCCAAAATTGGTGATGAAGACCGCCAACGTCGGTTATCGCCGTTGCCGTTTGCGATTGTGGCAGGCGGTTGCGTCGGCTTTTATGATGGCTTCTTCGGCCCCGGCGCTGGGTCGTTTTATGCGCTGGCCTTTGTCACCCTGTATGGCTTCAATCTGGCAAAAGCGACGGCGAACGCCAAAATCCTGAACTTTACCTCTAACTTCGGTGGGCTGTTGTTTTTTATACTCAGCGGAAAAGTGGTCTGGGTCGTCGGGGGCGTGATGCTGGCTGGGCAAATCCTCGGTGCGCGGCTTGGTGCCAAAATGGTGATGACGAAAGGGCAAAAGCTGATCCGTCCTATGCTGGTGCTGGTTTCTGCCATCATGAGCAGCAAGCTGATTTATGACAGCCATGGGCATGCCATTGCTGCCTGGCTGGAACAGCTTTTATGAAAAAAATTTTATGATAACAACAGATAACATGACAACGACGCACCATTATCAACAACTGATTGATATTTTTAATGATTGCTTTGGTGATGAATACAATACCCGTCTGGTAAAAGGCGACGATGAGCCCATTTATCTGCCAGCGGATGATGAAATTCCGTATCACCGTATTGTGTTTGCTCACGGTTTTTATGCCAGCGCGTTGCACGAAATTTCTCATTGGTGCATTGCGGGCGCACAGCGGCGTTTGCAGGTCGATTTCGGCTACTGGTACTGCCCAGATGGCCGTGATACGGCGACGCAAAGCCAGTTTGAAGTGGTGGAGATCAAACCCCAGGCCTTCGACTGGCTGTTCTGCGTCGCGGCGGGCTTTCCGTTTAACGTCAGCTGTGACAACCTAAATGGCGACTGCGAGCCGGACCGTATTGATTTTCAGCGGCGTGTGCATGCGCAGGTGATGCAGTATCTGGAAGAAGGGATACCTGCGCGTCCAGCAAGCTTTATTCACGCGTTACAATCGTTTTACAATACGCCCCCGCTGACGGCGGCGAGCTTCCCGTATCCAGCCGATCTGTGATGCGCAGGAAATGCAAAAATTTGAGGATAAGAAATGATCGCAGAATTTGAAACGCGCATTCTGGCGCTGATTGATGACATGGTAGAACATGCCAGCGACGACGAACTTTTTGCTGGCGGCTATTTGCGCGGTCATCTGACAGTGTCAGTCGCAGAAGCGGAAGAGAACGGGGAACACTCGCTTGAAGCACTGCGTGTACGCGTTAGCGACAGTATTAATCACGCGATCAAAAACGGTGAACTGTCACCGCCGGATCAGGTACTGGTTAACGGGATGTGGGAACGGTTGTTCCAGCAAGCTCAGAATAGTACGCACTGATTTTCAGGTGTGCTTATTATGAATCTGTCAGTGTTGGTTTTACGTGCTGGTTTAGTCAAGCCAGCACATTTTCTTCCTCATTAATCCTGATTTACAGGCTTACCCTTCAGCAGTTTCCTTATCCAGAAACGATTCGGATTGAGCGCGGCGAGCGTGTCGCGATCCAGCGGCAGGGGTTCGCCATAGATTTGTGAAGCCAGGATTTCCGCCGCGAGTGGGGCGGAGCACAGGCCGCGTGAACCTAACGCACCGATGATAAACAGATCCTGCCAATAGGGCGCGCTTGGCACGGCCTCGGCACGGTGCTGTGGATGCAGCAGAACCTCATAGTCTGCCAGCGTTTGTTCATAGTCTGGCACTGCGCCTAATAGCGGCAGGTGGTCGCGCAGCGCGCAGCGGACGCCTTGGCGAGCTTGTGCATCGTTGACATCGACTGTTTTAGCCCACTCGGCGTTGGGCAAACAATTCAGCAGGCGTTGACGGTTATCCTGCTGTTCTTCCTCCCGGTATTCACAATGTGTTTCGCCCCGTAAATAGCTTGCTCCGATGCAGTGCGTTTGATGTTGCGGACTCACGGGCGTCAGATAGCCGTCGTAGCACAAGACCTGTTTAAGCTTCCCCAACACCGGGTTGGTCGGAATATGGCTGACCTGCCCGCGTACGGCGTAGGCGGGTAAATGGCGGGTTTGTGGCCAGTCGGTAATGTGATAACCATTTGCCAGCACTACGACCGCATGATTTACCTGCTGGCCAGTGCTCAGGGTGAGCGCCCAGCCGTTACCCGTTTTCTCCAGATCGGAAACGGCAGTATTCATCTGCACCGACAGGCCGAGTTGCTGTGCCAGCTTCAGCGCCGCGGCTGTCAGTTCCGCCGGACACAGCCATCCGCCGTCAGGATAAGTGATGCCGTTTACGCTGGGATTCAGGCCGCTCTGCTTTTCCAGTTGCTGTGCATCCACGCTGACGACCAGCTCTTCCGGCCATTCCCCTTGCAGAATCTGTTCGATTTTACGCGCACTTTTTTCATCCCAGGCGAGCTGGCTGACGCCGCACCACTGATGCTCAAACTCCAAACCCTGCTGCGCCAACGCGGTGTAACTGCGGTGAGCAAAGTCAAAGGCGAGGGAGAAAAAACGGGACACCGCATCGTGCCGATTATTCAGCAGAGGATACAGTGCGCCCTGGCGATTGCCGGATGCGCCCGTGGCAGGCTGTGACTCCGCACAGTAGAGCGTGACGTTTGCACCGCGACGTTGCAGTGCCAGTGCGGTGAGTACGCTGGCGATGCCGCCGCCGATAATCGCAATATCGTCAGTCGTGCTGGCCGCAGGGCGTGCATACCACGGCGTCGGCGAGACGATGGGAAGTACATCGGGAAGGATGCCGCTCAGCATTTCACGTTTCTGCCCGAATCCTTTGATTTTGCTGACCTGAAACCCTGCCTGTTGCAGACCGCGACGAACAAAGCCTGCGGCGGTAAAGGTGGCGAATGTGCCTTCTTTACGACACAAGCGCGCCATCGCTTGAAACAGATTATCGGTCCACATATCTGGGTTTTTGGCGGGCGCGAAACCGTCCAGAAACCAGGCGTCGACCTGATGATTCTGGCTATCATCCAACTCAGGGAGTAAGGCGTTAACGTCACCGAACCACAAATCGAGCGTGATGCTGCCTTGTGCCAGAATCAGACGATGGCAACCCGACAGCACTAACGGCCACTGCTGGCGCAGTTCATCGGCGAATTCTGCTAGCTCCGGCCACTGTGCGTGTGCGGCAGCCAGATCGTGCTGCCGCAGGGGGAATTTCTCGAAGCTGATGAAATGCAGGTGTCGCAATGTCGCCTGCGGGTGCTGTTGACGAAAGAGGGAAAAGGCTTGCCACAGCGTGAGAAAATTCAGACCCGTGCCAAAGCCGGTCTCTGCTACCACGCAGGCTGTGCGCGGGTGCGTGGTGAAGCGCTCTGGAAACTGATTGCCTTTTAAAAACACATAACGGGTTTCGGCCAACCCATCCTGATTCGAAAAATAGACGTCATCAAACTGTTGCGATACAGGTGTACCCTGAGCGTTCCAACTTAACGATGCATGTTGTATGGGAAGGTTAGCCACGGCAAAAGCTCATTATTCAAGTGATGATGAGATTTTAACGAGCTGAAGATCGTGGTGCAAATTTAGCAATATTTCGCGCTAGTTCGGCTGATCGGACTTGTTCAGCTTACAACTGTACGCTAAAGTGCGAAGCGAAATCCCAAACTCTATAAGTGGAAGAAGAGGTATTAAATGAAACGTGCAGTGATTACTGGCCTGGGGATCGTATCGAGCATTGGTAATAACCAGCAGGAAGTTCTGGCATCATTGCGGGAAGGCCGCTCGGGTATTACTTTCTCTCAAGAGCTGAAAGATTCCGGTATGCGTAGTCACGTCTGGGGGAATGTCAAACTGGACACCACTGGCCTCATCGATCGCAAAGTTGTGCGTTTTATGAGTGATGCTTCGATTTATGCTTACTTATCCATGGAGCAGGCGATTCAGGATTCTGGGCTGTCTGATGAGGTTTATCAGAATAACCCGCGTGTTGGCCTGATTGCCGGTTCCGGCGGCTCTGCGCGTTATCAGGTATTTGGTGCGGACGCCATGCGCAGCCCACGTGGCCTGAAAGCGGTTGGCCCTTATGTGGTGACCAAATCCATGGGTTCTGCGGTATCTGCCTGTCTGGCAACGCCATTCAAAATTCACGGTGTGAACTACTCCATCAGCTCTGCCTGCGCGACCTCCGCACACTGCATCGGTAATGCGGTTGAGCAAATCCAGATGGGCAAACAGGACATCGTGTTCGCTGGCGGTGCCGAAGAACTGTGCTGGGAACTGGCCTGTGAGTTTGATGCGATGGGCGCACTGTCGACCAAATACAATGAAACGCCAGAAAAAGCCTCTCGTACCTATGATGCCGAACGCGATGGTTTCGTGATTGCAGGCGGTGGCGGTATGGTTGTGGTAGAGGAATTGGAACACGCTCTGGCGCGCGGCGCACATATCTACGCGGAAGTCGTCGGTTATGGCGCGACGTCTGACGGCGCGGATATGGTTGCTCCGTCAGGTGAAGGCGCGGTGCGTTGCATGAAGATGGCGATGCAAGACATTGACACGCCGATCGACTACATCAACACGCACGGTACGTCTACGCCTGTGGGGGATGTGAAAGAACTGTGGGCGATTCGCGAAGTCTTCGGTGACAAGCTTCCGCCTATTTCTGCGACAAAAGCGATGACGGGGCACTCTCTGGGGGCCGCTGGTGTTCAGGAAGCTATTTATACGCTGTTAATGCTGGAGCACGGCTTTATTGCACCGAGCATTAACGTGGATACGCTGGATGAACGTGCTGAAGGCATGAACATCATTACGGAAACCACTGAACGTGAACTGAAAACCGTTATGTCTAACGGCTTTGGATTTGGTGGCACTAACGCCGCACTGGTAATGAGAAAACTCGATAAATAATCGATTTTTCACCCGGCTAAACAAAAACCCCGCAGGCGCAAGCCGCGGGGTTTTTTGTTGTTGGCCGTAGTGAAGATCCGCTTGCTTTAATGGGATAGGTTTTTAGATCAACACCCAAAACAGAAATGCCGCGACGCAGGTGCTGACAATCACCAAAAACATCGGCTTATGAAACAGGGATTGCCAACTGAGCGGTAGCGAGGCAATCAGAGTGTTAAACAGCGGATGCAGCAACGATGAGGTGGTCGTCCAGTCCGTTTCCTGTGAACGTTGGATGCGCTGGGTAAACAGGAGCGTCAGCAGATCGCTGACCTGCATCGGCGTCAGCGGAGTTTGTAATCCAATATTGAAGCGATTCTGCGTGTAATCCATCAATAAGTGCTGTTCCTGCGCGGTCAGAGGCTGTTGTAGCAGCGCCTGCAATGGGGCAAGGTTCGTGGAAAGTAGGGCGTTTTGTGTTGGCTGTGGCTGTGATGATAGCGTAGTGGTTGATGCCGAATTTGCGTTTGTCGCGTTAGCTGTATTGGTGGTGTTGGCTGTCAGCGGTTCTGACGATGCATCCGCTGTGCCTGAATTTGTCGGTGCTCCCTGTGGTGTTGGCGAGGTGGCGCGCAGCAGCGTCTGCGTCTGTTGTAGCTCAACCTGTGCTTGCAGGAACTGCGTGATCAGCGACAGATGTTTGAACGGGATGACGTCGCCTGGGCTAAGATTCTGCATTATCATCAGATTGTTCAGCACTCTTGCTGGCTGTTCCCCCGTCATGGTCGCTAATCGGGTGACTAACTGATTCAAGCCGCGCTGTTCCGTAGGAGAAAGCGGACGATCGGGCGAGTTGGCGGCCTGAGCGGTTTGCGACGCAGTCGCTGATGCCGTTGACTGCGGAATTTGCCCGTTTTGCAGCAGCGTAACCACCTGCTGTAGCTGCATTTTATTCAGCGAGCTTAGCGTGGTGCTGCCGAACTGTTGCTGGATGAAATTGCTGACCGCCTGACGATTATTTCCCTGAGACAGCATATCTGTCAGGCGCTGAAGCCACTGTTGACGTCCACCGCTATCTTGCGCCTGCGTTAAGCGCGTCTGGAGTATCTGCTCGGCAGGCTGGTAGTGGCGGGACAGCAGTTCATTATTTTCTGCCAGTCCTAACCCTTGTTTTACCGTCGTCCAGACTTCCGCTGCCTTTGATGTGGTCAGCGCAGCAACTTTGAGTACCAGATTTTCCAGCGTCGTGCGTTGTGCCAACGTCAGCGGTCGATCGCCGCTGGTGGAACCAGCGGCGTTAGAGGATGCAGATGAGGTTGTCGGCGTAACCGTACGTTCGCCGGGCAGCGGGGCACCTGAGCCGTTTACAGGTTGCATATTGGTTATCCTCACTGCCGTCATGATTGAGATGAATCATAGCAATCTACCGTGATGGCCGATAGTCATGCATCGTCTAAAGCGCACTAATCACTCGAAGTACGTCCTAACGGGACGCGCAAACGCTGGGCGAGGATCACGCCAAGTAGCGTAATGCCCCCACCAACCAGATGATAATGGTGCAAAGGCTCGTGCAAAAAGCTAATCGCGATCATCGCCGTAAAGATCGGCGTCAGGTTCATAAAGATGGCGGCTTTACTGGCTCCCAGACGCATCACCCCCTGAATCCACAAAAAAGGTGCAATGATTGAAGCCATGATGCCAGCGAAAATCACCAGCGGCAGATTGTCGGCATTGAGCTGTACATTGTCCGTCAGCAAAAAATTGGGAATCAGTACCACCACGCCAAAGGCAATTTGTACATAGAGCGATACCCAGTTGGGCAGTGGGATGCTCCAGCGTTTGGTTAGCACGCCATAGAGTGCATAGGACAGCGACGCACAAAACATCATGAATTCACCGGGGCCGATGCCTTGCGCCAGAATCTGTTCGGGATGCCCCTCGCCAATCAGCCAGATAATGCCTGCCAGCGACAGCAGGCTCCCGAGCACGACGCCCAGCGTGGGTGCCACGCGTAGCAGAGGAATGCTGAGCAAGACGGTGAGGAGCGGCACGAGCGATCCCATGATCCCCATCATCACGGCGCTGATCGTGTGCGCGGCGTAGTAAGCCAGACTTTGGTACAACACCATGCCAAGCAGACCCAACACTAGCAGTTTCCAGGCGTGTTGACGAATGACCACCGCATGCTGGCGAAGCGCTGGCAGCATGAACGGCGTCATGACGAGGAACGCAAGAAGCCAGCGATAAAACGAGATAGCGGCCGGGTCAATAACGCTCGCGGAGAGCTTGTTGACGATGACGTTAATTGACCAGATCAGGACGGCGATGGTGGGAAATAGGGCGTTCAACGTTGGTTTTCTCATAACGTACCAGACGGAAAACGCACGGGCTGCCAGTCTGGTCGATAAAATGGGGCAAGTGCGGCAATGGCAAACAACATAGCAGAGCTACATAAGGACTATCAACCCGGTATGTTCTTCAACGGGGTGTGGCTTTGCATATAACTTGCCGTTTATCGAGGGAAATACAGCGACGTGAACCGATGGCGGAAAGGGATCGCATCGTAATTGCCTTGGGTTTCTGCCCCATTCGGTGGCAAAATATCTCCCCGCTTTTTTGGCGGGCTACAGGTTACCGGAGAAGAGAATGAAGATTCTGGTTGATGAGAATATGCCGTATGCCCGCGAGCTTTTCAGCCGTTTGGGTGACGTTCAGGCCGTACCAGGACGCCCTTTGCCGCGCGATCTGCTGGCAGGTGCGGATGCACTAATGGTGCGGTCGGTCACGAAGGTGAACGCGGATCTGCTGTCTGGTTCGGCGGTAAAATTTGTCGGCAGCGCGACGGCAGGCACCGACCACGTCGATGACACCTGGCTTAACGCCAATGGTATCGCGTTTTCTGCCGCCCCCGGCTGTAATGCCATTGCGGTAGTAGAATACGTGTTTTCTTCTTTGCTGATGCTGGCTGAACGTGATGGTTTTCAACTGCGCGATAAAACGGTCGGTATTGTCGGTGTGGGGAATGTTGGCAGACGTCTGGATGCACGCCTGAAAGCCTGGGGTGTGAAAACGCTGTTGTGCGATCCGCCGCGAGCCGATCGCGGTGATGCAGGCGATTTCCTGCCGCTGGAAACGCTAGTGCGTGACGCGGACATTCTGACGTTGCATACGCCGTTGTACCTCGACGGGCCGTACCGGACGCATCATTTAGTTGATGCCAACGTGCTAAGTGCGTTTGCGGACGGGCGTATTCTGATTAACGCCTGCCGTGGCCCAGTAGTGGATAACGCTGCATTGCTTGAGGCGTTGCAACAGGGCAAAAAACTTAGCGTGATTCTTGATGTGTGGGAACCAGAACCCGCGTTATCGACCGATCTGTTGGCGCGAGTGGACATCGGTACGGCGCACATCGCGGGTTATACGTTAGAAGGAAAAGCGCGCGGCACCACACAGGTTTTTGAAGCCTGGAGCGAGTTTATCGGAATCCCGCAGCAGGTCGCGCTTTCATCGTTGTTACCTGAACCGGACTATGCCGAAGTGACACTAACCGCACCGGTAGATGAGGCGTTGCTAAAACGTCTGGTGCATCTGGTGTATGATGTGCGCCGGGACGATGCGTTGTTGCGCCACGTAGCGCATCAGGAAGGCGAATTCGATCGCCTGCGTAAACATTATCAGGAACGACGCGAATGGTCGTCACTCCATGTTATCTGCGCCGATGCTGACAGCGCAGATTGCCTGAACGCGCTGGGATTCACGGCGTCAGTGCGGGATGCACGTTAACGGTGTTCCTCTGACGACGGTGTTGCGCGAGTATCACACTTTTTATTCATAAACTGACAGACGGCATCACTATCGTCTGTCAGTTTCCTTCATGATTTGTGTTTCATTCAAAATTTGGGAGAGAACCAAATGTCTGACGGCTGGAATATTGCTTTGCTGGGCGCAACGGGTGCAGTAGGCACGGCGTTACTGGAATTATTGCAGGAACGCGAATTCCCAGTGGGTGAGCTGTATCCGCTGGCCAGCGAGCGTAGCGCGGGTGAAACTATACGTTTTAACGGCCAGTCCTGTCTGGTCACCGATGTGGCGGATTTTGACTGGTCGCAGGCGCAGTTGGCGTTTTTTGTCGTCGGTCAAGATGTCAGCGCCCGCTATGCGGAAGACGCTGGGGATGCGGGCTGTTTGGTCATCGATAGCAGCGGCCTGTTTGCGCTGGAACCAGATGTACCGCTGGTGGTGCCTGGTGTGAATACGCATACGCTGGCGGATTATCGTAATCGCAATATCGTTGCGGTAGCGGACAGCCTGACCAGCCAACTGCTGACGGCGATTAAACCCCTGACCGATGCCGCGGGGCTGTCGCGTCTGCATGTCGTCAATATGCTGTCAGTTTCCGCACACGGTAAAGCGGCGGTAGACGATCTGGCTGGGCAAAGCGCCCGTTTGCTGAATGGTATTCCGCCTGAAGAAGGGCTGTTCCCGAAACAGCTAGCGTTTAATCTGTTGCCTTTACTGCCGGATGATGCGGGCAGCGTGCGCGAAGAGCGCAGTCTGGTTGATCAGGTGCGCAAAGTTTTGCAGGATGACGGATTACCGATTTCCGTGACCTGCATTCAATCCCCTGTGTTCTATGGTCACGCACAGGTTGTTCATCTTGAATCACTGCGTCCGCTGTCTGCGGAAGAAGCGCGTGACGAACTGCTCAATGCCGGGAATATTCAGGTGAGCGACGAGCAGGATTACCCGACACAGGTGGGTGACGCTTCTGGCAATGGGCAACTGAGCGTCGGTTGCTTACGTAATGACTATGGCATTCCTGAGCTGCTGCAATTCTGGTCGGTCGCTGATAACGCGCGCTTTGGCGGCGCGCTGATGGCGGTAGAAACGGCTGAGTGTCTGGTGCAGGAGTATCTCGGGTAATGTCGCAAACCACTCAGGCGGCGACGACTCAAGCCACTGCCGTTGCGGAAAACGAACGCGCCCCGCTGAAAATTGCGCTCGGTATTGAGTATGACGGTAGCCAGTATTATGGCTGGCAGCGTCAGAACGATGTCGCTAGCGTACAGGCCTGTCTTGAAAAGGCGCTGAGCAAAGTCGCGGATGAACCGATAGAAGTGTTTTGCGCTGGGCGAACCGATGCCGGCGTTCATGGCACTGGGCAGGTCGTGCATTTCACCACGCAGGCGATCAGAAAAGAGGCGGCCTGGACGATGGGCGTAAATGCGAATTTACCGCCAGATATCGCCGTGCGCTGGGTGAAAACAGTCGATGAAGACTTCCATGCGCGTTTCAGCGCGACGGCACGTCGCTACCGCTATGTTATCTATAATCACCGCTATCGTCCTGCGGTGCTCTCGCATGGCATGACGCACTTTTATCACCCGTTAGATGTGGAGCGCATGGAGCGTGCCGGGCAGTGCCTGTTGGGGGAGAATGATTTCACCTCTTTTCGCGCAGTACAGTGCCAGTCGCGTACGCCGTGGCGCTATGTAAATCATTTAAAGGTTACACGTCACGGTGACTATATCGTGGTAGATATTAAGGCCAATGCGTTTGTTCATCACATGGTGCGCAACATCGTGGGTAGCCTGATGGACGTCGGGTGTGGCAATCGTCCCGAATCGTGGATTGCGGAACTGTTGGCAGCCAAAGATCGCACGTTAGCAGGTGCAACGGCCAGAGCCGAAGGGCTGTATTTGGTGGCGGTAGATTACCCCGCGCGTTTTGCTTTGCCACAGCCTACGATGGGGCCGCTTTTTTTAGCGGATTGATGTTTTTGCTGTAACGAGTGTGCCTTTTGCGTGTTGCATGCGGCCGGATGGCGGTAAATTAAAAAGCCGTGTGCAATGCGTGATAAGGCCGATGCGAGTTAGCGTGCTATACGCAAGGCAACACGGATTGTACAGCTGCCTTGCGTATATCGACCGCGTGCGTTTGATGTACATTCTTGGGAGAAGATGTTGTGGTGGAGTTCATACAGTTTATTATTGATTTTATTCTGCACATTGACGTTCATCTGGCGGAACTGGTGGCGCAATATGGTGTCTGGGTTTATGCCATTTTGTTCCTGATTTTATTCTGTGAAACCGGGTTAGTGGTGACGCCATTCTTACCGGGAGATTCGCTGCTGTTTGTCGCTGGGGCGTTGGCGGCGCTGCCGTCGAACGATCTGAATGTGCATACCATGGCATTTTTGATGATTGTTGCCGCGATTACGGGCGATGCAGTGAATTACACGATTGGACGACTGTTCGGTGAGAAGCTGTTTAGCAACCCGAATTCAAAGATTTTTCGCCGCAGCTACCTGGATAAAACGCATGCGTTTTACGCACGCCACGGTGGCAAGACGATAATTCTGGCACGCTTTGTCCCGATTGTGAGAACATTTGCGCCGTTTGTCGCCGGGATGGGGCACATGAGCTATCGGCATTTTGCCGCCTATAATGTGGTTGGTGCATTGCTATGGGTGCTGTCGTTCACCTATGCGGGCTACCTGTTTGGCGATTTGCCCGTCGTGCAGGAAAATCTGAAATTACTGATTGTCGCGATTATTTTTCTCTCTATCCTACCGGGTATTATTGAAATCGCCCGTCACCGTAGAGCAGCCTCGCGCGGCAATGTGAAATAAGTGAAGTATTTTAACATCCGGTTTGACCAGTTTTTTATCCACAGTCCCGGAACGTTATGGTTTAATGGGCAGCATTTATGGTCTGTTCTTGGGAACACTCTGGGTGCCGATGCCTTTGTACCGCGATTGTCGTGCGGCTCAGGCATTTTTTCATTGGCAATGTTGTCAGGGAATAACATGAACAGCGGACTGGCATTTGCCAGGTTCAAGCAGAAAGGTTATCAATGAGCTGGATTGAACGAATTCTTAACAAAAGCAATATCACACCGACCCGTAAAGCGAACATCCCTGAAGGGGTCTGGACAAAATGTGATAGCTGCGGTCAGGTTCTTTATCGTGCTGAGTTGGAACGCAATTTGGGGGTCTGCCCGAAGTGCGATCACCATATGCGTCTTTCCGCGCGTGCCCGTCTACAGGCTTTTCTGGATAAAGAAAACACTGTCGAGCTGGGAAGCGAACTGGAGCCGAAGGATGTCCTGAAATTCCGGGATTCCAAAAAATATAAAGATCGTCTGGTTTCTGCGCAGAAACAGTCCGATGAGAAAGACGCGCTGGTTGTCATGAAAGGCACGCTTTACGGCATGCCAGTTGTCGTCGCGTCATTTGAGTTCGCTTTCATGGGCGGTTCAATGGCGTCCGTCGTCGGGGCACGCTTTGTGCGCGCCGTCGAGCAGTCATTGGAAGACGGCTGCCCGCTGGTGTGCTTCTCCGCCAGTGGCGGGGCGCGTATGCAGGAAGCGCTGATGTCGCTGATGCAAATGGCGAAAACCAGTGCGGCATTGGCGAAAATGCGCGAGCGCGGCTTGCCTTATATCTCCGTGTTGACCGATCCAACCATGGGGGGCGTTTCTGCGAGTCTGGCGATGCTGGGCGACCTGAACATTGCTGAGCCGAAAGCGTTGATTGGTTTTGCTGGCCCACGCGTTATCGAACAAACCGTGCGTGAAAAACTACCGCCGGGCTTCCAGCGCAGTGAATTCCTGATTGAGAAAGGGGCGATTGATATGATCGTTCGCCGTCCAGAAATGCGCTACAAGCTGGCCACCATTCTTGCCAAACTGACGAATCATCCAGAACCGGGCAACGATGACGTGGAAATCCGCAGCGATGCACCCTCTGAATCATCACAGGATGACGCATAACTGACATGATGGGCTGGGCGTGTGGCATTCGACTACGTTGTTCTCAATGGCGTTGTCATGTGCACGCTCTGCTCGTAATGAACCGTAAGCCAGTGAACGGGACTCATGGATACTCTTCAAATACCTCAAGCCACGTCACCTTTGGTCACGTGGCTTCATTATCTTGAGCACCTGCACGCTCAGGCCATTGATTTAGGCCTGGAACGCGTTAAGCAGGTTGCTGAACATCTCCAACTGCTCCAGCCTGCCGCCACGATTTTTACCGTCGCGGGGACGAACGGCAAGGGAACCACCTGCTGTACGCTAGAATCCATTCTGTTAGCTGCTGGGCTACGGGTTGGCGTGTACAGTTCGCCTCATCTCGTGCGCTATACCGAGCGGGTGCGTATTCAGGGCAACGAATTGTCTGAAGCACAGCATACTCAAGCGTTTTCGGATATCGAAGCAGGAAGAGGGGCGGTATCGCTCACCTATTTTGAATTCGGTACGCTGTCTGCACTGCAACTCTTCAAGCAAGCAAATCTGGATGTCGTCATTCTGGAAGTAGGCTTAGGTGGGCGGTTGGATGCCACGAATATTGTGGACGCGGATGTGTCCGTGGTCACCAGCATCGCGATCGACCATACCGATTGGCTAGGTAACGATCGAGAGAGTATAGGTCGCGAGAAAGCCGGGATATTTCGACAGAATCGGCCAGCCATTGTCGGTGAGCCGGATATGCCAGGAACGATTGCTGACGTTGCCGCTGAGAAAGGCGCGTTGCTGCGGCGCCGTGGTCGCGATTGGGAATTTTCAGTGCAGCGCGAGACGTGGAGCTGGCAGGATAAACAGCGCGAGCTGTCACGGTTGCCGTTACCCAATGTTCCGTTAGCCAATGCCGCTACGGCACTGGCTGCATTACACTATTCTTCACTCAACGTGAGCGAAGAAGCGATTCGTCAGGGCTTACAGCACGCGGCATTACCGGGTCGTTTTCAGATAGTACAAGAATCACCACGGTTGATTCTTGATGTTGCACATAACCCTCATGCGGCGGCGTATCTGGCAAATCGTTTGGCCGGGTTAGCGAAAACCGGAAAAGTGCGTGCTGTTGTTGGTATGCTGGCGGATAAAGATATCGCAGGCACACTGGCCTACTTAATGCCGTTGGTGGATGAGTGGTACTGCGCGCCGCTGGAAGGCCCACGTGGTGCAACGGCACAACAGATTGCCGAGCACCTTACGCGCAGCCAGTCGTTCCCCAATGTTGTTACCGCCTGGCAGCAGGCGATGTCCCAAGCGACGGAACAGGATATCGTCATTGTGTGTGGATCTTTTCATACGGTAGCGCATGTGATGGAAGCGCTGGATGAGGAGAAGGCGAATGGCGAGTAAATTTCAGAATCGATTGGTTGGCACGGTCATTCTGGTCGCGCTGGGCGTGATCGTCTTACCCGGTCTGTTGGATGGAAAGAAAAAGCACTACGAAGATGAGTTTGCATCGATTCCGCTGATCCCCAAGCCGGGCGACAGCAATGAGATGGAATCTCTGCCTGCGCTGAACCCGTCGTTGCCGAACCTGCCACCGGAAGGGGCGGAAGCGGCGATGCAGAACAGCCCGGAAGCCGAAACGCCAGAAACTAAGTTACCTGAAAATAAGGCACCTGAAAATAAGGCACCTGAAACTGGCACATCGCCACCATCATCTCGCTCAGGTGCAAATACGCCAGCCATGACGGCACCGCCGGTGGTGGTTGAGCGTCCGCCAATTCAGACGCCAGCGCCGGTGACGCCGAAGCCTCAGCCAAAACCTGAGGTGAAGCCTGAAGTGAAGCCGAAGCCAGAGCCTAAACCAGAACCCAAGCCGGAAGTGAAACCGGACACTCAGCCGACGCAGCAAGCGCCTGTCGGGCAGGCCTATATTGTGCAGCTTGGCGCGTTGAAAAATGCGGATAAGGTGAACGAGATTGTCGCTAAGCTTCGTCTCTCTGGTTATCGCGCGTATACCGTGCCGTCAACGCCAGTTTCAGGACAAATCACCCGTATTTACGTGGGGCCGGATGCCTCGAAGCAGAAGCTGGAGTCTTCCCTGAGCGAACTGCAACAGTTGAGTGGGTTAAACGGGCAGGTGCGAGCACATTCGGTTCGCTGAGAAACCGATAGGTAGTAGAATCAGGCATGACGGATTGTTGGTTTTTCGCCTGATTATCTATCGGTGAAATCGGCGGAAATACGCTACGCAAACGTTTTCTTTTTCTGTTAGAATGCGCCGCGAACAGGATGACGTAGCGGCTTATCGGTAGCATCGTTCATTATTAGGATAGTTCATGGTTTGGGTTGATTACGTCATTATTGGCATCATCGGATTTTCGGCTCTGGTTAGCCTGATCCGGGGGTTTGTTCGCGAAGCGCTGTCGTTAGTAACCTGGGGATGTGCTTTTTTTGTTGCCAGTCATTACTACGCCTACCTCGCGGTCTACTTCACCCGTTTTGATGATGAACTGGTGCGTAACGGCATTGCGATTGCCATTCTGTTTATTGCAACGTTGATTGTGGGAGCTATCGTCAACTATGTGATTAGTTCACTGGTTGAACGTACCGGATTATCCGGCACCGATCGCGTTCTGGGCATCTGTTTTGGTGCGCTGCGTGGGGTGCTGATCGTTTCCGCACTGCTATTCTTTCTGGATACGTTCACCGGTTTTTCACAAAGTGATGACTGGAAGCAGTCCCAGTTAATCCCGCAGTTCAGTTATATTATCAGGTGGTTTTTTGACTACCTGCAAAGCACGTCAAGTTTCTTGCCGCAGCATTTATCGCTGCGGTAGCGCTGATGAGGAAAAGACACCATGTGCGGTATTGTCGGTATCGCCGGTTTTACACCGGTCAACCAATCGATTTATGACGCGTTAACGGTGTTGCAACACCGTGGGCAGGATGCTGCGGGTATTGTAACCATCGATGCCTTTAATTGTTTTCGCCTGCGTAAGGCCAATGGCCTGGTGAAAGATGTGTTTGAAGCGCGGCACATGCAACGCTTACAGGGAAACATGGGGCTTGGCCATGTGCGCTATCCGACTGCGGGCAGTTCCAGTGCCTCGGAAGCACAGCCTTTCTATGTTAACTCGCCGTTCGGCATCACGCTGGCGCACAACGGTAATCTGACAAACGCCCACGAACTGCGTAAAAAGCTGTTCGAGCAGGAGCGTCGTCACGTTAACACCACGTCTGATTCTGAAATTCTGCTGAATATTTTTGCCAGAGAGCTGGACCGTTTCCAACATTATCCGCTGGAAGCCGATAATATTTTTGCGGCCGTTGCCGCAACGCACCAACAAATTCGCGGTGCCTATGCCTGTGTTGGCATGATTATCGGTCATGGCATGGTGGCATTCCGTGACCCTAATGGGATTCGTCCTCTGGTCATCGGTAAACGTGACCTGGAAGATGGCCGCAGCGAATACATGGTGGCGTCAGAAAGCGTCGCGCTGGATACCTTGGGCTTTGAATTTTTACGCGATGTGGCGCCGGGAGAAGCGATCTACATTACGGAAAAAGGGCAGTTGTTTACCCGCCAGTGCGCAGAGAATCCAAAGAGCAACCCGTGCCTGTTTGAATATGTCTACTTTGCTCGCCCGGACTCTTTCATCGATAAAATTTCGGTCTACAGTGCACGTGTTCGCATGGGTCAGAAGCTTGGTGAAAAGATTGCGCGCCAGTGGGAAGATCTCGATATTGATGTCGTGATCCCGATTCCTGAAACCTCTTGTGATATTGCACTGGAAATCGCGCGTATTATCAACAAGCCGTATCGTCAGGGATTTGTGAAGAACCGCTATGTTGGCCGCACCTTTATCATGCCGGGACAGCAAGCGCGTAAGAAATCGGTACGCCGTAAGCTGAACGCCAACCGCGCAGAATTCCGTGACAAGAACGTGCTGCTGGTGGATGACTCCATTGTGCGTGGTACAACGTCGGAGCAGATTGTGGAAATGGCGCGTGAAGCAGGAGCCAAGCGTGTTTATCTGGCCTCGGCGGCACCGGAAATTCGCTTTCCTAACGTGTACGGCATCGACATGCCGAGCGTCAATGAACTGATTGCCCACGGTCGCGAAGTTGATGAAATCTGTAAGATTATTGGCGCAGATGAGCTGATATTCCAAGATCTCGACGATCTGATCGATGCCGCGCGTGAAGATAACCCGGATATCGCTCAGTTTGAATGTTCGGTGTTCAATGGGATTTATGTGACGAAGGATGTCGATCAAGGCTATCTGGATTATCTGGAAGTCTTGCGCAACGATGATGCCAAAGCGCTGCGTAGCCAGAATGAAGTCGAAGATCTGGAACTGCACAACGAAGGTTAACGGCGAGTTGTACGTTAAGGCAGGTTGATTGAAGGGGGAGGGCGCGAAAGTGTCTTCCTTCTTTTTTTGTATTTGGAAAACATCAGTATAGAGAAAATCGGGTTGTATATAGAAAACATCGTTTCGGTGCTTGTCCTTGCTTATCGCTAGTCAATGCGGCAAAGTTTGCGCAGATGATTTTTCCGCGTTTCTGCTGACGCGGCTAGCCAGAGGCAGTAATAATGAAGCGACTCATTGTAGGGATTTCCGGTGCCAGCGGTGTCATTTACGGTATCCGACTGTTACAGGTGTTACAGACGCTGGAAGGCATCGAAACCCATCTGATCATGAGCCAGGCAGCTCGTCAGACATTAGCGCTAGAAACAGATTTTAGCCTGCGTGACGTACAGGTGTTAGCTGATGTGGTGCATGACTCGCGTGACATTGCTGCCAGTGTCTCTTCGGGGTCGTTTAAAACGGCGGGTATGGTGATTTTGCCCTGCTCAATAAAAACCCTCTCTGGGATTGTGCACAGCTATAGCGACAATCTATTGACCCGCGCAGCCGATGTGGTGTTGAAGGAACGTCGTCCTCTGGTGTTGGGCGTGCGCGAAACGCCGCTGCATTTAGGACACTTACGGTTGATGACCACTGCCGTTGAGCTGGGTGCGATAATCATGCCGCCGGTTCCCGCGTTTTATCATCGCCCAGAAAGTGTGCAGGATATTGTCGATCAAACGGTAAATCGTATTTTGGACCAGTTTGATATCGACCTGCCAAAAGATCTCTTTATTCGCTGGCAAGGCGCGTCGTAGCAGGATAGATGCCGATACGCACTCTTTTCCTTCCTCAGGGGGGAGTAAACCATGGCTGCCCCTTCTTTGTGCGCTTTTATTACACCGCACTGATTTTGTGCGCAAAAGCGCTAAAATAGTGCATTTAAGTGTGCTGTATTCATGCCAATATTATCTATTCTTATTGTTACCTGTCGAATAAATCTATAAAAGCACTGAATAATCAATCGATTAATCATACTTTTCCGTGTTTTTTGTGCATGGTTTTTTTATGACCCCCCTGCTTTCATTGTGGCATGAAAACTGCTTATGAAAACGGTAATAGTCGGCGTAAAAAACAAAGAGCACTCATATCGTTCCGACATTGACGACACATGACATCAATCACTCACGACAAGGGTAGCAATATGAAGAAATTGATCAAAGTTTTGCCGTTGGCACTTATTCTGGCTACGGGCAGTGCGATGGCGGAGATTCCTAAGAATATTAAAATCGGTACCGATCCTACCTATGCACCTTTTGAATCCAAAAATGCCAGCGGTGAGCTGGTCGGATTTGATATCGATTTGGCGAAAGAGTTGTGCAAGCGTATTGACGCTAACTGTACGTTTGTGGAAAGTGATTTTGATGCGTTAATTCCCTCCCTTAAAGCTAAAAAAATTGATGCCATCATCTCTTCTCTGTCTATTACCGAAAAACGCCAGCAGGAAATTGCTTTCACCGAGAAGCTGTATGCGGCTAACTCTCGCCTGATTGCGAAGAAAGGGGCGAGTATTGAGCCAACGTTGGCATCGCTGGGTGGCAAGCGTGTCGGCGTATTGCAGGCGTCAACGCAGGAGGCTTTTGCCAATGCGAACTGGCAGCCAAAAGGCGTTGAGGTTGTCGCTTATCAAAATCAGGATCTGATTTACGCAGATTTGGCCGCAGGTCGCGTCGATGCTGCCTTTCAGGATGAAGTCGCGGCAAGCGAAGGTTTCCTGAAGCTAGATATGGGCAAAGACTATGCGTTTGCTGGCCCAGCAGTAAAAGATGACAAATTTTTCGGTGTGGGGACGGGGATGGGTCTGCGTAAAGCAGATACTGAGCTGAAAGCTGCGCTGGATAAAGCCTTCGAAGCGATGCGTAAAGACGGTACTTACGATACGTTCGCTAAGAAATACTTCGATTTCGACGTCTACGGCGGCTAATTTCTCCATAACGATTCACACTCTGTAGCGGAATCACAGGGTAAAACGACACGGGAACGTTCCTCCCGTGTCGGGTTCCTGATTGATAACGCTTCGTGCCATTAACCGCTGTTTCTACGGATATCATTGATGCTCTATGGCTATGCCCCGCTAATTCTGGATGGTGCCATCATGACGCTGGAGTTGGCTGTGAGTTCGCTACTGCTGGCGCTGGCTATCGGTCTGATGGGGGCGTCGGCGAAGTTGTCTTCCAACCGCCTGCTGGCTGGGGGATTTTCCTGCTATACCACGTTGATTCGCGGCATCCCCGATTTGGTGTTGATGCTGCTCATTTTCTATGGGTTGCAAATTGCCTTAAACGGCGTGACGGAATCGATCGGTCTGGAGCAAGTTGACATCGATCCGTTGACCGCTGGGATTATTACGCTGGGCTTTATTTACGGCGCGTATTTCACGGAAACCTTTCGTGGTGCCTATCTTGCTGTGCCGCGTGGACAGATCGAAGCGGCGGTGGCGTTTGGTTTCTCTCCTCTGAAAGTGTTCCGCCGCATTCTGTTTCCTTCCATGATGCGCTTTGCGTTACCGGGGATCGGCAATAACTGGCAGGTGATCTTGAAAGCAACGGCACTCGTGTCATTGCTTGGCCTGAATGATGTGATTAAGGCGACGCAACTGGCTGGCAAGGGCGCGCACGAACCGTTTTATTTTGCACTGGTTGCCGGGGCGATGTACCTGATTTTTACCACCATTTCTAATGGCGTGTTGTGGTGGTTGGAGCGGCATTATTCGCAGGGAGTCAAGAAAGTAAACTATGAGTGAGATCCTGCAACAATATTGGCAACCGCTGCTGTGGAGCGATGGTTATCGCCTGACTGGGCTGGCGATGACGCTCTGGCTGCTCATTTCCTCGGTCGTCATCGGCGGGCTGATGGCGTTGCCACTGGCGATTGCTCGCGTTTCACCGCGACGTCGGTTCAGCTTCCCGGTTTGGCTATTTACCTACGTGTTCCGTGGTACACCGCTCTACGTGCAGCTATTGGTGTTCTATTCCGGCGTGTATAGCCTGGAAATTGTGCGCGGCACCGATCTGCTGAATGCCTTTTTCCGCAGCGGACTGAACTGCGCCATTTTGGCGTTAGCGCTCAATACCTGCGCGTACACCACAGAGATTTTTGCAGGGGCAATCCGCTCTGTACCGCATGGGGAAATTGAAGCCGCCAGAGCATACGGTTTCTCCCGTTTTAAGCAGTATCGCTGCATTATTTTGCCGGGTGCGCTGCGTATTGCGTTGCCAGCCTACAGCAACGAAGTGATTCTGATGCTGCACTCAACAGCGCTGGCTTTTACCGTGACGGTGCCGGATATCCTGAAGATCGCGCGCGATATTAATGCGGCCACCTACCAGCCGTTTTATGCGTTTGGCATTGCTGCGGTGATCTATCTGGCGATCTCATTTGTATTAATCGGGCTGTTCAGAAGGGCAGAGCGGCACTGGTTACGTCATCTTTATACCCGTTCATCTCATTAATCGCAGGAAAAAACATGTCGAATAACAAATTGATGGTGACGGAACTGCGTAAACGTTATGGCGAGCATGAGGTACTTAAAGGGATCTCATTGCAGGCGAAAGCGGGTGACGTTATTTCGATTATCGGGTCGTCGGGTTCGGGGAAAAGCACCTTACTGCGCTGCATTAATTTTCTGGAAAAACCCTGCGAAGGGGCGATTTATGTCAGCGATCAGGAAATTCGCATGGTGCGCGATACTGACGGGCAGTTAAAGGTTTTTGATAAAAAGCAGCTTCAGATGCTGCGGACGCGCCTGACGATGGTATTTCAGCACTTCAACCTGTGGAGCTTCATGACGGCGTTAGAGAACGTGATGGAAGCGCCAATTCAGGTATTAGGGCTCAGTAAAGCGGAAGCGCGTAAGCGGGCGGTGTTCTACCTGAATAAAGTAGGGATTACGGATTCTGCCCAACAGAAATATCCGTCGGATCTCTCAGGTGGTCAGCAGCAGCGCGTATCGATTGCGCGGGCGCTGGCGATGGAGCCTGAAGTGTTGTTATTTGATGAGCCGACGTCGGCACTCGATCCTGAATTGGTCGGCGAAGTATTGCGCATCATGCAGCAGTTGGCGGAGGAAGGAAAAACGATGGTGGTGGTGACGCATGAGATGGAGTTTGCCCGCCATGTCTCCAGCCACGTTATCTTCCTGCATCAGGGCGTGATTGAAGAAGAAGGGCCGCCGGATCAGCTATTTGGTCGCCCGAAAAGTGCCCGTTTGCAGCAGTTTCTGTCCGGTGCATTGAAGTAGACTTTGGGGCTGATAGTGATGTGCATTGAGCGATGATAATGGGTAGATCGTAAAGACGCTGTGAATACATCCCTGGCGCGGACGCTTTACTCTTCGATCCCATTATCATCGATCCCGTTCTGCGAAAAGGCTACCAGCAACCTGAGATAGACAGTTATCAGCTCGGTTTTTTGATCACGTCTTGCAGGGCTTCTTCCAACTCAAAGAAACGGAAACCAAAACCTGCGGCCTCTAACCGCTGTGGGATGGCGCGTTGCCCGCCCAGTACCAGCGTTGAGGCTTCGCCCATCAGCAGTTTGAGCGCAAAGGCGGGGGCTCGTAGAAAACCGGGGCGATCCAATACGTGTGCCAGCATGGCAGAAAATTGTTCATTATGAACCGGATAGGGCGCAACCATATTGAAGGGACCGCGTAATATCGGTTGATCCAGTAGATAGAGAATGCCGTTAACCATGTCATCAAGATGAATCCACGGCATGTATTGCTTGCCGGAACCCATCGGTCCGCCTAATCCGAGGCGGAAAATCGGCAGCATTTTTGCTAGCGCGCCACCTTGTGCTGAAAGAACAATACCGGTACGCAGCAGGCAGACGCGGGTATTATTGCTTTCGGCAGACTGCGCCAGCGCTTCCCAGCGGGCACACAGATGATGTGTGAATTCATCAACCGGTGATTCCTCTTCTGTGACCAGCGCTTCCCCCTGGTCGCCATAATATCCGACCGCTGAGCCCGAGATAAAAACCGCTGGCGGCTCACTGCTGGCCTTAATCAGCGTGGCAAGCTGCTCGGTAATGATCCAGCGACTCTGTGCCAAGCGCTGCTTTTGTTGCGGCGTCCATCGTTTATCGGCGATAGGTTCGCCCGCCAGATTGATGATGCCATCAAAGCCGTTCAGTGAGGTGATATTACTCAATGTTGATAAATAGTCGACCTGATTGCCGAGAACCCCTCGGGCGCGCTCAGGATCGCGTGTCAGTACCGTGATGTGATGGGAAAGCAGCTGTAATCGTTGGATAAGATGGCGACCAATAAGACCGGTTCCGCCTGTTATGAGTAGTTGCATCGCACGCTCCCATATTTATGCCTGGTGATAACGCAGGGTCATGGAAACCGAGTCGGCGTATCGCAGGGCAAACGGTTTATCTATTTCTACTTCAGCATAGGTTATCCATTCGTGATCGCTGGCGATGTTGAGCACATCCTGCGTTAATTTTTCCAACAACGCGAAGCGGTTATCTTCTACGTGGCGAATAATATTTTTGGTGATGGTACGGTAGTTCAGTGCGTCGGCGATATTCTCGCTGTTGCGTGCCTGTTCTGCTGGGTAGTGAATCACAACGTTGATGATCACATCCTGCTTATTCGTGATTTCCTCATCTTTGATACCGATGAAGGTGCGTAGCCGCAGATTTTTTATACGAATAATAGCGTCAGAATGGTGATATGGCATTGGTCGGCCCTCGGTGGCTTCTGTTACCGCGAGTAAATCACAGTGTCAGGGTATCATTAACAATAATATGTTGATTACCATAGCAGAAGATACCCAAAGGCCGAATGAGATGTACCAGAATTTTACTGCTCTGCTCGCTGATAAGCTCGCTGTGTTGCCGGGCGCTCACTGATACGCGTATACCATGCCTTCACCGCCGGGTAATCATCAAGGTCAACGCGCTGGCGGGCATAAGAAACCACCCACGGGTAGGTTGCGATATCGGCGATACTGTAATTTTGGCCTGCTAGCCAAGGGTTGTCTTGCAGATGTTTATCCAGCACACGATACAGACGCTGCGTTTCTTGCTGATAGCGTTCAATCGCGTAAGGCACGGGCTGAGGTGCATAGTGGTTAAAGTGGTGATTCTGCCCCAGCATAGGCCCGAAACCAGCGACCTGCCAGAACAGCCATTGTAGTGTGGCCGTACGCTCACGTAATGACGTGCTCAATAGCACGCCATGTTTTTCCGCCAGATACAGCAGGATCGCGCCAGATTCAAACAGGCTAATTGGCGTGTCACCTTCCGCGGGCTGCGTATCGACAATCGCGGGAATTTTGTTATTAGGCGAGATGGCTAAAAATTCCGGCTTGAACTGTTCGCCTTTGCTGATATTCACGCGGTGAAGCTGATAAGGGAGATTCGCTTCTTCCAGAAACAACGTGATCTTATGCCCATTAGGGGTTGGTGCGTAATACAGGTCAATCATGAATCATATCTCCATTTTCATTCAGAAAAACATCATGGAACGGTATGGCAGTTGATCGCTTCAGAGAGCGATGTGCTGTCAGAATAGCGTATTGAGGACGGGCTCTTACCCTACCACTTCTGCGAGCGAAAAATAAGCGATGGCGCACGCTGCTGCGCGATCTTTACCGGAAGCACACCGCCAACTTTGGTAGACTATTTCCGATGAAGAATGAGGATGTTGTGGATATAAATATTGCCAATATAAACATGGAGGGGAATAAACGATGAAGTTGATGTTTGCGTCCGACATACACGGGTCTCTTAGTGCGGTAGAACGTGTGTTGGCGATCTTTGAGCAGAGTCATGCTGACTGGCTTATTTTACTGGGCGATTTTCTTAATCATGGCCCCCGCAACCCGCTGCCGGAAGCGTATCAACCTGCGGAAGTGGCTGCCCGGCTAAACGCTTATGCGTCACGTGTCATCGCCGTACGGGGAAATTGTGATAGCGAGGTTGATCAGATGCTGCTGACCTTTCCGATAACGGCACCGTGGCAACATGTGCTATTGCCGCAAAATCGCCTTTTCCTGACGCACGGTCATCTTTATCATCCAGAGAATATGCCGCCGCTACACGCGGGGGATGTTTTGGTCTATGGTCATACCCATATCCCGATTGCGGAGCAACGCGGGGAATATTATTTTTTCAACCCCGGCTCTGTGAGCTTGTCGAAAGGGGGATACCCCGCGAGCTACGGTTTACTTGAACAAGATGAACTGCGAGTTCTGCCGTTACACGGCGGCGAGCCTATTGCACAGGTCTCAATTAGACACTAATTTAGCATATACCCTGTTTTTGACCTTGAATAATGGCAAGGCAGCAGGGAAGATTCACAACAAAGTTCGATCATTTAAAACAGACGCGCGTAGCAACGTGCCAATACTAAAGGGTTTCAGAGGATGGCGGAACAAAGTCAGGCAGCAGGCACAGAGTGGGTTGATATCGTCAATGAAAACAACGAGGTAATTGCTCAGTCAAGTCGTCAGCAGATGCGTGCTCAGAGTCTTCGTCATCGTGCTACTTACATTGTTGTGCATGATGGAATGGGTAAAATTCTGGTGCAGCGTCGGACGAAAATCAAAGATTTTTATCCAGGCTGGCTGGACGCGACCGCTGGCGGCGTAGTGCAAAGCGGTGAGCAAATGCTGGAGTCCGCACGTCGTGAAGCTGAAGAGGAGCTTGGTATTGCGGGCGTGCCATTTGCAGAACATGGCCTATTCTATTACGAAGGCGAGAATTGCCGAGTGTGGGGAGGGCTGTTTAGCTGCGTCACCCACGGGCCATTTGCACTACAGGAAGAAGAGGTTGATGAAGTCAGTTGGCTGACGCCGCAAGAGATCACTGCACGCTGCGATGAATTTACGCCGGACTCGCTGAAAGCGTTGTCGCTGTGGCTGACGCGCTATAGCGATCAGGAATATGGCAAGCCGATTTCGCGTAAGCTGAACGAGGTAGTAGAAGCGGCAGAGAAATCTGTCGTTAATCATGACAATGTTGATGATGAGAACGACAGCGACGTTGCTTCATCGGAAACGGATCCACAGAAATAATCTGACATTGGTCAGCATTCCTGTCTTGCCGCCGCTTTTCCCGCTGCGGCATTTTTCTTGCTCTTCTTATCAAATAAAAAATGCCAGCCCGAAGGCTGGCATCAATATCCACGCTATCAAAAAAATTAGAGCTGCGTAGCCTGAATGGCGGTCAGGGCAACGGTGTAAACGATGTCGTCTACCAGTGCGCCACGAGACAGGTCGTTAACCGGTTTGCGCATGCCTTGCAGCATTGGCCCGATGGAGATCAGGTCGGCAGAACGCTGTACCGCTTTGTACGTGGTGTTACCGGTGTTCAGATCAGGGAAGATGAACACGGTGGCTTTACCCGCCACTGGCGAGTTAGGTGCTTTGGACTGTGCAACGTCTGCCATGATAGCGGCGTCATATTGCAGCGGACCATCGATAACCAGATCAGGACGTTTTTCCTGCGCCAAACGGGTTGCTTCACGTACTTTTTCAACATCGCTACCCGCGCCGGAGTTACCGGTGGAGTAAGAGATCATCGCAACGCGTGGGTCGATGCCGAATGCAGTGGCAGAATCAGCAGATTGAATAGCGATTTCAGCCAATTGTTCTGCGGTTGGGTCTGGGTTGATGGCGCAGTCGCCGTAAACCAGAACCTGCTCAGGCAGCAGCATGAAGAACACGGAAGATACCAGTGAGCTGCCCGGTGCAGTTTTGATCAACTGTAACGGCGGACGAATGGTATTAGCGGTGGTATGAACGGCACCAGAAACCAGACCGTCAACTTCACCCTGTTCCAGCATCAACGTACCCAGAACGACGTTGTCTTCGAGCTGTTCGCGCGCAACCACTTCGGTCATGCCCTTGCTCTTACGCAGTTCAACCAGACGCGCAACATAGCGCTCACGCACGACAATCGGATCGACGATTTCAATGCCTTTGCCCAGTTCTACACCCTGAGCGGCGGCAACGCGTTGAATCTCTTCTGGGTTACCGATCAGCACACAGTGCGCAATGCCGCGTTCGGCACAAATTGCAGCGGCTTTAACGGTACGTGGCTCATCACCTTCTGGCAGAACGATACGTTTGCCCGCTTTGCGCGCCAGTTCAGTAAGCTGATAACGGAATGCTGGTGGAGACAGACGGCGTGAACGCTCAGATTCAGCGCTCAGAGAATCGATCCACTGGGTGTCGATGTGGCGTGCAACATATTCCTGCACTTTCTCGACGCGCTGGCGGTCATCAGCCGGTACTTCAAGGTTGAAGCTTTGCAGGCTGAGTGAGGTTTGCCAGGTGTTGGTGTCGACCATAAATACTGGCAGGCCAGTCTGGAAGGCACGTTCACATAGCTTGGCAATACTTGGATCCATTTCGTAGCCGCCAGTCAGCAGCAGGGCACCGATTTCCACGCCGTTCATGGCGGCCAGACACGCGGCGACCAGAACATCAGGACGGTCAGCGGAGGTCACCAGCAGTGAACCCGGACGGAAATGCTCCAGCATATGCGGGATGCTGCGTGCGCAGAAGGTGACAGACTTAACGCGACGCGTCTGAATGTCACCTTCATTGACGATACGAGCATTCAGGTGCTTCGCCATATCAATGGCACGCGTAGCAATCAGATCAAAGCTCCACGGGATACAGCCCAGAACCGGCAGCGGGCTGTTAGCGAACAGTTGCTTAGGATCGATGTTGGCAACGCTGGCTTTCGTTGAGTCATCAAAGATTTCAGACAGATCAGGGCGTGTACGACCCTGCTCATCTACCGGCGCATTCAGTTTATTGATGATCACGCCAGTGATGTTTTTGTTTTTGCTGCCACCGAAGCTGGAACGCGCCAGTTCGATGCGGTCTTTCAACTGTGCTGGAGAATCGTTGCCCAGCGCCAGTACAAAGACGATTTCCGCGTTCAGCGTTTTGGCGATTTCATAGTTCAACGCGTTAGCAAACTGGTGCTTACGGGTAGGAACCAGACCTTCAACCAGAACGACTTCAGCATCTTTGGTCGTTTCGTGGTAACGCGCGATGATTTCTTCCATCAGCACGTCTTGTTGGTTAGAGCTCAACAGGGTTTCAACGCGGCTCATTGCCAGTGGTTCTGCGGCGCTGATAGCGGAATTAGCACGGATAATAGTGGTCGTCTGATCTGGCGTATTGTCGCCACTGCGCGGTTGGGCGATAGGTTTGAACACGCTCAGGCGGACGCCTTTCTGTTCCATGGAGCGAATGACACCCAGGCTGACGCTTGTCAGACCAACGCTGGTGCCAGTGGGGATCAACATGATTATACGGGACACGGCCGAACCTCTTTACGGTTGCTCGTTAGTCAAAAACAACACCGTCAGCCTTAGCTGACGGTGTTGGGAGTTACGTGTTTTACGCGGTCAGACGGTAAGCGTCTTCGGCGATGACCAATTCTTCATTGGTCGGGATAACCAGCGCTGGGCGGGTGCCATCTTTAGCGATGTTGCCACCTTTACCGAAGCGCGCTGCCAGGTTACGTTCGTGATCGACGTCAAAGCCCAGCAGACCCAGTTTCTTCAGCGACAGTTCACGAACCATTGCTGCGTTTTCACCGATACCCCCCGTGAAGATCACCGCATCCAGACGACCTTCCATCAGTGCCGCGTAGGAACCGATGTATTTAGCCAGACGGTGGCAGTAAACATCCATTGCACGTCTAGCATCTGCTTTCGTTTCGTAGTTATCTTCAACGTAACGGCAGTCGCTGGTCACTTCAGTCAGGCCCAACAGACCAGATTCTTTGGTCAGTAGGGTGTTGATAGCATCAACACTCATACCCATGGCGTCATGCAGGTGGAAAATGATCGCGGGATCGATATCGCCACTACGCGTACCCATCACCAGACCTTCCAGCGGCGTCAGACCCATAGAGGTGTCAACGCACTCGCCGTTACGGATTGCAGTAACAGAACCACCGTTGCCCAAGTGGCAAGTGATGACGTTCAGCTCTTCTATCGGTTTGTTCAGCACTTTCGCCGCTTCACGAGAAACAAAGTAGTGGCTGGTGCCATGTGCGCCGTAGCGGCGGATGTGGTTTTCTTTATACAGTTTGTACGGCAGTGCATAAAGGTAGGATTCTTCCGGCATGGTCTGGTGGAACGCGGTGTCGAAAACAGCGACGTTTTTATCAGCCAGATGCGGGAAAGATTTCAGTGCTTCATCAATACCGATCAAGTGCGCCGGGTTGTGCAGAGGTGCAAAAGGTACGGAATCTTTGATACCCTGAAGAACATCATCAGTGATGATCGCGGATTGGGTGAACTTCTCACCGCCGTGAACGATACGGTGACCGATAGCAACCAACTGAGCAGACAGCTCTGGCTTCTGAGACAGAATGGTATTGACGATGAAGTTCAGCGCTTCACTGTGAGCTGCACCGGCACCCAGTTCGGCGTCGTGTTTACCGCCGTCCATTTTCCATTTGATGCGGGCTTCAGGCAGGTTGAAACATTCGGCTAAACCAGACAGGTACTCTTCTCCGTTAATCGCATCGATGATGGCGAATTTCAGGGATGAACTACCGCAGTTAAGAACCAGTACTAACTTACTCGACATGGAAGTACCTACTTGTTATACATGGTTAAAAAAATGTCATACAGGGTATAGCGTATCGCATACCGCCGCTGGCATTTATGATTAACATCATGCCTTGGTGTGATACACCAGACACGATGATGAATAAGGGTCGATACTATGCGGTATACCAGATAATCGGTACACCATAATTTCTACAACATAGTCTTTACAATAACGTGGTCTTTACAACAACGTGATATCGACCTGATGTAAATCGCAGCGTTTAAAGCGATGATAACCGCGTTATGGCCGTTGGCTGCGCTTATGTCGCAAAGGGAATTATACTCCCTGCGTGTAGTCATACTACTTTAGGTATACAGCGGCCAAAAGGCCGATCTAGGATACCGATAGCGTAGAGTAAACACAAAATATATTTTAACCTTATCAACTTGAGTTGTTGATTTGTGCAAAAGTTTTATTTTTTATCTGTAAAGTTGAGGTGTGGCTATGGCGACGAAACCAGACAGTAGAATTAGTTGGCTACAGTTACTCCAACGTGGGCAGCATTATATGAAGACGTGGCCAGCAGAAAAGCAGTTGGCACCCCTATTTCCTGAGAACCGCGTGACGCGAGCAACGCGGTTCGGTATTCGCGTTATGCCGCCACTGGCGGTGTTTACCTTAACGTGGCAGATTGCGCTTGGTGGCCAACTCGGCCCGGCTATTGCCACCGCGCTGTTTGCCTGTAGCCTGCCGTTGCAAGGCCTGTGGTGGCTTGGCCGCCGTTCTGTTACGCCTTTACCGCCAACGCTGGCACAGTGGTTCCATGAGATTCGCCATAAGCTTGCGGAATCAGGACAGGCACTTGCTCCGCTAGAGGAGGCGCCAACTTACCAGGCGTTGGCGGATGTGCTGAAACGTGCATTTAAGCAGCTTGATAAAACCTTCCTTGATGATTTGTGATCGGCGTCAGGCTGTGTGCGGGTTGATGGCTATTTTTTTCTTTCCCCTGTTTCAAATCAAAGAAGCGGCGGCTACCGCTATCGTGACACGATTCAGTATGCGATTCTGCGGATAATACCTATTTAGCGACATTGGCTTACACCAAAGAGGGTTCAGGAGAGCAACATGGAAATGACGAATGCCCAGAGATTGATCCTTTCAAACCAATACAAAATGATGACGATGCTCGATCCCGATAACGCTGAGCGCTATCGTCGGCTACAAACGATCATCGAGCGTGGTTACGGTTTGCAGATGCGCGAACTGGATCGTGAGTTTGGTGAGCTGACGGAGGAAGTGTGCCGCACCATTATTAACGTCATGGAAATGCATCATGCTTTGCAGGTGTCATGGACCAATCTGAAAGATAAGCAGGATTTGGATGAACGCCGTCTGACTTTCCTGGGTTTTGATGCGGCAACGGAAGCGCGTTATCTGGGTTTTGTACGTTTCATGGTGCATGTTGAGGGTCGTTATCCTCACTTTGATGCGGGCACGCATGGGTTTAACGCTCAGACAAAAATGTGGGAAAAATACAACAGAATGCTGGCTGTCTGGCAATCCTGCCCGCGCCAGTATCACTTGAGTGCGGTTGAGATCGCACAAATCATCAATGCCTGATTAATGAAAAAGGGGCTTTCTGTGGAGTGTAAAGGTTTTCTGTTCGACCTCGATGGTACGCTGGTTGATTCACTGCCTGCTGTAGAACGTGCGTGGATTAACTGGGCAAAAGATCACGATATTAAACCACAGGAAGTGCTGGATTTTATTCATGGCAAACAGGCCATCACGTCCCTGCGCCATTTTCTTCAAGGGCAAACCGAAGAAACGATTCAACAGGAGTTCGATGCGCTGGAGAAAACCGAAGCGTCTGACACGCAAGGTATTGTTGCTATGCCAGGAGCAAAGGCACTGTTGGAACGGTTGGATGCCTTAGATATTCCCTGGGCAATTGTGACATCCGGCACCGTGCCGATTGCCAGTGCGCGTCATCATCGTGGAGAACTACCTGCTCCTCGCGCTTTTATTACGGCGGAGCAGGTTGCCAAAGGCAAGCCTCACCCTGATGCCTATTTACTTGGTGCACAGAAGTTAGGATTGAAACCGGAAGAATGTGTCGTGGTTGAGGATGCACCCGCAGGGGTATTATCGGGTCTGGCGGCAGGCTGTAAGGTTATTGCGGTGAAAGCACCAACGGATACGCCGGAGCTGGATCAGGTCGATTTGGTTCTTGATTCGTTGGAACAGATAGAAATAGAGAAGTTACAAGGTGGCGTTAAGGTGCTTCTGCGCCAAGAGGTCGTCTGTAATATAGTGACAAAACTGTGACTAAATATGATCAAACCTCGCATCCGCGAGGTTTTTTTTATGGCAGACTATACCTGTCATACTTCACGCTGCGTGGGTGTTAGCTTCCCTTCTATGGCATGCTGAACCACCACCTCTCACTATGCATTTTCCGTCAGGGGAACCGTTTTGAATAGCGAACTTCTCTGGGTTTTATCCCTGTTGCTGATCGCCATTGTGTTGTTTACCACCAATAAATTACGCATGGATGTCGTCGCGCTGTTGGTCATTATCGCGTTTGTATTGAGTGGCACGCTGACGCTATCTGAAGCGCTAGTGGGGTTCAGCGATCCTAATGTGATCTTGATTGCTGCCCTGTTTGTGATTGGTGAAGGGTTGGTTCGTACCGGTGTCGCTTATCAGGTCGGTGACTGGCTGGTTCGTGTGGCGGGTAGCAGCGAAATGAAGATGCTGATCTTGCTGATGGTCACTGTTGCGCTGCTGGGGGCTTTCATGAGTTCCACCGGCGTTGTCGCCATTTTTATTCCCGTGGTACTGAGTGTTTCCGCACGGATGAAAATTTCCCCTGGAAGGCTGATGATGCCGCTGAGCTTCGCTGGGTTGATTAGCGGCATGATGACGCTGGTGGCGACACCGCCGAATATGGTGGTGAGCAGTGAGTTGATGCGCGAGGGGGTTGCGGGCTTTGGGTTCTTCAGCGTGACGCCGATAGGGATGGTAGTCCTGTTGCTGGGCGTGGCATATATGATGGTGGCACGTTACTGGCTTGGTGACGCTGAGACGGCAACAGCAAAAGAGATGTGGAAGAGAAGAACGTTTCGCGATCTGATTCGTGATTACCGACTGACAGGCAGAGCACGCCGACTGGCTATTCGGCCAGGATCGCCTTTTATCGGCCATCGTCTGGACGATTTACATCTGCGCCAACGTTTTGGGGCGAATGTGGTCGGGATTGAGCGTTGGCGTAAATTCCGACGTGTGATGATCAGCGTGGCTGGCAATACCGAACTTCGCCTGAATGATGTGCTGCTGATCGATATGTCAGCATCTGAGGTGGATTTACGTGAATTTTGCACCTCGCAGCGGCTTGAACCGATGGTGCTGCGTGGTGAGTATTTCTCTGAACAGGCGCGTGATGTAGGGATGGCGGAAGTTTCTTTGATACCCGATTCTGAACTGTTGGGGAAAACGCTCTACGACGTTGGATTTCGTAGCCGCTATGGCCTGAGCGTCGTAGGGATTCGCCGGTCAGGTGAAGCGATGGAGGGTATCCTCGCCGATGAGCCGCTCCAGCTCGGTGATATTCTGTTGGTGATGGGGGACTGGCGTATGATTCGGCAGTTGCACACGCAGAAAAACGACTTCCTTCTACTTAATCTCCCTGCTGAAGTGGATGACGTTGCGCCCGCAGTGAGTCAGGCACCGCACGCGCTGTTTTGTCTGGCGCTGATGGTCGCGATGATGTTGACGGATGAAATACCGAATGCGGTTGCTGCGCTGATCGCCTGTTTACTGATGGGCAAATTCCGCTGCATCGATATGGAAAGCGCCTACCGAGCTATCCACTGGCCGAGTATTATTCTCATCGTCGGGATGATGCCGTTTGCGTTGGCGTTGCAGCAAACGGGCGGTGTGGCGCTGATCGTTAAAGGACTGATGGATGTTGCCGGGAATGCTGGGCCACATGTGATGCTGGTGTGCTTGTTCGTGTTGTGTGCCGTCATTGGCCTGTTTATTTCCAATACAGCGACGGCGGTGCTGATGGCGCCCATTGCGATTGCTGCGGCGAAACAAATGGGCGTGTCGCCTTATCCCTTTGCGATGATCATCGCCGTGGCGGCATCAGCCGCATTTATGACACCCGTGTCATCACCGGTGAATACGTTGGTACTGGGGCCAGGCGGTTATAAATTTGGGGACTTTGTGCGCATTGGCGTCCCCTTTACCGTACTGGTGATGCTGGTTAGTGTGGTGATGGTGCCGTGGCTGTATCCGTTCTGACCATGTCTCCCGTTATAGCGGCGAATCCTGACTGATTTCATCAAGCGATAGGCTAAAGCTGGGAACGAATACCGTCATGAAATAGTCCATTTCCGGGCTGTGGCGCAACTGCAATGTTTTTTCCAGCCGCGCTTTAGCAAGCGTAAATTCCGCATTGCCCGCGGATAATTCTTCCAGACATTTCAGGTAGGCGCAGAGCGCGTCTGCCTGTTTAACGATGGCGCGTTCTTCTTCGCTAGTATAGTTGTCATCCAGCAGCATCCGATAATCCTGTTGTAACTCTTCTGGCAGCATGTCGATCAGCTTCTGCTGGGCAATCTTCTCTATCTTTTTGTACTCATGCGCGATCTGCGCATTATAGTATTTGATCGGCGTTGGCATGTCGCCTGTCAGCACCTCGCTGGCATCGTGATACATCGCCAGTAGCGCAATGCGCTCTACGTTCAGGTTACCCGCAAATTTGCGGTTTTTGATTACCGCCAGTGCGTGAGCGACAAAGGCGACCTGAAGGCTGTGTTCGGAGACGTTTTCCGTACGCACGTTGCGCATTAATGGCCAACGGCTGATGAGTTTTAGACGGGATAAATGGGCGAAAAAGTGGCTCTGATTCATGGCGATCTCTCAGACAACAGCACGGTGGAATAGCAATATCGTGGGTGTCTATTGTGAGCACTTGCCGAAGATTATGCAAACGAAGGTCTGGTTTTCGCCGGGCGACGACTGCCCGGCGCTGCGAGGGGCGTTTATTGCTGGGTTATTGGTGATAGTGCCCCAGAAAACGCCCTAATTTGTGAATTGCCATATCCAGCTCATCAACACGCGGTAGCGTGACGATGCGTACATGGTCTGGGTAAGGCCAGTTAAACGCGGTTCCCTGAACCAGCAAGACTTTTTCCTGTAATAGGAGGTCCAGCACCAGTTTTTGGTCGTCATGGATATTAAAGCGCTTGGCGTCAATACGCGGGAACATATACAGCGCACCGCGTGGTTTTACGCATGACACGCCGGGGATCTGGTTGATCAATTCCCAAGAGCGATTGCGCTGTTCGTACAGGCGTCCACCGGGCTGAATAAACTCGCTGATGCTCTGATAGCCGCCCAGTGCGGTCTGAATCGCATGCTGCATAGGCACATTGGCACACAAACGCATTGAGGCCAGCATTTCCAGCCCTTCAATATAGCCTTTGGCGTGTTTTTTCGGACCGTTTAGTACCATCCAGCCTTGACGGAAACCTGCCACACGGTACGTCTTGGAGAGCCCGTTGAACGTGACCGTCAGCAGATCTGGCGCGAGTGCGGCAATCGAGTGATGTTGTGCATCGTCATACAGAATTTTGTCGTAAATTTCGTCGGCGAAAATGATCAGGCTGTGTTCGCGCGCAATCGCCACGATATCCAGCAGCAGCTCTTTGCTGTAGACCGCACCTGTCGGGTTGTTCGGGTTGATGATAACAATACCGCGAGTATTAGAGGTGATTTTTTTGCGGATATCATCCAGATCGGGGAACCAATCAGAAGACTCATCACAGAGATAGTGAACGGCATTGCCGTTAGACAGGGAAACTGCCGCAGTCCAGAGTGGATAATCTGGTGCGGGAACCAGCATTTCATCACCCGGATTGAGTAGCGCCTGCATAGATTGCACGATGAGTTCGGAAACTCCGTTGCCAATATAGACGTCTTCAACCGTAATATCCCGCATATCCCGCGCCTGATAGTGCTGAACGATGGCCTTACGGGCGGAATAGAGCCCCTTAGAATCACAGTAGCCCTGTGCTGTTGGTAGGTTACGGATGACATCGACCAGAATTTCGTCCGGTGCCTCAAAGCCGAAGGGCGCAGGGTTGCCAATATTCAGTTTAAGGACCTTATTGCCTTCTTCTTCAAGCCGCTTGGCTTCCTTTAGAACTGGGCCACGGATGTCATAGCATACGTTCTCCAGTTTCTTGGATTTTTCAATCGGAGACATAAATAGTACGAACCTTTTGCAGAGAGCGCATATTCCCATGCGGAATAGCATAACCCGCTTAATGTACTCCTCCTAAAGTGCCTTTTGAAGAATGATTATCGCTTTTGCTGCAAATGATTGCGCATCTGCACTATATGGTTGTGTACTCGTTGGACGGTGCGATATGGTAGGGGGCGGGAAACCGTTCAGGACGCACTTTTTAGTGCAAGAATAGGGTGACAGGGATAGCTCGTTTATTTACGTGTAGAACGTCTTTATTTCGTAGAATGAAATAAAGAGAGCGTGTCGTTGTTATTGAATAAAGGATTAAGGCTGGTGAGCCATTTAATTATGTGATGTCTTACCAATGGAAAGGCGATAGGGGTAACGAAATATAAGTATTTTTTTGCCCTTATCGTGCGTCTGCGATAGTGTCTTTAAATGTACCGGCCATTACCCGTACATGTAATAAAACACCAGGAATATTTTGTTAAAATTAAAATAGATAAGTGAAAAATCGTATGACCAGTGCAAATCGACCAGTTCTTAATCTCGATCTTGATTTACTGAGGACGTTTGTTGCCGTTGCAGATTTAAATACATTTGCAGCGGCCGCCGCCGCCGTCAATCGGACTCAATCGGCAGTCAGCCAGCAGATGCAGCGGCTGGAGCAACTCATCGAAAAGGAACTTTTTGCCCGGCACGGGCGTAATAAATTGCTGACCGAACATGGTATACAATTTCTAGGTTATGCCAGAAAAATATTACAATTCAATGATGAAGCCTGTATTTCATTAATGTACAGTGATATTCAAGGTACGCTAACCATCGGGGCGTCTGACGATACAGCAGACACCATCCTGCCTTATATTTTACATCGGGTGACGACTGTATTTCCTAAACTCTCCGTCAATGTCAGCGTAAAACGTAGTGCTGAAATGATGGAGATGCTGAATCATGGAAAAATAGATCTGGTTATTACTACAATGAACGGTGTGGTGTTTCCGCATGTGTTATTACGTAGTTCCCCGACGTTATGGTATTGCGCGGCGGATTATCAGTTCCGAGCGAATGAACCTGTTCCCCTGGTTGTGCCGGATGAACCGAGCCCTTTCCGTTCGTTGGCTACGCAGCAACTGACGGCCGCAGGTATCCCCTGGAGAATTGCCTACGTGGCGTCAACGCTCTCTGCTGTGCGCGCCGCAGTGAAGGCAGGTATGGGTATCACTGTGCGTTCAGTGGAAATGATGAGCCCGGAGCTGCGGGTATTGGGTGAAGAGGAAGGGTTGCCAAGATTGCCTGAGACTCGTTATTTCCTCTGCCAGAACCCTAATCAGGAGAATGAACTGGCGACAGCAATCTTCAATGTGATTGAATCAGGGAAGCCCTCTCACATTACATCTGTCAACATGTTGGCAAACCGCGCGGATGGAACGCTGTCTGCCGACTCGTCGCTGAAGGATGTCATCTAATCGTAATGGGCAGTTAATTATCATTCGGGGAGGGTAGGGATGCACCCCGAATGATGATGATTTATGGCTAAGGTGTTAAACCCGCGTAGACCGTGTCTGATTGACCTCATTTCCCCGGTTTTCTCCCACTTTGCGTTTTCCATTTGGCATCAATAGGCTAGGCACGGTGATATAGGGCGCAGCTTGATTTTATAAAACGTTGGTTCTATTTTTTTAAAAATATGTTATAGAAAATGATATCCAACCCGGCCTTGAATCCGTGTGGTTTTTTTACTAACTAAATTGGTAAAAATGTGTGCTGGATCAAAAAATATCCCTAATAACCACATGGGGGAACAGGCATTTTCTGTGAAAATGGTATAGTAACGCTGCAAACTTGCTTTCTGTGTCGCTGCGCTCTGGTTAACTGATGAAGGCACTGACTCGATTTAGCTACGAGTGAGAACACAAAATGTTAACAAAACAGCGTGCATGTAAAGTAATGTACTGTTATTTTTAGTAAGGTTGAAAAAAGGTTACAAATTTGGGGCTCAACCATACCAAGCAAGGCTTACCTGATACGTTTCCGTGCTTTTTTGTGGTTATTAATCCTTCCTTTTAATCGATGTGGCGCATTAACTGCCGATAACAGAGCAGAGATATTACCCGCCACTTTTGATGAGTAAGCAAAGAGAATGTCAACAACTACTGAAATCCTCGCCCATCATTGGGCTTTTGCGCTATTCCTTATCATTGCCGTAGGCTTGTGCGTCTTCATGCTGACCGGTGGCTTCTTGCTGGGTGGGAGAGCCAGAGCCAGGGCCAAAAACGTACCTTATGAATCAGGAATCGACTCCGTAGGTTCAGCGCGGTTACGTCTGTCTGCTAAATTTTATCTTGTCGCTATGTTCTTCGTTATCTTCGACGTTGAAGCCCTCTATCTCTATGCGTGGGCGGTGTCTATCAAAGAAAGCGGCTGGATTGGCTTCATTGAAGCAACCATTTTCATTTTGGTGCTGTTGGCTGGTTTGGTTTATCTGGTTCGCGTTGGGGCACTTGACTGGACCCCGGTTCGATCCAAAAGACAAGTTGTTAAATCAGACCTCATCAACACTACCAACACTCATCCGCAGTAACAGCGAGGCATTTTAAGATGGACTATACGCTCACCCGCATAGAGCCGGACGGTGAGAATGACCGTTATCCCCTGCAACGTCAGGAGATCGTTTCCGACCCTCTGGAGCAACATGTTCACCGCAGTGTCTACATGGGCAAACTGGAACATGCATTACACGATACGGTGAACTGGGGTCGTCAGAACTCCCTGTGGCCGTATAACTTTGGTCTTTCCTGTTGCTATGTAGAAATGGTGACGTCGTTTACCGCCGTTCATGATGTTGCGCGTTTTGGTGCTGAGGTTCTGCGTGCGTCGCCACGTCAGGCTGACTTCATGGTAGTCGCGGGAACCTGTTTTACCAAAATGGCCCCCGTTATTCAGCGTCTATATGAGCAAATGCTTGAGCCTAAATGGGTTATCTCCATGGGCGCGTGTGCTAACTCCGGCGGTATGTACGATATCTATTCCGTTGTTCAGGGCGTAGATAAATTCCTGCCTGTTGATGTGTATATTCCGGGCTGTCCTCCGCGCCCAGAAGCATACATGCAAGCGCTGTTGCTGCTGAAAGAATCCATCGGTAAAGAACGTCGCCCTCTGTCATGGGTGGTAGGTGAACAGGGCGTTTACCGCGCCAACATGCAATCTGAGCGTGAGCGCAAACGTGGCGAGCGAATCGCTGTGACCAACCTGCGTTCGCCTGATGAGATTTGACCTGTAGATGATAAACCCGGTGGCCGTGTAATACCCCGATAATAGTGTGCGGTCATTATCAGCTACAGAAATAGCACATTTAATGTGGTGACATATTTATGACAGATTTAACGACACACGATCTCGCTCAGCCAGGCTGGCAAACTCGCGATCATCTTAACGATCCGGTCGTTGGCGAACTGTGTAACCGTTTTGGACCAGATGCATTTACTGTACAGGCAACCCGCACCGGTATCCCCGTGGTGTGGGTCAAACGTGAGCAATTACTGGATGTTGTCGCATTCCTGAAAAAACAGCCTAAGCCTTATGTCATGCTGTTTGACCTGCACGGTATGGATGAACGCTTGCGTACTCATCGTGAAGGTTTACCTGCCGCCGACTACTCCGTCTTTTATCACATCATTTCCATTGAGCGTAACCGCGACATCATGCTGAAAGTCGCGTTGGCTGAGAATGACCTGCATCTACCGACCGTGACTAAACTTTTCCCGAATGCCAACTGGTATGAGCGGGAAACGTGGGAGATGTTTGGCATGGCCTTCGATGGTCACCCAAATCTGACGCGCATCATGATGCCGCAGACGTGGGAAGGACATCCACTGCGTAAAGATTATCCGGCGCGTGCAACCGAATTCGATCCTTTCGAGCTGACTAAGCAGAAAGAAGATCTGGAAATGGAATCGCTGACGTTCAAACCGGAAGAGTGGGGCATGAAGCGCGGTACTGAAAATGAGGACTTCATGTTCCTCAACCTCGGTCCGAATCACCCTTCTTCACACGGAGCCTTCCGTATAATCCTGCAATTGGATGGTGAAGAAATCGTCGACTGCGTGCCTGATGTGGGTTACCACCATCGGGGTGCGGAGAAAATGGGCGAGCGCCAGTCCTGGCACAGCTACATTCCTTATACCGACCGTATTGAATACCTTGGCGGCTGCGTTAACGAAATGCCATATGTACTGGCCGTGGAAAAACTGGCTGGCATTGAGGTGCCGGATCGCGTCAAGACGATTCGCGTAATGCTGTCTGAGCTGTTCCGTATTAATAGCCATCTGCTGTATATCAGTACCTATATTCAGGACGTCGGTGCGATGACGCCGGTGTTCTTCGCGTTTACTGACCGCCAGAAAATTTACGATTTGGTTGAAGCGATTACCGGTTTCCGTATGCACCCAGCGTGGTTCCGTATTGGCGGTGTGGCGCACGATCTACCACGCGGCTGGGAACGTCTGCTGCGTGAATTCCTTGACTGGATGCCGGCTCGTTTGGACACCTATGTCAAATCTGCATTGCAGAACACCATTCTGAAAGGCCGTACTCAGGGCGTTGCTGCCTACAATGCGAAAGAAGCATTGGAATGGGGCGTAACGGGTGCAGGTCTGCGTGCTACTGGTATCGGTTTTGACGTGCGGAAATGGCGTCCCTATTCCGGCTATGAAAACTTTGACTTTGAAGTGCCAGTTGGCGACGGCATCAGCGATTGCTATAGCCGCGTGATGTTGAAAGTTGAAGAGTTGCGTCAGAGCTTACGTATTCTGGATCAGTGTCTTAAGAACATGCCGGAAGGGCCGTTCAAAGCCGATCACCCACTGACGACGCCGCCACCAAAAGAGCGCACGTTGCAGCATATCGATACGCTGATTAACCACTTCCTTCAGGTTTCCTGGGGACCGGTGATGCCTGCTAATGAATCGTTCCAGATGGTTGAGGCAACGAAAGGCATCAACAGCTATTACCTGACCAGTGACGGCGGCACGATGAGCTACCGTACCCGTATTCGCACGCCGAGCTATGCGCATCTGCAACAGATTCCTTCTGTCATTCGCGGATGTCTGGTATCCGATCTGATCGTTTACCTCGGCAGTATTGATTTCGTAATGTCAGATGTGGACCGCTAACTATGCATGATCACAACAATCACGATCATATTGACGCTCTGGGACAACCGGCAGCCGACTCACTGACAAAAGACAATACTTTTGTATTGAGTGACGCCGAACGTGACGCCATTGAGCACGAAAAACATCACTACGAGGATGCACGCGCGGCGTCAATCGAAGCACTGAAAATTGTGCAAAAAGAACGCGGCTGGGTGCCGGATGGTGCTATTCACGCGATTGCCGACTTACTGGGTATCCCTGCCAGTGACGTGGAAGGTGTGGCGACGTTCTACAGCCAGATTTTCCGTCAGCCTGTCGGGCGTCATATTATTCGCTATTGCGACAGCGTTGTGTGCCACATCAATGGCTATCAGGGCGTTCAGGCAGCGCTGGAGCGTAAGCTAAGCATCAAACCGGGACAGACAACGTTCGATGGACGTTTCACACTGTTGCCGACCTGCTGCCTGGGGAACTGTGACAAGGGGCCGTCAATGATGATTGACGATGATACCCACAGCCATGTGACGCCGGAAGGTATTGAAACGTTATTGGAGCAGTATCAATGAGTAAAGACATTGTTCTGACTGCTGAGCAGCATCCTCTGACCTGGCGTTTACGCGCAGACAAACAGCCGGTATGGCTGGATGAGTATCGCAGCAAAAATGGTTATGTCGCGGCGCAAAAAGCGTTAACCGGCATGGCACAGGATGACGTGGTCTCACTGGTTAAAGACGCTGGCCTGAAAGGGCGTGGTGGCGCGGGCTTTTCGACAGGCTTGAAGTGGAGCCTGATGCCGAAAGACGAAAGCATGAACATCCGCTACCTGCTGTGTAACGCGGATGAAATGGAACCCGGTACATATAAAGACCGCCTGCTGATGGAGCAAGAGCCTCATCTGCTGGTTGAAGGCATGCTGATCAGCGCCTTTGCGCTGAAAGCCTATCGTGGCTACATCTTCCTACGCGGTGAATACATCGAAGCTGCTGTTCATCTGCGTCGCGCCATTGAAGAAGCAAAAGCCGCTGGCCTACTGGGCAAGAATATTCTGGGCAGCGGATTTGATTTCGAGTTGTTCGTGCATACGGGCGCTGGGCGTTACATCTGCGGTGAAGAAACGGCACTGATTAACTCTCTGGAAGGCCGTCGTGCCAACCCTCGTTCAAAGCCGCCGTTCCCGGCGTCTGCTGGCGCCTGGGGTAAGCCGACCTGCGTCAACAACGTGGAAACGTTGTGTAATGTACCGGCGATTATCGAGCACGGTGCGGCGTGGTATCAGGGGTTGTCTGCAGGTAAAAGCAAAGATGCAGGCACAAAATTGATGGGTTTCTCTGGTCGCGTCAAGAATCCGGGTCTGTGGGAACTGCCGTTTGGCACCACGGCGCGCGAGATTCTGGAAGATTACGCGGGTGGCATGCGTGATGGCCTGAAGCTGAAAGCCTGGCAACCGGGTGGAGCAGGTACAGATTTCCTGACGGAAAGTCATCTCGATCTGCCGATGGATTTTGAGCACATTGCGAAAGCAGGTAGCCGTATGGGTACTGCGCTGGCGATGGCTGTCGATCATGAAATCAATATGGTTTCGTTGACGCGTAACCTCGAAGAATTCTTCGCTCGTGAATCCTGTGGCTGGTGTACGCCGTGCCGTGATGGTTTACCGTGGAGTGTGAAGATTCTACGTGCGCTGGAGAAGGGAGAAGGCCAGCCTGGTGATATCGAAACGCTGGAGCAGCTTTGTCGCTTCCTCGGACCGGGTAACACCTTCTGTGCGCATGCGCCGGGTGCGGTCGAACCACTGCAAAGTGCCATCAAGTATTTCCGGGAAGAATTCGAAGCGGGTATCTCTAAACAGTATTTAGGCAACCTCAAAGCGATTGGCGGTATTCAGCCTAACCTGTTGAAAGAGCGCTGGTAAGCTATCGCTCAACACGTGCGAGATGCAGTAAATGTATCCGCAGGGTGGCGCAAATAAGCCACCCTCATAAACCCAATAGATTTCAAGGCGCAGGTAGCCAACGCATTTGCGGTTTGAAAGATGAGGGTATACAGAATTTTTGATTAGCGCTCGTGGCAACACGGGCCATTATGGAAGCATGCTGACTATGGCTACTATTCATGTAGACGGCAAAGAGTATGAAGTAAACGGAGCAGACAACCTTCTGGAAGCTTGCCTGACTCTGGGACTTGATATTCCTTACTTTTGCTGGCACCCCGCGCTCGGGAGCGTCGGATCTTGCCGCCTCTGTGCGGTAAAACAGTATCAAAATGCGGAAGACACCCGCGGTCGTCTGGTGATGTCCTGTATGACACCAGCAACCGATGGCGCGTTCATCGCGATCGAAGATGAAGAGGCGAAGCTATTCCGTAAGACGATAGTTGAGTTTCTGATGACCAACCACCCGCACGATTGCCCAGTGTGTGAGGAAGGCGGTAACTGTCATTTGCAGGATATGACGGTGATGACGGGGCAGAACTTCCGTCGCTATCGCTTCACCAAACGTACCCACCGCAATCAGGATCTCGGGCCGTTTATTTCTCATGAGATGAACCGCTGTATCGCGTGCTATCGCTGCGTGCGTTACTACAAAGACTATGCGGATGGTAAAGATCTCGGTGTTTATGGCGCACACGACAACGTCTATTTCGGTCGCCCGGAAGATGGCACGCTGGAAAGTGAGTTCTCTGGTAACCTGGTTGAAGTGTGTCCGACTGGCGTATTCACCGACAAAACGCACTCCGAGCGCTACAACCGTAAATGGGATATGCAGTTTGCACCGAGCGTTTGCCAACAGTGCAGCGTCGGCTGTAATACCAGCCCCGGTGAACGCTATGGTGAACTGCGTCGTATCGAAAACCGTTTCAACGGTAGCGTAAACCACTATTTCCTGTGTGACCGCGGCCGTTTTGGTTACGGGTACGTCAACCAGAAAGACCGTCCGAACCAGCCGCTGCAACGTCGTGGTAATGACTGGATCGCACTGAACGCTGATCAGGCACTGCAAGGTGCGGCGGATGTGCTGCGTCAGGCGAAGAAAACCATCGGTATTGGCTCGCCACGTGCCAGTATTGAAAGCAACTTCGCCTTGCGTGAACTGGTGGGGGCTGAGAATTTCTACACCGGTATCGCGCAGGAAGAACAAAATCGCCTGCAACTGATTCTGAAAGTGTTACGTGAAAGCGGCGTGAGAACGCCAGCGCTGCGTGAGATTGAAGGTTACGATGCGGTTCTGATTCTGGGCGAAGACTTAACGCAGACGGGGGCGCGTATCGCTCTGGCTGTTCGTCAAGCGGTTAAAGGAAAAGCCCGTGAAATGGCGGCAGCGCAGAAAGTGGCTGACTGGCAGATTGCGGCGATCATGAACATTGGTCAGCATGCCAAGCACCCGCTGTTTGTCACTAACGTCGACAACACGCGTCTGGACGACATCGCTGCATGGAACTACCGTGCGCCAGTTGCCGATCAGGCACGTCTTGGTTTCGCTATTGCACACGGTCTGGATAGCAGCGCACCGGCAGTTACCGATCTGGCGGCAGGTCTCGACCAGAAAGTCGATATCATCGTACAGGCGCTGGCCGGTGCGAAAAAACCACTCATCATCTCCGGCACCAATTCAGGTAGCGAGGACGTGATCTCCGCAGCGGCGAACGTTGCCAAAGCGCTGAAGAATCGCGGTTCTGACGTTGGTATTACCTTTGTTGCTCCTGCGGCTAACAGCATCGGGTTGTCAATCATGGGGGGCGGTTCGTTGGATGACGCGCTGGCGCAGTTGGAAAACGGCGATGCCGACAGCGTGGTGGTTCTGGAGAACGATCTCTACCGTCATGCCCCAATCGCTCGTGTTGATGCGGCGCTGGAAAAAGCTGAGAACCTGATTGTGGTTGACCATCAGCGTACTCGCATCATGGATAAGGCCAACATCATTCTGTCTGCGGCCAGCTTTGCTGAAAGCGACGGTACGTTGGTGAACCAGGAAGGTCGTGCTCAGCGCTTCTTCCAGGTTTATGACCCAACGTATTACAACGACAAGATTGTGATGTTGGAAAGTTGGCGCTGGCTGCACTCGCTGTATATCACCTATAACAGCCGTCAGGTTGACTGGACGCAGCTGGATAACGTGATTGATGCGTGTGTTGCTGCTCTGCCGCAACTGGCGGCAATCAAAGATGCCGCGCCGGACGCGTCGTTCCGTATTCGTGGTCAGAAACTGTCACGTTCACCGATTCGTTCCAGCGGACGTACTGCAATGCGCGCCAATATCAGCGTGCATGAACCGCGTCAGCCCGTCGATAAAGACACCATGTTTGCTTTCTCAATGGAAGGAAACAACAGCCCGACAGCCAATCGCCAGCAGATTCCGTTTGCCTGGGCGCCAGGCTGGAACTCACCGCAAGCCTGGAACAAATTCCAGGACGAAGTGGGCGGACATTTGCGTCATGGCGATCCCGGTATTCGTCTGATCGAAGCCGGAGAAGGGTCACTGGCGTACTTCGACAACATTCCTGCGGCTTTCGTCCCACAAGCGGGTCAATGGCGTGTTGCACCGTATTATCACCTGTTTGGTAGTGACGAAATGTCACAGCGCTCCGACGTGATCCAGCAGCGTATGCCTGAGCCTTATGTAATGGTGAACCCGGCTGATGCGGCAACACTGGGTGTGAATGCTGGTACGTTGCTGGAGTTGACCTGTGCAGGACAAACGCTACGTTTGCCACTGCGCTTAAGTGCGGAATTGAGTCAGGGACAGGTTGGTTTACCGCTGGGCTTACCGGGTATTGCACCGGTGTTGGCGGGTGCAACCGTTGAAAATCTGCGGGAGGCCGCACAATGAGTTGGTTAACGCCGGAATTAATCGAGATTCTGATCACTGTCGGGAAAGCGGTCGTGATTCTGCTGGTTGTGGTGACCTGTGGCGCGTTCATGAGTATGGGTGAGCGTCGACTGCTTGGCCTTTTTCAGGGACGTTATGGGCCGAACCGGGTAGGTTGGGGCGGTTCATTACAGCTTGTCGCCGACATGATCAAAATGTTCTTCAAAGAAGACTGGGTGCCGAATTTTACCGATAAGGTGATCTTCACGCTGGCACCGATGATCGCGTTTACGTCAATGCTGATTGCCTTTGCGATTGTGCCGATCACCCCAACCTGGGGTGTTGCCGATCTGAACATCGGTATCCTGTTCTTCCTGATGATGGCGGGTCTGGCTGTTTACGCGGTGCTGTTTGCTGGTTGGGCGAGTAATAACAAATACTCGCTGCTCGGTGCGGTACGTGCTTCTGCTCAGACCGTGAGTTACGAAGTGTTCATCGGCCTGTCGCTGATGGGCGTGGTCGCGCAGGCGGGCTCGTTCAACATGCGTGACATCGTCGATTCCCAGGAACACCTGTGGAACGTGATCCCACAGTTCTTTGGCTTTATTACGTTTGCCATCGCAGGTGTGGCGGTATGTCACCGTCACCCATTTGACCAGCCTGAAGCTGAGCAGGAACTGGCCGATGGTTACCACATTGAATACTCCGGTATGAAATTCGGTCTGTTCTTTGTCGGGGAATATATCGGGATCGTGACCGTTTCCGCGCTAATGGTGACCTTATTCTTCGGTGGCTGGCATGGTCCAATCCTGCCTCCGTTTGTCTGGTTTGCGCTGAAAACAGGCTTTTTCATGATGATGTTCATCCTGATTCGTGCTTCGTTACCCCGTCCGCGTTATGACCAGGTGATGGCTTTCGGTTGGAAAGTCTGTCTGCCGATAACGCTTTTGAATCTGCTGGCGACAGCGGCCGTCATTTTGTACAACGCTTAAGAAGGGGTGAATAAACCATGACATTGAAAGAGTTAGTGGTTGGTTTCGGCACCCAGATACGCAGTATCTGTATGGTGGGATCGAATGCTTTTAAAAAGCGCGAAACCAGAATGTATCCAGAAGAGCCTGTGAATCCACCGCCGCGCTACCGTGGTCGTATCGTGCTGACGCGCGATCCCGATGGTGAAGAGCGCTGCGTTGCCTGCAACCTGTGTGCAGTGGCCTGTCCGGTTGGCTGTATCTCATTGCAGAAAGCAGAAACCAAAGATGGTCGCTGGTATCCCGAGTTCTTCCGCATCAACTTCTCACGCTGCATTTTCTGTGGCTTCTGTGAAGAAGCGTGTCCGACAACCGCGATCCAACTGACGCCGGATTTCGAGATGGGCGACTACAAACGTCAGGATCTGGTGTACGAGAAAGAAGATCTGCTGATATCGGGGCCGGGTAAATATCCGGAATATAATTTCTACCGGATGGCTGGTATGGCAATCGATGGGAAAGACAAAGGCGACGCTGAAAACGAAGCCAAACCTATTGATGTCAAAGGCCTGTTGCCCTAAGGAGCTAGCATGGAATTCGCTTTTTATACCACAGGTTTGATTGCGATATTGGCGACACTGCGCGTCATTACGCATACCAATCCTGTGCATGCGTTGTTGTATATGGTCACTTCGCTTATGGCGATCGCGGGCGTCTTTTTCTCGCTGGGGGCTAATTTTGCTGGCGCGCTAAGCATCATCGTGTATGCGGGTGCCATCATGGTGCTGTTCGTGTTCGTGGTTATGATGCTCAACCTCGGCAATTCCGTAGAAGAACAAGAGCGGAATTGGTTGAAACCGAGTGCCTGGGTCGGCCCAAGTATTCTCTCACTGGCGTTACTGGTGATTGTGGTTAACGCCATCCTGAGCCTGAAAGAGCAGGGAATCACTGGCACGCCTGTTGAGGCGAAAGCCGTGGGTATCAGCCTGTTTGGGCCTTATGTTCTGGCCGTTGAATTAGCATCAATGCTACTGCTGGCGGGATTGGTTGTCGCTTTCCATATTGGTCGTGAAGATAAACGTGGTGACGTTATCAATAAAGAAGGCGCGAACCAGGACGTTGAGAAAAAAATAACGGGGGAATGCGCATGATTCCGTTACAACATGGATTGATTTTAGCCGCTATCTTGTTTGTTCTGGGGCTGACTGGTCTATTGATTCGTCGTAACCTGCTGTTTATGTTGATTAGTTTAGAAATTATGATCAACGCTGCTGCGCTGGCTTTTGTTGTCGCAGGCAGTTACTGGCAACAGCCGGATGGTCAGGTGATGTACATTCTGGCGATTACGCTGGCGGCGGCTGAGGCCAGTATTGGTCTGGCGCTGTTATTGCAGATGTATCGTCGTCGTCAAACCCTGAATATTGATACAGTCAGTGAGATGCGCGGATGAACTTACTCTATTTAACAATACTCTTCCCGCTGCTCGGCTTTCTGCTGCTCGCATTTTCCCGTGGTCGCTGGTCGGAGAATACGTCTGCGACAGTCGGTGTTGGCTCGATTGGTTTGGCAGCGTTAGTGACCGCTTGGGCTGTCGTCGATTTCATGAGCCAGCAGCACAGCGGCGGCGTCACCTTCTTTAATCAGCATTTGTGGACATGGATGACCGTTGGTAATTTCGACATTAGCGTAACGCTGGTGCTCGACGGTCTCTCGGTAACGATGTTGTCCGTGGTGACGGGGGTTGGCTTTTTTATCCACCTGTTTGCCTCCTGGTATATGCGTGGGGAAGAGGGATACTCTCGCTTCTTCGCTTACACCAACCTGTTTATCGCAAGTATGGTCGTTCTGGTACTGGCGGATAACCTGTTGCTGATGTATCTCGGCTGGGAAGGGGTAGGACTGTGCAGTTATCTGCTGATCGGTTTCTACTACACCAATCCGAAGAACGGCGCGGCAGCGATGAAGGCTTTTATCGTTACCCGTGTGGGTGATGTCTTTTTAGCCTTTGCGCTGTTCATCCTGTACAAAGAGTTGGGCACGCTTAACTTCCGCGAGCTGATGGTTCTGGCACCGCAGAAACTGGCTGAAGGTTCACCGGAAATCACCTGGGCGACGCTGATGTTGCTGGGTGGGGCGGTGGGTAAATCGGCACAGTTACCGTTGCAAACCTGGCTAGCAGATGCGATGGCCGGTCCAACACCGGTATCTGCACTGATCCACGCCGCCACGATGGTTACCGCGGGTGTTTACCTGATTGCGCGTACCAACGGTCTGTTCCTGATGGCGCCGGATGTCCTTCATCTGGTGGGGATTGTGGGTGCCGTAACGTTGGTGCTGGCGGGCTTTGCTGCCTTGGTTCAAACCGACATCAAGCGCGTGCTGGCCTATTCCACCATGAGCCAGATTGGTTACATGTTCCTGGCGCTGGGCGTGCAGGCATGGGATGCCGCGATTTTCCACCTGATGACGCACGCATTCTTTAAAGCACTGTTGTTCCTCTCTTCTGGTTCGGTGATTTTGGCCTGCCACCACGAGCAGAACATCTTCAAGATGGGCGGCCTGCGCAAAACAATTCCACTGGTTTATGTCTGCTTCCTGGTCGGGGGCGCGGCGCTGGCTGCACTGCCGCTCGTTACCGCAGGCTTCTTCAGTAAAGACGAGATCCTGGCTGGCGCATGGGCAAACGGTGACATCAATCTGATGGTGGCTGGATTGGCTGGTGCCTTTATGACCTCGCTGTATACGTTCCGTATGATTTTCATCGTGTTCCATGGTGAAGAGAAAACCAAGGCGCATGCAGGAAAAGGTATTTCTCACCACTTACCACTGGTTGTGCTGATGGTTCTGTCCACCTTTATTGGTGCGATGATTGTTCCGCCGTTGCACGGTGTATTGCCTGCGACGACAGCGCTTGAACACGGTCAGTTGCTGACATTGGAAATGACCTCTGGCGTGGTGGCGATTGCCGGTATTCTGCTTGCCGCTGTGCTGTGGCTGGGTAAACGTCAGGCGGTGAATAGCATTGCGAACAGTGCTCCAGGCCGCTTCTTCTCAACCTGGTGGTTCCATGCGTGGGGTTTCGACTGGTTGTACGACCATGTCTTTGTTAAACCGTATCTGGCTATCGCGAAGCTGTTGCAGCGTGATCCGTTAAATGGGCTGATGACCATCCCGGCCACGATTACTCGTTGGGGTAACCGTGGGCTAGCGCTCAGTGCGAATGGTCAATTGCGCTGGTACGTTGCCTCTATGGGCTTTGGTGCTGTGCTGGTGCTGGCTTTGTTACTGCTGGTATAGGCGGTATCCGGTAACGTATGAAGGGCAGGGCATTCCGTAGATAGGAATGCCCGCCACGGCAAGTTTTCAGATTTCTTTAATTTAGGGACACAAAACGCCATGCTACTACCTTGGCTAATTCTTCTCCCCTTTATCGGCGGTCTGCTGTGTTGGCAGTTAGAGCGTTTTGGTACGAAAGTACCGCGCTGGATAGCGTTGATTGCAATGGGGCTGACACTCGCACTGTCTCTGCAACTGTGGTTGCAAGGCGGTTATTCACTGACGGCACCGACAGGCGTACCACAATGGCAATCCGAGTTTTATGTGCCATGGATCCCGCGCTTCGGCATCGGTATTCACCTTGCGTTGGACGGCTTGTCACTGTTGATGGTCGTGCTGACGGGGTTGCTGGGGGTATTGGCAATTCTCTGTTCCTGGAATGAAATTCAGCGCTATCAGGGTTTTTTCCACCTGAATCTGCTGTGGATTCTGGGCGGCGTTATCGGCGTGTTCCTTGCCATTGACCTGTTCCTGTTCTTCTTCTTCTGGGAAATGATGTTGGTACCGATGTACTTCCTGATTGCACTGTGGGGGCATAAAGGCTCTGACGGTAAAACCAGAATTACGGCGGCGACCAAGTTCTTCATCTATACCCAGTCAAGCGGCCTGATCATGTTGATCGCGATTCTGGCGCTGGTTTTTGTGCATCACAATGCCACTGGTGTTTGGACGTTCAACTATGAAGACCTGCTGAAGACGCCGATGTCATACGGTGTTGAATATCTGCTGATGCTGGGCTTCTTCATCGCGTTTGCTGTAAAAATGCCTGTCGTACCGTTGCACGGTTGGCTGCCAGATGCACACAGCCAGGCGCCAACTGCGGGTTCTGTTGACCTGGCAGGGATCCTGTTGAAAACGGCGGCCTATGGTCTGCTGCGTTTCAGCCTGCCGCTGTTCCCGAACGCCTCCCATGCCTTTGCACCGATTGCCATGTGGCTGGGGGTAATTGGTATCTTCTACGGTGCCTGGCTGGCGTTTAAACAGACGGATATCAAACGTCTGATTGCTTACACCTCGGTGTCCCACATGGGCTTCGTGATGATTGCCATCTATTCCGGTAATCAGCTGGCTTATCAGGGTGCGGTGATTCAGATGATTGCGCACGGCTTGTCCGCTGCCGGTCTGTTCATTCTGTGTGGTCAATTGTACGAACGTCTGCATACTCGTGACATGCGTGAAATGGGTGGCCTGTGGGCGCGCTTGAAGTTCCTGCCTGCGCTGTCTCTGTTCTTTGCTGTGGCGACACTAGGGATGCCGGGAACGGGCAACTTTGTCGGCGAATTCATGATTCTGTTCGGCAGCTATCAGGTTGTGCCAGTGATTACGGTGATCTCAACCTTCGGTCTGGTATTTGCATCGGTCTACTCACTGATCATGATTCAGCGTGCTTATTACGGTACGCCTAAATCTGATGAGCCATTGAAGGGTATGTCGCTTCGCGAATTGTCTATCGTGATGCTGTTGGTGGTATTACTGGTGTTGTTAGGGGTTTACCCGCAACCGATTCTGGATACCTCCAGTGCCGCGATGTCAAATATCCAGCAGTGGTTTATGTCGTCTGCTCCAGATTCAATTATTTCAACAACAAGGCCGTAATTCGCCATGACAATAACTCTTCAACAACTAATTGCGCTATCGCCGCTGTTGATCGTCGGATTGACGGTAGTGGTTGTGATGCTGTGCATTGCGTGGCGACGCAACCATTTTGTCAACGCAACCATGACGGTTATCGGCCTGAATATTGCGTTGCTGTCACTGTACTTTGTCGGTCAGGTTGGCCCAACGGACGTGACGCCGCTGCTGCGTGTTGATGGCTTCTCGATGTTCTATACCGGACTGGTTCTGCTTGCCAGTCTGGCAACCAGCACGTTTGCCTATCCGTGGCTGCAAGGCTACCCAGACAATCGTGATGAGTTCTACCTGCTGGTTCTCATTGCTGCGTTAGGTGGGATTCTGCTGTCGAGCGCCAATCATCTGGCTTCGCTGTTCATCGGTATTGAGCTGCTTTCTCTCCCGCTGTTTGGTCTGGTTGGCTATGCCTTCCGCCTGAAACGTTCGCTGGAAGCGAGTATTAAATACATGCTGCTGTCGGCGGCGGCGTCTTCCTTCCTGCTGTTTGGCATGGCGCTGATTTATGCTGAATCAGGCGATATGAGCTTTGCCAGCCTCGGTAAGAGCCTGAGCGATCACCAAATCCATGAACCGCTGTTGCTGGCAGGTCTGGGGATGATGATTGTTGGGCTGGGCTTCAAACTGTCTCTGGTTCCGTTCCAACTGTGGACACCTGATGTGTATCAGGGTGCACCTGCGCCTGTGTCTACGTTTCTGGCAACGGCTGGTAAGATTGCCGTTTTCGGTGCAGTCATGCGTTTGTTCCTGTACGCGCCGATGGCTGACAGCGAGTCCGTCAGAATTGTGCTGGGTGTCATCGCATTCGCGTCGATTCTGTTCGGTAACGTGATGGCGGTATCGCAAACCAACATCAAACGTCTGCTCGGTTACTCTTCCATCGCGCACTTGGGCTATTTGCTGGTTGCCCTGATCGCGGTTCAGAGCCATCAACTGGCGCTGGAAACCGTCGGTGTTTATCTGGTGGGTTACCTGTTTAGCAGTCTTGGCGCGTTCGGTGTGGTTAGTCTGATGTCTAGTCCGTACCGTGGCCCGGATGCCGATTCACTGTTCTCTTACCGTGGTTTGTTCTGGCATAAACCGATTCTGTCGGCGGTGATGACCGTGATGATGCTGTCTCTGGCGGGTATTCCAATGACGCTGGGCTTCTTCGGTAAATTCTACGTGCTGGCTGTCGGCGTTAATGCCGAGCTGTGGTGGCTGACGGGGGCCGTTGTACTGGGTAGCGCCATTGGCTTGTACTACTACTTGCGTGTGATGGTCAGCTTGTTCTTGAATGCGCCTCAACAGCTACAGCGTGATACCCCAAATAACTGGGCCTTAACGGCTGGCGGTGTGGTCGTCCTGATCTCCTCCATCGCCGTGCTGTTCTTTGGTTTGTACCCGCAACCGCTTATCTCTCTGGTGCAGTTGGCGCAGCCAATGATGTAACCACTGACGAGTGTCAGGTTGAATAATGAAGCGCCGTTGATGAGAATCAACGGCGTTTTTTTGTCAGCAAAATTACTGTCACCTCAGGAGGGGGTGATAGTAAGCAAGTACGTTTTAGGAATGCTCTGGTCTGCTGAAGCCGTAGAAGTCAGGAAAAATTGTCTATAGTTAAAAAGACAACGATTTATAACTCATGACTTTTCATAACAGAAGGAAGCACTTTATGGCAGCGACAAAAAAACAGCCTGAAGAAATTCGTGTTGATGATGATTTAAAACTTCTGTCCGAGACGTTAGATGAGGTGCTGCGCTACACGGGCGATCAGGCAGATCAAGCCTATCTCGATTTGAAAAAGGGGGCGGAAAAAGCACTACTTGAAGTCAAAGCCCGTATCGGCGTGACTGACAGCTATTATGCACGCGCCAAGCAGGTGGCCAACAAAGCCGATGTTTATGTGCATGACAAACCGTGGCACGGTATTGGTATCGGTGCCACAGTTGGCCTGGTATTGGGATTGCTGCTGGCTAAGCGCTAGTTTCTGCACTCTGCGTCAGAATCGCTCTATCGCTCAGTGACGATGAGCAAGATAGGGCGAATTCCCGAGTAAATTATGTCACCCGAATGGATCATGTAACATGCCTGACAATGTAGCGGGGTTACCCGCTACATCTCACGATATCCTCTAGTCTTGAATCTTGTCCTCTTTCTCCTGCATCCCTTGTACCCAATAGATGGATTCAAATGGACGTAGTGCCAGAATGGCGGGTTGGGGCTGTGCGTCAGAATAATTGCTGAATAACAGCCGCCAGCGATGGTCATGAATATCTGTTGGTGGTTGCCAGCGCTGGGGCTGTTTGCTGAGGTTTGCCAAAACCAGAAGTCGCTGTCCTTTCCAGATACGTTGATAGCACCAGATAGTAGGATGGTCAGGCAGCAAATCCTGATAGTCTCCGTGTGTCAGCAGCGGCAGTGCTTTACGCATAGCGATAAGCTGTTGGTAGGTATAGAAAACGGAGTCTTTATCCGCCAGCGCCTGTGCCGCGTTGATGTGATCGAAATTCTGGCATGGGGTTATCCAGGGTGTGCCGGTCGTAAATCCAGCATGATTGCTGGCATCCCATTGCATCGGTGTACGGCCGTTATCGCGTGATTTGCTGGCGAGGATCGCTAAGATTTGAGCATCTGACTGACCGCGATCGCGCTGTTCGGCAAACTGATTCAGGCTTTCAATATCGCGGTATTGTGCAATCTGTGTATAGCCGGGGTTGGTCATACCCAGCTCTTCTCCCTGATAGATATAGGGCGTGCCTTGCATACCATGAAGCACCATTGCCAGCATCTTGGCTGATTGCACACGGAATTCGCCTTCGTCACCAAAGCGCGACACAATGCGCGGCTGATCGTGATTACACCAGAACAAGGCGTTCCAGGCGCGGTTGTGCATCCCCTGTTGCCAGTGATTAAAAATTTGCTTGAGCTGAATAAAATCAGGTTCCGCCAGCGTCCATTTTTCCCCATTGGGATAATCGACTTTCAGATGATGGAAATTGAACGTCATGGAGAGTTCACTACCGTCCATTGCCGCGTAGCGGCGGCAGTGATCTAGCGAGGTCGATGACATCTCGCCGACGGTCATCAGGTCGCGAGGCTGAAAAACATCCTGACTGAACTCCTGTAAGTACTCATGAATCAGTGGGCCATCGGTATAGAAGCGGCGTCCATCGCCCTGTGCGTCTGATGGGAAATCCTGCTGCTTGGAAACCAAATTGATCACATCCAGCCTCAGTCCGTCCACGCCTTTATCCGCCCAGAATTCACAGACCTGCTTTAGTTCATCCCGCACACGCGGATGCTCCCAATTCAGATCGGCCTGCTCGGTGGCGAACAGATGCAGGTAGTACTGTTTACTTTCCGCGTGCCACTGCCAGGCGGGGCCACCAAATTTTGAACGCCAGTTATTGGGCGGTGCGCCGTCGTTGCCATCACGCCAGATATAGAAATGGCGATAGGGACTACGGCGATCCTGCGCATTCTGGAACCAGTGGTGTTGCGTAGAAGTATGATTGAACACCATATCCATAACGATATGGATACGGCGTCGATGTGCTTCGGCGATCAGTGTTTCCATATCGGCCATCGTACCGTAGGTTGGATCGATGGCGCAGTAGTCAGCGACGTCATAGCCGTTATCAACCTGAGGAGAGAGATAAACCGGAGTCAGCCAGATTGCATCGACGCCCAATTGTTGCAGATAATCGAGTCGGGAGGTGATGCCAGCAATATCGCCAATGCCATTTCCGGAACTGTCCTGAAAGCTCTTCGGGTAGATTTGATAAATTACGCCGTTTTGCCACCAGGGGAGTGATGTACTCATGAAGAATCCTCCTGTAGCGATATAGCCACGTCTCAACAGACGTGGCTGAATAGGGAGTGGGACGGTTATTCGGGATCTAGCGTGCCATTGTTGATTTTGCGCTTATAGACCAGCGACGTCAGTACAATTGGAATCACGGCAGCGACCAGCATGGCGAGGGCAAAGATCCCCCAAAATTGTGGCTTGATAGAGAGGATGCCCGGAAGTCCTCCCACGCCGATGCCATTTGCGGTTACGCCGTAGAGGCCGCAAATAAGCGCAGCGGCAGCGGAACCGATCATGGCGCATAGCATCGGAAAGCGGTATTTCAGGTTAATTCCGTACATGGCAGGCTCGGACACGCCAAGAAAAGCAGAGATTGCCGCGGGGACAGAAATTTCTCGTTCGTTGGCTTTCCGGCTGATGAGAATTACCCCGACGACGGCCGAAGCTTGTGCAATATTGGACAGCGCAATCAGTGGCCAGACCGGCGTGCCGCCCATACTTTGAATCATCTGCATATCAATCGCCAGCGTGGTTTGATGCACGCCCGTGATGACCAGCGGCGCATACAGGAACCCAAACAGCGCGGCGCCAACGGGAGCAAAACTGCCTGTCATGACTGCCTTAACGGCCCAGGCAACGCCATCGCCAATCATGCGACCAAACGGACCAATTAACGTGTGTGCCAGGAAAACGGCCAAAATGAGCGATGTTACGGGCACGACCACCAGATAGAGGTAATCCGGTACGATTTTTTTCAGCCGAGTTTCGATCAGTGCCAACGCCATCCCAGCTAATACGGAAGGGATAACCTGCGCCTGATAACCTATCTTCTCAATCGTGAACCAGCCAAAATTCCACACCTCTGGCGTTTGTTGACCGATGAGGTAGGCATTCATTAACTGCGGTGATACCAGCGTGATACCTAGCACAATACCGAGGATGGGCGTGCCACCCATTTTACGCACGGTTGACCAACAAACGGCTACGGGGAGATAGAAAAAGATGGCTTCCCCCAATAACCAGAGGAAATCATAGGCGGTTTGCCAGATTGGGTAGAGCTGTACCAGCGTTTGCCCGTCTCGCATCGGGATATCGCCGATAACGTTACGCGCCCCGAGGATCAAGCCTCCGCTGATGAGTGCGGGAAGCAGTGGAAAAAAGATCTCGGCAAAATGTGAAATGCTGCGCTCGAACCAGCTCATATTCTGGCGGGCGGCGACTTTGGCTTCTTCCTTATTGATTTCACCTTTGCCCGTGGTAGCGAGCAGCGCCTTGTAATACTCGTCGACCTCAGTGCCGATCACGACCTGAAATTGTCCGGCATTCGTGAAGCAGCCTTTCACCATTCGCATTTCTTCAATGTTTTTGGGATGCGCTTTGGAAGCATCGTGCAAGACGAAGCGAAGGCGAGTGATACAGTGCGTAACGGCCGCGATGTTCTCACGCCCGCCGACCAATTCGATCAGACGGTCAATATCCTGTTGTTTCACTTTACTCATAGTCAGTCCTTTTTATCTTTTAGCGCAGACGTCGGGGACGCGAAGCAAGTACAGCTACAGAAAAGCATAGTCTGTTAATGGTGACTTTGCTGTGAGAGAGAAATGCATTGGGCTGTTTTTAAAAGAGAATGTTCAGGCATGCGGCATGCTGCACAAATCTGTGCTGTGCGGGTAGACAAAAAGGAAAGGAAGATTAACGGGAATAGCGGCGTAAGAAAAACAAAAGCCGCCTGATAGAAGGCGGCTTTAGAGATTGTTTACATCACAATCAGAACGGGCTGATGATTGACCCAATACGTTCACAATAGCTGACATAAACATCTCCCATTCTTTTAAAGAATTTGGTGATTTTACTAAACATAGCCATTTTCAGACTCCTCTAACGGGTTAATTAAATGTGATGTTCATCACGTTTTTAATGGTAGCGGAGATGAAATTGGATTTCAACATTTTTGTGATGTTGGTCACAAAAATATAACGAATTGGCAAATGGAATGCACCGCAGAGCGAAAAGAACCTGATGCGCGCCCGATAGAGCAGCGAATCAGGTGAGGGAAGACAATACGAGGTCATGTCAGGTGGAATAGTGATAAATCTTGTGATCGAACCACTGTTCGCCGATCTTCTCGGCGTTTTTTTCCGTGTGATGAAAACGGAAACCAAGCCGTTGGGCGACGGCGTTGCTGCGCGTGTTGGCGGTTGACGCTTTGATGATACAGCGCTCAATGAGGCTTGCATCGGCATAGGCTGCTATCAGTGTACTAACGGCTTGAGAAACGATGCCCTTACCTTCAAATGCTTCTGCGATCCAATACCCGATGACACCTTCTTTATCCTGAATCGTATTGAAGGAAACGATGCCAGCTAGCATGTCGTCCCAGCGGATGACATATACGGCGGCTGTTTTGGCGAAGAATTCCTTTCTGTTGCCGCGAATGGTTTCACGTGTGTCATCAACGGTCTTGACGGAATCTGGCCAAGGCAATGTTCGCCGCAGCCGCGATTTTTCCTGTTGGATCAGGGTGAAGAGCACATCGGCATCGCGCTCTTCCTGTATTGTTAGGCGTAGATGGGGCAGATGCTTTAATTCGTACAGCGCATCTATAGATAACGTTTCCATAAACTCTCTCCCTGTTAATACTGCAATGTCCCGTCAACGATTGTGACGCTATGCCCACCGATCCACGGCTCATCGTTCAGGTACGTCACGGTAATGCGGCCATCGCAGTGCAGCATGGTGCCCTGTCGAGCAAGGTAGCTGAGTGGCGCGGTGACGTTATTGGTGGAGTGCTGCTGACGAAGCAGTGCAGCCAGGCAGGCGTTAGCGCTGCCTGTGACCGGATCTTCTTTGAGATGGCCGCGTTCAATATAGAACGCGCGAACTTCATAATCGGCGGGCATCGCGTTATCGTACGGGCCATAGATGGCGATGCCGTTGGTCTGGCTGAGGTTCTGTACGACGGCGAGCGCTTCTGCATTCGGTATGATGCTAAGACAGGTGTCGGCACTGTCTACCCGAATCACGAGCCAGCGAATGCCCATATGTACGGCGGTGGGAGGATAGTGCTTATCGATGCTGGCAGTACCAAGGTCGGTTATGCCCAGCGTTTTTTCCAGCAGCGGTGTGTGTTCATCATCAAACGGAACGATAGTGGCCTGTGGTGCGTGAAACGCCAGACTCCCATCATCACCGATGTTGATCGGTACTAAGCCAACGCCGCATTGCTGCACCAATTGACCTAGAGATTTAGGGCACAATCCTCCTTCCAGCATGGCATGTGCGGTGCCTAGCGTGGGGTGTCCGGCAAAAGGCATCTCCGATTCTGGCGTAAAAATACGGACGTGGTAATCCGCCAAGGGATCGGTAGCGGGCAGGACAAACGTGGTTTCTGACAGGTTTGTCCAACGCGCGATATCCTGCATTTGCGCATCGGTTAATCCCTTTGCCTCCATAACCACGGCAAGCGGATTGCCCTTGAAAGGCTGCTGGGTGAAAACGTCGACCTGTTTGAAACGACGTACTATAGACATCGCATTTCTCTCCTGTATGCGCCATCGCTTAAATATTACTCAAAACTAACCGCGATCCTGGCGCGCGCTTGTGGCATAATGCGCGCCAAATCACATTCCGACTCGAGTATAAGTGCTGTGTTAAGTACCAACAATATCACCATGCAGTTCGGCAGCAAGCCGTTGTTTGAAAACATTTCCGTTAAATTTGGCGGCGGCAACCGTTACGGTTTGATTGGCGCGAATGGCTGCGGCAAATCCACCTTTATGAAGATTCTCGGCGGCGATCTGGTGTCGAGCGGCGGTAACGTCTTCCTCGATCCTAATGAACGTCTGGGTAAACTGCGTCAGGATCAGTTCGCGTTCGAAAAATACAGCGTGCTGGATACCGTTATCATGGGTCACGGCGAGCTGTGGGCGGTAAAAGAAGAGCGTGACCGTATCTATTCATTGGCTGAAATGAGCGAAGCCGACGGCTATAAAGTCGCCGATCTTGAAGTGCAATACGGTGAGATGGATGGTTACAGCGCAGAATCACGCGCGGGCGAGTTGTTGCTGGGCGTGGGGATTCCCGTTGAGCAGCACTATGGCTTGATGAGTGAAATTGCGCCCGGTTGGAAACTGCGTGTCCTGTTGGCGCAGGCGCTGTTTGCCGATCCCGATATCCTGCTACTCGACGAGCCAACCAACAACCTGGATATCGATACTATTCGTTGGTTGGAGCAGGTGCTGAATGAACGTAACAGCACCATGATCATCATCTCGCATGACCGTCACTTCCTGAACATGGTCTGTACGCACATGGCAGATCTGGACTACGGCGAGCTGCGTATTTATCCCGGTAACTATGATGAATACATGACGGCAGCGACGCAGGCTCGTGAGCGTTTACTGTCCGATAACGCCAAGAAAAAAGCGCAGATTTCCGAACTGCAATCGTTCGTCAGCCGCTTTAGCGCCAACGCCTCTAAATCCAAGCAGGCGACATCGCGTGCGCGCCAGATCGACAAAATCCAGTTGGATGAAGTGAAAGCGTCCAGCCGTCAAAACCCGTTTATCCGTTTTGATCAGGATAAGAAGCTGTTCCGTAATGCGCTGGAAGTGGAAGCGTTGAGCAAAGGTTTTGATAACGGCCCGCTGTTTAGCAAGCTGGGTCTGATGGTTGAAGTGGGTGAAAAAGTCGCTATTTTGGGTGCCAATGGTATCGGTAAATCGACATTGCTGAAAACGCTGGTCGGTGATTTCGAGCCGGATAGCGGCACCGTGAAATGGTCTGAAAACTCAAAAATTGGCTACTACGCGCAGGATCACGAATACGAATTCGATGAGACGCTGACCGTTTTTGACTGGATGAGTCAGTGGAAACAGGAAAAAGACGACGAGCAAGCCGTGCGCAGCGTACTCGGTCGTTTGCTGTTCAGCCAGGACGATATCAAGAAGAAAGTGAAGGTGTTATCCGGTGGTGAAAAAGGTCGCATGCTGTTCGGTAAGCTAATGATGCAGCGTCCGAATATTCTGGTGATGGATGAACCGACCAACCACCTTGATATGGAATCCATTGAATCGCTGAATATGGCGCTGGAAATGTATGAAGGGACGCTGCTGTTTGTCTCTCATGACCGTGAATTTGTCAGCTCGTTGGCGACTCGTATTCTGGAAATTACGCCAAATAAAGTGATCGACTTCACCGGCAACTATGAAGATTACCTGCGCAGTCAGGGTATTCAGTAAGTCATATACCGACCTTCAGATCTACACAATGGCTGAAGGTCGGCTATTTTGAGTTTTTCTTTCTCTTCTCTACTTATCTTTTTTACTCATGCCATAGCGCTGAAATATTCACCGATCCTGCCTGCTTATCACCCAAATTAACGAACTTTAATAAACGCGGTATTTTTTTCGTACTTGTTAAAAAAGAAAAGACGGATGTACCCTAACTATCTGAAATAACACAGCAGTGTGATTTTTTTTGCAGGGCTTTCAGTTTGCATAAAAGCAAACAGTTTGTTAATCCATGTCGCTATTTTGTCGCACTTAAATTCAGCACATTCATTTACGCTGTCGCCACGTTGCCAAATAAAAATAATTATCATTTAATTTATTTTATTGATTATTTGGGGGGCCGTTAATGAACATCGATTTGACGCCGTATTATGCCGAGCCCGGTGAGCAGCCTTTTGGTGCCCGACGTATGGCAATGCCTTGGCGCAACCATGTGCCACTCTCACCAGAACAGATTCCGGCCGGTTGGCAGGCGCTGAAGCAGCAAACATTGCCTGCTCGTAAGCGTCTGCTCTATCTGCATATTCCTTTCTGTGCTACGCACTGCACGTTCTGCGGCTTTTACCAGAACAAACTGCGTGATGACAGCACGGCGACCTATACGCGCTATCTGTTGCAGGAATTGGCGATGGAAGCGGACAGCCCGCTGCATCAGTCTGCGCCGATTCATGCGGTTTACTTTGGTGGCGGTACGCCAACGGCGCTGGCAGCGAATGAACTGTCGCAGATTATTCGGGCGATCCGAACCTCTCTGCCGCTGGCACCAGACTGTGAAATCACGGTAGAAGGGCGAGCGATGGATTTTGATGATGAGCGGATCGATGCCTGCCTGGATGCGGGGGCGAACCGCTTCTCCATCGGGATTCAGACGTTTGATACCCGAATTCGTCAGCGGATGGCACGCACCTCAGATAAACAGCAGTCAATTCGCTTCCTTGAGCGACTGTGTGAACGCGACAGGGCGGCAGTCGTCTGCGACCTGATGTTTGGCCTGCCGGGACAAACGCCGGAAATCTGGCGTGAAGATTTGGCGATCGTCAGCGATTTGCCGCTAGATGGTGTCGATCTGTATGCGCTTAATCTGTTACCGACAACACCGCTGGCGAAAGCGGCCGAAAACCAGCGTGTTGCACTGCCTGATGTCGTCGCCCGACGTGATTTCTACCGGACGGGGGCGGCGTTTCTCGCCGATGCAGGCTGGCACCAGCTTAGTAACAGCCACTGGGCGCGCACCACGCGTGAACGTAATTTGTACAACCTGTTGATTAAGCAAGGTGCGGACTGTCTGGCGATGGGAAGCGGTGCTGGCGGCAATTTAAACGGGCAAGCCTACATGATGGAGCGCAGTCTGGAGCGTTATTATCAGCAGATCGAACAGGGGCAAAAACCGATCATGATGATGACGCCAGCCAGTTCTACTGGGCCGTGGCAGCATCAGCTTCAGGCGGGCATTGAGGTCGGTCGTATCAAACTGCCGCAGCTTACCCAGCATGCCCGTGAACTTCAGCCCTTGCTGAGCCAGTGGCATCAGGCCGGGTTGACCTGTGACGATTCCACCTGCCTGCGCCTGACTAACGATGGCCGCTTCTGGGCGAATAATCTGATGCAGGCATTACAACAAATTATTCCTCAACTTAATGCCGAAGAGCATGCGCACTAACCGGAGACGCAACGATGACCATGACGCTGAATGAATTACTGGCAACCAACCCTGATGGCACATTGGAAGAGATTGCCGGAAAATATAATACCTCGTTGTTTGCCGTCGTTGAGGCGCTGCCTGTGGCTCAGCGTACGCTGGCGACGGGCGATCGGTTCGATCGGGTGTGGGACACGATTGCGACCTGGGGTGAAGTGACGCTAATTAGTCACACGGCGGATGCGATTCTGGAGTTTAAGAGCGAGCTACCCACCGGTACGCATCGTCACGGTTATTTTAATTTACGTGGCAAAAATGGCCTGAGCGGACATATCCGTGCGACGAGCTGTCAGCACATTGCGTTTATTGAACGTAAGTTCATGGGGATGGACACAGCCTCTGTGGTGTTCTTTAATGCCAGTGGTGCGGCGATGTTTAAAATCTTCCTTGGACGAGACAGCCACCGCCAGTTGCTGAGCGCTCAGGTTGAGGCGTTCCATGCGCTGGCGAGTGAATTACAACCGGAGCAGGTATGACATGGTTACTTTTTGGCGCAGGCAATGGGGTCGGCGCCTGCTTATTACAGCGAGCTATTGAGTGCGAGCAGGCGGTAGTACTGGTATTACGCAACCCTGAGCAGGCCAAACACTGGCGTGAACAGGGGATGACGGTAGTAGAAGGCGATGCCTGTGACCCGGAAACGGTCGCGGAAGCCTGTCGTGTAGCTGGGTCGTCCGCCATTGTGGTATCGACGATGGGTGGCGGCACGGTAAATTATCAGGGTCACCGGACGGTGATCGACGGTGCAGAACTGGCGGGTATCAAGCGTATGCTACTGGTGACCTCGCTGGGCTGTGGCGATAGTTGGGCGCAGTTGTCGGCACGTGCCAGAGCCGCGTTTGGTTTCGCAGTGCGTGAGAAATCGCTGGCAGAAAGTTGGTTACAAAGCAGTACGTTGGATCACTGTATTGTTCGTCCTGGTGGTCTGTTGGATGTGGTCGCAACGCACAATGCGCAACTGACACAAGGTGCGGCCACACTGGGATTGGTGTCACGCTGGGATGTGGCGCTGGCGGTTGATAAACTGCTGCAACAACCTGTGTTCGGTAATCAGATTTACAATCTGATCGATCCCGATCTCACGATGCCTGCCATTCCGTAATCCTCGCAATGTCGTCATCTATGTTGCCGGGATAGCTCATTCCGGCATCAGATGAACTGTTATAGTCAATCTGTCGAAAACTGTATCTGTTATCTCTTGTATGGCTATGTTCTAATCAACGCCAGCCGTGTTGTGTTTTTGTTAATGCATGACAGTTTTTATACGTATGATGGTGATGACGATGGATGAAGTAAAACGCCTTCTGACTGAAGAGATCGAACGTATTAATCGGGAAGAAAAACGCGATAATAAAATACGTTTTAGCCGCAAATTCATGCAGTCACATCCCTATTTGTTTGCCGCGATGCTGGTGAGTTATGTGCCAGTCGCGATGATCCTGTTTTACGCCCCTTATTTTGGTTTGCCCTACCTGATCGGTTTTACCGTCTTCCTGCTGGTGATGTCGCTGGCACTCTCGATAGATATTAATCCGACCTATCGCTTTGAGGACATCGATACCCTGGATCTCCGCGTTTGCTATAACGGCGAGTGGTTTACGATCCGCCATGTATCGCAGGATACATTGGATAAGTTGCTACGTAACGAACAGGTGCCGTCCGCTGTGAAAGCCGGGATAGAAAAAATTCAACGCACGAAAGGTGACGTTGATTTCTACGACGTCTTCTCACTGGCCTACCGCCAGCAGCCTTCCATTTAGCAGGCTCTTTCTGCTTTTCATTGCATCGCTGGAACTTTGGGCAAGATGATATTTTGAATCTGCGAAGTGGCACGAAATCTCCCCCCGCGTCTTACCATGGCAGAGCGATTTGTGATTAAATTCAATGTATAGGATTATCTCTCTCAAGGCTGATTACATTGAGTTTTCGTTTTGCTTTTTGGAACTGTGCGATATCGCCTCCTGGTATAAAAGATTGGCAAAATCGGGGTAACGTCGCCGATGCTATTGAGATCATCAGACATCTCTTTATTCATGAACACATTGATCTATTAGCGATTTGTGAAGTGAATCAAACCTCTTTCCAATTACTGGTTGAAGGGCTTCAGGACATCGATATTGCATCTGAATTTATGGATGACATTACGCTAACCGGAGGCCAATTTGATATCGGCTATTTTTATCGTTCAGCTCGCATCGTGGTCACTCAAGGGAAGACGCATACTGGTCGGATTGGCAGCTCGTCGCTCAAAATTGCACAACAATTAAAAATAGCGTTTAAAGCGGAAACGCCCAGCGAAATAAACATGCTGGTTTCACACTGGCCAAGTCAGTTAAGAACCATTGCCGAGGATTTTAGAAATAAATGCTCTATTGGGCTAAGAGGTTTTGTTGAGTCTCTTCTTGCTGACCAAAAGCAGGTGATTTTAATGGGCGATTATAACGATGAACCTTATGCCCACAGCCTATTTAAAAACCTGTCGGCAACCAACGATCGCGCATTGGTACTCTCCCAGCCCGATTATTGGCTCTATAATCCCTATTGGAAAACGCTCTCGGCACGGGTGCCATTCTCGTTTGAGGAACAGCAACATGATTTTGGAACCTGTTATAGTAAAGCGGGGAACCGTAATGGTTGGTCAGCTTTCGATCAGATCATCTTCTCAGGGGATTTCCTCAGCACGGGGCCGTGGTATCTGGATGAGGCGGCGACAGGTGTTGTGCTAACGGATGTATTGCGTGCTGCTATTTTGGATAGTAAGCATTATTTCGATCACATGCCTGTTATCGGCTGTATCAGAAAAAAAGGGGCAATGAATGTTTGAATTTAAAGAATTTATTAAGGCTGGGCGCGAGTCTGCCTCTCTCGTTGAAAAAAATCATAAGGATATTGGGGATGTTTTCCGTTCACTAAATAAAGAGTTAAAAAACGAATCCGATGGGCATTTAACAATAAGTCGAATATCCCAAGAGGATATATTTTCTGAATGGGAACTAATAGAAGAATATAACGGCAGCAGTGAGTTAAACCTTCTTTCAACGGGAGAGCTAGGTATCGTCTATGACGATGCGATTGCAGAGATTGCAATGTGGGCACAGCATACCGATGGTTACCCTTTTACAATTGAGTATCTCGGAGAAAGGGTAGATTGTTGGGATCAAGAATCGTTAGCCAATGCACTGGGGACAATTGTCTCTTCTGCGCAGTTCTGGTTGAAGGTTAAGGAGCTATCTTCGCGCGTTGAAGCAAAGAGGAAATCTCCCTCCTGATTTGCCAGGCTTTGATCCTCAAATACGTTCGTTATAAGCAGCGAGCGCCGCATTCTTGTGGTTTTTCAGGTTGATGGTTTTTCAAATACGGGCAGAACAGGACGATGAGCGAAAAGGTATTGCTGGTGATTCAGCTGGGCCAACCGCCGGAAGGTATTGCGTCTCAGGTTGGGCAGCAGGGGAAGTGGTTTACCGATGCGGTACAGGGGAAAACGCAGCCGGTGCAGGTGGTTCGTCCCGACCTTGGGGAATCGCTGCCGCCGTTTGATACGCTGGCGGCAGTGATTATCTCTGGCTCGTGGTCGATGGTTACGGATCGGCTGGACTGGAGTGAATACACCGCTGGCTGGCTGCGTGAAGCGTATTATGCGGATGTCCCGCTGCTGGGGGTGTGTTATGGGCATCAGTTGCTGGCCGATGCGTTGGGCGGCAAAGTAGGGGATAACCCGAACGGCAAGGAAGTCGGCGTTCAGATTGTGACAACTCATGAAGCCGCGGCACAAGATCCCTTACTGCGTGACTATCCGCCGCAGTTTGGCGCTTACCTGACCCACCAGCAATCCGTGCTGGAAGCGCCAGAAGGCGCGCAGGTGCTGGCGAGTTCAGAGATGGACGGCTGCCAGATCATCCGCTACAGCGATAAAGTCTTGACCGTGCAGTTCCACCCGGAATTCAGCGCGGACATCATGCGGACGTGCCTGCGCCACAATGAAACGGCGCTGCGACAGGGCGGTTGGGATGTGGATAGGATGATGGACATCACGCAAGAGCCTGTTTGGGCGCGCAAGATCCTGCTGGATTTTGTACAGTGCTATGGCAAAGTTTGAACAGCTCGCTCACCAGATTCGTGAGCAACTTCAGGAAGGGATCTGGCAACCGGGTGACAAATTACCCTCGCTGCGGGAAAAATCACTGCATGCGGGCATGAGCCTGATGACGGTGCTGCATGCGTATCAACTGCTGGAAAGCCAGGGGCTAATTGTGTCGCGCCCGCAGTCGGGGTACTACGCCGCTCCGCAACTGCAACCAATACCCGCAGACAGCCTGCATTCGCCCGTTGGGCAGGAACGCGTTCAGTTGACCGAAGACGTGGATGTTAACGCATTCATTTTTGACGTGCTTCAGGCCAGCAAAGATCCGGCGGTGATGCCGTTCGGATCGGCGTTTCCCGATCCGCAACTCTTTCCGCAGCGCCAGTTAACGCGTTCACTGGCCTCGGTGGCGCGTCATATGCAGCCACAGAGTGCGCTGGATAATTTGCCGCCGGGTAACGAGAATCTGAGGAAGAACATCGCTCAGCGCTACGCGTTGCAGGGGATTGCCGTCTCGCCCGATGAAATTGTGATTACGGCGGGGGCGATGGAGTCTCTCAATCTCAGCCTTCAGGTATTGACGGAGCCGGGCGATTACGTGGCGATCGAATCTCCGGCATTTTACGGCGCGCTACAAGCGATTGAACGCCTTAAACTCAAAGCGATTGCGATCGCGACCGATCCGCAGCAGGGCATCGATCTCGATGCGTTGCAGCAGGCGTTGAATGACTACCCGATCAAAGCCTGCTGGCTGATGACCAACTTCCATAATCCGCTCGGCTACACGTTGTCCTGGGAGAAGAAACAGCGGCTGGTGGCAATGCTGGAAAAACAGGGTGTTGGGCTGGTCGAGGATGACGTTTATAGCGAGCTATATACTGGCCTGCAACGTCCGCTGCCCGCGAAAGCGTTGGATAAAACAGGGACGATTCTGCACTGCTCCTCGTTTTCTAAAAATCTGGTGGCAGGGTTCCGCATTGGCTGGGTGGCGGCGGGGGGCTATGCGGGAAATCTTCAGCGTTTACAGTTAATGAGTACCTTATCAACCAGCGCACCGATGCAACTGGCGATTGCGGATTATCTGGCGACCAGCAGCTATGACAGCCACCTGCGCCGCCTGCGCCGGGCGCTGGAGCAACGCAAACATGCGGCATTACAGTCGCTATGCCGACACTTTCCCAGTGAAGTCCGCATTCATCATTCGCAAGGCGGTTATTTTCTCTGGCTGGAGTTGCCTGAAGGTGTCAGCAGCACGGCGCTATACCGCTGTGCGCTGGCGCGGGGCGTCAGCATTGCGCCGGGGAAAATGTTCACGACCGGCGACCAATTCGATCGCTATTTCCGCTTTAACGCGTCCTACGAATGGGACGACCGCTGTGAACAAAGCGTGATCGTCTTAGCATCGCTGATTCGGGCGCAGATAGGCGAGCGTCTGACCCGATCACCCCTTTAGAGGTGTGGAGATGTTTGCCGCTTTTCTGCTACTGTTTCCGTCATGACGGAAGGTGACGGCATCGATGGCGAAAAACAGCCATAACCTTGCCGGAAATCAGGAAGTCGATAGGCACGATGCGTATAATCCCGGCTAAAGCTGAGCGATACCCGAATGCTGATCATTTAAGCCCGTTTTTAGGGGAAACACAGGGGGAGGTTCCCGTAGGGAGGGTTCACCCCTGTGGTCGCCCCGTGTATCTCGATCTTTAAGCGATTGGTGTTAGCTATTGTACCCGGACCGCGTTGGTAGCCTTCCCGCACCCCGAAATCTATCGGATAGACAACGTAAATAACAGGAAAAATCCCCCTGATGAGTATTCGCATTGTTCCTCAGGAACAGTTAGAACAGAACGAAAAATCGATGTCGGAAGGAAATATCCCTCCGCTGCTTTTCGCCAATTTGAAAAGCCTGTATAGCAGCCGTGCGGAACGTCTGCGTCAGTTAGCTGAAGATCACCCGTTGGGGGATTATCTCACCTTCGCCGCAGGTGTAGTGGAAGCCCAGCAGAAGGTATTACACGATCATCCGTTGCAACTTGACCTGAGTGGCGTGCTGAAACAGTCCGGTGAACGTCCGCCGCTTGATATCGCCGTATTTCCGCGTGATGCGCACTGGCACACGCTACTGCATGCGTTGATTGAAGAATTGAAACCGGATGCCAGCGGACAGGTGTTAGCTACGCTGGAGAATCTGGAAAAAGCCTCAGAGCAGGAGCTGGAAGAGCAGGCAACGGCGCTGCTGCAACACCAGTTTCGTGCCGAAAGCAACGATAAAGCTCCGTTCATCTGGGCGGCGCTGTCGTTGTTTTGGGCGCAGATGGCAAGCCAACTGCCCGGTAAAGCGCGTGCAGTACCCGGCGAACATCGCCAGTTCTGCCCTGTGTGCGGCAGTATTCCGGTATCGGGCGTGGTGCAGTTAGGTACGACCAGTGGACTGCGTTATCTGCACTGTAATCTGTGCGAGAGCGAATGGCACATGGTGCGGGTGAAATGCAGCAACTGTGAAGAATCGAGCGAGCTTAATTACTGGTCGCTGGATAGTGAAAACTCCGCGATCAAAACGGAAAGCTGCGGTCACTGTGGCACGTATCTGAAGCTGTTGTATCAGGAAAAAGATCACCGCGTGGAAGCCGTCGCCGACGATCTGGCCTCGTTGGTATTGGATGTGAAAATGGAGGAAGAAGGTTTTTCTCGCAGTAGCATCAACCCCTTCCTGTTCCCGGAAAGTACGATCGAATAGCCAGTCTAATCGGTGAAGCACGTTTGGGCTTCACCGCTTTTCTTTCAGAAAATGTATCCTTGCCATATACCGCTGAAGTGCAGCAGCAATACCAGAGCGGTGAGCACTATTGATGCTGATGTTAGCGCGATCAGTCCGTGGCTGGCGCGTGATAGCACGGGTTGGCAAGCGGCGCTAAAGCGGTAGCGCAGAATCGCCAGCACCGACATCAGAGTAGAGACGCACAAGAGCAGCATGGCGCAGGCAAAAATGGCGTGGCTGTCATCGACCATACTTAGGCGAAAACACAGCAAGCTATTTATCAACATTACAAACAGGGTGCGTGTCCAGGCCATGCCGGTTCGCTGCGGCTGTAAACCCGGATCGCGAGTGGTTTCCATGTGCTACCCGAACAGGATCATCGCGGCAAGCGCGATAGCAATAAGGCTGATAAACAGCGTCACGATCAGCAGCATCGATGTATACGGCATATCACTTTCCTGACGCATCGCTTTCTCATTGCTGACCCAGCGACGATAGGCCAGACCGCCGAGCAACGCCGCGCAGACGACCAGCAGCAGAGCCAGCCCCTGACGCACCAGCGGATCGATATGAACGGTAAATTGATCGATACCGACAGCACCCGCAAGAAACGCCAGCGCGGTGCGAATCCACGCCAGAAAAGTGCGCTCATTCGCTAATGAAAAACGGTAGTCCGGGGTTTTCCCCTGACGCCACCACGGGGTTTTGTCCTGTCTGGGCGTTGTCATGTTGTCGTCTGATTTCAGGTTAAAAGAGGGCATCCGATTTGGGCGCAGCGTTTGCATTCTAGCGCCCTTGGCGGATTTCGTCTGCCCTGATGGCTGTCTCCGTACGAAATGATGACGCACCTGCTGGAAGGGGCGCCGTTCTTTCTTAAGCGTCTTTTGCTGCTTCATGGTTCTCAACCGCCAGCGCGGTAACCAGTGCAAACGCGCAGGCCAGCAGCGTGCCGAGTATCCAGGCGAAATACCACATTCTCTTTCTCCTCAAGTCGTTAGTAAACGGAATGCTTATTTTCTTCGATGTAGCGGGCGTCGATCCGACCGAACATCTTGTAGTAACACCAACTGGTATAAAGCAGGATGGTGGGGACAAAAATGCAGGCCAGAATGGTCATCACCTGAAGCGTAAGCTGGCTGGACGTCGCATCCCAGATGGTCAGGCTGACATTGGGATCAAAGCTGGAAGGCATCACGAACGGGAACAGCGTAATCCCTGCCGTCAGAATCACACAGACAATCGTCAATGATGAGGTCAGAAAACCCCAGCCGCAGCGGTTCACACGCGAGAAGAGACAGGTGAACCACGGCAGAACTACACCCAATGCGGGGATCGCCCACAGCGCGGGATGCGCATTAAAGTTGGTTAACCAGGCACCGGCCTGCTGGATCACGTCTTTATTCAGTGGATTAGATGGAGCCGCTTTATCCAGCGTGGAGGTAATCATGTAGCCGTCGATTCCGGTCAGCACCCACAGGCCAGCCAGTAAGAAGATGATGCTCATCAGCGCGCTGGCTATTAGGACGGTTTTTTGCGCGCGACGCTGAAGTGCATCTGTGGTGCGCATTTGCAGGTAAATCGCGCCGTGTGCGACGATCATGGCAACACTCACGACGCCTGCCAGCAGCCCGAACGGGTTCAACAGGCCAAAGAACCCACCGTGGTAGGTGAGGCGCAAATACTTATCGACGCTCAGCGGCACGCCCTGTAACAGGTTGCCTAATGCGATGCCGAACACCAGCGTGGGGACGAAGCTGCCGATGAAAATGCCCCAATCCCACATATTACGCCAGCGGTGGTTTTCCAGCTTGGAGCGATAATCAAAGCCAACCGGGCGGAAAAACAGCGCGGCCAGCACCAGAATCATAGCGAAGTAGAAACCGGAGAACGCGGCGGCATAAACCATCGGCCAGGCGGCGAACAGTGCGCCCGCCGCGGTGATCAGCCAGACCTGATTGCCGTCCCAGTGCGGGGCGATCACATTAATCATCACCCGCCGTTCGGTATCGGTCTTGCCGAGCAGGCGCAGCAGAATGCCTACGCCCATATCAAAGCCGTCAGTGATGGCGAAGCCGATGAATAACAGGCCAATCAATCCCCACCAAATCAGACGTAATGTTTCATAATCCAGCATTATTATGGCTCCCGTTAAGATTTTGCAGGTGCAGCGAGTGGCGATGCTGTCGGTTGTTCAAAGTGGTAGCGGCCGGTTTTCAGGCTGCTTGGCCCCAGTCGGGCAAACTTGAACATCAGATACATTTCTGCGATCAGAAATAGCGTGTACAGTCCGCAAATCAGCCCCATCGACAGCAGGATGTCGTGTGCTTCCAGAGACGAATTGGCGATGGCGGTAGGCAGAACTTCACCGACTGCCCACGGCTGGCGACCGTACTCGGCGACGAACCAGCCGGATTCAATCGCGATCCAGGGCAGGGGGATGCCATACAGCGCCACGCGGTGCAGCCATTTGCGTTGCCCCATGCGGCCGCGTATGACGCTCCAGAACGACAGAGCAAAAATGCCGAGCATCAGCACGCCGCAGCCCACCATCAGGCGAAAAGCGATATACAGCGGTGCGACGCGAGGAATCGAATCTTTGGTTGCCTGCTGAATCTGGTTTTCGCTGGCGTTGGCGACGTCATCGGTATAGCGCTTAAGCAGCAGACCGTAGCCAAGATCGCGCTTGGCGGCCTCAAATTTTGCGCGAACGGCGGGGTCGGTGTTACCTGAGCGCAGTTCCTCCAGCAGACCATAGGCCGTCATGCCGTTACGAATGCGTATCTCATGCTGTGTCATCAGGTCTTTCATGCCGACGACGGGTTTGTCGAGCGAACGGGTGGCGATGAGCCCCAGCAGGTAGGGAACGTGGATCGCATAATCATTCTGCATCGTTTCCTGATTGGGGATGGCGAACAGCGTGAAAGAGGCGGGGGCAGGCTGTGTTTCCCATTCGGCTTCGATCGCGGCCAACTTGGTTTTCTGCACATCACCCATCACATAGCCGGATTCATCACCCAATACGATCACGGATAGCACCGAGGCCAGACCGAAACTGGCGGCAATGGCGAACGAGCGCTTGGCAAAAGCGATATCGCGACCTCTCAGCAGATAGTAAGAGCTGATCCCCAGCACAAACATCGCACCTGCCGTATAACCTGCGGCTACGGTGTGCACAAACTTCACCTGCGCGACCGGGTTCAGCACCAGTTCGGCGAAGCTCAGCATTTCCATGCGCATGGTTTCATAATTGAATTCGGCGGCAATCGGGTTTTGCATCCAGCCGTTGGCGACCAGAATCCACAGGGCGGAGAAGTTGGAACCCAGCGCGACGAACCAGGTCACCAGCATGTGCTGGACTTTGGTCAGGCGATCCCAGCCGAAAAAGAACAGGCCGATCAGTGTGGATTCGAGGAAGAACGCCATGAGTCCTTCCATTGCCAGCGGCGCACCAAAAATATCGCCCACGTAGTGAGAATAGTAAGACCAGTTGGTGCCGAACTGGAATTCCAGCGTCAGACCGGTTGCCACGCCCAGCGCAAAATTGATGGCGAACAGCTTGCCCCAGAATTTGGTCATATCCTTATAGATTTGCTTGCCGGTCAACACATAAGTCGTGTTCATAATGGCCAGCAGGAAAGACAACCCCAGCGTCAGCGGGACGAAAAGAAAGTGATACATGGCAGTCAGGGCAAATTGCAGCCGCGACAGCTCAACGACATCAAACATGTTAGGCTCCTAGCTTCAGGCAGGAAAATGCTGTTATTCCAATGCTTGCCGGAATAAATAGTGATGAATAAAATGCGAATAAATTAGCGCCGACGATATTTGCATCCGTCAGAAATTAACGTCACTGATTGAAGTGAGATAAGAATGAATAGTAAATAAAACGTGCGGGGATTATAGCGTGCAAAAACTGAAGGATAAATAGTACAGTTTCGTTCGGTTGAGTAGAAACCTAACTTGTGTCAATTTCAGGGTATTATCATGTTTTATTTTATTTTTTATTATATTAATTTGTGGTGTTTTTATTTTTAAGTTTTTAATTCTTATTTTTCGATATAACCTTTATCGTGTTTATGAAGTTGTTGGTACAGATTGAATAAGGGTAAATATAACAGTTACTTTTTGTATTGATTTTTATTTTTCCCTGAGGGCGTAACAGGTAAAAACGATCAACAGACTATTTCTCCCGCTATCGCCATTTTCTCTCTGACTGGAAAATCGCACATTTATTTCACCGTGAATAGACGCTGCCGATTAAAAAAGATAACGGCACTTATTGCTGCATTTTCCTGAACTGTCCCGAGTTAACTGGCGCGCTAATTGCATATTCCTGAATGTGGTTTTTTCAGGAGAGACGGCGATGGTGGCGGAGCCTTCAACGACAATTCGATTTTTACTTGCCTCGCGCCAGTGTGAGCTGAACAGCTTGCGTTACCTGCTGCAAAGCGGTGAATTGGTGGGTAAAATCAGCCAGATCGTGCATCTATTACAGCGTGAACGGGGAACGGCCAACCTGTTTCTTTGCTCCGACGGACGATTGTTCGCCGATGAGTTGGCGCTACGTGAGAAAGACGTGCAGGTGGCGCAGACGCACTTGATGACGCATCTGGCCGGATTGGAAAAAATGACGGAAGAATTGCCGCAGGCGAGCCGTTTATTCAGCCGTGTTGCCAGCGTGGTTTATGCGCTGAGCCTGCTGCCCGCGCTGCGTCAGCAGATTCGCCAGCGTTTGTTGCCTCAGCCGCAGGCGATGACGTTTTTCAACGACATTATTCGTAACCTCTTGGCGCTGGTTTTTGAGGTGTCCGACACGGCGGCCGATCCGGGAATTTCCCGTGCGCTGATTGCTATGTTCAGCTTTATGCAGGGTAAAGAGCTGGCAGGGCAGGAGCGTGCTGTTGGTGCGGCGGCTTATGCTGGGGGCAGTGTTGATGAGGACACCCGGCAAAAGCTACTGGATTTAATTGAACGGCAGGAGCGCTGTTTCGATACCTTTCTGAATTTTAGCGACGAAGAAAGCCAGCGGCGCTGGTGCACTATTGCGGTAGACAGCGAGTTTGAGCGCCTACGTCGCATTGTGTGTACGCGCAGCCCGATTGAAAAACTGTCAGAAGTCGATAGCCTGCACTGGTTTTCGGTTGCTACGCGGCGCATTGATGAAATGAAACAGATGGAAGATGAGCTGGAGCAGACGTTGATGCGGCGCTGCCGCACCCGTATTGCGGCGGCGGACAAGGCGTGCAGCGATCAGCGTGCGGATCTCGAAGAACTGATGGCGCAGCAGGAGCATGGCGATCCCGGTTATTCGATATTTATCGCTGGTCACGACGTGGAAGGACAAAGTGCGCAGCCCGGCTGGCTGCATAGTGATGGTGTTAGCCCACAGCTGGGAAGATCGCTGCTGTCGCTGGTGCAGCAACAGTCGCGTCGCTTACAGGCGCAGGATCATGAATTGGCTGCGTTGCGAGCCACGTTGAATGAAAGGAAACAGATCGATCGTGCGAAGGGCTTGCTGATGCAACACCGTGGGTTAAGTGAAGAAGAGGCCTACAAAACCCTACGCCGCATGGCGATGAGCCAGAATAAAAAGCTGATTGACATCGCGACGGCGATGCTCGCGGTGGCTGATGTATTTGGTGATACCCCTTAAGAGGTATATGCACATGAACTGTGCGTGTTCTGCCAGTTGGCGGTGCAAGGAGGGGCCTGATAAGGGGGCATTGCATAACGAATATGGGCAGGTTCTCGCCGTCGTTGTGTTGTGATGAGCGTAAATAACGCTGAGGAAAAAACAGGCTTAGGATGAGCGGCAGGGAAGCCGCGAAAGCCGTTGCCGCGTCGGGAACGCGTCAACGGCGGTCCGTTAAGAGGCTGTTTTTTCTGAAGGTATCGCGTAGCGACGTTATTTCTCGCGAAAAAGCCAGGGGTCACGGGGCGGCGGCGATTGAGCGCCCCGTGTCGGGCGCGTGCTACGACGTAGCATAGAAATAGCAATATTGTGGCGCACGAAACAATCACCATATTTTACATATGGTTAATGAATTTTCAGTCCACTTCTCAACTAAACCCTTCTCTTCGTCAATACGCAAAACTGTGATATCTGGCACAAACCTTGCTTTAACTCATTAGCAACAACCAAACATTCATAATGCGTTTCGGGCCAACGGCGGTGCGGAAGGTGTTAATCGGACAACGGCGTCCATAAGCGTGCAGATTCTGCATGGGCTTGTGGACGCCGTTTTTGTTTTTACCGCCTGAAAAGGCGTTTTTGCACAAGGGTGTCGTTGATGAGTGATTCCAAAACCAAAAGCATGACCGTCTCTCGCCGCCAGTTTTTGTTGGGGAGTGCCGCACTGGGGGGCAGCTTGATGCTACCAGGGTTGATGAATAGTGCGTGGGCTGCGGGTTCCGATGCACCGGAGAAAAAGGAAATTCGGGTTGGGTTTATCCCGTTAACGGACTGTGCCTCGGTTGTGATGGCCGCAGTGAAAGGTTTCGATAAGAAATACGGCATCACCATTGTTCCCAGCAAAGAAGCCAGTTGGGCGGCGGTACGTGACAAACTGGTATCGGGCGAGCTGGACGCCGCACACATTCTGTATGGTCAGCTATACGGCCTGCAAATGGGGCTGTCTGGATCGCAGAGCAACATGGCGGCACTGATGACGCTCAACCAAAACGGACAAGGCATTACGCTGGCGAACCAGCTGCGTGCAGCCAACGTCACGGATCTGGCGGCACTGCAAAAGCATATCGCTGCCAGCCCAGCGGGCACCTATACCTTCGCGCAAACCTTCCCAACTGGCACGCACGCCATGTGGCTCTATTACTGGCTGGCCTCAGCCGGCATTCATCCGCTGAACGACGTGCGTACCGTGGTGGTGCCGCCGCCGCAGATGGTGATGAACATGAAGATTGGCAACATGGTTGGCTATTGTGTCGGCGAGCCGTGGAACCAGCGTGCCATCAGCGAAAACATCGGCTTTACTGCCGCCACCTCGCAAGATATTTGGCCAGATCATCCGGAAAAAGTGCTGGGCATCCGTGCGGACTGGGTAAACGCCAACCCAAATAGCGCCCGCGCGCTGACCGCCGCGATTCTTGAGGCTTCGCGCTGGATTGATACCTCGGACGACAACCGCCGAGAAACGGCTGGCGTGGTTGCCGGACGTGCGTACATCAATGCCAAAGAAGAAACTATCGTTGGACGCATGCTGGGACAGTACGAGAACGGGCTGGGGAAAAGCTGGAAAGACGAACACGCGATGCGTTTCTACCACGACGGTTCCGTGAACTACCCGTACCTGTCCGACGGCATGTGGTTCCTCACCCAGCACAAACGCTGGGGCTTGCTCACCGAAGAGCCGGATTATCTGGCTGTCGCGAAGCAGGTTAACCGTATTGATATCTATAAGCAGGCGGCCGATGCCGTGGGGAATGTGCCCTTGCCCGGTAGCGACATGCGCAGCAGCGTGCTCATCGATGGCGTCCGCTGGGACGGTAGCGATCCGGCGGGTTATGCCAACAGTTTTAGCGTGAAGAAATAAGTGAGGTTGATGATGAAAAACCAGGCTCAGGTCATTCCCATTACCGCGGATAACGCCCCGGAAACCGTACGCAGCGCCGACATTACGCCGCTGCCGACTAAACCCGCAACGCCGGCAAAGGCACCGGCTTTCGCCTACCGCCCGCTGCTGCGCAAGCTGTTTCAACCACTTTTCCCTGCGGTACTGGGACTGGGGCTGCTGGTTGCGGTCTGGCAGATTGCCGCACTCAACAGCGAAAACTTCCCGACGCCGTGGACGACCTGGCTTGCGGCGCTCAGCCTCTTTGCCGATCCGTTTTACATCGCAGGGCCGAACGATCAGGGCATCGGTTGGAACGTATTGGCCTCACTGCAACGTGTCGGCATCGGTTTCGGGTTGGCGGCGCTGGTGGGGATTCCCACTGGCTTCCTGATTGGGCGTTTTAACTTTCTGGCTAACATGCTCAACCCGATCATTTCGCTGCTGCGCCCGGTCAGTCCGCTGGCCTGGCTGCCTATCGGTCTGCTGCTGTTCCAGCGTGCCGAACCCGCATCCAGTTGGACGATTTTTATCTGTTCTATCTGGCCGATGATCCTCAACACCGCCGAAGGCGTGCGCCGTATCCCGCAGGATTACCTGAACGTGGCGCGGGTGTTGAAGCTCTCTGAGTTCACCATCATGCGCAAAATCCTGCTGCCGGCGGTGCTGCCTAACGTATTGACCGGTGTGCGTCTGTCGATTGGTGTCGCCTGGCTGGTGATTGTTGCGGCGGAAATGCTGACCGGCGGCGTCGGTATCGGCTTCTGGATTTGGAATGAGTGGAATAACCTGAATGTGGAAAACATCATTATCGCCATCGTGGTGATTGGCGTTATCGGTCTGCTGCTTGAGCAGGGGCTGGTGTGGATTGCTAACCGTTTCAGCTATGACAACCGCTAAGGAGCCGACGATGCGTACAACACCCATTATTCAAGTGCAGCAGGTGAGCCAGCGTTTCAATACCGCCAGCGGTGAGTTTCTGGCGCTGGATCAGGTGAGTTTTGATATTCACACTGGCGAGACGATCAGCCTGATCGGCCATTCCGGCTGCGGCAAGTCCACGTTATTGAACCTGATTGCTGGCCTGACGCTGCCGAGCAGCGGCGGTCTGCTGTGTGACAACCGTGAAATCGACGGCCCGGGGCCGGAGCGCGGCGTGGTCTTTCAGAACCACTCGCTGCTGCCGTGGCTGACCACCTATGAAAACGTGGCGCTGGCGGTACGCCAGGTGTTTCGCGGCCAGATGAACAAGCGCGAAATGCACGAATGGATTACCCACAATCTCGGACTGGTGCATATGGAGCACGCGCTGAACAAGCGGCCGAATGAGATCTCCGGCGGGATGAAGCAGCGTGTAGGGATTGCCCGCGCGCTGGCCATGAAGCCGAAAGTCCTGCTGATGGATGAACCGTTCGGCGCGCTGGATGCGCTGACCCGCGCACATCTTCAGGATGCGGTGATGGAGATTCAGCAGCGGTTGCAAACCACGATTGTGCTGATCACCCACGATGTCGACGAAGCGGTACTGCTGTCGGATCGCGTGCTGATGATGACCAACGGCCCGGCGGCGACGGTTGGTGAAATCATGAAAGTTGAGCTGGAACGTCCGCGTTCACGCGTCGTACTGGCCGACGATCCACGCTACCACCATTACCGTCAGCAGGTGCTGCATTTCTTATATGAAAAACAGCCTAAAGCAGCCTGACAGCGAGGCCGGAACGATGATGAAACCGCATCTGATTGTGATTGGTAACGGGATGGCGAGTGCGCGATTCGTCAATGTGCTGCGCCAACTGGCCGCAACGCGCTTCCGAATCACCGTGATTGGCGATGAACCGCGCGCCAGCTATAACCGCATCCTGCTGTCGCCGGTATTGAGCGGCGAAAAAGCGTTTACGGATACGCTGCTGACGCCAGCGGCTCTCGACGACGATGCGGCGCTGCCGGTCAATTATCTGCTGGGTGAGCGGGTAATCCATATCGATCGCCAGCAGCGTGAGGTGACAACCACGCAACGGCAACTGCATTACGATCATCTGGTATTGGCGACCGGTTCCACGCCGTTTATGCCGCCGATGCCGGGTATCGATCTGGCGGGCGTGTGCGGCTTCCGCACGCTGGATGATGTCGAGCTGATGTTGGCGACGATTCGCCAGTCCGTTCCTGCGGTGGTGATTGGCGGCGGTTTGCTCGGTATTGAAGCCGCCGCGGCGCTGCAACTGCGCGGTGCCGACGTCACGTTGCTGCATCGTGTTCCGGTTCTGATGGAGCGTCAACTGGATGCCACGGCGAGTGACCTACTGTGCGACAGCCTGCGCGAACGCGGCATTGCCTGCGAGACGGATGTGCAGGTTGTGGCGCTGTATGGCGATGAGCGCGGGGTGACGGCGGTCGCACTGGGCGATGACCGAACGATTCCGGCGGGGCTGGTGGTGGTGACGGCGGGCGTGATTCCTGCCAGTCAACTGGCGCGGGAATGCGGCTTGCCCTGCAACCGTGGCGTACTGGTGGATGGACAGTTGCAAACCGCCGACCCGTATATCAGCGCGATCGGTGAATGCTGTGAACTCAATGGCGAAATATTTGGGCTGGTTGCCCCGTGTTTCGCCCAGGCCACGCTGGTGGCACAGCGCCTTGCCGGACATACACCGGCAGACTACCAGCGTGAGCAGGCGGCGACGCGACTGAAGGTCACCGGTATTGGTGTGGTCAGCGGCGGCGATATTAACGTTACACCGGATGATGAGGTGTACACCCTTTTTGATCCGCAGACGCAGCACTACCGTCGTCTGCTCGTTCGCGACGGTCGGCTGAGCGGAGTCCTGCTGTATGGCGACACTGACGACAGCCAGCGCCTGCTGGCCGCGATGGATAGCGCGACAGAAGGCGAGATGATTCCGCCTGCCTCGCTGCTTTTCGGCCTTTCTTCCCCTGATTCTGACCCACAGCCTGAAGCTGTAAGGATCCCTGTCATGAGCAAACCTATTTTGGTGGTCGTCGGCCACGGTATGGTCGGCCACTATTTTCTTGAACAGCTGGTTGAACGCGACCTGCATCAGCATTACCACATCGTCGTATTCGGCGAAGAACGCCATGAAGCTTATGACCGCGTTCACCTCTCCGAGTATTTCTCCGGCCGCAGTGCCGCTTCGCTGTCGCTGGTAAAAGACGGCTTTTTTGCCGAGAGCGGCATTGAGCTGCGCAGTGCCAGCGAGATCGTGGCTATCGATCGTGAACGTCAGTGCGTGTGTGATGCGCAGGGCAGAGAAACCGCCTACGACAAACTGGTGCTGGCGACGGGGTCTTATGCCTTTGTTCCGCCGATTCCCGGCAACACGCGCCCCGGCTGTCTGGTGTATCGCACGCTGGACGATCTGGATGCGATTGCAGCACAGGCGAAAAAGGGCAAGTCTGGCGTGGTGATTGGCGGCGGCCTGCTGGGGCTGGAAGCCGCAAACGCCTTGCGTCAACTGGGGCTGGACACGCATGTGGTGGAGTTTGCTCCGCGTCTGATGGCGGTACAGCTGGATGACGGCGGTGCCACCATGTTGCGCCGCAAGATTGAAGCGCTGGGCGTACAGATTCATCTCAGCAAAGAAACGCGGGAAATCACCGACGGCGAGCAAGCGGTGCATCGCCTCTGCTTTGCTGACGGCAGCGTGCTGGAAACCGATCTGGTACTGTTTTCCGCCGGGATTCGCCCGCGCGACAAACTGGCAGATAGCTGCGATTTAGATTTAGAGAAAGGGCCGCGCGGCGGCATTGTGATTGACGACCGCTGCCAGACTTCCGATGACGCGATTTTCGCCATCGGCGAGTGTGCGCTGTGGAAAGGGCAAATTTTCGGGCTGGTGGCACCGGGCTACCAGATGGCACGCAGCGTGGCGGATACGCTGGCGCAGCGCGATACGCCATTTACTGGCGCGGACATGAGCACCAAGCTGAAATTGTTGGGCGTAGAAGTCGCCTCGATTGGCGATGCTCATGGGCGCACGGCGGGAAGCCAAAGCTACCAGTGGACGGACGGCCCGAACGAGGTCTACAAGAAAATTGTCGTGTCTGCCGACGGTAAGCGTTTACTGGGTGCTGTATTGATCGGCGACAGCAGTGATTACAGCACGCTGTTGCAAATGATGCTCAACGGTATGCCGTTGCCTACACAGCCGGAAGGATTGATTTTGCCCGCGCGTTCCGGTGATGCGCCGAAAGGATTGGGCGTGGCGGCATTACCCGCCAGCGCACAGATTTGCTCCTGCCATAACGTCAGCAAAGGCGATATCTCGGCGGCGGTGGCGGGCGGCTGCGGCGAACTGGGTGCGCTGAAAACCTGCACCAAAGCGGGGACGGGCTGCGGTGGCTGTGTGCCGTTGCTTAAACAGGTGATGGAGTACGAACTGACGCAGCTGGGCGTCGAAGTGAAGAAGGACATTTGTGAGCATTTCGCCTATTCACGTCAGGAGCTGTATCACCTGATCCGCGTGCATGAGATCCGCTCGTTCGACAGTCTCCTTGAGCGTTACGGCCACGGTTTGGGCTGCGAAGTGTGTAAGCCACTGGTGGGATCAATGCTGGCCTCCTGCTGGAATGACTACCTGCTGCAACCGCAGCACCTGCCGTTGCAGGATACCAACGATCGTTTCTTTGCCAACATCCAGAAAGATGGCACCTATTCCGTTGTACCGCGCGTTCCGGCGGGGGAGATCACGCCAGAAGGCCTGATCGCTATCGGTCAGGTTGCGCAGCGCTATAACCTGTACACCAAGATCACTGGCGGCCAGCGGGTGGATTTATTCGGTGCTCGCTTAGAGCAGCTTCCAGAGATCTGGCGTGAGCTGATCGATGCCGGATTCGAAACCGGCCATGCCTACGGTAAATCGCTGCGTACCGTGAAATCCTGCGTGGGCTCGACCTGGTGCCGCTACGGCGTGCAGGATTCCACCGGGCTGGCGATCCAACTGGAGCATCGTTACAAGGGGCTGCGCTCGCCGCACAAAGTCAAAATGGCGGTGTCCGGCTGTACCCGTGAATGTGCGGAGGCTCAAAGCAAAGACATCGGCGTGATTGCCACCGATAAAGGCTGGAATCTGTACGTGTGCGGCAATGGTGGCATGAAACCGCGTCATGCGGATCTCTTCGCCAGCGATCTGGATATGGAAACCCTGCTGCGCACCATCGATCGGGTGTTGATGTTTTATATCCGCACCGGCGATCGCCTCCAGCGCACCAGCACCTGGATGGATAATCTGGAGGGCGGTATCGACTATCTGCGTCAGGTGATTCTGGAAGACAGCCTGAACATCGGCGAAGAGTTAGATAAAGAGATGCAGCGCGTGGTGGATGCCTACCAGTGCGAATGGCAAACCACGCTGGAAAGCCCGGAACGCCTGGCGCTGTTCCGCGGCTTCCTGAATAGCGATAGTCCGGATGAAGCGGTGGTGATGGTGCCGGAGCGTGGGCAGATCCGTCCGGCACAGGATCATGAGAAAGCGGTATCGCCAGAACCCGCGGTGCTAAAACCCGCCGCGCATGAAGCGGAGTGGGTGCAGGTCGCGACGCTGGGCGATATTCCGCGTCATGCTGGCATGGCGGCGCGCCTCGGACAGCAGCAGATCGCGCTGTTCCACCTACCGGGTAGCGAGCAGCAGGTGTACGCGTTAGAAAACCACGAACCGGGCAGTGGGGCGAACGTGCTGTCGCGTGGGCTACTGGGTGACGTGGCGGGTGAGCCAGTCGTGATTTCTCCGCTGTACAAAAAACGCTTCAAGCTGCGGGATGGCGTCAGCCCGGATGACAGCGGGCTGTACGTACGTGCGTGGCCGGTGCGCGTGGAAGATGATGAAATCTGGGTATGCCGTCAACCGCTGGCCGTGCCTGAAAGCGTCTCGCTGGCAGAGACGGCTATGGCGAAAGCATCATGAACGCGCGCGTCTGTCGGACAACCTGCCCGTATTGTGGTGTCGGCTGTGGCGTGCTGGCAGAACACGATGGACAAGGGGCGGTAAAGATCAGCGGGGATCCCGCACACCCTGCGAACTTCGGGCGTCTGTGTGTCAAAGGTTCTGCGCTGGGAGAGACGCTGGATTTGAAAGGCCGATTGCTGTGGCCGCTGGTGGAAGGGCGGCGAGTGAGCTGGGATCAGGCGCTCGATACGGTGGCCGAACGGCTGCTGGCGACCATGCAGCAGCACGGCCCGCAGTCGGTCGCGTTTTATGGTTCAGGCCAGCTGTTGACGGAAGATTACTACGTCGCCAACAAGCTGATGAAAGGCTTTATTGGCGTCGCCAATATGGATACCAATTCGCGGCTGTGCATGGCGTCTGCGGTGATTGGCTATAAGCGCGGACTAGGGGCGGATGCCGTTCCCTGTAGTTATGAAGATATCGAACTGGCGGATGTGGTGGTGCTGGTCGGTTCTAATACCGCCTGGGCGCATCCGGTGGTGTACCAGCGACTGGTGCAGGCGAAACAGCAGCGGCCACAGATGCAGGTGGTGGTGATCGATCCTCGACGTACCGCGACCTGCGACATTGCCGATCTGCATTTACCGCTGCAGCCCGGCAGCGATGCTGGGTTGTTCAATGGCCTGCTGCATTGGCTTGCACAGGGTTCGCGCATCGATATCGCCGAATTGGCCGAGCGTTTTTCCGGCGTGGAAGAGGCATTACAGTCAGCGCAGGCGTGGTCGGTGGCGCAGGTCGCGGAGTTCTGTCGGTTAGATGAAGCCGATATCGAGTGTTTCTATCACCTGTTCAGCACCAGCGATAAAGTGGTCACGCTCTATTCGCAGGGCGTAAATCAATCGTCCTCGGGCAGTGATAAATGCAACGCCATCATTAATGCGCATCTGCTGAGCGGTAAAATCGGCGTGTCGGGTTCCGGCCCCTTTTCGATAACCGGACAGCCAAATGCGATGGGTGGACGGGAAGTGGGCGGGTTAGCTAATCAGCTTGCCAGCCACATGGGTTTTACGCCACAGGACATCGAGCGCGTAGGGCGCTTCTGGCAGAGCGATAATGTGGCGACGCAGCCCGGTCTGAATGCGGTGGAACTGTTTCGCGCGGTTGAACGCGGCGATATTAAAGCGGTGTGGATCATGGGCACTAATCCGGTGGTGTCGATGCCGGATGCCGATCGGGTGAAACAGGCGCTGGAACGCTGCCCGCTGGTGATCGTCTCCGAGGTGATGCGTCATACCGATACCGCAGAAACCGCTGATATCTTACTGCCCGCGCTGGGCTGGGGAGAAAAGGACGGCACGGTGACCAATTCCGAACGCCGCCTTTCCCGTCAGCGTGCCTTTCTGACCGCACCGGGGGAAGCCAAAGCTGACTGGTGGATGCTGAATCAGGTAGCGCAGCGTATGGGTTTTGCTGAAGCGTTTACCTATCAGCATCCCGCAGAGATTTTTCGTGAACATGCGGCGCTGTCCGGGTTTGAGAATGACGGTAGCCGTGCGTTTGATATCAGCGGGCTGGCGACGCTCAGCAATCAGCAGTGGCAGCAGTTGGAACCGATACAGTGGCCAGTGAATGCGGCATTTCCGAACGGACGTGCCCGACTGGGTGACGATGGCCGATTCTGGCATGCCGATGGTAAAGCGCGTCTGGTGGCGGTAACACCGTCGCTGCCGCAAAGTCCGTGGAGCGCGGCGTATCCGCTGATACTGAACACCGGGCGTATTCGCGATCAGTGGCACACCATGACGCGGACTGGCAAAGCGGCTCGGCTGATGCGTCATATCAGCGAACCCTACTGCGAGCTGCATCCACAGGATGCGCAGACGCATGATATTCAGGCGGGCGATCTGGTGCGTTTGTCGTCGGTGCATGGTTGGATGCTGGCGCGGGCGCGACTCGATGCCGGGCAAGCACGCGGCAGTGTGTTTGTACCGATGCATTGGAATCAGCAGTTCAGCGCTCAGGCGCGGGCTGACAGTTTAGTCGCACCGATTACCGATCCGTATTCCGGTCAGCCGGAAAGTAAGCACAGTCGGGTGCGTATCCAGCCTTGGCATACCGCCTGGCAGGCCACGCTGTTTTTTGCCGACGAACCCGTTTCAGCGCCATTAACCTTACCCGCAGAGTATGATGTTCTGCCGCCGCCCACTCCCTACTGGAGCAAGATCCCTCGTGAAGGCGTGACGCAGTATCTGTTTGCTGACCGCGAGCCAGTAGACGACTGGCAGGCATGGCTGACCGAACACTATGGGTTGGAGAATATGCAGTGTCAGGTTGCGCAGGGCAATGGCGTATTTCACCTGATTGGCTGGCGCGATGGCCGCGTGGTGTTGGCCTGCTATGTGAGTGCACAGGCGCTGCGTATCGACAGCGATGCGGTGCGTCAGGCGTTTATTACTCCACCGCAGCTACCGCACGAGCGCCATGCGCTGCTGGCAGGTCAGGCTCCACAAGGACAGGTGCAGCAGGGAACCACGATTTGCAGTTGCTATAGCGTTGGCGAAGCGATCATCGTCGGCGCGATTCGTAAAGGCTGCCACAGCGTGGCAGCGTTAGGCGGCACGCTGAAATGCGGCACCAACTGCGGTTCTTGTATCCCTGAACTGAAGGCGTTATTGCGTCAGCATGTGCCGATAACGGTCAATGAATTGAAAAAAGCAGGTTGAGCGCCACGGCGTAATGAGGTGTGACATGATGACAACACAATCAATATTGGCCGCAGGCCAGCGCCGTCAGCCCGTACTCGGCGGTGAAATCTGGCTGGTAGGCGCAGGGCCGGGCGATGTAGAACTGCTGACGCTGAAGGCGTTGCGGGCAATCCAGCAGGCGGATGTGGTGGTCTACGATCGGCTGGTGTCGGCGGAGATTATGGATTTGGTGCCGGAGCAGGCACTGTGTATCGATGTCGGAAAAACGCGCGGCTGCCACCGTTTGTCGCAGGAGAAAATCAATCAGCTGTTGGTTGAACTGGCGCAGGCTGGGCAACGGGTGATCCGCCTGAAAGGCGGCGACCCCTTTATTTTTGGTCGCGGCGGCGAAGAGATGAATTATGCCCAGCAGGCCGGGATTGTCTGTCATGTGGTGCCCGGTATTACTGCCGCGACAGGCTGTGCGGCGGCAGTGGGGCTACCGCTGACGCATCGTGCCTGCGCGCAGTCGGTACGCTTCGTGACCGGCCATTCGCGCGATGGCGAACCGCAATTGGACTGGCCGACACTGGCGGACAGCCAGCAAACGCTGGTGTTCTATATGGGGCTGAGCCACAGCAGTCGACTGTGCCAGCGCCTGATCGAACACGGTCTGTCCGCGCAGACGCCTGTCGCGATTATTGAACGCGGTACCCAGCCGGATCAGCGGTTATTGACCGCGACGCTGGCAACCTTACCGGCATTGTTGGCTCGCTATCAGCCACAGTCGCCGAGCCTGTTGGTGGTGGGTGACGTCGTGCGCTTCTGCCGTCATCCGGCGCTGCATGTTGATGCAGCCCCTGCACGTTTGATGATGGAAAAGCATGCAGCCGCCTGACGGCAACAGATTCTTTTTGACGATTAGCGCCTCATTTTGAATGTGAAGTACTTTTTAACGTGAAAGAACGTGTTTTTCTTCGAGGCGCTTTCCACTTTCTCCGCTGTTTCCTGTTTTGTTATCGCATCCCCGTTACCCTCCCTACTGAATTTTTAGTCATGGTCTACAGGGAAGGGGACGAGATGCCATCGCATGATGCGATCTTCAAACAGTTTCTCAGCGATATCGCGATCGCACGGGATTTTCTGACTATCCATCTGCCGGATGAAATCCGTGCACGGTGTGATTTCAACACGCTGCAACTGGAGTCCGCGTCGTTTATTGATGAAAAGCTGCGCGCGCGGATATCGGACGTGCTGTACTCGCTGCGTACCACCGCAGGTAAAGGATATATTTATTGTGTGATTGAACACCAAAGCCGCCCGGAAAAGCAGATGGCTTTCCGGCTGCTGCGCTATTGTCTGGCTGCCATGCAGCAGCATCTGGATCAGGGACACGATCGCTTACCGCTCGTGGTGCCGCTGCTGTTTTATCATGGCAGAGCGCGTCCTTATCCTTACAGCCTCCGCTGGTTGGACAGTTTCACCGATCCCGTACTGGCACAAGCGTTGTATGAACAGCCTTTCCCGCTGGTGGATTTAACTGTCATGCCAGACGATGAAATCCGCACGCACCGACGGATGGCGTTACTGGAACTGGTACAGAAGCATATTCGTACCCGTGATATGCTGGAGTTGGCGCGTGAGATTGGGTTACTATTTGAACGCTGGTCGGTGCCGCTGACGCAGCGTCGGGCGCTGTTATTTTATATTGCACAAGCGGGAAACACATCCAAACCCGCAGATTTCATTGACGCACTGGCTGCACCGCTATCAACTGGTCAGGAGGACATTATGACGATTGCAGAACAATTGAAAAAAATGGGATTCGAGGAAGGCATCCAACACGGTATTCAGCAAGGATTGGAGCAGGGCATTGAACAAGGGATGAAAAACAGTGCCAGACAAATTGCCCGTAATTTATTGCTAACGGGAATGGATAAGAACAGCGTGCAGCAGGTCACTCAGCTTGAGGAAGAAGAGCTGGAGCAACTGGTCGCGGCCATCTTGCATGACACACAGCATTGATACTGAGCTAAACAATACCGCACTAAAAATTGAGCGTTGCTGATGCTTTTACGAGAAAGGTCAGTCAGGCAACGCTCACGTTCTTTCGCTAACGCGTTGCTTTTAACTTTTACGGACTCGCGCCGTTAGCCCTTTCAGGAAATAGCGGATCACCTGATCGCCGCAGGTGCGATAGTTTTTATGGTCAGGTGCGCGCATCATCGCGGTGACTTCCGGTACTGAAATGCGAAAATTTTGTGCCAGCAGGATCGCCTGAATATCATCCGTTTTGAGTGAAAACGCGACACGCAGCTTTTTCAGAATAATATTGTTGGTCATCTTACGTTCAAATTGCGGCGCAGGCTGGTTTTCATCTTGACCGCGTTTTTGCAGAATCAGTCCATTCAGGAAATAACTCATCACGATGTCTGGGCAAGGCTGATAGCCTTCCTCTCCCTCTTTTTTGACGTAGCTCGCCAACTGCTGGGGGGGGACGGTCATCTCCACCAGCGCCAGGATCTTCAGCAGGTGGTCATTATTGAAATTCAGCATATAGCGCACGCTGCGCAGGACATCGTTGTTCATCATTACGGAGGGGGTCTCGCCGTTCGTCTTCGTACAAAACGCACAGTATAAAGGGAACGGCGGAGAAATGCAGAAACGATCGTGGAATTAGTGAAACGTCTCCCGTCCGGTAAAGTGCCCAACCCAGCCTTCTGGATTGGTAAAAATACGGATCGCGACAAAATCAGGAAATTCGCCGCAGTCAAACCAGTGCGGCGTGTTGGCGGGAACACGTAAGAGATCGCCTGCCTCACAGGTAAGCTGGAAAACCTGCTCGCCAATCGGCACAAAGAAGCTTCCGCTGCCGCGCACGAAGAAGCGCACTTCATCTTCACTATGGGTGTGTTCCTGAAGAAACTTTTCCCGCAGCGCCAGTCTCTCGGCATGATCTGGCGTCAGACTGATCACGTCGGCAGAGGTGTAGCCTTCCTGCTGTTTGAGACGCTCAATATCGGCATGGTATTGCGTCAAAATGGTTTCGCTGCTGGCGTCAAGCGGAGGTGCGTCGGTCTGCCAATGTTCTAGCTGGATCCCGGCGCTGGCGAGCAGGGAAGCGATGTCATTAAACGTGGTGATCTGCTGGACGGGCTGTGTGATCTGCGGACGGTGGTAAATCGATAGCGTTGTCATGTCTGCTTTCCCTTAGATATAGAAGAACCTTAACCATTAACTTTATAGGGATAAAAAACAAGATGCTTTTTTTATAACTTATTCCTGCAAATTCAATAGGTAACAATCATCACATCTGTGTATCAATGCTATTTCTATTTAATCACTAGCCATTATCATTTTTGTTATTTCGATTTAACTTTTCCCGTTGCTAATCTCTTTTAATGCTAATAATTTTATAAAAACTAGGATAAAAATGATGAAGACTCGCTTTTCTCGTCTTGCTGCGTGCGTGCTGGCTGCGGGGGTTATGACCTCTGTTCAGGCGGCTGATGAGACACTGTCATTGAAGGGAAAAACCATTGGTGTCGCCGTCGTGGGGACACAGCATTTTTGGGATCGTGAGGCCTATAAAGGGGCGACCGAAGAAATTGAGAAACTTGGTGGACAGGTCGTGGGCGTGGACGGCGGGCGTGATAATCAGGTTCATGCCAATAACCACGATATCCTGCTGGCGCGTAAGGTGGATGCGGTGATCAGTATTCTTGGCGACAGCGCGGTAGAACCAAAGTTTAAAGCGCTGCGTGACGCGAAAATTCCGGTTTTCACCGTCGATCACGTTTCGTCTTACTCTATCAATAACACGACGTCAGATAACTACGCGATTGGATCAACGATTGGTCGCTACACGGCGGATGCGCTGGGCGGAAAAGGCAATATTGCGGTGTTCAACGCCTTCTCCAACGCGCTGCGCATCTGTGGTATCCGCTATGATTTGTGGAAATACGTCCTGCAAGATTATCCGGGGATCAAAATCATTCAGCCTGAGCTGGCTGAGCAGTATTCCAACTCGCCGGAAGATGCGCGCAAGAAAACCCTTGAGCTGCTGAGCCAGCATCCTAAAGGCACGCTGGATGCAATTCACGTTGCCTGCTGGGATCAACCGGCCATCGGCGTGGTGCAGGCATTGGAAGAAACTGGACGTGACAAGGATGTGAAGGTCACAGCGATTGATGCCGGGCCAGAAACGCTGGAAATTATGGCGGAGAAAGGCAGTCCGTTTGTTGCCAACGTTGCGCAGCAGCCGCGTCTGATTGGCACCACATCGGCGAAAAACGTCGCCCGCTATTTCGCTGGCACCACGCTGCTGCCGCAGACGTTTGTGCCGGTGCTCCCCATCAAAGGGGAGGCAGAAGCCAAAGCGGTCTATAAACAGCTTGGCTATGGTGAACTGAAGTAAGGCTATGGCGGGATATCACTCAGCCCCGTCGCCGTCCGGCGGCGGTCTGGCAATGACGCGCATCAGCAAGCAGTTCTCGGGGATTTCCGCGCTGGACAACGTATCACTAACGGTTTGGCCGGGAGAAATTCTTGGCCTGATTGGGGAAAACGGCGCGGGGAAATCGACCTTAATCAAGGTACTGGCTGGGGTCTATGCCACAGACAGCGGCGAGATCGCTATCGATGGACAGCGGTTGACCGCCGTGACGCCAGCGGTTATTCACGCACACGGCATTCGTTTTATCCATCAGGAACTGCATCTGATTCCCCATTTTACCGTGGCGGAATCGGTGTTTCTCGGGCAGGAAATTGTGAGCCGCTGGCGAGGCGTTGATCGTCGGGCGATGCGGCGTGAAACGGAACAGTTTTTTCAACACACGTTCAATTTATCGATAGATGCCAACCAGCTGATTCGCGAGTTAAGTTTGGCGCAACGTAAACTGGTACAGATTGCGCGGGCACTGATTGATGGCAAGGCGCGGCTGGTAGTGTTTGATGAACCGACCGCGCCGCTGGAAGCGCGTGAAGCCGCGCAACTACTGCATACGCTCCAGACGTTGAAACAGCGCGGCATCGCTATTATCTATGTTTCCCACTATCTCAATGAAATTGCGGATATTTGCGATCGCGTCACGGTGTTACGCAATGGTAAGGGCGTGACGACGCTGGAAAATCCGGAGACGAAGGATATCGATGGAATGATTCGCCTGATGGTGGGACGGGAGATCGCCAGCCTGTTTGACGGAAAACGAAAGACAGAGAAAACTGAGACGCCTTTGCTACAGGTTGAACAACTCACGGATCGACAACATTTTCAGCCGATACGTTTTCAGGTGGCGGCGGGAGAAATCGTCGGCATAGCAGGGCTGTTGGGATCGGGGCGTGAGGCGCTGATTGATGCGCTTTATGGTATTTCACCCGCCCGTGAGGGACATATTGCGATTAATGGTCAGACGCTGCGACCCCGTTCTCCGGTACAGGTCATCGCACAGAAAATGGCGCTGGTGCCGCGCGATCGTCGTCATGACGGGCTGATTTTACCGCTATCGGTGGCGGACAATATCAATCTGGCTTCTTTACCTGCGGTAGCCTGGCGCGGTTGGCTGCGGCGTAAGAAAGCGGTAGCACAGGCGAATCATCTGGTGCAGGCGCTGGATATCCGGCCGTGCGATGTCAGTGTTCCTGTGCGCAATTTAAGCGGCGGCAACCAGCAGAAGGTGATACTGGCGCGCTGGCTAAAGACCGATACCCGGCTGTTTATTCTTGATGAACCGACGCTGGGCGTCGATATTGGCGCGAAAGCGGAAATTTATCAGCTTACCCGGCAACTCGTGGCAGAAGGGCGGGCCGTTATTGTCTCTTCCAGCGATGACGGCGAACTCCTGGGGCTTTGCGATCGCATTCTGGTGATGTGGCGCGGCGAACTCATCGCCGATGTGCCGACGGAACACCTCTCGCTGGATAGCCTGCTGGCGTTGACCAGCAGCGGCCGAATGCAGGAGGCGGTATGACTCGTGCCCTACAATCCCTCCGCTCGACGCCGCGTTTAGCCCGACTTTTCAATCATATTCCCTTACTGTTGTTTGCGGCGCTGCTGCTATCCCTCTGCTTGAGTGCGCCTTATTTTCTCAGTTGGCAAAATATCACCATTATTTTGCGGCAAAGCGCGCCGCTGGCGATCCTGTGCTTCGGGTTGGTCTGCGTCATTACGGGCGGCGGTGACGATGTTGTCTCCGGCGGTATCGATCTCTCGCTGCCCGCGATTGCGGTACTTGCCGTAGCGATAATCAGCGACGGTTTGACGAACGCGGATATCAGCTATTGGTGGTTGATTGTGTACGTGGTGGGGGCCGCGCTAGTGGCGGGCGCGGTGAATGCGGCGCTGGTGGTGGCGATTCGGCTACCGCCGCTGTTGGCGACATTAGCCTGTTCCTTAGCCGTTATCGGGCTCACTAATTTGCTGACCCAGCAGCGACGCATCAGCGTGAGCGATCCAGTGATTGTGGCGTTTCGTGATAGCACTCTGCTGGGTTTGCCGCTGGCGGTCTGGTTCATGCTGCTGGTCTTCCTCTTGTTTCAGTTTATCGTTCACCATAGCCGCTGGGGTCAGCATTTGCAGGCCGCTGGTGGAAACCGCGAAGCGGCGCACCTGTCGGGCATTTCCCACACGCCGCTGGTTATTGGTTCGTATCTGTTAGGCGCATTGGCGGCTGCGCTGGCCTCGCTGACGCTGGTGGCGCAAGGATCGGGCAGTTCTCCCGGCACGGCAGAACCGCTGTTACTGGAGATGGTACTGGCGACGTTTCTTGGCGCGGCGTTCTCTCGCCGTCGGGTGGTCACCATCTGGGGGGCATTGCTGGGCACGCTGCTGGTGAACGCCCTGTCGAACGGTCTGGCGCTGTTGCGAGTCGATATCTTCTGGGTCGGCGCGATTAAGGGCGTACTGATTCTGGTGGTGCTCGCCGCCGCCTCGCTACGCAGGCAAAGGAGTCACGCGTGAAACCTTCTTCTTTGGCGGCGCAGCCTGCGTTGCCGGACGGCAGACTGGGGCTGTCGTTCTTTATCCGCTATGGTTTTCTGGTCATTCTGCTGGCTTTTCTGGTGTTTTTCTCGCTGCAAAACCCGATATTTTTGACGTTAGGCAACTGGGGGAATCTGCTGCAAGGTAGCGCGGTGCTGTTGATTGTGGCGCTGGCCATGACGCTGGTGGTGACGGCCGGTGGGATCGATCTGTCGGTGGGCGTTGCACTGGACTTTGGCGCTGCCTTCGCGCTGGTGGCGCTCAAAGTCTATGGCCTGCCGTGGCAGGCTGCGGTATTGGCCGCGTTGGCGGGTGGTGCGCTGGTGGGGGTGGTTAATGCGGTGCTGATTATTCATTGTCGAATTAAGCCATTCTTGGCAACGCTGGGAACCTGGTTTATCGGCAGCAGTATTGAGCGCATTTACACCGAGGGTGGCGGGCCGATCGCTTATCGTCGGATGGCACCGCAGTACCACGAGCTGGCTGTGGGTGACCTGTGGGGTATTCCGGTGCCGATCGTGATTGTCGCGGTGCTGTGGTTTGCCTACTACCTGTTATTTGAACGGACGATTGCGGGTAAACGTATCCATGCGATGGGGTTGAATGCGCCAGCGGCGCTGATTGCCGGCGTTAACGTGCGGCGCACGATGTTCTGGCTGCTGATTGTCACGTCGGTGACGTGCGCCATCGGCGGCGTCGTGTTATCCGCCAATCTGCGTCAGTTTACCCCGCTGGCCGGACAGGCTTACCTGATGGACGCGATTGCCGCCGTTTTTATCGGTACCGCGTTTCATGCTCAGGGACGGCCCAACGTGACCGGGACGCTAATCGGTGTGCTGTTTCTCGGCATGATCGCCAACGGTTTGAACCTGATGGGGCTGAACTTCATCGTAAAAGATGCGCTGAGCGGCGTGATTTTAGTGCTGGCGCTGGCGCTTTCTTTCCTGCAAGGGCGGCTGCGTCAGCGGCAATAAATGTTCAAACATGAATAAAAAGCAGAACACAAATAAAAAACAGAACGTGAAGGAGTCAGCGTGAGTCAATTTGATGCAGTTTTTGTTGGATTAACCATTCTGGATGTCGCCGGTCGGCCAGTGACCGGTTTGCCTGAAGGCGGCGGCGTCCACTTTATTGACGAGATCCGCCTTAACCCTGCCGGGACGGCCAGCGGTGCGGCGATGAACGCCGCCAAACTAGGTATCCGCACGGCGACGGCGGCCTGCCTCGGTGAGGATGAAAAAGCCGATTTTATTCTGGCTGCCTATCGCAAATTGGGTATTGATTGCTCACTGGTGCAGCGAACGACGGCAGTATCGACCTCGGCGACGATTCTGACCATTCGCCCAGACGGTGAGCGCCCGGCGCTACACTATCGCGGTGCGTCAGATCACCTGTTCATCGACGATCAGGATTTTGACGCCGTGTGCAATGCGCGTTTCTTACACCACGGCGGTACAGGGCTGCTGGCGAAAATGGATCAGGGGCAGAGCGCGCGTCTGCTTCGCCACGCCAAAGCTAAAGGGCTGACGACCAGCTTCGACCTGATTGCACCGAATGCAGAGACGCTGTCGCTGCTGACACCGCTGCTGCCGGATGTGGATTACTTTATGCCGTCGCTGGAGGAGGCCGCGTTTATCTCCGGCCTGACTCAACCGGCAGAGATTGCGGCTTTCTTTCTCGATCGCGGCGTTGGCACCTGCATTTTCAAAGCGGGCGCGGCAGGGTCTTACGTGTTCAGCCAGGATGTCACGCTGCGCATTCCCGCCTACCGCGTGGCGGTATCGGATACCACGGGCTGCGGCGACAGCTACTGCGGCGGCTTTATTGCCGGTCTGGCGAAAGGCTGGGATCTGGAACAGGCCTGCCAGCTTGGTTCGGCAGTGTCTGGGCTGGTGGCTACCGGGCTGGGCTCCGATGCGGGCGTGATTGACTGGGAACACACGTTGACGTTTATGGCAGAAGCGCCTACCTATTAGGAAGTGCTGACCTACCAGGAGACGTTGACCTACTCGATCGGCGCTGCGTTTATTTCCATTCGTAAAGCAGTGGTTCGCTGCGAATGAACCGCTGTAGATCGGCGGCGATCATCGCGGTGTGTTTCACCAGCGTTTCTCGCGTCGCGCCAGCAATGTGCGGCGTGAGTACCACGTTATCAAATTCGGTAATAAACGGGTGATGACGCCAGAGTGGTTCGCTGTCATAAACGTCAAGTGCGGCACCTGCCAGCCACTTTTCGCGTAGTGCCGTGATCAGATCGGCTTCGACAACGACGGCGGCACGCGAGGTGTTGATCAGATAGGCATTGGGGCGCATGGTTCTGAGCCTGTCGAGGTTGACCAGCCCTTTGGTTTGCGGCGTGCTGTTCAGGTGCAGGCTGACGAAATCGGACTGCGAAAACAGCTCGTCCAGCGTGGTTTTGCGAATGCCCGGTTCGTCGATCTCTTCGGCGGCGACATAGGGATCGGCAATTAGCAGTTGCATACCGAAGGCGCGCGCCAGTTTCCCGACCCGATGACCAATGCTGCCATAGCCGATGATGCCGAGCGTCTTATTACGCAGTTCGCCGCCTTTGAACACTTCATACGGGCTGTGCTTGTCTACGTCCCACACCACATCCTGACGTAATCCGGCCTGCGTCTGTGTCGCGGTATGGGTTTCGCGCGTGAACTCACCGCGCTTTAGCGCACTATGCGCCTGAGGGATGTGGCGCGTGGCATTCAGCATCAGCGCCAGTGTTAATTCTGCGGCGGCATCGGCGTTGCGGCCGGGCGTGTAAAGAACCGGAATACCCCGGCGGCTCGCGGCCTCAACATCAATATTGACCGGGTTGGCGCGGGTACAGGCGATGAGCCGCAGGTGAGGGCAAGCCTCAATGACGCGGGCGGTAATATCGTCATAGCTGGTGACGATAACGTCGGCGTTCTCCGCCAGATGAATCAGCGCCGCTTCGCTCAGTTTGGGCTGACCGATAGCCCAGCCGTCTACCACCAACTCCCCCAGCGCCTGAAAGGCATCAAGGCTGCCGCCATATTCGGCGGTAAATACGATTTTCATGAGGCGATACTTTTCTGTGAGGTAGGAACCGTGTGCGAGTGTGCTGCGCTCTGATGGTCTAACGCACTAAGCGCCTGAGCCCGTGCCTGCCAGAGCGGCTGTAGCTGGTCGCGCAGTTGGCGAAAAACCGGAAACAGTATCTGATACTGCCGATGGGCGTTGGCATCGGGGAGAAACGTCGACGCCTGCGCGTTGGCGGCGGGAACCACGTTGGCACTTTCACCGACCGACAGGGCGGCAAGGCGAGCAGCACCGCATGCACTCAGTTCTTTGACCGAACTGGCGATTACCCGCCGTCCGGTGCAGTCCGCGATGATTTGTAGCCAAGTCGCTGAAGCCGCACCGCCACCAGCGATGTAGAGATCGCTGTGGGCAGGGTAGCCGCTGAGCGAATCGGTAATCGCGTAGGCGAGCCCCTCAAAGACCGCGCGCAGTAAATGCGCGTTCGTCGTGGATTGTTCGATACCAAAAAATCCCGCCCGTGCCGATGTGCTGTAAAACGGTGCGCGTTCACCATTAAGGTAAGGCTGATAGAAGACGCCGCCGCTGCCGGGTGGCACGCGAGAAATGCGGGCATTGATCGTCTGAAAATCGGCCTCGTCAGCTAATGTGCTCAACGCCCAGTCGATATTCGGCGTGCCGGACTGCATGGCGAACAGGTTGAGATAGTGGCCCGGCCAGGCGTGTGCGACAAACCGGGTTTGCAGGCTTACCTGCGTTAAACCACGGCACACAATGCCGGTACAGCAGGTGGTGCCGAGAATAGTGAAAATGTCGCCGTCGTGAATGGCGCCGATACCCAGTGCGGCGGCAGACACATCCAGTGCGCCTGCACAGACGGGGATTCCCGTGGGCAGACCTGTCAGCGCGGCGATGGCGTCGCTCAGCGTTCCGGCGATGTCATCGGGATAAAGCAACGGCGGAAAAAGCGGCCTAATCGACTGTAACTCCAGCTTATCCAGCACGGTTTTTGACAGCGTTTCGCTATGCAGATCCAGCAGCGATGTGCCAGCATCCGTCAGTTCCAGATTGGCTTGTCCCGTTAGCCGAAAGCGTACCCAGTCTTTGGCAAAAAAGAAGTAATCGGCCTCGTTCAGCGCGTCGGGCTGGTGTTGTAGTAGCCAGCGTAGCTGCTGCGCACTGTTACAAGGGAGCAGGGGAGAACCGGTTTCTGGAAAAAGCGTCGCTTCCAGATTCGGGCGCTGTTTAAGCTGATGAACCTGTTCCGCTGTCCGGGTATCGCTCCAGAGGATGGCCTGCCGAATGGGTTGCCCGTGGCGATCGCTCAACCAGACCCCTTCACCTTGTCCGGCCAGCCCGATGGCGCGCACACGACCTTGTTGTAGCCGCGGTGAAGCGGCCAGCGTTTTCAGGGTAGAGAGCACACCGTCCCACACATGGGACATCTCTTGCTCAGCGTAGCCGGGCTGCGGAGAGTAGGTGACGGTGTTGGCTGACGCAATCAGCAGTTCATTGAAATCGACATCGAATAGTACCGATTTGACCTTTGAGGTCCCGATATCAATGCCAATGTAGTAGTCCATCCACGCTGCCCCATAAAACCCGTATCAGCATCAGAGTAATGGAAAAATAGCGGTCGCTATATTCATAGAAATGCAAAGCAAAGCATCAATGCTGGAATAGCAAAGGGGTTGGAATCACGGAGGCGGTGCAACGGCGGAAAGGCCGCCATTGATGCGAAAAGTTACTCGGCGGGTTGAGACAGAATGGCGTCGAGCAGGCCGGGGAAGCGCTGTTGCATGTCGCTGCGGCGCAGTCGGTTGATGTGCGTGGTGCCGCTGTTGCTGGTATGCAGCAGGCCTGAATCGCGTAACACGCGAAAATGGTGCGACACGCTGGATTTCGGGCGACCGCCGTCGAGTTCGCTACACGTGGCTTCTTCTTGTACGGATAGACAGCGCACAATCGCCAGACGCAACGGATCGCTCAAGGCATACAGGACGCGCTCAAGAGTAAATTCTTCAGGAGAGGGGTGCTTAAAAGGTCTCATAAGCGAATTATAGCGATAGGGTTGTCTAAAATCCATTGTTCGATTAATATCGAAATATCGAAGTAACCAGACAAAGTAGGAAATGTGATGTCCGCACTGTTTCAACCCTTCAAACTGAAAGAAATTACGTTACGCAACCGCATTGCCGTTCCACCAATGTGTACCTATTCCGCGAATGATGGCCTGATCAACGAGTGGCATCAGGTGCATTATGCCTCACTGGCGCGCGGTGGTGCCGGGTTGGTTATCGTGGAAGCGACGGCTGTCGCACCTGAAGGTCGCATCACGCCGCACTGCACGGGTATCTGGAACGATGAGCAGGCGCAGGCGTTTGCCAAGGTGGCTAAATCCATTAAGGACGCTGGCTCCGTGCCGGGAATTCAGATTGCGCATGCTGGGCGTAAAGCCAGCGCGAATATTCCTTGGGAGGGTGATGACCACATTCCTGCGGGCGACTCACGCGGTTGGCAGACCATTGCTCCTTCGGCAGAAGCTTTCGGCGCGAATCTGTCCAAACAGCCGCAGGAAATGACGCTGGAAGATATCGCCCGCGTTCGCGATGATTTTGTCGCTGCGGCTCGCCGCGCGCTGGAAGCCGGGTTTGAATGGCTGGAGCTTCATTTTGCTCACGGCTATCTGGCACAGAGTTTCTTCTCCGTTCATTCCAACAAACGCAACGATCAGTACGGCGGCAGTTTTGACAACCGCAGCCGTTTTCTGCTGGAAACGCTGGCTGCCGTTCGCGACGTGTGGCCACAGCACCTGCCGCTGACCGCCCGTTTCGGCGTGATTGAATTTGACGGCCGTGATGAAGAAACCTTGCAGGAATCGATTGAACTGACGCGTCGCCTCAAAGCCGCAGGGCTGGATATGCTGAGCGTCAGCATTGGTTTTTCTACGCCGGCAGCCAACATTCCGTGGGCACCTGCCTTTATGGGACCGATTGCTAAACAGGTACGCGAGCAGGCCGATCTTCCTGTCTCTTCTGCCTGGGGCTTCGGCACGCCGGAACTGGCTGAACAGGCGGTGGCATCGGGTCAGTTGGATCTGGTGATGGTGGGTAAAGCGCATCTGGCGAACCCGCACTGGAGCTATCAGGCTGCCCGCGAACTGGGCATCGAACGCGCCTCGTGGACGCTCCCAGCGCCTTACGCCCACTGGCTGGAGCGTTATTAATCCCTGCAGACGATGACTGGCGGCGTTTGTTAGTTAAAACCACTGACAAACTTAAGCCAAATCGTATTGTTCATGGTATTTCTCCGCATGGCGTAAAAAATTATGCTGAGGTGAACATGAACGCCGAGTGAGCGACAGGACGTCGCGAAAGTCAGTGCCGCGTAGGGAACGCGTCACTGACGGCTCGAAAGGCGGACATGGGCACCGAAGGAACCGCGTTAGCGGCATAATTCCCGCCAAAAGCCTGGGTTCTTAGGGCGCCGGCGATTGGGCGCCCTAAGTCGGGCGTGGCATCAATGCCACAGAAAAACTCTGCTGCTTATCACGCACGAAACCTTGTCGCTTTCTTGCACTGGAATGTGTTCTGCATCAGCTAGGTTGTGTGCAGTTAACTCACTGCGTTCACATTCAGTGCCTGATACAGGTCATCAATCAGGTCCTGCACATTTTCAATTCCCACAGATAAACGCAGCAGCTGTGGTGTGATCCCTTTTTGTAGTCTTTTTTCCAACGGCACGGAAGCGTGGGTCATGGAGTAGGGCTGGCTAATCAGGCTTTCCACGCCGCCCAGACTCTCTGCCAGCGTAAATAGCCGCGTGCGCTTAATAACCTCACGCGCATAGTCCTCATCGCCCTTCAATCTCACAGAGATCATGCCACCAAAGCCTCGCATCTGCTGCTGTGCCAAGCCGTGCTGCGGGTGACTCGGTAGCCCCGGATAGTAAACCTGCTCGACCTGTGGCTGGAGTTCCAGCCAGTGCGCGAGTTGAAGGGCGCTCTGATTGTGACGTTCAATTCGCAGCGCCAGCGTGCGGATGCCACGCAGCGTTAGGAAGCTGCTGAATGGATCGAGTACGCCGCCGATGGCATTTTGCAGATAGGCAAGCTGTGACGCCAGTTCACTGTTCTTGCCGATGACCGCCAGCCCGGCAATCACGTCTGAATGACCGTTGAGGTACTTGGTGGCGGAGTGCACCACGATATCAAACCCGACATCCAGCGGACGCTGAATCGCCGGTGAAGCGAAGGTGTTATCTGCCACGCTAATGATCTGATGCTTTTTGGCGAGCGTGGCGATGGCCGCCAGATCGGCCAGTTTCAGCAGCGGGTTGGTTGGCGTTTCGACCCAGATCATTTTTGTCTGCGGTGTAATGGCGTGTTCCAGCGCGGTGAGATCGGCGGGGTCAACGTAGGTCACCTGCAATCCGGCGGTACGCTTGCGAACATTTTCTAACAGACGCCAGGTGCCGCCGTAGAGATCGTCCACGGCCACGATATGGCTACCGTGATCGAGCAGTTCCAGTAACGTTGAACTGGCAGCCAGACCGGAGGCAAAAGCAAATCCTCGCGTCCCACCTTCCAGTTCGGCAATCGCCGCCTCCAGTACCGCACGCGTCGGGTTGCCGCTGCGTGAATATTCGTAGCCGGTATGCTCACCGGGTGCGGGCTGGGCAAATGTGGAGGTTGCGTAAATCGCGGGCATAACCGCACCCGTGCTGTCCGGGGGATAGCCCGCGTGAACGGTTTGGGTATCGAATTGAGGCATGGTTCACATCCTAAGTGATAAGAAAAGAGAAGCGTGAGCAACGTATCAGCGGAGCGTTTGTCGCCAATGATTCAGAACATCCGTGCGCGTAATCAGGCCGAGAAAGCGATCGCCATCAAGGATCACCGCGACAAATCCCCGATCAAAGATGGTCAGCAGTTCATCAGGCGAGGCCTCTTTTGGCAGCGTTTCGACCTGATCGGACATCGCCTCGCGTGCCGTTAGTGAAAAATGCTGGGTATCGTTTTTGAGACTGTTGAGCAGATCCCACTCATCGATCACGCCGACGACGCGATCATTGTCCAATACGGGGAGTTGGGAGATGTCGTAGAGCCGCATACGGGCATGTACCACGCTGAGCGTGTCGTTGGGTGACACCGAAACCGTGGCACCTTCATCGTGGCGATAGGTGATGAGATCGCGCAGGTCACCGTGTGACGGGCGTGTGATAAGTCCTTTCTCAATCATCCAGTAATCGTTAAACATCTTGGACAGGTATTTGTTGCCGCTGTCGCAAACGAAAGTGACGACCCGCTTAGGCTCGGTTTGTGCCCGACAGTAGCGCAGGGCGGCGGCCAGTAACGTGCCGCTGGAGGAGCCAGCCAGCACGCCTTCCTTACGCAGCAGTTCCCGAGCGGTGTGGAAAGACTCGGCGTCATCAATCGCGTAAGCGTGGGTAACCTGAGTGAAATCGGCTAGTGCTGGCACGAAATCCTCGCCAATCCCCTCTACCAGCCAGCTTCCCGCCTCGCCATATTCGCCGCGCTGTAGGTAGTCCGTCAGAATCGAACCGGCGGGGTCGGCCAACACAAACGCAGTTTGCGGCGACACGTCGGCGAAGTAGCGGGTTAACCCGCCCAGCGTACCACCGGAACCTACGCCGACGGCGATAGCGTCAATCTGCTCTTCCATCTGCTGCCACAGTTCGGGACCCGTCGTGCGGTAGTGCGCCTCCAGATTGGCCGGATTATTAAACTGATCGATGTAGTACGCATCGGGCGTTTCCTCTGCCAGCCGACGGGCATAGTCCTGATAGTAATCAGGGTGACCTTTGGCGACGTCAGAGCGCGTAAGCCGCACTTCGGCACCGAGTGCCCGTAGATGAAAGATTTTCTCGCGGCTCATTTTGTCCGGCACCACCAGAATCAGGTGATACCCCTTCAGTGCGGCGACCAGTGCCAGGCCGAGTCCGGTATTGCCAGCGGTGGCTTCAACGATGGTGCCACCCGGCTTTAGCCAGCCCTGACGCTCGGCGTTTTCGATCATGGACAGCGCCACACGATCCTTAATCGAGCCGCCGGGATTCTGGTTTTCCAGTTTGACGAACAGTCGGCAGGGGCCGGTATCAAACCGGGTGAGCTCCAGCAGCGGCGTATGACCGATCAGGTCGAGAACGGTATCGGCACTTTTCATCGCATTTCACTCTGTTGAAAATGGTGGATGCCACATAGTAGATCTGCTGCGAATCGAAAATGAACGAAGTAAATCACCAAACAATATACATTTAAGTAATATAATATTCTGTTTGGCCGTAAGGATGTGCGGAGGCGTAGCGGTGCGGGCGTATAGACTGCCAGCGAAAGGCTTAATAAATCGCGTTGTGACAGCAAAACGCATTTCAAGGAAGAGATAAGATTTCGTGCGTGATAAACAGCGGCATTTTTCTGTAACACTGATGCCATGCCCGACGTAGGGCGTTTAGTCGCCAGCGGCCTAAGAACCCAGACTTTTGGCGGGAATTATGCCGATAGCGCGGTTCTTTCGGTGCTTATACCCGCTTTTCGAGCCGTCAGTGACGCGTTCCTGATGTGTTAGATCTGAGCTGGCACCTTCGTTTCTCTGAATTATTCCTAATCCGACAGACTGCTTCTGCCAAAAGCGGATGTTGCAAATAACTGCATGTGTTACTTGGGCTGTTTTACGTCTATGTCGGCATGATCCAACTGAACGTTAGGTTGCTGGAACAAAATGCTTCTTAAGTTCTTAAATGCACCGTCTACGATTTCATCTCTGGATTTCTGCGGCAGGGCCCAAGTGCAAATACCATAGACCACAACAGCAAAGGTTATGGTTGCAAATATGCTTGCAAATCCATTCCAGTACCATCCTAATGAACGTGACACACGACCCCGTTTGCGAGCTTGGGTAAGTTCTACCATGCGATGAAAATTTAGAATAGCGTTCTCTTCAGCCTTTCTTAACTCATTCTCACGAGACGCCTTCATCGTCTGTATTTCACTCTCAAGACGCTTTATTTCTTCATCTTGCAAGTTGGCACTGGCTAACTGTGCGTCGTATTCTAGACGAATATCCGTATCTATTTGATCCGTTAAATTTCGTACAATAGCTTCAGCTCTTTCCTTGTAAGAGTCGATTCTCGCCTGTGATTTTGCTGTTTGTTCGTGAAAGATCTTCAACTGGGCATTAATTTCATCTACATCATGCTCACCGCTCTTACGAAGCTCTTCTGCATATTCATTTTTTTCATGTTTGTATATCGAATAAGCCAAAAAACCATAGGTGTCATCTTTCCCAGATACTAGTTGAGTAAAAACCCAGCGCTTTTCCATTTGATTTTTCCGCAATAAAAAAGCGCCAAAAGGCGCTTTAATTAAATAATTGTAATTAGGCTTTAGTCGTCGCAGCGCGGAAAGCACGATCCATCATTGTTCTTGGGTCATTTGCTAATGTTGATACTGTGTGATCTGAAGCAGTCTGCTGTGGCCTAGAGGTGCTGGGTTGCGCCAATGCGCTACGAACAATGTCAGCTTTGCGGTTTTCTGACAGCGGTCGAAGTTCATATTTAGCCATTAATCCCCCTCATATATCCAACGGTTATCCACAAGACAAATTCTGTTAAACATCCTGTGGATAGTTTATCACAGCTACCATTAAACGCCACGTTTTGAATTGTCAAGGCCTTATATTGGCTTTAGTACTATATGATGTGCATAGAATGAAGTTTTGAGCTAGATATTGTGGGTATGCGCTAGTTTTAACAAATCCCGCTTTTGAGCAGGGGATTGCCATCAGAGTTGCCAGTGAGCTTGTATCTTTTTGAGCAAACCAATGTAGGTGTTTCGCATGATGAAGAAAGCGCCATGTATGCAAGTTGATGACTAGGCCAAGGCCATAGCGTTTGTCTGTGATTTCAGTATTGTATTTTCGACCTGTTAAGCGGAACATGAGATGTCTTTCAGTGCCGTCTGGTTTTTTGGCTTCGATGTACGACCAATAGTCGGTATTACCTATAAAGCTGTCACATAAAAATTCATAGGTAGGCATAAGATCTTCTGTGTCTAGATTTTTAGTCAACCTTTGTAGCGTTGTCATAATATTTGTCCGAACCAATACATTACCAACGCGGCACAGACTGTCGGGATATCCCTTGCATCGTCGCTGTTATCACGACGATGCACCTCAATCACTGCGCATGCAAATACGCCTCATACCAGCGGCTGAGTTGTTCGGTCACCGGGCGGTGTTCGGCGTTAAACGGGCGACCATCCAGCGCTTTTACCGGGGTGATGCCCGCCAGCGTGCCGGTGACGAAAGCTTCATCGGCGGTGAGGGCTTCTGCCAGCGTAAAATCCTGAGTCCTGACCTTGAGCCCGTTGGCCTGCGCGAGAGTGATAAGGGTCTGGCGGGTAATGCCGTTGAAGCAGTAACGTCCTGATGATGTCCACAGTTCACCGCGGCGGACGATAAAAAAGTTGGTGGAGTTACAACTGGCGACAAAGCCGTGCGGGTCTAGCATCAGCGCCTCATCGGCACCGGCCTGCAACGCCTGTAGCAGTGCCTGAATAAGATTAAGTCGGCTGTGCGAATTCAGCCGCAGATCGAAGACGTCTGGCGTGCTGGTGCGGTAGGTGGAAGTAAACAGCGTCAGTCCGCGCTTTTTCGCTGCTGTATCGACGACCTTATACTCCGCCACGCACACGAGGGTTGCGCCGCCGATGATGAAGCGGGGATCCTGATTCGGGGTATGCTTTTTCCCACGGGTAATCATCAGGCGGATATGCGCGCCATCGGTCATGCCGTTGACGGCCAATGTCTTGTAGAGAATATCGGTCAGCGCCTCCCGGCTATGGCCGATATCTAACTGGATCGTGGCGGCACCCTCAAACAGGCGATCGAGATGCGCCTCCAGCGCGATCAGACGGCCGTTAACCAAACGCAGGCCTTCCCATACGCCGTCGCCGCACACGTAGCCGGAATCAAAAATCGACACCACCGCGTTATCGCGATGAACAAACTCCCCATTTACATACACCTGTACGTCGTTGTTACGTGGATCTTGCAAATAAGCCTGACTGCTCTGGCTGGATAATGTGGGTTGCATCGTGCTGTTCCTGAATGTGAATGATGAGCTAAAAGGATCGCTCGGCAAAGCGCGCAAGGAAGGCTTGCGTGCGCGGCTGCTGTGGATTTTTGAGCACCTGTTCGGCGCTGCCCATTTCATGGATCACGCCATTCTCGATAAAGATGACGCGGTCGGCGAAGTGATAGGCAAATCCCAGTTCGTGGGTGACCAGCAGCAGCGTGCGACCTTCCTCCGCGAGCGCCCGAATGGTGTGCAACACTTCGCCCACCAGTTCTGGATCCAGTGATGATGTGGGTTCATCGAACAGCATGATCTCTGGCGACATCGCCAGCGCACGGGCAATCGCCACGCGCTGCTGTTGCCCACCGGACAGGCTGGCGGGGCGAGCGTCTTGCTTGTTGCCCAATCCAACCTTTTCCAACTGTGCCTTGGCGATGTTATCCGCTTCATGCCGTGGCATTTTCTTTACCGACAGCAGTGCTTCACGCACATTCTCCAGCACGGTCAGGTGGGGAAACAGATTGAACTGCTGAAACACCATCCCTACGCGTTCCCGCACGGCGCAAAGCTGCTTTTCCGGGTAATCACGCTGGCCTTTGGCATCCGTTTTCCCCAGAACCACACCATCCAGTTCGATGGTGCCAGCGCTGGGGATCTCCATGAAATTCAGGCAGCGCAGCAGCGTACTTTTCCCCGAGCCGCTGCCGCCGATGATGGCAATTTTTTCGCCGCGTCGTACATCCAGATCGATGCCTTTCAATACCTCAACGGCACCGAAGCGCTTCTGGAGTCCGCGAATGCGCAGAACGACATCCTCATTCAGGTCTATATCTTCACGCAGAACGTTATCTTCACTCATAGCAATCCTGTGTCGCTGTCAGGCTAGGGGGTGGAACGGAAACGACGTTCAAGTCGTGCGGCAAGGTAGCTCCCCGGCCAGATCAAAACGAAATAGAGCAGCGCCACCACCGTCAGGATTTCCAGCGGACGATAATAGGTGCTGCTCAGCAGTCGCCCTTGGTACATCAGTTCGTTGACGGCCAGTATGGAAGCCAGCGAGGTGACTTTAGCCAGCTCGATCATCCGGTTGGTTAAGGCAGGCAGCATGTTGCGCAGTACCTGAGGCAGAACCACACGCCGCAAAATGACCGAGTGACGCATCCCCAGCGCTTTCGCGCCCTCCCATTGCCCGTGGTCGATGGATTGCAGTCCAGCACGGAAAATCTCCGTACAGTACGCCGCGCTATACAGCGTCAGGGCTAGTGCGGCGGCGCCGAACGTACTGAATTGCAAACCAACCAGAACCGGAAAGGCGTAATAGAACCAGATCAGTTGGATCAGAACGGGCGTATTACGGAATATTTCGACAAAAAGTCTGGCGGGCAATGACAGCCAGCGCTTGCCAAATACGCGAAACAGACCGAGAACCAGCCCCAGCGCGGTGCCCAGCACGCCGGCCAGCAGCCAGAGTTCGAGCGTGACGCCAAGGCCCTTCAGCAGCACGGGAATGTTGTGCCAGACCAGCGAGAAATCCCATTGATAATGCATGCTGTTCCTTACGCGAGCCGACGGTCTGCCAGTGACAGCCGTTTCTCAATATGTTGACTGAACAGGCTAATCAGCAGCAGCAGGGTGAAATACATCACCGCCACCAGACTGTAGACCTCAAGCGGTCGGTAGGTTTGGCTGTTGATCTGCATCGCCTGATAAAGCAGTTCGCTATAGGCCAGTGATGACGCCAGCGACGTGGATTTGATGAGTTCAAACGAACGCTCAATAAAAGGCGGGATCATCCGGCGCAGCGCCTGCGGGAGAATAACCCGACGCAGCGCCGTTGATTTCGACATGCCCAGCGCTTTGGCCCCTTCCCATTGCCCCGTGTGAATAGAGGAGATCGCGCCACGGTAAACTTCGGCATAGAAGGCACCGGACTGTGCGGACAACGCGATCACGGCAGCGGTGAAAGGCGAAAACGTTAACGGCGTAATGACGGGCAGGGCATAGTAAATCCAGAAAAAATGTACCAGCGCGGGCGTATTACGATAAAAACCAATCAACATTGCGGCGGGTAGGCGCAACAGCCGTCGGTGCGACATTTTCATCGCAGCGAGCACCATGCCAGCGACCATACCGATCAGGATGCTGGTTGCACCGAGCTTTATCGTTCCCCATAGCCCTTCCAGCAATAGCTGGTGATAGGGCCAGATGGCGGAAAAATCCCACTGATACGACATAGAAATAGCGCCCCTGGAAACCTTGTAATTAGGAATATATGTTTCTTATTTTGTTAGAACCTATGCATCTTAGCAGGTCGAAAAAATGATAAATAAATAATAAAACGTGGTGCTAATATTCCTTTTATGTATAACAAATGACGATTTTTCGATGACTCACTCTGCCGTATTACCTCTGACGCTGCGTCTGGCGACCTTTGCTCATCGGTTGACGATTCAGGACATTCCCGCGGCGTTAAGACGAAAAATCGTGCTGCATTTTATCGACAGCCTCGGCTGCGGCATTGCAGGCGCACATAGTCAGGTGGTGCGGGATTGCGCGCGCGTCACCCGCCTGCACTATGCGGCGGGTAACAGCCCAATAGTGGATGGCGGCGCGCCGTTGGCTGCCATCGGCGCGGCGTTTTTGAATGCGGCGGCGATCAATGCGTTGGATTACGACGACGGCTATGAAGTTGCCGGACGCGGCATGGGGCACCCCGGTGCCACGCTGGTTGCCGCCGCGCTGGCAGCATTAGGAACGCGCCCGATCGACGGCGAAACGCTGATTTGTGCGCTGGCTGCGGCGTATGAAATTAATGGCCGGATCATTCAGTCTCAGCAGCCGAGTCCGGCGCGTTTTCAGCAGATCTATGGCGTGTGCCAGCACGAATCTGTGGGCGCGGCAGTAGCCTACGGATTACTGACGGGGTGCGATGCCGAAGGGTTAGAGAACGCTATAGGGCTGGCGGCCTCGCTGACGCCGTTGCCCAGCTTGCACAAATACAACTGGCAGCAGCGGCCGCTGGTTTCCTTCAAGGATTACAACGCCCCTGCGGCGGAAGCGGGTGTTCGTGGCGTTGAGCTACACCACGCAGGCATAATCGGCCCAAGGGACGTGCTGTCCGGCGATCAGGGATTCTGGCGCATGATGGGATCTGACCGTTTTGATGCGTCGCTATTACTGACCGGATTGGGAGATCAGTGGGCTATCCAGCACGCCAGTTTCAAAGCGTATCCGACCTGTCGCTGGATACATACCGCGCTGGAATCCTTCGAACGTATACAGCACGAGCTGACGCTATCACCGCAGGACATCGATGTGATTCTCGTCAAAGGTAGCCAGAGGCTGGCCGCTGATTTTATGGATAGGCGACCGCAAAATGAAACGGATGCACAGTTCAGCCTGCCGTTTGCGCTGGCCTGTCTTGCCTATCGAATTCCGCGCCATTGCTGGAGTGCAGATGATACTTTAGCCAGCCCGGTGCTTCAGGCGCTGGCCGATAAGGTTCAGGTTGAGGTGTCGCCCGAGCTTGACCGGCTTATGGCGCAGGAACGTCGTCCGGTGTTGCAGGTTGATGTCGTCACGCGGGGTCACGTTGTGGTGGGGGAGCGCATTGCGTTTCCGCTGGGGGGCGCGGAACATCCGTTAGCGGAAAGCCGCATCATGGCGAAATTTACTGAGAATCTATCGTCACGGATTGCCCCAATAAATGTTGCAGAGGCAACGGCGGCGTTATCCGAACTTGAACAATGTCAGAATGTCGCCGCGCTGCTGACCCCGCTAATGGGGGTGTCCTGAATCCGTTCAGGACCGTTCTGTTGTCTGATGCCAATTATTTCCAGTCTTCTTTAATGACCGATGGCACTTTGCTGACGTCCACGCCGCGCAGTTTGAGCGCCTGCTCATAGTAGTGCTGCGTCTTACCGGATTTATACAATTTGGCAAATTCGTCATTCAGGAAATTATGGAAGGTCTGGTCGGTTTCTTTACGGATGGCTCCGCTGGTGCTGACCTCAATAATCGGCTTTGGCAGAACCAAATTGCCTTTGCCGACTTTAGCCTGTTGCAGCGCCAGAGCGGGATGGAAGTAAGATAGCGCATCGACGCGACCGGCATAAAACGCGGCGACGCCTTCATCCATATTCGGGAAACGTACCAACTGTGCCTTGGGCAGACGTTTGGTCAGAATCAGGTCTGGGCTGGAACCCAATGTAACGCCAATCTTAACATCTTCACGATTGAGGTCGTCCCAGTTGGTGACGGCAATGCCGTCGCGAATCAACACGCCTTGTGCATACCAAAAGAAAGGCTGCTCAGGAAAATCGACCGCTTTCTTCCGCTCTTCCGTTGGATCGAGCACCAGCATGGTATCGATCTGGCCCGTTTGTAAGGCAGCAATCGCGTTACCCCAGGTGGTTTCTACCGTCACCAATTTCACGCCAAGATCGTTGGCTAACTCTTTGCCGATGTTATAGCCGATGCCGTCCCATTCTCCGGTCGACGGATTTTTAAAATACCACGGCTCACCCTGTGCCACGCCGATGCGTAATTCTCCGGTTTGTTTGATGTGTTGCCACGTTGAGGGCTGTGTTTCCGCAGCCTGACTGAAAAAGGCGGCGCTAACCAGCGTCATCGCCATGAATACCTGGTGAAGAGAACGTTTCATAATCATTACCCTGATGAGTGAATTTTAATCGAGGCGATATATTTCGCTCATGCAGAGTAGCGAAATACTTATAGCTAAATTAGTCTTTTTCGGCTTATCTCATTCCAGATAAATATAAGTATTGGCTGGGTAGGAGAGGATGTTATCGCGCCGCCTGTTGTCGCACAGGGGCGTCTTGTATGGGGTTGTTCCGTTTCTCTAGTTGTTTAGTCGATGGGTTGTTCCGCTATTTTCTGTACTTTTTGCACGGCACAGGGCATAGCAATCTTTTCGCTATGCTTTTTAATAATTGGCAGTTTACCGATTTGCGCAAATCAGGATTAATGCAGAAAAGGAAAGGTCAGTTTTTTATAGCGTGCTTTATTTATCGAGGATTCATGATGTCTGATTATTCTTGTTGCCGTGACTCTCTGTCTTATTTTATCGAATCTTTTTGGGTAATTAACGGAGTCCGCTATGAGTACCATCAGTATACAGTCTCTCCCCGTTCTGGATTTATCACAGCTTGACGGTAATGCCGAACAACGTGCGGTGTTTTTAACCAAACTAAACCGTGCCGCCCGCGATGTCGGGTTTTTCTATCTTGTCCACCACGGTATTGACAGCGCCCTGCAACAACGAGTTCAGGACTTATCGCGTGATTTCTTTGCGCTGCCAGAAACGGAAAAACAGCGCGTTGGCATGATCCACTCCCCTCATTTTCGCGGCTATAACCGCGCAGGCTCGGAACTAACACGTAACCAGCCCGACTGGCGCGAACAGTTTGATATTGGCGCGGAGCGCCCTGCGCTTGATGTCTCTCCGACCGACCCCGGCTGGCGGCGATTGCAGGGGCCAAATCTCTGGCCAACCGCGTTACCCGAACTGGAAGCGACGCTTCTACACTGGCAGCGAGAAATGACGAATATGTCGTTGCGCCTACTGCGTGCTTTCGCCGAAGCGCTAGAACTACCGCTTACCGCGTTTGATGCGCTTTACGGCAGAAAACCCAACGAACACATCAAGCTGATTCGTTATCCCTCCCAGACGGAAGGTGGAAGCCAGCAGGGAGTAGGGGCGCACAAAGACTCAGGGTTTCTTAGTTTCCTGCTTCAGGACAATCAGCAAGGCTTGCAGGTGGAAATCGAACCTGAACGCTGGATTGATGCACAGCCGCTGGCGGGTTCGTTTGTCGTTAATATCGGTGAACTGCTTGAGCTGGCAACCAATGGTTACCTGCGTGCCACGGTGCACCGGGTTGTGTCTCCCCCCGTTGGAAAAGAACGCTTGTCGATTGCCTTTTTCCTCGGCGCACAGTTGGATGCCGTGGTTCCGGTTTATCAACTTCCCGAGCATCTCGCCAGCCAGGCGAGAGGACCTGCCAGCGATCCCCATAATCCGCTGCTGCGTGACGTGGGCTGGAACTATCTCAAAGGGCGGTTGCGCTCACACCCTGATGTTGCTCAACGCCATTACGCCGATGTTTTAGCGGCGCAAGAGGCATTGCGCACGCAACAAACTCAGTCAGCGGTGACTCTCTAAAATACAATAAGGAATAACACGATGAAAAAGCACGTCCTGTTCTCTCTGGCTGGTGTGGCGCTGTCGGTTGGTCTGGCTCTCTCGGCGCAGGCGGCTGAGGTCTTGCGGGTGGCGGCAGATGCGGTTCCGCACGCGGAAATTTTGGCGCAGGTGCAAAAGATTGATCCAGAACTCAAGTTGAAAGTGGTGGAACTGTCCAGCGGCGTCAATGCCAACGAACTGCTGGCTCACGGTGATGTAGATGCTAATTATTTCCAGCATGTGCCGTATCTGCGCGATCAGGAAAAAGCACTGGGCAAGACATTTGTCGTCGCGGCGACGGTGCATATTGAGCCGTTGGGGATTTACTCAAAGAAATATAAATCGCTGAGTGAGGTGAAGAACAATGCGACGGTGGCGGTGCCAAACAATGTCACCAACCTGAGCCGCGCACTGTACCTGTTGCAAAGTCAGGGGTTGATCACGCTGAAGACTGGCTACAACGATCCGGCAACCGCTCAGGCGACGCCAAAGGATATCGCCAATAATCCGAAGAATCTGAAGATCAGGGAAATCGAATCGCCGCAAATCCCCCGCTCGCTGGAAGATGTCGATCTGGCTGTCATTAACGGTAACTATGCACTGGAGGCCGGACTGGTTCCTTCCCGTGATGCGCTGGGGCTGGAAAGCGCCAGCAATAATCCGTATGCCAATATTCTGGTGACGACGCCAGCGTTGAAGGACGATCCCCGAATCAAACAACTGGCGAACGATCTGGAATCCAAAGCGATCGCGGATTTCATTAGTGCGCGCTATAAGGGCTCGGTGATTCCGGTGGCTGGAAAATAAGTGCGGGGCAGCAAGCATGATCAGCATTGAACGATTGGGAAAGCACTATCCTGATACGCCTCGCCCGGCATTGGAGAATGTCACGCTCACGGTGCCTGACGGCGCGATATACGGCATCCTGGGCCGTAGCGGTGCAGGGAAAAGTACGCTCATTCGCTGTCTGAACCTGCTGGAACGGCCCACATCGGGTCGTATTCTGATGGACGATCAGGACATTACCATGCTGTCGCAGCAGGCGTTGCGACAGCATCGGCAGCGGACTGGGATGATTTTTCAGCATTTCAATCTGCTGCATGCACGTAATGTTGAAGATAACATTGCCGTGCCGTTGGAAATTGCCGGGGTAGCCAAGCGTGAGCGGGCTACCAGGGTGGCCGAGCTGCTGGCGCTGGTGGGGCTGAGCGACAAGGCGCGTGCGTTTCCCTCCCAGCTTTCCGGTGGACAAAAACAGCGCGTTGGCATTGCGCGGGCGCTGGCTGCCCGGCCTGATTATCTCTTGTGTGATGAAGCCACCAGTGCGCTTGATCCAGAAACGACGACGTCGGTATTGGCGCTGTTGGCGGAGATCAATCGCCAACTGGGGCTGACTATCGTGTTGATCACGCACGAGCTGGCTGTGGTCAAAGCCATCTGCGATCACGCCGCATTGCTGGAACAGGGAACGGTAGTGGAAAGCGGGTCGTTGCGGACGCTGTTATCGGAACCCACTTCGCGCCTGCGTCAGGCACTTTTGCCGGATTATGGCGCTGAACAGGATTTTTTACGCCGCCACGGTGTGACGGAAGAGGGGCATTTATGCAAAGTCGCCTGAGCTGGGAAGATTTTTGGCCAATGATGTTCAATGCCACGCAGGAAACGCTCTATATGGTCGGGCTGGCGACGTTGTTTACCGTGATTATCGGGTTACCTATTGGTGTTCTGCTGTTTATCAGCCGCCGAGACGGCGTGCTGCCTTTGCCGCGTTTCAATGCCATTCTCGGTGGTATTATCAACGTGGGACGTTCACTGCCGTTTGTGGTGCTGTTGATCGCCATGATCCCGTTGACCCGCCTGATTGTGGGAACCACGCTAGGCAGCACGGCAGCGGTGGTGCCGATTACCGTTGGAGCATTCCCGTTTTTCGCCCGCGTGGTGGAAAATGCATTGGATGAGGTCGATCGGGGTCGGGTTGAAGCCATCCTTTCAATGGGCGGCTCGGTATGGCATGTGATCAGTAAAGTGCTGTTGCCGGAGGCGTTACCCACTCTGCTGGCAGGTATCACGCTGACTGTGGTGATGCTGATAGGGTTTTCCTCAATGGCGGGAGTAATTGGGGGCGGTGGGTTGGGCGATCTGGCGATCCGCTATGGCTACCAGCGTTTTAACGATCAGGTGATGGTGGGTACGGTGGTGATTCTGGTACTGCTGGTTCAGGGCGTCCAATCTCTCGGCGACCGCGTGATCCGTTCACTGACGCATCGGCGCTAATCGCCCCGCAAAAAAGTAAGGTAATGCTTAACGCTCATATGTGAACACGGTGTGAGGTGTCCCGGCACCGTGTTTCTCGTCCACTACCGCTTATATTATTGAGAGGCGGTTCAGTCAGGCTACGCCTTATTGATCGACCACGGAACCGTCGATGTGCAGTCGGGTTTTCAGGCCGCGACGGCGGTAGGGGAAGCGGTTCTCCAGATCGTCCGCCAGCGCAATGCCGATACCGGACTGCGTCGGTATCTCCATAAATCCATCTACGCATTTGAAGGTGTTCTTCACCACATCTTTTTTCCGCACGCCGTTCTCGACGCCCGTCGCACCAAATTTTTCCGACAGCGCGGGTTGGTCATCCCCCGGATACTCCAACAGGGCAAAATTCGGGATGCTGACGGCGATTTGCAAACAGGCGGCAGTAGAAACCGGACTAAGCGGGTTATGCGGCACCACCATCAAATCGTTGGCTTCTGCCAGCGCGGCCACTTTTTTCGCCCCGGTAATCCCGCCGCACATGCAGACGTCAGGACGCACATAGGCGACCGCGTTGCGACGAATTAACATCGCGAACTCCTGCGGATTGTTCAGGCGTTCACCGGTGGCGATAGGAATATTGATTTTGTCGGCGACTTCCGCCATCGAATCGAAGTTATCCGCGCCGATAGGGTCTTCAATAAAGTAGGGATAAAACGGCTCAATGCCGCGGGCGAACACGACGGCATCGGCAGGTTTCAGGCGGCGATGGACTTCAATACACAGGTCGACATCGTTACCGACCGCTTCCCGATAGAGGCCGATGCGTTCGATGGCTTCACCGATCTCTTTGGCGTGGGTGGTGAAATAAGGCGTATCGCGTGACTCATCCAGAAACGGTGTGAGATGACCAATTGCGGTAAAGCCGTCGGCTTTGGCTTTTTTCAGATTGGCGATGGTCTCTTCTGTGGTTCGTCCTCCCGCGTGGGCATAAACGCGCGCTTTGTCGCGGCAACGGCCGCCCAGCAGGTTATAAACCGGCGTGTCGTAATACTTGCCCGCGATGTCCCACAGGGCGATATCGATGGCGCTGATAGCACCCATGATCGCGGCACCACGGAAATGCCAGCAGCGATACATATACTGCCAGTGATGTTCGATGCGCAGCGGATCTTGCCCAATTAAATACGTGCGCAATGCCTCTACCGCACCTTTGGAGGCATCGAGAAAGCCCCAGGCACCGGATTCACCAATGCCCGTCAGCCCTTCGTCGGTGGTGACCTCAACAAACATATATCGATTCGCGAGAATCACGCGCACATCAGTAATTTTCATCAACGCTTTCCTTAAGTTAGCCTGCTTAGCATTGAGTCTAATCACAGTGGTGTGCGGGTTGTCAACGCTGACGTCAGTAGAGCGGTTAGCGCATCCGGTGCATCGATCATCGCATCGTGGTCGCTGTCGAGCGTCAGAAAACGCCAGGCTGGATCGGCCTGAGCACGCTGAAGCGAGGTGGTGAGGTAGTTGCCCGCTGCGCGCGTACAGCGAATGTAGGTCTTTTTCAGCGTCGCTGGGGCAGGCTGTAAGGATATTGGTTCAAAATAGGTATTGACCGGCTGTGGCGTCAGACGGGAATCGACCCACTCACGGTCGGCTTCGTTCACGCCAAACAGCAGCGACGGAAGCGGGGGAATGTGCCACGTGGGGTCGCGCGCCGCCTGCGTCTGGTAGGCGGTGATGAGATCGGGGGCGTGATCCAGCAGCTTTTCGCCCGATGCGGGTAAAAACGCATCTAGCAGAATCAGGTGGCTGACGACATCAGGCAAATGATACGCGGCAGCCGTAGCGGGAAAGCCGCCGTAGCTGTGGCCGACCAACGTCACATCGCGCCAGCCCTGTTGGCGGATCGTCTCGGTAATATCGTGAATGTGGGTGGACAGGTTAATGCCGCGCGATAGCTCGTCACGGCGTTCTGCCAGTCCGGTGAGCGTCAATGCCGAAGAGGCAAAGCCTGCGGCGGTAAGCCGCTCGGTTACGCGCGACCAACACCAGCCGCCGTGCCAGGCTCCGTGTATCAACACGAACGTGGTGGTGTGGGCATCAACCGACATGGGAAGAATTCTCCTGATTCTGCGTATGCAGCGCCGCATCCAGCCGTATTAGCGCAATCACATAGACCGACAGTGCCGCCAGCAGCGAGGGCAGATGGATCGCTTCGTCTGCGCCGTGCGGTAAGCCGTGGCCGATGGGTAGGAAGTCTGGGCTATTGGCCTCGGTACGCAGGTAGCCGGGGCCGAACGTAATCGCACGCGGCAGCACTTTGGAATGCGTTACGCCCCCCATTGAATAGGCCGGGTCTGCACGACCTGTGACATCGTGCCAGCTCTGCTGCAAGACCCGCCGCGTGCTGTCTTCTTCTGGCAGATAAAACGGTGGCACATCACGCCAGCCGTCTACCAGCGTAATGTCGTTTGTCAACGTGGCAAGCTGGTCGCGTAATGCCGCGACGATCGCATTTCCTTCCCGCGTCACCGGATAGCGAATGTCGGCAAGAAGAGTCAGTGAACCGGGCGTGGTCGACTGCCAGAGACCCGCGTTCAGCGTCAGCCTGCCCGACGGCGCATCTTCCTGCGCCAACCCAATATCCTCGCCATAGGGAGAAGCGAAAATCTGCTGTAGCTGCGCGGCTAGCGTGCGTTCCCGTTCTGGCAACAGATCCAGTTCGCGTAGGGCATCCAGCAACACCACGGCGGCGCTGAGCGTGCCGTCAGGGAAGGCGGCATGGCCAGCAATGCCCTGCGCCTGTAGCGTAATCCCCTGTTCGGTAGGGATCAGCGTGAGGCGTCCGACTCCCAAGCCACGCAACCCATCGACGCTGAGATCGCGGGGCGCATCAGCGAGCGTGATCTGCGCAGTAGCCGGAATACTGTTGGCCGCGTTGCCTGCGCTCAGGTTCGCCAGCACGCCCGCGTCGGCGATGTGCAGCCGGAACGAGATTTGCCCTTTCTGCGCATAGTTCACCGGAAATTTCCCGTCGGTGACCAGCGAAATACGCGGCACCGGCCCATGCTGGGCAAACCAGGCGAGATCGGCCATGTCGGTCTCTTCCGCCAGCCCATACACGATGCGCAGATTTTGATGCAGGGGAATATCCAGCGCGCGGATCAACTTGAGCAGATAGAGGTCGAGGATCGCGGGGCCTTTGTTGTCAGCTACGCCGCGTCCGATCAGAAAATCACCGTGACGCGTCAGCGCAAACGGCGGATACGTCCAGTGTTCACCCGCAGGCACAACATCGAGATGGCTAATCAGGCCGATATCCTCGCGGTGCTCGCCGTAAATCACCGAACCCGCGTAGCCCGCATGGCGCTCGGTACGGAATCCAGCCTGCTCTGCTAATGCCAACGCGGTATCCAATACACGGGCGCATTCGGGACCAAATGGCGCACCCGGCTGAGTGAGATCGGCGCGGCTCACGCTGGGAATGGCAATCCACGTCGCCAGCTCATCAATCAGCGAGTCACGCTGTGCGGCAATCCAGCGTTCGATTTTGGGTAACAGGGCGCTTTCTTGGGGGGTTAGGGCTGTGGACATACTTTCCTCCATTAAGTGACCAAATAACATAAAACATCTATCCGCTGCGCCTTAGCTTGATTCTGGCTATGGATATCTGTAGGCGGCATATATCGCTGGCTAATCCCAAATTTTGGCAAACGATAGCGAAATTTATTATTCGTCCCACTTCCTGCTGACATGGTAACTACGAGGTTATTAACGACAGCTTATTATTTATAACGCTTGGTATTTTTTGGCGCATCGCGTCTTTTCATCAGGAGAACGGGGTGAACACACTTGCGACGACTGGCGCGCGGGTAGGGGTGGACGTCGGCGGCACCTTTACCGATTTTGTTTTATTCGACCCTATTCAGCAGCAGTATTTTTTTCATAAACAGCCGAGTACGCCAGACGATCCGGCGCATGCCGTGCGTGACGGATTGTTGGCGCTTCTGCATAAGAGCGATCTACCGGCTTCTGCGATAGCGTTCCTGTTGCACGGCACGACGCTTGGGCTCAACGCGATTATTCAGCGGCGCGGTGCGCGTATTGCGCTGGTTGTCAGCCGAGGTTTTCGCGATGTGTTGGAAATTGGTCGTGCCCGCCTGCCGTCTTCTTTTGATTTTCATGCCGATCGTGAACCGCCCTTTCTGCCGCGCCAGCGTGTGCTGGAGATCCCAGCGCGTTTTACCCCGCAGGGAGAGTGGTCATCGCGTCCAACGGCAGAGGATATCGCTACGCTGGCGACACAGATACAGGCGCTGGAGGTCAGTGCGGTCGCGCTAATGACGATTAACGGCTATGCCAACCCGCAGGCAGAGGCCGAGCTGGCACAGCAAATCGGCGAGCAACTGTTGGATATTCCCGTGCTGTCTGCCGCGCAGCTGTGGCCGGAGATACGTGAATATGAGCGCACGCTGGTCGCCGGGCTTAACGCTTATATTCAGCCGCTGATGCAGCGTTATTTTTCCCGACTGGCGGCGCTGTTACAACAGGAGGCCATCAGCGCCCAACTGCTGATCACGGCGTCTAACGGCGGCGTGCTGCCGTTAGAGAGTGCGCGGCAACGTCCGGTTGATACCTTGCTCTCCGGTCCGGCTTCTGGCGTCAGTGCCGCTGCCCAGTTGGTAAAACGTGCGGGCGGCGGTGGATTTCTCTCCTTCGATATGGGCGGCACCAGTAGCGATATGTCGCTTTCGCTCGACGGTGACGTCGCTCGTGTGACGCGTACGGATATTGGTGGCCTGCCGTTGATCTTACCGGTGGTGGGCGTTTCGGCGATAGGGGCTGGCGGAGGCTCTGTCGTGCATGTGGATGATTACGGGATTTTAAAGGTTGGCCCAGAGAGTGCGGGGGCGGAACCTGGCCCGGTCGCTTATGCGCGCGGGGGCGACCGGCCAACCCTTACCGACTGCTATCTGGTGAGCGGAATTGTACCAGCGGATACCTTTCTGGGCGGGACGATGCCGCTGGATGTCGCGCGTGCCCGAACGGCGTTGACGAATCTGGCGATACGGCTTGGGTTTTCAGATGAAGATGCGGCTCAGCAGGCGGCCAGTGGGGCATTAGCGGTCGCGACGACGCAGATGGCGACCGAATTGAATAAAGTGCTGGCGCAGCAGGGAGCCTCACCAGACGTGCTGACGCTGGTGCCGTTTGGCGGCGCGGGGCCGACGCATGCCAATTTACTGGCTGACGAAGCGGGTATTTCTCGTATTCTGGTGCCGCTGCGTCCTGGGACGTTTTGCGCTCAAGGGGCAGTGACGGCGGATATTCGGCACGATTTTGTCCGTAGCCTGCGTGTAACGGTGAGTGATGATACGCAAGCGCCTATTCTCGCCGCGCTGGCCGCGTTACGCGATCGGGCGCAGGCGTGGTTTGTGCAGCAAGGCGCGGCTTTCAGCACGCGTGTCACGCTCGGTGTCGAGGCTGACATGCGTTATACCGGGCAGGCTTACGAACTGACGGTGTCGTTAGGTGAACCGGATTCGGTCAACGTGGCCGCGCTACTGGCGGCATTTACGCAGCGACATCGGCAGCATTATGGTTTCGTCAATGCTGATGGAGAGGTTGCCTTAACGACGCTGCGTTTATCGCTAACGGCCTGGCTACCGGTGTTACCGGATGAGCGCGCCACGCTCGTGACAGCAGATACCGCGCCGACCACACGCCGTTTTTACTTTCGTCAGCGCTGGCATGATGCCGCGATATGGCAACGAAACGCGCTACGTGAAGGTGACGCGCTGAAGGGCCCGGCTATCGTCGAGCAGGAGGATACTACCACGCTGATTTTACCCGGTTGGCAGGGTTCGGTGGACATGCAGGGAAACCTGCTCATCGTCAAACGTCCGATGGGAGATCAGGCATGAAGCTGGATGCGATTACGCTGGAAATTCTCAATAACAAGCTGACCGCGCTGACCGAAGAGATGTGCCATATCCTGCAACGCACGGGACGCACGCTCTATGTGAAAGAAACCGCTGATTTCTGTTGTGCTGTTGCCGATCGGCATGGCCGTTTCTTTGCCTATCCGCGTGGGATCGGGGTTTCCGGTTTTGTCGGATTGAACAGTTTGCCAACCATGCAGGCAATCAACGATCTGCAACCGGGCGATGTGATCCTGACCAACGATCCGTATCGTTCACGCGGGTTAGCCACCCATCTTCCTGACCTGCAACTGTTGGCTCCGTGGTTTATTGACGGTGAGATTGTCGCGTGGGGGTGGGCGTTCCTGCACGCTTCTGATGTAGGGGGACGAGTGCCAAGCAGTATTTCGCCAACGAACAGCGATATTTTTCAGGAAGGGCTGCAAATTCCACCGATCAGGCTGGTACGCGGCGGCGAGATTAACCGCGAGCTGATGCAACTGCTGGCGGCTAACAGCCGTACTCCGGAGGCCAATGCCGGAGATATTCAGGCGATGCTGGCGGCGCTAAATACCGGGCAGCAGCGGCTGGCACAGATTGTGCGCCTGCATGGTGTCGCCGATGTGGTGCAGGCGCAGCAGGATTTACAAGACTACGCGGCGGCGCGTGCCCGGCAGGTATTACGCCGCATTCCGAATGGGACTTACACGTTTGAAGATTATCTGGACGATGCCGCAGGCAGCGGACTGCCAGTGCGACTGGCGCTCAGCGCACGGGTAGACGACGGCACTGTCCATCTGGATTTTACCGGTAGCGACGCACAGGTGGCGGCTGCCATCAATATTCCCAGCCACGGCGAGCCCCATGCCTGGCTCACGTTGCGTATTCTGGCGCTGGTTTGCACGCTCGATAAAACCGTACCACTGAATGCCGGTTTGCTGGCGCCGATAACCCTTTTCGCACCGTCCGGTTCGGTGGTTAACCCGCAATTTCCCGCGGCGGTGGGGGTGCGCCACGCGACGGCAGTGCGGGTTAATGACGTGCTAAATGGTTTACTCGGTCAGGCGCTGGGTGAGGTGATGCCTGCGGCCAGCGGCGGCACCATTATTCCTCTGGTGGTCGCTGAACGGGGTGGGCAGCGTGAACAAAATGTTCAGGTGATCGAACCGATGGTGGGCGGCGGCGGCGCCCGCTGGGGACGCGACGGCATTGATGGCCGCGACAACAGTATTTCCAATCTGGCGAACAACCCGGTCGAGATGGTTGAGGCAGAAACACACGTTGAAATTGTGCAATACGGCCTGCGTGAGGACTCTGCGGGTGCCGGACAGTGGCGTGGCGGGATGGGACAACAGATCCATATTCGCCTGCTTCAGGACGACAGCACCATTCTGGCGCGTGGCATGGAGCGTATGGTGTTTCAGCCGTGGGGGGCGCACGGAGGTTTACCGGGTGAGCGAACCACGATGACGCTAAATCCCGGCCGTGATGATATCGAATTAGGCAAAATCGATCTGCTCAGCGTGACGCGGGGCGACGAGATTTTACTGCAAACGCCGGGCGGCGGCGGATGGGGCGATCCCTTGGCGCGCGATACTGCGGCGGTGCTGGACGATGTTGAGAACCAGTTGATTAGCGAAACGTCAGCCCGCGAACGCTATGGTGTGGTCGTTGTGAATGGCGTGCTCGATCGTGCTGAAACCGCCAGACGCCGGGCGTTCGTGTCTCAACATTCGTCATTCGGTTCTGCGCGAGATAATTGGCTGGCGGTGTTTGAGCCGACGCTGCTGACGCGCCTCAATGTCTTGTTATATCCGCTGTTGCCCGCTGAACGGCAGCGTCTTCGTCAGCAAATATTTGCCGCGGCGCTGGCACATCTGCCCGCTGGCTTTCCACAGCGAACGGCTCCTTCTATCACGCTTGCCCAACAGGGCTTTGCCGATGCTGTTGCTGCGTTAGAACGGCAGGCATCCTCGTTTTCCGCGCCGTCAACGCGCACATAATCACCAGGAGATATTATGCGAGTCACCCTTCTCAGAACGTTAGTGCTCAGTGCGCTGTCTGCCACGTTTGCCACGGCGGTGTATGCCGAGTCGGCGACGCCGCAAGCCACCGATTCGGTTGTGATCGGCGTCTATGGTGGCGATTGGGAGAAAAATATTCGCGCCGCTGGGCTAGAGCAGTTTGCGAAAGACAATAATATTAAGCTGACCGTCGTGCCGGGTGCTGACGCCGAGTGGTTTGCCAAACTGCGAGCCAGTAAAGGGCGACGGGCACCTTACGATATTGTGGTGTTCCAGCCAGACACCGTGCAGCGTGCGATTGCCGCCGATCTACTGCAACCGCTCGATGCACAGCACATTCCTAATCTCGACAGGCTTTATCCCAGTGTGCAGTCGCGTTTTGTTAGTGATAACAAAACCTACGCGGCAGCGTTTAGCCTGGGGCAACTTGGGCTGGCGTATCGCAGTGATCTGGTGAAAACACCGCCGACGAGCTGGCTGGATTTGTGGAAACCCGAATATAAGGGCCATGTGGCGATCTCCTCTCCAACCTATGCCGCGGGATTACAGTTTTTTGCCGGTCTGGTGAATGCGCTGGGCGGAAAACTGAATAACCCTGCGGATGTCGACAACGCATTTGCCAAGCTGACAGAACTGCGTGGCAACGCGGTCGCCTTCCCTGACAGTCCGGGAGCGATTCAGACGCTGCTGGAGCGAGGTGATGCCTGGATTGTGCCGTACTGGGATGGGCGCGTGTTTGCGCTCAAGCAGCAGGGGGTGAAGGTTGATTTCGTTTATCCCTCTGACGGCCCGGTGGTCGGCGCGGCTAACTGGGTGATCCCGAAAGGGGCACCGAATCTGGCGAATGCCTACAAACTGGTGAACGCACTCTCCGGCGATAAGGCGCAAAAAGCCTTTTCCGATAAATCCCTGTACGGCATGACGAATAAGGACGTGCAGTACAGCGCGACGTTAAAACAGCAGGTTCAGGTTGGCGAGGAGGCTTACAGCAAGCTGATCTGGATCGACTACGCCACCGCGACGCCGCAACTGGCCGACTGGACCAGCCGGTGGAGTAAGGCGCTGGGGGGCGGCAAATGAGTGCGGTGTCCATTGATACCGTTGTACGAGAGTTTGACGCGCACCGAGCGCTGGACGGCGTTAGCCTTGAGATTGCACAGGGGGAGTTTTTCTCCCTGCTGGGGCCGAGCGGCTGTGGTAAAACCACGCTGCTCAATATCATTGCGGGCTTTCTTGCACCCACCGCCGGACGTGTGTGTATCAATGGGCAGGATATTACCGACTGGCCGCCTTATCGCCGCAACATCGGGATGGTGTTTCAAAATTACGCGTTATTTCCTCACTTAAGTGTTGAGGAGAATGTTGCCTATGGCCTCAAGGTCCGGCGTGTCAACCGTCAGGAGCAACAGCGGCGGGTGAAAGAGGCGCTGGATCAGGTTCGGCTCGAAGGGTTAGCGACGCGCAGGCCACATCAGTTATCCGGCGGGCAGCAGCAGCGCGTGGCTATTGCCCGTGCGCTGGCGATTGAACCGCAGGTCCTGTTGTTGGATGAGCCACTTTCTAACCTTGATGCACGGTTACGCAAAGTGATGCAGGATGAGCTGCGTGCGTTGCAGCAGCGTGTGGGGATTACGACCGTACTGGTGACGCACGATCAAGAGGAAGCCTTAACACTGTCGGATCGTATCGGCGTTCTTGGTCATGGCCGTCTTCAGCAGCTCGGTTCGCCGTGGCAGCTTTACCACGCGCCGGAAAACCGTTTTGTTGCTGAATTTATCGGGCAGGCGAATTTGTTGACGGTAAGCGCGGATGCCGCCAGCGGTCACTATGTGGCTCAGGATCATTTCGTTGCGGTGTCACAACCGCTGCGGATTGCCACCACAACCCGTGCTCTTCAGGCTCAGCGGCTGATGATTCGACCAGAACGAATTGCGCTGGCATTCGTTCCGCCCGAGGGACGGTCGGGTGTTAACCAGACCGACGCAACGGTGAAACAGGCCAGCTACGCCGGTGCGTCGGTACGCCTGACCTGCCAATTGCCCGGCGGTGGGGAGCTATTGGTGCAGGCCGATGAGCAGATGTTTTCTCGTTTGCCCGCCATCGGTGAGGCCTGCTTTTTGCACTGGCAGGTGGACGATGTTGTGATTTTACCCGCTGAGGGAGATACCGCATGAGTCCCCCGCGTCTGAAAGAGCAAAAGAACGCGTTTCCATGGTTGATGCTGACCCCCTGTCTGGTGTTCCTGCTGCTATTTTTACTCGTGCCGATTCTGCTACTGGTCGATCAAAGTCTCACGGAGGTTGACGGGCTATTGGAGCCGCTGCCGGGATTCAGCCTGACGCAATATGTCGCGGTGTTTACACAGTTCGACTATCTGTACGCGCTATGGACTACGTTGTGGGTTTCCGTGCTCACGGCCGTGTTGACCGTTCTGCTGGCCTGGCCTGCCGCCTGGCTGCTGGTGACCCTACGCAGCCGAACGTGGCGCACGCTGCTCTACATCATTTTGATTTCTCCGTTGCTGACCAGCGTGGTGATTCGGACTTTTGCCTGGATTGTCCTGCTGGCGCAAAATGGGTTGGTTAACAGCGTATTGATGGCGACAAGCCTGATCCCGCAGCCGCTCAGCCTGTTGTGGAACATGAATGCGGTGATTATCGCCTACGTGCAGGTGATGCTGCCGTTCGCCGTGCTGCCGTTGATCACGTCGCTCAACGAAATGGCACCGTCACTACGGTTGGCATCAATGAGCCTTGGCGCGACGTCGGCACAGACGTTTAGGTGGGTCGTACTGCCGTTGACGCTCCCGGGGATGGTGACGGGTTTTGTTATCGTGTTTTCGTTAGCGGCGGGGAGCTACATCACGCCGCTGTTGATTGGCGGGCGGCTGCAACCGCTATTGCCTATCTCGATTTATCAGCAGGCGATGCAAATAGCCAATTTGCCGATGGCGGCCGCGCTGTCGCTCACGCTGCTGGTCATGACGCTGTTAGTGGCAGGGGCGGCGGGTCACGTGCTGAAACGTTGGGAGAGGAAAAACCATGGTTACTGATCGTTCGCCGGGCATCCGTTTACGTCAGTATGCTGTCACGCTAGCGGGTATCCTGGTTTATGCTTTCCTTGCGCTGCCGGTGCTGGTAATTGTGTTATCCGCCTTCAGTCCTGAAACCTATCCGCAGTTCCCACCGCGCGGTATATCGCTGCGCTGGTTTCGTGCGCTGTTGGAGGACGAAAACTGGCGTTCATCACTGGGTATTAGCCTGCTATTACTGGTGATTGTCACGCCGCTGACGGTGATCGTCGGCACGTTTGCCGCTTGGGCGCTCGCGCGGCTGGAATTTCGCTATCGTGAAAGCCTTCAGGCTTTCATTCTATCACCGCTGATGATCCCACAGGTTGTATTGGGGATCGCATTGCTCTATGTCCTCATGGCTGTGGGGCTCGCGGGGAGTGTGACAGGGTTGGTGATCGGCCACATGGTGGTGGCACTGCCTTATGTGGTTCGTACGGTCAGCGTCAGTCTGGCGGCAATGGACAGACGGCTGGAAGCGGTGTCGATGAGCCTCGGTGCCGGACGCGGATATACCTTCCTGCATATCACGCTACCGCTGATTAAACCGGGTATGCTGGCAGGGGCAGTTTTCGCGGCGGTAACGTCATTCGGCGAGGTCTCGGTGAGCCTGTTCCTCAGCGCACCGGATACTATCACGGTGCCCGTCCGTATCTTCAATTACGTCGATCAAACCTTCGATCCGACGGTGAACGCCATTTCGGTAATTTTTATCGCCATTGCGGTGCTGGTGCTCATCATTATTGAGAAGCGCATCGGTTTGACCAAAATTCTTTAATTAATGTGTTGATAAACTATGGGTATTTTTACGGTATCTGTCTGATGGTTGAAATGCATGCACTGCAAAGAGCAATACCGTTTATCAGATATCCTTACCCTGAATCTCTATAAAAGAAATGAACGGTTACCGTTATAGTGATGGTGAAATAATTAATTAGAAGCACCCTTATTATTTTTAACGTCGTTTGAGCATCGTCCCGCGTGGCGGAGGTCATCGTAAAAACACAGTATTAATGGATATTTCCTGCCGTTATCGGCGGGCGGGTATTTTTATCCCTAAATAAAGGATTCACTGATGTTGTCTGGTTTTTAGGGATGAAGTGGCAACACGATGCGATGTATTCCGTAAGCGGCGGTGAGACAGACATATTTATCGCGCGATATAGTCATAGCAAATAAAAAGGTGAGCAAGATGGGAACTCTCGCATTACAGCAGCGCATCAGTAGCAGTATTGAACAGCATCGCGAAGAATATATTGCAATTTCCCAGGATATTCATGCGCATCCCGAAACGGGAAATAATGAATATTACGCCAGCGGGCTATTAACGGATTTATTAAAGAAGCATCACTTCACAGTAACGCTGAACGTTGCCGGACATGAAACGGCCTTTTATGCGGAAAAAGACAGCGGCAAACCGGGGCCGACCATTGCTTACCTCGCTGAATATGATGCGTTAATCGATATCGGTCACGCCTGCGGTCACAACATCATTGGAGTAACCAGTCTGGCGGCCGCGATTGCGCTGGCAGAGGTTATCGATCAGACCGGCGGCAAGGTGGTGGTGTTGGGGACGCCAGCTGAAGAAGGCGGCCTGCGCGGGAAAGGCGGAATTAATGGCAACGTGAAGGCGCGTTTTGTTGAACATGGCTTCCTTGATCGGGTCGATGTCGCCCTGATGGTTCATCCGGCAGGAAAAACGCGGCTCACCGGACCGTCGCTGGCAAACAATCACCTCTATTTTCATTTTTACGGTAAACCCTCGCATGCAGGAAGCTCGCCGCATAAAGGCGTGAACGCGCTGGATGCGCTGGTGCTGCTTTACAACGGGATCAGCGTGCTGCGCCAGCAACTGCCGGACGGCGTTCGGGTTCACGGCATTATCACCAACGGCGGGCAGGCGCCGAATGTGATTCCAGAATACGCCTCCGCCCACTATTACATCCGTGCCAAAACGCGTGAAGAAGTGGTGGCGTTAGAGCCACGTATTCGCGCGATTGCGGATGGCGTCGCGCTGGCGACGGGCACCACGGTGAAAATTGAGCATCAGGTTGGCCCGCGTGATTTTCTGATTAACCACGCGCTGAATGCCATCCTGCTGGAGGAATTCACTGCCGCAGGGGAGGTGGTCGATCAAAAAGTGAAAGAGGGCATCGGTTCGACGGATGCCGGAGATATCAGCCATGCGGTGCCGACTGCACACCCCACGATTAAAATCGGCCCTGACGATCTGATCGGCCACACCGTGCCATTCCGTGAAGCGGCAAATTCCCCGCTTGGCTATGCCGCGCTGCTGACGGGCGCGCAGGTTCTGGCTAGAACGGGCCTGCGACTGTTGACTGATCCCCGCGCGTTGCAGGATGCCAAAGACGAGTTTGCTGGCCGTCGCTCGGTTACCGACGCCGCCTGATGCGGCGTCTGCACAGGCTGAATATCATAAAAATAGTGGAGTTTCCCATCAATGAAATGGTTTAACTTTCCTGCCGCTGCACTCTTGCTCGCGGCCAGTTTACCCTGGGGAATCGCGCTGGCGGAAACCGTCAATCGCGATGCAACGCTGAATATCGCTTATGGCAAACGACCGGGTACGCTTGATCCTTACCTGACAACCAACAGTGCGACCACGGACGTGGTACGCCACATTTTTGAACAACTTTTTACGATTAACGATCGGTTTGAACCGGTGCCGGAACTGGTTGAACGTTATTCGCTGAGTGATGACCGCAAGGTCTATACCTTTGTGCTGCGCGACGGCATCCGCTTTCATGATGGTCAGCCGCTGACGGCAGACGATGTGGTGGCATCGATGAACCGCTGGCTGGCCGTCTCTACGCAGGGGAAAGCCAATCTGCCGGGGGCGCAGTTTAGCCGGATTGACGATCGCACCGTACAGCTGACGGTACAGACGCCGTCTCTGATTACCCTGAATGTGCTGGCCGATTTGAAGAATCTGCCTTCGATTATGCCTAAGCGCCTGATCGACGAAGCCAATACCAGCAAAAAACCGGTGAGTGAACTGATTGGCACCGGCCCTTACAAGCTGGCGGAATTCAAACAGGGGGATTATCTGCATCTGACGCGCTATGACGGTTATGTCTCGCGTAGCGAACCGGCGAATGGCCTGTCGGGGCAGAAGAAGGCCGAGGTGAAAGATATCTGGTTCCGCTACATCACGGATGAGTCTACCCGGCTGGCAGGGGCATTGACCGGTGAATATGACGTCGTTTTTGATTTGCCGAAAGACAACATTGACGCGCTGAATAGTGCCCGCGATGTGAAGCTGTATCGTCCCGAAGCCGGGGGATCGCTCATCACCTACCTGTTCAACAAGAACCGCGGACCGTTTGCCGATGTGAAACTGCGTCAGGCATTCAATCTGGCGCTTGATGTCCATCAGGTGCTGCTGGCGGGCTACAGCGATCCACGCTTTTTCAGGGAAGATTCGTCGTTAGGTTTTCCTGAGCAGGTGGACTGGCACAGTGAAGCTGGCAAGCCATACTGGAATCAGCACAAGCTGGACGAGGCCAGAAAGCTGGTAAAAGAGTCCGGCTATAACGGTGAAGAAGTAGTGATCATCGCCACCAAGGAATACGCCGAATTGTACAATCTGGCGATTGTTGCACAGCAGGTGCTCAAACAGATTGGCGTGAAATCTCGTCTTGATGTCTATGACTGGGCCACGGTGTTACAGCGGCGTCAGGACCCTAAAAACTTCGACCTGTGTGCGCTGGAATTCTCGATGCGTCAGGTGCTGCATCAGTATCCTTTCCTGGATTCCCGTGCCAAATTCCCCGGCTTGAGTAACAGCCCGGAAATTGATGCGCTGCTGGATGATATCAAGCAGGCTCCGTCGCTACAGGCGGCAAGAGGATTGGTGGATAAACTTCACGTGCAAACCTGGACCTATCTGCCGGTGATTGTGCTGGGGCGTACCACGCCTGATGCGGTCGCGATCACGCATCATGTTCACGGCTATCGGGATTTAATCGGCCCCGTCCTGTGGAACGTCAGCATCACAAAACCGTAAGCGGAGAAGCGAATGGGATGGTTTATTTTCCATCGGCTGCTGGCGCTGATACCCGTTCTGCTGGTGGTCTCCATCGTGGTGTTTTGTCTGGTACATCTTGCTCCGGGCGATCCGGTGCTGGTCATTCTGGGCAATGATGCCAGTCCGGGGGATGTCGCCGCGCTGCGTCAACAAATGGGGCTGGATAAGCCCCTGCTGACTCAGTTTGTCGTGTGGTTTGGCGCAGTGCTGCGTGGCGATCTCGGCCATTCACTCTTCATGAATGCCAGCGTCATGTCGCTTTTCTTGCAGCACCTGCAACCTACGTTGGCACTGGCGCTCTATGCACAAGGGGTGGCGCTACTGCTTGGGCTGGCGGCTGGTGTACTTAGCGCGTCGCAACAGGGACGGTTTCTGGATCGCCTGATTATGGGACTGGCGGCGGTGGGGATGTCGATTCCCGGCTTTTTACTCGGGCTGTTTCTGATTTTCTTTTTTGCCGTGCAGTTGCGCTGGTTTCCGGTTGTGGGATACAGCTCGACGCGCGGCGATGTACTGGTCAATCTGTGGTATATGACGCTTCCGGCACTGGCATTGGGGTTGCGCATCGCGGCGCTGATTGCCCGCATGACGCGAGCGGTGATGCTCGATGTGTTGAGCGAAAACTACATTAAAACGGCGCGTGCCAAAGGCGTAGCGGAATACTGGGTTCTACTGCGCCACGGCCTGAAAAATGCGCTCCTGCCTATTCTCACCATCTGCGGTGAATCTTTCGGTTCGCTGGTGACGGGAACGATTGTGATTGAAAGCGTGTTCGGCATTCCCGGCGTCGGCTCGCTGGTGGTGGATTCCATCGAACGCCGCGATTTCTCGGTGATTCAGGGAGCGGTGCTGCTGATTACCGTCAGCTATGTGCTGATTAATCTGGCGGTGGATATGCTGGGGCATGCCGTTGACCCGCGTCTCTCCCTGTCAGGGGAGAAGGAGTGACATGAAAGCGCTGTTTGCCAATCAACTCCTGACAACGGGCATCGCTATCCTGCTGCTTATTCTTATCGTCGCGCTGGGGGGAGCATTTCTCAGCCCTTACGATCCCTATGCCTTAAATCCCCTGGAGCGGTTGTCCGCACCGACGTGGCAGCACTGGTTTGGCACCGATAATTTTGGCCGCGATGTGTTTGTGCGGGTCGCGATTGCGGTCCAGATTTCGTTGTCCGTTGGGGGCGCGGTCGCGCTGATTTCGGGCTCGATTGGCACGCTAATCGGCCTGCTATGTGTCTGGTATCGCCCGCTGGATATGGTCATCATGCGGATTTGTGACGGGCTGTTTGCCTTTCCTTCTCTGCTGCTGGCCATTTCCATCGTTGGTATTCTTGGCCCGAATCCCGCCAATGTTGTACTGGCGCTGTCGCTGGTCTATGTGCCGTCGGTGGTGCGCGTGATGCGTGCGGCGGCGCTGGTGATCAAGGAGAAAAATTACATCGAGGCGTTGCGTGCGCAGGGGGCAAAGAGTCGCCGGATCATCTGGCTGCACATTTTACCCAACGTGGTATCGCCGCTGATCGTTCAAGTGTCGTGGATCTTCTCGGTCGCGATTCTCACTGAGGCGGCGCTGAGCTTTTTAGGTTCGGGGATACCTGCACCGACGCCCAGCCTGGGTAATTTATTGCTGGAGGGGAAAAAAGTGATTTTTACCTCCTGGTGGATGACCTTTTTCCCCGGTATGGCGATTGTGCTCTTGATCCTGTCTCTGAATATGATTGGAGACGGCCTGCGCGATATCTCCGATCCTACGCTTAAGCCGCTCTCACGTCGGGTTTCCCGTCTGCTGAAAGCGGTCACGACACCAAAGTGAATATGATGAGTGAAACGCCGCTACTGTCTGTCAAAGACCTGAGAGTCACGTTTGCCGCGCCGTCTGGCCTCTTGCACCCTGTCCGAGGGGTCTCTTTTGAGGTGAATCCGCGTGAGACGCTGGGCATCATCGGTGAATCTGGCTGTGGCAAAAGCGTCACTGCTGATGCGCTGATGGGATTATTGCCTGCGCGCACTAGCCGAGTCGGCGGTGAGGCTAGCCTGAACGGTCAGCCGCTGCTGTCGCTGTCGGATGAGGCGCGGCGACGCCTGCGGGGCAATGCATTGGCCATGATTTTTCAGGATCCGCTCTCCAGCCTTAATCCGGTCTATACCGTGGGTGAACAGATCGATGAAAGCCTGCGGCAACACACCACGCTCTCGCGTCAGGCGCGAAAAGCGCGGGTGCATGAACTGCTAACCCAGGTGGGGATGCCCGATCCGGCCGCCTGTGCCGTGAGCTATCCGCATCGGCTATCTGGCGGGATGCGCCAGCGAGTGATGATTGCGATCGCGATTGCCTGCGGGCCGGGGTTGCTGATTGCCGATGAACCGACAACGGCGCTCGATGTCACCATTCAGGCGCAGATTCTTTCGCTGTTGGATAAGTTAAAAGCCGAAACCGATATGGGTATCGTGCTAATTACGCACGATCTGTCGGTGGTAGCGCAGATGTGTCAGCGCGTGATCGTGATGTATCTGGGGGAAGTGGTGGAGCAGGCGGATGTGTTCACGCTGTTTGATCACGCGCGACATCCTTATACGCAGGCGCTGCTGCGGGCGATGCCTAACCTCGATGCGCCGCGTAAAAGCGAGCTGCCGGAGATAACCGGCAGTGTTCCGCCATTGACTCATCCTCCCACTGGCTGTGGTTTTGCTCCGCGCTGCCCGCTGGCGGATGCACGCTGTCACCAGTCTCCCCCTGAGCTCTCCGTGGCTGACGAGGTGGGCCATCGCGTACGCTGCTGGAAGGCGGATAGCCTCGGGAGCGCCGTATGACTGAGCCGTTATTACGGGTGAAAAACCTGCGTAAAACCTTTCGGGTCGGGCAGGGATGGCGAAAAAAAACGCGGGTGGCGCTCGATGATGTCAGTTTCCATATTTTCCCCGGTGAAACGTATGCGCTGGTTGGGGAGTCGGGCAGCGGCAAAAGCACCACGGGACGCAGCATTTTAGGGCTGACGCCCGCGAATGCCGGGGAATTGCACTTTGCCGGTCACGATCTCCGGCAGCAGAACGCAGAGCAGTTACGACAGCTGCGGCGCGACATGCAGATGATCTTTCAGGACCCGCTCTCCTCGCTCGATCCCAAGCGTAGCGTCGGGTACAGCATTGAAGAACCGCTGATTATCCACGGCATACGCGATAGCCAGTGGCGCAAGGCGCAGGTGATCAAGATGCTGACGCGAGTCGGGTTCACCGCAGCGGATGCCGGACGCTTTCCGCACGAGTTTTCCGGTGGGCAACGCCAGCGTATCGGGATTGCCCGCGCTCTGGTGCTGGAACCGAAACTGATCGTGTGCGATGAACCGGTTTCGGCGCTGGATGTTTCTATTCAGTCGCAGATTTTAAATCTGCTTTTGGCATTACAGCGGGAGCAGGGGCTGGCGTATTTGTTTATCGCGCACGATCTGAGCGTGGTACACCATATTGCCGACCGTATTGGCGTGATGTACCGCGGGCGCATTGTTGAAGAAGCGCCCGCGGCGACGCTGTTTTCACAGGCACGTCATCCGTATACGCGTTTCCTGTTGGCTTCGATTCCGCCCGCGCATCCGCGGTTAAAACGGGCTGTTCAGGTGGACGCGCAGAAAGGGCAAGAGAGCGGGTGTCAGTTTGACGAACCAACACCCGGCACGCCGGCACGATGCCGCATACACCCAACGCAAGAATATTGGATCAATGCGGAACACCGCGTCGCCTGCGCCCGATCAGAGATGCCCTGACAGGCGCTGGTGAATTTTAGTGCTGTGGGTATCCAGCCCGATGATCGTGACCTTCGCATTGTAGCGATGATAGCGGGTTTCGATCGCGTCGAGCGCTGCCACGCTGGAGGCATCCCAGATTTGGGCGTGCGTCAAATCGATGGTGACGTTCTGCGGATCCTGCGCGTAGAGGAAGTGCTCGAAGAGATCGTTGCTGCTGCCGAAGAAGAGAGGGCCGCGCACCCTGTAGTGCACCGACTGACCGTCTTCGCTCACCTGACGCTCCGCGTGAATGACGTGCGCCACGCGGCGCGCAAACAGCAGGATGGCAAAGATCACGCCGCCCGCTACGCCGATAGCGAGGTTCCCCGTCGAGACGGTCGCGACAACCGTCACGATGACCACCAGCGTTTCCGACAGCGGCATACGCTTCAGCGTGGTTGGGTGCAGGCTATGCCAGTTCATGGTTTTCAGTGCGACGATCATCATAATGCCTGCCAGCACCACCATCGGAATCTTCGCCATGATTTCGCTCAGCCCAGTCACCAGCAGCAACAGCACCAGCGCGGCGGCGAGGGTGGAAATGCGTGTTCGCGCTTTGCCCAACTCCACGTTGACCACGGTCTGCCCGATCATTGCGCATCCGGCAATCCCACAATAGAACCCGGCGAAAATATTGGAAACGCCGAGTCCCCAGCATTCCCGGCGCTTGCTGGACGGGGTATCGGTAATGTCGTCGACCAGTTTGGCAGTTAACAGCGATTCCATCAGCCCAACAAAGGCAATACTCAGCGCGGTTGGCCAGATGATGTGCAGCGTTGCAAGATTAAACGGCACCAGCCACTGGGTGAAACTCGGTAATCCGGGTTGCATGGGGCCCGCATCGCCGACGTTAGGCACCATGATGCCAGTAAAAATAGCAATCGCGGTCACCGTCACAATGGCCACCAGCGGCGCGGGAATGCTTTTCACCACGTAAGGCAGCAGCAGGACAATCGCGAGCGTCAACGCAAACAGCAGCCAGACGATCGAGGATTGTCCGTAAATATGCGGCACCTGCGCGGCAAAAATCAGGATGCCCAGCGCATTCACAAACCCGATCATCACCGAGCGGGGGATATAGCGCATCATTCTCGCCAAGCCCGCCAGCCCAAACAGAATTTGGATAAGTCCCGCCATCATTACCGCAGGCAAAATATAGGCCACACCGTGTGCGTGTACCAGCGGGCCGATCACCAGCGCCACGGCACCCGCGGCGGCGGTCACCATCGCCGGTCTGCCGCCGAGAAAGGACATGGTAAAACACAACACGATGGAGGCGAACAGGCTGACTTTCGGGTCGACGCCCGCGATGATGGAAAACGAAATCACTTCTGGGATAAGCGCCAACGCGGTGATGGTGCCCGCCAAAACTTCGCGCATCAGCAGCGAGGGCGAGCGTAATACAGCAAGCGTTGACGTAGCAGAGGGCACTGGCGTCGGCGTTGCATTGGGGGATGAAATCATAATGTGCAGGCTCTGATTTTTTCTTATTTATAGGTCAATGACGAAAGGCGGGAGAGGATAAATTATCGGCAGTATAAAAGATACTGTCCGTCATCGGTGAGTAAGGGAAAGTTTGCTGCGGTACGAAGGGGCAGATAGCGCTTCGCCTATCCGCCCTTAAGAATATCAGGAAATAAATTTCACACCTTGCTTCAATACGATATCGCAAGCCTTGGTTTTCACCTTCTCAGCTAATGGCGTATTTCCAATATTATTCAGGTTTAACTGTTTTCCATCTTTGGTATTCAAAAGACCGGCTAATCCCTGCGTATAATCAGTCTGTTGTTGCTCTTGCTGAGATGCCAGGCCAAGTTTATCCAGCAACTGGTTTTTGATGCTTTCTGTATTGGTTGCAGAAACCAGCTTCTGCTTCACGCAATATTGCAAGATCCCAGCCGCGTTGTTCATCGTGCCAGCACTTAGCGCCTGATTTCCACCATTGAGCAGCCCCGCTAATCCAGCCAATCCGCCGGATGAAGAGTGGTTCTGACCGAGTTGGCTAACCGCGCTGGACAGTGAATCCTGTAAACTTGCAGCCTGAGCGTAGCCTGTCAGCATACAAGTGGCTAAGCCAACGGCACCGATTACGTTTCTGATTGACTCCATGACACCCTTACTCACTGTTTAACATCCACGCCGTAGAAAATACCGCGAAGTATCGTACTTAAAAAGCAAAAATCTCCGCATTGTTTCCCTTCTTTTATTTGAATTTGTTACGGTTTCTACCACGTTGTCGTGGCTGTTACCGCGACGACTTATGCGGCCTTCCAGATCGTGTGATTTCAGGGCAATGTCCTTTGTCGTCCTGGGTTGAATTGACCAGCCGATAACGTGGCGGGAGAACAGATCCACAACCTGTTTGATCGCTTCAATTTTAAACTCTTCGGGATAACGCTTGCCGCTCATCGGCACCTCTCTTTAAGCCATCTAAATGACTTCGGCGTGTCTGTTAAATTCATGGCGATTCAGCCGTGGCGTTTAAGTTGTTACCGATTTCTGCTGCGATTTTAAGGAGGAGGTCGAATTTATGTCTCTGTTTCAGCAAGACAAAAGGATCTTCAGCTATTAATCTGATATAACAGCATAGATACTGAACGAGAAAAGCCGGGGTGAGCTTTATCATGGACAATGTCACACCTACACCGCAGCAGTTTACAAGTCCCCTAAACCGCATACTGTTAAAAATCAGTAAATACCAGCCGAATTTACACCTTACCACTAATGAGTTTAGCTATCTGGCGGCGATGGCGATGTGGGGGATGGAGGAGGCCGGTGTCGAATCGGATAGTGAACATCATTTTGTACAATCCGGCTATGATGAAACGACATGTCACAACATCATCCGTTACGTTGATGAAAGAATAAATGAAGATCTTAATACCTCCGATGTCCGGGTTAACAATTTTCTGAAACGCGCATTGGAACAAGGGTTATTGTCACTGGCCGGAATATCTGTCGCAGATTTTGGTGGAACATACCGCCTGACTCAGTTGGCATATGATTTGCTAAAACCTTTCCAACAATCTGATGAATCAGAGGATAAAGAAACATTAAGTCAACGTTATCTGAGAATTGATCAGGAGTTGTCCAGTTTAAATGCTATCAGCGATGGGAATAAAATTCCTGATAGTGAATGGTTGATGAAGGTAGCGCTTTTTTTACCAAGCCTGCAAGATCTTCTGACGGGCGTTTTCAAAAATCAGGAATTTTTAATCTCAAAATTTCATTCAATGCGTTCTGAAATGCAAACCGGAATTGATGTTTCTCTGGAAACAGAAATACAGCAGTTGCTGGAAACGATACGTACGCTGGCCGGACAGATTAACGATTTGAGAAAATTGGTGATGAATCGGGCTGATGCGGTATTAATGCAGCTGGAAATTTTACAAAATACTGTAGTGCAAAAGGGAGGAACGCAGCGATTAAAAAACGCTTTATCATCTTTGTTTAGTTCATTAACGGATATTCGAGAGTTCGCTAATTATTCTTTAAGGGATTTATCTGGATTCTTTAACACCGTATTAGATCGTATACGCATCCGTATCGCATTGGATCCCAATGCTAATCTTGGATATTTAATCGATCGTACTATTGAGCTGTTTGGTCAGTCATCATGGTCGTTGGCACTACCTTCGGCGGTTAAGCTAATGCAATTACGTGAATGGGACACACCGCCTCCCCCTGCTGATAACGCTTTATTCCTTGATGACAACGATGATGAAGAACTGGTACGGGAAATGCCAGCTTTTCAGTTAGAGAGCTTTGCAAGGGAGTTTGTTGAAAAAGCATTAAGTGATAATAAACCCGTGAGTAACGTTTCAATTATCAGAAGCATATTAAGTAAATTCTCATTCAATGAAACAGATCGATTTCGTTTGGTGCAGTGTACGATAAAAGAAATAATGAAACAGAGTAACAATATTCAGGATGATGTTTTCCCTGAATGGGTTTTAATGGATGGGGCGGCAAGTTACGAAATTGAAGAACAATGGATAATTTCACAGGGAGGCCTCGATGACTGAGCTTGAATACACACCAAATGACCGATTTGATACATTTCTGGATGTTATGAAATCACCTTTATTTCCTCTTGTTGACTATAAGTTACGCAAAGGTGTTAATATATTACCTTCGGATTACATGTTGTATTCGTTTGTTAATCAGGCGTTTGATCCACTTTGCGAATACTACTCTTGTTTGTCTTTATCTTTATGCCTTTCTAATGAATCTGTTTATTATTTACTACCTCAGCGGCGCGGTAAAATACCCGTAGAGAGATTTAATGAGTTGCAGATGGTCACTGGTCTACTCATCGTTGCAATGGAGCTCGAAAAACAGCTTAGTCAAACAGAATGGTTCACAACGAACCAACTGCTGGAGCGAATGAGCCATCAATTATCCGAAACCAGACTTCTGGAATTATTTCGCCGTCGTCCCGGTCAACAGACACAATATGATTTATCTAAAATCCAGGATGAAATTAAAAAGGCGCTTATAGTCTTCGAGCGTTATGCCTTTATTCAGCTATCCAGAGATCGACAATCCTTCCAGACAACGCCCGCGATCTATCGCTTTATTGAGCCGCTACGAGGCCTACAGCAAGAGTCAGAAATACCACAACGATTGGCCGAACTGATATCGGAGGGGTATCTGGTCAATATTGATGAGATGGCGCGGGATGGTGTAGATGACGATTTGGCAGAGAGCGATCGTTTCCCTGCCGAAGACGACATGGATACAACGGGCGATTTATTTACTTCCGAGACACATAAAGGGGAACCATTGTGAACCATTATCCTCTGATACGCAGCCTCAGTATTGTCAACATTAATGGCATTAACGCCCGAACGTTAAATCTGGTGAATCCTCACGCACTGCGTACATCGCGGCAATATGGCGGTACGGTTTCATTGTTGGGCAATAATGGCGCGGGGAAAACGTCTTTGTTGGGTGCGTTTATGTTCAGCCAGATCCCTGATATTCGCTACATTAGCTTAGGGACTAAGGATGATTTTAAGGTTTCAACATCAATAAAAGACAGTGAAATGTTTCCACGCCTAGGACAGCCTAGTATCGTTGCTCTGGAGGTCGAGGCTCGAGGGACAGGCCAGCGGCATCTGTACGTCGTTCGGGCTGAAAAAACGACAGGAACGACATTAGATACCCGGCTATTTTGTCTGACGCTTCCTGATAGCGTTAACCCGCTAGATTGCTTACTTGATCGTAAAGGACAAGTGGCTCACCCAGTAACGGTAGACCAGTTGCGCGATAAAGCGGCACTATTAGGGTGTGCCATTCAGGCATTTAAAGACTCAAATGCCTATATGTTGGCACTGTTTCAGGATGGTATTTTACCACGAGCCTGTCAGTCGTCCGACGATAAATACCGCCTGGCTCAGATCCTTCATTCAGCAATGGCCGGGCGTCTGGATAAATCGATAGAAAAACATCTCAGTGCTTATTTAATGGCTCATACACGCGGGAATATACATTCCGTAGTGAATATGGTGCATGAGTCCATGGTCAAAGTCAGGCTCACGCAGCAAGACCTTGAGAGTTACCAAAAAGATTATCAATTTTTTAATTCATTACTGACGTTAACCTTATCATTTTCAGCCAATACGTGGTCAGTTATTGAAAAAAAACTGGCGATGAATGATGAAGAACGCACTACCGTTCAGAGAGAGAAATACCGGGTTGAACGTGAACTGGAAAAAATTGCGGAAACCCTGAGTACGCTTAGACGCAAAGAAGACGCCATCAAATCGGAACGGTCAATAACGCAACAACAGATTAAGGGTATTGAGCCCCAACGGTTATGTGCCCATGACGGTAGGATTTATTTTGATCAAGAACAAAAAGCAATTGGCGAACTTAATAAACTTGAACCCCAGCTAGATAGTGCGGAAGAAGCAAGCAAACTCCAGCGGGGTATAGTTGATGAGCTGGAAAGAAAAAAAAGCGAGAATGAAGAAAGCCAGCTACGCATAGCCAAACAGTTATCTAATGCCGATATGCGTTATGGCCATGCTCAGAAAATGGCATTGCAATATAACCACGCAAAACAACTCTATGATGAGATTAGTCAATGGAATAGTGTTTTTACGCTTTCGGGATTAAGCGCATTCATTGAACAACTGGCAAATCAGGAAAAAGAGGCGGTGAATGCTCTCAACCATGCAGAGCGTCAATTACGATCCCATCAGGATATTTTGGATGCTTATACTTTCGCCGCAAACAGCGCGCGAAAATTGGAGGATGACATCTCTCCTCCAGACGCTCAGCACTGGTTTATGGAAAGATGCGCTCAACTGGAAAAATGGCGTCTCGAAGACGCTCAACTGGGCGGGCGACAACAGCATCAAAAGACGTTACAAAGCGATCATCAGAAGCAGCGGCGCCTTCAGCAGCGGCTTCGTGATGCAGGCATGCTATCGTTACCATTGAGCGATGAGGATTTTGCGCAACAACTGGCGGTGCAACAAGAGCAAGAATTGCACTTAAATGAACAAAAGGAACAATTAGCGCAACGTCAAATCGAAGTAGAGGAACAAATTAAGCAGCTTGACATCGATATTGCACGCTATGAGCAACAGAGTCAGCAGTGGCACCAATATCAGCCATCGGTTAGCTATTTACGCTCCATTTTTCCTGATGATGACTTGACACCGCAACGCTGCGAACAACTTATTCTTGATCACGTGTTACACGTTAAATCACTTCGACAAGCAATTGTTAGCTACGAAACAGAAATCAAACAGTGCCGGGAGCGGCGTAACAAACTGAGCGGAAGAGAAGCTGGGAGTCTTGAGTATTTACGGCTTCTTGCCGCCGACGTGTCGGGAATATCGGTTGCTGAACTGTACGCCGATACCGAAGTACAGGATGCCGGATATTTTGAGGCGGCATTAGGGCCGTTAATGTTTGCCATACTGATCAATGGTGATGTCGATGATGCCGCTAGGCTATTGCTCTCGCAATACGGTGAACAATGGCCGCTTCCCGACGTTATATTGATCAGTGTCACCCAACCCGTGGACGTTTTACGCAACGAGCCGTTTGAGTCGGAATTACTCTTTAACGATATCACCGACGAATATAATACATCGGAGAGTATCCTTCCCCCCTGGTGTGTTATCGATGAACCACGGTACCGTCGTATCAGCCAGATACGTTCAGAGCCTGTATTAGGTGATAAAGCCCGCGAGGCGCTAATCATTCACTTGGACCAACAGATCCAACAGGCGGAAGAAAAGAGTGAGGCGCTGGAACGTGAGATTGAAGACCTCGAGCGCAGCAGAGAACATCTTAAGGGTGTCAGCGCTGCCCCCTCATTTATCTGGAATAACGAGCCGCCGCTGGAGGAGGCTCGCCGACAGCGCGATCATCGTTTTACTGCCCTGACAGACATTGCAGAAAAATGCAAAAGCGTGTCCAGCCAGTGGAAAAAAAGCCGGGGTCTCATGCTGGTACTGCAGGAGTGTGAGCCAGACAGTAAAATCCTGTTTCGGGATCTTCTTCAGGAATTGGCTGATATTGCTAGTCAGATAACGCGGGCTGAAACCGCCGGGCGTAATTTCAAACGTTATCATCCGTTAATTAGCCAGATAAAAAAAGAGTGTCCATTACTACGGGAAGAATACCCAGAGAATATAGAACAGGTACGCCAGCAGGTTGAGAAGAACGAGAAAACTTGGCAAATTTCTGCGATACGACTCCGGCGGGTGAAACAGTTAGACAGTGTGCGGGCTCATCTTAACCCAGAATATGTTAATGCTCAGAAAATACTGGAAGATGAAGCACAAGAGCAAACCCTCTTATCAGACGACCAAAAACGGCTGGAACAGGACGGAGTACGCATTAGAGATGAACTAAGTCATGCAAAAAGAGAGTTAGCTGAAAAAGATGCATCTTTTTCAGTAATGGATTCCGCTATTATTCGCCATCGCCAGAATCGCGATGAAGCTAAAAATAATCTGGATAATTTGCCTTTTCCCTATATTCCAGGGTTGGAAACCCAGCTTGCTTTACAGTTAACACATTTACAGAACCAACTTGAAAAGCTGAATAACAACGTAGAAGAGTGCAATGTAAAAAATGCTGAGATGCATCGCCAACGCTCAAACGAAGAATTACAACTGAAAAATCAAAATGACAAACTCATTGCCCTGACAGAAAAAATTGAACAAATCACTCAGCTGCGCAACAGAATTATAATTGCATTAAAAGCCGATGGCTCCTATGGTGAACTGGAACCTGCAATGCGCGAAGTCCTGATAAATGGCAACGCGCCATCATCAGGAACCTTTTTGCTGGTCGATCAACCGTTGCTGACTCAACTGACTCGGCTTGCTATCGAATATTCTATTTCTTCAGCCGATCCCTTCATGCAGCAGTTAACATCCTGTAGTCAGGACACTCCTGACGTCGCTGAAATCTGTACCACGCTTTATAGCCGCGCCGTGGCTCTTTTTCGCCGTCGCGCCCGACAGGATATTCAGCGTACCACGCAACCCCGTGCAATGTTGTTGGCGTTGTCTCAGGCGGCGAAAGATGCACAAAGGATGCTGGCTGAAACCGAAGCCGCGTTTCAGATGCGTCGTGATGAGCTTGCCGATGCGTTATCGCGCCGAATCAACGATGAAAAACGCGCGATAAGCCGATTAAGTGCTGAACTTACCGGAATTGGCTTTGGGCAGGTTGCCAGTGTGCGTCTGGAGGCCAGGACGGTTAAACATTTTCAGGATACCCTGAATGCTTTGAAATCAGGTGGTTATGGCATGGACGATCTCTTTTCCACGGCTGGAACCGTTACCGAAGCTCTGGCAGGCCTGTATAAAAAAATCAATCAACATGAAATTGATGGTTCACATTTGCTGGATCACCGTAACTACCTGGATGTAAAAACGTTAATACAGCGTCGCGGTGCGGAGCAGTTTGAACTATTGAACGCCTCTAGCTTGTCAACCGGGGAACGAATCGGTTCCGGGCTGGCGGTGTTGATTGCCGTGCTCAGACATTGGGGACGCAGTTCTCACGGCAATAAAGAGCCTTTCACTTTGCCACTGGTGATGGACGAGGTTTCCCGTCTGGATGCCGCCTCTCAGACGACAGTCCACGAGCTGGCCGTAAGAACTGGGTGCCAGATGCTGGTTGCGGCCCCGGAAACGTTAGGGAAAATTACTGGCACAGGTTACCAACTGGTACGCACAGTCAGGACTGAAAGCACGGGAGACAATGGGCAAAGTGTCACGCGTCATCAGGTGAAAATTACCGGGATTCGCGACGCCCAACAGTTACCGTTTGACGTTGATAGCTATCTGGCTACAGCGGAAAATGCTGAAAGTGACGAGGGGAAAACACTATAATGCATAACGAACTGTTTCAGTTAGGTTTCCCGGCCAGCGAACTTGACGATATTCTTCAGCAATTAAAAGAACGGCAAATGATGGCCGAAAATGCCAAGGAACAGTTGCTACGAGATTATCTGATTGAACTTGGTATTATCATCCCTTCTACTCGCAATCGCTGGCGGCTGGCAGAAAGTGATCGCCTGGAAATCCTGCTCACGCAGGTGCAGCAACAGATACAACAACAGGTCATTGGTAGAAAAGAGAATCATCCGGCTATTCCTCGCCGCCTGCAAAGTATCCACCATAAATCAGCATCGGCATGGCGGGGCAACAGTAAAGCAGGTCTGGGGCTGCCTTTAATCAAAGGACAGACTGTCACCCATGATGACGTCTTACGGCTCCGCAGCCAGGGGACGGAGATGCAGCTAACGTTTGCCTGCAATAATAGGGAAAACGTTCTGTTTGCAGATGATGAGAGCCAGTGGCGCTCGGAGTGCTGTCTGCCAGAGCGAATGCTACTTAATTTGCTCTCAGTGGATATTTTATCGGCGCGATTGATCATGACCGTCGAGAACTTAGGCGCGTATGTTGATATGCCGCTTGTCGATGGTTTGATACTGATCTTTGCCCCAGGTCTGAATTATCTACCCTGCTGTCGGTGGATTTCTCAATACGGGCAGGGTATACCGTGGGTACATTTTCCCGATCTTGATCCGAATGGTCTGTCTATTGCCCGACGAATATCTCACTCACTGACCCGGCCCTGCCGGATTTGGCTACCGGACTTTTGGCCGTCAGCACACCAGGTTAATAATATGATGGGCGTTGGGAAACATGCCTGGGATACAGCACCGGATTGCCCTCAACTTACGCAATTAAAGCAGGAACAGCGCTGGATCGAACAGGAAGTGCTGGTCGTGGATTACCGTTTTAATGCAGCGATACAGAGATTGATAGGTAATCCGATGGCAGAAACGGTAACAATATAAGATACGAGCGATTTAGCTGGACGGTAATGCCAGTCAGTTAAGCAACTGACTGGTTGTTTTTCCTGGTTTTTCCATATTTCTGCGGCCTTTCCTTCGCTACTATCGGGAAGGTTCTTTCTCTTCTTGCTGGGCGTTTCACCAACGGCGTCAAATTCCCCTGGTCCCGCAACAGTTCCGGGATTCGATCCGCTGAGGCGCCCTGTAATGTCATCAGCATTCTCATAACCAGACCGCTCGATTCGGTGACGTTCAGCTGGTTCGGTCTATATTCTTTCAGATGGCCTGCCAGCTTAATCATCTGATAACGCAGCAGATTATAAGCAAGCTGATCTTACCCAGCAATAGTGGACACGCGGTTAAGGATCTTTTCCAGATTTTCCTCACAGTTATATTTATGCAAATAAGCTTTGACGTCTCGCACCCAAGATTCACCTTTACCGAGAACAGCCCGACTGTGAGTGGCTGCATAAAGATAGCGGGTATCATAGAGATTGATTAACGTCTGGTTGGTCCCCTCAACACTACACTTCGGGTTCGTGCGTTGTTGTTGCTCCAGTGCGCGGAGAATGCGTTCCTGATGCTCAGGTGCAGGGGGAAACGTCCGTTCATTAAGTTCGCTGAGTACCAGAAATAACGGCGGGATGCCTTCCTCCATTGCGGCTTGTAGACGGTAGTGACCGTCAAGGATTACAAATGATGCGAGCCCGGCAACGTACCAGACCAACACTGGCGGCAACGTGCCTTCACGACACTTTTTACGCCACCATTTCAGACGCCCTGTATTGGTTTTTACCGAGTAACGTCCTAACAGTAAGTTTCCGCCCCACCACCAGTCCACCAGACTCACTTTTTGAGGATGAGTTAAATCAGGGAAATCTTCGCCATAAAGCGTCCAATCACATCCTATATTTCCAGTACTGGCTGGCGAATGGAAATGCCAGTTTTCGACGGTGGCTGTCTGTTGAACGGTATAGGGTGCATGACGACTGACGGATGCCATGGGTCTTAACAACCAGCGGCGCTCAGGAAGTAACGGATCAGACGTCCGCATCAATTGCCGGGCGAAATAGCGACACCATTCGTTTACCCATGCCTGCTCGCCCTGTTTTTTCACTGACTCCACCTCAACTGAGGTCACAGGAGATAATAAACCCTGTTGGTCAGGGTGATCGGCATTAAACACCAACCAAACGCCAGAGTGATCTTTTAGCATTGAGGCCCAGAAAAGCGCTTTGCCCCGAAGCTGTAGCGACATACGCCCATGGTGACCACTGAGCATTTCTATACTACTTTGTTTTGAAGGCGCTTGACCTTGAACTATCAGCTCCAGCCCCTGCCAGACATTATTTCGATCAAGTAAATCTCGCCACCAATAGTGTGCCACTTGGCTCTCCGTGGTTTATTTGCAAATAGGGTAAGGCAAACAAGATTCAACCATTCAGAATAACCAATGTCCAGCTTTGGCACTTTAGATCAAAGGTTTCCTGTTTGAATTAGGGAGGAAAACGGTGTTTGATTCTTTTTGGTTGAACCATTATCAGTTACCTCAATGTTCTATTGTTACATAAATGTGCATCCTCAGCGTGCTGCCGGAATGACCCACAAGGGCGTAGTAGGCCACACCGTCAGGGCTTCCTGACTAAATTAAGGCGTATACTGTTTACGTAGTTTCTTGCTGATTGATGTTGTCAATGAAAGTATATAATATATAAGTGGTGCGAAATAAATATTATCATCACTGATTTTAATAACCACTTTTAAGGATGATTATGAGTTGGGATATATTTTTACAAACGCATGATGATGGTGAGGTTGGATATTTTCCTCTATCAGTTTTTCTTGACGCTTTTGGTGATGCCGTTTCATCTTATAATATAGAAGAAAATATGTGTTATGTTTTACTAGAGTATGAAAATCCAGATGCGGGTAAATATAATATTTTACCCATTAGTAGCACGGAAATTTATATTGATATTATCTTTATTGATAATGTGCCGATGTTATCTGGGTTTTCTGTAAATTGACCTCCGGGTTATGATGCGTTTTGGCAAGGGCTGTGTGATATATTAAAAATAACATCTTCTGCTCTTTTCTGGGGAGGTGAAGGAGATTGTTTAGCTGTCGGGAGAGAAGAAACAATCAAACATCTTCCAACTGGTATGATTGAATCATTAGGTTCACCAACTATTGTGTCTAGCTATCAGGATATTTTCAGAATGTTTGAATAATGATGTGATCGATCTAATATGCATATATAGATACAAAGAACCTCGATGATAGTTGAGGTTCTCTATTTATATCTATGTAATGTTTTATTTAACGTAAGGGGATTAATCCAACAACCCACGCGAAACCTTATTCGCCGTCTGACTGAAATTATATCGGTCAACAACACTCCCTTTGAACCAAATGTCTAAGGATTTCATGTGAGCGGTATTGATCCTACCCACGTAATGTGGACACAGCCCTAAGCGAGGTTCTGGTTTTCAAACTGTTCTGGACTGATTCCGCCGCATGCACTGTAGTTCAGACCAATCACATGAGAAACGTCCTGAATGCCCAGCGCATTGATCAACAGAACATTGTGCTCAGTGGGGTCGGCAGCTGGCAGCTGGCCAGCCCCGGCTCTTTCATGAGTCTGCCAAATGCAAACGCCCCGATTTCCTTAGCGTTTGCATTCTGTTGTTTCAGAACCCGATGGCCAGTCCATCCCGTCTGCTGTCGCTGGCTGCGACATAGCCGTGATCTGCATCGTCGGACAAGCGCCAGATAAACTGCCCGGCGCCGAAGTCCATATAAGGATCGTCAACACTTTTTAAGCGCTGCCCGCGTGCCTGCAACTGCTGTTTCACCGCCGGGTCAAAGCCGCTTTCCAGATCGAGCGTGAAATCCCGGTTTACCTTCCAGCGCGGTGCATCACAGGCGGCCTGGGGCTGCTGGTTAAAATCCAGCATTCTGACCAGTGTCTGCACATGCCCCTGCGGCTGCATATCGCCGCCCATCACGCCAAAACTCATCTGCGGTTGCCCGTCTTTAGTGAGGAATGCCGGGATAATGGTATGGAAAGGGCGCTTGCCCGGCTCAACCACATTGGCAGAGCGCGGATCGCTGGAGAACCCCGCGCCACGGTTTTGCAGGCTGATGCCAAACTCAGGCACCACCACGCCGGAACCGAAACCCATATAGTTCGACTGAATAAACGACACCATCATGCCGTTCTCGTCAGCGGTGGTCAGATAGACGGTGCCGCCGCTACGCGGAATACCGGCTGCGGGCGTGCTGGCGCGGGTGAGATCAATTTGCGCCGCCCGTTGTTTCAGATAGCCGCTGTCCAGCATCTGCTGCGGTGTCAGCTCCATCGATTTCGGATCGGCAACATAGCGGTAGACATCGGCAAACGCCAGTTTCATCGCCTCGATTTGCAGATGTTGCGCATCCACGCCATCCAGCGCCAGAGAGGCGAGGTCGAAGTGCTCAAGAATACCCAATGCAATCAGCGCGGCGATTCCCTGGCCGTTAGGCGGGATCTCATGCACATCGTAACCGCGATAACGCTGGCTTAATGGCGTCACCCATTCCGGCTGATAGTTCGCCAGATCCTGGTGTGTCAGGCTGCCGCCATGTTGTTGCGCCCAGCGCACGGTGGCATCGGCGATTTCACCTTCATAAAACGCCCGTGCGCCCTGGTCTGCCAGCAGGCGCAGCGCTTTCGCCGCCGCCGGGAAGCGGAACAGCTCACCGGTTTGTGGCGCGCGTAGCCCCGGCATAAAGACACTGGAGAAACCGGGTTGGTTTTCCAGCGCAGGCACTGCCGCCTGCCATTTGCGAGCCACCATCGGGGCCAGCGTCACGCCGCGTTGAGCAAGGGCGATGGCGTTTTGCAACAACTGCGCAAACGGCAATTTGCCAAAACGGCGATGCAGCGCTTCCCAGCCCGCCACCGCGCCCGGTACGGTCACCGTATCCCAGCCGCGCTGCGGGCGGTTTGCCAGTCCGTTGCCGTCATCGCCATAGCGACGGCGGAAATAGTTCACATCCCAGGCGTTGGGCGCGGGGCCGGAAGCATTCAGACCGTGCAGTTGCCCGTCGGCCCACACCAGCGCAAAGGCATCGCTGCCCAGTCCGTTCGAGACGGGTTCCACTATCGTCAATGCGGCGGCAGTGGCGATGGCAGCATCCACCGCGTTGCCGCCAGCCAGTAAGATTTGCTGCCCAGCCTGCGCTGCCAGCGGGTGAGAGGTGGACACCACATTGCGGGCAAAAACCGGCGTACGCGGCGTGTGATAGGGGTTATGCCAGTTAAATGTCATCCGCGAGTCTCCTGTTGTACGCGCTGTTCCGCTTCCACCTGCAATACGCGACGATCCACTTTATTGGTGCCCGCCAGCGGAAAGTGGTCCGTCAGCCAGATATGGCGCGGGTGCAGATAGGCCGGGCCATGTTCCAGCGCCCAGTGTTTAAGCTCATCAGGGATCAGTTGCTCACCGGCGCGGGGGATAACCCAGGCCACCGGTTTCTGGCCTTTGATGTCATCCACCACCGGCACCACACAGGCCTGCTGTACCTGTGGATGACGCTCCAGCAGTTTTTCCACTTCTCCCGGCCAGATGTTCTCGCCGCCGCAAACAAACATGTCGTCATAGCGGCCGACGAACCAGTAAAAGCCCTGTTCATCTCGCCGGAACACGTCGCCGGTAATGTAATAGCCATCGCCGCTGAACGGTTCCGGCACATCCGGGCGCTGGTGGTAGCCGAGCATCAGCGCCGGGCTTTTCATCTCCAACACGCCTTCGTCGGCATACTCTCCCGCCTTGTTACGCAGCCGTAAGCTGACGTCAGGATGGGCGTAACCGGATGCGCCGCTGGGAATGGCAATCCCCTGCGGATGTGGACCAAACACTACCGGGCCGCCTTCGGTGGTGCCGTAAGCGTTAATGATGCGCGCCTGCGGCAACCAGTGGCGTAACGCCTGATATAGGCTGTCGCTCACTGGCGCGGAACCCATGCGGATCACCCGTACGCAGGAGAGGTCGCAACTGTCCAGCAGATCCTTTTCCCGCAACATCATCGCGAGCATCGGCGGCACCGCTGTCAGCCAGGTACACCGATAACGGTCTACGGCTTGCAAGTAACGCCGGGCGTCAAATTGCGGCAGCAGTACGGTGGTGACATGGCTTGCCAGCGTCAGCAGCGCCAGCGCCAGCGCGTTCATATGGTAGAACGGCGCGGCAATCAGCACTTGTTCGCCGGTTAACTCCCGCTGCGCCAGGCGGGTATCCACCACCCAGCGATGGCTGGTATGGGTGAGACGCACGCCTTTTGGCATGCCGGTTGAACCGGAGGTGTACAGCAACAGCGCCAGGTCTTCCGCGCCGGGAGCAAACGCAGGCAGTACGCCAGCGTGCTGCAACTGCGCCAGTGCCGGGCCGAAACTGACTTTCGCGATCTGGTGATTCACTCGCGCCAGCTGATCTGCATCCCCCAGCAGCAGGCGGCTATTGCTGTCTGTGATGATTTTCTCAAGGGTATCGACCGGGAAGCGAAAGTTAATGGGTACGGCCACCAGACCGGCACGCATAATGCCAAGCAGGCTGATGACGTAATCGATAGAGTTGCGCGCCAGGATTGCCACCCGCGAGCCTTGTGGCCAGCCATACTGCAATAATCCCAGACCGATGGCATCCGCCCGGGCATGTAACTGGCGAAAAGTGATTTCCTGCTGCTGTGTATCATCCAGTGGGGTGATAAAAGCGAGACGGTCACTGTTTTGCAGTTCGGGCGCAAACGCGCCCAGATTATCGGACATTGTCAAACTCCAGCAGCAGATTGAGCGTGGGGATTGCCACGCGCAGTTGTCCATTGTGCGTCGCCTGCGGCAAGCCAAGCCGGGTTGCCGCCGCTGACAGGGCGGGCAGCGGCTGACCATACAGCTGAATGGCGGCAAACTGGCTGTCGAGTTCTGCGTTTAACGGCAGCAGGGCGCCATATTGCGCCTGCCAGTCGTCATAACTGATGATCTTAAGTAAGTCGGTTTCGCCCAGTTGCGCATAGCGCTTACCGGTAGCGGGCACATCATGCGCCACTACGGTTAAACCGCTGATACCGCCGGGCTGTAACCACTCTTCGCGCCACACCCATTCCGGCGTGTGATGCTGGCAAAAGTAGACGCGACCGGCGCTGAAACTGCCGGGAACCAGGCGCACTGTGCTGAAGCGTGCGTCGCCCCGCGCATCACCGCTGACCACCTCGCGGGAAAAATGCTGCACCGGGTGGGCGTCAAACCCTGCGCGTTGCAGGGCGTGTTCCGTCGCCTGAGCGTCTGTACTGGCGAACACCAGCCCGTCGATACCGGGCGGGTTATCCAGTAGTTCCCGGCGCAGTTTTTCGCCGCCGACAGGCAGGCCAATCAGCTCCAGGTAATGGTCTGAGAACATGATCAAATGGTTAATCGAACCGAGGCTGTGGTAGCCCCTGGGCGTAAGGGTAAACCCCAGCGCCCGGAACCACAGCGCACAGTCATCCAGTGCAAAGTGGTTGTTGATGACCAGATGATCGAGTTTCAGCGTCATGCCGCCCCCTGTTCAGCCGGGGTGGCATATAATCCGCGTCCGCTGGCCACCAGGCGCCCTTCGGCGTCATATACCCAGGCTTCCGCGCTGGAGGCAAGTTTGCCGCGTTTAATCACTTTGGCTTTCACCGTCAGGTCGCCTTTGGCCGGGCGGTGGTAATCCACATGCAGGTTAAGCGTTGGCACCCCTTTACCAGTAAAGGCCACCAGCGCCCAGTCGGCGGCCAGATCCACCAGCGTGGCGAGAATGCCGCCATGGATATAGCCGCCAGCCGGGTTAACGATCCACTCATCGCGAAAGGCGGCAGAGAGTTCAATCTCGCCTTCGCCGGCGCGGAGCACTTTTAATCCCAGCCACTGGTGGTAGGGGCCTTTCAGTAATTTCTGTTCGATCTCTTGTGCGCGCATTCCAGTCTCCTGCTCAGGGTTTCACGACCACTTTGCCCAGTACTTCACGGTCACGAATCAGTCGTAACCCTTCTGCGGCTTCTTCCAGCGGTAGAACCCGGTCGATTAACGGTACGATCTGTTTCTGATTAACCAGATCCAGCAGCGCTGTCAGGTTTTCTTCATAGAAGCTGTTGGAGCCTTTGATGTTCAGCTCAAAACTCCAGACATAACGCAGATCTTCCTGCGGGTCGTAGCCTGCGGTCGCGCCGCACACCAGCAGCGTGCCGCCGCGTTTCAGGCATTTGAGTGACGGACGCCAGGTGTCGCCGCCAGTAAAGTTGATCACCACATCCACGCCGCCTTCATGGGTGCGACGCTGAGGTTTGCCGTATTTTTCAATCGCCCAGCGGGAAAAGTCCTGCTCGCGGTAATTCACCACATGGTCGGCGCCCAGCGCTTTCAGGGCCACGCCTTTCTCATCGCTGCCCGCGCAGGCAATCACTTCCGCGCCCAGATGTTTCGCCAGCACCACGCAGGCCGTGCCTACGCCGCCGCTGGCGCCGAGGATCAGCACTCGGTCACCGGATTTGATGGTGTTATGGGTAATCAGCATGCGGTGTGCGGTGCCGTAAGCCACTGGTAGCGCGGCGGCCTGTTCAAAGGTGACGCCATCCGGCAGGGCGATAAGCTGACGCGCGTCCACCAGCGCATATTCCGCCATGCCACCGTCGGTCATTTCTCCCATCAGCCCGACGCCGGGTTTCAGTGGGTTGACCAGCACGCGGTCGCCGACACTCCAGCCACTGACGCCTTCGCCGATGCTGTCGATGGTGCCCGCCAGATCCAGCCCCGGCACTACCGGCAGCGGCACTTTGATGCCTGGCATACCCTGCACGGTGAAGACATCGTGATAGTTAAATGACGCGGCGCCCACGCGGACCACCACATGCCCCGCCTGTGACTGGGGTTGCGCTTTCTGATTATCAATCTGTAGTTGATCAAGATCGCCGTGTTGCTGTAATACCAGCGCTTTCATAGTCTCTCCTCTGTTATTTCAGATCTTTTGCCGCGATATACGGGCGCGGGTCGAACAGGCCGTCATCCAGTTTGCCTTTAATGGAGCCGCTGGCTACCAGCACTGCATGTTCGCGTTTCAGGGTGTCGATATCGGCCTGCTCAAAGGACATCTGGTTCATGCGGTCCCACAGGTTGACGTAAGCGCGAGCCTGGTCTTCCGGCAGGCTGGCTTTCGCTTTCAGGATCTTCACCACCTCGTCCGGATGGTTTTTGCCCCATTCGAGGGTATCGCGCAGGGCGGCGACCACTTTCGCCACGGTCTGCGGTTGTTTATCGATAAACTCACTGCGCACTGTGCCAACGCCGATATAAGGCAGCGCATCACTGTTAGTGAGTTTTTTCCATTCGTCGGCAAAGGTGCCGATGACGGTCAGTTTCAGTTCGGGTAGCTGGTTGACTGTCAGCGTGCGCAGGGCGGCGGCATCCACATGCTTCTGGGCAAGGAACTGCGCCAAACGGGATTCGTTACCGCCAACCAGCGAAAATTCACTGGCGGCAATACCGGCGTTTTCCTGTAACAGCGTGGCACCAATCACTGCTACCGAGGAGCCAGCCGGGGACATGCCAACTTTTTTACCTTTTAACTGGTTAAGAGAGGTGATCGGCGAGCCTTGCGGCACCACGAAGGCCACATCCGCAGGCTGGGTGGCGGCAAAAATTCTCACCGGCACGCCTTCAGAGGCAACGCTGAACACCCCGGCCACCGGGGCGCCAAATGCCAGGTCGATAGAGCCGGACGCCAGCGCTTTCAACGGCGCATTGACATCCGGGAAGTGAACGAACTCGGCTTCCACGCCGTGTTTTTTCAGAAAGTCCTGGCTTTCCAGTACCGAGCCATAACCAAGGCTGACGCCGGACGTCCAGTAACCAATACGCACCTTATCTGCGGCAGCGCTTATCTGTGGCAGCAGACCTGCCAGCAAAGTGAAAACAACCAGTAGCGATTTCATGTCATTACCCCTGAATCAAAGTATTAAGAGCGTTTTTTCCAGCGAAAAAGGTGCCGTTCCAGCGGTTTCAGCAGCCCGCCTTCCAGTAGCAACATCAACGACACCAGCAGCAGGGTCCAGGCGAAAACCTGATTGGTCTGCACCAGATCCCCTGCCTGACGCAGGCGGTAGCCGATACCGTCCGACGAGCCGAGCGTCTCCGCCACCAACGAGACTCGCCAGCCGAAGCCGAAGGCCAGACGGGCGCCGGAGAAGAAGTAGGGCAGAATGGTTGGCAGATAAATTTTGCGTAGCGTCTGCCAGCGGCTCATGCGGAAACTGCGTGCCAGCTCGACATACTGCGCCTCGACGTTTTGCGCGCCCTGCCAGACGTTGGTCAGAATGAGCGGCATGGCGGTCATAAACACCACGAAGATGGTGGTGGCATCGGATATGCCGAACCAGATAATGGCGAAGATGGCCCAGATAGCGGACGACACGGTGTTAAACACCGCCAGCAGCGGCTCGAAAAAGCGCGCCACCCGTTGACTTGCGCCCAGTGCCAGGCCTGCCACCGTGCCGATCAACGCCGCGAGGATAAAGCCTGAGAATACGCGGCCAAAGGTCACTCGAACATCGTGAAGCAGCGAATCACTCTGCCATAATGCGACCAGCGCCTGCCCGGTGGCGGTAGGGCCGGGCAGTACAAAGGCCGGAAGATGAAGCGATGCCAGCCACCAGGCGACGAGAAACAGCGCCAGCATCACCAGTCGCTGTAGCATCAGGCTGAAGGTTCGGGAAGCCAGGTTCATCTCACACCTCCAGACGCAGCAGGCGAATCAATTCATTCACCTCAGGTTGCGTGGGAATACGCGGACGCGGCAGTGTCAGCACGGTTTCACTGTGGATACGCCCTGGGTGCGGTTTAAGGATCATCACGCGATCTGCCAGTACCACGGCTTCTTCCACATCGTGCGTCACCAGTACCACCGTCATCCCAGTCATCCCCTGGATGCGCAACAGCTCTTCATGCATGGCGCTGCGGGTTTGTGGATCCAGACGTGAGAAGGGTTCATCCATCAGCAGAATTTGTGGTTGCACCACTAGGCTACGGGCCAGCGCCACGCGGCTGCGCATACCGCCGGATAACTGATGCGGCCAGTGGCGGGTAAATTCCGCCAGCCCGACCAGCGCCAGCGCATCGCTCACCCGTTTGCGGCGTTCAGCCTGGAAAAGTGTGGTGTTCTCCAGGCCAAAATGGACGTTTTGCTCCACGGTGCGCCAGGGCAGCAGGCGGTCTTCCTGAAACAGGTAAGCGATACGCTGCCAGTGCTGAAACTGTTTTGCCGGAATGCCCTGAATGGCGATATCACCGCCGTCGGCTGGCAGCAGCCCGGACATCAGATTAAGCAGGGTACTTTTGCCACCGCCGGATGCGCCGAGCAGCGCGACAATCTCGCCGCGGTTAATGGTCAGCGAAATATTGTCCAGCACCTTTTGCGCGGCAAAAGATTTACTTATGCCTGTTAAGGCAATGCTTTGCTCCACGGACTGGCGTGCAGAAACACTCATTCAAATATCTCCCGTGGCAGAACCGGTAATAACGTGCCTTCTTTACTCAGGGTGGCGTAGATCTTTTCCAGCGTCATCGCCTGGAAGGTTTCGATATGGCGGCGGGCAATAAACTCCACACGCTTTGTGTCGCCCTCAATAAAGGCGTCAATCATCGCGTTGTGGTCGTGTTTGATTTCCGGTTTGATGCGCTGAACGTTAAAACCCAGCGCCACCAGGCGGGACATCTCATCCATTAACCCGGAAAGCGTATTGATCAGGTGTGTGTTGCCGGTGGCTTCCGCAATCGTCAGATGGAAGCGTTTATTGGCATTCATAAACACATCAATACGCGTCGACAGCGGGGCGGTCACTTCCACTCGGCACTGGGCTTCCAGCTCTTTAAGTAATTCGATATCCACTTTGCCGACGGCGAGACGCGCCGCCAGCGGCTCCAGCGCGGCACGTACGGTGAAAATCTCCTCCACATCCTGCACCGTCACTGGCGCGATGCGGTAACCCTTACGCGGGCGCGATATCACCAAGTTTTCATGGCTCAGGCGAGTCAGCGCCAGACGGCAGGTGCTTTTCCCAAGCTGATAACGCTCCATCAGTTCGGATTCGGTGACCAGCGAGCCGGGCAGCATCCGGCAGGTGAGGATATCGCGGCGAATGGTGTGATAAGCCTGGTCACTTAAGGATAAAGAATCAGTCACTCTGGGCCTCTCATGGTGTTAGTTTGCTGTGGGCTGCTCACAGCGATTTATTGGATATCTCAGAGAGGCCATTCTGTGGCAGGGAGACGGGGAGATTTAAATAATAAAAACGGCAATGCTATGCGCAAATTTATCTTTACTGGGATGCTCAGTTTCATTCAATGAGATTATTAGTTGATATGTTTTACATTTTTACTGTGCTGCTCTGGTAATAGCGACTGGGCTGCCCAGCGTTGCCAGTATCGATATATTGTTAGCGCAAATAGTTCGTTTTGATTCAACCCGCTGTGTTCTAGCTTGACCGACACTTTTCTTTTGCTTTTCTTTCTCGGTCAAGGAGTTCTCATGCGTTTGAAATACCTGTTGCCCACCCTGATATTTGCGGCCTCGCAGGCGCAGGCGCTTGATGAGGTCACCGTTGCGTTGGCGATCCCTCCGGCTGTACATGATGGCGCGCCTTATGCGGCGGCTGAAGAACTGGGGTTGTTTAAAGAGCAGAACCTGGCGGTGAAAGTGCTTATTTTTCAGGGCGCCGGAGCGTTACTGCCGCAGGTCGCCAGCAAACGCGTGACTTTTGGCTACCCAGTGTCCGAACCGGTGATCTCCAGCTATTTCAATGGCAAAAACCCGTTACCGCTACGTTACTTCTACAACGGCACTCCGGCTCAGACCATGGAATACACGGTGCTGGCCGACTCGCCGGTGAAAACTCTTGCTGACCTGAAAGATAAGAAGGTTGGCGTTGGCACGCTGACCTGGGGCACCATTCCGGGCAGCCGCGCAGCATTGCGCGTTGCCGGGCTGGAACCGGGGAAGAATGTTGAATTTGTGGCGGTCGGCGTGCTGGGTTCCGGCTTCCAGGCGCTGCGCAGTAAAAAGGTGGATGCGCTTAACTACAACAGCAGTTGGGGCGATATCTTTGAGCTTACTGGTACGAAAATCCGCCGTATTGCTTATCCGGATGTCTTTCAGGAAACCCCCGGCAACGGCTTTATCGCCCATCAGGATACTTTTACCCAGCAGCCGGATCTGATCCGTCGTTTTGGGCGGGCTTACACCGAAGCGCAGTATGTCTGCGAAATCAATCCTGAGTTCTGCGTGCGCGCTTTCTGGCGCCAGCATCCAGAAAGTAAACCTGCGGATGCCGACGGCAAAGGGCTGAAAGAGGCGAGCACACTGCTCAGTCGCCGTCTGGAACGCACGTTGTACCGGCCGGATGGCAGCCGCCGGAACCCGGGGGAGTACGACCTGCCGGTGATCCGCAAGGCGATTACTGCCATGGCGCAGGCCGGGGAGTTCCCGAGCGATAATGTGCCGGTGGATCGTATCTTCTCCAACGAATTTGTCCCTGCATTCAGCGACTTCGACAAAGACGCGTTACGCGCCCGTGCGGAGGCCGCGAAATGAGCACTCTGAATATTGGTATCGCCGACGACCTGGTGGATAAAGTCCGTCGCATTACTGCCAGTGGGCTGGCGGCTGGTGTTGCCCGTTTCTCCGCGTCCTTTACCCATCCCGATGGTAGCCAATGGGAGAGTTTCGCCACCTTTGAAATTGCGCAAGATGGTTTGTTGGATCTGTCCACCGCTGTGCCGCTGGAAGGCGACTGGCAGATTGCGGATTCGATGGCGCCAGTCTGGAGCCTGCGGCAGATCACACCACCAGTTGAAGACTCGCATATCGACAGCATAGAGCCATACCACATTCAGCTACGTATTGACGATGCGGATGGGGAAAGCGCACAGGCAGAGCTGATACAACGTTTTGTCGCGCCGGGCGTTACCCGTAGGGAAGTGCGTGAAAACGGCCTTTCTGGCACGGTATTCACCCCCGCAGGGGATGGGCCGCATCCGCTGGTAATTGTGCTCAATGGTTCGGGTGGCGGAACGCCGGAGTTGCGTGCCGCACTGTTTGCCGCGCACGGCTATGTTGGCTTTGCACTGGCTTATTTTAAAGCGCCGGGTCGCCCGGAACATATTTCTGGTACCCCGCTGGAGTATTTCTCCAAAGCGATTAACTGGGCGAAAAAGACATTGCAGCCCCGTGATGATTTTATTGCGCTGGCCGGGCATTCTCGTGGTGGGGAACTGGCGCTGTTGCTGGGTTCGCTGTTCACCGACAAGGTTTCTGCGGTGATTGGCTATGTGCCCAGCGCGGTAGTACACGGTACGCTGCGCGCCGGTCGCCCGGACGAACCGCGTGATGCCACCGCCTGGACCTGGGGCGACCAGCCGCTGCGCAATATCTGGCAGGATAATCCCCATGCCGACTGGCACGCGTTTGACCATCCGCCGCAACCGGGTGCGCCAATCCGTCAGGCTCCGGCGTTTGTGAATGTGGAGCGCGATGAAGACAGCCGGGTGGCGGCGCGTATTCCGGTCGAACGTATTAACGGGCCGTTGTTGCTTATCTCCGGCACCGATGATGGCTTCTGGCCATCGACAGATTATTGCGCCCGCATCAAAGCCGAACTGGAAGCCAGTGGTCATCGCTGGCCTGTGGAGCATGTGCATAATGAAGGCGCAGGGCATGCCATCACTTTCCCGTATGTACCGACCACGGAGATTGCCAAAGTACATCCGGTCGCAGGCGTGATGATTGACGGCGGCGGCACGCCGCTGGCGAATGCGCAGGCCAATGTGCATAGCTGGGAGCGGGTGCTGGCGTTTCTGGCGGCGGCTCAGCAGGAGGTGGCATGAGTGCGGCGCTGGAGTTGCATAACGTCGGCCTGACCTATGCGACAAGACGTGGCGAGATTGAAGCGCTGACCGATGTCGACCTACGGATTGGCGATGGTGAGTTTGTGGCCTTACTCGGACCATCTGGTTGCGGGAAATCCACCATCCTGAAACTGGCCGCCGGGCTGATGGACGCGAGCCGTGGGGCGGTTCAGGTGGGGGGACAGCCGGTTTCCGGGCCGGGACGTCACACTGGTGTGGTGTTCCAGAAACCCAATTTGTTGCCGTGGAAAAGCGTGCTCAACAATGTCTTGTTGCCTGCGCGTACCCTGGGACTTCCCGCCGGCGCGGCGCGGGAGCGGGCATTGCAGTTGCTTGAACTGGTCGGGCTGGCGGATTTTGCCGATGACTATCCTTTTGAGCTATCTGGTGGGATGCAGCAGCGGGTAGGGATTGCCCGTATGTTGCTGCATGATCCGGAACTGTTGCTGATGGATGAGCCTTTTGCGGCGCTGGATGCTCTGTCGCGGGAAGTGCTGATGCTGGAACTGCAACGTATCTGGGGACAGCAACGCAAGTCGGTGCTGTTTATTACTCACAGTATTCAGGAAGCGGTATTTCTCGCCGACCGGGTTCTGGTGATGTCACCGCGGCCGGGGAAAATTATTGAGGAGCTGGCGATCCTGCTGCCTCGTCCCCGCAGTCTGGAAATACTGTCTGACGACGAATTTACCTCGTTGTGTCAGCACTTACGTCGGCATTTTGTGACCAGCCATAGCGCAGGCGGCATTCAGTCAACAGCTATCTGAACCCGTCGTCTTTCCCACTAAAAAGCATTAATCAGAGCCTGCTGGCAGGCTCTCAGGGCAGAATAATGAATAAGTTATTATCGGTTATCTATCCCTTAATCAGCCTGCTGGTATTGCTGATTATCTGGGATGTCTCAGTTTGGATGTTCGACATTCCTGACTACCTGCTGCCTTCTCCTGAGGCGGTTTATCAGGCGCTGGCCAGTGGTTTTCGTGATCAGAGCTTATGGCCGCACATCACCACCACGCTGGGCGAAACCCTGATGGGCTATGCTATTGGCAGCCTGCTGGCGATTGTATTGGGGGGGATCCTTGCGGAATCCCGGACGTTTGAACGTTTTATCTATCCGCTGTTAGTGGCATTGCAGTCGACACCCAAAGTTGCACTTGGGCCGATTATTCTGGTGTGGTTTGGTTTTGGTATGGCGTCGAAAATCGTGCTGGTGGCGCTGGTCTGCTTCTTCCCGCTGTTTGTCAACACGGTCAACGGTATTCGCCGTACTGACGCGGAGTTGCTGGATGCCTGCCGAGCCTTTTCCGCATCACGCACGTATCTGCTTTTTCACGTCAAACTGCCTTCTGCGGCAGGGGATATTTTCGCCGGTCTGCAAATAGGTGTCGCACTGGCGTTAATTGGCGCGGTAGTGGCGGAGTTTCTCTCCGCGCAGCAGGGGCTTGGCTATCTGATTGCTTCAAGCTCCGTCAATATGAGTCTGTCCACCATGTTTGCCGGGGTGTTTTTACTGGCACTGAGCGGGTTTATCGGCACACAGATTATGCGCTGGCTACAGGGACGGGTGGTGTTTTGGCAGCGGAATAATCCGAAACGCTAAAGCAGCATAAAAAGCTAAGGCTGATAATTGTTTGTTTTTAATGCGTTCCAGGTGGTTTTATCTGGATAGTTCTTAAAGAGAAGACGTAACTTATATCGGATGTTGCATATAGGTACTTATTTACTCTTCATTTGAATATTAATCCCTCTTTGATGTTTTCATTAATCGTAAATATGGATCTTTAATTTTAAAAGAAATGAAAAACTAATCACCAGGGAAATGCTGGAAGTATTTGGTTCTGGTGTTTTGCTGAGTATCAGCGGTGTTTAATTAATGATCTCGCCATTGCAATCAATGGCCTGTCCGATGGTCTTTTTAAAGCAACAGTATATTGATCTTACCCAGCAATAGTGGACGCGCGACTAAGTGAGTAAACTCTCAATCAGAGGTGACTCACATGACAAAGTCCATACCAACCAGCAAGAAGCCCCGTAAGCCACACACGCCTGAATTTCGTGAGGAAGTCCTGACGTTTGCCGAACGCATCGGCGTGGCCGCCGCTGCCCGCCAACTCAGTCTGTACGAGTCCCAAATCTACAACTGGCGTAGCAAGCAACAGAGCCGGGCAACGTCCTCTGAGCGAGAGAGTGGGCAGACTGCAGAGATTGTGACAACAACCTTGACACTGACCGAGGCGGTGTTGCGATGGAAACAAAATATCCTGAATGAGTCAGATCAGGTTGAAGGACGGAAGTCAATTTTCTCTTTTTACCGTATCCGTATCGTTCATACGATCAGAGATTACACGTCAGAAACCAGGGATGACGCAACTGTATGACATCCAAGTTGTTTTGAAAAATATTCCCGGAGAACTGGCGGCGCTGGGGACGACATTAGGGCGAAATGGCATAGGTCTTGAAGATGGTGGGATGTTCGCCATTGCTGACAAAGCACATGCCCATTTCCTTGTTGAAGATGGCGACAGGGCCAGAATCGTGCTTGAAAATGAAGGTTTTCAGGTAGAAGAGATATGCAGACCGTTGATCCGAAAGCTTAAGCAGGAACGGCCCGGTGAGCTGGGAGAGATTGTGGCAACGCTGGCTGAGGAAGGTATTAACATCCTGTGCCAGTAAAGCGATCATTCAAACCGCCTGATCCTGATAACAGATAATGATAGTGTCAGCAGTAAAGTGACGGAAAAATGGGCGGTACTTTCTGAATAAGATGCTCAAACAAGCGGATTTAATTGATGGCACTGATGCTCTGGAACATTCAGTGGCAGTCGTAACTGCTGCCCTCTCCGATCCTCCCGCGTAAGAATTCTCTACGCTCTATGGAAAGCCGTGGTATGGTAAATGGACAATGAGCGAATTATTTCATTCAATACATCATCTCCCTATACGAACGCCTGTGGGCGTTTAAGAAAATGGGAAAAATAACATAATTCCAAATTGAAATAATTAGTAAACATAGAGTCGGTACTGTGAGTTCTCATGGAGAAACATAATGAAAGTATCAGTTATTTTAGCTCACCCTTACAAGGGTAGTTTTAACCATGCAATTTCTGATTCAGTAATACAGGCATTAAAGAATAATCATCATACTGTTTTATCTCATGATTTATATGAAGAACATTTCGCTCCTGTATTACCGAGCGTGGAGTTGATAAGTGATGCATCCGGCGACAAACTTGTCAATCTGCATCAGGAGGAAATAAAGGAAACTGATGGTATTATAATTATTCATCCTAACTGGTGGGGACAACCTCCGGCAATTTTGAAAGGCTGGGTTGATCGTGTTTTAAGGCAGGATATTGCTTATGCTTTTCATGAGGGGGATAATGGCGGTGGTTTGCCAATCGGTCTTCTCAAAGCTAAAGCAGGGGTTGTATTTAATACATAAAACACACCTAAAGAGCGGGAGGATACAGTGTTCGGTGATCCATTAGAACGGATCTGGAAAGATTGTATATTTGATTTCTGTGGTGTAGTTAACTATGAAAGAAAAATGTATAGAGTAGTTGCGGAGAGTACGAAAGAAGAAAGGAAAGAATGGTTGGAGGATGTGAAAATTATAATTAATAAGTTCTTCCCAAGTGAAGATCGATTTTTTTAAATCTATAAGTCAGATTTTCTGAAGCCACCATTTATTATTGCTGGTTGTTGTTAAAAAGAAAATCTGATTTACGTTTCGTTTCTGTTATATTACTTCATCTATGAAATATCAGCCCTCAAATTCATCATGAAAATATTAATATCAGCATCAGGGCGGAGCCGTGCGTAAGCACATGAGCACCAGTTCATAAGATAAATATATTTTTAAAAGAAGATGTGGCGTAGTAACTATGCTTCACCTTTGCTACATCTCTTATGGAAATTAGGATTCAGGATACCACCATTACCTTTTGCTTCTTTTCTGCAAAATTTTATGTTGATGGGGGGATTACCACGCCATAGGCAGGATTGAAACGGATCATCCTTTGCTGGACGGCATAACGCATGATGGCAGTGGCGTACTGTTTCACCCTCATGGCAATTTCAAGATAACCCAGCTTCTCTATCTTTTTGATGGGAACCAGCAGGTCGCCTGTATCCAGTTCAGCAATGTCCTTGTTACCGATGTCAGGAAACAGGTAAGTTTCAAGTCGTGTCCAGACAGAACGCTGATAATCTTCTGACCATGTGGTTTTAGTGGCAAACCAGCTTTTGGCAACGGTTTTGAGAGTGCGGGTATTGTTACGCTTCTCTTGAATTGTTTTGTTGTCAGCCTGTTTTTTGGCGCTGGGGTCAATTCCAGAAGCTAACCGCTTTTTTGCTTCATCTCGCCGTTGTCTTGCATCCGCCAGCGAAACAGCAGGATAGACGCCAATGGAAAACACCTTCTGTTTTCCTTCGAAGCGATAACCTAACTGCCAGTATTTTGAACCGTTGAGATGTACCAGCAAGTAGAGACCGAACCCGTCAGTGAGCTTCACCGCCTTTTCTGACGACTTGGCATTTTTGACTTTAGTATCAGTAAGTGACATGACGGTTCCCTCCGATTGCTGGTAAAAACGAAATCGAACCACCTTTACCAGTATTTTTACCAGCAAAAGGGTATGGCTTCGAGTGTTTTTTAGTGAACGAGGGCGAACCTGAAGAAGAGGGTAACCAATTGATTAAAAGCAAAAAAGCAGACGTCAGTGAACGTCTGCTTTCTTTAAATTGGCTCCTCTGACTGGACTTTAACATGCACCTATCTGGTTGTTTTTTCATGTTAAAACCGATTTGTCGGAAAACCTCTACCAACAAATCTACCAATAACACTATCTGTTTTTAAAAACCAATGTCAATAAGAAATGAGCAGAATTTACTTTCAGGGTGGGAACATGAGTGCTCATTTTTGCTCGCGCAGCATGATTGACAGTCAACATCGCTCAGGTAACGATTCTATTTGAATATTAACAATAATAATCGATCATTATTGGCTCAAAAAACATTCGTGATCTTGCCCTAATTCTCCCTTAAATCCTTGTTATTATTTTAGTGCTATCAATTACCATTGATATTATTAAATTTTCATCATAGTAAAAATATCATATAACCTATTTTTACACCTGAGTTTTTTCGTGGATTAAAGACTAATGGTTAATTATATTAAATGCAGTTATTTTAACCGTATTTATTTTATTCTTATTAAAATTAAGTAATATTATTATTAGATGCATGTAATTATTATAAATTAAATTATAAATAATTATCCTGTTAACATATATTTTTTCACTTTAGCCTTCAAATTTCTAAAGTATGACTATAATATTTATTGTTACATGTTGCCGTGCTATATATGATACTGGTTTTTAGTTATATTTAAATATGTGCGGTGGGTAAGTAATGAGTATTTCTATGATACCTTGTAAAAATAAACACTAATTAATTAGGATGATTGTTATGAATGACATTGATAATATAACGAATACTTGGGGTAAGTGGATAACTGCACAATATGGTACCACTTGTTGGTTTACAGAAAGCACTCAATATGGTCGTAATAAAGATACAAAAAACTATATGCAACACCAAACTAATGTGACACCACCCCAAGATTTGGTGTATTCAAATGCGGTGCAAAGTGATGGCGGAGCAGCTCTCTTGGGTAAGTATGATGTTGAAAATGGCACTAGTCAAATAATTCAACACGAAGTTAATTTACAACAGGGTATAGAAGACTCTTTCACATGGAATGTGACGGAGAATGTAAAATTAGGCGTTTCAGTTAAGCTTAAGGCAGGTGTTCCATTTATGGGCGCTGAGACCACTTTAAGTACTGAACTTTCGTTGTCTTCTATGCAAGGTAGTACTATTACTAAAACCTCTAATTATGGGGCATCAGTAAAAGTACCTATCGCTCCCCAGACTCATAGTTGGGGGCAGATAAATTTATCTTTTACTGACATTGCTACCTCTTGGGTTGGTAATGTGAAAATGGCAGGATGTGTGGCTGTTTGGTTTAATAAAAAGGTAGCTCTAAATAATGATGGAGATTACCACTTTTTATGGTTTGTCCCGATCCAAAGTGTTTTCAATGATTGTATTAGAAATAATATTATTGATACAAGAGGTTATATTGTTCAATGGGATGGAGTGATCGCACAGGCAAATGGAAAATTCCACAGTAGTAGAGGATTAGATATGAAGGTAATAGCTTATGAGAAACCTTTAAATGCAAAACGGCAATTAGATGATGTCCAAGTAATTGCTCATGAGTTTTACACCGAATATCGTCCTATTCCTGCTAAAATAGAATAATACGTTGACTGGAAATAAGACTGTTTCACGGTAAAAATGGTATTATGTAATTACGTGGTTCAGTCGCCAGTAAAAATAACTAACTATATCTAAATGCTTCAAGTTGTAGGTAACTAAATCCAATGTTACGGTAGTAGTGTCTTATGGATGAGATCCTATCCTACAACTTGAAGTAACCCTGAAAATAATTTTGTTTAATTTTCATCTTGTTAAAAGTGGTCACCCAGTTTAAATCAACTATCCCTTTTTAAGGAAAGGACAATTGATAGTGGATGATAATATGAAAAACTTGTCGGACAAAGACATTAAAGAAATCAAAAAATTATTATACTCGCCATACTTCAAGTAGCATTCATGGTGGCGGCATTCAGTCACCTGAATCTTGCCTCCTTCCTGAAGCTTGAATTATTTAGAGTATAAAAATTATGTCGACAGTCTAATGTGATAAAAAGGAATTTTAAATGACAAAAAAATTTGTTGTTCGATACTTTGACGCTGGTATTGGTAAATATAAAGAGCTAGTTACAAAAGGACATTTATCGTGGAAAAAAACAACAGTTGTTGAAGTACCAAACCCAAGACTCGCAGATTATGAGCAATTTATCAAAAATCTTGAAGATATTTATAACGAACTCGATAAAGATGGGTATGAGGTCGTAAACATTCTGCCTCTGAATCTCGGTGCATCAAAACAAAATCATGCAGTTCTTAGTAATGGCGCTGAAAAATATCTCGGAGATACAGGTTTTTCTGTTACCCGTGGCGCAATTGTTGTCGGGAAATTAAAGAATTCCTGATGATTGATTATCAAGATAGGATGAACGTCTTATCTTGATGTCTTTATCTTTAGAGCCTCCAGATATTATTCTGGTTATAATAACTGAGCAAATTGTTATTATAACCAGGCAAATTGTTATTGTAACAAAAAATATCCCCATTAAAATCATAATTACCCACTTTTTTATTAAAAACAATAACCATTAATTAATATGTTTATTAACATCTGTCAAGCCATTCATCCTTCAGTTTCTTCATTTTCTTAACAAGAACAACCATTTGAAAGAAATGCGGGTTTCTGATGTTATAACGCTCGCAGACAAGGACTAAAAACACGCGAATTCTGGATGCGCTGAAATTCGCTTGTTTCCCTGAACTTTTCATATAGTCTCTTCTAAAAAGCGAGGAGAGACTATGAATACCCAGAATCGCCTTATTCGTTTCCCCGAAGTAATGAGAAAAACCGGCTTTGGAAAAGCCTGGATCTATCGCCTTATTAGTGAAGAGCGTTTCCCCAACCTGTGAAAATTGGTATCCGTGCTGTCGCATTTGTTGAAAATGAAATTGATGAATGGATATTGACCGCAATTGAAAAAATAAATGTATTTTAAAAGTGTAAAGAATTTCAATCAATAAAGGCTATATATTTTACAGAATATTTGACAGATTTTAATGAGGGCTTTTGTTTAAAGGTTTCGCTGGGCGTTATTAAGTCTCAGGTGTACTTAAAATCAATTAAGTACACCATAGATATTAAATGTAAAAAATATCGTTATTATCCTATTGATTAAGAATAAGTTTAATTATTATTTCTTGTCATTTTCTTAAGATTTTTTTGTAAATTTATTATTTGTAATTTAATAATATATTGCACCTAGAGTGCTTTTGTAAAATATTTTAAGGAGAGATTATGGATCATATTAGAACGAATACATTTATGTTTGATAATGGTGAGCGATATTGCCATGTTATTAACAGTCTGACAGGAGAGCCGCTTTTTGATCCTAATCTTTATATAATGACAAACGTCAGGAGCAAATCGGTGTCGATTAATACAATGGAGGTGGTTGCCGGAAGTCTGGTATTACTTTATCGATTTTTTCATATGAGAAAAATAGACATCGTGGATCGGATCACCCGAATGGAATTTTTAAGTTCTTATGAAATTGATGCGCTGGCTGATTTCGCTTCGGAAAACTTCAAAAATAGGAAAAAACGTCCGGTAGCAGAAGTGTGAAAGCGCCGACAAAGTATTTCAGACTGACGTTTATTTGCCATTACCTTGACTGGCTATACCATCATCACTTACCGCATTCGGTAGACGTAAATCTTGACGCCAGGATCACAAGGATGGTGGCTGAACTGAAAAATAAAAGACCTGATTCTGACGGATATCGTGACTATATCCCTGAAAAGTCCTTAACGAAGGCGCAGCAAGATATTCTGTTTAATGTAGTCAGCGTCGGGTCTGCATTAAATCCGTTTTCTCCTGCGGTTCAGACACGGAACAGGCTCATCATTTTATTACTGTTCAGTTACGGGGTCAGAGCCGGTGAGCTTTTAAATCTCCGGATCAGTGATATTGATTTTGCCTGTTCCTCTATTACTATCCAGCGCCGCGCCAATGACAAATCAGATCCAAGGGTTAAGCAGCCGCTTGTCAAAACGCGGGGAAGGGTGCTCCTCTCTGAGGAAGCGGTCATGTCTGAATTATATAATTACATCCAGCAAGACAGGCTAAAAATAAGAAATGCAAAGAAAAATGATTTTCTTTCAGACTGCTGACTAACCCCACTTTTTCAGGTGGGGTTCTTCTTTTTTAGCGACCGCAGGTCGCGATCGCGATATTTTTCCACAACCTCGTCATTTGAGCTTTCTGCTTGCCCAAGGCGGCGTATTGACCTTCACAAGACCTTTTCAGCCACACATAAAGACAATAAAGAAGCGCCAGCAGCGCCATCTTCTTCATATTTTGCGCTGTGGCCGCAAGCAGGCACTGCATCTGTACTTTCGACAGTCCACGGAACCGGGCATATCGATGACCATGGTGCTGTTTCGCATCCGCGAAGCTTCTCTCCACCGTTTCTTTACGCCGGGCGTATATCTTTTTGCCCCATTTCGTCAGCCGTAACCTGTTGGCTTCCTCTTTCGATGCTTCCCAGACGTGCCGGGTTAGCGTTTTCTGCGCTTTGCTGTTCTGCGTACACTGCTGTCTCTGCTCACACCGTTGGCACACTGTCGGGTCTGAACGGTAATGTTGATAGCCGTTACGGTCTGTCGTGCTGTAGTTCAGTAACTCCTCTGCCGGGCACACATACACATCGCGCTCCTCATCGTACCTGAAGTGCTTCTTCTGGAACGCGTTCTGACCCTTGTGTGGCCGGCGATAGCCCGGAACCAACGCGATACCCATCTCCTGAGTGAGCTGGCACACCGCCGCCGTGAAGTAACCCGCGTCCACGCCCACCGCCACCGGCTCCAGACCGAAGCGTTCTACCTGCCGCTCGAGTCGCCCGATAAAGGGCTGGCTGTCGTGCACATTGCCTGGTGTCACATGGGTATCCATGATGATGCCATGCTTTCCGTCTACTGTGCGGTGGTCCAGATAGAAGAAGCCTTTCGGCTTGTTGTCCCGGTGCATAAAGCCGCTTTCCGGGTCGGTGGTGCTCACTTTGGTGTTTTTAACGGCGTCGTTTTGGGTTGCTTTTCTTGCGGCGGGCAGCGGCTTTTTTTCGCGTTGTTTCCTGTCGGCCTCCACCGCGTCATTCAGTTGCGTGAAGTATTCACTGACCCCTTCAGGGCGCAGTTCATTCACGGCTTTGCGCGGGTTGGCATCGGCTTTCAGGTGGGTGCTGTCGGTGTAGAGCACACGACCGTTTGCCATACCCTGACTCAGGGCCTGTAACACGATATGGTCAAAAATCTGCTGGAAGACATCGCTGCCGTTAAATCGACGGATACGGTTCTGGCTAAGGGTAGAGGCGTCCGGGACCTTCTCGGTCAAGCCCATGCGCAGGAACCAGCGGTAAGCGACATTGACCTGGATTTCCTTGACCAGACGGCGTTCAGAGGGGACACCGAAGAGGTAGCCCAACCGCATCATTTTAATCAGGCGAACGGGGTCGATAGCAGGCCTGCCGTTATCGGGGCAATAGAGGTGGGAAACGGCATCGCGGATAAATTCAAAATTGATGGCAGCATCGATTTTACGGACCAGATGGTCTTCTGGGACAAGTTCGTCGAGGGTGATGGTTTCAAACTGGTACTGCTGCGGGGAGGGTTCTCTGAGCATGGCGGTCAGTCCGTTTTTTGCACTAACCTTATTAGATCAAAATCCTGGCTTCACGGCCAGGACTTTGTCATCAATCTGAAAGAAAAATGATTTTCTTTTTATTACCTACAAGAAAGGGGATACAGAGGGAAATCCCCTGTCGATGTCGGCTTACCGGAAAATCATCCATACGATTAGCCAGTGCTCACCGGAGTTGTACGGGGTAACCGGGCATCAACTGAGACACACATGGAATGATCACTTTTCTTCCATGTCAGACGCCCATGGTCTTTCTGAGGTGAGAGAAGGGCAATGCAGAGTGTATTGTATGGGCTGGGTGCCGGGCTCTGAGATGGCGATGATCTACAACAAAAGACATCTTACTAAAAAGGCAAATGAAACCTCACTGGCTGTTCAGCAAGAAATCATCAGGGAGATGTTATGAATAAAGTGAAAGAAAACAAACCCTGTTTAATGGCAACTCGTTCAGGTTATTCATTTTCTCTCTCCGATACACGGTGGCATCTGGATAAGGATAATACGGTCAATGTTTATTCTGTATTGCAAACATTAACCCCGTCATTGCATGAGGGGTATCTCAATACACTGGCTTTTTTTGCCTGTAAACGGAGTGCGGGTTATGTGGTGAAGATCAATAACAGCATGAGGCGGTTTATCCGTGAGATGTCCCCTGATTATATTGATGAGTCAGCGATCCTGAATTATAGAGCTTCACCTGCAACACCGCTGGCAAGTTTGATGGTGCTGAGATGTTTTCTGATTAAGTGGCATTCCCTGGGTTATGCGGGTATCGATGACAATGCCATTACGCTGTTGAGAGCCATGAGAATAAAGGTTAAAGCGCCCGGAGACGTTGTAAAACAGGAAAGCCCTGAAAAGGGCCCCTTAACGGATATGGAGCATAAGGGATTAAATAGAGCGATCCACCATGCCAGGAAAAACGGCAGGATCACGCTGTCTGAGTCTGCAATGGCATTGCTGGTCAGCCTGACCGGAAGACGACCCTTGCAAATCACCTCATTAAAATATCAGGACATAAAAGAAGAGAATAATAGTGATTCTGGCTATTTCATCAACTTCCCCAGGATCAAACAGGGGGGCGGATTCAGGAGGACCTTCAGGCTCCTGAACGTTGATAAATATCTGTTTGATATTGTCAGGCAACAGGCAGAGGCGTCGGTAAGCCGGATTGAGAAGGCTATCGGCAGGGCGCTTCAACCGGCAGAAAAAGAGGATGTGCCTGTTTTTCTGTGTGAGTCGCAATGTCGTCTGAGCGAAGGTCAGAATATGACGGCGTTACTGGCGTCGGACAGACTTCATGCTTCCCGAAACGGGGTTAATGATGCACTGATCAACGTGGTTAATACCGAGCAGGTCATCTCTGAAAGAACCGGTGAAATCATGAAAATAAGTCCCCGACGACTCCGTTATACCCTTGGCACCAGGATGGCGCGTGACGGGTATGATGTGCAATACATTGCAGAGTTGTTAGATCACTCTTCCACGGCCTGTGCCGGGATTTATGTTGAAAATTTACCGGATAGTGTCGTCAGGATTAACCAGGCTGTTTCTGACAAATTATCCTTTATTGCTGATGTTTTTCTTGGGAAAGAAAAGCCGAAAGTAAAAAGCTGTTCATCCTGTGCGACAGCCATTCCGTGCCATCAGTGCCTTTATTTCAGACCTTTCACTCACCAGAATAATGACGAGGTGGCGCATGGGTAACGTGACCGTATTCAAATCTCAGGCCGGGTTGAGTGCGGAAAAGAATACCGGTGATTTTATTGCTTTTTGCCGGGATAAGCTGACCGTATTTGGTGCGGATTTAAACTGGCATTCACCTGTCTGGAAAGGCATTGCAACGTTTTGCAAGCTGGGGACGGGGAGAGGCGCAGTCAGCAATGAATGTGCCATGGACAGCGATTTCATTTCTTTTGCCAAAAGCTATATCCGTTACCAGCAGGCGTTACGCCCGGTCAAACATCACGGTGCGGCACTCATGGCACTGAGGTGTCTGGAAAAAGCGCTGTTGCAGGTTTGCCGGAATGCCCATATCTATAACACGTCGGTTCTGGTGCTGGATGAAGCGATGCAGACCGCCAGACAGTATTATAAAGATAATGTGTTATACCAGTGTGGCACACAGCTTGAAAAACTGGCGCAGTTTCTTACGACCCACCGCTTCGTTAGCTGTGGTTTTTTTCGCTGGTGCAATCCGGCTAAACCCGATTTCAAAAATCATTACCTGCCTGAGAAAGAAGATCCGGACAGAAAGCATAAATTACCGGACGAACGGGCTTTACTCGCCATCGCTGAAATTTTTTCACGACCGGATGATGAACTCAGTGAGCGGGATTTGTTTACCACCTCGGTCTTTGCCCTGCTGATGTGCTCACCAAACCGTATTTCAGAAATTCTGGCATTACCGGCAGACTGTGAGATCACCCGGAAAGATAAAAATGGCGTGGAGCGTTACGGGCTTCGCTTTCATGCCGTCAAGGGCTATGGGGCCACTATCAAGTGGGTGCCTGATGTTATGGTGCCGGTTGCCAGAAAAGCGGTCAGCCGGTTACGTCTTCTGTCGGAAAACGCCCGTTCAATAGCGAAACGGGCAGAAAATCAAACATGTTCAGCAAAACCTAAGACTGCTGCACGCTCTGTAAAAGAGAAGGTGATGCCGTGTCTGCCTGCGGATTTCCCCTGGTTTGATAAAGAAAAGTCTGTGCGATATAGCAATGCGCTGTGTCTGCTGAACAAATATCAGGGCTGTGAGAAAAGGAAGACGCGGGACGTTCAGATTTGCAGGCCAGCGTATCATTTCTTTGCCTCTGATATTGCAAAGATGAGACCTTCCGGCACGGTGAAGAATATCTTTGCACGTCATGGTTATACCGATGATGAGGGGAACCCCTTATTTCTGCGCTCCCATCAGCCGAGGCACTTTCTCAACACGCTGGCGCATCAGGGGGAACTTTCAGAAATGGAGATCGCTAAATGGTCAGGCAGAGTCAGTGTCATGCAGAACCGTGCCTATAATCATGTCTCTCAGGAAGAGATGCACGAGAAAATCAAAGAGCTGAAGCTGGGTGCTCATGGCTACGCTCTGCCTGTCAGTATTCCGGTTATCACAGAAGAGCCGGATCACGGTGCGGTTCACGTCACGCCCTACGGTTATTGTGTTCATGACTACCTGATGCTCCCCTGCAAGAAATTAGCCAGCACGTTGTATTACGGCTGGGCAGGTGGAATGAACGGGCATGAGCCTGTCAAAAAAATCCGTCAGCACCTTCGGGTGGCGAAAAAGGCAGTGAAAGACGAGTATTTTGGTGCGGATAAATGGGTGGCTCACCACGAAGCCGTATTATCTGTTTTAGAGAAAATGCAGAGCAAAAAAATGAAAATATCTTATAAAAATTAATCATCAGGAGGCCGTATGGCAAAACATTTAACATCATCAGATATCACAGTCATTAAAAAAACGCTTCAGGGCTGGCAAGGAAAATTAACATGGGAAGCGCTTTGTATCGAAGTTGAAAAATTTATCGGAAAGAAACCCAGTCGTCAGTCATTGAATATGCATAAAGATATCGTGACTGCCTATTTAATGAAAAAGAAAATGATACAGACAAGCCGCGTGGAACCAAAGAAACCCGCCAGCCTGAAAATTGCGGCGCAGAGAATACGACATATTGAAAACGAGATGGCAATGCTTGAGCAGCAAAACAACCGTTATAAAGAGCAGTTTTCCCTGTGGCAGTATAACGCCAATAAATATGGTCTGAAATCGCATCAGCTTAATGAACCGTTACCTGAAAAAAAGTGACTATAAACGAAAGCAGGTAGCGTAAATATATTTTTACGAATTGCTTGATTTTTAATTTAATGGTGATATTGATACGTTGTCAGGATGACAATTAATAATAATTTAAATGCAAGGATGCATAGTTATGAAAAAAATAAACATGAGTTTAATGGAAAGATATTTGCTTTTGCTGGACAGGTTTGTTGATAAGCTCGATGAATCGGGCTTTTCAGAAGCAGAAATCACCGAGCAGTCTTATCTTTTTTGTGCAGGATTTTACATTAAATACCAGCAGGACATAGAAAATCTGACGTTTTCAAACCGAGAAGTGGTGCTAAGCTTTCTGCTTCTCTCTTACTACTGCCATATTGAGAAAATCAGTGATGATTTGATTGATAAAGCCCGTCTGAATAAAGTCTTTCTTTCCATCATCAGCTTCATCATCAACAACGGTGGAAGAACCGAACGAATCTACGTGCATGAGAAAAAGAAGTATGACGCCAACAAGCTGATAAGAGCCTCAACGGGCGTTAAGAGAAGTGGTTGTCGGATGTGATATTGCTTAATGTAAAAGGTATCTCTTAGGTGATACCTTTTATTATATAATTACCGCTATCTATAAAAATAAAATGGTCATACATAAATAATGGTTTTTTGTGTTTTAAAACATTATCTGAGAGAGTATTATACCCATGCAACAGAGACTACGGCTCCGAACCGTAGAATGGAATTTCTTTGTATGGAGGCATAATGTCCAATCTTATTTATCTTAGCGTTACCGGGGAGAAACAGGGACTGATATCAGCAGGATGTTCATCTCTGGACTCTATTGGCAACAAGTATCAGTCGGCACATGAGAATGAGATTTTTGTTTATGAGTTGGTGAACAACATTAGTCGGGAAGAGAATATTTCAATGCTTCCTGTAGAAATCAGAAAGCCAATTGATAAAGCCACGCCATTGTTCGCTCAGGCAATCAATGATAAGGAAAAGCTGGAATGCATTTTTTCGTTCTACCGAACGGCGCAGTCTGGTGGAAATGAACTTTATTTTAGGATGAAGCTTCGGGATGCTCTTATCAGCAATATACGCTTTTTCTACCCTAATTCACTGACACATAATGAAGTTCAGCCACAGGAAAGCGTATCATTCAAGTTTGCTTCTATTGAATGGGAGCATGTTATTGCAAGAACAAGCGCTTACATGCTTTGGCAGAATGTAGCCTACTAAGATTATATTAAAGGCCGAATTATTTTCGGCCTGATTTTTTTGAAAAAAACTTTATGTCTACATAAACGATAATAACAATCGAAAGAATAGTCAGCTTACCCCAATGGTCAGGGATGAATTCGTAGAATAAAATCCCAAAAACAATCATTAATGCCATCGTGGTATAGGTGTTAATAAACTCCTTAACGGCATAAGAAATTATTTTTTTTAAGCTCATTTTTTTAAAATTCCGTTTATTGCTTCTGTGATATCGATTTTGTCATAGGGATTTTTGGGCACGTAGGGAGACAGGCGCTCTTCAAATACGAAGTATAACATCTCGACCTGCATAGCATAGAGAGACCAGTATAGCTCCGGACATACGTCATGCAGGTGCCGTGCAGACATTGCCGCCTTCTGAATTTTCCCATGAAATGTGAGAGCACTCAACCCTATCAGCGAGTATTTATTAATCGTTCTGCGAATGGATAGTGAAAAATTCAACGAGGTTGCAATATGCTTTGCAAGCAGATAAGCGACTGACATTTTTATTGCCCGGCTTGTTGCGAACTCTGATGCAACTGATACGCCTAATATGGCTTTAGCTATTAATTCCTGCTCTCTTTCTTCGGTATCTTTTAAAAGTATTTTAAGATACGCTATTAGCATATCTATTATTACATCTTTTCTCTTGTAGATCTGTTTAATAGCCAGATACATTCGTTCATTTTCAGATTTTAGTTGCTGGCAGTCAGAATTATATTTCTCTATGAAACAGGATGAATACCATGTTGCTCTTTCTATACCACTATATAAATCATCACCAATTTTTATTGTATTATCTTTGATTTTATCTGCCATACTGTCCAAATGAGTGGCGAGAACTCTGTCAGAATCCATTTTGTATTTTAAATATTCTGATAATTGCATATTACATCCCTTTTATTAGGCTGCTCCTCTCCCTTTATGTGGGTAGTTTACCCGAATAACTGGGGATATTTCAATATTTTTACTTGACTGGTAATTTGCATTCTATTAATTACAGTATGAAACTATCGTTTTTTGAGAGAATACAACAATATATCCTTATATAAATAAAATTTAGTGGTTGTCGGATGTGATGAAAAAAGCCCGTAGCGGTGCAACTACGGGCTGATGCTTTCCCTGATGCTGCTTATGACTTATAGGTTATTTCGACGGCGAGACTTTCCACTTTCCTTCAAATTTAAAGAACTTAAGCTCCATGGTTGATGTTCTTTCACCCAGAAACGGGATCTTTGCATTGTATTCGACGGTGCATCTGTAACCGCCGTCACTGTCTTTCTCTTTGCATGCGATTTTCTTGGCTGAATTGAAAACGACTCTTGCTGATTCAGACGGTGCGCCTTTGTTCATCTCTTCAGTAAAAGACTGCATTGCCTTAGATACGTCAGCATCTGATGGTTCGCTGTCACAGCCGGTGAGAAAAAAGGACAGCACCAGTAATAAACCTAAGGATAGTTTTTTATTCATCATGGCTCTCGTTTTGAGGATTGCTGAATTTAAAAGGATTTAAAAGGCACCGTGTTTCATTTCACTGGCACCGGCAGTGAATTCATCAGAACTGACTTTTTCACCTTTAAATGTAATGAGAATTGATTTTTCTTCAATATCCGTTCCTCCAATCAACACCCCGACGAGGGGAATATGTGATGTTGGTTTACTGCGGTAGTTATGCATTGAATAAGACCATTTCTCCTCATTATCTGAAGTGATTCGTTTATCCGGCTCACCAAAGGCGGTTAATACTTCTGACTTGGTGGTTTTTCCTTTTACAATTTTAGTTTTTACATCTTCCTGCGTTACATTTTTCAGTGTCTGATTACCGAAGGAATAACATCCAGAGAGAGTGAGTGATACCAATACGATGATAATTTTTTTCATGGGTTTTTAACCTTAATTTTCATTGACAACCTGATCGAACACTTCCATCCATTGGTTCATTTGTTTACGCAGGTCATTGAACCCAATTTGAGACTTAAAAGATCCTTCTTTAGGGAAGAACCTGATGTGCCATTCGGGATTTTGAATATCTCTCACACTAATAAAAAATCCTGTCTCATTTCGGTTTTTTGCCATACGAATATTATTAATGTTTTTAGCAGTAATGCTTAAACCTGCATCTTCAATTTCAACCCAATGACTGATGTTATATTTCCATTCTTTAAGATCATCAAAGGAATAGGTTTTTTCATTATTTCCATCTTTAAGGAAAATGAGCCTTTTGTTGCTATCGAGCTTCATTGATGAATTAAGAAGCGTATGACTATAACAACCATCATTATCATCGTTAAAATTATCGACAGTGGCTTGATTACTTAATTTAATAATATAAGAGCCTAATGCAGTGAAAAATAAAATAGCGCAGATTGGGATCCAAAAAAATCCGATAGAGATTAGATCTTCAGTCGTGCCAAAGTGTGACAGAAACATTGGCAGAGCAAGGGCGATCCAGAGACGCTTCATTTTGAAAAAATTAATAAATTTCATGAAACCACTCACTTTTTCAGGCTGAGAGGTTTTCTTTCTTTGAGGCTGAAGCACGGCTAACGTTTTTTTGTCGCGTCGGTTCGTGAAATACGCCCAAATAAGTAAACCGACACTGACAGGAAGCCAGATAATCCCTGTGAGAACGAATCCACTTTTTCCCATCAGTAATGCGATAAGTGCGGGGAGCGATACTGCAATCCAGAAGCGTTTCATAGCAAAAATGCTCATACAAATTTCCTTAATAGAGAATCAATGTGAAAGTCATATTCGTATGAAGCAGACAGAGACTGAAGATGAGGCGAGGTTTGTCATTGCTGAGCCTATATCGTTAGTTGAATAAGTAAATAGACCAGTTAAATCAGTCTATTATGGGCAATCAGGAAGCTACATTTTGAACAGTTGTGATCAAACAAAGCAAATCGCTTATAACGATCGATGGTTTACTTGTGATAGCTAAAAGCTATCACAAATTAAATATAGATCGGTATTAACGATCGTTAATCTTGTGTTTTTTGTATGAGGAAAGGCTTGCTGGACGGCTTCTCAGCCCTACATTTGGAATGATGATGAGTGTGATTTTTGCGGAGTTTGGATGGTGGTTTTTGGTGTTGCCGTAATTTCTATCATCTTCACACCAGTGATGGTGTTGTGTTTATCTGGGCGTTTGAGTGTCGGGATTTTGAGTTTTTTCAACATGCCAAGGATGATGTTGAGGTAGGGAATGGTTTCTAACCATCTGAATCCGGTCTGAATAATAGAGCGGGGTTTTCTGTGGTGAGCTTCTTTTGCCGCTTCGATTGCATGTGCTTCTTTACCATCTGCACCAGCTTTTTTTACCGCTTCGGTTGCATACGCTTCTTTAGCATTAGCATTAGCATTAGCATCAGCATCAGCATCAGCATCAGCATCAGAGAGAAACGCTTTGGGATAATTGATAGCGTATTCGCCCTGACCGGCGTCTTTATTGAGGGTAAGCGTTTCGATGGTGCTGTTAATGTCTTCTTTGATGAATTCAGGAGTATCTATAGCATTGGTCATATCAAGAGCTTCGCTAACCGATGCTTCACTGACTGAGGGTATTTTCAATGCAAACAGGAAAGCATTGTCGCGTTTCGGCTGGTAATCGAGTTTGTCTTGTAGGGTAGACCAGGAATAACACTTACCTAACTGCGAAGCTTTGAAGGCAATCCCCTGGTATTCGAATGAAAACCCATTCATTTTCCCTGTTGAGGCAATATTCGGAAGCGCTTTGATATTGTGGGCGGCAAGCTGTGTCACAAACTCAGTCGTTGATGGTTTACCGGCAAGCAATTCTTCCAAGGCTTCCTGGATGACCGATTTGGGCGATAGCTCTCCTTTATACTTCTCCATCATCGCTTCGTTACGTGACAGCTTTTTAGGCTTCGGTATTGCATCCATCGATTTCTGTTTCGGGGATTTTCTGGATAGCGAAGGGGGGAAGAGCGAGGCTGGGGATGGTGATGCTACCAATTCTGGCCCTTTGGTTCTGGTCAGTGAATAGTCGCGTTCAAGCTGCTGGATTATACGGGTGCTGATCAGGTTTTCATTTTTGCCCAGGTAAAGGCTTCCATTGGTGAGATCGATACGACTGGCAATAATGTGGATGTGCTGGCCTTCAACATCATCATGTAACACATAGCATCTCAAATGCGTTTCAGAGAAGCCCATTCGGGACATGTAATCATCAGCAATCTCTGACCACTGAGCATCTGTCAGCGCTTCGCTTTTCGGTAATCGAAGTGAATTATGCCAGACGGGTTTAGCAATATCCGGGCGAAGCGTTTTAGTGGTATTGAATTCGGCGATCAGATCTCCGGCTTCATTTCCCAGCATGTTCCCACCAATCACAATCGGATCTTTTTTATGGTGAGAACCTGGCTTTAATGCGTAGAGAACAACACCGACGAAACCCTTACCCCTGCGGATTTTTTGCATTCCCTTCATGGGAAGCACTCCACATATTATCGGTGATCAGATTTGTGCGAAGCTCTGAGATCTGACGCTTCACTGCAAAGAGTTCAGTTTGTGAGAGAGAACTATCATTGCTCTTGTTATCCAGATGAGCGACAAGCCTGTTTAGCTTCTGCGAAATCTCACCAAGGGTTTTCCATGCTTCGAGATTAATAGAAGGAATAACGGAGGGAAGGTTATGCAGAAATGCCATACGTAGCCATTCACCTTTGCGATGACCGCCACGCCTTTCATTTAGAAGCGACAACTCTTCATTATTTAATCTGACACTGACGCAATGGCAGCGAAGGATATTATTAAAAGTATTACCAGTGCTCATATGAACTCCTTTTCATATAATTAAATCAAAGCATATTCCTTATGCTTAATACTTACTTATATGGCAGAAGCTAACAATGTCAATGCATGGCATTGATTTTGATTTTGATTTTTTTTCAACCAAAGGGCGAAAAAACAAGGGAGAACTCGGAGAAGCCAGCGTAGCGCTTCGTAGAGTTAGCCCTTGCTTAATTATTAAAAAACTGGTCTTGACATCCTTTTGTTTTTTGTTATTCATTTAATTAAACTTTGTTGGTTTAATTAAGAGGTGTTGAAATGTCAGTAATATTAGAGAATATAGAAGCGTTGAAAAATGCGAAAAGATTTCATATAGGGGAAGATTACACTTATATTTGGCATACGAGTGGAAAGTTGGTGGGTTTTAAATTTGTTATTTTACAAAGAGAAAATCACTCCGAATATTTACACAGATATTTGTTATCTGTAGAGCAAAATTCAAAAATAGAAAAATATTTTTATCATATGGATGATAGAGTCCCTAGTTTAATAGGGGGGAATATCTATTTTGAAAGAAGATATCTCGATGATGCACCTATTAATGAAATGCTTCATCTTGACAGTGTATTGTGATTTATAACTGCCATGTAGTGGTATATGGCAGTTATGTTTTATTTAAGGTTTGCGTTTTCGGGTGTGATTTTTTTCCTTATTAAGTTCTTTTGTAATTTTTTGTTTTATTTTGTTTTTTAATTTATCGCTTATTTCTTCTGTTGTGTTTTCTTCAAAAATAAAATCAGACTCTGAATATGAATCATTATCTTTATTATTGGTTTCTACATAAATATCTTTAGGGTAGGGTGAAGTATTTTTTGGTTTTTTGGTGTTGTTGATATTTTCTTCTTTATGATTTTCATTTTCACATTGAATTTCTGCTGCCTCTTTGCTTTCGAATCCACCACCGATGATTTCACCTGTATAAGTGTCTAAGATGAAAGAAGTCTCAATGATTTTTTCTTCAGTATCGCTTGTTGTTGCAGGGATTTTAATGTGAATTGTGATTACCATGTATCTTGGCATTTTATAACTCCAATAATTAACTATCGGTTAATGGCGGTTTTTAATGTCATTTATTTCTAATGAAGATGGTCATGATTAATTATACTTATCATGAGGGGTTTTAGTATTTATTTTATTGTTTTTTTCTTATTGATTGATTTTTATATGTTTTTATTTATAGTGCTTTTGTGTTAATCGTTTATTATTTTCATTGTATATATAATAATTGTCATTATATTAATGCTAATTATTTTTAATTTATGATAATGGCCAATAGAAGATTGACCATTATCAAGAAGGATCTGCGGATTGGCGTCTGGGAAAAAAGGATTGCGGCGTTTCACATCATTACTGTGTGCTAATCCCTTCTTCTGCATGAAAATCCTGATACAGCCAGTCGAGTCTTTCCCAGAGGATGAACGTCAGAATTTCTTTGACCTGTGGCTGTTTGGTCTCGATCACGGCGTAGGGCAACGCTCTGCACTGATCTATCCACCTGTATGTAACATGCTCATCAATTTAATTCGAGCTAAGCAAAAACATACCATTTAGATATTATTATCTTGCTATCATTTTGTTGTTCAATGCTATTGGATTAATTATTTTTTAACTCTCAGGTGGATCTTTTTAAATAGTAGGGCTATATCGTATATTCAGTATTTAAAAAAATCATTAGCATAAAAATATTTTACATCTGTAATTTTTTAAATTGTTATTAATTAGACAGGACAGCAATGTTTATAAAAACTATAGAAAAAACAAACCATTCTGAGTGGGTGGTGAGAAATAGTTTGTATTGGATGTCTGCTTACACAAGGTGGCAACTGGGGGCAGATGACAACGACTGGATCGTCTCTTTTGAGTCCTTTGACGACACCATCAAGTTTGAATTTGAACGCCTCCTGAATGATTACAAGCTCCGCGAAGCTCATCAAAGCCATACCGGACATATCAGGGCTTCAATCATCTCCACTGTGCTAAGAAGCATTGATGCGAGGCTGACTGAATGAAGCCAATGCCATTTAACTTTGACAGGTTGAATGATGGCAGGGTATTCATCAGCAATCTGGCTGGTTTTCATCACTTCATCACTAACGATGAATTAGAAAGCCTTTCCTGCAATAAATGGTCGCCGGAGTTCCGGTCTAGTGAGATTCTGGAAAGTAAGCTATTCATTGCCGACGAGGCTTCCGAAGGCTTGGCTTCTGCTTCACTCAGTTCAGGATTTGCTAAACGGCTGATGAGCGATCTGGCTGTCAGACCGATTTTCATGATTGTGCCAACATTGCGGTGCGATCATACCTGCAAGTATTGTCAGGTCAGCCGGGCAGCAATCGGTGCTGAAGGTTACGATCTTGATCCGCTTCTTATCCCTGATATCGTTCAGACCATTAAAAAACTGTCTTCTCCTCCCTATAAAATAGAAGTGCAGGGCGGGGAGCCTTTACTCCGGTTTGATCTGATCCAGGAAATATACGCTGAGTGTGAGAGAACGCTGGGCCAGCAATGCTTTGAAATGGTGATTGCCACAACGCTTTCACTGCTTGAATCGTCCATGATGGATTGGGTTAAAGATCGCAATATCACGTTCTCCGTTTCTCTGGACGGTGGTGAGGATATCCACAATAAAAACCGTCTCCTTGCCGAAGGTAAATCCTATTCAAAAGCCGTTGCGGGGATGCTGGCGGTGCGAGAGCAGCTTGGCGCAGGTCGCGTGGCGACAGTCACGACCGTTACCAAGGCATTGATCCAACATCCGGGTTCAATCATTGATGCCCATCTGGGATTAGGCTTGACGGATATCTTTGTCAGACCTGTTAGCCCCTACGGATTTGCCCATAAAGAAAGTTTCACTTTCTCGATGCAGGAATATTTCGACTTTTACACCGCGTTGATTGACGAAATTCTGTGGCATAACCAGAAAGGCACTGCTGTGGTTGAACACTCAGCCGCGATACATTTAAAGCGGATTTTCAATCCTGGTTTTAGTGGCTATGCCGATCTGAAATCTCCCAGCGGCGTCGTATTGAACTGTATTCTCTTTAACTATGATGGCCGTGTTTATGGCAGCGACGAAAGTAGAATGCTTCAGAAGGTGAATGCAGATGCAGATTTTAGTGCCGGGGCTGTTTCAGGATTGTCTTTTTCTCAAAGCCCTTACTATCAGTCAGTCCTGAGTTCATCGTTCAATTTCGCTCTACCGGGTTGTGATACCTGTGCTTACCAGCCATTTTGTGGAGCAGATCCTTGCCAGAACATCAGTGTTCAGGGAGAGCCTGTAGGCGACAGAAGCCGCTCCATCTTCTGCCAATATCATAAGGGAATGTTCCGGTTCCTGATGAATGCGATTGCTCAGGATGGGCCTACCGCAACGATGCTGAAAAGGTGGGCTTATGTCTGAGGTGCTAAGAAACGATATTTTCCGTTTTACGGTAAAAAACACGGTTGAAATGGGTTTCTATCGGCTGTGCAAAAAGAAGCCCGTTGACCCACAGTTTTTTCTGCCAAATTTACTGATCCAACCTTCTTTTGATGATGGTGCGGCTGCCCCTTATTATGCAGGCTCTATCGTCAGTAATCAGCTATACGAGTCCGTAGAAGATGGCGATATTGGCGTTGTGAATAATGGCAATATGCTCAGAGTGATTTTGTCTCGCAGAGCGAATCATAATACTGTCCTTGTGACGGAAAGATGTAATAACCGATGCCTGTTCTGTTCTCAGCCGCCAAAAACACCCAATGATGACTGGCTTCTTACACAGTCTGCCCTTGCGATTGCGGCATTTAACTTTAATGGGCTTGTCGGGGTCAGTGGTGGTGAGCCGCTGCTATATGGCGAAGAATTTCTCTCGTTTCTTGATTTCGTTATTGATAATGCTCCTGATACCTCTCTGCATGTATTAACCAATGGTCGACAGTTTGCTGATGCTCGGTTTGCTGAAAAGGTGAGGGAACGAAGCAAAAGAATGAACATCACCTTTGGTATCCCACTTTATTCTTCACGACAGCAAATTCATGATCATCTTGTAGGGAGTGATGGGGCTTTCAGGGATACCGTTAAGGGCTTAATTAACGCGGGGAATTCAGGCATCAACATTGAATTAAGGATCATCCCAACAAAGGCGAATTACCACGATCTTGCTGACGTGGTGGAATATATTGGCAGGGTTTTTTCTAACATCAGTCAGATCTCCATTATGGGATTGGAATCTATTGGCTGGGCAAGAAAGAACTGGGATGAGATTTTTGTCAGTCACGATTCGTATGCGACCTCTCTGTCCTTAGCTACCGACACGGCCAACAGAGCGGGCATCCCGTTGGTGATATTTAATTACCCATTGTGTCACTTACCTGAATCTCTGTGGGATTATTCAACACAATCCATTTCTGACTGGAAAAATTACTACCCAGAAGCGTGTGAGCCATGCAGTAAAAAATCATCCTGTGCTGGTTATTTCTCCTCATCAAAAGGCCGTTTTCATCAAATGCCGAGACCAATACTATGAAAAGATTAAAGTTAGCCTCTTTATTACCTGGGTTTTTAGCACTCAATAACTCGGCGTGGGCCAGTGATGCCGCGATGAATATTGAAGAGTTTGGCTACTCTCCATTAAATGATCACGACCTTGTGCTTGCACCGCTCAATACCGAAGTGCCTTTTTATATTGCCGGTCATCGAAGCCACAGCTCTCATCGTAGCCACAGTTCGCACAGCTCTCACCGTTCTTCATCCGGTGGTGGATATTATGGTGGTAGTGCTACGCGATACTACCCCCGCAGCAGTGGTTCATCTTCCGGGAGTAGCAGTTCAGGAGTGACGTCATCACCGTCTTCGCCAGCGGCATCTTCACCTTCAACGAGAGCGCTTCGTCCTGAAACCGGAAATTCTGTAAGCTCTTCAAGATCTGGAACGAGCCAAAATACCAATACCTCCATGAATGGTGTCTCTTCCGATCAGGAAAAAAGACGCAGGCTTATCATGCGTGTGCAATTTGCCTTGTTTGATAAAGGCTATTATGAGGGCATCATTGATGGCGTTATGGGGCCAGGAACCCGATCAGCTATAAGAACATACCGGATTAATAAAGGTCTCCCTTTACCAGCCACTGAAACGTTAGATACCCAGTTGCTGAATTCATTAAATGTGCTTGCTAGGTAATTATTTTTCCTGAGGGTATTTTATGAAGCTGCGTCTTTCAATTTACCTAGCTAAGAAATCGGCAAAAGAACTGGATCAGCTACTTAATCTTGAAAGAGTTAAGGTACCTATAGAGTTAATACTGGCAGATGCTAAAGCCCATTTATTTATTAAACAGGATTATGAACCTCAAATACCTGAATGGGCAGATTTATTTTTCTCTGCAAAACCCGATTTACCGTATGATATCTTTGGAAAAAATAGCAGTACAGGCGCTATTTTGTTGATTGATTACAAAGAGGAACGGTTTGTTTTTCCTTTTGGAACTGGGCACCATTTAATTAACGATAATTACATCGTCAGAGAATTTGGGCTTAAAGTGACATTAAATTCCATATCGCAAAATAAAATCAGGAGTTTAGATAAAGGTAATCACAATGAGACTAATTTGCTTACAAGGAGTCAGAGCACCAGAGAGGTTAATATATATAATCTAAAAATTGATTCTGAATTAGATATATTAACAACTCTTACAGGAATTTGCACAGAAGACTTGCTTGGTGACAAAGTAACTGGAAGAGATGCTTTAGTCATTACCCCTGACATATCGTTTAGCGAGATAACAGGACTACTAGACAAGATAATTGAAATCTACAAAAAACCTCTACCAAACGAATTTGAATGGATAAACAATATAAAACAGGCTGATGATGAAGAAGTGGAGATCCTTGACTTTGAATTGGTTGACCTGATTAATTCTGGAGATTTTACTGATGTTATCATTGGTGAACCGGAAATTGTAGATTGGGAAAAACAGATAGGATATTGTTTTGAAAGGAGGAATAACAGTCCTATATATCCAGTTTTAGCACTTGGAAGTTTTTTAGAATACTGTAAGATTAGAAAATTAGATATAACGATAGATGTATTAAAAAATAAGAATATCCACTCTCTTAATGAACAGTATGAGTCTATAAGGTCATGGTCAATATATAGGTGTTTATATGCGGAGATAAAGAGTGGTGACAAGAGCTATATATTAAGGAATGGTGTTTGGTATTGCGCAGACACCAATTTCTTGTCAAGTATTGACGATGAAATAAATAAAATCCCTATTTATGAAGATAACCAATTGTTACCTACTTACTCTTTTGAGCATGAAGAAGATTATATTAAAGGTGTGTGTGCTGAGAATAGTTCTTTTCTTTTGATGGATCAAAAATTTATTTATCATGGTGCAGGGCATAGTAAAGTAGAGTTTTGTGATATGATAAAAGATGGAAAAGTACTTATACATGTTAAGTATTATAGTGGTTCTCAGAGTATGAGCCATCTATTTTCACAAGGATATGTAAGTGGGGAACTATTTGTTGGTGACAAAGAGTTTCGTAAAAAATTAAACGCTCATCTACCTGATGATTTACAGAGTGATTTCAACCTCAGACCCGAAACAAAAGATTATAAAATAGTATTTGCGATAGCGACAAAAAACGAATTGCCTAAAGGGTTGCCTCTTTTTTCAAAAATAAATCTTAAAAACTTCTATCGTCAGCTTTCTAATCTTGGCTACAATGTAAGGCTATGTAAGATTGATATAGATGATCTTATTTATAAGAAAAAAACGTATCGGCCAAGTTAGAATTATATTAAGTTTTTGTTCTTTCTAACGAATTTATGGATGATACTTTTTTTAATTCTTTAAGATAATCTGGATTATGCTCTATTAACCAGTGTAAAACCTTGTTGTTATCTAGCAATTTCTTTATATAAGATTTTGCGATGACAAATTTTAATGTGTTAGCGCCATAAATTTCTTCTATTCGATTTGTTTCATTTTGTATTGTTGCCATTTCTCTTTCTAGACGCTGTATGTTTTTTCTTGTCTCTGATGTTGTTAAGGAGTTTTCTTTTCCTTTGATTAGTAAATCTGGTTTTGTACCATTCAACAATGATAGGGCAAAATTTCTACTATAGTTATCGAAACTTATCATCATATTAGCGGCTTCTATTTGACGTATTGGCTTCATCTTTTTTATTATATTAAACATTGCTCTAGGGGTATGCTTATCGGATAGCAAAGAAATAACTTTTGGATCTATCCCATCAAGAAGTTTAGACCTTCCTTTTAGTGTATCAATAGATATACCTAATGAAGAGCTTAATTTTTCTATTGAAACCCTCTCCATGGCGATCTTTAACATCTTCTGCTCTTGAATGATGGTTAATCTATTTACATGCTTATTTGGTGTATATGCATCATCCAAGGTGGATATAAGACATGCGATACTATCTGAACCAATTTCTTTCATTGCCTCTACTCTTAAATGACCATCGAGTATTTTTATTGTTTTTCCATTGTTTTCTGGATAAACAATGATTGGCTCTATCAGTCCTATTTCTTTTATTGATGTTTTAATTTGAGCATACTTTATACTTTTCTTGACGTTTGGTATTAAATTCTTTGACGGCGTGAGTTTTTGTATATCTATATCAACAAACTCTTTTCCAAAGCAAAATTTTATCATTTCTTTACCCTCTATTTTGAATTGATTCTATGATTAATGTTGGTATGTCATTTAAGGTTTCTGACTTCAATATTTGGATGAAGGCATCATGCGAAATAAGTTCCTGAATGATCTGTTTAATTAGTGTCAGATTTTCTAATACATATTCTGATCTCGCATGTAATGATTTATGTTTATCAATATTTTCCTGGTAAACGTTCATCAACTCCTCTGGAGACATCTTTTTCTGATTCTTATTGTGAATGTATTCTATATTTTTACTGCCTTTATTGCCTTCACTTCTTCTATCAAGGATGTTTCTTATTTTTATAACATCTCGGCTCTTTATTAACCCTTTTTCATAAGCATCAAGAAATAATTGCTGAGATTCTTCTGTATTGCTCCTTGCAAACTCGACTGCTAAATATAATGGAATTTTTCTATTTTCTACAGCAGTTAAAAATTTTTGTTCACCTTTTGAAAGAAGCATAGTTATGTTATTAACCCAATTTTTTGAATAGCCCAAACGCTCTCCAATCTCTGAGTCTGACATGCCTCGCAATTTCATATCTCTGACTACTTCAAATAATTCTACTGTTCTAGGGTTTCGCCTGGCAATGTTTTCAGCAAGGCTCATAATATATCCTGCTTCCTCACCAACATCTTTGATAATCGCAGGAACATGTGTTTCACCTAATTTAACCAGTGCTTCAATTCTTCCCTGACCGCAAATTAATGCATACTCAAAGTTTTTGTCTTTTATCTTTCTTAAAGAAACTGGCTTTCTTAGCCCTGTCTTTTCGATGTTTTCTTTTATCCCATTGTGAATGAATTTATTTCTTGTTCTTGGGTTTGATACCTTTATTAATGATATTTCGACTAAAACTATTTTATGATTGTCAGATGATACTCTTCTCATACAGCCTCCGATATAGCTGTTCTTTCTATCATGTTATAAAGCTCGTTCAGATTATCAAAACGATAAAAATCAAAATGAAATGCATTATTTTCTGAGAGTATTACTCTCTCAAACAAGATATCCAGAGAAGGGAATATATAATAATCCACTGGGGTTTTATTAATGCTATCCATTCTGACAACTATACTTACATCAGGTTTTAATGAATTCTCAAACCTTATTTTCCAGCGTAATCTGCCAGAAGGCAATTTTTTACAACGCGCTATTATGAATGAAATACTGAGGGTGTCGTTGATTAATATTAATGGTGAATGAGATTTAGTATCAGCAATGTTGTTAAGTGCAGTCACTTTATTTAGGAAGTTATTAACTTCAATATAATGGTAATTTCTAAGGTTTTTATTTATTTCGATGTATTGATAATCGTGTTCAGGTTTATATCCTATGATTTCATAAGCCTGTAGTAACCCTCCAAACCTGTTTCTAAAAACTGAACTAGAAGGGCCAGTATCATCCTCATCAATTATAATTCCAGAAAGTTTTCCCTTTTCTTTAAGTCTGTTTTTTAAATAATCTAGGAGTTGTTCGTTTGTTAGATGATGAGAACGTGAAATTATTATTTCTTTAGCTAAAGTGAATTTGCTTTTTGAAATTATTGGGGTGAAAGAATTTTCGCACCTTATCCATTCGGACTCTGGGTTTTTTATGAATTTCTTTTTAAGCTTGTAAGATGTTTTATTATAAACATTATGACCAATATATTTTTCATTGGTTAATATTTGATGTATTTTGGATCTTGACCAGATAGTTCCGTTTTCTGCCTTTACTCCTCTTTCATTTAATATACTCGCTATTATAAATTCAGGCATGTTTTTAAAAATAAACATATCATATATTTCATTTACGATCCTTCTTTCATTTTTCGGACCAGGAATTAGAATTACCCTATCAGTTTGAATACTCTTCCTTCTGCCAAATAACAAAATTTCTTTTGGGGTATGTTCTTCATCAATAAGTTGTCGTCTTAACCCATATCCCGGAGTGCCACCTTGATGGTAGCCACGTTTGATTAGGTTGACCTGTCCTGCGTAGACTTTGTCTGATAAATTTTTACTGAGATCCGCAGCTCCTGCGCGTTTAATACTCAGCATCAGCATTGCTTCAAGAGGGTGCTCTTTTGTTGGTATATGCTCAGCACAGAAAATGACATCAACCCCATTCATTTTGAGAATATGGCTGTAATAACCAGCTTCATCAATGTCTTGGAAACGACCAAATCGGCTTACGTCATAGACGAGGACGGCTTGTATTTCTATGTGGCGGTAAATGACATCGTTTAAGAGTTTCTGAAGTGCTACACGCCCTAAGATTGTCACACCACTTTTGCCTGCATCATCATAGGTATGAGTGATGAGCATGTCATGTTTATCAGCGTAGTCTTTGATGAACGTAGCTTGATTATGCAACGAATATTGTTGGTGCTCAGTGGACATCCGAAGATACTGAGCGACTTTAATTTTTTGTTTTTCAAAAGTATTTAATTCCATGATATTAGCTCTACGCAATTTCAGGAAATTTTCATATCCGCAACAATTGATCAAAAATCAACCAAATACAATATTTTTTTGCCATCAGGGTTTAGGTATTTTTGATAAGAAACGTGAGAAGTATTGAGGCAGAAATCTGACAATGGAGTGAGGCTGATACCTGTAGCCTGAAAAGTAACCAAAGAGGTTTTAGAAATGAGTGGAACAAAAGTTCCACTTTTTGGGGATTAGCACATAGGTCAATATGATCTGATATTAATCAGTATGAAAGTCCTGATACAACCAGTCGAGCCTTTCCCAAAGAATGAACGTCAGAATTTCTTTCACCTGTGGCTGTTTGGTTTCGATAACTGCGTAGATCAACGCTCTGCACTGATCGATGATTTCTTCCTGTTCTAAAGGTGTGTTATCGAACATAGCCCACCTCCATAACCTTTTGCCCGAACAGATTAAAATAACGCTTACTCGATTGCTTAAAGTGCTGATCTTCAATAAGGGAATTGCTAGACTTGCTGATAGCCATGTCGTTAGTTTCCTTAACGGTGTGGTTAGTCTCTGTCTGATATGTCCGTATCAGGCAGGGACGATTGGTGACGATATGCTTTTGTGATAGTGTACGTACCTATAAAATCCAGCATAGTTAAAAAGGTACGTACATGTCAACGATAAAACGTGATACGAAGAAATCTTCGTCAACAGGTAAATCACCGACTTTCCAGATACGCATCTCGCCTGAGCTACGTGAACAGCTAGATGAAGTTGTAGCAAAAAAAGGTGTTAGTCTTGGTAACTGGTTCAAAGAGCTTGCCCGTCAGGAATTGAGAAAGCAGGGGATTGAGCCGAAGGGGTAAGGTTTAGCTAGTACTGAACAAACAACCAAAGATGGTGACCACAATGTTCTCTAACGTCAAGGATGAGAAGTATGGACAATTATCTAAATAGAAATAGTGTTAATAATCAATATTTTTTGGCTATGGCTCAGACCGCTGCGTTTGACCTAATGAAAACTGCCAGAATTGTATCATCCCGCCATATTCACGATCTCTTTCTTAAAGCAAAATTTGAGGATGAGATTCGGAAGTTTTCGAATGGAAATCTGGAAGTTGTTAGAAATGCCAGTAGTTCATCTGAATGTCAGACCGCTATTAATAATATCAGGGAGGAATGTGCCAATATTGAAAACCAAGGGACAATGCTTTCTCTTGAGAAAGCCAAGGTATTTATTACCATCAATATGGAGAAAAGAGAGAAGGAGATCGGTTACACAATAAATGCAATCGGTGTTATTTTGAACGGTGCTCAGGTATTTTCTGGATTCGGTGTTATTGCTGGTTCGACAACTTATATCGGTAAACTTGCCGGTGCCCATATTGTTCTTAATGGTGCAAGCTCATCTCTGGAGAGTTTTTTACATCTTATTGGGCGTGATGATGAAATTGGATTTATGAAATCTGGTTATATGCATGCTGCTGAATTCTTAGGTTTTGATAAAAAAGCAGGCTTGCTGGCTTATCATTCAGTCGATCTTGTTACCTCATTCTATGGTATTGTTAAATTAACACTTAAACCTGATGCCTGGCGGCTTTTTAGATATATTCCAAGTGATTATTATAGAAAAATAAATACAATGAGTAGAGCATCACTGATGTTGAAGATGGTCGGGGCTGGAAACAAAATACGGATAATGTCTGACATATATGAAGATGATTCTCTTTAATTTAATGGGCTAATCTCAGCCCGTTTTATCTTTTCTCTTTAGATAGGAATATGATTTATATGCTAAGTTCATTGGTGCAAGGTAATATACAGGTAAGAGAAAAAATATTGTTAGAGTAAAATGAATTAATATTTCAACCCAATCATCGGAAATATTAAAAACGGCGTTAATGATAAATGAAGCAATAAGTATTATTGATATAAAACACCCATTGTAAAATGTCTTTTTTAAAGAATGTGTTAACATCAATAATGTTTCTCCACTATTTGCACTACGTGAAACAATCCCCCTCATTTTGGTAATATCGTTTTGTGTGAACCCATTTTCTAGTAGTTCTTTTTCCATGTCTTGATCATTCATTGTTTCTTTTCTCCGATTTTCCCTTATAGCGTTTGATAGGGCGTAGAGACATTTTAACACTATCGCCCATCAGTTCTGTATTTAGTAAGTCGAATCAGTCCATAAAAGGAAAGAACTGGTTCTTGCTACCACATGCTCCCATTCGATTGATGCAAATTTGAACGAAATACTTTCCTGCGGCTGCGTTTCATTATGTGTCAATGAGTTAGGATAGAAAAACTGAATGTCGTTGATAATAGCGTCTCTCAGCACCATTTTAAAATAGAGTTCATTACCACCTGATTGAGAGGTTCTGTAAAACAGGAATTCACAGGTTAGTTTTTCGTTATCGCCTAATGCCTGGGCAATAAGTGGGGTAGCTTTATCTATTGGCTTTCTTATTTCTACAGGGTTGAGAGCAACATTATCCTGTCGAGTTATTCTATTCATTAACTCATAAACAAAAATTTCATCTTCATGAGCGATCTGATATTTGTTGCCAATCGAGTCTGCACTTGAACAACCCGCAGAGATCAGACCTTGTTTGATGCCAGTGAGTTTCAGATAGATCAAATTTGCCATTATTTATTCCTTAATGTTATCCATAATCGCCCCATAAATCCTTTTTCCTTATGGGAGTGTAATTTCTGCATTTTTTAGTCAACGAGTCAATAGCGGTTATCGGGCAATGTGTATGATTTTAAATGATTGCCAATGCGATAATTATTGCATTAATTATTTGTACGAAAATGGTTTTTGGTGGGAAAGGAAAACGGAAATGTAGCTCATAGGTATACTAAAAATCGATAATTAAAAAATTATCTATTATTTATCAAAGGGTAATATATTAGAAATAGAACTGTTGCATGATATGACCGTGTGGGTGAATGAAAAAATAAAATCTGTTCTGTAAGTGCGGTATTTTTCGCACGGTATGGGCTACTTTCCTACAAAATATAGCCAATCTGATTTGAAGCGAGTTGTCCGAAAAGCCCCAACGACCATGAAGGGGCTAAAAGGGCAGTGATTATTGCTTCCTGTTGGCAAACTCAAACGGGCTAACTACTCCATTGCGGTTCGCATCCAGAAAATCAGCCCACCATTGCAGCATCAGTTTACGCTGATCAAGATGGCTGACTTTATGGGTATAGGCTGATCTAACGGTGTTTTTTTCTTTATGGCTCATTTGAAGCTCAACCGTGTCTTCCGACCATAATCCCGATTCCGTCAATGCACTACAGGCTAACGTGCGAAAGCCATGTCCACACAGGTCGGTTTTGGTGTCGTATCCCATACGCTGAAGGGCTTTATTGATAGTGCCTGAACTCATCGCAGAATCACTGTCGTAAAACCCGGTGAAAATAAACCCGTCACCCGCTTTTTCACCATAAGTGATCTGTTTAACCTCTTTCAAGATCTCAACCGCCTGCCTGCACAGTGGGACAAAATGCTTTCTCTTCATTTTGGCACCACGACCGGAGTGTTTTACCCCTTTAACTTCCTTGCGTTGTTCAGGGATAACCCAGAGCGATTTTTTGAAGTCGATTTCACTCCATCGAGCAAAACGTAACTCACTTGACCTGACAAAAACCAATAATGTGAGCCTGATCGCTAATTCTGTTAAAAGACCCCGACCACGGTAGTTGTCGAGTTTTTGTAAGAGATCGGGAATTTCATAGATTTCGATAGAAGGGCGGTGCGCTGTCTCACCTTTTTCGATAGTGCCTTGCAAATCATAAGCAGGGTTGTAACTGATGATTTTCTGCTGGACGACGTATCGCATGATAGAGGTTGTATACTGCTTCAGGCGCATGGCGATGTCGAGATAGCCTAATTTCTCAACTTTTCTGAGGGGGATGAGTAAATCGCTGGTATCAAGTTCTGATACATCACGATTTCCCAGGTCTGGCAGGAGGTAGTTTTCAATGCGTCTCCAGACCTTAACTTTGTAGTCTTCTGACCACTTGGTTTTGGTCTCCGCCCATGCACGAGCTATTGCAGCAAAAGAGCGGGACTCATCGTGTGTTCCTTGTCGCTCCCGGCCTGATTTTTTTCTGGCTCCTGGATCAATCCCATTAGCAATCAGCTTACGCGCTTCATCACGACGCTCCCTTGCGTCAGTCAAAGAAATCGCAGGGTAAACCCCCAGCGCTAACAGTTTTTGCTTCTGTGCAAAGCGGTAGGAAAGCCGCCAGTATTTAGATCCGTTCGGGTGGACAAGCAGGTGCATACCAAGACCATCAGTAAGCTTGTATTCTTTCTCAAGAGGTTTAGCTTTTTTTACTTTGGTGTCAGTAAGTGACATAGATTCTCTTTCCTTTTTGTTGGTATAAGGAAAATCTAACCAGCACTACCAAGAAATCTACCAACAAAACTGTTGGATTCAGGTATTTTTCAGTGGATGTTAGTAGACAAGAGAGGGGAGACAAGTAATTGATTAAATGCAAAAATGTAGACACCCGTGGGCATCTACATTCTTTAATTTGGCTCCTCTGACTGGGATCGCCTTTGCCAGTAACTGGCTAATATGTAAGCTAAACCTGAATTGCCGTTCTGTAAAGACCACCAGAATGACCACTAAACAACTGTTAATGCGCGTGATCTGGCCTTTGGCGCAGATAAAGATTAATGAACCCATTGTCGGTTGCTAGCCACTTTGCTCCTTGAGACTTGAATCCTCTGATTTCCAACTTATTTTTAATACTCTGATTTTGTGTAGTTGCTAAAATACCACAGTCTTTTACCAATTCTAGCAATGAATCAATAATCATATTACAATGGCCACATTTACGAAAATCAGAGTCAGTAACAATATAACCAAGATCAAACGGATAATCGCTGGTATTAAACTCTTGTCTCAATGCTGCCTTATAACGGCCAAAAATATTATGGTAATAAGGCAGGTTTTTCGCAGTACTCTTCAGTGATCCAGCCGCCGCCAACTTATTAGTAACCTCATCTTTGATGATGGCCCAGTATGCAGCACTTGCTAATCGATCTTCATTGACATTAACGGATCCACCCTTTCTGAGAATATATGTATATTCGCTAAGGGTGTCAGAAGTGAAATCATTGGGGTTACTAATAGTCAGCGTCATATTTTTTTCAGATAAACTTTTTTTATACATATCTGATACCACCTAGTATGAAAGTTTCATAGTAAAGAGATAAGTGATTCACTTTTGGACTTAATTTCTATAATATCCAAGACATCTTTATTGTCTAATTGGGAGGGAGATGAAAAATTTAACTTATTCAGTTCATGTAATTTAAAAAATCAAAAGCATATAATTTATTGATTGATATCAAAAAGTATATGCCCCCGAAGATATGGGTAACGCTAAAAGGTTTACGAGGCGCAGAAACGTTCATAAAATAGACGAGAAAAAGCTATGTCGTTCAGTTCATTTTCTGTTTTAACGCCAAGCTTTATTGCCAGTTCCCTTGATGCTCCACCTGGAGAAGGCACAGGAAGAACATCTGCTTGAGGATTAAGACGGGTAAAAATTTCATACTCTTCTTGGATCCCTTCCATCCCACCAATAAAAACAGCAGCGGATAAAGATTTACGGGAAAGCATTTTTTCTCTCATGTGAGACAGACTTTTTACTCGGTCGTTTTCTATAATATCTGTAAGAACAACATTACTAAACTCCATATTTTCTTTAGGAAAGCTTTCTGAAAAGAAGCGACTTTGGTATAGAACGACTGATTTATTGTAATCAACATCTAAATCTTCGCAGATCGTAAGAATCATAGGAGTGATGGCAGGATGTCCGCCCCAAACAATTATATGGCTTCTTATTACTTGGACAATGAGTTCCCTTACTGCACTTTGGATAAGAAAGGGGTCTGAATTTTTGTAGTAATCGCCTCTGTTAGGGACGGGTACGCTAGCAGATAAGAAAATCTCTTGCATATCATTAATGTCCTTCACCTGTAAGCTCCCAAGCAAACTCATGTATAGGTATGTAGGTGGCTATTTTAACATGTGAACCTAACCACTTAAGATGTTTCAGCCATCTCTTGTCCATACCAACTGAATCATAGACTATAGCAAGCGATTGTTCTGGTGTATTCAGATAAGCGTTATAAAGTGATATTGACGAAGGAACTCCCATCGTTGGATAAGCTATAAATGCTTCACCGTTCATTAGAGAAAAATGCACCGAACGACCAGGACCAACTCCGTGGAATGAGCCTTGTATTCGAATGATATCTGTACGAATTCTATCAATAAGATTTAATGTTCGTACGGCATATCCTTTACTCCTTACTGCTTCTAAACGTTTACAAAGGCGATTAAGAACAGGATCTGCAAAAAGTCCAGTTTCAAGAATATCTCCTGGTTGAAGAATCTCTTGAGAGGCTGTGCTAGTCTTTTTGTCAGGCGTTCTGCCAGGCCAGACAACTTGTAAGATGCTGATATTTTTTGCCAGAGCCCGTCCATATTCAGCACTAGACCACATGCTTTCGAAATATGTTTCTGTATCAAGCATTATTAACACGTCTGAATCACAGAGATTATGCCATAACTTGCTCTGAAATGGTTGCCCAGGTCGGATACCATGAGTGTCTAGAAATACATCAAACTGTCTTGCACCTAACTCATCATACAACTGTAGTGCTGCTTCCCTTGATTCAGTACGGCGGTAACTAAGAAAAACTCTACGTTCATGAGGCAAAAGTCCGACGCATTCTAGCAATGCCGCACCGATGCTATAAACATCATGATCGCTGGTTGACATGCAGTTCAAATGTCGTAGTTCTGTTGGTACTTCAACCTCGATCAAACCAAGAGAGCTAACGATAGGAATAATTGGAATACCAAGTTCGAGTAAACTAGGGATGTCAGGATGAACCGTAGAACCGTCACAATAATAAATTACTGCCACATTCTGTTGATAAGGAGGGATGAAATTTTTTGGACACACCTGGCAGTCAACTTCTTTCCCTATGGTCATTTGAAACGAACTAAGAGTATCATTTAAGAATTCTTGGAGCCCACTCAACTGTTCTGGAGATGGAAGACCCATTACAGCTATATGATAGAGAAACATAAATTTCCTTAGGAGAGCGGTTGTAAATAAATATCATTGTAAATATTGTTTTCCAAGAGATTATGCCAAACGAGAAGAGAGCAAAAATTCCGAAGGGATCTGTGCATTATGATATAATTCATCTAACTTTCTTAATGCAGATAATTCTCTTTCGTAAGTTGTATTTGAAGTGTGTGACAATGGTTTTTTTAGCCAAGATTCAAAAGTATTATTTGAGATATGATATTGTGTTTTAGGAAACTCATGTGCAAATATTGCTTCTTCATTAATAGCCATATCCATTGCTTCTTGAGAAAGGCTTGACATACCACTTACTTTTATTTTTCTGCGTTCAGTTCGCTCACATAGACTTGCGAAAGTTAATTCTGAAAATATCCAAGGCGATGATAAATAATATTTATCGGAAATGTAATTGCTAATTTTAAGTGAGTTATTGGTTTGGAGGAAAAGTAAAAGCTCAGTTTTTTAAATCATTTTATGAAGTGCAGAATTTAAAATCATGTAAACATTAGATGTTGTACGATTACGCATTTCATAATTATAGCTTGTTTTAGATTCATTAAGGCAAAATTTATTGTCTACCTTTTTCAGTAGGCCGTCAGCATACCCCCATATACACGAATCAACGAAAACTTTCAAACCTAAACTTTCAAGTTTAATAGCAAGTTTTATAACATCATCTTCGTCCGAGTGTGCATGGGAAAGAAATATGTCAGCCTCCAAATGAGGGAAAAAATCATTCATAATTGCTTTACCATCAAGGAGGTTATTTCCATCTAGGAGGTAATCAGTAAGACCTTTACGATCAAAGTCTTGGTTTTTTTGAAGACGATATTGTGATATTTCATCACTTGAATAATATAAAGAGTTAGCATTAAAATCATAAATACTGATATCTGCAAACATTAGTTCTTATACTCCTGTTTAATGAATGAAAATTATAAGGGTTTAGTGTTTTAGAAACCTAATGTATTAATATTAGCAATGGCTTGGTTTTGATTTTTATTAATAATAAAAATTTGGTGATAAATGATGTGCGTTTTATACATTACTTTCCTGACTTGAATCTATTTTTTAAAAAATGTCTATGATTATTCTGGTTTTATATGGAAACATTTAAAATTTAGTCCATTTTTCAGCAAGGGTGCCATCAAAGAACCTTGAACGAACTTCTATGAATGAATCCTTGCCAATCTCATTACCACGTTCTTTCATTTCAGATATTGCATCTATATCATCTAATTTTATTTCAATAGGTGTTTGTTGGTTAATTCTGAGATGCCTGGTGGGGCCCAAGAAACTTTCTGCTAAAGTAAGTGCTCCATGTTCTTGAGCAGCGAAAAAGAGATCTGCGCTATGCGGAGCCCAACCAGCTTTTCCTTTACCTAGAGATTCGCTGAAATCGCTCTCACAACTTAATGTTCCCACGCTGAGAACATCTATACGGTTTAAAGGAATGTTTAGATGTCTCACCGTTTCAGCAAGAGCTGGGAGTATTGGGTTATTAGCCCAAACACCTCCGTCTAAATAACTTTCTGGAGCTATAGGAGAATCCCATATTGATTCATCAAAGTAAGTCGGTGCAGCGGAAGAAGCAAGGGCAGCATCTACAGCTGATATTTCCCTAAAGGCGGTTCGATCTGGACTGTGAGGAGTTACTATAGCTTCGGCCTGACCATGCTTTGCCCTAACTGTTGGAATGACTAAACGGCAACATGAATGTTGGGATAATTTCTTTTCACCATATATTTCTTCTAATAACCCTCTTAACGTTGATGATTCATGTTTTGATCTTAGCCAGTGTCTTAACTTTCTATCCTTGGGAAATATGAGAGGCCCGTTTTTGACATAAAATTCTAATATTTTACTAGGTTTAATGCCTAAGGCAAGTCCAATCGCTAATATTGCACCTGTAGACGTTCCTGCAACTAAATCAAAATGAGATATAAGATTATTACCCCCACCACTTCCTAGCATATCGTCCCATTTTGCAAGAACTGCAGCAGTAAAGGTGCCTCTTAATCCACCCCCGTCTAGAGCTAATATTCTAAAGTTTCGGGATCTAGATATGTTATGCTGTATTAACGGAAGTCTTTTAATTTGTTCTATTATTGTGTTAATTATATGATTAACATCGGTTGAGTTAGATATCTGGCGATTTACATCTATAGTTAGTCCATTATGAAGTTTTGATAAAATATTTTCATTATCCCTAAGATATCCCTAAGATATCCCTAAGATATCCCTAAGATATCCCTCAGTAGCACCACCATAACCTGCAACAATGAAGCCAGGCTTACCTCTTTTGAGCATTGTTTCTAATTCTGTTGGAACACCTGCTTGAGATTTATTTACATCCCACCATTTTCCGCCCACACAGACGATAACATCAGCTCTATCGGCCATCCACTCTCTAATAGATATCAGGCCGGTATTATCATCTTCTGGATCAGCGGGAACTATCTGTACAGTTGAAAATTCACGCTGGGCCTCTATTTCTAATAGCTGCTCATCTGTAATCGCATATTTTTTTGCACGAACGAACGTTAGTGCCTCAGAGGTTCCGCCTGCCTGTATAAATGCTCTCGCTGATTCTTCAAGTGGTTTTATAAAGGTCGGATGGCTTCCATGTATTACAGTACCACCCTCACTAAATATACGAGCAGAAAATAGTTTTACGAAAGTGTAAATATCTTCTTTTTTGCTATCATGAATAGAACCGGATAAATGTATTCTTATACCTGCAAGAGGCGTGATAATGGCCATTTTTCACCTGTTTGGTTATTTATTCAAAGAGCTACTGTTTTTGAAATATTATAGCATTCCTTGTTCTTATTTATTTCATAAGCAATGTCAATATATTTATTTACATCCTTAATAAAATCACACCATTTAACAGCGTAAATGTATGATGAGTACCCACTATATACAACACTGTCCGTTATATGGCTATCACAACTTGTGTATTCAGGGTTTTTAATATTGAACATATTTCTTTTTAAGATCCCAAATAAAGTATCTGTTTTTAAAAGTCTACATTGACAAGTTGGACAATAGTCATCTTCTATAAAGTATGAGTAAGAATTGTTGCTGTCAGGTAAAACAATGGATAGTATTGCATTTGTACCGCTAGTTCTACCATCTTTTGTTATTTCCTTGAGTGAGTAAGCTATTTCCCAAGGGATCCACTGGTCATCTTCATTTTTCCACGATTCTTTCATATTTGGTGATATAGCAATGATTGTGAGAGTACTGTCAAAAATTTTCTTCTTAAGATTTGTTTCTATGGTGGAGTCTTTAAAATCACTTAAATCTTCGTCATCATTCTCACCCTTATTGATATGGTCATTGTCATCGATATATTCTTGTAGTTTTGTTATATAATCCCTGGATTTTGTGAATATATCGTTATCTAATATTGCTACATTAGAGTCACTGTATTTGTATGAAATGAATATTTTTCTTCCCATGATCCTTCCTTATAGGATAATTCGATTGCTTTATTTAATAAAAGTATTGTCACTTAATAAATTAAAGGTTACCAATGAATGATTTTCTAATTAATATGTAAGTTTTATTTTTTAATACAATATTTCAGATAACGTACGGAAACATAATGCTACCGATTTTCGGTGCAAAACATACATGCATTCGCTGGTACCGTAATCAATATGTAAATACCGGATGCTTTCGAGTAGTCAGTTATCCCAGCTTAGTTTTTTGTACCAGCAAGCCGTTGTCCAAACACTGATCGGCAACAAATTTCTTAAATCGCATATACTGCTATTCCAACTGTTATATGTGATTAAGTTCAGATGATGAAATCCCGTGGGATTCTTTCTCCTAGTCTTAAATGTCACATCCGAGATAGTCAGCTTTCGGTACAGATATGACCAGCACTACCTTTTCAGTATAAAAAATACGTGGTTATGTTTTGCATATATATATGGATAATTCGGGAACTTGTCTAGTTGTATTGGCAAAGTGGAAAAAAGACTTAAAAACCATAAATCCTCAGCAAAATGCTTAAATTTAATTTTTAACTGAACATACAAAATAGATGTCTTTAATTTTAATCTATTCAGAACGTTGAATTAAGAAAGGAAATTAATAGAGCGCGAACTGATCTAATGAAAAAGTGAACGCACTAATGAGCCTCTGAATAACCTAGTTCTTTGAAAACATTAGATAATTTAAAACTTTAAGACGTAAAAGAAAAATATGTAATTTGAAATATATATACTTAAGAATATAACATTCCAGTTTTTTGATCTACACGCTTATAGAAATCTGAAAATTGACACGGGTCAGATATGACTAAATTTTTATTACTTCGAAATTCAAGTTCTATTTTCTTGATGAGATTAATTGCAGATATAGAGTTATCCAAAGCAATTTTTTTATAATCTCTAATTTTTTGATATCCAATGGATTTTAAATCTATGTCAACTGCTTTATCACCAAAATAATAAAAGTGACCTGAAATCAACACTTGGTCAGTGCGTGTATCACGTTCAAGATTAGTCATGTTAAATGAACCATCGGCATTGCTATGATGAGAATCTTCTTGAATCCATTCATTATTTTCATTTTGATGATAGATATTATCTCCTAAAAGTTGAACACGGGCACCATTCCTTACAGGCTTTTTAATATAAAACCTAGTATCTTTCCAGTAATCATTAAAGCTAATTTTTTCTGTAACCTTCATTAATAGAATGCACTTTTTTTGAACTGATTTCAAATTGGCTCCACCAACTCCTAATATCCAATCACCTATTTTAGCTGATTTTCTTATTCTAGGTTTGCAGGTTGCTAATGTACAGCTACCATGAAATGGATTAGGGGCAAAACCAAAATCTCTTGTTATTGCATAAGCGTAAAGATGAGATTTAGGTTCAATTAGCATACTACATTTCCTCCTTGTACTTTATCCCGCTCCAAACCATCAGGCTTTTGAAAGCTGATTTTACCTTCAAGTGCATCGATGATGGCATCGCTCCTCCAGGCAACAATAGTAGTTGCATATTTCTCAAGGTTTTCTGGAAGTTCTACATCTCCTTTTAAACCATTTTCATATACACCTATTATTGGTTTTCCAAGCTGGTGAGCTGCTTTAATTTCCCAGTTCACCCAGGGTCTTGTATATGTCTCTTTCCCGATAACAACTATGACTTGACTAGCCCATCTCATTTTCATTCTAAGCAAACGTGCTATTGCTCTATCACTAATTTTTTTTTCATCAGCTCGTCTCTGATTTTCCGGTTTCATTCGAACTGAACTATTACGTAGCTGATAACCTTTTTCCGCAGCTAAACGTGATATTCCATCAACACTAGCATCATCTTTGTGATGGTGACTAACAAAAACGTTTTTTTTAATTTCTTTAGCCATTTTTAAATCCTTTCTGGTATCTTCTGGTTATCAATTACAGTAGTAGCTCAAAATTTTTACTTTGGTAATGATACTTTTGTTTTGGTCTTTTGTTACTGAACTTAGTTCGACATCTTTTATCAATCTCACATGCACCACTATTTTCCATGTCCATCAAGGTATAAACTCTTTCGTTCTTAGGTAGAAAATGAAAGATCTCATCCATGTTCCATTTTTCATTATATTTCTCTGCTATATTATTTTGGTTAAGAATGAACCAGAATAAACACTCTTCACTGTTCATTCCGTCCCGATTTGAAAAAATCCAGTTTATTCCTCTTTCACATCCTGGGCCTGAAATAACAAAATTCCTCTCAGTAAAAGGAAAGTTTGTTATATAAGTTAAGTCTATGAATATTTGATAAGCAAGAAAGTCCCCAATACCATAAAATGATTTAAGATGATCAAATACTTCGAACTGATTTGCCGAAGATTTTACGCCTTTTACTATTTTATCTTGGTTATAGAAAACGAATTTTATCATCCTAATAATCATGTCTTTTTCGTTTTTTCCTTCTGTTTTCTCTAAAAACTTTCCAAAGTTAACCTTTGGCCCCCCTAAAATATAGGCTGCACTAAAAAAAACATAGTCTGGCTTCTTCTGTGAAATATTATAGATTTTTTCTCTAATTACCTGATTAATGTCATTAATCGTAATTTTTGCAAAATCAAAGGGTGCATTAATTTCACTTAATGTAAGCCCTTTATTTATTACTCTAAATAGAAATGAATTAAGTATTTTGTTTTCATAACTCAAACATTCATTGTTTGTAATATTATTCAATAACCATTTGCTTTCTTTATCCCATTTTCTTTTAGTATTAACAAATTTATAGTTTCTCAATATTTCGTCGTCTGTCCAATAAGGCGGAAGGTTAAGTATCTCTTTCTTATAATATATTGAAGTTCTCTCTCGTTGATGATAGAACCACTCCCTGATAACGGTTTCATTTAAGATGGGTTTAGCTGTTTTAATTTTCACTTCTCTGACATTACAAAAAAGCTGATCGTTTTTACTGTTCACTAAGTAATACCTTTTCGAAGAAATGTTTAAAGCTAGTAATTCCGTTTGTATTGTTGTTGAAATGATAATCTGATTTTATTTTATTATCAGTAATATATTTATCGATTTCGTATTTTATATAATTATTATTTTTACGCTCTATATGTATTATAGTGAACTGATTGTTCTTACACCATGCGAATTCTTCATTTGATCTTATGTCAGTAATTATTATGTTTTTATTCGCCTTTCCATTTTCCTCTAAAATTACCAGCTCTTTTGATAGCATTCTAATAAATATTTTTTCTTCAATTTCTCTTAGCTTGTTTAGACTCAGCCATATATCTCTTGGTGAATGACTAATAAAGTCTCCGGTAGGTAAGGTTATATTGAGTGGTAACATTTTCTTTTCAGATGTATAATCCTCTTCCATCCAAGGGTAAATATAATTAGCCAATTTTTTGAGTTGATCACTAAATGATAATCTAATAAATCCATGATTAGATACTAGATAATTGGCGAGAAAGTCTTTTCCACTACCAGATATACCCATGAATGCGATTTTCATAGACGGCCCTTATTGGAATTATTAAAATAATTAGAAGTCACGCTTAGATTGAAATCATTACTTAACTTGGTTTTTAACACTATTGGTTGATTAAATCTCTTCTGAAAAATATATGCTAAGGTTGCTTCTGCATACCCCCAAAGTAAATTTCTTTCAGTTTCTACAAGGTGTTTAATAAATATTGTTTTTAATTTCTCAGTCTCTTTATCTAATGTGTCTATTTTGTGTGGGCTTTCTGTTATTATTATTTCTAAAAATGACACTATGTCACGAAATAATGATTTTATATTCAGTAGTGATGGAGGGAAGAATATTTCATCATCATTTATCATGCCTGTTATTTGTTCTTTTTTTCTGTTATATATTTCATTGGCTTGACCTATTCTGTTTTCATATATATGAAGATTCGTTATTGATTGGTGTAAGTATCCCAGTTTAATCTGGCTATCAACTTCTCTCTGTAATATATAAAGTACTATCTCTTGAAGTAAACTAAACTCGAAAATATTTATATTGCTAACTCCAAATATCAGATCGCCACTTCTTTGGACTATTTTAATGTTTAATTTTTTGTCTGGAGTGATGAAGAAATGAATTAAGTTGTTGCATGGTATATCGACGGTATGTTCTAAGTTGTATACTTTTGTGAGGCTTTCATTGGTATCTCTGTGGGGCATGTATAAGCTAATGACGGCTCTTCTTGTAAATATTCCTTCTTTTTTGAATTGTTGCACAACATTTTCAAGCTGCCCATGAGCGTATATTCTTTCTCCATAGGCTGCTCGCCAAATGACACCGTCATCTGAGTATTTAGGAGCTCTTGGCAAAAAAAAATTCAGATATGGTTTAATTCGATTATCACCAGAAAGCACCCACATAGCTTCAGCAAAAGTTGAGAATATGTTATTTTTTCGACCTGCTAAACTTAAATGCCTTGATCTGGGATTCCGCAAGATCATACTAACATCATAAATAGTTATAGCATCCCCATTTCTTGTCGATATACTAACTCCTTTATTAAGCACTTCTTCTAGGAGTTTCATTATCACATCGTTAATAGTTTCTCCGTAAATAACGTGCATAAATAAAACCTCATGCTATAAGAAAATTTTTCTTAGTTGATATACTTTATTGGACCTCGCCCAGAATTTGGTCGAGCCATAATCTGGACTAGTAGGATAGCGCGTTCCAATATTTTGCCGCTAAGGACAAGCTCTAATGTGATAGCCAATCGGTTTCCATTGTAGCAAGTGAAGATCTCGATCCAAGCTACCGCCCTCAGTTGCATAGGCACTGCGCTGGTATGAATGTGTACAAATGTTACTCATGATATGGGTTTAGTCAATCTGGCAATCAGATAATTACTAAAATTTTGACTCATTACTCAATGAGAATTGGATAGAGTTACTAGCGAGTAAAACTGTCACTTATATGTAAGCAGAAGCACAACTGACGATGCTGGTTACTACCAAAACCATAGTCACTGCTGCGGAGCTAGCAAGGACGGCTACACTCGGCTGCCCCGGTTACCGTATAGTGGCCTGTTTCAAGAAATCTCTCACCTTGGATCCGGGTGGTGATGGACAGATTGTACGCTGCGCTTAATAAGTAGAAAATCGGGGCTTGGTTCTGATTGATGCCGGAACGAGACAATTTAAGAACAAATCGCCCCCGGTTAGCAGGATCGTCTCGACCGGCAGGAAAGAATGCTAACACCAACATGAAGTTCCTGTCAGTGCAAGTCCCCGACTCAACACAACCAAATCGACTTTTCACCGCTGCGAAGTAAGGGGCGCTACACCCGGCTATGCAGGGGCAGTTTTTTCTCCCGTGCGCTTTTCGTTCTTCATTTCTGCTTCCGGTTAATCGTTTCCCAACACAACCCGTCCCGCAAGGGTAAATGGCACGCATGCTGCGCCCTTGCAGGACAGAACGATGCCGGGAAAGCGAACCGTCAGGCGATACGAAGACGAAAATCACACACTGACGGAGAGAAAACCATGACGATTTCCCTGCATACCACCCGGACCAGCGCCCCTAACACCGCAGCGGCGACCAGCGTATCCCCGCTGAACCCGTCAGGCTCCTCAAAGACGAAATTTTCTAAAACCAGAACGGATATTTATCAGACCGTAACCGACAACATCATTGCAGCGCTGGAAGCCGGTGTAAAACCGTGGTCCTGCCCGTGGCAGCGTGTATCTGGCATGTCTGGTTTGCCATCCAATTACGCCACCGGCGTAGCCTACAGCGGCATGAATATCATGTTGCTGTGGAGCAGTGCATCGAAACAGGGGTTCAGCGATTCACGCTGGTTGACCTACAAACAGGCACAGGCAGCAGGTGGACAGGTTCGCAAGGGTGAGCATGGAACAACAGCCATTTTCTACACCACCCTGGAGAAGGAAAACGACGCCGGAGAAATCGACCATATCCCGATGCTGAAAACTTTCACCGTGTTTAACGTTCAGCAAATCGACGGTTTAACTCTGACCACAGAAACGGTCAGTCCGGAAGCAACTTTTGACTCGTTGCCCGAGGCTGAAAACCTGTTCAGGAAGAGCGGTGCAAACATCATCGAGAAAGGACAAAACGCCTTTTTCAGCCCATCAACAGATGAAGTCTGGCTACCGGAGCGCCATCTGTTTTCAGATGCGGCGAATTTCTACGCTACCGGCCTGCATGAACTTGTCCACTGGAGTGGGGGTAAAAAACGCCTGAACCGTGAAATGAAAGGGAAGTTTGGCAGTGCGGATTATGCAGAGGAAAAACTGGTGGCGGAGCTGGGAAGTGCCTTTCTGATGGCTGATCTGGGGATTGAGGGAGAGGTACAACATGAAAGCTATATTGCTTCCTGGCTGAAAGCACTGAAAAACGACAAGCGTTATATTTTCAAAGCGGCCAGCGTCGCCTCTAAAGCGCATCGTTATCTGATGGATAAACTCTGAGGCCGGAGCCGGACAACCGCAAGGGAATGCGGTTACATGTTTTTTAACCGGCAACGCTGCAAGGCGCAGACTGAGGCGGAACGCAGCACAGCGAGTACCGGACAGTCTGCGCCTCGCAGTGAAATACAAAAATATTCCGGGCTGGCGGTATCGCCGCCAGCCCGGTGAGGCCATCACGATGGCCTGAGTCAAAGCTTACGTATAACTGTCTAATGACAGGCGCTTCAGTTCATCAAGGGTATAAATGCGAAACACCCTGCGGTGACGTTCTTCCAGCGGGATGTGCTGATGGTTGATGATGACATGCATGATGCTGTCAAACAGCAGTTCAAGCGCAAGCTTCTTCTGTCGATCGGGCACAACATAAAAAACGTAAATCCACTGCTTGCGGGTCCGGGCCAGTAAGTGACTGGCAATGATCGACTGATAACGGGCTCGGGTTTTCAGGCGGCGCTCGGTTTCAATGGCAATTACGTTACCGTTAGGCAGGGTCAGTAACCCGTCCGGGCGATGTTTCACCTGATACTGGCTGATAAAAGTGGTCCGGTCGCCGTTAATCCATCCCGAAGCGCCTTTCTTCTCCAGAATAAGCCTGGCGGCCTGATTATCAAGATGGTGCTCCAGCGTCCAGCCGCTGATTTTTGATGGTTCAAACCGCGCAGGAAAGATTTTATCATTCGGGGTTAACACCACCGCCAGGCCGTCGCTGGTGATCCCCCATAATGAAATCTTCATTGTCCGTGATTCAAGCATATGCTTCTGAATTAGCCCCATTCGCTCCGTTTTTGCCAGTAGCGAATAAAGCGACTTATGATCCCGGAAACCAAATAGCAGCATCAGCGTTTTAAAATCACTGTAGGTTTCTTCTTTCAGGAAGTTCAGCAGTTGTTTTATTTTTTCGCTGTTACGCGTCTGGCGCTCGTGAAAGGACGAAATCAGCATAAGCGCTCCTTATAAATCCAGCGGGGACATGTGTTCTTCATCATCAGGTTTCGGCTTTAACGGTTTTACTTCGTTTTCGTCGAAGAAAAGAGCCGGGTGTGTTGTCATCACATCCGGCATGGCTGGTTTATCATCCTCGCTAAAGTCCAGTGTGATTTTCACCGGTGCCGCCGTTGCGGCAATATCAGGGGAAACCGAGAAGATTTTTAGCTGACGCTTTTTGACCTTTATCGGTGAAATCAGTGAAGCAGAAGGTAGCGTTTTTGTCGTAAAGATAAAGCTGACAAAATCAGGCAGGTTCAGGATCATATTACTGTCAATAAAGAAACGTTCGGCCTGGCGTATTGTGCGCTCACTGTCGATGGTTTCAGTCAGCATATTATCCGTCTTAGCCTTACGGAGTTCGTCATCCACCAGAATAGTGCCTGACATTCTCGCCACCCATTCCGCCGTGTCCGGGTCCATAACCCGATAAACCAGTTTGAATTTGGCATTTTCAACGACTGCGCCGACAACGGCGTCGCCTTTCAAATCTGCCGGGCAGTCTTTTAAATCGCCAATGGACTGGTGGTCCATAATAATATGGACGCCTTTATCCCGTGCCGCGCCTAAACCTTCCAGCGCTGGCCTGGATAAATGGTATTTAAGTTCGGAAAGATAAATAGCAATGGGGCGGGGGACGTCTGTTACACGGTCGCGCCTTTCTGCTAACTGGTAAAGGCGAACCAGCAGCATCCGCTGTGCGGTTATAATTTTGCTGTTTCGCATGGAACCGACAACATAACAGCAACCACCTTCATCAAATATTTTCCTGAGTGAAAAACCTTTCGGTGAATTAACGGCATTGAGTAATGCCAGTTCCTCAATCTTGCCGAAAAATGCTTTGATTCTTTCAGCAATACCCTGAACATAATCACCGTTATAAACATCCCGGAGTGTTGCCGATGGATTATCGCTGACAAATTGCGCGGCGATACGCGCGGCTTTTCGGTCATCAATGCGATAAAAGTCAGATTCCTGTCCTTTTTCCGCAAGGCTGAACCCTGCAACAAACAGTTCTTCCAGTTCATCGGGCGTAATATCTTCAATCAGGTTTAACTGGTATTGCTGTTTTCGCAGGTCAATTAAGGCAAAAGGCTTGCCTGCATCCTCACAGGCTTTGCGGTAAAGGTGTGGAGCCCATTCATCATCCTTGGGGTCCATAACAAAGACACCTTCACCGGCCAGAATGCTCTGGTAGAGCAATATCCCGGCTGCGACCCCTTTACCGGCTCCGGTGGTGCCAATAATGTCCGCGTGTTGTTTCTGCCAGTCCTTTAACGGGAGATACATCGGTTCATTCTCCCTGTCCATGCCAGTAAAGATTCCTTTATTCAGGTCGATATAATCCAGCGGGTTATAATGCAGAGTTTCCGGTAGCAGGGATTTCACGGTGCGGACATCAGTACGTAATTCCCGTTCAAGGGTGGTCTTTTTAACAAGGCGTTTCTTAATTCTATCCAGTTCCGGCGTGAATACACGACGAAGCATAATATGAAAAATAATCCCGGTTACAGTGAATACAATCCGTACTGACCAGGCCAGTACTGTATTATCACTGGTGAGTTTTATTTTATACAGCCACTGAAAGGATCCGATAACTATCGGGGCCAGTGTGCCAGAGAGAAAACACAGCAGGGAAAAAGCAATAATCAGCTTTTTCCAGAGCGGCGCTTTCTGCCGTTCATCGCTTTTCATCGACGCAAAAAACGGCATCGTCAGCCCCGCGAATAACGCCAGCATCAGTTGTTGCTGTTGTACAAAAGCGAGCAGCGCCAGCATCCCGTTCACTATCGGCGACAGTGAAGCGGCAAGCTTATTTAAAATCATCGTGCCTCCTTCGTCAGCTATTCGCCCCATGACATCGCCCCGTCAATTCGCCCCACGGTGTCGGGCGAAAAGGCGGGGCGATGTCATGGGGTAAAGAAGGTGGCCGCTGTGCGACCATGTGCCGGAAAGCATGCTTCCCGGTACGAAACGGCGTGCGCCAGTACATGCGGGCTGGACGCCCTTATTGCCTGTCGCATGGGGGTAATGTCGTGGCTGGACGCCACTCCAAAACCCCCAGGGTCAAAGGCGGCACACCGTCACGCGCTACGCGCGACCACCCCCTTTAAGACGGTCGCTTTCGCCTTTTTATTCCCTTTGCTCGTTCCTCGCAGCGGGAATAAAAGGGAAGCTGACCTTTAAAGAGGGTGGTCGCGCCACGCTACCGGCTTTGGGCCGGAGACTTAGCCGCGACGGCGTGCGGTGCTGTGCCCCCCGGGTAAACCGCTGTCGTGGGCGACAGCTTTTCGCGCGCCGGGGCGGCGAAATTTATCCGGCTCCCCCCGGCCTGCAAAATCCGCGTGGGCGCGGCTGTTTGCAGGTGAGGCGCGGTGCCTGAATTATTTTCGCTCCTTAACCCGCGAAAATATTTCTGTCCGCTGCCTCATTTTTACGGCCCCTGTTTCTTCGCTCCTTAATCCGCGAAATACAGAAGCCGTAAAAACCTGAAAACCGTCATGCTCTGTGCCCGTCTCGCCAGTATTAACCGCGAACGCGGCCATATTTACTGATGATCTGACCGATAGCCGCCGGGTCTGCCGAATCACATTCAAGTAAAAACGATTTTCTGGCATCAGCCGTATGGTCAGGCAGAAAACCATGCCTGTTCTTTTTTACGATATTAAAAAATGCCCGTTCAGCGGTGTGACATTCACTGCCGCCGCTATTTCCGGTTGCTTTACCGTACATACATAACACCACTTCGCAGGCATTCGCAGCCATTGCGGATGTTGAATATGACGCCATAACGCCAAGAAATAATACGGACAGTATGACTTTCTTCATTTCAGTCACCGTTATGATTAATGAAAGGTTACGTATCTTGGGTGATTTTATTTGCCGGAGTTATTTTCTGAATGCCTCTTTCATGCTATTTAAATGAACTGGTTTAAAGTAAATATCATGCATCCGGCGAACATCGCCGTTTATATCAATACTGACGATGACATCAATGCTTTTAAGTACCTTGCGTAACAGCACATCAAAAGGAATATTTCGGCAGTCGGGGTTTTCATAGCAGCGGTCAATGATCCCTTCAATACATTCTTCCGGGCTGCCCGCATGCAGGGAGGTGATTAACCCCTCATGCCCGGAGCCGACAATTTTCAGCCCGTCCCACGCTTCACGCCCACGAATTTCTGCCAGTAATATCCGGTCAGGGTTCATACGATAATTAGCCCGGATCAGCCTGCCGGGTGTGACAATGGCGTTATCCCCGGCATCCGCCGGGTAAAAAAGATGAACATAATTGGCATGGTGATAAAAGCGGATTTCAGGATTATCTTCAATCGTTACCAGCCGGAGATGCAGCGGAATATAATGCAGCAGCGTTTTCATATAGGTGGTTTTACCGGAGCCGGTTTCACCCACAATAAAAATTGTTTTGCCGTATTCCACCGCCTTTTCCATAAAGCGGGGAATATCCCCGCTGTGGTATAACCGGATCAGTGCATTATCCTGACTTTTCGTATTTTCCTGACCGGCCACGCGCTGATAAAATCCCGCATCAATCCATGACTGATGTGTTTTCTGTTCAAACGAGGGCTTGCGTAACGTAATGGATACCGTATTACGCTCACAGGCGGGGGGAATAATCGTCTGAATACGCTCGCCGGATTCGAGCGTGGCCGACAGTATCGGTGACGTATCGTCAATATTATCGTCATGCCAGGACGCCAGTGCTCTGGCAAAGGCGTAACACTGACGCAGCGTGATCGGGGATTCACGCTGCTGCCATGCCCCCTTTATTTTGGTGTGCAGTTCCCCCGGTCGGTTAATCGCGATTTCGGTCAGCCCTTCGACTGGCAGATAATCACCGAACAGCTGATTTTTCATAAAATCCAGTGACAGGTTTTCAGCGCTCATACCATTTCTTTTTTAGCTGTAGTTGATAAACAGAGGAAAAATCAATATCCGTGCCGGTCATGATGCCGATCACATCGCCCTGGTTCAGGTACATCGTGGGCGGGATACTGATGCTGTTTTCCAGCGTCGTTTTCGCCATTTCCGCCGTGGCGGCGCGGGTGTTTTCGGTATAGTCGGTATTGCGGTCTTTACCCGGCGCAGCATCTGATGCCGCTGCCGCCACGTCCTGCACGGTACTGAGCATCAGGGCGTTGCCGAAACGCTCCCAGAAATGGCTGTCGATCCAGCCTGCGATCCCTGCTTCACCGAGCGGGCCAGTGGCCTGCGTATCAGTGAGAGGGATTTGCAGGCTGCCGGGCTCCGGTGTGCGCAGCTCCGTCCACAGCACAAACATCCGGCTGCGCCCGTGTTGCAGTGCGCCGGTGCGGTAGACGCCACGGGCGACCGTTCCTGCCGGGATCAGCTTCACATGGTTACTGGCGCTCCAGACATTCTCACTGATCAGGCAGGAGATATGACCGCCAACATCGGATACGAAGCGCCGCATCATCGAACACGGAATATAACGATCCACCGGGATATAGAGATCGGGATCGAGGCCCAGCCGCCTGACACCGGTGACGCGGGCAACGCCCGGATCGTCGTTGTTATTGCTGCCTGCCGGTGCTGTCGTATCCGGGCAGCGCAGGCGTCCATCTTCGCCACTGACCAGTACAGACTGACAGGATGTGTACGCCGTGGAGGCTGACGGTCTGCCCGACGTTTCCGTGTTGCTGCGCACTCCGCTTCGGGACGTGCGTGTATTGTCCCCTGACCCTGTACTGCCGCTGTTCAGCCCGTCTGCCAGTGCTGCCGCCTTGTTCAGGGCGGGCTGCCCGGGCGGCAGAGCTGGAGTGGCCGGGGCGCTCTGACTGGCAGGGCCTGCGCTTTCCTGCCTCCCTGGCCCGAACAGGCCAAACGGGTTACTGTCCATGCCCAGATTCTTACGCTCCTGCAGCACTGCCCCGGAGGAGGGCGGCGCGGTGTCAGATTCTTTCTCAGCACCCCTTTTCAGGGCGCTGAGAAGACGATCGCCACCGGATGCCAGCGCGATGACCAGTACCAGACTCAGCAGGCTGACGATCAGCGTGCGGCGACCAGAAGCTTTACGAAAGCGGGTCACTTTCGGCTGACCGGGCGGCGTTTTCTGCTCCGGTTCCTGATATGCCATTGCCGCGCGGGCGCGTTCGCGGGCTTCTGCTTCCCGTTCTGCGGTGGTTTTTTCCGGTTCGTCCGGGAAAGATTTGTCGGTCATTTTTCCTCCAGCGTAACGGACGGCGAAACGGTGTCACTGTTGGTCAGCGGGATACGCCCGAATCCGTCGTTTTCGATCCCCACCACCGAGCTGCCGTAACGCAGAACCAGTTGCGGCGATGCCGGAACCACCATCACGGTGTAGTTGCCCCGTTTAACCGTTCCGGGCGTGACCGCCTGCTTCTGGCCGTTAACCACCCGGAAAACGGAAGGCAGGGTTTTCGCAGGAGAAAAACCGATATACGCAAAACGACCGTCATCCCAGGTAAAGTCCGGGGCGATGGCGGCGGAACCGGCGGCCACCCGTTTTGTATAGCGCCAGTTGCGCGGCGTGGTTGTCTGCCCGAATGCCGCCGCTATCCGCTGCCGGTCCAGTGTTTCCTGCTGTCGTTGCTGGAGGGTGGCGCTGGTGGCCGCTGACTTTTTCCGCTGCTCATCGGGATAGTGGTAGCGGATGACAAAGGCCTGAGCGGGCGAGTCGCGGTCCAGCACGTTCAGCTCCAGGCTGTAATCGCGCTTCGAGGTCACCACGAACAGATTGGTTTTCCAGTCTTTCTCTGTCGGCAGAAACACCTGGCTGACGTTGTTACCGCTGGCGTCCGTGACCGGCTGGGTAATCGGGTTCGGGCTGACGCCCACCCGGTTATCGCTTTTCGTCACGGTCCAGCCTCTGGGAAAACCCGCCTGCGCATCGATAACGGTTTCATCATCGTCAAACACCAGCATGGTGACGTAGCCGGGGCGGGTACGGACGACCGTGGCATTCTGGCTATTGTACGTGACGTTCTGCATCCGGCTGTCATACGTGCTGCCGCGTGGTGTCGCCGCGCTCCATGACACGCATGACACCAGTAACCCCGTGAGGAGCAGAATGTGTTTCAGCATCATTCCCCCCTCAGCTCTTTATCGCGCTGGTAGCTGGTGACGATGAAGCCCAGCGGATTCACTTCACGCTGGCTGTCGGTCAGTTGCCGGTGCGGAACGTAGCGGTAAGTGAGACGGATATTCCAGACATCCGTTTTCACGGAATTATCGGCAATGCGGCGGATGGTGCGTTTAATACGCAGGGTCGCCAGATTATCCGGCCCGGTGGCGGGCGCATGCACATTGGAAATAATGTCGATATAAACGACATATTCCGCCCTGTTAAAAATCACGTCCGGTGCCTGGTCGCCGTTAAACCCGTCCAGATAGTCCCGGTTCACGCTGTCGCTGTTAAATAACTGCACGTCGTCATAATCACGCTGGAGGGAAAAATAATTATATCCCTCGCGGAGTCTGACATAGTGTGCTGCCAGTGAATGCGCCAGTGCCTTTTCAGACGAAATATCCCGCTCCTTCACGCGGGTCATATATTCATAGCGCCCGGTCTGTTTATCCACTGACCATAATTCAGTGTTGGTGGTTTTCAGCGGCAACAGAATAATCATGGCCGCAATCGCCATTGCGGCAAGAATCAGTCCGGCAGCGGCCACCCGCCAGGCGGTTTTTCGGGAACGTTCTTCCTTTTCCAGCAGGATGGATTCAAAAGAGCGGGAAACATTAACAATGTTCTGAATATCAGACATGGTGAGTCAGCTCCTGAATGATGGCGGGGGAATTCACCGGCTCGGGTTCGCCGGATACCGGCGGGAGGTCGCCTTGATGCCGTGCGCAGCCCGTGAGCGCGCACAGCATCAGAAAGAAGATGCTGAATTTCATGGAAGCCCCTTATCGTATGGATGCAGGAATGCCGCACCGGTGGCGCAGGCCACAGCGTGACGGGGAAAGGAAATTAAGGATCGGGAGGATTAACGGTGACGCTGCCGGTTCAGGCGTTTCATACTTTCGATGGCGGCGGCGCGTTTCTGCCAGGCGCTCACGGTTTTACCCGCGCCTGCGCCGGTGAGCCTGCCGGTCGCCGCGGCGACAGCCATGCCGCCTTTCGCAGCCAGGCGGGCTCCGCCCTTTACCCCCGGCCCGGTGAGGTCGGCGGATTTCTTTGCCAGTCCGCTCAGGCCACTCATGGCTGCACCCTGCAGCACCGCCTGTACGGCGGCCCCGCTGAGTGCGCTGGCGAGCTTCGCGGAGAACCAGACCACCACACCCGCCGCTATCCCGGCCAGCAGGCACTGTGCTGCCAGCGTAACCATGTTGCTGACATTGGATGTCCGGGTCGCTGCATCAAGGATTTTATTCAGGTAATTGATGGCGATACGGATTGATAAGGCGGAAAACATGATCGTTAATATTGCCGCGAAAATCGTTTTCAGCCAGTTATCAAACATCGGCTTAAGAAAACCGTACAGCAGGCAGAAAATAAAGAGCGGCGCGGTGGTCGTCATTAACAGGAGGGTGATTTCGGCGAGCAGGTTGACAAAGGTGGCAGCCAGTAACAGAACGATCGCGCCGCCCCATACCAGCACTTCTGCAAAGCCGCCATTCAGTTTGACGTAAGTCGAGGTGTCCATACTGAACAGCGTCTGCCCCAGTGTCTGCGCCTTTTCCCAGACGGTATCAAGCAGCGCCCAGACGTTATCATCGCCGCTGACACCGTCTTTGAATCCCTGGATAGCCGCTACCGCCATATCCAGCCAGCCATCCCGGTTTAACGCAAAGGTGGTGATCAGCAACATTCGCCCCACATCCCAGACGACATCTTCAACCGGGGTCCGGAGTTTGCCAGCCAGCGTCTGGTAACCGCGAAACAGTATAAACAGGGTAAAAGAGCTGGTGATGATGACGCTGATCATCGTGCCGTAAGTGGAAGACTGACCTTCCAGTACGGTATTAAGTCCATCCATGATGTTTTTGTCCATACCAACAAAAATACCACCGGACATGGTGCCTCACCTGATATATAAAGAAAGGAAATAAAAAACAGGGAGAATTCCCTGTTTTGCTGAAGGAGATATTACCGGGTGACGGATTTTCTCTTTTCGGCTTCCTGCTGAAAGAGTGTCTCAAATTTTTCTTTTATTCCGGCCTTGCCAATTTGAGCAAACATAATGGCAGCCCGTTGAGCAAACTCACAGTTATCGCTTGCCTCGCCATCCTTCAGGCATTGTGTATAAACCGCATAAGTTTCGTCAGGATGCTGCTTATACCAGGCTTCGGATTTGGTTTCCTTGCAGCCGGACAGTAATATCACGCCTGAGAGTGTGCATAAGGTGAATAAAGATCTGAGCACGGATAACCTCCTTATAAATTATTAAGGTCAGCAACAGGTGCCGTTAACTGCTGCTGTTGAAAGGCTTTCTGTCTTTGCTGTTCCAGCAATGTCGTTCGCTGTTCAGCCTGTCTGACAGACATCTCCCACTGATTCGTCAGCGCATTTAACTGTACGCTTTTCGCCGCGATGGCGTTAGCCAGATCCTGAGACTCTTTCGAGTCCTGCGCATTCGATATACGATCAGATAAGTCTGATATGTCGCTGAGTGTGCTGTTGATCCTGTTTTCAACGTCAGTGGTATTCTCAATCGCCATTGCCTGATTGAGGATCATCTGTTTACAACTGTCGGCCAGGGCCTGAGATTTTATTCCTTCCTGTTCCTCGCTGCATACGCTGAATGATTTGTATTTATTGTAAAGGTTTTGCAGTTCAGAAGAATATGAACTGTTTTGCGTGGTCAGCAGAGCATCCAGTGAAATACCGCTCTTACGGAGATTATCAATATCGGTTTTCAGACTTCGGGCATCGCTGAGAAAACCCTGAATATCCCGCACGCCGGTTGCGGTAGCCAGTTGCTTCTTATATGCATCAAGTTCACATTTATAATGGGTAGCCGTATCTTCCCATTGCTGTAGTTTCTGCATCCACTGATTAATGGATTCGGTATTCTGCACGGCGTCGAAAACCGGTATTCCGGCGCTGAACGCCTGCGTCGAGAAAAATAAAGATAATGCCAGAAAGTGATTCCTGGAACGCATTGATATTACCTCCGGATGGCTTTCAGATTGCCCGCTCAAGGAAAGCGTCTTTCCATTCATCAGGTCGCATACCGTCCTGATAAATGGCATCGAATATTTTCAGGTTGTCCTCACTGCCGCTGAGAAGCCGGGTGAGTTTACCCAGTCCGGACAGATCCATTTTTGCCATCGCCACAAACGGGCGGGTTTCCCCGGCCCGCAGCGGGGTTTTCAGGATGACCATATAATGCTCGCCCGGATCCAGGTTTCTGACCGTGTCATAAACGCTGTCCGGTACTTTCATTTTCTCCACGTAATCCGCATAGCTGGCTTTCGGATTGGCGAGGAAAATCTGGGTACCGCATTGCTCAATAATCGCCGGGGCGATGGGGTGTCTGACGATCTCATCCGGTGACTGTGTTGCCGGAACGAAGATACCGTTCAGCTTGCGGATGACTTTCAGCATATTGAGCGAGAAGCGGGAAAATTCGACATCGGCCAGCCAGCGCCAGAACTCATCCATAAACATCACCAGGCGGCGACCGTCCAGAAGACTGGTCACACGGTACAGCAGGTAAAAGGTCACGGGGCCGCGAATATCGTCATCATCCAGAAATTCAGTGCCGTCGATACCAAAGTTATCAACATCGCTGATGGTGAAAGTATCAGCCTCGTTATCAAACACCCAGCCGAACTCGCCCCCCTGCGCCCACTGTTTCAGGCGAATACGCAGCCCGTTGGTGCGGGCATCTGTGGTCGGCGGCTCCGGCAGCACTTCCAGCAGCCGGGATATCCCGAATCGACGGTACTCAGGCGGATAGTCCAGCATGATGGTGTCCACGGCGGCACTGATCCGCTCCTCATCGCGCGGATCGAGCGGCTTACCGTTGCGGCGGCACAGTATGCGCACCAGCCGTTTGATAAAAATGATGTTCCGGCGGGTTGGCTCCAGCGCAAACGGGTTGAAGCCGGTGGGCTCACCGGTACGGATACGGAAATAACGGCCGCCCGCCTGGCGGATCGCCATCTCCGCCGCCCGGTCCTTATCGAAATACACCGTGGTCAGCCGTTTGAGGGGCACAGAAGGTGCAAACGACACCGGGTTACGGTACTTCTGCATCAGTTGTTGCATGACGGTCATCAGCAGGGTTTTACCGGAGCCGGTTTTCCCGATAATCGCCGTATTCCCCGGCGTTTTCTCACCGGTGTCATCCCGCCCGGCCTGGCTGTCATGCAGGTTGAGGTAATACCCGCCACCGCCGGGAGATGTGAGGAGGGCGATGGCTTCCCCCCACGGATTACCGCTGCGTTTGTGGGGATGGAAGTTATGCAGGCAGGCCATATCGGCAAAATTCTGGCTGCTGACGGCCACCAGCCGGGGGCGCAGCGTATAGACGCCCGGCAGTTGCGCCAGATACGCGGCGGGGAGTGACAGGGTGGAGAGCGTCGTCATAATGCCAAGATCGGTGAAGGGCTGAGCCAGCGCGTTAGTGTCTTTTACCACCTGGAGGGCACTGTCTGAGGAGACCAGAAGGGAAAAGTGGAATTTACCGCACGACACATGTCCGGACTGAAGCAGATCGCGCAGGACAATCAGCTCTTCACGCTGGGAAATCGCGTCATCGTCTGCCGAATTCAGCCGTTTTTCCGCCAGCCGGATATGATTCTGCGCCTCATCCCGTGCCATACAGGTAAAGGACTGCGTCAGAACATACTCGCTTTCAGCGTAAAGCATACCGGTATGGGTTTCCGGGGAATAATCCTTAATCTCCAGGCTGCGGAAGAAGCGGGAACCGCTGACCGTCTGGCATTCACCGGTGTCGGTGGTGAAAAAGACGTCCGGCGTGCTTAATGTTTCATAAAACGGCGAGCGCGTTACGGCCACTTTCTGCCACTGTCCGGTGATCAGGCGGTGGAAGAACGCCAGTTGCGAGGAATATACCCGCCCGTTTTCTTCATATACCCCCAGCGGCGTTGCCATATAGCGGGATAATGAAGATTCCAGAGATTTGCGGTATTCCAGCATGATTTTGAGCGCGTCATCCAGCGCCGCCCGGCGTTTACCGTGCGGTTGCGCTTTCATTGCTTTCTTCTCAATTTGAGAGAACGGCGCGTAGCAGACGGTGAAAAACAGCCGGTGCCGCCAGAACGGTTTTTCTTTTACCGGCTGGTAATATCGCCGGGTCACGTCATCGGAAAAGGGAATACCCGAACAGGCTTCAAAAGCATCATGGTATTTTTCACGAAGCCGGTGAATATAGAATGTTACCGGCAGACCCTCATATGAACGAATAACGTTATTCAGGTGTGTAGCCATCAGAGTCAGATGATGTTCGTCTTCACATTCAAAGACTGTGCCGCCCAGCTCCCAGGTGGCAACAAAATCACGGTGATGGTTTCTGATGACGTAAGGGTGAATATGGGAGGAGTACGGAATATATTTATCCAGCGTAATACGCTCGTTTAATTTCATCTTCTGAATAAACTCCGAGACATCAACGTTATCGTACTGGTTTGCCAGAAAGGCATTCGCGCCAAAATGGGTATTGGTGAAAAGTCGTCCACGGGTTTTAAACGCCAGCCAGAGCAGACTGAAATAATGAGTGTCCTTTCGGGCTTTATTTTTCATTTCCGCCCAGGCCGGGAGCAGCAACAGTGCCAGGTAATAGCTGAAATAGACCGCCAGCAGGACGATGGCCCCGCTGACGAGAACGAACGGCACCAGAGGAATACCCATAATGGCGGCAGGCCGCGTTAGTGCTTTATTCAGCGTAGCCATCGTTGCCTCTCTTATGACGCCCAGTAGGCACCGAAGCCGGACGCGCCGACAATCAGGATCGCGCCGATGATGACGTTACGCATGTCGTGCAGGCTCTTGCCGTCGAACAGCACCTTGTAGCCCACCCACATGGTCGCCAGCGTGATAGTGACAGCTGCCAGTCCCAGGAGACCGGTTGAGGTGTTGCTCAGTGTTTCATTCGCCTTGTTAAATCCGCCATCTACCGCTAGCGCCGGAGTGGACAGCAGTAAGGAAGTAACTGTTGTATTGCATTTGCGCATGATTATTTTTCCTCATGAATGGCAACAGGAACGGTGCCGCGAATGACGGTTTTGGGATAATGCAGAGAAGTCAGAACCGCCCTGGAGACATCGGCAGGCTCCCCGCGCAGTACAACGGCAGGGTAATGAACAGGTGGTGGCGCGTTTCTATCAGGAGCACGCGGGCGGTCTTCCTGTGTGGACGGAACGGCATAACCAATGCGCTGCACATAGCTGGTCTGGTCAAAGGCAGATTCTGATCGCAAGCCAGTTTCAAAGTTGCCGGAGTAATAGCAACTTAGCGCTCGTTTCAGGGTGCCACCGCGTTGGTAACAGTCAGTAAGTATGCGTTCAAAGACGGAAAGATTGACGCAGGGATCGAGCAGATCGCGGGCGTTCACATCATAGTGACGAAAATTGGAACTGGTTATTTGCATCAGTCCCACAGAGTAACGGCGGCCCTGAGCCATCAGGCGGCGGAGAATATGCTCTGCCTCTCCCCGCCTGATTGGCTGGTGAGAAATAACGTGTTTATTGCCGTAAGATGTTTCGGATTTCGGGACTATCTCGGCGATGGCGTACGGGTTAAAACCGGATTCCACCCGTGCCACGTCGAGTGCCGTGGACGGATGAATGCTGGCGGCGCATTGCATGGCCGCCGCCAGAAAGGCAGTGGTGGAAAGCATGATGGCCTCAGAAAGCAGACAGCATGCAGGGTCAGTTGACGCTGCATGCTGTGGAGTCAGAATTAAGGGGAATTACTGTGCGGTTTCAACAGAAGCCGTGCTCTGCGGCGGATTGTTTTCCTCGCTGGGTTCTAGCAGGATCAGTTTGCCGTAGATGGCAATACCGGGTGTAAGGACAATATTCAGACCGGCTTTACCGTGGTGAGCAAAGGCAACGCCGACTTTTGTCCAGTATGTATTTTTCTCGCCCTGAGTGTCCGGCTGACTTTCCTGGACAACATAGGCGTAATAATCGGGTTTTCTCATGATGAGCCCTTTTAATAAGACAGTTAAAAATACGTTCTTTCATCACATCCCGGTTCTGCATTCCGGTTTTAACGGGTCAGCGAGAACATTCAGCGGCAACCTGAATTGTGGTTGTGTGACAGCCCGTCCCATATTTTTAAAGAGCAATCCCCAGCCCGGACGAGTTAACGTCCATAAGTTCAGTTGTTAAGAGTGGTGTATTAAGGATGAATGATAAGAATTTATTTTTGAACAGGAAATTAAAAATTAAAATAAAAGAGTTTATGGGGGTGATTATGAATGCTGGGGGGAGGGTTGCAGAATAAAATATAAAGCTTTATATGTATTTTAAAGTATATATAAAGACGTGGAGAGAAATCTCCCCACGTCTTACCGATTAAATTAACGTCGGCGGCGTTCAAGTTTTTCCTGACATTCCGTACAGGTCGTTATACCCGGCAGTGTCTGACGCCTTTTTTCCGGAATGGTTTTACCACACAAACGACAATGGAGCAGCGAGGGCATTCCCCCCGGTCTGAAACGGCTCTGTTCAATCATCTCTTCCAATCGTTGCTCATTGAAGGCCTGATCGCGGTCGATCTCATCCGGCATGCGATGCCCTCCAACTGGCAACTTCCTGCTCGCAAAGAGTAATCCGCTTCCAGACTGTGGTGAGTGCTAAATAGCTTTGCATATTACCGCTCCACTTTGGTCAGTCCGTGCTGATTACCCGGAAACGGTGAGGCGGCCTTCATAAACTGAGTAACACGGTTGAGTAATTGCCACATATACCGACATTGATGATTACGCGTTACCGTTTCATGTAACGACAACCATAGCCGCTCTATCGGGTTTAGCCACGGAGAATAGATTGGCAAAAACAGTATCCTGAACTTTTTATTACCTGCTAACCATCGTTCGACCTTGCGGCTTTTGTGAATGATATAATTGTCAACCACCAACGTTATCGTTCTGGCCCGCCGATATGTTCGTTTCAATATTACTAACAGATTGATAAATAAGTCAGAGTTCTTACTGCTGCCGCTGACATAATGGACTTGTCCTGTCCCTGCATGCAGCGCGCCCGCCAGGTAATGTTTTTGATTTATCCCCGGCGTGGCGATGCGTTTTTGCTGTCCTTTTAGACACCAGTCCGAGCCAATTTTCGGGTTTAAATCGATATCGACTTCATCTTGATAAAACACCGGATTATCAACCGAGTTTTGCACCAGAGCTTGCTCGATGGCTGTCCGTTTTTCCTCATATTGAGGGTCTTTTATCTTCAGTGTCGGCGCGGCTCTGCGCCAGACAAGGCCAGCCTGTCGCAGGTAGCGGTGCAATGTGACGGGATGAAGCGAGATATCAAAAAGCCGATTAACGACAAGCGCCAAAAGTTCGGTACTCCAGCGGGAGCGCAGCCAGCCGAAATCCTGTGGTGAACGCTGCACAAGAAGCGGCAGAATGCGCAAGATATCATCAACCGGCCACTGTGGCTCACGACCGGGCTTGAGACTTTTTAATCCATTAACACCATATAAAGTAAACAAATTAATCCACCGACCTACCGAGGAACGAGCCGCACACAATATTCTGGCGACCTCAGTAACGGTCATTCCTTGATGCAACATGAGCATCGCCATCAGTCGGCGAGCGTGGTTTTTATCATGAGTTTGTTGAGCTTCTCTTTTCATAAGACGTCGTTCTTCATCAGGGATAAATGCTATGATCGGCATAACTCAGTCCGGTTAGTGATGTGGGATATTTGGCGATTGATCAGATCGCTTAAATCGGACTGAGTTCCCTTCGAGTGATGTGATGGACGTCCCTCCTCAACATAATCCTGCCACACTTATGTTGAGCCGTCCCATTTATAGAGGAACAACATCATGAACACGATAAAAGTCGTCGGTATCGATCTGGCTAAATCCGTTTTTCAGCTTTGTGTCTGGATGAATGATGGGACCGTTGCCTGGAATCGAAAAGTTTCTCGCAGCAAGCTGTTAGATACTGTTCGTCAATTCCCGCCGGATACACTTATCGCAATGGAAGCTTGTGCAACCTCGCATTACTGGGGGCGGACTTTCCAATCCATGGGATACGCCATCCGGCTCATTCCAACCCAACATGTAAAGGCGTTAACTCGTCATCAGAAAAATGATGCCAATGATGCTCTAGCAATATGTGAGACGGCATTTCGTCCGGGGATTCACTTTGTTGCTGTAAAAACTCTTGAGCAGCAAGATATCAAAGCGCTGCGTTGTGCCCGTCAGTTGATGGTCGAACAGCGCACCGCCGCCGCCAATCAAATTCGTGCTCTGGCCGCTGAGCAGGGCTTCGAGTTCCCGGTTGGGATACACACTTTGCAACAGCGATTACCCGATTTGATTGAAGATGCGGAAAAGCCTGTGTCTCCGGTATTACGCCATTTGCTTTCCACTTTATTGGAAAACATCCACACACTGAATGAATATATTCGTTCAACAGAATATGAAATCGCAGCATTGTGTCAACAGCAACCCCGGTATCGAGCACTGATGACTATACCGGGTGTTGGCCCGCTCATCGCCGCCGCTTTTTTAAGTGAGGTTGATGCAGAACAATTTGCTAACGGAAGACAACTTTCCGCCTGGTGTGGTCTGGTTCCCCGGCAACATAGTTCCGGCGGGAAACACATCCTCACTTCGATGACTAAAAATGGTAACTGCGACCTTCGGACACTCATCATTCATGGAGCCAGAGCGGTCATGCGCTGTGCCCAAAAGCGGGATGACCGTCTTGGAAGATGGCTTAATCATGTCACTGAGCGACGGGGAAAAATGAAAGCCACCGTGGCGCTGGCAAATAAGTTAACACGTATTGTCTGGCGGTTGCTGTCTGAACCGGTTGATTTCAATATGGATAAGGCATTTGCGATGAAGTAATGATTTAGTTCGGCACAAAGTAAAAGATTTCCTGAGTTTGCAGGCACTGATGAGAAAACGGTAAACCAACCCTGTAATAACCTGAAGTAGATCCAGGTAGAAAATACCGGTCAAGTGATAAGGAAACAGGGTGCGGATGACATCATGGCGCGGGAAAATTTTCCCAAAAAGACGCCGGATATATGACAGCAAACCGTATCACGTCAGTACTTGTACGCCACGGGACGTCCATATATGATCTACTATTTTGCAAAGCTATTTAGTACCCATTAGGTTAAAAATTGCGGGCAACATGCGTAAAAGTGAACGGGATCATATTCTGCTGACGACGAGCAGACTACGCTTCTTACATACTGACAGATAATCAGTTATCCACGTAGGGAGAGGTGATTATGTACACAAGCATCCTGGTGCCAGTAGATATAGAAGAAGATGAACTCACCAAACATGCGCTTACGCATGCAGTCAGGTTGGCTAAAATGTCAGGTGCTGCAATACACCTCTTTCATGCCCTTCCTGATGCCTCGGCATTTTTATCCGCTTATTCTTTTGGAATAAAAGAGTTTGAGAATGAAGCCGTGGTGAAGGCGAATGACAAGCTTAAATTACTGATGAAAACGATCGAGCTTCCTGCATCGCGTGTGTCATGTAGTGTTAGTTTTGGCTCGGCCAGAGACGAAGTACTATCGTTGGCAGAGGAAATTAATGCGGATTTAATTGTAATTGGTTCGCGACGGCCGGATGTGAAAACCTATTTACTCGGCTCAAATGCTGCCGCCATCGTTCGCCATGCAAAGATGTCCGTATTAGTGGTTCGTTAATTCTTTGTCTAACGCTGCTGCTCATTTGGGGTTGGTATCATCAGCAGCGTTGCTATGCCTTAGTATGACGATCGCAATATTCAACACGTTCGATTAACCGTTCGATCTCACAATCGGAAAATACGTCGATACCATGGTGACGTAACAATTCGGCGGTAACACCGCTGCCTTTCATTTGTGAGCCATCAAATCGTCCGCTGTATATAATATTGCTGCCACAGGATGGGCTCCCTTCCGTAAGGAGAGCAAAGCGGCAGTTATGCTGTTGTGCCATTTGTAGTGTTAACCACGCTCCCAGAATATAACGCGCGGTCACATCGCTGCCGGTTGCTTCGACAACTCTGGCACCCGCCTTGATAACTGAACTGTCACCAGAGGCCGGAATAATCTCCGCTGAAGGTCTGGGGGTTGAGAAACCGGCAGCCAGTTCCGGGCAAAATGTGACCAACCGTGCCTGTTGTCGCCACTGAGCAAGATAGTCGCTGACAGATTTTTTTTCAGTGCCGTTATAGCGCACGGGGAAACCTGATAGGCAAGCACTGATCAGAATGTTACTCATCGCGGGGCATTCTCTCTAGAAGGTGAGCATCGGTGTTACGGCATTGAGTCATCAAGCCTGTCAGGAAGATAAACACCACATTAAAAAATTGAGAACAACAAAACAACAGGAAAGCTCAACGGCCAGGTTAGAGCCACCATTAACGACGCAAAAAAGCGAATGAATAGGGATTTATCTTTACTTAACAAGAAAGTAACGATCAAGGAAACGATAAAACCGATCGTGTAGGTAAGTTTAATGAGTTCCCATAGGGAGTGATGTGGCACGTTTGTTTCCTTTTATCCTCGAAGCGCCTGCATTTTATGTCGTTAATATTTTATGATCAATTTTTTAACCCATAATGAGTAGTTAGGTAAGACCCTGTTCGGTAGTACTTATTTTGTACTACAGTTAACAACCTCTGCGTAAAGTGAGACCTTCGGTATGAAAATAACGCAGGCTGTTGCGATGGTTTTTGCTGTGACCTTGCTTTCCTTTTCTACACCCAGTATGGCGAAAAATTCTCGGATTTCTGACGAGCAGATCAAAGAAAAGATCATCCAGGCATCGATTTCTGCCTATTCAGGAAATTGTCCTTGTCCTTATAATTCAGCACGTAATGGTAGTCAGTGTGGTAAGCGTAGTGCATGGAGTCGGGCAGGGGGCTATTCGCCAATTTGTTACAAAGGTGATGTGAGCAGAAAAATGATTGACGACTGGAAAATGAAAAACGGAAATAAATAGCGCATATTGAAGAAATAAAAATAGTGAAATAATAATCTCCGAGCTAAGAAAATAATGGCGTCATTTTTATGACAGAAATATTAAATTTTTATTTCACTATAGACATTGCTGACTCGGTGTCATAGGTTACTCTTTTACCCCATGAGAAAGGTAATAAAATGAGTGAGATATCTAGCCTGTCCCTGAAAATTTCCCCTGAGCTGAAAGAAAAAATCAAAGCTGCAGCCCTGGAAAACGAAGTATCAATCAGTGCAGAAGTCAGTGCCCGGTTACTGCGGAGCTTTGATGAAAGCCATCTAATCTCTGATCCGTCTTCTGAATCGGTGGATAGCCAGGGAACTGAAGAGGTAGGTACAGAAGCGCCATTGACGCAAAAAGAACTCAAAAAACTTCGGGAATTACTGAAAGGTAAATCCAAAGTAACGTCTAAGAAAAAGTAATACTGAAATATGACTCGGATCTCTGAACAGTGTAGAAATAAATAAAAACATTAAATCACTCAGCCATCTTGATAAAAAAGTGGCTGGGTGAGTCTTTTTTTGCCTGGGGCATGATGTTCGTATAGAAAGTGAAAATCATTGGAATGAAGGTTTTCTCATACTATTCGTTTATTTATATATATCCCTATTCCCTGTGCACGACATAATATCAATCAACATATTTTTATTTAAAATTATGACAAATTGTTATTATTTATTTTTGGGTTTATTGTTATATCTTAAATGCAATTTTTATGTTTATTGAAAATGCATATATCTTATAAGTAGATAGATTGTTGTAAAATGATCGATTAAGTAGATATGAATACCATAAGTTAGAAAATATAAAGATTATCTACAAAAGGCCGATACCGACGTTGGCGTAAGGAAAATTTGCTCTGACGTGTATTGGTATTTGTCGTTGCTATTCAATCCTAATTTTAGCCATGGTGATCCTCCCAAATTTTATGGGATGTTAGTATGTAAAGTCAGGTAACTGCGCCACGAAGCGTGTGGTTTGATGAGCATATCTACTTGCATATTGTTTAAAAGCCTATAAACGATTTGCTCAGGGATGTGTATTTTTTGTTATGAAAAAGAATATTGGAGCTATCTGCATTTATTAATAAATATTAATTTTTTAAATTACGTATTTTTATACAGATAGAGAATGTTAATTAAGGAGATGTTAATGGGTTTGTCTAACTGGCGTATAGGATATCGATTGGGAGCAGGGTTTTCTTTTCTGATGCTAATGCTTCTGATAATTGGCAGCGTTGCAATTTCAAAGCTAAGTGATTTTCATGAGAAAATGGATGATATTGTTTCTCAAAACTACCCATTAACCGTCAAGAGCAATAAACTCATTGATGAGCTAAATGGCTACCTCAACAATCAGCAACTGTTGTTATTACTTAAATCAGAAAGTGAAATCAATAAACAGTTGTCGTTGAACAAAGCGCGTTCAGGAAAGATATCTGAACTCATGGAATATTTGAATCAATCCGTTAATGATGATAAATCGATTGCAGTACTGCGCGATATTGGCGATATCCGACGCGATTTTCTTGGTTCAGCGAACAAACTTTCTTCACTGGTCTTGGCAGGGAATACGAATGCGGCGGCTGAAGAATATTTCAATGTCACACGTGTTACTCAAGAGAAATACACTAGCAAAGTAAAGGCGTTCATCGATATACAGGATGATAAGATGTCATCTTCAGCGCTAGAAGTTGGTGAAAGCTATAAAAATGCGCTGATGGTCCTCGCTACCATCATTATAATTAGTGCACTGGCGGGACTAATTATTGCTTCATTGATTACCCGCAGCGTAACGCAACCGCTACAGGAGGCTCTCGTTGTTGCCGAAAATGTCGCAAAAGGTGATTTGACCTCTGAGGTTTATACCGACCGTAAAGATGAGACGGGTCAGCTGTTATCCGCCCTGAATAACATGAACGGTAGTTTGAGGCAGATTGTCAGTCAGGTGCGTGACGGCGCAGAAACGATCTCCAGCGCCGCATCGCAAATTGCTGCGGGGAATCAGGATTTATCCGCCAGAACGGAAGAGCAGGCAAGTTCGCTGGAAGAAACCGCGTCATCAATGGAACAGTTGACGTCGACGATAAGAAATACTGCGGATAATACGGCGCAGGCGACAGATCTTGCGGCCAGCGCTTCTGCAACCGTGAAGAAAAGTGGCGCGATGATGGAAACAGTAACGCAGGAGATGCGTGGTATTCGCGATTCGTCACAGCGTATGGCGGAAATTATCGGTGTAATTGATGGCATTGCTTTCCAAACCAATATTCTGGCGCTCAATGCGGCCGTCGAGGCCGCGCGTGCGGGTGAACAGGGGCGAGGGTTTGCCGTTGTCGCCAGTGAAGTTCGTGCGCTGGCTCAGCGAAGCGCTACGGCGGCAAAAGAAATCAAAGAACTTATCGATGATTCGTTTAAGAAAGTGCAGGATGGCATGGGACTGGTGGAAGAAACTGGCATCACGATGAATTCACTGGTGACGAATGTGCAGGGCGTAACAGGAATCATCAGCGAAATTGCGCAGGCCAGTCGTGAGCAAAGTGATGGCATCAATCAAATCAATCTGGCCGTGGGGCAGATTGATACCACAACCCAACAAAATGCGGCATTGGTTGAAGAATCTGCTGCTGCGGCTCTCTCTTTACAGGATCAGGCAAATAGCCTCGCGCGTACGGTCAGCGTATTCAACCTCGGTGCATCTTATAAAAGTGCTGCGTTAACGAGAAAAGCAGAAACGCCTGCGCTGGCTGCACCTAACAGTGCCCGAACGGAAAAAACGTCTGGCAAAGGTGAATTGGCGGACTGGACCACATTCTAATTCCTTGTTGCTAATCGACTCTTACTGATTGACCGCCATTGTATTGCACAAATTGTGTTACACAATGGCGGTTTTTTTCTATTGCTGAGTCAAGTGATGATAACCGTGAAGAAATCAGTTTTTGACAATAGCCCGTTTGGGATAGCTTATATACCATCGAACAACGTCAATCAGTAGGAAGACGAGTAGGCTGACTCCCATAACGGGCAAACTCAGCGCCAGCATCAGCGTAATGAGCGCAATCAATACCCGGTGAAAAACTGGCACGTGCAATAGTGCCGCTGTCAGCGTGTTGACTGGATTCGCGCCATGACGATATTTGGGACGACGTATCCACCACATCCGGTAGCCCCACACGATCATCGCGCAAAGCCCAAGGCCAAATGCCGCAAGAATCAACTGATTTGGTAAACCGAATAACACGCCCATGTGCGCATCCACTCCCCAACGGGTGAGTTTGGCGGCAAGTGGGAAGGTGTTGAAATCGGTTTTGTCTACAATCTCCAACGTATCAGGGTTAATCGACACGGCATCAACCTGCGTTGGCCAAGAATGATCGATCTCACTGACGGTCCAGGCTCGGTGTGGTTTGGTTGCAGGACGAATTTCGATTTTATTGGCATCAATCCTGGCATCACGTGCGGTGGCCAGTACGTCATCAAATAGCGCGAGTGAATAGGCTTCGACATTTTCCATCGGCATTGACGCATGGTGCTCCGCATGTTCGTCTGTTGTCATCGCCATATCGTGGCCGTGCATCATGTCATGATGAGACATCGGTGCGGACAACTGGGTTTTTACCGATGGGGTTTGCCACCCTAAAGCGGTACGTGCGACAGAGATATTGCCCCCAGCCCACTGCGACCAGGTTAACCCTGTTGCGGAGAAAAAGAGCAAACCAAGTACGAGGCTGAGTCCCGTCGTGGCATGCCAATGGCGTAGGCGTTGCGTTTTCGCTGCCGTCGTCTGACTATTTTTTAATTTCCGCCGTTTGGTTGCTGATGACATCTGCCGGGTTGACCACCAGATGACAATGCCGCCCAAGGCAGCAATCCATAGCCAGGATGCTGCCAGTTCGCTGTAATTACGCCCGACGTCGCCTAATAGCAGCCCGCGATGCAGATAATCAAGCCAGGTACGAAATGGCAGAATGCCACTGGTGCCATAGACAATCTCACTGCCGCGATTTTCCAGTGAGATGGGGTCAATGAAAACAGCACGGCTTTCCGATGGTTCCAACTCCGGTAGGGCAAACATGATCCGGGTCGTTTCTCCCGCGGCAGGTGCAGGGCGTATCGCAAGTAATTTTGCATCCTGACGGTGAGCGAGCCCAGCCTGCGCAACATGGATTTGTTCTGCTAGCGAATGTGGCGCGCCCTGGCTTTCAGTGAAAAGCTGGTGTGAATACAATCGGTTTTCAATCTGCGGCGTTAGGACATACAGCGTTCCTGTCAGGGCTGCGATGAAAATAAAAGGACCGACAAAAATACCAATATAAAAGTGAAGCCGGATGAGCAGGGCAACGATTGCGGCAGCCGTGACCGATGCCTGATTAGGGTGTGACATAGACCCCTCTGAAATTCTTTAGCAAAAAAGGCTCAAACACCATACCTGAAGGGGTATAGCGGATGCGTTATAAATGCCCGCAGGCATGATCGTGCAGCGTTCAGAGCGGTGGTGCACGCACCACAGGAGAGGTGTAACGCTCGGGAAGAGCAATCCGGGAAATAAAATGTATGGCTAGCGTTTCAGATAAAGACGCTGTCAATATGGGATTAGGAGAACCTGTTGCGAACAGCGCTGGCGTATACGCAAAAAGGACACAATAACCACAAGCAGCATGATCCATCATCATAGATGGCGATGCGTGCAAATGGTGTGATTGCGTCGCGTGATGCCCAGACATCGCGTGTCCAGTATGATTGTGATGCTGCTCAGCGATATCGTTGCTGTTACTGGCGGGCTCGGTTATATCATGTACGTTTCTACTATGAGAGGTCGTACTATTGTGCGTGGTAGTGTGATGTGCGGTTGTGCCATCGTCATAAAGCCCATGATCACGAGGCACCAGTGTCTGTGAAATCACTGGCGCAATGAATATGGTCAAAATAGCGAAGATGCCGACCCAGGCTGGGAAACTTCGCCGTCGTAGTGCGGACAAAAGCATAGCAGTCTTAATTCAATCATACCGGGTTCAGCCAAGGAGGATACTTTACTTGTCCTTGCTTTGTTACACAAATGTTTATGCCGACCCTGCTTTAGGCCATCTGTGTGTTAGCGTAGCTACACGTTCCGATTTTTATCGGTGGAGTCATAGAAGGGTTGCAGACGTAAACGGAGTAATCCTACGCCCGTCTAGATCGATATTCGCTATAGTCCGTGGCTGTTTTCCATTTTTACAACCCGATTTATCATGCTTTAGCGTTCTCTTTGTTTAAACGCTAACCTATTATTATGAACAATATCTTTATCAAGTTGTCGGAAAGCTAACTTATCCATTAATATGGATTTTAGTTGATTGAAGCACACCAACAGGGGGAGCTGTGCTGGATAATAAATTTGGGTTTAAACAGCGGGTTGTTAGCCTTCGCTGGCTGTCCGCCGCCATTATGCTGTCTGTAAGCGCAGTGCCTGCTTGGGCATTTTCTATTGATGATGTGGCACAGCAGGCTGAAAAGCTGGCACAAAAGGGTTTTGAAGCGCAGAAAAGTAATCTTCCTGCGCAATTCCGCGATATGAAATTTGCGGACTACCAGCAAATTCGTTTCAATAACGATAAATCATACTGGAATAATGTACAGACACCCTTCAAGTTACAGTTTTACCATCAGGGGATGTATTTTGATACTCCGGTGAAAATTAATGAAGTCACGGCGACAACGGTTGATGAGATTAAATACTCACCTGAGTATTTTGATTTTGGTTCCGTCAATCACGATCCTGAGGCTGTTAAAAACCTCGGCTTTGCCGGTTTTAAAGTTCTCTATCCGATCAATAAAGCAGATAAGAACGATGAAATCGTCAGCATGCTGGGTGCCAGCTATTTCCGTGTGGTAGGTAAAGGCCAGATTTATGGCTTATCCGCCCGTGGTCTGGCTATTGATACCGCATTGCCTTCTGGTGAAGAGTTCCCGCGTTTCCGTGAATTCTGGATTGAACGTCCAAAACCAAATGATAAACACTTGGTGATTTATGCGCTGCTGGATTCACCGCGTGCCGCAGGGGCTTACCGCTTTACCGTGTATCCAGGGCGTGACGGCGTCGTAGATGTTCAGGCTAAAGTCTTCCTGCGTGATAAAGTGGACAAGCTGGGAATTGCTCCGCTGACCAGTATGTATCTGTTTGGGCCGAACCAGCCGTCGCCGACGCTAAACTATCGCCCTGCGCTGAACGACTCCAACGGTTTGTCAATTCATGCCGGTAACGGTGAATGGATTTGGCGTCCGCTGAATAATCCGAAGCACCTGTCAGTGAGTACCTATGCAGTAGAGAACCCGAAAGGATTTGGACTGCTGCAACGTGGCCGCGATTTCACAGCCTATGAAGATCTTGATGACCGCTACGATTTACGTCCAAGCGGTTGGGTTGAGCCGAAAGGCGAGTGGGGCAAAGGGAAAGTTGAGCTGGTTGAAATCCCTACTGCGGATGAAACCAATGACAACATCGTTGCCTTCTGGACGCCGGATGTGTTGCCAGAAACGGGTAAACCGCTGGATATTAAATATCGTCTGCACTTTACGCGCGATGAAGATCAGCTGCATTCCCCGAACGTTGCCTACGTTCAGCAGACTCGCCGTTCTGCCGGTGATGTCAAACAATCTAACCTGATCCGCCAGCCTGACGGCACGATCGCTTATATTGTGGACTTCATTGGGCCGAATTTAAAAGAGCTGGATGAGAACGCTCCGGTAGCCTCTCAGGTCAGCATTGGCGATAACGGCGAAATTGTAGAAAATAATGTTCGCTATAACCCAGTAACTCATGGCTGGCGTCTGACGCTGCGTTTGCGTGTGAAAGATGCGAAACAGCCGACTGAAATGAGAGCTGCGTTGGTTAATGGCGAGACGACACTGACTGAAACCTGGAGCAATCAGCTGCCTGCTAATGAATAAGTCAACTTCTTCTCTCGATTATATTGAGAAACTCCCTCTGCCTGCTGAGCAGGCAGAGGTTCTTCGCGAAAAATTACCGCAAGCGGCCTGGAACGATCAGGCCGTTTTGCATCAGGCCTTATCTGAAGGTAACCAGTCTGAAGGTAATCAGATTAATGTTCAGGCCGAGGAGGATGTTGCGCTGCATTCTGTGCAGGCACGTTTAGACATGGCTTGGTCTGATGGTTTAGATAATGGTAAGCAACTCGGCACAGACAGAGAAGGGCGGACGGCATTAAAAGCGATGCCAGTCATTACCCGCGCTTCGATGTTTCCCGACGTCTGGCGGACTAACCCGCTGGTTCGCTGGTGGGAAAGTCTACTCGGTCGGACTGTGCCACCTCGTCCTCATTACAGCCCGGAAGAGAAAATTTCCGAAAATCGCTGGCGTCTGGTGGGAACTATTCGCCGCTATATCCTGCTGGTGCTGACGCTGTTCCAGACTGCCATTGCAACCTGGTACATGAAAACGATACTGCCTTATCAGGGCTGGGCGTTGATCGATCCGTTTGAAATGGCGGGTCAGCCTTGGACGCGCTCACTGATGCAACTGCTGCCTTACGTGTTGCAAAGCGGCATACTCGTTCTATTTGCAGTGCTGTTCTGTTGGGTATCGGCTGGTTTCTGGACGGCGCTGATGGGATTTCTGCAACTGCTGATTGGGCGAGATAAATACAGTATCTCTTCCACGACGGTGGGTAATGAGGCACTGAACCCTGAGCATCGCACAGCATTGATCATGCCGATTTGTAACGAAGACGTAGAACGTGTGTTTGCGGGGCTACGCGCGACGTATGAATCGGTTGAAGCGACGGGCAACCTTGAGCATTTTGATATTTATGTCCTGAGTGACAGTAACGATCCCGATATCTGTGTGGCAGAGCAAAAAGCCTGGATGGAGCTATGTCGTGATGTTGGGGGAGCTGGGCGAATTTTCTATCGTCGTCGTCGTCGTCGTGTTAAACGTAAAAGCGGCAATATCGATGACTTCTGCCGTCGCTGGGGTAACCAGTATAGCTACATGGTGATTCTGGATGCCGATAGCGTCATGAGCGGTGAATGTCTGACGTCGCTGGTCAGACTGATGGAAGCGAATCCGAATGCGGGTATTATCCAGTCTTCGCCGAAAGCCTCCGGCATGGATACACTGTATGCACGCTGCCAGCAGTTTGCGACGCGTGTTTATGGGCCACTGTTTACCGCTGGCCTGCATTTTTGGCAACTCGGTGAGTCGCATTACTGGGGACATAACGCGATTATCCGCGTGAAACCGTTCATCGAGCACTGTGCGTTAGCACCACTGCCGGGTGAAGGCTCGTTCGCTGGTGCGATTCTTTCTCACGACTTCGTTGAAGCGGCGCTCATGCGTCGTGCCGGATGGGGTGTGTGGATCGCCTACGACCTGCCAGGAAGTTATGAAGAGCTGCCACCTAACTTGTTGGATGAACTGAAGCGTGACCGCCGTTGGTGCCATGGCAACCTGATGAATTTCCGGTTGTTCTTGGTTAAAGGTATGCATCCCGTTCACCGTGCAGTTTTCCTGACTGGCGTGATGTCTTACCTGTCTGCACCGCTATGGTTTATGTTTCTGGTGCTCTCGACGGCCTTGCAGGTCGTGCATACGCTGATGGAACCTCAGTATTTCTTACAGCCCAGACAGTTGTTCCCCGTCTGGCCACAGTGGCGACCAGAACTGGCTATCGCACTCTTCTCCACGACACTTGTGTTGCTGTTTTTGCCAAAACTGCTGAGCGTGATTCTGGTGTGGGCGAAAGGGGCTAAAGAGTACGGCGGTGCTTTCCGCGTGTTCTTTTCCCTGTTGCTGGAGATGCTGTTTTCAGTTCTGCTGGCTCCGGTTCGTATGTTATTCCACACGGTATTTGTGGTTAGCGCGTTCCTCGGCTGGTCAGTGCAGTGGAATTCTCCGCAGCGTGATGATGATGCGACGCCGTGGAGTGAAGCGTTTGTACGCCACGGATCCCAACTGGTTCTGGGGCTGGTCTGGGCGATTGGCATGGCATGGTTGGATTTGCGTTTCTTGTGGTGGCTGTCGCCGATTGTCTTCTCACTGATTCTGTCACCGTTTGTGTCGGTTTATTCAAGCCGTGCAGCATTGGGATTGGGTTGTAAGCGTGCGAAGCTGCTACTGATACCGGAAGAGTTCAACCCGCCGCGTGAATTGGTTGCTACGGATGAATATTGCCGATTGAACCACCAGCGTAGGCTCGATGACGGGTTTATGCAGGCTGTCTTCGATCCGTCCGTTAATGCTCTTGCCAGCGCAATGGCGACGGCACGTCACCGTTTTAGTCGGGCGATTGAGGACGTGCGCGAGCAGAATGTACGTGATGCTTTGAATCGAAAACCGGAAGAAGTGACTAATAATCAGCGTCTGGCGTTGCTTAGCGATCCCGTTACGATCTCGCGCTTGCACTACCATGTATGGCAAAAACCGGAAGCCTATGCGGCGTGGGTTGTGTCTTACCAAAAACTACCCGCACCTCATATCAAAAGCTAACAGTTTGTGGTGTGAAAGAGTGGTAGCATGAAAAAAAGCAACGGCAGTCGCCGTTGCTTCAGACTGCTGACTAACCCCACTTTTTCAGGTGGGGTTCTTCTTTTTTAGCGACCGCAGGTCGCGATCGCGATATTTTTCCACAACCTCGTCATTTGAGCTTTCTGCTTGCCCAAGGCGGCGTATTGACCTTCACAAGACCTTTTCAGCCACACATAAAGACAATAAAGAAGCGCCAGCAGCGCCATCTTCTTCATATTTTGCGCTGTGGCCGCAAGCAGGCACTGCATCTGTACTTTCGACAGTCCACGGAACCGGGCATATCGATGACCATGGTGCTGTTTCGCATCCGCGAAGCTTCTCTCCACCGTTTCTTTACGCCGGGCGTATATCTTTTTGCCCCATTTCGTCAGCCGTAACCTGTTGGCTTCCTCTTTCGATGCTTCCCAGACGTGCCGGGTTAGCGTTTTCTGCGCTTTGCTGTTCTGCGTACACTGCCGTCTCTGCTCACACCGTTGGCACACTGTCGGGTCTGAACGGTAATGTTGATAGCCGTTACGGTCTGTCGTGCTGTAGTTCAGTAACTCCTCTGCCGGGCACACATACACATCGCGCTCCTCATCGTACCTGAAGTGCTTCTTCTGGAACGCGTTCTGACCCTTGTGTGGCCGGCGATAGCCCGGAACCAACGCGATACCCATCTCCTGAGTGAGCTGGCACACCGCCGCCGTGAAGTAACCCGCGTCCACGCCCACCGCCACCGGCTCCAGACCGAAGCGTTCTACCTGCCGCTCGAGTCGCCCGATAAAGGGCTGGCTGTCGTGCACATTGCCTGGTGTCACATGGGTATCCATGATGATGCCATGCTTTCCGTCTACTGTGCGGTGGTCCAGATAGAAGAAGCCTTTCGGCTTGTTGTCCCGGTGCATAAAGCCGCTTTCCGGGTCGGTGGTGCTCACTTTGGTGTTTTTAACGGCGTCGTTTTGGGTTGCTTTTCTTGCGGCGGGCAGCGGCTTTTTTTCGCGTTGTTTCCTGTCGGCCTCCACCGCGTCATTCAGTTGCGTGAAGTATTCACTGACCCCTTCAGGGCGCAGTTCATTCACGGCTTTGCGCGGGTTGGCATCGGCTTTCAGGTGGGTGCTGTCGGTGTAGAGCACACGACCGTTTGCCATACCCTGACTCAGGGCCTGTAACACGATATGGTCAAAAATCTGCTGGAAGACATCGCTGCCGTTAAATCGACGGATACGGTTCTGGCTAAGGGTAGAGGCGTCCGGGACCTTCTCGGTCAAGCCCATGCGCAGGAACCAGCGGTAAGCGACATTGACCTGGATTTCCTTGACCAGACGGCGTTCAGAGGGGACACCGAAGAGGTAGCCCAACCGCATCATTTTAATCAGGCGAACGGGGTCGATAGCAGGCCTGCCGTTATCGGGGCAATAGAGGTGGGAAACGGCATCGCGGATAAATTCAAAATTGATGGCAGCATCGATTTTACGGACCAGATGGTCTTCTGGGACAAGTTCGTCGAGGGTGATGGTTTCAAACTGGTACTGCTGCGGGGAGGGTTCTCTGAGCATGGCGGTCAGTCCGTTTTTTGCACTAACCTTATTAGATCAAAATCCTGGCTTCACGGCCAGGACTTTGTCATCAATCTGAAGCAACGGCAGTCGCCGTTGCTTTTTTTTACCCCTTACAAGGAGTTGCTGTTCCTGAAAGAAGTAATAAGAACGTATGGATTAATAAAAGGACGGTTCGCCTTCTGGGCGGGTTTTGAAACGGCGATGCAACCACATGTATTGATCCGGCGCGAGCAGAATATTTTTTTCAACAACTTTGTTCATCCACGCTGCGGTCGCGGTTTCTCTGTCTACCGGTGCGCCTTGCTCAGCAGGTTGGATTCGCAGTTCGTAACCTTTTCCGTCAGGTAATCGGCGCGGTACAAAAGGAATGATTGCCGGATGTGCCGTTTTGATCAGCATATAGCTACCGCGGGTTGTGGCCGCGGTGTCTACCGCAAACAGAGGCGCGAACACGCTGCTGCGTGGGCCATAGTCATGATCTGGAGCATACCAGATGATGTCACCCTGTTTGAGGGCACGTATCATGCCCTTAAGATCTTTCCGGTCGAGCATGGATTTGTTAGAGCGCAGTCTGCCCCAGGTCTGTAACCAGTCAATCAACTTGTTATCGTTTGGACGATACACACCGATCCCCGGATTGTGCATACCAAAGACTCGCGCCCCGAGCTCCAACGTTAAAAAATGCAGCCCGATGAGTAATACACCCTGCTCTCGTTCATTCTCTGGCCGTATATGCTCAAGTCCTGTGACCGTAAACCAGCGTTCAAGACGCCAATTCGGCCAAAACCAGGCCATACCCGTTTCAACCACACCCATGCCGACAGATTCGAAATTTTTCCTGACTAATGCATCCCGTTCAATTTGCGGCATCTCTGGGAAACACAATTCAAGGTTGCGGGCGGCGATCTTGACTCGTTGCGGCAGCAGGTGCATTGCCAGATAGCCGAGTGTGGCACCGATACGATAAAGTACGGGGTAGGGCAGTAAGACGATAAGGTAAAGGATACCGATTCCTAACCAGGTGAGCCAGTAGCGCGGATGTAGCAATGAACGATTAAAAGAAGGGATTTGTGTCATAGTCTCAGTATCAACATTTTGGTGCTGGTCAGCACGCGAACCGTTAAAAAGGATCGAGTTAATGGTTAACTGCAAGATGGATTATTACGGTTATCCGCCAATAAAACAAATTATTACCCTATTATTAACTGCTTTCTATTCTAGATGCAGCGTTAATTGCATTCTATCCAGAACGTGTTTTTTCGGGCTTTAGTAGCATATGCGTAGTGAGCGGGACAAAAGCGACCCTGATAGGATCGCTTTTTATCGTTATTGTTTGAAAATGCCTCTGGCGTAGCGTGGTTCACTACGCCAGTACTGTGCAGGGGCGGAAACCTGTGCGCCTAGTCTGGCGGCAGCATGCCACGGCCAGCGAGGGTCGAAAAGTATCGCGCGAGCCAGTCCGATTGCGTCTGCCTCACCGGTTGTAACGATGGCTTCCGCTTGTTCCGGCTCGGTGATCAACCCCACGGCGATAGTGGTGATGCCAACTTCTTGTTTGATTCGTTGCGCATAGGGCACCTGATAATTAGGTGCCGGATGAATCTGTTGTAACGGTGAGAGTCCGCCGCTGGATACATGGATGAAATCGCAGCCTACTTCATGTAGTGCTTTACTCAGCTGTATGGATTGCTCCAGATCCCAACCGTCTTCAACCCCATCAGTTGCAGAGATGCGCACGCCGACGGCTTTATGCGCAGGGAAAACGTCACGTACTGCACGGTAAATTTCAATGACCAGACGCATCCGATGTTGAAGCGAGCCGCCATAGCCATCCGTGCGCTGATTTGTCAGTGGTGAAAGGAATTGGTGCAGTAAATAACCGTGAGCGGCATGAATCTCTATCAAATCAAAGCCCAGACGGTCCGCGCGTTTAGCAGAGTCAACGAACGAGTCAATTAGCGCACGAATTTGCGGTTCTGACATGGCCTGTGGTGTCGCATCACTCGCATTATAAGGAAGGGCAGAGGGCGCGAGAGTCTGCCAGCCGCCTTGTTCCGGAGGCAGGAATGCTCGTCCACTCCACGGGACGCCCGTTGACGCTTTACGACCTGCGTGTCCCAACTGTATGCCGAGAGGCATAGCAGAATAGGTTTTGACGGAGCGGATCACGCCAGCAAGTGCGTGTTCAGTCGCATCATCCCACAATCCAAGGTCATGCGGGGAAATTCTGCCTTCTGGTGAGATCGCCGTGGCCTCAATAATGAGCAGTCCCGCCCCAGAATGTGAAAGATTACCTAAGTGCATGGTATGCCAAGCTGTCGCCTTGCCGTCCTCAGCCGAATACTGACACATTGGTGCAATGATGATTCGGTTGGGCAGTTTGAGTTGGCCAAGCGATACAGGGGAGAAAAGCTGACTCATAATGACAGATCCTTCTCTGAAGATACTTTATGAAAGCGCAAGTGAACCCAAGGGTAATCTATTTACGGTAGATCACTCTTTAGCGTTTCGTTATGCATTTCATGCCCTGACAACCTTGGCGCTATCAGGTATGATGCCGGGCGATTCACTATGCCAGGCTACAGCTCGGCTATAAATGTTACTCACTACCCTCAATGAAGACAGGAACGTACACCATGCCAGTGTTACATAACCGGGTTTCCAATGAGGAACTGAAGGCGCGTATGCTTGCGGAAACCGAGCCGCGTACCACAGTTTCCTTCTATAAATATTTTACGGTGGATGATCCAAAAGCGTTTCGCGATCGTCTGTATGTCCAGCTTGAACTGCATAACGTCTTTGGGCGCATATATATTGCAACTGAAGGCATTAATGCACAAATCAGCGTACCGAATAGTCAGTTCGATGCCTTTAAAGCGACCTTATTCAGTGCACATCCGGCACTCGATCAAATTCGCTTAAATGTCGCTCTGGAAGACGATGGAAAATCCTTCTGGGTATTGCGTATGAAAGTACGCGAACGGATTGTTGCTGATGGGATCGATGATCCTACATTTAACCCAGCGAATGTCGGGCAATATCTGAAAGCCGATCAGGTTAACGCGATGGCCGACGATCCTGATACCGTATTCGTTGATATGCGTAATCACTACGAATATGAAGTTGGGCATTTCGAGAATGCATTGGAAGTGCCATCGGATACATTTCGTGAGCAGTTGCCGATGGCAGTAGATATGCTTGATGCTGCGCGTGATAAAAATATTGTCATGTACTGTACGGGTGGGATTCGTTGTGAAAAAGCCAGCGCCTATATGTTGCACCATGGCTTTAAGAATGTGTATCACGTAGAAGGCGGTATTATTGAGTATGCGCGTCAAGCTAAGGCGAAAGGATTACCGTTGAAGTTTATCGGAAAAAATTTCGTGTTTGATGAACGTATGGGAGAGCGTATATCTGATGACGTTATTGCGCATTGTCATCAGTGCGGTACTTCGTGTGATAGCCACACTAATTGCCGTAATGAAGGGTGTCATCTTCTGTTTATTCAATGTCCGAGCTGCGCTGCGAAGTATGACGGCTGCTGTAGCACACAGTGTCAGGATGAAATGAAACTTCCGCTGGAAGAACAAAGAGCAATACGCAGCGGTCGTGAAAATGGAATGAAGATTTTCAATAAATCTAAAGGATTATTGCGGTCAACGTTGCATATTCCTGCGCCTGTAGCAAAAGACAAATCGGAATAGCTAACGGTTCGGCCATTAATATAAAAACCCTTTCAAAAAAGAAAGGGCTTTTTGTTGTCAGTTACGTGGTGGCCCTTATTTTTGGCGAACACCTTCAACGGCAATAATCAGCTCTACATCCTGTGAAGCAGGACCCAAATCTGTCGTAATGTTGAAGTCTTTCAGCTTGATCGTACCTTCTGCCTGAAACCCTGCACGGTAGTTACCCCATGGGTCATCCCCCTGACCGATGAGTTTGGCATCCAGCTTAACGGGTTTGGTGACGCCATTTAAGGTCAGATTGCCGACAATATCGTAATCTTCACCGTCTTTTTTCACCTCTGTTGAGGTAAACGTTGCTTGCGGATGCTTGGATACGTTTAAAAACTCTGCACTACGCAGATGCTTGTCACGTTCAGCGTGGTTAGTATCAACGCTGTTCGTGTTAATGGTGACATTCACTTTATCCACAGATGGGTTTTTCTCATCAAAGGTAAAAGCGCCGTCGAAGTCATTAAAGCTGCCGTAAAGCCAGCTATAACCGAGGTGTTTAATGCGGAATTCAATAAACGCGTGCTGGCCTTCTTTATCGAACTTGTACTCTGCCGCCAGTGCAGAACCGGCAGAAGCAAGCATAGATAGGATAGTCAGGCTCAGTAGTGTTTTCTTCAACATTGGAGTTTCTCCATAAAATACATAAGGTTAATGAATATTGCGACCCAGCATTCGTTTCAACGTGTTATCACCATCGATAAAGTGGTGTTTTAATGCGGCTAAACCGTGCAGCGCTGATAAGGCAACCACCGCCCATGCGAGATAAAGATGCACGTCGCCTGCTATATCGGCCTGATCCGTCAAGTCGCTGATAATGGCCGGAATAAAAAACCAGCCAAAAACTGAGATGGAATGCCCTTCGGCAGTGGAAATGAGATATCCACTAATCAGAATGGAGAACAAAATAACGTACAGTGCGATATGAGCGAGTGTGGCGCTCACGTGAGTGACGGTAGAGTAACTTTTCAGTGGTGGCGGTGGTGGAGAAATAAAGCGCCATATAACGCGAAAAATCATGACGGCAAAAAGCAGTACACCAATCGCTTTGTGAATTTCAGGGGCACGGTGATACCACGCACTATAATAGTTAAGTGTCACCATCCAGAGTCCTGAGGCGAACATGCCATAAACGGTTAACGCTGCAATCCAGTGCAGAAAAATGCTGATATGACCGTAACGGGATGGGGAGTTACGCCAAGTCATATTATGATTCCTTCAAGTTGAGTGCGTTTTGTTAAACAAAAGCTAAACAGAAGTGAATACAAAATCAACATAATATTGTGATTATCACATGACTAAATTATGTAACGATTTTTTTGATTTTATTACGAAGATGGGTTCAATTTTTTTGATAGTCAAAGAGATAATACCATCACTTTACTTTAGTTGGAGAGTTGCGGTAATTGTAAACAAAACCAATTTGCGGCCTCGCGATTATGGGGGCAGACTGTGCTTCATTCTGCTAGCCTTAAAACATGAGGGAAATGCGATATTCTGAAATAACAATACCGCTATTATGGCGGTATTGTTATGAATGCAAATGGTATTAATGTAAGTTAGTGGATATTGAATATAATATTAATAACGCTATCAATTACTAATGTTTTCGATAGTCACTGACGTCACAGTCTGTTGATTCGATTTTTGCAATGCCAGCCTCGAGTATATGTATCAGTTGTCTGGCAACATCGGTCGTTAGCCAAAGGGTTCGATCAACGTGGGCTTCGTCTGGTGCTTGATCCGAGGTGGATAAGTAGTGTAAACGGATCATCATGGCGTCATAACTGTCAACGGTGCTGATGTCCCAACCTACAAGAGGATGTGTCTGAATAACTTCATTTTTTCTATCCATAAATACCCCTTATTGACTAGTTACTAACATGAGTGACTAACGAGGCTTCAGGTGGCTCATATTCTTAAACGAGCCTTATCAGTATACTGCTGCTTATTTAATTTATGGGAAATATTTGCAATTTTTTGTAAAAAGATTACATCTGTAGAAATGATGAAGGGATAACTCATGTACCCAATGAGATATCGGGATGAATAGATTTTCATCCCGAAGGTTCAGTTATTGGGGCGGTAGAATACTATTCCGTGCTAGACCCTGCATTTTTCTCCAATGCGGCAGCCAGTCGGGCAAGGTATTTCTTCACAGTAGGGTCTCGATTTTCATTTTGAGATTCGAGTGCCAGATTGTGGATCATCAGTTTGTTTGCTTTTTCATCGAAGCAGAATGCCAGGGACGAGAAAGCGAGCTCTAGAGCATCGATCTTACGTTGTTGCTCGCTAATTAGCTCCAGCAGTTCCCCGAATGTCATTGCCTCTTCTGGTTTTTCTACCGTCATAACAGTTACCCTCGGTCATAGCATATGGCGAAATGCCGCTTTAAACGGTCATTACAGCCTATGTCTTCGTTATTTTTCAAGCTTTAGATTACTCTGCGGTAAACCAGTCATCGGCACTTTCCCACGTTTCCTGCAAGATTTCAGAGATACGATCTTTGTCATCTTTGCCAGCTCCCATGACGGTCAGGTTATTTGCGGCTGCATAACGAACTTGAATAGGCGTGTCGGGATAAATTTTGTGAATCCGCTTTTCCAGCTCATGCTGGAGTGCATTGACTGCACCAGCGGGTAAAGGCGTTGTCTTTGCAAGAGTGATTTCTACGCGCATGCTGACCTCCAAATTTTAAACTGTTTATTTATACAGTTATTGCAAATGGAGAGCAAGACACGCAATAAAATTTAGCCCATCGACATAATGCGGATGGGCTTGTCGATTAACGGACTGACCAGTTGAGGCTTTGCCCAGCCAGGAAAGGGATGAGTGATTCGTCGCCGAGAGCGATTTCTTCAGGGAATGTGACGGTTTCTCGATGAAGTTCAATCCAGCTGTCGTTCACCGGCAGGCCATAAAAACGTGGGCCGTTCAGGGAGCAGAATGCTTCGAGTTTATCCAGCGCGTTCATTTCTTCAAAAACGGTGGCGTAGGTACTTAATGCCGCCTGAGCATTGAACACACCAGCACAGCCGCAACTGGACTCTTTTCTGTGTTTTGCATGGGGCGCGGAGTCGGTGCCAAGGAAAAGTCGGTCACAGTCGCCAGCGACCGCTTCACGTAGCGCCTGTTGATGTATATTGCGTTTTAAGATGGGCAGGCAATATAGGTGAGGGCGAACGCCACCAACCAGCATATGATTGCGGTTAAACATCAGGTGCTGCGGTGTAATGGTTGCTGCGAGGTAATCATTACCTTCAACAACATACTGTGCGGCTTCTTTCGTCGTAATATGTTCAAGGACGACCTTCAGCTCAGGGAACTGTTGGCGTAATGGTTCCAGTACCGTTTCGATGAAGCGCGCTTCCCGATCGAAAATATCAACGGCAGAGTCGGTCACTTCACCGTGGATGAGTAACGGCATGCCAATTTTCTGCATTTGTTCCAGAATGCCAGCAATATTGGCGACGCTGGTGACCCCATGGCTGGAGTTCGTTGTGGCATTGGCTGGATAGAGTTTGGCCGCAGTAAAGACGCCTTGCTCAAAGCCGCTCACGATTTCATTGGCATCGAGAGCATCAGTCAGGTAGCACGTCATCAGTGGATGAAAGTTATCACCCTGTGGGACCGCGGCTAAAATACGCTGACGATACGCGATAGCACTGGCTACGCTGGTAATCGGCGGCGTCAGGTTAGGCATAACAATCGCACGACCAAAGAAACGGCTGGTATAGGGGAGAACGGTTTCCAGCATCCGATCGTCACGCAGGTGAATGTGCCAATCGTCAGGGCGACGGATTTTAAGAATAGTGGGCTGTGCGGTCATGGAATTGCGCTCCGGCGGTCAGTAGAAAAACAGCGTCTTTCGGTTGGTTTTGGGACTGATACGGCGGGGCATAAGGATAAGCGTAAAGCTATTTGAATGCATCCGTTTGTTGAAGAATGCTTGAAATTAACCGTGGATTGGCATTTGATAGCATTATCTTTTCATTGATAAATAAGGGATGTATATGGAAATTCGTATTGTTGCCATTATTCAGGCAAAGGCTGAGTTCATTGCCGATGTTACTGCAACGCTAAAACGCGTGGTATCGCCCAGCCGACACGAAGCGGGCAACGTGCAGTATGATCTGCATGAAGTCGTGGATAAACCCGGTTCATTTGTGTTCTTCGAACGCTGGAAAGATCGGGATGCTTTGGCATCACATGAACAAAGTGCACACTTTAAAAGTCTGTTGGCTGAATTGAATGGCAAAACGGACAGTGTGGATATCAAACCATTGAATTTTTTAGGCTAACAAAAGGTTGTGCATAAAAAAACACCCGCCAATTGGCGGGTGTTTGTCTATAGTAATCAGGATTACTCGCTGACTGGTGTCGGCTTGGTTGCTGGCGCAGTTGACTGGTTAACTGCGCTATGGCCGCCTGCCGAACCTTTTCCTGAGAATGGATAGGCCGGACGTACCCAATCACTGTGTCGAGCAGGTTCCGCGTTGTATGCCGGCGCTGGTGCTTTAGTCATCGGCGCTGTCGCATGGAGCTTATAACGAGGCTGCACAGCAAGGCTTGCTGCTTTTGTTACGCTCGATACAGACTCAGATTCCACAATCGGTTGTGAATTGATAGCGGATACTGGCTCATCCTGAACATTTTTTGGTGGGCTGGTTTCCTGTGCTGCGGAAACCGCAGGAGTCGAAACCGGTTCTGCCACATCATCTGTTTTCTCAGTAGCATCAACGATGCTATCCGTTTGCTTGTCTTCTACGGCTGCTTCAGTCACTACCTGCTCAGCTACTGTCTTTTCAGAAGCGACTGCGTCAACGGTCTCTTCTGCGCCCTGAGTTGCCACGGTATCAGCAGCTTTTGCTTCTTCAACGGCATTCACGGCAACGGCAGCGATCGCATCATCGATAGCCGTGTTCTCGGTAACTGGCTCGACGACGGTTTCTTCGTCTGCGCTGCTCACCTCGACATCCACTACATTGCTATCTTGGATAACGTCGGCAGATTGTGCTGTTGCGGTTACAGCGGCTTCTTCGTGAATCACGGCTTCAGTAATCGCAACGTTTTCAACCGTGTTGAATTCCACTGTATCAGCTTGTGCAGTCACAGCGGTTTCAACAACGGCAGGTAGCAGCGGGGTTTCAATTGCTGCAACGTTCTCGTCCTGCTGTTGGCTTTCAGCTTGCTGTGGCTGTGCGACAGGATAGCTAACCCATACTTTTCCTGATGCCATTTCCGGTGATGAGGCGGCAAACTCCAACTGCATTGGTGACTGAGACGGGTAACGCTCATCACGATAACGGCGGCGGCGCTGGCCACTCACGCGCAGGTGGCGAGGCGAACGACGCGAACGACGCGGCATACCACCATTTTCGCCATTGGCACGATTTGCATCGTTTTGCTCGTTATCGATCTCGTTAGTGTCTACAGCGGCATCGCTTGGCTTGATGTAAGATTGAGCCAGTTCAGATGCTCCGGCAACCGGTGTCGCGTTATCAGAGAGGGCATCCTGCTGCGTTTCAGACTGAACACGTACTTTCTGCGTTAACTGACGACGTTGGCGACGCGGCATAACCTGAGTTGGTTTATCCTGATCGGCTGCATTGTCATCGGAATCAGCAGTTGCTGCTGGTTGAACTTTTTCCTCTATCTGAGCAGGGCGACGCTCGTCCTGACGACGACGCTGACGTTCAGCACGCGGTTCACGGCGCGGATGTTCTTCCAGACTCGCTTTTTCCACATTTTCCGCAACACGGTTTTCAGAAACTGCTTCGTCATTTTGTCGCTTGTTACGGCGCTGATCATCACGCTGTTCACGATTGTCACGAGAGCCACGGTCACGGCGATTATTACCCTGACGGCGTGAATTCCGACGCTCAGAACGCTGACTTTCACCGGCTTTCTCTTCTTCCGCGTTCTTCTCGTCAGCGGCATCCGCTGTTTTTGCAACAGGTTCAGAAGCGAAGACGCCTTTCAAGGCACTGAAGAAACGGCTAATGAGGCCCGGCTGAGCTTCTTCTGCGGCTTTTGCTACAATCGGAGCGGCTTTGGCAACAGGATGCGCGGTTTCCTCTGGCATTTCAGTGAGGCTAAACGGTGCTAAAGCTGGCTGCTCAGGTTGTTTGCGTTCAACCGTTTGTTCGTCTTGCAGTTGCTGCGTTTCTGTTTCTAACAGCTGGGGCAGCAGATAGCTGAGCGTCGGCTTTTCTTCGCCTTTACGGACGCGAACCACAGAATAGTGCGGCGTCTGCATACCGTCGTGTGGCACGATGATAGCGCGTACGCCACCCTGACGTGTCTCGATAGCGTTAACGGCATCACGCTTCTCGTTCAGCAGATAAGACGCAATCTGGACTGGAACAATGGCATGAACTTCTTTGGTGTTTTCTTTCAGCGCTTCTTCTTCAATCAGACGAAGAATCGACAGTGAAAGTGATTCATTGTCACGAATGGTGCCCGTACCGCTACAGCGTGGGCAAACGTGATGACTGGATTCACCCAGTGACGGGCTCAGTCGCTGACGTGACATTTCCAGCAGACCGAAGCGGGAAATCCGGCCGATTTGAATACGCGCACGATCTTGGCGTACTGAATCGCGTAGGCGGTTTTCAACTTCACGTTGGTGGCGAACCGGTGTCATATCGATGAAGTCGATGACGATCAGGCCGCCAAGGTCACGCAAGCGAAGTTGGCGGGCAATTTCGTCTGCGGCCTCAAGATTGGTATTGAATGCGGTTTCTTCAATATCACCACCGCGTGTTGCACGTGCGGAGTTGATATCAATTGCCGTCAGCGCTTCGGTGGTATCGATAACGATAGAGCCACCGGACGGCAGGCGAACTTCACGTTGGAAAGCCGATTCAATCTGCGATTCGATCTGATAATGGCTGAAAAGTGGGATTTCACCACTGTACAATTTGATTTTACTGCTGAAATCGGGGCGACCCAGCGCAGAAATGTGTTCTTTCGCCAAATCGAGAATTTTTGGATTGTCGATCAGAATCTCGCCAATGTCTGGACGCAGATAATCACGGAAAGCACGGACGATCACGTTACTTTCCTGATGAATCAGGAACGGTGCCTGGCGGCCTTCAGCGGCTTTTTTGATCGCGTCCCAGTGCTTCAGACGGAAAGCCAGATCCCATTGCAGTGCTTCAGCGGATTTACCCACACCAGCCGTACGAACAATAAGCCCCATGCCATCAGGCAGTTGTAGCGATCCCAGCGCTTCTTTGAGCTCGGTACGATCGTCACCTTCGATTCGGCGTGAGATACCGCCTGCGCGAGGGTTATTCGGCATTAAGACCAGATAACTACCCGCAAGGCTGATAAAGGTGGTCAGTGCTGCACCTTTGTTGCCACGCTCTTCTTTGTCTACCTGAACAATAACTTCCTGACCTTCACGTAACACGTCTTTGATATTCGGACGGCCATGGGAAGCATAGTTACTGGGGAAGTATTCGCGGGCGATTTCTTTAAGAGGGAGGAAACCGTGCCTTTCAGCGCCGTAATCAACAAAAGCCGCTTCAAGACTGGGTTCAATACGAGTGATTTTACCTTTGTAGATATTTGCTTTCTTCTGCTCATGACCTGGGCTTTCAATATCCAAATCATACAGCCGTTGACCATCAACCAAGGCAACACGCAACTCTTCCTGCTGAGTTGCGTTAATTAACATTCTTTTCATCTTCAACTTACTCGTTATTTTTACTGGCATTATTGATAGAGCTGCGGACAAAAGAACCGCATGACCGGAGTGAACCGATGGCCTCGTGGCTTATCGCAGGGACGTCAACCTCCCGGTTGTCGCCTGCATAGAGACGCATGTTTCGGTAGCCTGTGTGTCCTTATGGAAAACAGCGCATTTACTGAGGGAACAGCTTCTGAATAATGTCGCCAGATCTGATTCCATTTGCCGGCCAAGCTGCAATCCGCAGCCCGCTAACTGCTTGATTTCGCATTACGTCTTACGCCATTGCTGCGTGTGTGCGTCATCAGGCAAATTTAATAATTCGCAATTTCCCCTTGTTCTATCGGAAATCCGCGTGGGAAACGCAAAAGCATTATTCCACTGCTGATACCGTTATAGCAAGGTGACTTTGCCTGCCTGTATAAAGATAACTCTGTTGTGATCACCAAAACGGACAGGGTTTGATGCTACAGCTCAACGCATCCGTCAGTGCAACAATATCTTCATAAGTCAGACACACAGTTAAGCACAGAAAAAGAAGTGGCGCTATCGGGTTGCTCTATTTAGAATCGCGCATCATGAAAACAGATAATCCTTCAGTACAATTTGTGACGATCTCCGCAGATGAAGCGGGGCAGCGTATCGATAATTTTTTGCATACCCACTTAAAGGGTGTGCCTAAAAGCATGGTTTACCGCATCTTGCGAAAAGGTGAGGTAAGGATAAATAAGAAACGGGTCAAGCCGGAGTATAAATTGCTCGACGGTGATGTCATTCGAATTCCGCCAGTGCGACAGGCAGAACGCGATGAAACCCCTGTTTCTGCCAGTCTTGGCAAAGTAGCGGTGTTGGCCGAGTGCATTATTTATGAAGATGACTACTTGCTAGTGCTGAATAAGCCCTCAGGTACAGCGGTGCATGGCGGCAGTGGCTTGAGCTTCGGCGTGATTGAAGGGCTGCGTGCGCTACGCCCAGAAGCGCGTTTTCTGGAGTTAGTACACCGTCTCGATCGCGATACATCCGGCGTTTTGCTGGTAGCCAAAAAACGTTCGGCCTTGCGTGCTCTGCATGAACAACTGCGACTGAAAGGGATGCAAAAGGACTATTTGGCGCTGGTTCGCGGTCAGTGGCAATCTCACTGCAAGGTTGTTCAAGCACCACTGTTAAAAAATATCCTGCAAAGCGGTGAACGCATCGTTCGGGTAAACAGCGACGGTAAACCGTCAGAAACGCGCTTTAAAATAGAAGAACGTTTCGAGCACGCGACGCTGGTGCGCGCGAGTCCTGTTACCGGACGTACACATCAAATTCGTGTACACGCCCAGTATGCCGGGCATCCCATCGCGTTTGATGACCGTTACGGCGATCGTGAGTTCGATCAGCAATTGACCGGTACGGGTTTAAAACGCCTATTCTTGCATGCGCAGGCGCTGCGTTTTGAACACCCGAACACGGGGGAAACGTTGAGAGTTGAGGCACCGCTGGATAGTGGGTTACGCCATTGCTTACAAGTATTGCGTAAGACTAAAATCTAACCACTCGCGATATCTTCATCTATCGGGATAGCTTTCTGTTGGGCTATCCCGATTCGTTTTATGCCACTAATGGATTTACACCTTCCTTTTGTAGCATCTGTATCAGCGCGATCAGCGGTAATCCAATGAGCGTATTAGGATCGCGCCCCGACAATCGTTCAAAGAGGGCAATGCCCAATCCTTCGCTTTTAAAGCTGCCCGCGCAGTTCCACGGCTGCTCTTTCTCCAGATAGCCGTCAATTTCCGCGCTCGTTAGTGTTCGGAAATGGACGTCAAAGGGTTCTGCGAGGCGTTGTACTTCCTGCGTCGCGCTATTGAAAAGCGCGAGGCCAGTAAAGAAAGAAACACATTTTCCGCTGGCCTGCTGTAATTGCCGTGTTGCGTTAACCTTATTGTGTGGCTTTCCCGTAATGGTGTTGCCTAATACGCAAACCTGATCGGAACCGATAATCAGGTGATTGGGGTAGCGCGTGGCCAGCGCCCGCGCTTTGCTTTCGGCAAGACGGATCACAAGTTCGACGGCGTTTTCGCCGAGGCGAGGGGTTTCATCGATGTCTGGCGATGCAGAAACAAAAGGGATCGCGAGCTTTTCCAATAAGGCTCGACGATAAGGCGAGGTTGAGGCAAGAACGATCTGCTGCATAATTTTTTGATAAACCGTAGCGTAATGGTGAAAGGCATTTTAAACTGTGCGCCGCTCTGGAAGCGAATATTGGTGAAAGGTGGTGCATCACTGCCTTTTTCTTTGACTCTATGTCGTTACGACGTTAATATGCGCGCCCTATGCAAAAGGTAAAATTACCCTTAACCCTTGATGCGGTCCGCACTGCTCAGAAGCGTTTAGATTACGTTGGTATCTATTCGGCTGAACAAGTAGAGCGTGTTGCCGAATCAGTGGTGAGTGTGGATAGTGATGTTCAGGCCTCTTTATCTTTCAATATTGATAATCAGCGTCTGGCAGTGATTGACGGTAACGCTGACGTTAGCGTCACACTGATGTGTCAACGTTGCGGAAAGCCGTTTGAACATCAAGTCCATGCGACATTCTGTTTTAGCCCGGTCGTCAATGATGAACAGGCCGAAGCGTTACCGGAAGCGTATGAGCCGATCGGCGTTGATGAATTTGGCGAAGTCGATCTGCTGGCAATGATTGAAGATGAAATTATTCTGATGTTGCCTATCGCTCCGGTGCATGATTCTGAACACTGTGAAGTGTCCGAAGCGGACATGGTTTTTGGTCAACTGCCTGCAGAGGCGGAAAAACCGAATCCATTTGCCGTATTAGCCAGTTTAAAGCGTAAGTAATTAAGGAGTAAGGTCCATGGCCGTACAACAAAACAAACCTAGCCGTTCCAAACGTGGTATGCGTCGTTCACATGATGCGCTGACTACCTCTTCTGTATCCGTAGATAAAGTTTCTGGCGAAACTCACCTGCGTCACCACATCACTGCGGATGGTTACTACCGCGGTCGCAAGGTTATTGCCAAGTAATTCTTGCGAATTATTTGCAAGGCAATACCTTGACACGCCTAACTCTGGCGTTAGATGCGATGGGCGGGGATTTTGGTCCCTGCGTAACAGTGCCTGCTGCATTGCAGGCACTGGCTTCTAATCCAGCTCTCAATTTATTATTAGTCGGCGATCCTGCTGCGATTACTCCATTACTTGCCAAAATCGATTCTGATTTACTCTCTCGCTTGGAAATTGTTCCGGCGGAGTCGGTTATTGCTAGTGATGCGAGGCCATCGCAGGCTATTCGTGCAAGCCGCGGTACTTCAATGCGCATCGCGCTTGAATTGATTAAAGACGGTAGGGCACAGGCCTGCGTGAGTGCTGGCAACACAGGGGCACTTATGGGGCTGGCTAAGCTCCTGATTAAGCCGCTTGAAGGCATTGAGCGACCTGCATTGGTGTCAGTATTACCTCACCAGCAACACGGAAAAACCGTCGTGTTGGATCTGGGAGCGAATGTTGACTGTGACAGCACGATGCTGGTTCAGTTTGCCGTGATGGGGTCAGTGATGGCAGAAGAAGTGCTGGGACTGACAAATCCTCGGGTCGCGTTGTTGAATATCGGTGAAGAAGAAAACAAAGGGCTGAACACTATCCGTGAAGCAGCGGCACAGTTAAAAGCGGCACCATCAATAAATTATATCGGTTATCTGGAAGGCAACGATCTGCTGACGGGGAAAACGGATGTGATGGTCTGTGACGGCTTTGTGGGTAATGTCACATTGAAAACGGTAGAGGGCGTGGTAAGGATGTTCCTGTCACTGCTGAAGTCACCCACTTCAGGCCCGGAGCAAAAACAAAAACGATCCTGGTGGTTGAAATGGCTAGGTCGTTTGTTACAAAAACGCTTATCAAAGCGTTTCGGTCATTTGAACCCCGATCAATATAATGGCGCATGCCTACTAGGATTACGGGGAACTGTAATCAAAAGCCATGGTGCAGCAAACCAGAAAGCGTTTGCTGTTGCTATTGAACAGGCAATGCAGACGGTACGGCGGCAGCTTCCCGAGCGGATTGCCGCTCGTCTAGAAGCGGTATTACCCAAGAGTGACTAAGCGTACATGTATACAAAAATAATCGGAACGGGCAGCTACCTGCCTGAAGAAATCAGGACGAACGCTGATTTAGAAAAAATGGTGGAAACGACGGACGAATGGATCGTCACACGTACTGGTATCCGTGAGCGCCGTATTGCTGCGCCGGATGAAAACGTGGCGACCATGGGATACCGTGCCGCGCAGAAAGCGCTGGAAATGGCGAATGTCGATCCTTCTGAAGTCGGCCTTCTGATTGTTGCCACAACATCATCAAGCCATGCTTTCCCTAGCTCCGCCTGTCAGGTTCAGCAACTGTTAGGGATCAAAGATACGATTGCCTTCGATCTGGCTGCTGCATGTGCAGGTTTTACCTACGCGCTGAGCGTTGCCGATCAATATGTTAAAAGTGGTGCGGTGAAATACGCGCTGGTGCTCGGCTCTGATACGCTGTCTCGTACATTGGACCCTGAAGATCGTGGCACGTTGATTCTGTTCGGAGATGGTGCGGGTGCCGTGCTGTTAACGTCGTCAGAGCAACCGGGTATTCTTTCCACCCACCTTCATGCCGATGGTCGTTATGGCGAGTTGCTGGCGTTACCGCATCAGGATCGTAACCACACAGAGACGCCTGCATACCTGACGATGGCGGGTAATGAAGTCTTTAAAGTGGCAGTGACTGAACTGGCACATATTGTTGAAGAAACGCTGCAAGCGGCTCAACTGGACAAAAGTGAATTAGACTGGCTGGTGCCTCATCAGGCTAACCTGCGTATTATCAGCGCCACGGCGAAAAAGCTGGGTATGGGGATGGATAAGGTGGTTGTGACGCTAGATCGTCATGGTAATACCTCCGCAGCCTCTGTGCCTTCAGCGCTAGATGAAGCCGTGCGCGATGGGCGTATTAAACCAGGACAACTTGTACTGCTTGAAGCCTTTGGCGGTGGTTTTACCTGGGGTTCCGCGCTGGTTCGTTTTTAATTAAACAGGATTGTGATATGACGCAATTTGCAATGGTGTTTCCCGGTCAGGGATCGCAGACGGTAGGGATGTTGGCTGAACTTGCAGCAGAATACCCGATCGTCACCGAAACGTTTGCTCAGGCTTCTGAAGCGTTAGGTTATGACTTGTGGCAGCTTACCCAGCAAGGGCCGGCTGAAGAGTTGAATAAAACCTGGCAGACTCAGCCTGCGCTACTGACCGCTTCTGTTGCTATCTGGCGTGTCTGGCAGCAGCAGGGAGGAAAAACGCCTGCTCTGATGTCTGGTCATAGCCTCGGTGAATATTCTGCACTGGTTTGTGCTGGCGTTCTGGATTTCCAACAGGCCGTCCGTTTGGTTGAACTGCGTGGCAAATTGATGCAGGAAGCCGTGCCAGAAGGCACGGGTGCGATGTATGCCATTATTGGGCTTGATAACGAAGCCATTGCCAACGCGTGTGAAGAATCCGCTCAGGGGCAAGTGGTGTCTCCGGTAAACTTCAATTCACCGGGTCAGGTTGTGATTGCGGGCAATAAAGATGCCGTTGAGCGTGCTGGTGCCGCGTGTAAAGCGGCGGGTGCTAAACGTGCGCTGCCGTTGCCTGTCAGTGTACCGTCACACTGTGCGTTGATGGAACCTGCCGCGAAGAAGCTCGCTGTTGCGCTTGAGTCCGTGACGTTTAATTCTCCGGTCATCTCTGTTGTCAATAATGTTGATGCACGCATCGAAACCACGCCGGAAGCCATTCGCGATGCGCTGGTGCGCCAGCTTCATTGCCCGGTGCGCTGGACTGATTGTGTTGAATTTATGGCTTCTCAGGGCATTGAGTCGCTGCTAGAAGTCGGGCCGGGTAAAGTATTGACTGGCTTAACCAAACGAATCGTCGATACCCTGACAGCAGCTGCGGTGAACGATCCTGCTTCTCTATCAGCGGCGATTGAGAAATAAGAACGGAGAAGACAATGAGTTTTGAGGGGAAAATTGCACTGGTTACTGGTGCAAGCCGTGGTATTGGGCGTGCCATCGCCGAGACGTTGGTTGCCCGCGGGGCAAAAGTCATTGGTACCGCAACCAGCGAAAAAGGTGCTGAAGCCATTAGCGGCTGGCTGGGTGAGAACGGTAAAGGTTATATGCTGAATGTTGCCGATGCAGCATCAGTAGAAAGCGTATTGGCAGAAATTCGCGCAGAATTTGGAGAAGTTGATATTCTTATCAATAACGCGGGTATCACCCGTGATAACCTGCTGATGCGTATGAAAGATGATGAATGGCACGATATCCTGGATACCAATCTCACGTCGGTATTCCGCATGTCTAAAGCAGTGATGCGTGCCATGATGAAGAAACGTTTTGGCCGGATCATTACCATCGGTTCCGTTGTGGGAACGATGGGCAATGCAGGACAAGCTAACTACGCGGCAGCGAAGGCGGGACTGATTGGGTTCAGTAAATCCCTCGCGCGTGAAGTGGCTTCTCGTGGTATTACGGTCAACGTGGTCGCACCTGGTTTTATCGAAACAGATATGACTCAGGCATTGACAGAAGAACAGCGAGCAGGCATTTTGACGTCGGTTCCAGCTAACCGACTCGGTGATGCTAAAGAAATCGCCAGTGCTGTTGTATTTTTAGCCTCTGATGAGGCTGCTTACATTACTGGCGAAACATTGCATGTCAACGGCGGCATGTATATGATCTAAAAAGCTCGAAAACTATTTGCATTATTTGCGGTGATAACCGCAAAATAGCACAAAATCGTGGTTCGACCAGCCGAGATTTTGTTGCATCTTTTCAAACATTTTATACACTACGAAAACCATCGCGAAAGCGAGTTTTGATAGGAAATTTAAGAGTATGAGCACTATCGAAGAACGCGTTAAGAAAATCATCGTTGAACAGCTTGGTGTTAAGCAGGAAGAAGTCGTAAACAATGCTTCTTTCGTTGATGACCTCGGCGCTGATTCTCTTGACACTGTTGAGCTGGTAATGGCTCTGGAAGAAGAATTTGATACTGAGATTCCAGACGAAGAAGCTGAAAAAATCACGACTGTTCAGGCAGCCATTGATTTTATTCAGGCTAACCAGCAGTAAGCGAACATATCTAGGCGGTCATTCGACCGCCTAAGTTTTTTTGTCCCGCAGTGTCTTTTTTTCCCTCCCTGGAGGATAAGCGTGTCTAAGCGTCGAGTAGTTGTGACCGGACTGGGCATGTTATCTCCTGTCGGCAATACAGTTGAGTCTACCTGGAGTGCTCTTCTTGCCGGTCAGAGTGGTATCAGCCTGATCGACCATTTCGATACTAGTGCCTATGCAACGCGTTTTGCTGGCTTAGTAAAGGATTTTAATTCTGAGGAATTCATTTCGCGTAAAGAAGCACGCAAAATGGATGCCTTTATTCAATACGGTGTTGCTGCTGGCGTTCAGGCCATGCGGGACTCTGGTTTGGAAGTAACGGAAGAAAACGCCCCGCGTATCGGTGCGGCGATTGGTTCCGGCATCGGCGGTCTGGGTCTTATTGAAGAGAACCACACTTCGCTGGTGAACGGTGGCCCGCGTAAAATCAGCCCGTTCTTTGTGCCGTCCACCATCGTTAATATGGTGGCAGGGCACCTGACTATCCTATTCGGACTACGTGGCCCAAGTATCTCTATCGCTACGGCCTGTACGTCTGGCGTGCATAATATTGGTCAGGCAGCACGTATTATTGCCTACAATGATGCGGATGTGATGTTGGCTGGTGGTGCAGAAAAAGCCAGTACGCCATTAGGCGTTGGTGGATTCGGTGCTGCTCGTGCGTTGTCTACGCGCAATGACGATCCTCAGGCGGCAAGCCGTCCATGGGATAAAGATCGTGATGGCTTTGTGCTGGGCGACGGCGCAGGCCTCATGGTGCTGGAAGAGTATGAACACGCGAAAAAGCGCGGTGCGAAAATCTATGCAGAAATTGTTGGATTTGGCATGAGCAGCGATGCGTATCATATGACATCCCCACCGGAGAACGGTTCGGGTGCAGCACTAGCGATGGAAAACGCACTACGTGATGCAGGTATATCAACGAGCCAGATCGGTTATATCAACGCGCATGGAACTTCTACGCCGGCGGGTGATAAAGCTGAAACACAGGCGGTGAAATCCGTATTTGGTGCGGACGCCAGTCGTGTACTGGTCAGTTCGACAAAATCGATGACGGGTCACTTGCTCGGTGCAGCAGGTGCAGTAGAGTCAATCTTCAGTATTCTTGCTCTGCGCGATCAAGCGGTTCCGCCAACGCTCAATCTGGATAACCCAGATGAAGGCTGCGATCTGGATTTTGTGCCGCATGAGGCGCGTCAGGTCAGCAATCTGGAATACGTACTCTGCAACTCTTTCGGCTTCGGTGGAACCAACGGTTCGCTGATCTTCCGTAAAGTTTGATTGCGATTACGTCTTAAAAAAACCCGGTTTCCGGGTTTTTTTTTGCCTGTATAAAATCAGACGCACCTGCTTGTCTGCAATGCCGCTTTACTGGCAAGCTGACGGTGATGAATGATGCGGAGCTTATTATGTTGTGGATTAACGGCCAGTTACAGGAACAGCTTTCAGTGCTCGATCGGGCTACACAGTATGGTGACGGTTGTTTTACGACAGCCAGAGTCCGTGCTGGCGAGATTGTTTGGCTCGATCGACATATCGTACGGCTGCAACAGGCCACGGCGCGCTTGTTATTCCCGCCTGTTGACTGGGAAAGCCTGATCGCGGAAATGAAGCAGGCCGCACTGAGCCGTGCAAATGGCGTAGTGAAAGTGGTGCTAACGCGCGGTGCTGGAGGACGTGGTTATAGCCCTCAGGGTTGTATGCGACCAACTCGAATCGTCATACAGGCAGGCTATCCCGCACATTATGCCGACTGGCGTGAACAGGGAATTAGCCTGAACTTAAGCCCTGTGGCACTAGCTAAAAATCCGCTGTTGGCGGGTATAAAACATCTGAATCGGCTCGAACAGGTGTTGATTCGTGCGTATCTTGACCAGACCTCAGCTGATGAGACCCTCGTGCTTGACACCTCCGGTGCGCTAGTGGAATGCTGTGCCGCTAATTTATTCTGGCGTAAAGGGCATAGCGTTTATACGCCTAATTTATCCCAGTCAGGCGTAGATGGCGTTGCCCGGCAGCATATCATCGCCTTGCTGGCGGGCTCTGACTTCGAGTTACAGATCGTTAGTGAACCGATTGGCGTATTGGCCGATGCGGATGAAGTGTTGATTTGTAATGCACTAATGCCGCTAGTCCCCGTGAATCAGGCGCATGTCTGGCGTTACCACTCCCGAGAGCTTTATCAATTCCTGAGTTCTGACTGCTAGTAGATGGTTGATTTATGAAGAAAAAGAAAATTGGTTTGTTAATTATCGCTGCTGTTGTGCTGATGTTGCTGGTTGCGTGGCAGAAAATGCAGCGTTTTGCTGGTTCTCCATTGGCTATCGAAAAGGAAACTATTTTCACACTTCCGGCCGGTACGGGAAGGGAAGGGTTGGAAACGCTGCTCCTCGATCAGAAAATTATTACTGATGGCGCGTTTTTTCCGTGGTTACTGCGCATCGAGCCTGAATTGGCGAAATTCAAAGCGGGTACGTATCGTTTTACGGCGGGAATGAGCGTGCGCGAGATGCTGGCGTTACTGTCCAGCGGAAAGGAAGCACAATTTACCATCCGTTTTGTTGAAGGTTCACGTCTGAAAGAGTGGCTAGGCACGCTGCAACAGGCACCTTACATCAGGCATTCGCTGGTCGATAAAACCGAACAGGACGTCGCGGCTCAGTTAGACATCAAAGATAAGACAAACCCGGAAGGCTGGCTTTACCCTGATACCTATTCATACACGGCGGGTACGAGCGATATCGCCCTGTTGCAGCGTGCGCATCAGCGCATGAAAAAAACGGTGGATGAGGTATGGAAAGGACGCGAAGAAGGCTTACCGTACAAGACACCCGACGAATTGCTGACGATGGCGTCAATCATTGAAAAAGAAACGGCGATCAATGAAGAACGTACGCAGGTTTCCTCTGTTTTTATCAATCGTTTACGCCTTGGCATGCGATTGCAGACCGATCCTACGGTCATTTATGGCATGGGCGACGACTATAAAGGTGTGATAACCCGTAAAGCATTAGATACGCCGACGCCTTACAATACTTATGTCATTTCCGGCTTGCCGCCTACGCCAATTGCGATGCCGGGGAAAGCGTCATTGGATGCCGCTGCGCATCCAGCCAAAACATCGTATCTGTATTTTGTGGCCGATGGAAAAGGCGGACACAGTTTTACCACTAACCTTGCAGACCATAATCGTGCTGTGAGGGTATACCGCTCAGCGTTAAAGGAACGGGATGAACAGTAAATTTATCGTCATTGAAGGCCTGGAAGGCGCGGGAAAAACCACCGCGCGCAATATCGTCGTAGAAACGCTGCGTTCACATGGTGTGAAAGAGGTGGTGTTCACGCGAGAGCCCGGTGGCACACCGCTGGCAGAGAAGCTGCGGGAGCTCATTAAGCAAGGAATGGCCGATGAGAAGGTTACCGATAAAGCGGAAGTCCTGATGTTATACGCGGCCAGAGTGCAACTGGTGGATAACGTCATCAAACCCGCGTTGGCTAACGGGCAATGGGTCATCGGCGATCGTCACGATCTCTCGTCACAGGCTTATCAGGGTGGTGGTCGGGGGATCGATCAGCAACTGCTGCGCTCACTGCGTGATACCGTGCTCGGTGATTTTCGTCCCGACCTAACGCTTTATCTTGATTTGCCACCAGCCATTGGCTTGCAGCGCGCGCGTCAGCGCGGCGAACTGGATAGAATCGAGCAAGAGTCGTTGGCTTTCTTTGACCGCACCCGTTCCCGCTATCAGGAACTGGCAGCGGAGGATGGCAGCATCCTGACGATCGATGCCTCACAATCCATTGATGCTGTCAGTGCGGATATTCAGGCTACGTTACAGCAATGGTTGCAGCAACAAGGGTTGCAGCCCGTCGCGCAGGGGCTGGGCTAATGGAGTGGTATCCGTGGCTGAATGCCTCTTATCGGCAGCTTATCGGTCAATATCAGGCAGGTAGAGGCCACCATGCGGTGTTGCTGCATGCGCTGCCGGGCATGGGTGATGAATCGCTGACTTATGCGCTGAGTCGTTGGCTGATCTGTCAGCGACCTGACGGCATGAAAAGTTGCGGCCAGTGCCACTCTTGTAACCTGATGACAGCGGGAACGCACCCGGACTGGCATGTGCTGAGCCCGGAGAAGGGCAAGCACAGTCTGGGGGTCGATCCGGTGCGTGACGTCGTGGAAAAAGTGTATCAACACTCCCGACAAGGCGGAGCAAAAGTGATCTGGCTGGCTTCCGCTGAGCAACTGACCGAAGCCGCAGCGAACGCATTGCTGAAAACGCTGGAAGAACCGCCGCAAAATACCTTCTTTTTATTTGGCTGCCGGGAACCCGCGCGGTTGTTAGCAACCTTACGCAGCCGTTGCTTGTACCACTATCTGGATGTCCCTAATGAGACGCAGAGCGTGCTGTGGCTGAATGCGCGCCATCGCCATGATAGCAAGGCATTACGCACGGCATTGAGATTGCAATCGGGTGCGCCGCTCGCTGCCGAAGCATTATTGCAGCCAGAGCGCTGGAAACAGCGTAGCGGGCTATGCCAGACATTTTCTGCTGCACTGACTTCACGGGATCTGCTTTCATTGATACCGCAACTGAATCATGACGACGCGGATACACGTATTCACTGGCTGGCCGCATTACTGCTGGATGCCATGAAATGGCAGCAGGGTGCTAGCGAACATCTTGTGAATCAGGATCAGATTGAGCTGATTGAGCGTTTGGCGCGCGAACCTTCCACACATTTGCAGTATGAACTGCAACAGTGGCTGGCGTGTCGACAAAAATTGCTGACTATTACGGGTGTTAATCGTGAGTTATTGCTGACGGAACGCTTGCTTGATGGCGAACGCACGCTGGCTTCGTCGGTTAAGCGTGACAGCCATCCCTTTTCTATTTAATGACTATCGAGTAAATATCATGTTGTTAGTCGATTCCCACTGTCATCTTGACGGTCTGGATTATCAGTCATTGCATAAAGATGTTTCCGACGTGCTGGAGAAAGCGAAACGCCGTGATGTCGGTTTCCTTCTGGCGGTGGCGACAACGCTGCCCGGCTATCGTGAGATGGTCGAATTAATCGGCGAGCGCGATAATGTAGCCTTTTCCTGTGGCGTTCATCCGCTGAATCAGGATGCTCCTTATGATTATGCCGAACTACGTGAGTTAGCCTGCGCCAGTCGTGTGGTGGCGATGGGCGAAACGGGGCTCGACTACTTCTATCAACAGGAGACGAAAGTCCAGCAGCAGGCATCGTTTCGCGAACATATTCGTATTGGCAATGACCTGAACAAGCCAGTCATCGTGCATACGCGTGCTGCCCGTGAAGATACGCTGGCAATTCTGCGCGACGAACACGCAGAAAAATGTAGCGGCGTTCTGCACTGCTTTACGGAAGATTTGGTCACGGCAAAAGCCTTGCTGGATATGGGATTCTACATCTCATTTTCTGGGATCGTGACGTTTCGTAATGCGGAGGAATTGCGTGGTGTCGCGCGCTACGTGCCGCTGGATCGGATGCTGATTGAGACGGATTCTCCCTGGCTAGCGCCAGTCCCATTCCGAGGCCAGGAAAACCAGCCCGCGTATGTGCGTGATGTGGCGGAATACCTTGCCGTAGTGAAAGGCACATCGCTGGAAACTCTCGCTGCTGCCACCACAGAGAATTTCTCCCGCCTGTTTCACATCGATCCGACCCGGTTGACCGCTGCGCAATAGTGGCTGAGAATAGCCGAGTTTTTTTTATCCGTGTAATTAATAGCGCTTCATAATCCCCTTGATCAGGTTTTTCCTCTTCAAGGGGACGTGCTTTTTAGCGATATATCACAAAAAGGTGCAATATCTGTTCGTTCTCAGCCTATTGGCTTGTGGAAACGTGATAGCAATCAAACATTGTGAATGCTATTTATTTTACTCTGCGTAAAAATTAAAGGGGGCTAAGACACCCCAACTCGCAAAGGCCTTCCTCCCCGCCTTTGCTTATAGATGAAGTATCAGAAGTAACAGCACTATTACTCAGGAGCACACTCAATTATGTTCAAGAATGCATTCGCAAACCTGCAAAAAGTAGGTAAGTCGCTAATGCTGCCCGTATCCGTACTCCCTATCGCAGGTATCCTGCTGGGTGTCGGTTCGGCCAATTTTAGCTGGTTGCCTACAATTGTCTCCAGCGTCATGGCACAGGCCGGTGATTCGGTATTTGCCAACATGCCGCTGATTTTTGCTATTGGTGTTGCCCTGGGCTTCACCAATAACGACGGTGTTTCCGCACTGGCGGCGGTGGTGGCTTATGGCATCATGGTGAAAACCATGGCTGCGATCGCGCCGCTGGTTCTTAATCTACCGGCTGCTGAGATCGCTGCGAAGCACCTGGCGGATACTGGTGTTCTAGGCGGGATCATTGCCGGTGCGATTGCCGCGTATATGTTTAATCGCTTCTACCGCATTCAACTGCCTGAGTATCTGGGCTTCTTTGCTGGTAAGCGTTTTGTGCCGATTATTTCGGGTCTGACGGCGATCGCTACTGGTGCGGTGCTGTCTTTCATCTGGCCACCGGTTGGTAGCGCGATCCAAACGTTTTCACATTGGGCTGCGAATGAGAACCCGATGTTAGCATTCGGCATCTATGGGGTTGTTGAACGTTCTCTGGTGCCGTTTGGTTTGCACCACATCTGGAACGTCCCTTTCCAAATGCAAGTGGGTGAGTTCACCAATGCTGCTGGTCAGGTTTTCCACGGCGATATCCCGCGTTACATTGCAGGTGACCCGACTGCGGGTAAATTGTCCGGTGGTTTCCTGTTTAAAATGTACGGTCTGCCAGCTGCGGCCATTGCTATCTGGCATTCCGCTAAACCAGAAAACCGCGCGAAAGTGGGCGGTATCATGATCTCTGCGGCACTGACCTCGTTCCTGACGGGTATCACTGAGCCAATTGAGTTCTCTTTCATGTTTGTTGCGCCGATCCTGTATGTGATCCATGCGATTCTGGCGGGTCTGGCGTTCCCAATCTGTATCCTGTTGGGTATGCGTGATGGTACTAGCTTCTCACACGGTCTGATCGACTTCGTGGTACTGAGTGGCAACGGTAGCAACCTGTGGCTGTTCCCGATTGTAGGTCTGTGCTATGCGTTGATTTACTACACCATCTTCCGCGTTCTGATTGCTAAACTGAACCTGAAAACGCCAGGTCGTGAAGAAAGCTCATCTGAGCAAACGTCTCAGGACAGCACTGAAATGGCTGCGGCTCTGGTTAGCGCGTTTGGTGGTAAAGAAAACATCACTAATCTGGATGCATGCATCACCCGTCTGCGCGTTAGCGTAGGCGACGTGGCTAAAGTTGATCAGGCTGGCCTGAAAAAACTGGGCGCAGCCGGTGTAGTTGTGGCAGGTTCCGGCGTTCAGGCCATTTTCGGTACAAAATCTGATAACCTGAAAACTGATATGGACGACTACATCCGTAACCACTGATGGGTTGTTGGGGAGTTGCAAAAAGGGGCGAAAGCCCCTTTTTTATGGTCAGTAGATAGCGCGACTTGCTCCGATATGGCGTCAGCACCACCTCATTCCTCTCCCTGAGATTGCTGCGCATACACCACCAAACGCAGATGGCGATCTTCATCGATGATCAGCGATGTATGCTCGAAGGCTTCAGCGTTGCCGTCGATCATCAGTTGCCGCATCCCACTGCACGGAGCATGCACCTCATGCTGACGCCACCACGTTTTGAAGTCTGGCGATACCTGTTCCAGTTCGTCCACCAGCTCATGAATATCGGTCTCCTGCGTTGCGCGTGCGAAATCGCGACGAAAACTCGACAGCATTTGCGGGGCTTGTTCCTCCCAGCCGACAAATCGCTCATGCAGTAACGGATCGGTAAACAACAGCCAGAGCAGGTTGCGTCTCTCGGAAGGATGGGCGTCGAAGCCGAAAAGCTGGTTTGCTGGTGCATTAAAAGCCAAAACGTCCCAGCGCAGGTTGAGGATATAGGCAGGATGCGGAGTCAGATCGTGCATCAGACGCCGTACTAGCGGTGGCACCACGCACCACGTCTTACCCGGTTCGGCAGGTGGTCGCTCATGCGCCAGCAGGAACAGGTGGCGACGTTCAGCGGCATCGAGTTTGAACACCCGTACCAGACTGTCCAGAAATGCGGCCGAGACACCGATATCACGTCCCTGTTCGAGCCAGGTGTACCACGTCAGACCCACGCCAGCCAACGCAGCCACTTCCTCACGTCGTAATCCCGGCGTGCGCCGTCTTACTCCACTGGGCAAGCCTACGTCGGCGGGGGACATCTGTTCACGGCGCACGCGCAAAAAGGCGGCCAGATCATGGCGAGTTCTTTCCAATGTTCGCATCGTTTTACCGCATTGCTTTTAGTAATAGCATAAGTAGTTAAATTGTAATTGTTTAAAAAGGATTTGAGAATGACGGCGTCATCACTTTCGATACGCAAACTCTCGATATGCAAGGATACATAAGATGAACTCAAATTATCGCGCGTCGGCACTGCCTACGCCGGCTGTCAATAGTCCGCCGTGGCTCGGCCTCTCTGTGCTGTTGATGGCCGGTTTTGTTACGATCTTCGATCTGTTCGTGGTCAATGTCGCTATTCCTAGCATGCAAGCGGATCTGGGTGCTAGCTTCGCACAGATCGGCTTTATCGTGGCGGGTTACGAACTGGCCTTCGGCGTATTGCTGATTACGGGGGGGCGACTGGGGGATGTATTTGGCCGACGTCGCCTGTTTGTGGTGGGCATGGCCGGATTTACGCTTGCCTCTGCGCTGTGTGGCTTAGCACCCAGCGCGGGGTTTCTGATTGGTGCGCGTATCTTACAGGGACTTGCGGCCGCTTTACTGTTTCCACAGGTTTATGCCTCTATCCGCGTCAATTTCGACGGTGACGATAGCCGCCGTGCCTTCGGTTTGCTGGGCATGACGCTGGGGCTTGCCGCTATCGCGGGTCAGGTACTGGGGGGATGGCTGGTGCATGCCAATCTGTTCGGGCTGGGCTGGCGGAGTATTTTTCTTATCAATGTTCCCATTGGCCTGCTGGCTATCGCATCTGCGCGATTTATTCCTGAGTCCCGCACACCGCAGCGCCCTTCGCTAGATTGGGCGGGTGTGGCGTTAGTCAGCGTTGGGCTGACGCTGCTATTGGTGCCGCTGATCGAAGGCCCGGGGCAAGGCTGGCCCGCATGGAGCCTGTGGATGTTGGCCACAGCCACTATCTTGTTGACGGTTTTTCATCGCCAGCAGGAACGGCGACAGCTGATGGGGCATCTTCCACTGGTGGATATGCGCCTGCTCGCACAGCGCCGCTTCCTACTGGGCGCGTTGCTGGTGTTGTTGGTGTATTCCACATCCAGCTCATTTTTCCTGTGTTTTGCTCTACTGGTGCAAACCGGGCTGGGGCTTGATCCTTTCCTCGCGGGCAGTATTTTCGCGCCATGCAGTATGGGCTTCGTTCTGGCATCGCTGGCTGCACCACGTCTGGTTGCCCGCTGGGGCACGCCTGCCATCGTCGCAGGGGCGTTGGTTTATGCTGTCTCGATCGGCCTGTTGATTATGCAGGTGCAGATTGCGGGGGCGGATCTGGTGGCTTTATGGTTGATCCCTGTGCTGGTGGTGGTCGGGGCGGGTCAAGGCTTCATCATGACACCGCTGTTGAATTTGGTACTGGGCTTTGTTGATGAGGTTCAAGCCGGTATGGCATCAGGCGTGATCTCGACGGTTCAGCAGGTTGGGGCGGCACTGGGTGTGGCCGTGGTGGGTATCCTGTTTGGTGCTGCGCTGGCTACAGGCGATGGTGCGGTGGCACAAGCGAGCCAATACGTTGCAGCCTTTGTGGCGGGAATGCTCTACAACCTGATCGCGGCTCTGCTGGTCTGCATCCTGTTGCTGATGCTGGTAAGAACGCAAAGGTCATTCAGTTGATCGGACGGCGCACACACAAATTTTCGATGGACGGTGCGAAATCTTTGCCGCAGCGGCGATAGCGTCACTGTTTTCGGGAGAAGGTAGGCGTATTTCTGGTTTTCCCTGAGAGTCGTATTTTGACCACCCGCGCCAGAAATAGATAAAGAAGGTTGAAAGAAATGGAATATGTCACTCATACTGCCTACATGACGTCGTTCAACGCCTGCTTTAACAAGGAAATCAATCATGGCTGAAGAAACCATTTTTAGTAAAATCATTCGCCGGGAAATTCCTGCCGATATCGTGTATCAGGATGAACTGGTCACCGCCTTCCGTGATATCGCGCCCCGCACGCCAACGCATATTCTGATTATCCCGAATGTATTAATCCCTACCGTTAACGATACGGCCCCAGAGCATGAAGCTGCGCTTGGGCGGATGATAACGGTCGCGGGTAAAATTGCACAACAGGAAGGTATTGCAGAAGATGGCTATCGCCTGATCATTAACTGCAACCGGCACGGCGGACAAGAGGTTTATCACATCCATATGCATTTGGTTGGCGGTCGTGCATTAGGGCCTTTGCTGGCGGATTAAGTGAGACAATCAGGTGAGAAAACCATCATGCGAGTAAACCATGCGTAACCCGATGCTTTTTCTGTCTGCGTGTTTGATGATGGGAATACTGGCGGGCTGTAGTGCGTCAAAGGTGCTGACCATCAATGAGCGACAAACGCTGGTACTAGATGCACCTGTGCTATCGGCCGGGATTACCGCGGGGAACCCGTCGCTGGGTTCAGAAAATGGCCGACTGCGCGCGTCTTCCGTCGTCAGCAACGACGCTTCGCATGCGGTGACCGTGCATTACCGCTTCTATTGGTATGATGAGAATGGGCTGGACGTGCTGCCTTTTGAAGAGGTGCAGTCTATTGACATCTCGCCACAGACGGAAATGACGGTATTTTCAACGCGTAGTAGTCCCAATGCGCGTCAGGTTCGTCTTCATCTGTTTTTGTAATGGTGTGCTGAGAGAGAAAATATGAAAAAGTATCTAGGGGTGATACTGGCGGCATTGGTACTGACTGGCTGCCCCAGCCGTCCGCCGGAGCCCACCGAACCACCTGCGACTATTGAGCCGGTTGAGCCTCAAGTGCCGACTACGCCAACGCCGCCGCCGGGGGAATCTGTACCGCAACCGCCTAAAATCCAGACGTTGAACTGGGAAGCCAGTATTAATCCGCTGGTGGCGCAGATGCTGAAAGCCGATGACGTCACGCCAGGTAGCATCCTGCTGGTGGATAGCGTGAAAAATAACACCAATGGCTCACTGTCGATAGCGAAAGCGACAGGGGCGTTGTACAGCGCGCTATCCTCCGGCAAGGCATTTACGCTGGTGCCGCGTGAGCAGCTAGCCGCTGCGAAACAAACGCTGGGTCTGTCGGTTGACGACAGCTTAGGGTCGCGCAGCAAGGCAATTGGTCTGGCGCGTTATGTCAGTGCGCAGTATGTGCTGTACAGCGACGTCAGCGGCGACGTGAAATCGCCACAGCTCGACATGCAACTGATGCTGGTGCAGACCGGTGAAATTGTGTGGTCAGGCAATGGCACCGTTCAGCATTAAGCAGGCAGGCATTCAGCAACGGCTGACTGCGGCGATCCAGAAACATTTCCCCGCCGTGGAGATGGATGATATTCGCTTTGAGCTGGTTGATGGCTTGAGTAGTAAAAGCTGGCGTATCCGTGGCCCTGGCATCGAATGGCTTGCGCGTCGACAGTCGCCAACCGAGCGGAAAATGGGCGTCGATCGCCAGCGCGAATTTGCTCTTCTGCGGCAGATGTCGACGATAGGTCTCGCGCCACGGCCGCTGTTGTGGCGTGATGGCTGGCTCATTGTCGAGTGGGTGCCGGGGCGCATTGCCACCTCTGATGAGTTTTTAATGATGCTGGTGAATGGCGAAGTGGCGCGAATATTGTCTCAACTTCATCGTCTGCCGTGTAGCGGCCATCCTCTCGATCTCAAAACGTTATTTGCTCAACATTGGCAGTTGATGGACCCACGGCGTCGTTCGCCTGCGTTGTTGCGCGCCCACCATTATTTTCAGCGTGCTGCATCACCCACGCCGTTGGCCCTGGCTCCCCTCCATCTGGATGTGCATGCGGAGAATCTGCTGATTACACAGCAAGGCACGATGCTCATTGACTGGGAATATGCCTCAGATGGCGATATCGCCTTTGAACTGGCGTTCATTGTACGAGCCAGCCGGATGGAAAGCGCGGCGCAAACGCATTTTCTACAGCGCTACCAGCAACATCGGCGAGGATTTTCCGTGAGCCGCCTTCAGCAACAGATGAGGCGGTGGTTCCCCTGGGTCGATTATCTGGTATTGATGTGGTTTGAAATTCGCTGGCAGCAAACAAAGAACCCCGCGTTTTTAGCGGATATTCCCGCGCTATATCATCGACTACAGTTAGGCTGACGGTGTGGCTTTTGTGGTAAAGATCATTTTATTAAGCAGTACACTCTAAAGAATGAGGTTTTTGTGGGTCCGGTAATGTTAGATGTCGCCAGCTATGAGCTGGATGCAGAAGATCGTGAAGTGCTGGAACATCCGCTGGTTGGCGGCGTGATTCTGTTTACCCGTAACTTTCATGATGTGGTGCAATTACGTGAACTTGTACGCCAAATCCGCGCGGCATCGCGTGAGCGCCTTGTGGTGTCCGTGGATCAGGAAGGCGGCCGCGTTCAGCGTTTTCGTGACGGATTTACCCGTCTGCCTGCGGCACAGGCATTTGCAGCATTAAATAGCCTGTCGGAAGCTCAGCGGTTGGCGGAAGAGGGTGGCTGGCTGATGGCAGCAGAAATGATCGCGATGGATATCGATATCAGCTTTGCGCCTGTTCTGGATATCGGCCACCAGAGTGCGGCGATTGGTGAGCGTTCATTTCATGCCAATCCAGAGACGGCGCTAGCGGTGGCGCAAAGCTTTATTCGCGGCATGCACAGCGCAGGTATGAAGGTCACGGGTAAGCATTTCCCCGGCCACGGAGCGGTCAGCGCCGACTCACATAAAGAAACGCCGCGCGATCCGCGCCCGCTTGCGGAGATTCGCGCACACGACATGATGATTTTTAAAGAACTGATCCAGCGCCAGCAGTTGGATGCGATCATGCCTGCCCACGTGATTTACACAGAGGCCGATCCGCGTCCTGCCAGTGGTTCGTCCTATTGGCTCAAAACGGTGCTGCGTGAAGAGTTGGGTTTTGATGGCATCATTTTCTCTGACGATCTCTCGATGGAAGGTGCCGCCGTGATGGGCAGCTACCCTGAGCGGGCGCAGGCGGCGTTGCAGGCAGGATGTGACATGATTCTGGTCTGTAACCATCGCGAAGGTGCGGTCAGCGTGCTGGATAACCTGTCCCCGGTCAAAGCGGAGCAACTGGCGCGCTTATATCATCAGGGTTCATTTTCTCGCCGGGAACTGCTGGATTCGTCGCGCTGGAAGCAGGCAAATCAGGCACTCACCTCGCTCAGCGAGCGCTGGCAGGCGCATAAGAATGGCGAGAAATAGACAATCTAGTCAGTGGTGAGGATAAAAGATGATTATCTATTTACATGGTTTTGATTCGACCAGCCCCGGCAACCATGAAAAAGTCTTGCAGCTTCAGTTTATCGATGAAGATGTACGGCTGATTAGCTACAGCACATTGCATCCGCGTCATGACATGCAACACTTGCTAAAACAGGTGGATAAGACGATTCAGCAGTCTGATGACGATCGTCCGCTGATCTGTGGTGTGGGATTGGGGGGCTTCTGGGCTGAACGAGTCGGATTTCTATGTGATATACGACAAGTCATCGTCAATCCTAACCTTTTCCCGCAGGAAAACATGAGCGGGAAAATTGATCGGCCGGAAGAATATTTGGATATCGCGACGAAGTGCGTGGCGAATTTTCGTGAAAAGAACCGCGATCGCTGCATGGTGGTGCTCTCTCGGCAGGATGAAATGCTCGACAGCCAGCGCAGTGCACAAACGTTGGGAGAATATTATGAGATCGTCTGGGACGACATCCAGACACATAAATTTAAAAGTATCTCTCCTCATTTACAGCGGGTAAAAGCCTTCAAAACGCTGGGTTGAACCTGTGCTCGTGGTCGCCCGTTAATCGTGACTGGTTTTCCTTCTGATGCCCTTGTTATGGGGATCAGAAGGAATGACACGGTTTATTTACTTTTCTTCGTTCGTACCGAAGCGCATATGCGCACGATTCAGCATTTTCCCTTCACACTGACTTCCGCTAATTCACTGAAATAAAGATGGAATTTTCGTGGTAAAAATCCGCATAGCAAAATAAATTGATATATATCAATTTTGGTATGACCAAATAACCTAGCGTGCTATTCTTGCAGCAGATATCAGGCTTAACTTACGCGAACCCTATGTTATATAAGGATATTATTTTTTACTCTTTATTAACGATTGGTTCACATTTTAGGGGGTCATTTTGACATCACCAACCAAAAAAATTGTCATTGTCGGCGGGGGAGCTGGCGGACTTGAACTCGCAACGAGTTTGGGCCACAAGTTAGGACGCAAGAAAAAAGCGGACATTACGCTGGTGGATCGCAACCACAGCCACCTGTGGAAACCGCTGCTGCATGAAGTGGCAACCGGCTCGCTGGACGACGATATGGATGCGTTGAGCTATCTGGCGCATGCTCGCAATCATCATTTCCAGTTCCAACTGGGCATGTTGACGGATATCGATCGTGAACAGCAGCAGATTCAACTGGCTGAAGTGTGTGACGAGCAAGGTGATGTGCTGGTAGCGGCACGCCGTATTCCGTATGACATTTTGGTGGTGGCACTAGGCAGTGCCTCAAATGACTTTGGTACGCCGGGCGTGAAAGATCACTGTATCTTCCTGGATAACCCCAAACAGGCTCGTCGCTTCCATAATGAAATGCTGAATTTGTTCCTGAAATTCACCGCAAATCAGGACGAAAAAGAGCGTGTAAATATTGCGATTGTGGGCGGTGGGGCAACGGGTGTTGAGCTGTCTGCGGAATTGCATAATGCGGTGAAACAGCTGCACAGCTATGGCTTTGATGGGCTGGATAACCAAACGCTGAATGTGACGCTGGTGGAAGCGGGTGAACGTATTTTGCCAGCGCTGCCGCCGCGTATTTCAGCGGCAGCACATCAGGAACTGAACAACATTGGCGTCCGCGTGCTGACGAACACCACGGTAACCAGCGCAGACAGCGGCGGTCTGAATACCAAGGACAGTGAATTTATCGATGCCGACCTGATGGTTTGGGCGGCAGGGATCAAAGCACCGGATGCAATGAAAGATATTGCAGGGCTGGAAACCAACCGGATTAATCAGTTAGTGGTTGAACCGACGTTGCAGACGACGCGCGATCCCAACATTTTCGCCATTGGCGACTGCGCTTCCTGCCCGCAGGAAGGCGGCGGGTTTGTGCCACCGCGCGCGCAGGCGGCTCACCAGATGGCATCACGCTGCCACAGCAATATCATCGCGCTGCTGAACGGGCAAACGCTGAAACCTTACGTCTATAAAGATCACGGTTCGCTGGTTTCGCTGTCTAAATTCAGTACGGTTGGCAGCCTGATGGGGAACCTGATGCGGGGTTCTGTGATGGTAGAGGGACGGATTGCGCGTTTCGTTTACATCTCCCTCTATCGTATGCACCAGGTTGCCCTGCACGGCTATGTAAAAACAGGCTTGATGATGCTGGTGGGTGGCATCAACCGGGTTATACGTCCGCGCCTTAAATTGCATTAATGCATCACCACTGAAACTTTCTGATACGGGCGTGGACGCCATTTCACGCCCGTATTCTTTTTTATCATCGCCGGTCTTGATTGTTTAGAAATAGTTGCCTTTTCTCCAACGTATGAACAAGCTTCATCCCTCTGTTTGTCATGCTATTAAGTTTCCTCCTGAAATAACAGTATAAAATATCGTTCTATTAGTAATTCCAGTTAAGATAATTCCCAAATGACGCTTTTATGTTACGAATCTGACACTTTTGGTTAGTTAGTCTTATTGCGAGAGTGTGAAACATTGTGCAAACTTTCCACTGTTTACAGATGGCGTAGCATGCACGCCGAAAATCCTGAATGTTGTTATTCAGGAGGAACCATCGGATTCATCGCGTTAAACGCGAGCTGACGTAAGGCAAGATGACGGCAGGGTTGCAGATGGGGAATGCGTGAGAATAGATTCGGGAGGTATCCTGTGAACAAATCAATGTTAGCGGGTGTAGGTATTGGTGTGGCTGCTGCATTGGGTGTGGCGGCGGTGGCGAGTATGGACGTCTTTTCGTCTAAACCTCAGTATGCACAGGTGCTAACGGCAACACCGATTAAAGAAACGGTAAAAACGCCTCGCCAAGAGTGCCGCAATGTCAGCGTGACGCATCGTCGTCCGGTACAGGATGAAAACCAGATTGCTGGATCGGTACTGGGTGCCGTAGCGGGTGGCGTTCTGGGACATCAGTTCGGTGGCGGACGCGGTAAAGATGTCGCGACGGTAGCGGGGGCGCTGGCAGGCGGTTACGCGGGTAACCGTGTGCAAAGCGGCATGCAGGAAAATGATACGTACACGACACAGCAGCAGCGTTGTCAGACGGTGTACGACAAATCACAAAAAGTTTTAGGTTATGATGTTACCTATAAAATTGGCGACCAGCAGGGCAAAATCCGCATGGATCGCGATCCGGGTACACAAATTCCCGTGGACAGAAACGGTCAGTTAGTCTTGAATCAACAGAGCTGATTGATCCCAACGTCTACGTTTTGCGCTGACACCCTCTCTAAGAACCGCGAGACACCTGAAGAAGGTGCTCGCGGTTTTTTCATTATACGATCTTCCTGCTCTCAGCCAGTTTTATGCTCAACGATAACAGTAAGGCGACAGCCGCAAATCCAGCGGCCAGCCAAAGCGCCATAAGCAGGCCTGAACTATCGACTATCTGACCGCCTACCCATGATCCAAGCGCGATGCCAACATTGAACACGCCAACATACAGCGCGGAGGCCATCTCCACAGTGCGCGGCGCGGCCTTCATCATCCACGTCATCAAACCGACGGATACGCCGCCGTAGGCTAATCCCCAGACGAGCAGCGCTATACCGCCGCCGAAATGTGAACCACCGATGGTCAGGAACAGGATCGGGGTCAACAACAGTCCCAACGCGATTGCCATCAAGGTTAACGCCGTGCGCCGCGCTGCGATGATGCCCGTCAGAAAATTGCCGATGATGCCTGCCAGACCATAGGCGAACAGTAATGCGCCGATCCATCGCGCATCGAACCCTGACACCGATAGCAGCAGTGGTCGCACGAAGGTAAAAGCCATGAAGTGTCCGGCTACCAGCAACAGCGTCAGAATTAACCCGACTTGCAGCTTGCGGTTGCTCAACTGCTCGCCGAACTGGCGCAGGGTGACGGAATGGGTGACGGGCAAGGCAGGAATAACCGCGAGGTGAAGTACTAGCACCAGCCCGCTAAAGACGGCCATACAGCCGAAGGCCCAGCGCCACCCGGCGAGATCGCCGATCAGTGCGCCGAACGGCACACCTAGCACCGATGCCGCCGCGACACCGCCAAAGATGATAGATGTCGCCAGGCCGATGGTGTGCTCGGGAACGAGTCGGGCCGCCAGACCACCGGCAATCGCCCAGATGCCGCCCATGCAGAAGCCGACAAGCACGCGTGCAGCCAGCAGCCAGCCGATGTTCGGTGCCAGTGCCGAGGCGATGTTGGCGATAACCAGCAGCGTCAGCAGCCCGCATAGGATCCTGCGTCTATCCATGCCGCCGGATGCGATTACCACGAGTGGGGCGAATAACGCGGCTAACAGTGCAGGCAGCGAAATCATCAGGCCAGCGGTTCCGGTAGAAGTCTGTAGCGTATCGGCAATCGGGGTTAGCAAGCCGACCGGAAGCATTTCCGTCGTGACTACCGAGAAGGTCGCAAGACCAACGGCGGCGACGGCCAGCCAGAGATGCTGTGAAGCTGCACCTATAGGGATAGAGGAAGACGTATTCATGGTTCAGTCCTTAATAGGGGGGAACAAGCGGTTTAACCGTCAAGCGACATGGGGAAAAGAGAAGGTATGCGCCCGCAGGCGCTGGTATCCCCACAGCGCGACCAGCAGCACCAGTACGCCAGCGCACAGCGCCACGGCGAATCCGGCCCGAGCACCGTCGTCATCGACAACGTGGCCTGATACCGCAGCGCCCAGCGCCACGCCGACATTCAACCCTGCCAGCAGCCAGGTCATGCCTTCGGTCAGGCGATGTTCGGGAACCAGACGTTCGACCAACGACATTGCCACGATCATGGTGGGGGCGAAGAACAGCCCGGCGATCAACACGGCCGCAGCCAGTGCCGGAATGCTGCTAACCAGCAATAGAGGCAACGTGGTTGCTGCCGTTGCCAAGCTGCCCAGCAACAGCAACTGGTGCAATGCGGTTCGCATCTTGAGAGCGCCGAACACCAGTCCAGCCAGACAGGAACCGACCGCATAAGCCGACAACACCAGACTGGCCGCAGCAGGCTGACCATGCTGTTCGGCGAAGGCTACGCTGACGATATCCACGGTGCCTACGATGACGCCCATCGCGACCATCAACAGCGCCAGCAAACGCACGTTCGTCTGCTTGATCACCGACCCTGAACGATCCGTGCTGACATCCTGCGCTTCTACCGGCGGTTCGGTGCCGCGTTGTGTCACCAGAGCAAACACGCCAATAATCAGCAAGAGCGCCGCTGCCAGCGGGCCAGCCTGAGGAAACATCGCGACGGACAGCCCGACAGCCAGCGGTGGCCCGGCGATAAAAGTGACTTCATCGAGCACTGTCTCCAGCGAGTAAGCCGTTTGCAAGCGAGGCTGGCCGCGATAGATTGCTGTCCAGCGTGCTCTTACCATTGCTGACATGCTGGGCATGAAACCCGCCAGTAAGGCTCCGATGAATAAGCTCCAGTCAGGCGCTTGCCACCAGGTGCTGGCGAGCAGAAGCAGCATGCCGATCGCGCTGACGGTGGTTGCAATCGGTAGCACACGGCCTTGCCCGTAGCGATCGACCAGACGGGAGGTCTGCGGTGACAGCAGCGCGTAAGTCAGCACAAAGGTGGCGGATACGACACCCGCCAGCGCATAGCTGCCGCGCAGTTGCGACAGCATGGTGATAATGCCAATGCCCGTCATGGGCAGCGGAATGCGCGCCAGCAGGCCAGCCAGTGCAAAGCCCTTGGTGCCGGATGCGGTGAAAAGTTCTCGATAAGGGTTGACCATCTCATTCTCCAAAGTGAATCCACTTGCCACCGCACCGTGGCACAGCGACAATACATACAGAGCGTATGAATAAAAGCATATATTCATACGGAGTGAATGTAAATAATCATACGGTGTGTATGTAAGGATGTGTCGATGGTTCGTCGTACCCGTGCTGAAATGGAAGAAACCCGCGCTACGCTGCTGGCGACCGCCCGTCAGGTCTTTAGCGAACGCGGCTATGCTGACACCTCAATGGACGATCTCACCGCACAGGCGAGCCTGACCCGTGGGGCGCTTTATCACCACTTCGGTGACAAGAAAGGATTATTGGCAGCCGTGGTGGAACAGATCGATGCCGAGATGGATGCACGACTGCAAGTCATCTCTGACACCGCTGAGGATGACTGGGAAGGCTTTCGGCGTCGCTGCCGCGCCTATCTGGAAATGGCGCGGGAGCCGGAAATTCAACGTATTGTGCTGCGCGATGCACGGGCGGTTTTGGGGGGGGCATCGCCGGATTCGCAGCGCCACTGTGTTGAGTCGATGCAGCGGCTGATCGATAACCTTATCCGACAAGGCGTGGTAGCTGATGTCGATTCACAGGCGCTGGCATCGTTAATCTACGGCAGTCTGGCCGAAGCGGCGTTTTGGATTGCGGACGGAGAGGAGGGGAATGCGCGGCTGGCACAAGGCGTTGCCGCGCTGGAATTGCTGCTGCGTGGGCTATTAGTCAAGCCACGGTAGTGATCAACAGTTAATAAAACAACAGTTAATCAAACAACAGCCTGACGAGACGCGTGGTTGGCGTCCCGTTTTTGACTTAACGACGAAAGATGACTTCTGCCCAGCGCGCTAATCCGGCGGTAACGGAACCAAAATCGTTGCCGCTGGCGATAGGAATATCAGGCAGCAACTGCTGAATGGCCTGACGCAGCAGGGGAGAATGTGCGCTACCGCCGGTCAGGTAGATCACTTCCGGTCGGGTCTGGCTGGTTTCTAACGCCAGTGTTACCTGCTGCTGAATACGCATGAGCGGATTATCGATGGCGGCGTTGAGTTCATCAACATGAATGCGCGTTGCCAGACCTGATTCGATAAAGTGTAAATCGGCTGCCGTTTCCGACTGGTTGGAAAGCGCAATCTTGCTCTCTTCTGCCAGTTGAATCAGACGGTAGCTCAGGCGCTGTTGCCAGACGGTCAGCAATCTTTTCACCCGTTCGGGCTGGCGGGCATCACGGATCATTTCGTTGATTAACGCGCGGCTGGCAGTGCTATGAAACTCTTTTTGTGCCGGAATATCGTTAATCGCAACCGCATTCCACCAGGTCATGATCGGCAAGGCGATACCTTTTTCCGACTCGCTATTCATGCCAAGCAGAGGCATTAACTGTTTGAACGCGAGCATGATGTCCAGATCGTTACCGCCAACGCGGCAGCCGCTGTGCCCTAACAAACTTTGTGCGCGTTCGTGCTGCTTATGCCACTCCGGTCCCATCAGCAGCATGGAGCAGTCGGTGGTTCCGCCGCCGATATCCACGACTAACACACGCGTTTCTTTCGTCAGGGTGGATTCGAAGTCCAGTCCGGCGGCCACGGGTTCAAACTGGAAGACGACATCTTCAAATCCAGCACGGTGTGCCGCACGATCTAAGATCCCTTGCGCCTGTTGGTTGGCTTCTTCGCCGCCGATACTCTGAAAGTTAATCGGACGACCGATGACGGCCTGACGAATAGGTTGGTCAAGCTGGGTCTCTGCCTGCGTGCGTATATGGAGCATCATGGCGCAAACCAGATCTTCAAACAGCGCGATCTGCTGGGCTTTCAGTCCGACAGCACCGAGAAAGGACTTCGGCGATTTAACGAACCACGTCTCTTCCGGGTCCTCCATATAGTGGCGTAACGCATCGCGCCCGAACTTCACACTATCAGGCTGCACGCGAATATCTTCCTCGCGGTTATAGCTAATCGCGCGTTGTAGCAGTAGCCCGTTCTCACCCTCAGCGTTGACCTGATGGTGCCGCCATAACCACTCGCTAACCGCCTCGCGCACGGGCGCGCACAGCAGAGAAGAAAGATAAGGCGAGCCATTTTCCAGCGACAGGAGCCGTGGCGTACCTGCATCCATAACCGCCACTGAACAGTTGGCTGTACCGTAGTCAAAACCGATAAACATAGTAAGGCCCATGTCATGAAAAATTTCCGGGAAAAATTTTTAACGTCGCACCCGCGGCGGCCCGGAAGAGTGTGCCGCCAAAGATGGCGACCGTAAAAAGGGGGGGGGCGACTTTACTGTGTTCCGACGGTGCTTGTAAAGGCGGATGAGATAAAAGGAAGGTGTTTACTAATGGAACGTTTAACGGGAACCCGCAGGTTCCCGTTTAGTGTGGTGAAAGTGAGTTACGCCGCCAGCGTATGCTGCGCCATATTCCCCAGTAGCGAACCGATGAATTCAATGCGTTTTGGACGATCGCTCAAATCTTTCATGAATTTCAGGCGGGTTGGACCATCAAGACGGTAGGTGCCCGGATCGCGCTGTAACAGGCCGATCAGGTGGGAGGGATCGACGCGGTTTTGCTCGCTGAATTCGATAAAACCGCCTTTCTCGTTCCCTTCAATACGGCGAATACCCAGCGCCTGTGCCTGTTGACGTAGAGCGGCAATCTGTAACAGGTAACGGCTTGCATCGGGAAGCAGACCGAAGCGATCGATCAGTTCGACCTTCAGCTCATCCAGCTCGGCGGGGGTTTTCGCACTGGCAATACGTTTGTATAACGACAGGCGCGTATTGACGTCGGGAATGAAATCGTCGGGCAACAGGGCAGGCAAGCGCAGTTCGACGTCGGTCTGGCTGTTGATCAGATCTTCCAGCGACGGCTCCCGGCCTGCTTTCAGAGCATCGACCGCGCTTTCTAACAACTCCATATACAGCGAGAAACCGACGCTGGTCATCTGCCCGCTCTGATCGTCCCCGAGAAGCTCACCCGCCCCACGAATTTCCAGATCGTGTGTTGCCAGCGCAAAACCGGCACCGAGGTCTTCCAATGAGGCGATCGCTTCCAGACGTTTTTGCGCATCAGTGCTCATCGCTTTAGGATTCGGCGTCAGCAGGTAGGCGTAAGCCTGATGGTGGGAACGCCCGACGCGGCCACGCAGCTGGTGTAACTGTGCCAGGCCGAAGTGATCGGCACGCTCAATGATAATGGTGTTGGCGCTCGGTATATCGATCCCCGTTTCGATGATGGTGGTACACACCAGCACGTTAAACCGCTGGTGGTGGAAGTCGTTCATCACTCGTTCCAGCTCGCGTTCGCGCATCTGACCGTGACCGATCGCGATACGTGCTTCCGGCACCAGTTCTGCCAATCGTTGAGTGGCTTTCTCAATATTTTCGACATCGTTATACAGGTAGTACACCTGTCCGCCGCGCAAAATCTCACGCAGAATCGCTTCGCGCACCACCAGATTGTCATACTCGCGCACGAATGTTTTGACTGCCAAACGGCGGGCAGGGGGCGTGGCGATGATCGACAGATCGCGCATCCCGCTCATGGCCATGTTGAGCGTGCGTGGAATCGGCGTGGCGGTCAGCGTCAGGATATCGACATCGGCTCGCATCGCTTTGATGCGCTCTTTGTGACGCACGCCGAAGCGATGCTCTTCGTCCACAATTAGCAGCCCTAAATCACGCCAGTGCACGTCGCTCTGCAACAGCTTATGGGTGCCAATCAGAATATCGACTTTGCCTTCCTGCGTTTCCTTCAGCACCTGAGTTTGTTCACGCGCGCTGCGGAAGCGTGAGATCATTTCAATCTTCACCGGCCAGTTGGCAAAGCGATCGCGGAAGTTGTCAAAATGCTGCTGCGCCAACAGCGTCGTCGGCACTAAAACGGCAACCTGCTTATGGTTTTCAACGGCTAAAAACGCGGCGCGCATCGCCACTTCGGTTTTCCCAAAGCCGACATCGCCACACACCAGACGATCCATCGCCAGCGGCTGGCACATGTCGCTCAGCACGGCGTTGATGGCCTGCGCCTGATCGGGCGTGGTCTCGAAAGGGAAACTTTCGCAGAACAACTGGTACTGTGTTTTGTCGTGCTTAAAGGCAAAGCCGCTCTTCGCCGCACGCTGAGCATAAATATCCAGCAGCTCGGCGGCGACATCGCGCACTCTTTCCGCCGCTTTTTGCCGCGCGCGTGACCAGGCATCGCCACCCAGTTTATGCAGTGGCGCATTCTCATCGGCACCCCCTGCATAGCGGCTGATCAAATGCAGCGAGGAAACGGGAACGTACAGCTTGTCTTCACCCGCATAGGTCAAAATCAGGTATTCGGCCTTAATGCCGCCCGTTTCTAGTGTGATCAATCCGGCATAGCGGCCAACACCGTGTTCGAGGTGGACGACGGGCTGCCCCAGCCGCAGTTCCGCTAGATTGCGGATCAGCGTATCGGTATTAATCGTGCGGCGGTTATCCTGACGGCGGCGGCTGACACGTTCACCCAGCAGATCGCTTTCGCAGATCAAGGCGCGCTGGCGTAGGGTGTCGATAAAGCCATGTTCGCTGGCACCGATGATCAGATAAGCGCCACGCCCCTGCGCCTGTTCCAGCGTACTGATGAGCTTAGGGTTCAGCTTGATACGCGCCAACAGCTCTTGCAGCGTTTCGCGCCGACCTTCGCTTTCGACGGAAAAAATGACCTGACCGTCGAACGGTTCGATAAAACGGCGTAGCGCATCCAGCGGCGATTTCTGCTGGTGCTGAATCGCCAGATCCGGCAGCGGCAGATAGGCCAGATTCACGTTGGCGGCTTTTTCCGGCAGCGTATCGGTTTTTAACTGTACGCGCGGCCACGCTTTTAGCTCTGAGAACAGGCTATCGACGCGCAACCAGAGTGAATCCGATGACAACAGGGGGCGCATCGGATCGACTCGACGACTTTCAAAACGCTGCTGAATATCCTGCCAGAAACGCTCAGCGCTCTGTTCGATATTACCCGTGTTAACGATCAGTGTATTGCTCGGGAAGTAGCTGAACAGCGACGGCAGCGGTTCACTGAAAAATAACGGTTGCCAGTATTCGATCCCTGCGGGCCAAACGCCTTTGCTGACCTGTTGATAAATGTGCTCGGCATCGCGTCGTACCTCAAATTGTTCGCGCCACTGGCTGCGGAAAAGCTCGATAGCGGTTTTGTCGGTCGGGAATTCATGCGCGGGCAGCAGATTAATGTGTGGTACTTCATTCAGCGTGCGCTGCGTATCGACATCGAACAGACGCAGGCTGTCGATGTCATCGTCGAAGAAATCGATACGATAGGGCTCTTCGCTCCCCATCGGGAACAGATCTAGCAGTGCGCCACGCGTGGCATATTCACCGTGTTCCATCACCTGATCGACGCTGCGATAGCCCGCCTGCTCCAACTGTGAACGCAGTTTATCACGCGAGAGACGCTGGCCTTTTTTCAACACCAGCGCATGACCATGCAGGAAACTGTGCGGGCAAACGCGTTGCATCAACGTGTTGACGGGCAGAATCAGCACGCCGCGCGTCATATTGGGCAATTGATAGAGCGTAGAAAGGCGGGTCGAAATAATTTCCTGATGCGGAGAAAAACTATCGTAGGGCAGCGTTTCCCAATCAGGCAACGTGGTGACGTGCTGGTCGGTAAACTGCTGAATTTCGTCACGCAATCGTAGGGCATTTTGCATATCGGGGGCGATAAGTACCACCAGTCCGGCGTGGCGTTCAACGATCTCTGCACATTCAACGGCGCAGGCAGCGCCGGTTAACTCGCCCAGCAGGCGCTGCTCACCCGCTTTGGGCGGCAGCGAATAACGGTAATTTTCAGGCATCATCTGATTATCGGGTCTCGCCTCTCTGCATCCGACCAAGAAAAAGCCGTAGAGTGAGGGTGTTAGGGTTCCATAAAGCAGTACTACCCTTTATTATCCTTGATCACTTTGCTTTGGCAACCTTATCCAGACGGATTTCATGTATCAACCTGTCGCTTTATTTATTGGCCTACGCTACATGCGTGGGCGTGCATCAGACCGCTTTGGGCGGTTTGTCTCCTGGTTATCCGCCATTGGCATCACGCTAGGCGTGATGGCGCTAGTCACCGTGCTTTCCGTGATGAACGGCTTCGAGCGCGAGCTGGAAGACAATATTCTCGGCGTGATGCCTCAGGCGGTGATCTCTACGCCGCAAGGTTCACTGAATCCGGCGTTAATTCCTGTTTCTTCTTTAGACTCGCTGGACGGTGTGACGCGTATCGCACCGCTGACCACGGGCGATGTGGTGCTGCAAAGTGCCCGCAGCGTCGCGGTGGGCGTGATGTTAGGGATTGACCCTGACGAGCAAGAACCGCTATCGCGCTATTTGGTCAACGTCAAACAGCAGCAACTGCAACCTGGTCAATATCAAGCCATTTTGGGTGAGAAGTTGGCCGATCAACTGGGGGTGAAAATTGGCGATCAAGTGCGCATGATGGTGACCAGCGCCAGCCAACTGACGCCGATGGGGCGTATTCCCAGCCAACGTATTTTCACTGTTGCCGGAACTTTTTCCGCCAACAGTGAAGTGGATAGCTACCAGTTATTGGTAAACCAACAGGATGCCTCACGGTTGATGCGCTACCCGGCGAACCAGATTACCGGTTGGCGTTTGTGGCTGGAAAAGCCGCTGTCGGTTGATACGCTGAGCACGCAAACGCTGCCGGAAGGCACGGTCTGGAAAGACTGGCGTGAGCGCAAGGGTGAATTGTTTCAGGCCGTGCGCATGGAGAAAAACATGATGGGGCTGCTGCTCAGCCTGATCGTCGCGGTGGCCGCGTTCAATATTATTACCTCACTGGGTTTGCTGGTGATGGAAAAACAGGGAGAGGTCGCCATTCTGCAAACGCAGGGGCTGACTCAACGTCAGGTGATGGCGGTATTTATGGTGCAGGGGGGCAGCGCAGGCATTGTTGGCGCGTTGTTAGGAGCATTGCTGGGGGCGCTACTGGCTAGCCAACTGAATACGTTGATGCCCGTGTTGGGCATATTACTGGATGGTGCCGCGTTGCCAGTAGATATTGATCCCGTGCAGGTGGTGACGATCGCGATTTCCGCGATGGTGATTGCCCTCTTATCGACACTTTACCCATCATGGCGTGCTGCCACCGTTCAACCCGTTGAGGCTTTACGTTATGAATGATTTATCATTATTGCAGTGTACTAACCTGTCCAAGCGTTATCAGGACGGCAAGTTGTCTACCGACGTGCTGCGCGACGTCTCTTTTGAGATGAGCAGTGGCGAGATGATGGCAATCGTCGGGAGTTCTGGATCAGGTAAAAGTACGCTGTTGCATATGCTGGGCGGATTAGATACGCCAACGTCAGGCGAGGTTATTTTCAAAGGCCAATCGCTGAGCACGCTTTCGGCGGCGGCAAAAGCGGATTTGCGTAATTGTGAGCTGGGTTTTATTTATCAATTTCACCACCTGCTGCCAGATTTTACCGCATTGGAAAACGTGGCGATGCCGCTGCTGATTGGTAAAGTACCGACGTCACAGGCGCAAGATAAGGCACGCGAAATGCTGGCCGCCGTTGGGCTGGAATCGCGCAGTCACCACCGTTCGTCGGAATTGTCCGGTGGTGAGCGACAGCGTGTCGCCATTGCCAGAGCGCTGGTCAACAGTCCCTCACTGGTGCTGGCGGATGAACCAACCGGTAACCTCGATCAGCGCACGGCTGACACCATTTTCGAACTGTTGGGAGAACTAAACGTTCGACAGGGTACGGCTTTTCTAGTGGTGACACATGATCTGCAACTGGCTGGTCGACTGAACCGCCAACTGGAAATGCGCGATGGCCAATTGCAGCAGGAACTGACCCTGATGGGAGCGCGGCAATGACCTTTCCTCCGCTCTCGTTGCAGATTGGCCTGCGCTTTAGCCGTGGCCGTCGGCGTGGCGGCATGGTTTCGCTGATCTCGGTCATTTCGACGTTGGGGATCGCCCTCGGCGTGGCGGTGTTGATTCTCGGCCTGAGCGCGATGAATGGCTTTGAACGTGAACTGAACAACCGCATTCTTGCTGTGGTGCCACATGGCGAGATTGCGCCGGTCAATCAGCCTTTTGACGGCTGGCAGGACATCCTGCCGCAAATCGAACAGGTTCCTGGCGTTGCCGCCGCCGCGCCTTACATCAATTTCACCGGGCTGCTGGAAAACGGCGCTAAGCTCCAGGCGATTCAGGTAAAAGGTGTCGATCCGCAGCAGGAAACACGCCTTAGCGCGCTGCCTAACTACGTTCTCAATGGTGCCTGGCAGCGATTTCGTGCGGGCGAACAGCAAGTCATCATCGGCCAAGGCGTGGCGAAAACATTGAATGTGGTAGAAGGGGATTGGGTTACGGTGATGATCCCGAATAGCGATCCAGAAATGAAACTGATGCAGCCTAAACGCATCCGGCTGCACGTCAGCGGTATTTTACAACTGAGTGGTCAGCTCGATCACGGTCTGGCGCTGATTCCGCTTACCGATGCCCAGCAGTATTTGGATATGGGGCAGAGCGTAACGGGGATCGCTATCAAGGCGAAAGATGTCTTCTCCGCCAATAAACTGGTGCGCGATGCGGGTATGGTCACGAAGGCTTATGTCACTATTCGCAGCTGGATTGGCACCTATGGTTATATGTACCGGGACATTCAGATGGTGAGAACCATCATGTATCTGGCGATGATCCTGGTGATCGGTGTGGCCTGTTTTAATATCGTTTCAACGCTGGTAATGGCGGTGAAAGACAAAAGCAGCGATATCGCGGTTCTGCGTACGCTGGGCGCGTCAGATGGGCTGATTCGGGCTATCTTTATTTGGTACGGATTATTAGCCGGGCTGCTGGGCAGTGTGATCGGGGCGGTGGTCGGTGTGATCGCCACCTTGCAATTGACGCCGATTATTCGCGGGATTGAAGCACTCATCGGCCATAAGTTGCTGTCCGGCGACATCTATTTTATTGATTTCCTGCCGTCGGAATTGCATCTGATGGATGTGTTTATCGTATTGGGTACATCGCTGGTGTTGAGTCTCATTGCCAGCTGGTATCCGGCGCGGCGCGCCAGCCGAATTGACCCTGCCCGCGTGTTGAGCGGACAGTAAGCCAAGCCCCCGCACATGCGGCTTGAGAGATGACGGGGATAGTCCCTATCGTGTGGCACGGTGATCACACCCTAAGGAGCGGTCATGTACTACGGTTTTGACATGGGCGGCACGAAAATCGAGTTGGGCGTGTTCGACGCGGAGTTGAACAAGGTGTGGCAAAAGCGGGTGCCGACCCCGCGCAATAATTATGACGATCTGCTCACGACGCTGGTCGATCTGGTGCAGGAAGCCGACGCACAGGTCGGCGTGCAGGGGAAGGTGGGTATCGGCGTACCGGGTATCCAGAATGAAAGCGGGGCGTTATTCACCGCCAACCTGCCTGCGACGATGGGAAAACCGCTGCGTATTGATTTGTCACAGCGCTTGCAGCGTGACGTTCGCATTAGTAACGATGCCAACTGCTTCGTGCTGTCTGAGGCTTGGGACGCGGAATTTCGTTCCTATCCTGTCGTGTTAGGATTGATTTTGGGCACAGGACTGGGTGGTGGCTTGGTGATTAACGGGCGTCCGGTCGACGGACGCAACGGCATCGCGGGTGAGTTCGGCCACCTCCGCCTGCCATCCGATGCGTTGGATGTTATTGGTGTGGATATCCCCCGTGTGAAATGCGGCTGTGGGCAATCCGGCTGTATCGAGAATTATATTTCCGGCCGTGGTTTTGAATGGCTTTACGAGCATCTGTATGGCGAAGCGCTGCCTGCCGTGACGATTATCCGGCACTATCGTGGCGGAGAAGAAAAAGCGCTGGAGTTTGTCGACCGTTTTATGGATTTGCTGGCGGTCTGTCTGGGCAATCTACTGACCCTGTTCGATCCGCATTTGCTGGTATTGGGCGGCGGGTTGTCGAATTTTGATGAGATTTATCAAATTTTGCCGACGCGTCTTCCTGCGCGACTGTTACCGATTGCGAAACTGCCACGTATCGAGAAAGCGCGTTATGGCGATGCGGGCGGCGTACGTGGCGCGGCATTGCTACACTTAATGGATAACTAGCTGGAGTAAGTATGTATACGCGTCAACGATTAGGGCGTTTTCACAAGGGAAAGCGACTGCGGCAACAGCGTCTTCGGGCGCGTATTTTCCATCGTGATTATCTGGCCGCAATCGAAGTGAAAAAGCCGCGCGTGGTGGTACTGACGGGCGCAGGTATTTCGGCAGAGTCTGGCATTCGTACCTTTCGCGCAGCCGATGGCTTGTGGGAAGAACACCGCGTCGAGGACGTCGCGACGCCTGAAGGCTTTCAGCGTAATCCCGAACTGGTGCAGGAATTTTATAACGCCCGTCGTCGTCAGCTACAGCAGCCGGAAATTGTGCCTAATGCCGCGCATCTGGCGTTGGCGAATCTGGAAGCGATGTTGGAAGACAATTTCCAACTGATCACACAGAACATCGATAATCTGCATGAGCGTGCTGGTAGCCAGCGCGTCATTCATATGCACGGTGAGCTACTGAAAATACGCTGTAGCCAAAGTGGACAGATTTTTGAGTGGACGGACGATCTGGCCGCTGGCGAACGTTGCCACTGCTGTCAATTTCCTGCGCTGTTACGCCCGCATGTGGTGTGGTTTGGTGAAATGCCGCTGTACATGGACAAGATTTACCATGCGCTGTCGCAGGCAGATTACTTTATTGCGATTGGCACATCGGGGAATGTTTATCCTGCTGCGGGTTTTGTCCATGAGGCTCATTCGCACGGTGCCTACACGCTGGAGCTGAATCTGGAGCCGAGTCAGGTAGAAAGTCAGTTTGATGAAAAAATTTACGGCCCAGCCAGCACGGTCGTGCCAGAGTTTGTCGGTGCCTGGCTGACGCGTGGTCAAAGCATCAAGTTTTAAACATCTAAGCGCCGTCAGAAAGATAAAACGTCATGAATCGTATGAGAATGGCGTTTTACCTTGCCGATCGTTGCCGCCGCAGCATTCATCAAGCTGATCGAAAGGCAACATGGCGGCGTGGTTAAAGAAACAATATTCACTTTCGCTACAGCGAGCATACGCAGCGCTTTCTGTCGGTGAAACCGCCTGTGGGTAAGGTGGTTGTTGGCTATCATGGTGTGATAGTGCATGACGTGACCGTATTCTATGAAGTGATAATGTTCGTCGGAAAAAGCCCAGCATAGCGTTACCTCACAACGTCTTATAAAGACAGATATATTAATGAGAGTTATTCTCATCAATGTAGGCTAAGCGTAGTCGATAATCCGCTGATGCGGGAATGACAATTGTCAAAATCTATATCCAAAATTGTTCTATAGCGCCGCAATGCTTCATCTTACAAAGCCTTGGCTTCATCAGTTCGAACAATCAGAATGTGCGCCGAGCTTCGGCAGCCAGTTCTTTCAGATAATTCAGATCGCACAATTCCACCTGATGGCCTCGATAGGTAATGTGGCCTTGTCGCTTCCAGTCGGATATCAATCGACTCAGCGTTTCACCGCGCATCCCTAATGACGTGGCGAGCTGCCCTCGGCTCACTGGTAATGTCAGATGCTGGGTTTGTTGAATGTGATGCTGCCGCAGTAGGTAATCTGCCAGACGCTGTGGCGCGGAACTGGAGGTCAGCCAGTCGATTTGGTTGATGGTCGAATAGAGTTTCTTGCCCAGATAATTCAGCAAGCGCAGTGCCAGTTCCGGGCGTTGCAAACAAAACTGGTGAATATCCTGCCGTGGAATCATCAGTGTATGGCCATCGCTCAGCGCGCGGATATTCATTGGGAAGCGACCGTGATCCATAAAGACGGCGGCGATAGCGACAAACTCACCACGTTCAAACTGCCCGAAAATTTTCTCATCTCCGCCATAGGTATGGCGAAAAGCCTGCAATTTTCCCGTTTCAACCAGTAAACAGTGCTGCATTTTGTCGCCTTCGCGAAACAGGACATCATCCTGCCGGAAAAACAGGCGTTCACTTTTTGCCAATAGCTCACACACTACATCGCCGGGTTCGTCGCGCATCCAGTCATGCTGAAACAGCACCTCGCCGTATTCATCGGGCGAGAGCGCCTTTTTGACAAATGTCATTTGCCCTCCCAGAGGCGGGTATTACCATTAAGTCGTTAAATGAAAATAATAATCACTTGCATGAATTCAGCAAGCAAAATCACGGCGTGCTGAATCGAAAATAGCGGAGCGTTTCCATGAAAGATAATACCCTCCCGGCGGCACAGGCGTTGGTTCTCCATGAATTAATTACCCCCACTGAACACGGTATCGCCAGTCGCGTGTTGGCCCGTACCGACGGCGGCAATGTTACGCTGTTTGCCTTCGATCAGGGGCAGGGGTTGAGTGAACACAGTGCGCCTTATGATGCACTGGTTATGGTACTTGAAGGTGAATTATTGCTGACGATCGGTGGCGAGCCTGTTATCGCACAGCCTGGCACGTTGGTACGTATGCCCGCCAATATCCCGCATGCCGTTGATGCGCAGCAGTCGTCACGTATGTTACTGACCATGCTGAAAACGCAGTAAATAGAGAATGCGATAACACAGAATGAAGGAGTGGCAGTATGAGCGATCATGAAGCTGGACATAAATTTTTAGCCCGATTGGGGAAAAAACGTCTGCGCCCCGGCGGCAGAAAGGCAACCGAGTGGCTACTCAGTCAAGCGGGGTTCCGGCAGGACAGCGTAGTATTAGAAGTCGCCTGCAATATGGGCACTACGGCGATGGAGATTGCGCGTCGATTTGGCTGTCAGGTTATTGGCGCGGATATGGATAAAGTCGCGCTACAGAAAGCGCAGGAAAATGTCGTAGCGAACGGGTTAGCCTCGCAGGTCACGATTATGCAGGCCAATGCGTTGGAGCTGCCGTTTCCCGATAATCACTTTGACGTGGTGATTAATGAAGCGATGCTGACGATGTATGCTGACAAGGCCAAGAGCCGCATTATTGCCGAATATTATCGCGTGCTCAAACCGGGCGGCCGCCTGATTACGCACGATATCATGCTGCTTTCCGAGAAAGATTCCGGGGCATTGCAAGCGGTGGAACAGATGCATAAAGCGATTAACGTCCATGCACAGCCGATGCTGCGTGAACGCTGGGTGACGCTGTTTCAGGCGTGTGGTTTTAGCAACGTTAACTACGATAACGGCGCGATGACGCTGCTGACGCCACAAGGGCTGATTTATGATGAAGGGGTAGCCGGTGCGGCACGTATCGTAAAAAATGCGCTGAAAAAAGAAAACCGCAGCATGTTCTTCAATATGTTCCATACTTTTCGCCGTAATCGGAAGCAGCTTAACTATATTGCGGTATGCAGCACCAAGTAATCGTCGTCTCCATTCTGATTGCGTAGCGGTAATAAGGAAAAAGCGTGTAAGGCAGGCGAAATCGTTTAACATACATGACAATACTTAATTACCGCCGGGTGATATCCCGCTAAAGCACGCGATGCCGTTACCTCATTACAGCCAGCTAAAACAACAGCAGTGCAGACGCGATCGTCGGAGTCTGGCTCTGCTGTTGGCGTTTCTTGCATTCACGTTGGTTATCAGCCTGTGCGCCGGGGAACGCTGGATTTGGCCGACGGCCTGGCTGGATGACGCGCAGCAGCTCTTTGTCTGGCAACTGCGTTTGCCCAGAACGCTGGCCGTGATGCTGGTAGGTGCCAGTCTGGCGATGTCGGGCACCGTGATGCAGGCTGTCTTTGATAATCCGCTGGCGGAACCGGGGCTGCTGGGTGTGGCAAACGGCGCAGGTGTGGCTTTAGTGCTGACGGTACTGTTGGGGCAGGGATTGCTCCCCGTCTGGATGTTAAGCCTGAGTGCCATCGCTGGTGCGTTGCTGATCACCTTTCTGTTACTCCATTTTGCCCGCCGTCATATCTCCAATACCCGTTTGTTACTCATCGGCATTGCGCTCGGGATTATCTGTAGCGCGGTGATGACCTGGGCGGTCTATTTCAGTACCAGCCTCGATTTACGCCAACTGATGTACTGGATGATGGGCGGTTTCAGCGGCATTGACTGGCGACATGGTTGGCTGATGTTGGCGCTATTACCGCTGCTATTGTGGCTGAGTCGTCAGGGTGCGGTGTTGAATGGACTGACGCTGGGTGAGATTCAGGCACGTCAGTTAGGTATCCCTGTCTATCGCTGGCGGACGATTCTCGTGTTGGTGATGGGCGTACAGGTTGGCCTGAGCGTGGCACTGGCCGGTATCATCGCGTTTATTGGATTGGTGATCCCACACATGTTACGGTTGTACGGACTGACCGATCAGCGTTATTTATTGACCGGATGTGCGTTGGCTGGCGGCGGCTTGCTGCTACTGGCGGATACGGTCGCGCGTGTTGCGCTACGCTCCGCCGAGTTGCCGATAGGCGTGGTTACCGCTACGCTGGGATCGCCGTGGTTTATCTGGCTACTATTACGCAATCGACTGTAGCGAGATGTCTTGTTCTATCCACTCTTGTTTATCACTGAAGGGAGCAAAACGATGAGCACTGAAATTTATGCCATTCCGCTGACCACCATCGATGGGAAAGCGACAACGTTTGAGGCGTTTAAAGGGCAGGTGGCTTTAGTCGTCAACGTCGCCTCTCAATGCGGCTTGACTAAACAATACGACGCGTTGGAAAAACTCTACGAAACCTATCGCGACAAAGGGTTGGTCGTGTTGGGATTCCCCTCCAATGAATTTGCAGGACAGGAACCGGGCTCGGAAGAAGAAATTCAGGAATTCTGCCGTGGGACGTTTGGTGTTCAGTTCCCGATGTTCAGCAAAATTGAAGTGAATGGCGAGAACCGTCACCCGCTGTACCAGTTATTGATTCGTCAGCAACCGGAAGCCAATGGAACCTGGAAAAGTGACTTTTTTGCCCGCTTGGTCAATAAAGGCCGTAAACCCAAGAATCCAGAAGATATCCTGTGGAATTTCGAAAAATTCCTGGTCGATCGTGAAGGTCGCGTGATTGAGCGTTTCGCGCCGGATATGTCGCCTGACCATGCCACCATCGTAAAAGCCATTGAAGATACGTTGGCAAAATAATTGACGCAGCAGACTTCCCCAGTATTGCAGTTGCGGCAGGCCAGTGTCTTGCCGCGTTTGTCGTCAACGACGGCGGAATTTTATCGCGGTGAGCTGCTGCACATCATTGGCCCGAACGGTGCGGGAAAGAGCACCTTGCTGGCAAGGGCGGCGGGTTTGCTGGCGGGAGAAGGTGACGTCTATCTTGCTGGCACGCCGCTGTCGGATTATACGGCAGCGGATCTGGCCGTGCGGCGCGCCTATCTGGCACAGCAGCAACCGCCGCTGGCGCTGATGCCGGTATTTCAGTATTGGCAACGGCATCAACCGCCGCTGGCTCAGGAACATGCGGTTGAAAAGGTGGTGCGCGTTCTGGCGGAACGCCTGATGTTAACCGACAAACTGGCGCGTCCGCTCACGCAACTGTCGGGCGGTGAATGGCAGCGCGTTCGGCTGGCGGCCGCGCTGTTGCAGATTTGGCCGACGCTCAACCCGCATGCGCGTCTGCTGTTGCTGGACGAGCCGACCAACAGTCTGGATGTGGCTCAGCAGGTGGCACTGGATGCGTTACTGAGCGAACTCTGTCGTTTGGGGATGGCGGTCGTGGTTTGCGCACACGATCTGAACCACAGCGCCCACCATGCGGATCGCGTGTGGCTGCTGTCGGCAGGGACTCTGGTGGCGCAGGGCGAAACGGCGGATGTCATGCTGCCGGACGTGCTGTCTCCTGTGTTCGGGGTCGCGTTTCAGCGGCACGTGGTGGATGGCAGAAACTGGATCATCACGCGCAGTGCCTGACTGTTGTCGCGAGGAGATCGCGTCGTTAGAAAATAGGAAAAATCGCCTTTACTTGCCAGAGGCCCCGATTAAACGCTAAATTAATCAATACCTAGCATTTTCAAACGCCAGAGGTTTATGGCCTCGGCGGTTTTATGGTAATCGCGATGATACGTTTACGACATGCTTTGATCCTCGCCAGCCTGATTTTGGTCGGCTGTAGCAGTAGTCGACATAATAATCCGCCGCCGAATGCGCGTCTGAGCGATTCAATCATGGTGATGGTGCAGCTAAACGATCAACTGGGGCAATGGTACAGAACGCCTTATCGCTATGGTGGTCTGGATCGTAATGGCGTCGATTGCTCTGGTTTCGTCTACCTGACGTTTCGCGATAAGTTTGGTATGCAATTACCGCGTACCACGGAAGAGCAAACCGAGCTGGGTGAGCGTATTGACCGTGAAAATCTGCTGCCAGGCGATTTGGTCTTTTTCAAAACGGGCAGCGGCAGCAGTGGGCTGCACGTCGGCATTTATGACAAAGATGACCAGTTTATTCACGCGTCCACCAGCCAAGGTGTCATCCGATCGTCGCTGGATAACGTATATTGGAAGCGGGCGTACTGGCAGGCTCGCCGCATCTAATTCCTTCCTTATTTTGTTTTGTTGACAGCATGGAGCTATCCACTCATGTCCTCTCTGCGTTTATTGATCTCCGACTCTTACGATCCCTGGTTTAATTTGGCTGTTGAAGAGTGCATCTTTCGCCAGATGCCCACCACGCAGCGGGTACTGTTTTTGTGGAGGAATGCGGAAACCGTGGTTATTGGCCGCGCTCAGAACCCGTGGAAAGAGTGTAATACCCGACGGATGGAAGAGGATGGCATCAAGCTGGCGCGGCGCAGCAGCGGCGGCGGGGCGGTCTTTCACGATCTCGGTAATACCTGCTTTACCTTCATGGCGGGCAAGCCGGAATACGATAAAAGCGTCTCAACGCAGATTGTTCTGGATGCACTCAGCGCGCTTGGGTTAAAAGCCAGCGCCTCGGGGCGTAACGATCTGGTGGTGGAAACCGCGGATGGCGTGCGTAAGGTATCCGGCTCCGCCTATCGTGAAACCAAAGATCGCGGTTTTCATCACGGTACGCTACTGCTGAACGCGGATCTCAGTCGTTTAGCGGATTATTTAAACCCAGATAGTAAGAAGCTACAGGCGAAAGGGATTACGTCCGTGCGTTCCCGCGTCGCTAATCTGATGGAATTGCTGCCTTCTGTCGATCATCAGGCGATTTGTCAGTCGGTGACGCAGGCCTTCTTTGATTATTTCGGCGAGCACTGTGAGCCGGAAATCATCTCGCCTTCCGCCTATCCTGATCTACCGGGATTCAGCGAACAGTTTGTGCGTCAAAGCAGCTGGGAATGGAATTTCGGTCAGGCACCGGATTTCTCGCATTTACTGGATAACCGCTTTATCTGGGGCGGCGTTGAATTACATTTCGATGTGGAGCGCGGCGTGATCGTTCGGGCGCAGATTTATACCGATAGCCTGAATCCCGCGCCGTTAGAAGCACTCGCTTCCACATTGCAGGGAACGGCGTATCGCCCGGAAGCCTTGGCGGCGGCGTGTCAGGCACAGATTACGGCTTTCCCCGAACAGCAAAACGACTTGCAGGAACTGGCTGAGTGGCTGGCGCAAAGTTTGCGCTAGACGTCCTGTCTTTCTCAACGAATCGATGACAAAGAAACGTAAGGAAAATAATACCCCTGTGTTTCCTCCGTGTTAATTTCAGTGCCATCCCTCTACACTTTCTATCTACCCGTTAATTGTTGTGTGGTGAGCGCGTGGCTCTCTTCACCTGAATAGAGTGGTATTAGAGAGACAGGATGCAGCAGACACCGTTATTCAAAAATCACTATTTTGACCAACTGCCGGGGTTCTACACCGCGCTACAGCCGACGCCGCTGCATGGCGCTCGTCTGCTTTATCACAGCGAAGGTCTGGCTACGGAGCTTGGCTTATCTTCTGACTGGTTTACGTCAGAACAGGATGCCATCTGGAGCGGCGAGCGTTTGTTGCCGGGAATGGCACCGCTGGCGCAGGTTTATAGCGGCCATCAGTTTGGCGCGTGGGCCGGTCAGTTGGGGGACGGGCGCGGCATCTTACTCGGGGAACAACAGCTAGCGGATGGCCGTAGCGTGGACTGGCACCTCAAAGGTGCGGGGCTAACGCCGTATTCGCGCATGGGCGACGGTCGTGCGGTGCTGCGCTCAGCAATACGTGAATTTCTGGCCTCGGAAGCGATGCACCATCTGGGAATTCCCACCACGCGGGCGCTGACGATTGTTACCAGCGAACATCCAGTGCAGCGTGAGCAGGAAGAAAAAGGGGCAATGCTGCTGCGCGTGGCAGAAAGCCATGTACGCTTCGGTCATTTCGAGCATTTCTACTATCGCCGTGAACCAGAAAAAGTGCGTCAGTTGGTGGAGTATGTGATTGCCCGCCACTGGCCGCAGTGGGAAAACGACGAGCGGCGTTATGCGTTGTGGTTTGGTGATGTGGTAGAACGGACTGCCCGGCTGATTACGCATTGGCAAGCGGTCGGATTTGCGCACGGCGTCATGAATACGGACAACATGTCGATTTTAGGGCTGACCATCGACTATGGCCCTTACGGCTTTTTAGATGCTTATCAGCCCGATTTCATTTGTAATCACTCCGATCACCGTGGGCGCTATGCGTTCGACAATCAACCCGCCGTGGGACTGTGGAATTTGCATCGGCTGGCGCAGGCACTGTCGGGGCTGATGGACACTGAAACGCTGGAGCGCGCGCTTGCCCGCTATGAACCGACGTTGATGCAGCACTACGGTACGCTGATGCGCGCTAAGCTGGGCTTATTTACCGCGAGTGCTGAAGATAATGACGTATTGGTTGGGCTGTTACGCTTGATGCAGCAGGAAGGCAGCGATTACACCCGCACATTCCGCCTGCTGGCAGACAGCGAGAAGCAGGCATCACGCTCGCCGCTTCGTGATGAATTCATCGACAGGGCTGCGTTCGATAGCTGGTTTGCGACCTATCGCCAGAGGCTGATGCAGGAAGAGCAGGGCGATGAGGAACGTCGTCGGTTGATGAATGCGACGAACCCAAAATATATTCTGCGTAATTATCTGGCACAGATGGCGATTGAACGGGCGGAAAGTGATGACATCAGTGTGCTGGCGCGTTTGCATCAGGCGCTATGCCAACCGTTTGATGAACAGCCGGAGAAGAGCGATTTAGCGGCGTTACCGCCAGAGTGGGGCAAGCATCTGGAGATTTCCTGCTCCAGTTGAACCGGAGCAGGGGGGACTTGGCTATTGCCGCAGATAAACCTGCGGAATGGTGTAGTCAGGATGTGAACCGACGCTGAGATCGGCGCGATACCAGTGGGTCAGCGTGTCTGCCTGTAGCACTTGCGCAGGCGTGCCTTGTGCGACCAGCTTTCCTTCGTGCAGCAGCAGAATGCGATCGGCATACAGCGCGGCCAGATTCAGGTCATGCAGGACGCAGCATACGGATAACGGCTGTTCGCGTGTAAGCTGCTTGAGCAGCCGTAAGAGGTGCTGCTGATGGTACAGATCCAACGCCGAAGTCGGTTCATCGAGAAACAACCAACCTGGCGTCGGTTCTGGATGCCACAGCTGTGCCAGCACGCGAGCCAGTTGCACCCGCTGCTGCTCTCCGCCGGAAAGCTGACGATAGTCGCGCGTAGCCAGTTCCAGACAGCCCGTTTGCGCCATGACCTGCTGAATAACATCATCATTTTTCGGGTAGCGCCCATGAGGGGAACGCCCCATCGCAACGACATCCCGCACGCTAAACGCAAACGCCATGCCGCTATGTTGACGCATCACCGCGCGCGTTTTTGCCAGCGCGCCGGGCTGCCAGTGCGAAAAAGGCTGTCCGGCTAACAGGCACTCGCCTTCATCTGGCGTCAAATAACCGGTTAGTAAACGGAGCAGGGTGGATTTCCCCGCACCGTTAGGGCCGATAATCGCGACGATTTCCCCACTGTGCAGTTCCAGAGAGACGTCATCCGTCAGGTAGCGTCCGTTGGTCTGAAAGCGTAGATGACGTGCGACTAACGTCCGGTCGAGCGCTGAATCAGTCATTGCCCCGCCCTTTATGCTGAACGATCAGCCATAAGAAATACGGCCCGCCAATTAGGCTGCTTAACAGCCCAACGGGCATTTCTGCCGGAGCAAGCAGCGTGCGTGCCAGCGTATCGGCGAACAACAGCAGACAGGCACCGCCGAGGATGGAACCGGGAATGAGCCAGCGATGATCGGCACCCAGATGCAAACGTATCAGGTGCGGAATGATTAGCCCGACGAATCCGATCACACCGCTTACCGCCACCGCCACGCCGACCAGCAGCGAACTGAGCAGCAGCAGAATGTGCTTGGTGCGCTTCACGTTGACGCCAAGGTAATGCGCTTCTTCATCCCCTAACTGTAACAGGTTCAGACGTCGTGCATAGTACAGCGTCGCGATCATGGCTGGGATGGTCAGCGTGCTGGCAACCAGCAGCATTGGCCACTGTGCTTGCCCGAGGCTGCCCATACCCCAGAGTGAAAACTGGCGTAGCTGTTGGTCGGTGCTGATGTAGGTCAGGACACCGATCAGCGCGATACACAGTGCATTGAGCGCAATACCTGCCAGTAATAGCCGGGTTAATCCACCCTGTTCGGAGCGGCTGAGGATGAAAATGATCGCTGTAATCGCCAGACTACCCGCGAAAGCGGCGAACATCGGGCCGTAAAGCGCCAGCAGAGGGGGAAGGCCGAGCGGCAGCACGATAGTCAGCGCGACGCAGAGCGCGGCACCGCTGCTGATCCCAAGTAGACCAGGATCGGCCAGCGGATTACGAAATAACCCCTGCATAATCGCGCCAGAACAGGCCAGCGCGCCACCGACGAGGATCGCCAGCAGCACGCGGGGCACGCGGATATTCAGCCAGATATGCCAGATCGGATCGTCAAGCGGCGTTTGCCATAACATCTTGAGCGATAGGGTTAGCGCGCCCATGTTGGCGGCACCCACCATCAGTGCCACCATCAGTAACAGCAGCGCGATCAACCACGTGCGCGGGTGAAACCGTGGTGTCATTTTATCGCTTCAGCTGTCTGACGCAGCGTCGCCATGAGAGTCGGGGTATCGAGCGTAAAGCCCAGCATTGCCATATCATCGACCACTAACAGACGCTTGTTCTTGCCAGCAGGCGTCAGTTCCAGACCGGGTAATTTCCAGACTTGTGCGTCGCCGCCCAGCGTTTTCAGCCCCTGACTGGAGATCAGAATCAGATCCGGTGCGCTGGCAATCACGCCTTCCTGCGACAGCGGCTGGTAGCGTTCAACGTTCTGCATGGCATTTTTCAACCCGGTATGGCGGATAATCGTGTCCGCTGGGGTGTTTTTGCCTGCGGCCATTGCGGTCATGCCGCCGTGGCTGAGAACGAACAGCACGTTAACCGGCAGCGGTGACGTTTTGACTGCTGCCAACTGCTGCTGATAGGTTTCCGTCAGTTTTTTCCCTTCGCTGTCTTTGCCCAGCGCCTGTGCGATGACCCCGATTTTCTGCGGCACCACGTCCAGCGAAGGCTGTGCAGGAACGTGAATCACTTTGGTACCGCTGTCCGCCACCTGCTGCAAGATGAGTGATGGTTGGGACAAATCGCTGGCGACCACCAGAGACGGTTTCATTGCCAGAATACCTTCGGTGTTAAGCTGGCGCATGTAGCCCACATCAGGCAGTTTCTTCACCGCTTCCGGGTGCAGGCTGGTGCTGTCGCGCGCAACCAAATCTTTCTCCGCGCCCAGCGCATAGATGATTTCCGTGACGTCGCCGCCGATAGAAACGATACGTTCGGCAGCAGACACCCCCAGCGGGAGTGTCAATAACAGGGGGAATAGCCAGTTTTTCATGCGGCGAGATCCTTATGCGGTTTCAGGGCATCGATCTGGTCGCGCCACTGCTGTTGTTCCGGCGTGCCTTCGGTACGTTGCCCAAAGAGTTGTGCAATTTGAGAGCCGTCTGCGGCATAGAGTTCGAGGCTGGTCACAATACCGTCGGCTGTCGGTTTACGCGTGATCCAACTTTCTGCGATCGCGCCTTCAATCAGATGCAGGGTGAAATCTTTATTAAAGATGTTAATCCATTCCGCATGCTGCTCCATACGCTCTACACGCTCAAGCGTCCCGGTGAAGATTTGCACACAGCCACGGTTACCGACAAATACCATGATCTCGTTCTGATCTTCACGTGCGGCAAACAGAATCTGTGACAGTGCATCGTTTTCTACACGGTAGGCCAAATCGTCAGCGACCGAGTTAAATGCCTGCTGACGTGTCAGATTGTAACGCTTGAGCAGGATGAAGAAGTCATGTACGTCCGTCATCGCACGCCAGTCTGCTTCAAACTGAGGATTATGGGCAACGACCTGCTCGGCTGCGGCGTTGTTGCCTGCCGGACGAAGTGCCAACGCGGGGTTGTCGCTGCTGGTAAATTTCTCAACGAATAGCTGCCAGGCGTTCATGTCCGTGGTGTCGGTCGTGTAGACCTTCAGAATGGCATCACCTTGATGATCGAAAAATTGAATGCTCTGGCGCTCACCGCGTGCGGTATTTTCACGCAGCGCAAAGGCGGAAGCCCATTGAGAAAGGAACAAACGCAGATCCAACTCGCGCGGGTTGAGGATAAGACCGGCATGTCCATCCAGCGTCTGATTTTGATAGTAGCCGGTATGTTCATGCACGGCGTACTCGTTGCGGGTGATCGACTTGGTATTACCAACCTGCTCCAGTGCACTGAGCCACACTTTGGCGTCACCCTGTAGGCGCTGCGCATCGTGTTCAACACGGGCGTGCGTCAGCTCCGCTTCGCTGATGCCGAGTAGCGCTGCCAAATCACGCGCGTATTTACGCGGATGCTCAACTTTAGCCTGGAGGTATTGTTGGTAAATAGACGTCTGCATCGGGTTCCCTTAATCGTTGTCGTAGAAATTATAGCAATGAATGAGAATCATTTTCATGTAACAAAAACGCAACCTCAAGTGAAGTTTTCTTAATAAGTGGAATAAGGGGAATCGAGATCGGAATTTAGGCGCGGCGAGATAGCGGGAAAGGTGGCTGGAAAGAAGGAAAACGGCTGGCACCGTACCGGAGAAGGCATGTGCCAGCGCGTATTGTGTTAAAAACGACTGTCGACGGCGCTTGCCAAACGCGCCAACAGCGTTTCGGTATCCTGCCAGCTCAGGCAAGGATCGGTAATGGATTGCCCATACGTCAATGCCAGAGGATTAATGGCTGACTGGTTGCCTTCGATTAAGAAACTTTCCGCCATGATGCCCGCAATGGCGCGTGAACCCGCGCGAATTTGCTGGCAAATATTATCGGCAACGTCGAGCTGACGGCGATGTTGTTTCTGACAGTTAGCATGGCTGAAATCGATCACCAGATGCTCGGGCAGAGAAAATTCGCTGAGATGCGCACAAGCGGCGGCGATATCTTCCGCATGATAATTCGGCTTTTTCCCGCCACGCATAATAATGTGGCCAAACGGATTGCCCTGGGTTTTGTAGACGGACATGAAACCCTGCTTATCCGGCGAGAGAAACATGTGCTGGGCACGCGCGGCACGGATCGCATCGACAGCGATACGCGTATTGCCGTCTGTCCCGTTTTTGAAGCCGACAGGGCAAGACAGTGCAGAGGCCATTTCGCGGTGGATCTGGCTTTCGGTGGTTCTTGCGCCAATCGCCCCCCAGCTAATCAGGTCGGCAATATATTGACCGGTGACCATATCGAGGAATTCTGTGGCGGTCGGCAATCCAAGCTGGTTGACGCCTAGCAGCAGGCGGCGCGCAATCTCCAGCCCTTCATTCACCTGAAACGTGCCATTAAGCGCAGGATCGGAAATCAGCCCTTTCCAACCTACGACCGTGCGCGGTTTTTCAAAGTAGGTGCGCATGACGATTTCCAACCGATCCTGATACTGCGTGCGTAGCGCAGCCAGACGGCGTGCATAATCTAATGCGCTGTCGGTGTCATGGATGGAACACGGGCCAATCACGACGAGTAAACGGGGATCGTGGCCGGAGAGAATCGCTTCAATTTTTTTGCGTGATGAGGACACATTTTCGGCAACGTCAGGGGAAATTGGGAGTCTGGAAAGTAACGTTTGGGGCGTAACCAGACTCTCGATGCGCGCGCTCCGCAGTTCATCTGTTTGTAGCATGTTTTGTCTCTAAATACGGTCAAGCCGAAAATTGGTTGTCATCGAAAAAACGTGGATATGGCGGTATTTTCAGGCAATGTTTCCGACTAAATGGGTTGCTTCGCAGCGGCGAAATGCCGGGAAGTGATGGTGCACACAATAAACGAAATAGCACACATTACAACCATATTAGGCCAAAGAATCCATTATGTACTAGTACATTCTTCGGCTCATGCCGAGGATATCGATAATTTTGGCGGAAATTTCCTCAACGGAATAATTGGTGGTATTGAGATATTTAATCTGATGCTTGCGAAATAGCGCTTCAACTTCGCTGAGCTCCATGCGGCACTGGCGCAACGACGCATAGCGGCTATTGCCCCGGCGCTCTTCCCGAATGGCTGCCAGCCGTTCGGCATCAATGGTGAGCCCAAATAGCTTGTGCTGGAAAGGCTTCAACGCGTCAGGCAGGCGTAAGTTATCCATATCATCAGCAATAAAAGGATAGTTAGCGGCACGAATACCGAACTGCATCGCCAGATACAGGCTAGTCGGTGTTTTACCGCAGCGTGACACGCCGAGCAAAATAACCTGAGCCTGATCGAGATTGCGCAGCGAAATACCGTCATCGTGTGCCAGCGTGTAGTCGATAGCCGCGATACGCGCGTCGTATTTGCCCAGATTATTGGCAGTCAAACCGTGAGTGCGGTTAGCAACGGGCGTCGGAGGAATATTTAATTCTTCCTGCAAGGGCGCAACCAGCGCTTGTACAATATCCTGACAAAACCCGTCGCTGCTGGTAATAATGTTACGAACGGTGGGGGTGACGATGGAATAAAACACCAGTGGGCGAACACCGGTTTGCTGATACAACGTATTGATTTGTTCGCACACCGCTTTAGCGCGGGCTTCACTTTCAACGAAGGGCAAGGTATAGCTAACCGTGTTGACGGGGAATTGGGATAAGACGGCATGACCCAATACTTCAGCCGTAATCGCCGTACCGTCCGAGACATAAAATACGCTTCTTTCCACATAACCTCCTGATGATATTTCCGACAGTTCAACACGTTAATCTCGTCAAAAATTGTGTTTTGTGAATACTTTTATTAAAACGCCATTTCATTATCTTTATGATAAAGAATACTAATCTTCTACGATATTGGATTTTTACCGCATTAGGCAATCATTCGCCATGAAATCAGTTTTTTTTCATAGGTTGATCGATTCACCTGTCCATGTTCATCAAAACGCTATGCTAACCTGATTGCGTTGAGGCGATTCTCAACCGAACTCTTTCATACCCTAATTGTATGCAGAAAGGATTATTTTCGATGTCCAATAACGGCCCTGATTTGCGTAATGTCCTTTGGTATAACCAGCTCGGTATGCACGATGTTGAAAGGGTAGGGGGCAAAAATGCCTCTTTGGGTGAAATGATCACCAACCTTTCAGATTTGGGCGTAGCCGTTCCCAACGGTTTTGCGACAACGGCGCAGGCGTTTAATGATTTTCTTAATCAAAGCGGGATCAACCAGCGCATTTATGAGCTGCTCGATCGCACCGATATTGACGACCTGAGCCAGTTGGCCAGCGCGGGCGCGCAGATTCGCCAATGGATTATTGATACGCCGTTCCAGCCAGCGCTGGAGAAGGCAATCAGTGATGCCTATCAGCAACTGGCTGATGGTGAAAAAGAGGCGTCATTTGCGGTGCGTTCTTCTGCCACGGCGGAAGATATGCCGGATGCGTCCTTTGCAGGCCAGCAGGAAACCTTCCTGAACGTGCAGGGTATTGACGCGGTAATGGTCGCGGTGAAACACGTATTTGCGTCGCTGTTTAACGATCGCGCGATCTCCTATCGCGTACATCAGGGGTATGACCACCGTGGTGTGGCGCTGTCGGCGGGTGTACAGCGTATGGTGCGTTCCGATCTGGCTTCCGCAGGCGTGATGTTCACCATCGATACCGAATCCGGTTTTGATCAGGTGGTATTCATCACCTCGGCTTACGGTTTGGGTGAAATGGTGGTGCAAGGGGCGGTGAACCCCGACGAATTCTATGTTCATAAGCCGACCTTACAGAACAACAAGCCTGCTATCGTGCGCCGTAACATGGGATCGAAAAAAATCCGTATGGTGTATGCCGCGAGTCATGAACATGGCAAGCAGGTACGGATTGAAGATGTGCCATCAGAACAAACGGCGCGTTTTAGCCTGACGGATGATGAAGTGCAGGCGCTGGCGCGTCAGGCACTGCTGATTGAGAAACACTATGGGCGCCCGATGGACATCGAGTGGGCGAAAGATGGCCACACCGGCAAACTCTATATCGTGCAGGCACGTCCAGAAACGGTACGCTCCAACGGTCAGGTTATGGAGCGTTATCACCTGCCAGCGAGCGGCACGGTGCTGGTAGAAGGTCGTGCGATCGGCCACCGTATCGGCGCGGGTGAAGTCAAAGTGATTCAGGACATCAGCGAGATGCACCTGATCAACGCGGGCGACGTGCTGGTGACGGACATGACCGACCCAGACTGGGAACCGATCATGAAGAAAGCGGCGGCGATTGTGACCAATCGCGGCGGACGTACCTGTCACGCGGCGATTATCGCACGCGAGCTGGGCATCCCAGCTGTCGTGGGCTGTGGCGATGCGACCGAACGTTTGCGCAAAGGGCAGAAAGTGACGGTCTCCTGTGCGGAAGGCGACACCGGTTATGTGTATCAGGATCTGTTGGACTTCTCTGTGAAGAGTTCACAAATTGATGAAATGCCTGCATTGCCGCTGAAAATCATGATGAACGTGGGTAACCCCGACCGCGCGTTTGATTTCGCCTGCTTGCCAAACGATGGCGTCGGTCTGGCGCGTCTGGAATTCATCATCAACCGCATGATTGGCGTGCACCCGCGTGCGCTGCTGGAATTCGATCAGCAAACTCCTGAACTGCAACGCGAAATTAAAGCGCTGATGCAGGGTTATGACGATCCGGTGGAATTCTACGTAGGTCGTCTGGTGGAAGGGATCGCGACGCTGGCAGCGGCATTCTCGCCGAAGCGTGTCATCGTCCGTTTGTCAGATTTTAAATCGAACGAATACGCCAATCTGGTCGGCGGCGAGCGCTATGAGCCGGAGGAAGAAAACCCGATGCTGGGCTTCCGCGGTGCTGGCCGCTACGTATCGCCAGACTTCAAAGCCTGTTTTGCACTGGAGTGTGAAGCGGTCAAACGCGTGCGCAACGTGATGGGGCTGAAGAACGTCGAGATCATGATCCCGTTTGTTCGTACCGTGGCGCAAGCGGAAGCGGTGATTGCCGAGCTGGCAAGTCAGGGTCTGCGCCGTGGCGAAGACGGCCTGAAAATTATCATGATGTGCGAGATTCCGTCCAATGCGCTGTTGGCCGATGAATTCCTGCAACACTTTGATGGTTTCTCCATCGGTTCAAACGACATGACGCAGTTAGCGCTGGGTCTGGATCGTGACTCTGGCGTGGTATCGTCACTGTTTGATGAACGCAACGATGCGGTGAAGGCGCTGCTGTCGATGGCGATTAAAGCGGCTAAGAAACAGGGTAAATACGTCGGTATTTGCGGTCAAGGCCCGTCAGATCACGAGGATTTTGCGATCTGGCTGATGGAGCAGGGCATCGATAGCCTGTCGCTTAACCCAGATACCGTGGTGCAAACCTGGCTGAATCTGGCTGAGCACAAGTAATCCGTACTGTGGATGCCATGACGCTCGGTAGTTAGCGAGCGGTCACGGTCGCCAGCGATGTCAGATTTTAGGGGAAACACGGAGTGAGGTTCCCGCAGGGATACCTCACTCCGTGGTCGCCCCGTGTATCTCGCTCTTATCACGATGGGGCTGCCGTTGGCCTTGGGGTTTCTTACTGTGCCGCAATCAGGAAGGATTTGAACTGTGGCGTCATCACTGCGCTAAAGCCCTTATCCGTTTTGGTAATCAGATAAACCGCCAACCCCTGCTGTTCCGCCAGCTTCAACGCCTTCTCCGTTCCCAACACCATTAAACCCGTATCCCAGCCATCGGCTTCCAGCGCGGTTGGCGCAATCACGGTCGCAGAAACCAGCTGATGAGTAATCGGCCTTCCTGTTTCGGGATCGATAACGTGAGAATAGCGCTTGCTGTCTTCCTCAAAGTAATTCCGATAGCTGCCGGAGGTACTGATCGCATAACCCTGCAAATTCACTGCCGCCTGTGCTGCATTTTCCTGATCGGTTGGCTTTTGGATCGCCACGCGCCACGGTGTTCCCTCTGCGTTTACCCCTCGGCTGGAAATTGCGCCGCCGACAGAAACCAGATAATTGGTGATCCCTTTACGCATCATAAGCTGTGCGAGAATGTCTGCACCGTACCCTTCACCCAGCGTGGAGAGATCGATATACAAATCCGGGAGATCTTTCTGAATCCATTCCCCTCGTTCTGTACTGAGCAGGTGCAGATGATTAAGCCCGATATTTTCCCGTGCTACATCGATCTGCTGTTGGCTGGGAATTCGCGTGGGCTGCTTCTGCGGGCCGAATCCCCAGAGGTTAACCAGTGGGCCGACGGTGATGTCCATTGCACCGTGCGTGGCGTTACCGATACGGAATGCGGTCAGAATGATATCAGCCATGCCATTGCTGATGGGATGGAGATCCATCCCTCGGTGCTGATTAAAACGCGACAGCACGGAATCATTACGGTAGGTGGAAATCTCGTTATTAGCCTGCTCCAGCAGCGCATCAATTTCCCGTTGCAGTTGTGTCTTATCTTCGCTGACAGTGCCACTAATTTTTACGCTGTAGAACGTCCCCATCGTTTTACCTTCAATGGTTAATAAAGGACGCTCTGCTGTCGGTGTTGAATTATCGCAGGCTGCCAGAAGGCTGAATAAGCCACAGAGTAATAATCTCTTCGCGGCGAGAGGCATCATGAAAAACTCCTGAAAAATGGAACTGAGGGTTTGCTGACAGGAGAGTAACAAAAAAGGGATAAGGCGCAATGGAATGGTAGATAAATGAAAGGAAAAAAAAGCCCATCTCAGGGGATGGGCAAAGACTACACACAGCAATTCGTTACTAGCTCTGACGAGGAGGAAACCTTATTGACAAACAGTAGGTTAATGCTAGCTCCGGTATTTATCCTATGGATAATGCCTTATTTCGTCATTAAGAATCATCCTAATAGTTAATCATCTTTTAAGAATCGACCTCTCAGTGTTTTTACATTGTCAATAATACTGGTGCATTAGAGGAATGATATCAAAATTTTTAGGATTAATCCCTAAGAATAGAGGGGTAATCATTAGCTATTTTTACCTATTGGACAAGATATAAAGGCGTGACGACGACGAAGCAGGATTGAACGTGAGGAACAGGTGGGTGGTAAGCACCACCCACGGGATGAAAATACGGTGCTTACTGCGATGACTCTTTATTCGATGTACTGATGGTGTTAACGGAGAGGATTCCCTGTGGTTCGGGGATTTCGCGCATCCAGGCAAACAACAGACGGTAGGAAACGGCGAGGACGACTGGACCAATAAATATCCCAATCATGCCAAAGGCCAACAACCCGCCAATCACGCCTGAAAGAATCAGCAACATAGGAAGATCGGCCCCCATTCTGATTAATACTGGGCGAATAATGTTATCAATGGTGCCAACGAAACAGCTCCATACCAGCAGGATGGTGCCACAGGTGGTATCACCCGTCCAATACAGCCAGATAATTGCAGGAATCAATACCAGAAGTGGCCCCAACTGCGCCAGACAACACAGAAACATCAGAACGGTTAATAGTGTGGTGTAAGGGAGCCCGGATAGCCCCAGACCGACTCCGCCTAACACCGATTGCACGATGGCCGTTACCACCACGCCCAGTGCGACGGCACGAATTGACTGTGCTGCCAGGATCACCGCGGCATCGCCGCGCTCTTGTCCCAGCCGAATAGCGAAATGTCGCACAGCCTTCGCAACGGCTTCACCCTTGTAATAGAGCAGGGCGCTGAAGATCAGCATCAGAGAGCAGTGCATCAGAAAACGGCCGATATGCGCAGCCTGTGCCACCAGCCAGGTCGCGGTTTTACCAAAATAAGGTTGCACCTTGGCGAACAAACCGCTGCCGCCGCTTTGCAACAGCGTCTGCCAACTGTTGAATAACTTCTCTCCCACTAAAGGAATGGATGTCAGCCACTCCAGCGTCGGTGGCGAAAAGTTTTCCTGCCTGGCTCCCCAGCTCATTAGTGCCGAGCTATTATCCACCACGCTACTGACGAGAACGGCAATCGGCACAATAAATAGCAAGATGAGTAGCAGCGTCATGACAAGCACCGCCAGAGAGCGTCGCCCCCAGAGTAGCGCTTGAAATTTGATCAGCATCGGCCAGGTGGCAATCACCACCATACATGCCCAGGCAAATCCCAGAATAAAAGGTTGTACCACCCAAAAGCAGGCAATAATCATGATGGTAATAAACACCAGACTGAACAGGTTTCTGGCCAGATCAAATCGTGGTGGCTGAGAATATTTGCTCAACGAATCGTTCCTCAATAGCAAAAGAAAAGGCTGAAGGTGGGGCAGTTTAGGCGGCATGGCATAGTCACTACGTCATCATGAGATATTTCAGGGTGTTTTGACAGTCCGTTGAACATTTTGTTGGCGAAACCGCGGTTAGCCAACATGCTGTATGTTTTTGCCGTTCTGGGAGCGCACACGATTGCGAAATGTGATAAAACGTGATGTCCCCGATGAAAGGGCGGCTATACCAGGCATATCACGACATATTGGCAAACACATCATGTACGGACAGGGTCAAAAAATAATGATCCCACAGATCACGCAATCTCCCGGGCTAGTGCAGCCGGTGCTTAATTTTCTGGAAGCATTGAAGAAAAATGGATTCACGGGCGATACGGCGACTAATTACGCCGATCGTCTGACGATGGCAACGGATAACAGCATCTATCAGCTTTTGCCGGATGCGGTGGTCTTCCCCCGTTCAACTGCCGATGTGGCGATCTTGTCGCGACTGGCAGGTGAGGCGCGTTTTTCAGGGTTGACCTTTACCCCGCGCGGCGGCGGGACAGGAACGAACGGGCAGGCGCTGAATCGCGGCATCGTCGTCGATATGTCGCGTTATATGAACCGCATTTTAGAAATCAACCCTGAGCAGGGCTGGGTACGTGTTGAAGCTGGTGTCATTAAAGATCAACTCAACCAGTACTTGAAACCTTATGGTTATTTCTTCGCACCTGAACTGTCGACCAGTAACCGGGCGACGCTGGGCGGTATGATCAATACCGATGCATCAGGGCAAGGTTCTCTGGCGTACGGTAAAACCTCAGACCATGTGCTGGGGTTGCGTGCAGTACTGCTGGGCGGCGAAATGCTGGATACCCAAGCGATGCCGATAGATCTGGCGGAGCAACTGGCTGAAGAAGATTCTGCTGTCGGCCGTATTTACCATACGGTGCTGCACCGCTGCCGTGAACAGCGTGCGTTGATTATCGACAAATTCCCTAAGCTGAACCGCTTCCTGACTGGCTATGACCTGCGTCATGTATTCAGCGACGATCTACGTACCTTTGACCTGACGCGCATTCTGACCGGGGCCGAAGGGACGCTGGCATTTATCACCGAAGCGAAGCTCGATATCACGCCGTTGCCGAAGAGTCGCCGTTTGGTGAATATCAAATATGATTCCTTCAACTCAGCGTTGCGCAATGCGCCGTTCATGGTGGAAGCAAAGGCGCTATCCGTCGAAACGGTAGATTCCAAAGTCTTAAACCTGGCCCGTGAAGATATCGTCTGGCATTCCGTCAGTGAACTGATTACCGATGTGCCTAATCAGGAAATGCTCGGCCTGAATATCGTTGAATTCGCGGGTGATGATGAAACGCTGATTAATGGGCAGGTTGACGCGCTCTGTCAGCGGCTGGACACGCTGCTGGCGACCGGAGAGGGGGGGGTGATTGGCTATCAAACCTGTAGCGACCTGGCCGGAATCGAACGTATTTACGCGATGCGTAAGAAAGCCGTCGGGCTACTGGGCAACAGTAAAGGGCAGGCCAAACCTATCCCGTTTGCGGAAGATACCTGCGTGCCGCCACAACATCTGGCAGATTACATCGAAGAGTTCCGCGCGCTACTGGACAGCCACAATCTGACGTACGGTATGTTTGGCCATGTGGATGCAGGGGTGCTGCATGTTCGCCCGGCGCTGGATATGTGCGACCCGCAGCAGGAAATGCTGATGAAACAGCTTTCCGACCAGATTGTCGCGCTGACGGCCAAATATGGTGGTCTGCTGTGGGGCGAACACGGTAAAGGATTCCGCGCCGAATACAGCCCTGAATTTTTTGGACCGGAACTGTATACCGAACTGCGCCGTATCAAAGCGGTGTTCGACCCTGATAACCGGCTTAATCCCGGAAAGATTTGCGCGCCGTTGGATGTTGATGCGCCGATGATGAAAGTCGATGCGGTTAAACGCGGCACATTTGACCGCACGATCCCGTTGACGGTGCGTACCGCGTTCCGTGGTGCGATGGAATGTAACGGCAATGGGCTGTGCTTTAACTTTGATGCGCGCAGCCCCATGTGTCCGTCGATGAAAATCAGCGGAAATCGTATTCATTCACCGAAAGGCCGTGCGACGCTGGTACGTGAATGGTTACGCCTGCTGGCCGAGCAAGGTGTCGACCCGGTGGCGCTGGAGAATGCCTTACCCCAGCAGAAGCTGAGCCTGCGCGCCTTTATTCAGAAAACCCGCAATACCTGGCAGGCGAAGCAAGGGGATTACGATTTCTCGCACGAAGTCAAAGAGGCGATGTCGGGTTGTCTGGCGTGTAAAGCCTGTTCAACGCAGTGTCCTATCAAGATCGATGTGCCGGGATTCCGCTCCCGCTTCCTGCAACTTTATCACACACGTTACCTGCGTCCGGTTCGTGACTATTTGGTCGCCGGTGTTGAAAGCTACGCGCCGCTGATGGCGCGCAGCCCGAAGACGTTTAACTTCTTCCTGAAAATGCCGTTGCTGAATAACCTGAGTCGCAGCCAGATTGGTATGGTCGATTTGCCCTTGCTGTCATCGCCGTCACTGCGCCAGCAGTTTGCTGGGCATAGCGGAGTTAACACCACGCTGGAACAGTTGGAACAGCTACCGGAGCAGGCGCGTCAGCAGTATGTGTTAATCGTACAAGACCCGTTCACCAGCTATTACGATGCGCAGGTGGTGGCAGATTTCGTCCACTTGATCGAAAAGCTGAAGCTGAAACCGGTGCTGCTCCCGTTCTCACCGAACGGGAAGGCGCAGCATATTAAAGGTTTCTTGCAACGTTTTGCCAAAACGGCCTCGAAGACGGCAGATTTCCTGAATCGCGTTGCCAAATTGGGGATGCCGATGGTGGGGGTCGATCCGGCGCTGGTGCTGTGCTATCGCGACGAATACCGTGAAATTCTGGGTGAGAAACGTGGCGATTTTCAGGTGCAGTTGGTACATGAATGGCTGGTGACGGCTTTGGCAGACAGCACACCGCAGCCTGCTACCGGCGAATCCTGGTATCTGCTGGGGCACTGCACGGAAACCACGGCACTGCCGATCAGCACGAAACAGTGGTCCGACATTTTCTCGCGCTTTGGTGCCAAACTGGAGAATGTCAGCGTCGGATGCTGCGGCATGGCGGGAACCTACGGCCATGAAACCAAAAACCTCGCCAAATCGCAGGGAATTTATGCGCTGTCCTGGCAGCAAGTATTGCAGAAACTACCGCAGAAACGCTGTCTGACCACCGGCTATTCATGCCGCAGTCAGGTGAAGCGCATGGAAGGCAGCGCGTTGCGCCATCCGTTACAGGCTCTATTGGAGATCCTCTGATGCTGTGGAAACGACAGGTTACGCTGGAGCAGCTTAATCAACAGAGTCAAGCGTGCATGGTTGGCCATGTCGGTATTCGCTATACCCATCTTGCGGATGACTCTCTGGAAGCGGTGATGCCAGTGGATTCACGTACACGTCAGCCGTTTGGTTTACTGCACGGTGGTGCGTCTGTTGTACTGGCCGAATCGCTGGGGTCTGTCGCGGGCTATTTATGTTCCGAAGGCGATCAGCAAGTGGTGGGGTTGGAAATCAATGCCAACCACCTGCGTGCCGTGCGCGAAGGGGAAGTCCGGGGGGTGTGTCGTGCACTTCACGTTGGTCGCCGGAGCCAGGTGTGGCAGATTGAGATTTTTGATAATCAACAGCGCCTGTGCTGCATTTCGCGTTTGACGACATCGGTGATTACGCCGTAAACATGAAACACGGAACCAGACTGCTGACTGGTTCCGTTGTTCTGTGAAGAGCGTTTTTTTAGGGCAAAAAAGGTACGCGCTTAACGAAGTCCGTTTGAAAAGCGGTCGCTTTATCCCATGAGCCTTGCATGCTTAACTGATGGCAAATCGACTTTAGCGTGTTACGGGCAAAGTAGTAACTTTGCACGCGAAAGAGGTGGCAGCGCCCTTCATTATTGATCTCTTTAATCAACCGATTGTGCAATTTGACCAGCGCGTGCAGATAACTGTCGTCATCGCCATTTCTTAGACAGAGCTCAACCATATCCATGCAGGCGTTATGAAAGCGACGCAAATGATCAATATTGCTTCCCGGACGGTTCAGACGAGCTTCCGCCATATAGAAATCAACAGTGGCATCGCGAATCTGAAATTTATATTCGTCAATCTGGTGGTGCAGCCAGGCAGTCACGGAAAGCATGGTTATCGATCCTGAATATTAAATGATAATCATTATCATATTGATAAAAAAGGCCATGATCAATGGGCAAAACGTGCTTTAACGCCAAAAGTACGATCGGAAATCACATAAATCTTCATATACCTTCCCTGTTTTATAAATAGGTATCACCGATAAATGTTATAATAATGATAACGAGATGATGATTTTTATCTGACCTCGAGGGCTAAGTAAGATGGCATTAATTCATTAATTATCAATGTATTAATCGATTTTTTGCTGTGCCATTTGGGGCATTTAAAACATGAGAAATAGCACGCTTGGCAGGCTAAAAAACCAAATGTTACGAATAGCCCTGCAAAACAAGAGGTTGAAGCTAGTTTCATTATCACTAACATTAGGGGAAACCAGCCTAAAACTGGTACCACACGCAATGAGGTATTCCATATGCAAGCGGAAAATGTAGGGACGTTTTCACTGGATGAAAATGTCTGGCAAGGACTGACGCTGACCGATAGCGCCGTGAAGCAGATTAAGAATCTGATGAAACAGGATGAAGCGGTGCAAGGACTGCGGCTCGGCGTTAAACAATCAGGCTGTGCGGGGTTTGGCTACGTGCTGGATCTGGTACAGGAGTTCGAAACCGACGATTTGGTCTTCGAACGCGATGGCGCAAAACTGTATGTCCCACTGAAAGCGATGCCTTTCATTGACGGCACAGAACTTGATTTCGTCCGTGAAGGGCTGAATCAGATATTCAAGTTTAATAATCCCAGAGCGCAGCATGCTTGTGGATGTGGCGAAAGCTTTGGCATTTAAGTGATGAAAAATTATGGCACGTAGCACGGTAGATGTACCTGATGATGTCCAGATCTGGATGGGTGATGGACGCTATAAATATAAAGAAGGTTTCTTCACGCAATTGGAAACCGATGAACTAGCGCACGGCATCAATGAAGATGTCGTCCGGGCGATCTCGGCGAAGCGTAATGAACCTGAGTGGATGCTGGAATTCCGTCTTAACGCTTACAAAGCGTGGCTGGAGATGGAAGAACCGCATTGGCTAAAAGCCCATTACGAGAAACTCGATTATCAGGACTATAGCTATTATTCCGCGCCTTCCTGCGGTAACTGCGATGACAGCTGCGGCTCAGAGCCCGGCGCCAAGCAGCAATCTGGGATTACGGACGTGAATAATTACCTGACCAGCGAAGTGGAGAATGCCTTCAATCAGTTGGGCGTTCCTGTCCGTGAAGGCCAGAAAGTCGCAGTCGATGCCATTTTCGACTCGGTATCCGTGGCGACCACGTATCGACATGAGCTGGCTGAAAAAGGCATTATTTTCTGCTCATTCAGTGAGGCGATTCAGGAACATCCCGATCTGGTGCGCCAGTATCTCGGCACGGTTGTACCAGCGAACGACAACTTCTTTGCGGCGCTGAATTCGGCGGTTGCTTCTGACGGCACGTTTGTGTACATCCCGAAAGGCGTGCGCTGCCCGATGGAGCTGTCAACGTATTTCCGTATCAATGCGGCAAAAACCGGTCAGTTCGAGCGCACGATCTTGATCGCCGATGACGACAGCTACGTTAGCTATATTGAAGGCTGCTCCGCGCCGGTTCGTGACACCTACCAGCTGCACGCTGCGGTAGTAGAAGTGATCATCAACAAGAATGCCGAAGTGAAATACTCCACGGTGCAAAACTGGTTCTCCGGTAAGGATGACGCCGAAGGCGGGATTCTGAACTTTGTGACCAAGCGTGCGCTGTGTGCGGGTGAGCATTCAAAAATGTCATGGACGCAATCGGAAACGGGTTCAGCGATCACCTGGAAATACCCAAGCGTTATTCTGCGCGGTGACTACTCCGTTGGCGAATTCTTCTCTGTTGCGTTGACCAACGGTCGTCAGCAGGCGGATACCGGCACCAAGATGATTCACATCGGTAAAAACACCCGTTCGACCATCATCTCCAAAGGGATTTCCGCTGGGCGCAGTGAGAACACCTACCGTGGTCTGGTGAAGATCATGCCGAGTGCGGCGAATGCCCGTAACTTTACCCAGTGTGACTCGATGCTGATCGGCAGCGAATGCGGTGCGCACACGTTCCCGTATGTAGAAGTGCGCAACAATACGGCACAACTGGAGCATGAAGCGACCACGTCGAAAATCGGCGATGACCAACTGTTCTACTGTCTGCAACGCGGTATCAGCGAAGATGACGCTATCTCAATGATCGTGAACGGTTTCTGTAAGGACGTTTTCTCTGAGTTACCGCTGGAATTCGCGGTGGAAGCACAAAAGTTACTGGCGATTAGCCTGGAACACAGCGTGGGTTAATTCGGCGGTTACCGGGATTTTCACAGACTAATAATGAGAATCATCGGTCCCGGAATTCATTGAACGCCCGTCACATTGGGCGTTGGAAGGAATAAGCATGTTAAGCATCGAAAATTTAAAAGTTAGCGTTGAAGGCAAAGAGATCATCAAAGGGCTTAATCTCACCATTAAGCCGGGTGAAGTCCACGCGATTATGGGCCCGAATGGCTCAGGAAAAAGTACGCTCTCCGCGACGCTGGCTGGACGTGAAGAATATGAAGTGACCGATGGCTCTGTCAGCTTCAAAGGGAAAGATCTGCTGGAGTTATCGCCAGAAGACCGCGCGGGTGAAGGCGTCTTCATGGCGTTTCAATATCCGGTAGAGATCCCCGGCGTCAGCAACCAGTTCTTCCTGCAAACCTCTGTGAACGCGGTGCGCAAATACCGTGAGCAGGAACCTCTGGATCGTTTTGACTTCGCCGACTTTATCGAAGAGAAAATCAAGCTACTGAATATGCCTGAAGATTTGTTGACCCGTTCGGTCAACGTGGGCTTCTCCGGCGGCGAGAAGAAGCGTAACGACATTCTGCAAATGGCGGCGCTGGAACCGGATTTGTGCATTCTGGATGAGACGGACTCCGGGCTGGATATTGACGCACTGAAAATCGTCTCTAACGGCGTGAACTCTCTGCGCGACGGCAAGCGTTCGTTCATCATCGTCACGCACTACCAGCGTATTCTTGATTACATCAAACCGGATCACGTCCATGTTCTGTATCAAGGTCGCATTGTGAAATCCGGTGATTTCTCGCTGGTGAAACAGTTGGAGGAGCAAGGCTATGGCTGGCTTACCGACGAACAATAATGTGACGAGTGATAACGCCGTGGGTAAAACCGGCATCGCACAGAAGCAAGAACACGCGCTGCAACAATGGCATGGCCTGTTTGAACGCGATGCATCACGTCGTTCTGAAGAGGCAAACCAACACTGGCAGGACGTGGTACGTCTTGGCTTACCACATCGTAAGCATGAGCACTGGAAATACACGCCGCTGGATGGCTTGCTGAGTAATGAATTTGTCGCCCCGCAGGCACCGTCTCTCGACCGTGCAGCGGTGAATGCACTGGCATTGGCGGTGGATAGCTGGCGTTTGGTGTTTGTCGATGGTGTATTTAATGCTGAATTCAGCGACAGCGCGTGGGGGCCTTATCAGGTCGACGTACAGGCGTCGCATGCGCGTGGCGCGCTGCCTGCGGCTATCCAGTCAGAAGTGTTCCTGCATCTGACCGAAAGTTTGGCTAGCACCAGTACGCTGATTCGTCTGGCTGCCGGACAACTGGCGGAAAAACCGCTTTACCTGTTGCACATCAGCAGCAGCCAGGAAGCCGCGTTGAACACGGCTCACCATCGTCATCATCTGAACGTTGAGCGTGGTGCCAGCGCGGAAATTATCGAGCACTACGTCAGTCTGGATGAGCATGCCCACTTTACCGGCGCACGCCTGACGGTGAATGCGGCGGAAAATAGCCAGATTAGCCACTATAAGCTGGCGTTTGAAGCGGCGGCGAGCTACCACTTCGCGCATAACGATCTGGTTCTGGCGCGTGATGCTCGGGTTCGTAGCCACAGCTTCCTGCTGGGGGCGGGTCTGACACGTCACCATACCAGCGCTCAGTTGAACGGCGAAGGTACCAATCTGTCCATGAATAGCCTGATTCTGCCGATCGGCAGCGAAGTGTGCGATACGCGAACGTATCTGGAACACAATCAGGGCTACGGCGAAAGTCGCCAACTGCATAAAGTCATCGTCAACGATCGCGCCAGAGCGGTGTTTAACGGCATGATCAAAGTTGCACCACATGCGCTGAAAACTGACGGACAGATGACCAACAACAACCTGTTGCTGGGCAGACTGGCTGAGGTTGACACCAAGCCGCAGTTGGAAATCTACGCCGATGACGTGAAATGCAGCCACGGTGCAACCATCGGCCGTATGGACGAAGAACAGCTGTTCTATCTGCGTTCGCGTGGTATTACGCAACAGGATGCGCAACAGATGATCATCTTCGCCTTCGCGGCGGAAGTCACAGAAGCGATTGAAAATGAGTCTCTGCGAGATGTGGTTCTTGAACGTATCGCGCAGCGTTTACCCAACGCGCTGGCGAATGCCGGCAAGGCGGTATGATGAGTTATCCTATTGAACGGGTTCGCGCCGATTTCCCGGTGCTGGCAAGCGAAGTTAACGGCCAGCCGTTAGCCTATCTTGATAGCGCGGCCAGTGCGCAAAAGCCACAGTCGGTTATCGAGCGCGAAGCCGAATTCTATCGCCATGAATACGCAGCGGTGCATCGCGGCATTCATACGCTGAGCGCGCAGGCGACCAGTGCGATGGAAGCGGTGCGTGAGCAGGTGGCATCCTTTATCAATGCCGCCTCAGTGGAAGAGATTGTCTTTGTACGCGGCACGACGGAGGCCATCAATCTGGTGGCTAACAGCTACGGCCGCACCTTCATCCAGCCTGGCGATAACCTGATCATCACCGAGATGGAGCACCACGCCAATATCGTTCCCTGGCAGATGCTGGCGGAAGCGCGTGGCATTGAGATTCGCGTATTGCCTCTGGCTGAAGATGGTTCGCTGGATGTCGCACAGCTTCCCGCGCTGTTGGATGAACGCACTCGTCTGCTGGCGGTGACACAGATATCTAACGTGCTGGGTACGTTGAACCCGGTGAAAGCGATGATCGCGCAGGCAAAAGCGGCAGGTGCAGTCGTATTAGTCGATGGTGCACAGTCGATTATGCATCAGCCTGTCGATGTACAGGATTTGGACTGCGATTTCTTTGTCTTTTCAGGGCATAAGATCTACGGCCCTTCAGGCATTGGCGTGTTGTACGGCAAACGCGATCTGCTTCAGGCCATGCCGCCGTGGGAAGGCGGCGGGGCGATGATTCGTCAGGTCAGCCTGCGTACAGGCACCACGTATGCCGATTCACCCTGGCGTTTCGAAGCGGGATCGCCCAACACGGGGGGGATCATGGGCTTAGGTGCCGCATTGGACTATGTGACGGCGCTGGGGCGTGAAGAGATTCAGCGTTATGAATCCTCACTGATGCAGTACGCGCTGGAAGCGCTAACGCAGGTGCCCGACCTGACGCTATATGGCCCTGCGGAGCGTCACGGTGTGATTGCGTTTAACCTTGGGCAGCACCACGCCTATGATGTCGGAAGTTTCCTCGATCGGTACGGTATTGCGATTCGCACCGGCCACCATTGTGCGATGCCGCTGATGGAACACTATGGTGTTCCCAGTATGTGCCGCGCTTCGTTGGCCGTTTATACTACACGCGAAGAAATTGACCGGCTGGTTGCCGGATTGCAACGTATCCATCGATTACTGGGCAGTTAAGCGCCGCGCGCGTACTGTTCGGGGAGGAAACCATGGCGAGTCTGCCAGAACCGCAGAAGCTGGCGCGCAACTTTGCGCGCTGTAATGACTGGGAAGAAAAATACCTGTATGTCATCGAGTTAGGGGAGCGTCTTGACCCGCTACCCGATGAGTGGCGTAATCCCGATAACCTGATTTCGGGGTGCCAGAGCCAGGTGTGGATTGTGACACAGCCTGATGAGCAGGGGGTGATCACCCTGCACGGCGACAGTGATGCGGCTATTGTGAAAGGCCTGATCGCGGTCGTTTTCAGCCTGTATCAGGGGCTAACAGCGCAGGAAATTGTTGAGCTGGATGTGCGGCCGTTCTTTGAATCGCTGGCGTTGAACCAACACCTGACACCATCCCGCTCTCAGGGACTTGAGGCGATGCTACGGGCGATTCGTGCGCATGCTGCTGCACTGCTTTAATTTTTTTCTCTGCTTTCGTTGAGTATAAAAAAGCGCGGTGACGGAAAAAACGTTCAGCGCTTTTTTGTTTTTTGCATTTACTGATTTTTACCAACGATACATTATTGTTTCCCCGTTTATTTATTAACTCGCTGATATTTCAGAATTCGTCCCGTATATTTATTTCCCGTTAAATTTTATGCTGACTCTGCTTTGTAAAGAATTGAATATCAATGCTTTGATTTTTAAATCAAATATTCTTTTGTTACAACAATGCTAATATATACCCATGTTCGGTGGAAAGACGCAGCAATGGCTGTATTTAAACACCAGATCAAGAGATATAGCCGGATACTGCATTCTGGGTACACAACCAGATGTTATTGATTGTAGGGAATTTACTATGAAACGCGCGTTAACTTTACTTGGTATGGCCTTCGCCGCATACCTGGCCAGCACCGCCGCCAGAGCGACAGAATACCCGCTACCGCCACCAAACAGCCGTCTTATTGGTGAAAATATCGCTTATACGGTTCCCAATGATGGCCGCCCGCTGGAAGCTATCGCGGCGGGCTTCAAGATTGGCCTATTGGGTATGCTGGAAGCGAATCCAGGAGCCGATCCTTACCTGCCGACAGCGGGTTCTACCCTCACGATCCCGTCGCAAATGCTGCTGCCGGATACCCCGCGTGAAGGCATTGTGGTTAATCTGGCGGAACTGCGTCTCTACTACTACCCGAAAGGGACAAACACCGTCATCGTTTATCCCATTGGTATTGGCCAACTGGGGCGCAATACACCACTGATGACCACCAGCGTAAGCGAGAAGCGCGAGAATCCGACCTGGACGCCAACGGCAAACATCCGTAAGCATTATCTCGAAGAACAGGGCATTAAGCTGCCTGCGGTCGTTCCAGCCGGCCCGGATAACCCGATGGGATTACATGCACTGCGTCTGTCAGCGCATGGTGGTGTTTATCTGCTGCACGGCACGAACGCGGACTTCGGTATTGGCATGCGGGTAAGCTCTGGCTGTATCCGCCTGCGTCCAGATGACATCAAGGCGTTGTTCGATAACGTGCCAGTCGGTACGCGCGTGCAGATTGTTAACGATGCGATTAAAACCTCCGTTGAACCGGATGGCAAACGCTACGTTGAAGTGCATCAGCCTTTATCAAAGACCGATAAGGACGATCCACAAACGATGAAAATTCCGCTGACGGCAAAGACGCAGAAATTTGTGAAGGATGCAGAGACGGACAATCAAGCAGTGGCTGATGCGATTGCACGCCGTTCCGGTATGCCGATAGTGGTTAGCGTGGGACAAGATATTAATACCTACCAATCACCCGTAGAGTCTGCTCCAGAAGCGCCTGAAACACATCAGGCTGCGCCTATTAGCGCCATTAGCACTACGTCTCGGTAATGATGAAATAAATCAGCCAGGTGCGTTTCAGACGCATCTGTGCAATTCCAATGACTGGGAAGGGGAAGAAATATACTCGCTAGCGTGAAAGAAAAAGGGATGAAGAGAAAGATTGAGAAATAAAACGAAGGCAAAAAAATGGCGCACAGTGTGCGCCATTTCCATTACTGAACCAGCTCGATTACTTTTTGTAAGTACGAACTTGGTTGTCCAGACGCTGGTTAGCACGAGCTGCGTCATCTTTAGCAGCTTGTACGTCAGAGCGGATTGCGTTCACGTCGTTGCTCAGTTGGTCAACTTTAGCGTTCAGAGTCTGAACGTCAGAAGACAGCTGATCAATTTTAGCATTGCTTGAACAACCAGCAAGCAGAGTAGAACCCAGGATTACCGCGCCCAGTACCAGTTTAGTACGATTCATTATTAATACCCTCTAGATTGAGTTAATCTCCATGTAGCGTTACAAGTATTACACAAACTATTTTCTAATGAGAATAAATTTTTGATGAGAACATGCTTAATTTTGATCGTTCGCTCAAAGAAACAGCGAGTTTTATCGATTCATTAAAAAAGTAAGGAAAACAGCGCTATTTTTGTCAGAGAACTCCGAAGCGTAAAGCTATTAAAATGGCGTGTTACGCAAAGGAATTAATTAGGTTATCGTGCTGTAGAAAATCGTTTCAGAATATAAAAAAAGCGCCATTAAGGCGCTTTTTACCGATCTACTTGTTAGGATCAGATACGATGTACGGAAACGGTATTGGTTGTGCCGCTAGAAACCAGCGCACCAGATACCATCACGACGACATCGCCAGCTTGCGCATAACCACTATTCAGCGCGGCTTCTTTACCAATGCGGTAGAAATCATCGGTAGAGGCAATTTCCTTCACCAGCAGCGTATCAATGCCTTTGCTCAGCAGCAGCTGGCGCGCGGTGACGTCGTTCGTCGTCAGCGCCAGAATGCGAGCATTCGGGAAGTATTTACGGATAGATTTAGCAGATTTACCGCCGCTGGTTGCGACCACAATCAGCGGTGCATCCAGTTTTTCTGCGGTTTCTACTGCACCGCGACAGACCGCTTCAGTGATACGCAGGATTCCAGGTGTCTTGATGGTGTCCAGACGGCTTTTCATTACGGAATCGGTACGCTGACAGATCGTTGCCATGATAGTAACGGACTCCAGCGGATATTTACCTTTCGCACTTTCGCCAGACAGCATAACGGCATCGGTGCCGTCGATGATGGCGTTAGCGACGTCGCCAGCTTCAGCGCGGGTAGGGCGTGGGTTCTTGATCATGGAATCCAGCATTTGCGTCGCGGTGATAACCACTTTGCGTGCCAGGTTACATTTTTCAATCATCATCTTCTGCGCGAAGATCACTTCTTCAACCGGGATTTCAACGCCCAGATCGCCACGAGCAACCATGATGCCGTCAGAGGCTTCCAGAATGTCGTCGAAGTTGTTCAGACCTTCCTGGTTTTCGATCTTGGAGATGATCTGGATGTGCTCGCCACCGTGTGCTTTCAGGTGAGCGCGAATTTCTTCAACGTCGGAACGTTTACGGATAAAAGAAGCAGCAACGAAATCGACGCCTTGTTCGCAACCGAAAATCAGGTCGCGTTTGTCTTTTTCAGCCAGAGCAGGCAACTGGATGGAAACGCCTGGCAAGTTAACGCCTTTATTCTCGCCTAGATCGCCATTGTTCAGCACTTTACAGACGACATCGTTGCCGCTGATCGCCGTAACCTGCATACCGATCAGGCCGTCATCAACCAGAACGGTGTTACCGACGCTGAGGTCTTCAGTGAATCCAGCGTACGTGACTGCGACGCGATCCTTGTTACCCACGATGCTTTGATCGGTGGTGAACGTGAATGTTTGACCGGCGGTCAGCGTGACGTCCGCACCGTTTTCCAGCTTCATGGTACGAATTTCTGGGCCCTTGGTGTCAAGCAGGATAGCGGCTTTCTGACCGGTTTTTTCCATAACGGCACGCAGGTTCTTGATGCGCTGGCCATGTTCTGCATAATCCCCGTGAGAGAAGTTCAGGCGCATAACATTCATGCCGGCAGACAGCAGGTTGCCAAGTACTTCTTCTGACTCTGTTTTCGGCCCGATGGTACAAACAATTTTTGTCTTTTTCATACGATAGTTTCTACAAGTTGTGATGGATAAAAAAATGAGTGAACCAGTGGCCGTGTGAGGCAAGCCGCTGGAAAGAATGTATGAAGGAACGCTGTAAAAGAGGTAAGTATAGAAGGTCGTAGCGAATGGGTGATGAAGTGCGCAACCGCTCGTCGCATGGGATTCGCGGGGGTTAGCGTTGGCGATGCCGTTGATAATAATGTTATTGATAGTGGCACGTTGTTTAGCTGAAACCATTCAATTGAAACGACGTTCCGTATTATAGTTATTAAGCGACGAGAAACAAGGTGGTAAAAGGTCAGAAATTGAATATTTCAGTGCGTTTACGCAAAAAACTGAGCGATTTGGTGTTTTTACCTAACTTTGTTGCGCAACTGCCTAAGAAATCCACCGTATAAATACGCGATTGCGGTGAGTGATAGCAAGTTGTTGATTCTTGTAACAGTTGACAATAAATAAAGAAAATGCGTGTAAGCAACATGCTTTTCTGTCGATCAGTATCACGTTTTTGTGTCATGCTCCTTGAGAAGATGAATGCAAATGGTAGTTTACCAGCCATTGCGGATTGTTACTGCGTAAGCAGGCAAAACCAGATGCTCGTTCTTGCTACGGGTGTCTGGTTTTTTTGTTTCCAGGGTTTGAAAAATGAAGATTGCCAAAATACTCAACAATAATGTCGTCACCGTAATCGACGAAAGCAATAATGAGTCGGTTGTGATGGGACGCGGGCTGGGCTTCAAAAAGCACTCTGGCGATCTGCTGGACGAAACGCTGATTGAGCGTGTATTTGTGATGAAATCAGGGGAGCTGACATCGCGCCTACAGGAGCTGTTGTCAGAAATTCCGCTGGATGTGATCACCACAGCAGACAAGATCATTCTGCTGGCAAAAGCGCGTTTGCCCGGGAAACTGCAAAATAGTGTCTATATCTCGTTAACCGATCACTGCCACTTTGCGATAGAGCGCCACAAACAAGGTGTGGATATCCGCAATGTGCTGTTATGGGAAATAAAACGCCTGTATCCAAAGGAATTTGCTGTCGGTCTGGAAGCGCTGGATATTATTGAACAGCGTCTTGCTGTACGGTTACCGGAGGATGAGGCCGGATTTATTGCTCTGCATTTGGTGAATGCGCAACTTGATAGCGAAATGCCTGAAGTGTTGCAAATTACTAAAATCATGCAGGAAATACTGAATATTGTAAAATATCAGTTGAATCTGGATTATAACGAGCAGGCGTTAAGCTACCACCGTTTTGTGACACATTTGAAATTTTTTGCGCAGCGGTTAATCGGAAAAAGTACCGTATGTAGTGATGATGAATCACTGCATGATGTGGTGAAAGAAAGATACCAATTGTCTTATCACTGCGCGGAAAAAATACAATCACATATTATTCAAAAGTACCAGTACACGTTAACGAAAGAAGAGTTGATGTTCTTAACTATTCATATTGAGCGTGTGCGAACGGAAGGGCAAGATAAGATGGAACCTGGTGATGGAGAATAAATTCTGCTAATTTTCTTTTTATCACAAAATAGTAAGATAAATGCCTTGATTTCGATGAAAGTGAAAGAATAAAGTATGTGGAAAGTAAATTATCAGATGAAGTGAAATTTTATTGTCAGCATATTGGCTGTGCTGACAAACCAATAGGATTGTTACTGTCAGACTAATCTCAGCAGGCAGGCAAAACCTAAATCGTTTTCTCAATGGTTATTGGGAAAACCGATTTAGGTTTTTTTTTGTCTCAAACAGCTCTGGCGATTTTAACTTATTGATATTTAAGTCCATTAAGTATTAAGGATAGACAATGGAATACAAAGCATTAGCAAGTGAGATACTCGATGGTGTCGGCGGACGTGGCAACATCATTAGCGTAATACACTGCGCGACCAGACTACGTTTTAAGCTAAAAGACGACAAGAAAGCGGATGCAGTTGCGCTGAAAAATAACGCTGGCGTGATCATGGTGGTTGAAAGTGGCGGGCAATTTCAGGTCGTCGTAGGCAATCATGTCAGCGACGTATATCGTAGTTTACTCGATGTTTCAGGTTTGACTGATAAAACCGATTCCGAACGCTCTGAAGAAGAGGACGAAAAGAAAGGAAATCTTCTTTCCCGCTTCATTGATATTATTTCTGGAATATTTACACCGTTAATTGGTGTTATGGTCGCTTCTGGTATTTTAAAGGGATTCTTAGCGCTGAGTGTAGTGTGCGGATGGATGGTCGAAACCAGCGGAACCTATAAAGTTCTGTTTGCGACAAGTGATGCATTATTCTTTTTTTTTCCTGTAGTTTTGGGTTATACCGCAGGGAAAAAATTTGGTGGAAATCCTTTTGTTACTATGGTAATTGGGGCCACGCTGGTTCATCCATCCATGATTGCCGAATTTGGCGCCATGCAGAATGCGAATTATCAGCCGCTTTATTTCCTTGGCATTCCGATCACCTTTATTAATTATGCTTCTTCTGTTATCCCGATTATTTTCTCGGCCTGGCTCTCTTCACGTCTGGAAAAACCACTGAATGCCATAATGCACATCAACGTCCGCAATTTCTTCACGCCGTTACTGTGCCTCTGTATCACTGTTCCCGTCACATTCCTACTGATTGGGCCTGCGGCGACCTGGCTAGGACATATGCTAGCCAGCGGATACCAATTGATCTACGGGCTGAACTCCACGATTGCGGGTGCATTGATGGGCGCGTTATGGCAGGTGTTCGTGATTTTTGGTCTGCACTGGGGCTTAACGCCGCTGATGATTAACAACCTCAGCGTATTAGGGCATGACACTATGATGCCGCTATTGGTTCCCGCAGTATTAGGGCAGGCCGGCGCGGTGCTGGGCGTGCTGCTGCGTACCCGCGATATGAAACTGAAAGGGATTTCTGGCTCAGCGTTCTCAGCAGCCATCTTTGGTATTACCGAACCCGCGGTATATGGCGTCACGCTGCCGCTGAAGCGTCCTTTCATCTTTGGCTGTGCGGGTGGCGCGATAGGTGCCGCGATTCTGGGGTATTTCCATACCACCATTTACTCCTTCGGCTTTCCGAGCATCTTCACCTTTACGCAGGTTATCCCGCCGACAGGTGTCGATAATACGGTGTGGGCCGCGATTATTGGTACGGCGATCGCCTTTACCTTCGCTACGGTGGCCACCTGGGCATTTGGCATTCCGTCACAAGAGAATACGACAGTAGTCAACGCGCCTACGGCAGCACCACAAGCTACGCAGAATCCGAGCGATACAACGCGTAAACAAGCGATAAATAGCCCGATTGAGGGCATCGTACTGCCACTTGCGCAGGTTGGCGACGAAACGTTCGCCAGTGGATTAATGGGAAAAGGCATTGCGATTAAACCACAGGCTGGGCGCGTAGTTTCACCGGTGAATGGTACGGTTGCCTCGCTGTTCAAGACCAATCATGCCATCGGACTGGAGTCTGAATATGGTGCTGAAATCCTCATCCACATCGGAATCGATACGGTGAAATTAGATGGTCAGTATTTCACTGCACACATTAAGACGGGGGATGTCGTAAAACAGGGCGATCTTCTGGTGGAGTTTGATTATCAGGCGATCGAAAAAGCCGGTTATGACACGACAACGCCCGTCATTATTACCAATAGCGAAGATTACGTTGATGTTCTGCCTACTGCCGGAAACACTGTGCAGGAACAGGGTGCGCTGTTGACGTTAATTCGCTGACCTTGACATTTATACCCCAATTGGGAGGAGAAAAAATGAGTCATCAGTTTCCGAAAGCATTCTTGTGGGGCGGCGCGATTGCAGCCAATCAGGTTGAAGGTGCGTATTTAACGGACGGCAAAGGGCTATCAACGTCTGATTTACAGCCACGGGGTATTTTTGGCGAGATCGTCACGCGTACGCCGGGCGACAGCGGCATTAAAGACACGGCGATCGATTTTTATCACCGTTACCCCGAAGATATCGCGCTCTTTGCTGAAATGGGCTTCAAATGCCTGAGAGTTTCGATTGCCTGGACGCGTATTTTCCCGCAGGGTGATGAAACCCAGTCGAATGAAGCAGGGCTGGCATTTTACGATCGCCTGTTTGATGAAATGGTAAAGTATGGCATTCAGCCGCTGGTGACGCTGTCTCACTATGAAATGCCGTATGGTCTGGTGAAAAATTATGGCGGCTGGGGAAGCCGTGAAACGATTACGTTCTTCGAACGCTACGCCCGCACGGTATTCCAACGCTATAAAGACAAAGTGAAATATTGGCTGACGTTCAATGAAATCAACTGTGCATTACATGCACCCTTTACAGGAATTGGTTTACCTACCGAGAGTAGTAAGCAGGATATTTATCAGGCGATCCATCACCAGCTTGTTGCTAGCGCTAAAGCGGTAAAGGCGTGTCATAACATCATCCCTGATGCCAAAATCGGCAATATGATGTTGGGCTCCATGTTCTATCCATTAACCTGCAAGCCTGCGGATGTGATGGAAACGATGCAGCAGAACCGCGACTGGCTGTTCTTTGGTGATGTACAAGCCCGAGGATACTACCCAGCGTACATGACGCGTTTCTTCGCGCAGCACGGTATTACGCTGACGGTAACCGAAGACGATCGTCAGTCGTTGAAAGAAACTATCGATTTCATCTCATTCAGCTATTACATGACGGGCTGTGTGACCACGGATGAAGACGTGAACCTGAAAGCCCGTGGTAATATTTTGAATATGGTGCCGAACCCGCATCTGGAAAGCTCTGAATGGGGTTGGCAGATCGACCCAGAAGGGCTGCGCTATTTGCTGAACTATCTGTATGACCGTTACCAGAAACCGCTGTTTATTGTGGAAAACGGGCTGGGTGCCAAAGATAAACTTGAGAGTGATGGCAGCATTAACGATGACTATCGTATCAAATACCTGAACGATCACCTGTATCAAGTGGGCGAAGCGCTGGAAGATGGCGTTGACGTTATGGGTTACACCTGCTGGGGTCCTATCGATCTGGTTAGTGCGTCAAAAGCCGAAATGTCGAAACGCTACGGTTTTATTTATGTCGATCGTGATGATGAAGGCAATGGTTCGCTAGAACGTCGACGTAAGAAAAGTTTCTACTGGTATAAAGACGTTATTTCGTCTAACGGAGAAACGTTGAAATAAATCAGCGTGTCGCTACGTTATTTCCGCATTCATTCTCAGAAAAGCAAATTCTGGAATGAATGCGAACTCTATTTTTTACTACCCATGGAAAAGATGGCAGAAAAATAAAATGAAACGGGAGAGTGTTGACTAGCCATTAAATCATATAAACGATCATTTGGATTTTACAAAATTTTATAAATAGACGAGATTTCGGCTAGCGTCGAAAGCATGTTGTTTTCAATTTAAAAGTGTACCCTACTCGGATAATAATCATGCGTAAAAAATTCCCTGTAAAGATGATGGTATTACTGATGTCGTCAGTGTTTTTGTCTAATGGTGCGATGGCCGCAAAATTGACCGTAGAAGAAAGACTTGAACTATTGGAGAAAGAACTGGCGAAAAATAAAGCCGAATTACAATCGACGAAAAAAGAGCTGCGTGAATATAAAACGATCGCGGAGAATAAAACACGCGTAGCTGCAAATTCAATGGCAAAAGATAAGACGCAGGTTGTTACCTCTAGCGAGCGATCTCCTGTTGATTATGCGGTAGCGGCTCCCGTTGCTCAATCTGCGACAAACACGGTTGATGTTGTCGCGACTACAGATATGCAGCCAAAACCGCTGACGCTGGCTGAAATTAGCAAATACGTCAAAAATGACCTTGGTTTTAGCTACACGGGCTATTTCCGCTCGGGATGGGCAACTGCCGATCATGGCTCACCAAAATCTTATGCGATCGGCTCGCTGGGGCGTTTTGGCAATGAGCACAGTGGCTGGTTCGATCTTTCCTTAAACCAAAAAGTATTTGAAGAAGGCAATAAACGCGTCGATGCTGTGGTTCAATTAGATGGCAATGTGGGGATGCAGTACAACAGTGCCTGGTTTGGTGAAGATGCTGATAACGAAAATAAACTGCAATTTTCTCAAATGTATGTCACAACAAAAGGGTTTCTCCCCTTTGCGCCAGACGCTGATTTCTGGGTAGGTAAAAATACCTTACCTGTCTATGAAATTCAGATGCTGGACTGGAAAAGCCACCGTTCAGAAGCAGCGGGTGGGGTAGGTATTGAAAACTGGCAGTTGGGCGTAGGGCAGTTGGATCTCTCGTTAAATCGTGAGGATGTTAACGCGCGTCATGCCTTATATAACCCACGTAATAGCAATTCGCCTCAAGATAAACATCAGGTTAATACCAACGCGGTTGACATCCGTTATAAAGGTATTCCGTTATGGGATAATGCAACGTTGTCTCTGATTGGTAAGTATGCGCAAGCCAATAAAGACAATATACAGAAAAATGATGAGAGCGACGGATTATCTTATAAATTGAAAGATGCGTGGACAGCTGGCGTCATTTTACGTCAAGGATTATATAACGGCGGATTTAATGAATTTACCGTACAAGGTGCCAGCAATGCTATCGCCAGCGGTTTTGCTAATATATCCGATGCTAACCCGACGTATAGCCGTAATGGCGATTACTACGGTAACCATTCAGGGAATGCATTTCGTGTGATCTCGCAAGGGGAAATGTATTTGCGTGATGATATTATTATGGCCAATGCACTGGTCTATTCAAAAGGTAACGATATCTACAGTTATGACACGGGTGCAAATACTGACTTTGACAGTATCCGTGCGGTACTTCGTCCCGCCTATATTTGGGATAAGTTCAATCAGACTGGCGTGGAATTGGCATACTTTAACCAAACTAATAAAACGAACGGTGTGAATTACCATGAATCCGGTTATAAAACGACGCTATATCATGCCATCAAAGTGAATACCAGTATGCTGACGTCACGACCAGAAATTCGTTTTTATGGTACTTACCTAAAAATTGAAGATAACGACATCAGTCAGGCCACGTTTAACGACAGCAAGAGCGATCAATTCTCTTTGGGGGTTCAGGCGGAAGTCTGGTGGTAATTGCTCTCATCACGTCGGCACCGCTGCGGCGGTGCTGTCATATTTAGCAAAAACAGACTCGATTACGTAATGGTCGGGATGGGGTTATGCGAATGAACATGAAGAAAATATCGTTATCATTATTAACTTTCGGGGTTCTGGCTGGCGTTTCTGTTAACGCATCGGCACTCCCTGCTGATTTTCCTGTTATGCCTGCGGCAACGGTTCCTGTAAGCCAGTACGTCACGGCGGTTAATGCCGATAGCAGCATTACTTTTCGCTTGTTTTCGCCTACAGCGAAACAGGTCAGTGTTTTTACTGGTTCGACGCCCGATAGCATCGTGTCCCATGCGATGACGAAAGATGAGTCCGGCGTGTGGTCGTTCAAAACGCCTGCGCTGGCACCGAACCTGTATGAATATTTCTTCAGCGTCGATGGTTTTCGTACCATCGATACTGGCACGGCGTTTACTAAACCACAGCGTCAGGTGAATACCAGTCTGATTCTGGTACCGGGGAGCATTCTGGATGTGCGTCAGGTACCACACGGTGAGTTAAGAACGCTGACCTATCACTCGAAAGCATTGAAATCAGAGCGTCAGGTCTATGTCTGGACGCCGCCGGGGTATAGCGAATCGTCAAAACCGCTGCCGGTGCTGTACTTCTATCATGGCTTCGGTGACACGGGCGCATCAGCCGTGGTGCAGGGGCGGATACCGCAGATAATGGATAACCTGCTGGCAGAGAAAAAAATTGAGCCAATGCTGGTCGTCGTCCCTGATACGGAAACCGACGTTCCGGGGATTATCCCTGAAGCGTATCCACCGCAGGAGCGCCGCAACGTGTTCTATCCGCGTAACGCGCTCGCGGCGGACAGGGAACTCATCCATGACATTATCCCCGAGATCGGCAAACGTTTTAATGTCCGTCAGGATGCAAACGGCAGAGCGCTGGCTGGGCTGTCTCAGGGCGGTTATCAGGCACTGGTATCCGGCATGAGCCACCTGGATCATTTCGGCTGGCTGGCAACGTTCAGCGGCGTGACCACAGAAACGGTGCCAAACACGGCGGTTGCGGCACAGTTTGAACGACCGGAGCAGATTAATCGGCAACTGAAGAACTTTACGGTGGTGATTGGCGAAACGGACAACATCACGGGTAAGGATATTGCTGGCCTGAAAACGGTACTGGAGCAGAAAAACATCCAGTTTGATTGCCGCCACTATCCTAACCTCGGCCATGAGATGGATGTCTGGCGGCCGGCCTACAGTGAATTTGTTCAGAAACTTTTTAAATAGTGTCTGCATGCGGCGGGCTGAATGTTCGCAGGCTCGCTTTCTCTGATGGCAGTTTGAATCATCAAGCTGTCATATCAACGATTGCCCATCACAATTAAGGATAATTATGTCTATTCACCGGTATTTTTCCCGATGTGCCATGTTGATCGTGGCGTTGCCCTTCTTCAGCGTGCTCACCGCTCAGGCACAAACGTCACCTTTTGACGTTGCCGATCATAAACAGATTCGCGTCATTATCAGCGCCGATGCGAAAAACGAGGCTGACGATGATTTTGCCGTTGCCCATGCGGTGCTGACGCCAACGATGCAGGTGAAAGGATTGATTGCTGCCCATTATTCGCGTACCGCGCCGTTGATGAAACGTAATGGCGAAAACAGCATGATGGAAAGCTATCATGAACTTCAACGCCTGATGAACGTAATGGGAAAGACTGACGTCCCTGTTTATCGCGGGGCAACGCAAGCGCTGAAAACCGACGGTGGTGCGCCTGCGTTGAGTGAGGGTGCGCAAATGCTGATCAAGGAGGCGTTAAAAGACGATTCGCATCCCCTGTTTGTGCTAGTCATGGGGCCGATTACGGATATCGCTGCCGCGCTACAGGCTGAACCGACGATCGCCAGCAAAATGACGGTGGTGTGGATTGGCGGTATGCCTTACCCGAAAGGCGGCTGGGAATACAACATGTTCAACGATCCGGTTGCGGCGAACAACGTATTCAAGTCTCAGGTGCCATTGTGGCAAGTGCCACATAATGTCTATATGTCCGTACGCGTCTCGCTGTCTGAGCTTGCCGTGCGCGTTAAGCCACAGGGGAAGGTCGGGGAGTACCTGTGGCAACAGCTAATCGAGTTTAATCGTGCAATTTCCGAAACCATCAAAGATGTTCCCTGGCCGAAAAGCGAAGTCTGGGTACTGGGTGATAATCCCTCGGTTTCTCTGCTGCTGGACGATCACGAATACCATTACACGCTGGTCAATGCCCCACAGTTAAACGACGATCTGACCTATGTACCGCAGGACAATGCGCGCCAGATTCGAGTGTATAACGCCGTTGATGCCCGCTTCACGCTGGAAGATTTCTACGCCAAGCTGACGTTAGCCTATGGTCAAGGGAAATAAAAATCTCGGAAGGGCATACTGTGGGGGGCTATTTTTCACTTAAGCTCCACTTATTTAGCTTCTGATGTGCTCTATCGGGCAAAACGCCGCGCTGTATCAGCAAATGAACTGGGATGAACTGCCGAGATGGGCGCGTCATCCCAGTGCTCGCGCCACCTGTCTTGATCCTTAAACGCCCGGTTTTTAAGTGCTTAATTTTTAAGTCCCCCCGTGTTTAAGCCCCTTGCCATATTCTGCGATGCCCCCTCCGTGACTGAGACAATCCTCATATAACTTTCGATACGATTCATTACTTTTCTTTACCTTTGATCAAAAACAATATTTTTAATGCATCTTTTTGCTATTTATAGCACCGAGCAATGTCACGACAGTTGGTGTGGTTTCTGTCGAATAGATAACTAAAATGACCGCCAGTAGGCGGCTTAATGTGGACACAAACGCATGGTCAGGATAAGCATGTCAGTCTCCTATCTATGGGGCATGGTAGCCAGTCTCTTTCTACTGATTCCAGCCTATTCCGCTGATGCTCCGGTGTCACCACCACTCGCCCCGATAGAAGCAAGAAACTCCGTATTCACTAATCAACACCCCGATCAGTTCAACTCGTGGAAAGCGACCACTGAACAGTCTGAACGTCATGATGCGTTGGCAGAAGACCCCATGATGGTGGTCCTCTGGGCGGGTTACCCCTTTTCCAGAGACTATAACAAGCCGCGCGGCCATGCCTACGCCATAACGGACGTGCGCGAAACGCTGCGTACCGGTGCACCGAAGACGGCTGAAGATGGCCCGTTGCCGATGGCGTGCTGGAGCTGTAAAAGCCCGGATGTCGCCCGCTTGATCCAACAGGAGGGTGAGGACGGCTACTTCAAAGGTAAGTGGGCGCGGGGCGGGCCGGAGATTACTAACGATCTCGGCTGTGCAGATTGCCATGACACCGCATCCCCGGATTTTGCTCAGGGCAAGCCGGCGTTGACGCTGTCCCGCCCATATGCGGAACGCGCAATGGAAACCCTTGGCAAGCCGTTTGACAGCGCCAGCCGGTTCGGGCAGCAGTCCATGGTCTGTGGACAGTGCCACGTGGAGTATTATTTTTCCGGTAAAGACAAAGCCGTGAAGTTCCCATGGGATAACGGCACGAAAGTCGAAGACATGGAAAAATACTATGACGCTATTTCCTTCTCCGACTGGACCAATTCCCTTTCCCGCGCGCCGATGCTGAAAGCCCAACATCCAGAGTATGAAACCTGGAGCATTGGTATTCACGGTAAAAACAACGTGACCTGTATCGACTGCCATATGCCGAAAGTGAAAAACGCAGACGGCAAGCTGTATACCGATCACAAGATAGGTAACCCCTTCGACAACTACGGCGAAACCTGTACCAATTGCCACACGCAGGATAAAGCGGCAATGCAGACGGTTGTTGCTGAACGTAAAACAGCGATTCAGGAATTAAAACTGAAAGCAGAAGAGCAATTGGTTCATGCGCACTTTGAGGCTAAAGCGGCCTGGGATGCCGGTGCAACCGAAGCAGAAATGCAGCCGATTCTGATGGATATCCGTCATGCGCAGTGGCGTTGGGATCTGGCGGTTGCCTCTCACGGTATTCACATGCATGCGCCGGATGAAGGCTTACGGATGCTCGGCACCTCGCTGAGTAAATCCGCCGAGGCGAGAACCAAACTGGTTCGTCTGTTGGCACAAAAAGGGGTGACAGGCGAAGTCAAGCTGCCGGATATCTCGACGAAAGAGAAAGCGCAGCAGGCGATTGGGCTCAACATGCAGCAGATCAACGCCGAAAAACAGGATTTCCTGAATACGGTAGTGCCGCAGTGGGATGAGCAAGCGCGTAAAGCGGGACGACTGAACTAATAACCCCATCGCCTGTGGACGCGGGCGATCATAAAGTGGAGTGGATATGAGCGTATTACGTTCGTTATTGACTGCCGGGGTGCTGGTATCAGGCATGCTTTGGGCCTTGCCAGGGCTGACGCAGCCCGCACCTCAGGCGGAAAAAGGAGAGCGCTGGGAGGTCATGCCACAACGCAATCCCGATGAGGCGTGTCTACAGTGCCATAAACCGGAAGAGGATGGCATGCAGGGCAAACATGCCTCTGCCGTCAACCCGCACAATCAACAGCAGGTGACCTGTACGAATTGTCATGGCAAGCCATCGCTGCTGCACCGCGAAGGCGTTAAAGATGTCATGCGCTTTAACTTCCCGATGTATAAGGTGGAAGAGCAAAACAGCGTCTGCATGTCATGCCATACCCCGGAGCAGTTGCAGAAATCGTTTTGGCCACACGATGTGCATGTCGCGAAAGTGGCCTGTGCCAGTTGCCACCAGTTGCACCCCACGCAAGACAGTATGCAGACGCTGAACGACAAGAGCCGCATCAAACTGTGCGTGGATTGCCATAGCGATCAGCGCAATAACCCAGACTTCAACCCAGCCTCAGTGCATCTGGGTAATAAGAGGCAGCCATGAGTTGCTCTCGCCGTCAATTTCTTGCCCGTATGGGGGGGCTCATTGCCCTCACCAGTACGGCGGGGCAGGTTGTCGCACAGACGCTGAATATCAACGGCGTCCGCTACGGCATGATCCACGATGAATCGCTCTGTATCGGCTGTACGGCGTGCATGGACGCCTGCCGTGAGGTCAATCAGGTGCCGGAAGGCGTCTCACGTCTGACGATCATTCGCAGTGAACCGATCGGGACTTTCCCTGACGTGAAATATCGCTTTTTCCGTCACTCCTGTCAGCACTGCGATCATGCGCCCTGTGTTGACGTGTGTCCGACTGGGGCGTCGTTTCGCGATGCGGCAAGCGGCATCGTGGATGTGAATCCCGATCTGTGTGTAGGTTGCCAATACTGTATTGCTGCCTGCCCTTATCAAGTGCGCTTTATTCATCCGAAAACGAAAACGGCGGACAAGTGTGATTTTTGCCGCAAGACCAATCTGAAACAAGGGAAGCTACCTGCCTGTGTGCTGTCTTGTCCGACGAAGGCGCTGACGTTCGGTAACCTTGACGATCCTGACAGTGAGATTTCCCGCCTGCTTCGTCAACAGCCGACGTACCGCTACAAAATCGCGCTCGGCACTCGTCCTAAGGTTTATCGCGTACCGTTTAAATACGGGGAGGTTCATCAATGACGCCCGTGTCTTCAAGCGCATTCCATTTTGATTCGTTAGTCTGGGACTGGCCGATTGCGATTTACCTGTTTTTGGTCGGCATCTCTGCGGGGCTGGTGACGCTGTCGGCCTTACTGCGGCGCTACCATCCTGAGCAGGCAACCGCCGACAGTACGTTAATGCGCACGACGCTGATTCTTGCACCGTGCACCATCATTCTGGGATTGCTGATTCTGGTCTTCCACCTGACGCGCCCCTGGACGTTCTGGAAGCTCATGTTTCATTACAGCTTTACCTCGGTGATGTCCGTTGGGGTCATGCTGTTTCAGGTTTACATGGCGGCGTTGGCAGTCTGGCTGATCAACATTTTTAGCGAGCAGGCTATAGCACTGCAACAACGCTGGCTGCCGAAGCTGAGTATCCTGCCTAAGGTGCTCAGCTGGCTGGCTCCGATGCAGAAATCGCTGGATATCGTGATGTTACTGTTGGCGGTGATGTTAGGGGCTTATACCGGTTTTTTACTCTCCGCGCTGAAGACCTATCCGCTGCTGAATAACCCGATTTTACCCGCGCTATTCCTGTTTTCGGGGGTGTCCTCCGGTGCCGCTGTCGCGCTGATCGCCATGGCCTGCCGCTATCGCCGCAATCCGCATAGCGAAGAAGCGCACTTTGTACACCGTGTCGAAATGCCGGTCGTGTGGCTAGAAATCTTCTTACTGTTTGCGTTCTTTATCGGCCTTGCTTTAGGGGACGATGGGAAGCAGCGGGCGCTAGTGGCTGCCGTGGGCGGCGGGTTCTGGGCCATGTGGTTCTGGCTGGGCGTGGTAGGGATTGGATTGGTCATTCCCTTGCTGCTCAAGTCATGGGCTAACCGACAGCATTCGCACTATGGGGTGCTGGCGGTTTGTGGCATGAGTCTGGTGGGGGTCTTGCTGCTGCGCTTCTTTATCCTCTATGCGGGGCAGTTAACCGTTGTCTAATTCCCAGCAAGAGGCCGGTTGATGTTGCTATTGCCAGAATTTGGGTATGTCGCGCTGTCGCTGGCGGTTTGCGTCGGTGTGGCGACGGCGTTGCTGACATTTTCAGGCTACTCCCTGCGCTGGTCGGGTACTTACCGACTGGCGCGGTGCTGGACGTTGGTACTGTTTGGCCTCGTGCTGTTTGCGTTTATCGCGCTGACGCTGAGCGTGGTACAGGATGATTTTTCTGTTAATTACGTCGCCCAGCATAGCCATCGTGATTTACCGCTGGGGCTAAAAATTGCGGCGGTCTGGGGCGGGCATGAAGGCTCGTTGTTGCTGTGGCTGCTATGTTTAACCGGTTGGAGCGCCGCGTTCGCCTGTCGCTATCGTAAGGCGGAGAGCGATCTGTTTCCGCTGACGCTGGCGATGCTGGCCGTGATCGCGACTGCGTTGCTGGTGTTCATTGTCTTTTTCTCCGATCCCTTTGTGCGTCTCTTCCCGCCTGCGGTGGCGGGGAGAGATCTCAACCCCATGTTGCAACACATTGGCCTTATCCTTCATCCGCCGTTGCTCTATCTGGGCTATGGCGGGTTAACCGTGAGTGCGGCGCTGGCGTTAGCCGCCCTGATTCATGGTGAGTTTACTGCGCCAGCCGCCTGGATTTGCTGGCGCTGGACACTGCCCGCCTGGAGCCTGTTAACGCTGGGCATTATCCTCGGATCGTGGTGGGCCTATAACGAACTGGGCTGGGGCGGATGGTGGTTCTGGGATCCGGTAGAGAACGCCTCGCTGCTCCCGTGGCTTACGGCCAGCGCATTACTGCACAGCCTGTCTGTCACCCGCATGCGCGGCATCTTCCGACATTGGTCGCTGATACTGGCGTTGCTGACGTTCATTTTATGCCAGTTGGGCACGCTGATTGTGCGCTCCGGGATACTGGTGTCGGTTCATGCGTTCGCGCTCGAACATGACCGTGCGGTGCCTCTCTTTATTCTGTTCGCCTGCTTGAGTATGGTGGCGTTGGCGGTTTATGGCTGGTGTGCTCAGCTTGTCCATTCTGCTGCCCGTTTCTCCGGCTGGTCGCGGGAAATGGCGATATTGCTGGTGCTGCTGTTATTCAGTGCCGTCGCGCTGGTGGTATTACTTGGCACGCTTTACCCGATGATCTATGGGCTGGCGGGCTGGGGGAAAATCTCGGTAGGTGCGCCCTATTTCAACCGCGTGCTCTTGCCCTTCGGTGGCCTGATGCTGTTGCTCATCGGGGCAGCGGCGGGCGGCTACTGGAAACGCAGTGCGCGATGGCCAGTCCGGCGTTTCGACGTGACGCTGGCTATCGGCGTCATTATCACGCTGGTCTTATGGCCGCATGGGTACGCCGTCGCGTTGGCTGCGGGTCTGATCGGCTGGGTTATGGCCGCACAGTGGTTACAGCCGCTGTCGGCGATACGTCAGCAGCTTCCTGCATTGTTGGCACATTCGGGCGTGGCGTTATTTGCTCTGGGCATCGCGTTCTCTGCGGGCAGCAAGCAGGAAATCAGCGCCAATGTGGGTCAGGGAGAACAGGTCACGCTGGGCGACTACCATTTCCGATTTTTACAGCTGGAGTTAGTCGCAGCACAGAATTACACCGCCGAGCAGGCCGTGATTGCGATTTATCGTGGCGACTCACCGATCGCCCGCATCATGCCGGAACGTCGTTATTACAACGCACGTAAACAGCAGATGGTTGAACCGGGCATTGCCTGGGAGCCAATCAGAGAATGGTATGCCGTGATGGGAGAGAAAACTGGCGAAAACCGCTATGCGATGCGTTTCTATGTGCAAACCGGTGTTCGCTGGGTATGGGGCGGTGGCATGCTGATGGTTGTGGGCGCGCTGCTGGGGTGGTTCCGAGGGAGACGGGCCGATGACTAAACCCCTTGCGCTTCTCCTTATGCTACTGGTTTTTTCTGTGCAGGCTCAGGTGGTCGATACCTGGGTATTTTCCAGTCAGGCACAGCGTCAGGATGCGTTGGCGATTGCTGGGGAATTACGCTGTCCGCAATGCCAGAACCAAAGTCTGCTGGAATCGAACTCACCTGTAGCAGTCAGCATGCGCCATGAGGTTTTTTCCATGGTGGAGCAGGGCAAAGATAAGTCAGAAATTATCGCGTTTATGAATCAGCGCTATGGCGATTTTGTTCAGTACAACCCACCGATGAAAATGCAAACCGGCATACTTTGGTTCACGCCGTTGCTCTTGCTGGTAGCGATTGTGGTTATTGCGTGGCGCGTGATGCGGCGACAGAGCCGAGGGGCGCGCCCATGAGCCTGTTAGAGGTATTGATCGCCGCTGTCGCCATTATTCTGATTACCGGACTGCTGTGGCCGCTATTGCCCCTACGCAAGCCGGAGAACGACGACACGCTACCGCGTTTAGCGGAGCGCATCTGGCATTTTCAGTGTGAACAGGCAGGAAAGCATCTGTCCGAGCATGAGGCAAAGATGCTGGGGCGCGAACTGTCGCACGATCTGCCGCTAATATCACGTCCCTCCTTCACGTCGCGTCCGATGCCCACCATCGCCGTTGTGGTTGCCGTCATCGTTATTTTCTTGAGTAGTGCGGCGCTCTACGCGCTAAGCCCGCGCGGCGAGCTCGTCCAAGCGGAGCGCCAGCGGCTTGCCGATCCGCTACACGATTTTAGCGACGCGCAGCAACAGGAAAAACAGCTTACTACCTTGCAGGACAACATTCGTAAAACACCGGGCAACAGCGTCCTCTGGGCTGAGCTAGGTGAATATTATCTTTACCGTAATGCCTACGACAACGCGCTGCGGGCTTATCGGCAGGCGATTGCGTTGAAGGGCGACAGCGCGGAACTGTATTCGGCACTGGCGACGGTGCTGTATTACCAGTCCGGTCAGGCTGTTACGCCGCCGATGCAGGAGATGGTCGATAAAGCGCTGGCGCTGGATGCCAATGAAGTGACGGCGCTAATGCTGCTAGCGTCTGATGCGTTCCTGAAAGCGGACTATGCCCGCGCGATTACGATTTGGCAGCGCTTACTGGATACCTACAGTCCGCGGGTTAATCGCGTCCAGTTGATCGAGGCGATCAACACGGCAACGCTGCTGAAGAACAGCCAGAAATAGTGCGTGACTCCTCACGATTCAGCGGTGCCTGCGCGGTTTTTTGCACCGTCATGATGACAGAAATAACCGGAATCGCCGACTTTATTGATCTCAATAAAAAAGATTAACCCTTTAGGGTTACGACCCCCAAGAGGGGGAGTTAGAACGTCATGTTATTCTATAGCCACTAAGAAAGTAGGAGTACACCCCGATGTTAGAAGCGCGCGATGTGGTTTGCATACGCGATGAGCATGTGCTGTTCAGCGCGTTGTCGTTTACCGCCAGTGCGGGAGACATGGTGCAGATTGCCGGTGCCAACGGGGTGGGTAAAACATCGCTGTTGCGCATTTTAAGCGGTCTGGCGACGCCTGAATCGGGGGAAATCTGCTGGCAAGGTCAGCGCATCAACCGCATACGCGAGCAGTTTAATCAGCAGCTTCTGTGGTTAGGTCATCAGCCGGGCATCAAGAGCGTCCTGACGGGTGAAGAGAACCTGCGCTTTTTCTCTCCGCAGCAGCATCAGGATGCACTCTGGCAAGCGTTGGCCGCCGTCGGGCTGGCTGGCTATGAAGACGTGCCCGTGGCGCGCCTCTCGGCGGGGCAACAGCGCCGTGTTGCACTGGCACGTTTGTGGCTCACCGACGTCCCGCTGTGGATTCTGGATGAACCACTGACCGCGCTTGACGTAGCGGGCGTCGAAATGCTGACACAGCGCATGGAGCACCATATTGCGCGCGGCGGCATTATCATTTTAACCACCCATCAGCCGCTGCGTCCGTTCGCTCAGGATATTCGCTGTATCCAGCTTACGCCGAGTGAGGGAACCCCATCATGCGGCGGCTGATTGCTCGAGAGCTGCGCGTTGCGTTGCGCAATAACGCGGAAATTCTTAACCCGCTGTGGTTCTTCCTGATCGTCATCATCTTATTTCCTCTGGCTATTGGACCAGAGCCGCAGCTATTGATGCGTGTGGCACCCGGCGTGGTGTGGGTGGCGGCGTTGCTCGCTTCGCTGCTGGGGATGGATCGCCTTTTCCGCGATGACTATCAGGATGGCTCGCTGGAACAGCTGATACTGCTGCCTTTGCCGCTGCCGTTAGTGGTGCTGGCGAAAGTGGTGGTGCACTGGATGGTTAGCGGGTTGCCGCTGCTCCTGCTTTCGCCGCTGGCGGCGTTGCTGTTTGGGTTGGACAGCCACGGCTGGTGGGTAATGGCGTTAACGCTGTTGCTCTGTACGCCAACGCTCAGTTTTCTGGGTGCTATTGGCGCGGGATTAACGGTCGGGCTGCGCCGCAGCGGCGTGCTGTTAAGCCTGCTGGTTTTGCCGCTCACCATACCGTTGTTGATATTTGCGACGGCGGCGGTCGAGGCCGCGATGATGCAACTGCCGGTCGGTGGGTATCTGGCGATCCTCGGTGCCTTTCTGGCGGGCAGCGCCACCCTGAGCCCGTTTGCCACGGCGGCGGCGTTGCGGGTGAGCATTCAATAATTTTCCGATCTCAGGATCGCCTTCATCGTCCCATTGGGATGCGTTTTACGCAAAGTGAGCACACGATTATGTTGAAAAAAAACTATCAGCTTACGCAGCCGGATCGCCTTTATGGCCTTTGCGGCAGGCTTATCCCCTGGGTTGCCCTGATCAGCGCCGCGTTGCTGCTCGGCGGTTGTCTGCTGGGATTTGGGTTTGCGCCTGCGGATTACCAGCAAGGGCAAGGGTATCGCATCATGTATCTGCATGTACCAGCGGCCGTGTGGTCGATGGGCGTCTATGCCGTGATGGCGATATTTGCGCTGATCGGGATGATTCGGCAGTCAAAAACGGCAGAACTTGCCGTGGCGGCGATGGCACCGGTCGGCGCGGTGTTTACCTTTATTGCGCTGACGACGGGCGCCACCTGGGGGAAACCGATGTGGGGAACCTGGTGGGTGTGGGATGCGCGCCTGACGTCCGAACTCGTTCTGCTGTTTCTGTATGTGGGCATCATCGCGCTCTACAACGCCTTTGACGATCGCCGTCTTGCCGGTCGTGCGGCGGCCATTCTGGTGCTGGTTGGCGTGGTGAATTTACCCATCATCCATTTCTCGGTCGAGTGGTGGAATACCCTGCATCAGGGATCGACAAAAATGCAGAAAACCATCGATCCCGCTATGCGTCTGCCGCTGCGCATTATGATGCTCGGGTTTATGAATTTATTCGTGACATTGTCACTTATGCGATTGCGTAATTTGATACTGGTGCAGCAGCGCCGCGCGCCTTGGGTGGCTGCGCTGCTTAATAAAGGAGGAATAGCATGATGAACATCGCCTTCACGAGCTGGCAAGATTTCTTTGCGATGGGCGGCTATGCCTTTTACGTGTGGCTGGCCGTGGTGCTAACGCTGTTACCGCTGAGCGCATTGGTCGGTCATACCCTCTTGAGTCGCCGCGCATTATTGATCGACATTCGCCGCCAGCAAGCGCGCGAGCAGCGTAAGAATACGGCGCGTAAGCCAGCAGCAACGGAGGTGGCGCAATGAGTGTGCCGCGTAAAACCCGCCTCTATGCCATTCTGACCGTGGTCTGCGGCACGGTGTTGACGATAGCACTAACGCTCTATGCGTTAAGCTCAAATATCGATCTCTTTTATACGCCCAGTGAAATTCTTTATGGCAAGAATGAAACGCAGGAAAAACCCGCCATCGGGCAGCGCCTGCGCGTTGGTGGCATGGTGATGCCGGGCAGCGTGCGCCGCGACAGCCAAAGTCTGGAAGTTCGCTTCACCGTTTATGATGTACAAGGCTCCGTCGATGTGACCTATAACGGGATGTTGCCGGATCTGTTCCGCGAAGGGCAAGGCGTTGTGGCACAGGGTATTCTGGATAGCGACGATCATATTGCAGCGAAAGAAGTGCTTGCCCGCCATGACGAAAATTACACGCCACCGGAAATCAAAGCGGCGATGGAAGGGCAGAACGGCCACGCCTCTGCGGCAGCGACAGAGGGTAAACCGTTATGATGCCGGAAGTGGGCAACTATCTGCTCTGTCTGGCGCTGGGTGTGGCGCTATTGCTCAGCGTGTATCCACTGTGGGGCGCGTCGCGTCAGGATGCGCGCCTGATGGCGCTGGCACGTCCTCTTGCCTGGGCGCTGTTTGCATGCATTTTGGCTTCCTTTCTCGTGTTGGTGCATGCGCTGGTGATCAATGATTTCACTGTCCTCTATGTAGCCAACAACTCGAATCGGGCGCTGCCGGTGTGGTATCGCGTGGCGGCAGCATGGGGCGCACATGAAGGATCGTTGTTGCTCTGGGTGTTACTGATGAGCGGCTGGACCTTCGCCGTGGCGGTCTTCAGCCGAGGGATGTCGCTGGATGCCGTCGCCCGCGTGTTAGCCGTTATGGGGATGATTAATGTCGGTTTCTTATTGTTCATCATCCTGACGTCAAACCCTTTTACGCGCACGCTGCCGGACTATCCGATTGACGGACGCGATCTCAATCCGCTGTTGCAAGATGTCGGGCTTATCTTCCACCCGCCGCTGCTTTACATGGGTTATGTCGGGTTTTCCGTGGCGTTTGCGTTTGCGGTTGCCTCGCTATTGGCCGAACGGCTGGACAGCGCGTGGGCTCGTTGGTCTCGGCCGTGGACACAGGCGGCCTGGTCGTTTCTGACGCTGGGTATCGTGCTCGGTTCGGGTTGGGCGTATTACGAACTGGGTTGGGGCGGCTGGTGGTTCTGGGACCCGGTGGAAAACGCCTCATTGATGCCGTGGTTGGTAGGTACCGCGCTGCTGCATTCGCTGTCGGTCACCGAAAAACGTGGCAGCTTTAAGGCCTGGACGGTACTGCTGGCCATCGGCGCGTTTTCGCTCTGTTTGCTGGGAACGTTTCTGGTGCGTTCCGGCGTGTTGGTGTCGGTGCACGCGTTTGCCTCCGATCCGGCGCGTGGCATGTTTATTCTCGCGTTTTTGGTCATTGTTATCGGTGGTTCTCTGCTGCTGTTCGCCATCAAAGGCAACCGGGTACGGGCGCGGGTAACGAATTCGCTCTGGTCGCGTGAGACTTTCCTGCTCGGCAATAACCTGATCCTGATGGCCGCCACGCTCGTTGTCCTACTGGGAACGCTGCTGCCGTTGGTACATAAGCAGTTGGGGTTGGGCAGCATTTCGGTTGGCACACCGTTCTTCAACACCATGTTTACTCTATTAATGGCACCTTTTGCCCTGTTGTTGGGGGTGGGGCCATTGGTTCGCTGGCGGCGTGACGAGCCGCAAAAGCTGCGTAAGCTGTTACTGGTGGCGATGGCCGTAACGGCTGCGCTGTCGCTGCTGCTTCCGTGGCTGTTGCAGGATTCTCTTGTTGCTATGACGGTGGTCGGCCTGTCGATGGCGCTGTGGGTATTCTTCTTAACGGTGTACGAGTTGCATACCAACGCTACCCGACGTCATGGTCTGCTGCGTGGTTTGACCACACTTTCACTGAGCCAGTGGGGCATGGTGTGCGGTCATATTGGGCTGGCGGTGACGGTGGTGGGTATCGCATTCAGCCAAAACTATAGCGTTGAGCGCGATGTGCGGATGCGGGCAGGCGACAGCATACAAATCCATGATTACCGTTTTACATTTCAAGGCGTGCAGGATGTAGTGGGGCCGAACTGGCACAGCGCGAAAGGGACGATCGAGGTCACGCGCAATGGCAAGCCGGAGGCGATCCTGACGGCGGAAAAGCGCTTCTATAACACCCGCGGCGCGATCATGACGGAAGCGGCGATTGATGCGGGTGTGACGCGCGATCTCTATGCAGCCTTGGGTGAAGAGTTGGATGACGATAGCTGGGCGGTACGATTGTATTACAAACCCTTTATCCGCTGGATTTGGTATGGCGGAGGGCTGATGGCGTTGGGGGGCATTCTGTGCATGTTTGATCCGCGCTATCGTCTGCGTCGCGCCGTGAGGGAGACATCATCATGAGCCGTAAGGTTTTGTTAATCCCATTAATGCTGTTTTTGCTGCTGGCTGTTGCCTTGCTGTGGCAACTGGTGCGCAACAGCGGCGGCGACGATCCCATGCGGCTAGAGTCTGCTCTGATTGGCAAGCCAATCCCTGAATTTCGTCTTGAATCGTTGGATCAGCCGGGCAAGATTTATAACCAATCTGAGCTGAGCGATGGTAAGCCGCTGCTGCTGAACGTCTGGGCAACGTGGTGCCCGACGTGCCGTGCGGAGCACCAGTTTCTCAACACGCTGGCGGCGCAGGGGATTCGCGTCGTGGGCATGAATTATAAAGATGAACGCCCCAAAGCGGTCGAATGGCTGAAGACGTTGGGCAACCCCTATGCGATGAGTTTGTTTGATGGCGACGGTATGCTGGGGCTGGATTTGGGCGTGTATGGCGCGCCGGAAACCTTCCTGATCGACGGACAAGGCATCATTCGCTACCGCCATGCGGGCGATCTCAACATGCAGGTGTGGCAAGAAACGCTGCAACCGTTGTGGGAAAAATACAGCAAGGAGGGTGGCGCATGAAAATGATCGGCTTCCTTAGTGCATTGCTGCTGTCGTTCAGTGTGCTGGCGTCCTCCGAGGTATTGCGTTTTGACAATGACACGCAGGAGCAACAGTTTCGTGAGTTAACCATGCAACTGCGCTGCCCGAAATGCCAGAACAACAGTATCGCTGATTCCAATTCGATGATTGCTTCAGATATGCGGCAAAAAGTGTATGAACTGATGCAGCAGGGGCAAACGAAAGAGCAGGTTGTCGATTATATGGTGGATCGTTACGGTTACTTTGTGACGTATGAGCCGCCGATCACGCCTTTTACGATCTTACTGTGGCTGCTGCCCACGCTGTTTCTGTTTACGGGGATAGGGATGATCATTCGGCGCGCGCGTCGCATCAAAAGTGCCAAAGAACCGATGAGCGAACAGGATAAAAAGCGTTTGCAGACGTTGTTGGGACATGAGAGGAAATCGGAATGATGTTACTGACAACCCTCATTGTTTTATCGCTGATTGCGCTTTCCGCGCTGCTGCTTGCGCCGTGGTCGTCACGGGGCGAATACGATCGCGATGCGATCAATCAGGCGCTGTATCGCGATCGTCTGCGTGAGCTGAATGGAGATGTTGCCAATGAGCAGGAACGAGCGCAACTGGTCGAAGAGCTCCAGCATACGTTATTGCAGGATATCCCCGACGGGGCGAAGGCACAACAGCGCCCGCTGAACAGCTGGGTTTTGCTGCCGGGCGTGCTGTTGCTGGTCATTGTCAGCCTCGGCGTGTTTTGGAAGACCTCCGCGATTAATCGGGTGCAAGAATTGCAGCAGGTTGTGGCATTAACGCCGGATCTGATGAAGCGAGCGTTGGATGCTGATGCGGAGCCACTGACGATCGAAGAGGTGGCGCGTCTCGGTCTGGGATTGCGCAGCCAACTGGAGGCGCAGCCAGACAATGCACAAGACTGGTGGATGCTGGGGCGTATTGCGGGCTTGCTGAATAACTACGACATGTCCGTGCAGGCGTTTGCCAAGGCGTTCCAACTCGATCCGAAGAATACGGATTTGGCGCTGGATTACGCCGATCTGCTGTCGCGCTCGACTGATCCACGAGATAGCCAGCGCGGTGGAGACATGCTGCGTGAACTATTGAATTCCGGTTCGACCAATGTACGCGTGCTGAGTCTGCTGGCTTTCAATGCCTATGAAGCCCAGCGCTATCAGGATGCGATTAATGCCTGGGAAGCCATGTTGCAGTTGTTACCGCAAAACGACACGCGCCGAGCAGTTATTGAGCGCAGCGTGGCGCAGGCGAAAGCGTCAATGTCGGTGCAGGCGACCACGGGGAAATAATCCTTTTTTATCTTCATTATCAATAGCAGAAGGGCGATATATCGCCCTCAGACCGTTGACAAATCTATTTGCTGAATGAAAACGGGAGTAACGAAATAGAAGAGTAAAGCGTTTGCGCCATGGACAAAAACGTCAGGAACGTTTTTGAACGTCGCTTGCGACGGCCCTGAAAGGGTTAATCTCAGGGATGAGATTCATATCTGCGCAATCCGAGCGTACATGGACGTATTCACAGCGTCTTTACGAGCTATCCGTTACTCTCGCTCAACGGACTTTGTCAGCAACCTTGCCCTTTTGTTGTTTCTGTTGTTACGGTGAAGATTTCGTGCGCAATAAGCAGGGTAATTCTCTGCAACTCGCGTCGCATGCGCCCGACACGGGGCGGCTCAGTTGCCGTCGCCCCGTGACCCCTGGCTTTTCGCGGTAAATCGCGCCGCTTCGCGGTGCCTTCGGCGTTCGTATCCGCTGTTCGAACCACCTGCGACGCGTTCCATACGCGGCGCAGGCTTTCGCGGCGTCCATGCCGCTCATCCGGCGGCTACGTCCACCTCAGCGTGATTTTTTACGCGAGCTAACTTCCATAAAATCAAAGGCTGAATTTAATAGATTGTCATTTGGGAGATGCTTCCGCCTGTATTGAGGGCTGCTTTAGCCGTGTCGGATGCGTTGCACAAAATCACACTACTTATTGCGCACGAAACCCTCACGGTATTCACAAAAATACGATAATCAGACTAGGGAAGGGCGGATGTTTCCGCTTGTGTTGAGGACGGCATACGCCGTCCCGAGTGTGACGAAGAGGGGCGGGTTATAACCCGCTTTTGACGCCGTGCATGTCCGGCAATTTATGCGCGATGCCTTTGTGGCAATCGATACAGCTTTGACCGAGTTTTATCGCTTCACTGTGTTTTTCCGCCGCGACCGTTTTTTGCCCTGAGAAGTCCATATAGTCAACGTTGTGGCAGTTGCGGCATTCCTGAGAATTGTTATTTTTCATGCGCCGCCATTCGTTTTGCGCCATCGTCAGCCGGTGTGCTTCAAACTTTTGTGGCGTATCAATGGTGCCCATTATTTTGCCGTACAGCTCTTTACTGGCCTGAATCTTACGCACCATTTTCGGCACAAACTCATGCGGAACGTGGCAATCCGGGCAGGTGGCGCGCACGCCGCTGCGGTTGCTGTAGTGCGCGGTTTCCATATATTCCTGATAGACGGTATTGCGCATTTCATGACAACTGATGCAGAACGCCTCGCTGTTGCTCATTTCCATCCCTTTCTGGGACGTCGCCAGAAAGAAAATACCGCTCGCGAAGCCGATAATGAGCAAGGTTCCCAACGCCAGCCGACTTGGGCGACGCCACCATTGCCACAGCTGGCGCAACAACCGTCCCACTTTTCCTGGCTGTTTCATAGTAAACCTCACTGACCAAAGCCTTTAGAAGGGGTGAACGTGTTACCAGTAATCGGCGAACTGTCCGCTTGCGGTACGTGGCATTGCAGGCAGAAATGGCGTGCGGGTGCCACATTGCTCAGCACTTTGCCGTCTCTGTCGACAAAATGGGTTGGGCTGACGCGGGGGGCGCTGGTGGAACGGTAGCTCTCCACGCCGTGACACTGTAAGCAGCGGTTAAAGGTTGGTGTGACCTGATAACCGTCCACGCTATGCGGGATCATCGGTGGCTGGTTGACATAGTTGAGCGCCATACGCTCCTGCTGCTTCGGCATCCGGCTATTTCCCGGCTGTGTCGCGGCGACTTCTGGCGATTGGCTTAAATCGACCTGTGCAGTGGCTATCGCACTGCCCATTATCGCCAGGGCGGTGATCCAGCGAAACCATCCCATTCTCAGGCTTTTCATGACTTTGCTCCCGGTTTCCATCTAAGGGTTATTTTAAAAACGTCTTCAGCGCAGACATCAATACAGCGTCCGCATGTTATGCAGTCTCGGTCAGTAACCTGTGCCGGACTGTGTTTATCGAGCAAGGGCGCGCGCAGCACCTGTGGCTCTGGACAGACATGAAAGCAGTCCATGCAGCGCGTACAGCGTTCACGCTCGGTGGCATCCACAACCAGTGCGCCTTTGCTGCCAAGCGCGCCATACAGCGCACCCGTTGGACAAAGGTGTCCGCACCAGCCGTGTTCCACGACCAATAAATCAAACAGAAACAGCGCCAGCAGCAGCCAGATACCTGCACCAAACCCGAAAATCAGCCCACGCCCCGCCAGTGAGACCGGGTTGACCCACTCCCACAGCAGCCCGCCCGCCAGTGCACTCCCTGCCAGAATAAGGATCAGCAGCAGATAGCGTAGATTGCGGGGGATCGTCGCCGAGGCGGTGATGCCGAAACGGCGACGCAGCCAGGCGGCTAAATCGGTGAGCGGATTCACGGGGCAGACCCAGCTACAGAACAGGCGCTTGCCCGCTAGCGCATAGCTCAGTGCAATAATCAGCGCACCGACCAGCGCGAGCGTGGCGGGCAAATGGCCGCTAGCCAAACTTTGCAGCACCATCAGCGGATCGCTAAGTGGTACGGTGTCGAGCAAGCGGCTGGCGCTGTAGTTACCGCGCAGGATCCAGAAGCCTAACAGCGGGCCGCTGAGGAACATGAGCAGCACCAGAGACTGTGTCAGCCGACGCAATACCAGCCAGCGGTGGCTACGCCACCAGCCTTTTTTCGCCCGAGCTTCTCGTCCGGCGTCTTGCTTACGATTTGCCATCGCGTGCCTCCAGCCAACTGAAACGGTAGTGGTGCCCGAGTTCGCCTTTTGCCAGCGTGCGCGGCAAGACCTTTATCGCTGGCTGCTCCAGTACGCAGGCTTTTTCACATTTGCCACAGCCGGTACAGACATCGCTATGTACCGTCGGCAGAAAACGGGCGTGTTTTCCGGTTCGGGCATTGCGCTCTGGCTCCAGCGTGATGGCGCTATCGATGAGAGGGCAAACGCGATAGCACACATCGCAGCGTAACCCCTGATAGTTCAGGCAGTTTTCCTGATCGAGCAGCACCGCTAATCCCATGCGGGCGTCATCAATCGTGTCCAGCGGCTGTAAGGCACCGCTGGGGCAGGCGACCACGCAGGGAATGTCCTCGCACATCTCACACGGGATATCACGCGCGACAAAATAAGGGCTACCGGCTGCGGAGCCGGAGGCCAGCGTCGCCAGTTTCAGTGTATCGTAGGGGCAAACCTGAACACATTGGCCACAGCGGATGCAGGCACCGGAAAACGCCGCTTCAGGCAGCGCACCCGGCGGCCGTAGCCTGAGTCCGTCAGCCTGAGCACGCCGCTGCTGAATGCCGAGTATCGTCACCGCAGCGGATAATCCCGCTACGGCACGAGCAGCATCACGCAGAAAGCGACGGCGAGCGGGTGATGAATTTTCCGGGCGTGCCATGTGCGCTACACCTTAGCCAGCTTGACGGCGCATTTCTTAAAGTCCGTTTCTTTCGACAGCGGATCGGTAGCATCCAGCGTCAGGACATTGGTCATCTGTGCGGCATCGAAGAACGGCATATAGACCAGCCCACGTGGTGGCTTATTGCGACCGCGTGTCTCAACAATCGAGACGACTTCACCACGGCGCGAGATAATGCGGACTTTCTCGCCGCGACGTAGATCGCGTGCTTTGGCATCCTGCGGGTGGATAAACAGCACGGCTTCGGGGAAGGCGCGGTGCAATTCTGGTACACGACGCGTCATGCTGCCGGTGTGCCAGTGCTCCAGCACGCGACCGGTAGAGAGCCAGAGATCGTACTCTTCATCCGGTACTTCGGCAGCAGGTTCATACGGCAGCGCGAAAATCACCGCTTTGCCATCTGGCTTACCGTAAAAACGGTAGGCTTCTCCTGCTTTTACGTAAGGGTCGTTCCCTTCGCTGTAGCGCCACTGCGTTTCCTTACCGTCAACCACTGGCCAGCGTAGCCCGCGAACCTTGTGATAGGCATCGAACGGTGCCAAATCGTGACCGTGTCCACGGCCAAATGCGGCGTATTCTTCAAACAGACCTTTCTGCAAATAAAAACCAAATTCGCGCGATTCGTCGTTCAACTGATTTTCCGCTAACTCACTGAGCGGGAAGCGTGTGGTGACATCGTTGGCAAACAGCACGTCGTAGAGTGTCTTGCCGCGATAGGCGGGTTTTTGCGCCAGAAGTGCTTCCGGCCACACGTCCTCTACGGCAAAGCGCTTGGCAAAGCTCACGACCTGCCACAGATCTGATTTTGACTCACCCGGCGCTTTAACCTGTTGACGCCAGAACTGCGTCCGGCGCTCGGCGTTGCCGTAGGCACCTTCTTTTTCTACCCACATCGCAGTCGGCAAAATCAAATCGGCAGCCAGGGCGCTGACGGTTGGATAGGGATCGGAAACCACGATGAAGTTACGCGGGTCACGCCAACCCGGCATACGCTCCTGATTGATGTTCGGGCCAGCCTGCATGTTGTTGTTACACATTACCCAGTAGGCATTCAGCGTGCCGTCTTTCAGCGCCCGATCTTGTGCGACGGCGTGCAGACCGATCTTTTCAGGGATGGTGCCTGTGGGTAATTGCCACAGTTTTTCCGCCATTGCGCGGTGTTTCTCGTTGGTCACCACCATGTCCGCAGGCAGGCGGTGGGCAAACGTACCAACTTCACGCGCGGTGCCACAGGCAGACGGTTGCCCAGTTAACGAGAACGGCCCGCAGCCCGGCTGAGAGATCTTGCCTGTCAGCAGATGGATGTTGTAAACCAAATTGTTCGCCCAAACGCCGCGTGTGTGCTGGTTAAAACCCATCGTCCAGTAGGAGATCACTTTCTTCTTCGGATCGGCGTAGAGTTTTGCCAACGCTTCCAGTTGGTCGGCGGGAACGCCGCTGATCGCCACCGTTTTTTCCAGCGTATAGTCGGCGACAAAGGCTTTGTATTCTTCAAAACTCATCGGTTCAGACGCATCGGAACCGGGGTTTTTTGCCGCTTTTTCCAATGGATGCGTTGGACGCAGCCCGTAGCCGATATCGGTCACGCCTCTGCGTAGGTTCACGTGGCGGGTAAAGAACGCCTCGTTGACCGCGTTATTTTGAATAATGTAGTTGGCGATATAGTTGAGAATCGCCAGATCGGTTTGCGGCGTAAACACCATACCGTTATCTGCCAGTTCAAAACTGCGGTGTTGATAGGTAGATAGCACGGCGACCGTGACGTTGTTGTTCGACAGGCGACGGTCGGTAATACGTGACCAGAGAATCGGATGCATCTCCGCCATGTTGGAGCCCCACAACACAAACGCATCGGTCTGCTCGATGTCGTCGTAGCAGCCCATCGGTTCATCCATACCGAAGGTACGCATAAAGCCGACGACCGCCGATGCCATGCAGTGGCGCGCATTAGGGTCAATATTGTTGGAACGGAAGCCCGCTTTGAACAGTTTGGCTGAGGCATAGCCTTCCCAAATCGTTGATTGCCCGGAGCCAAACATGCCTATCGCGTTCGGGCCTTTCTCCTTCAGCGCGGTTTTGAATTTCTCCGCCATGATGTCAAAGGCGTTGTCCCAAGAGATCGGGGTAAATTCGCCTTCTTTATCGAATTTGCCGTCACGCATACGCAGCAAAGGTTGGGTCAGGCGATCCTGCCCGTACATGATTTTTGGCAGGAAATAGCCCTTGATGCAGTTTAATCCACGGTTAACCGGCGCTTCGGGGTCGCCCTGGCTGGCGACAATGCGTCCGTTTTGCGTCCCTACCAGCACCCCGCACCCGACGCCACAGAAGCGGCAGGGGGCTTTATCCCAGTGGATAGCGTCCGACTGTTCGGTCGCGGCGCGGACCGCGATAGGGATGGTGATGCCTGCGACCGCGGCGGCCGCTGCCACGGCGTTCGCCTTCATAAAGTGTCGTCGACTGAGTTTCATGGTATTTCCTCACCCTGAGCTTGTTGATCAAGAGGTTGTTCATCGAAAGCAAAAGATTGTTCATCAAAAGACGGTTCATCAAGCTGGTGATAAACCAGCGAAACCGCCAATACGCCTGCAAGTTCGCGTATTGACGCTATGTGTTTTAATAGCGTGTCTTCTGAATCTGACTCCAGTACCACGACCATTTTTCCGGTATCGCTATCGCTGGCGGCAACGTCCACATTGGGTAATTTTTCCAATGCGTCGTTCACTGCCGCCATACGCTCCGTGTTGACGTGAACCACTACACTGCAAACATGCCAGACTGTGTTCATCGGTTTTCCTGTTGCGTCGGCAGACGCGCTGGCGCGGTGTGATATTCCGCTGTTATTTTTTTCATCGATATGGCACCGATGGGGCACCCTGCGATACAGGCACCACAGGTGGTACAGGCGTCATCCTCGATCGACGGTATGGCAACGCGTCCAATCGTGGGACGAAACCGTATCGCGCCGGTTTCACAGGTATCCTGACAGCTGCGGCATTCCACCTGATGCCGCGATAAGCAGGCATCCTGAATCGTCAGATGGTATTCCCACGGAGTGGTGTGGCTTTCCGCGAACAGCGCTTGTGGACACGCGCGAGCGCAGTCGTAGCAGAACGTGCATGCGCCGCGTTGGAAATCGACAGTGGGAAAACCGCCGGAACCGCGCTGGATGATTCCCGCTCCGCAGGCATCAACGCAGAGGTTGCAGCGCGTGCACTGGCTTAGGAAATGATTTTCCGCACCGCTCCACGGCGGACGTAACGCGTTGTCTGCACGTTGTAGGCCACCAGTCAGTAAGGAACGCCGGGAGAGATTAGTCATGGCAGTTTGTCGCTCTGGCACTCAATGCAATATCCAATAGAAAACACGCTGTTTTTGTAGGGGTTACACTATTCCTCTTGGGGTGTATGCGATAATCACCCTTTAGAGGTAAATGGGGGTGCCGGATCAAGCTTATGCAGGATTCGCGCCTTATCGGCTTGTGGAGATCGTGATAGTACGCTGAAGTGTTGATCTACTTATTGAGAGTCTGTATGACGCCAAAGAGGAGTCGTCGTCGAGATGGTCAAACGTCCTGTTTCTACCAGTCTGGCTCGCGCATTTTTTTATATCGCCTTGCTCTCATTTCTGACGACGGGCATTGCGCTGCTGACGTTAGCCAGTGGTTTACGTGATGCGGAAGCGATCAACGTTGCCGGATCGATGCGTATGCAAAGTTATCGCATGGGGTATGACCTACAGGGCGATCGCGCCGCGTTAGAAGCGCACCGCCATCTCTATGCGCAAACGCTGGACTCTCCGGTTTTTCACCTGTTGGATCGCTGGTATGTGCCGCGTGATGTACACGATCGTTATACCGCGTTGTTGCAGAGCTGGAAAACGATGGACGAGCGTCTTAGCGTGGGGGATAGCAGGTGGTATCAGGATAATATTGTTCGCTATGTCACGCAGATCGATCTCTTTGTGCTGGCGTTGCAGCACTATTCCGAACGCAAGATGATGATAGTGGTTGCAACATCAATAATTGGTTCGATCACTATCTATATACTGATCTTCTTTACGCTACGCCGCATTCGTCGTCAGGTGGTTGTGCCGTTGAATAAGCTGATGGCGGCCTGTGCGTCCATTGAGAAGGGGCGGTTTACCCATTCGCGCTTGGATGTCAATCTGCCGAATGAATTGGGATTACTGGCGCAAACCTTCAGTAGCATGACTGACGAATTGCAAAAACTTTATCGCTCTCTGGAAGATAAGGTTCGGCAGAAAACGCTGCGTTTGCAGGAAGTGAACCGTATGCTGAAGGTGCTGTACAACTGCTCCCAGGCGATGAATGTCAGTACGATCGACAGGCATTGCTTTCAGCAGATTTTGCAAATCGTTCGCCGCTATGAAACGGTGGGCTGTCTGGAAATGCGGGTAGGGGAGAACTGGCTGTTATGTGAAGGGCAGCCGGACGGGCAGATTGCGTGGCAGGCGTTGCCCATCCGTTTGCAAGAGGTTGAATTTGGGCAGTTGCGCTGGCAGGCATCAACGCAGCAGCCATCGGCACAGTTGATGGAAAGCGTCGCCAATATGCTGGGGCGCGGCCTCTATTTTAATCAGGCGCAGAAGCATTACCAGCAGCTGTTACTCATGGAGGAACGCGCCACCATCGCGCGTGAACTGCATGACTCACTGGCTCAGGTGTTGTCTTACTTGAATATCCAGATGACGTTATTAAAGCGTGCGGTAGCGGAAGAAAATGCGCAGGCTCGGCAGATCATCACTGATTTTGAACAGGCGTTGAGCGATGCTTATCGCCAACTGCGAGAACTGCTGGGCACGTTCCGGTTGACGTTGCAACAGGCTGATTTGCCTGCGGCAATGCAGGAAATGATTGAACCGCTACGGGCGCAGACCCCGGCGACGATTCATATCGATTGCCGTATCCCTACGCAGGCGCTGGATGCCTCACAGCAGGTTCACCTGCTGCAAATCATTCGTGAAGCGGTACTGAACGCGATTAAACACGCGCAGGCGGCGGCGATTACCGTCAACTGCCGTACGCAGCCCGACGGAAGCCATTGTGTTGATATTCGTGATGATGGCTGCGGTATTGTCGATCAAGAGGAACCCGCAGGGCATTACGGTTTAAATATTATGCAGGAACGTGCCGAACGCTTAGGAGGACGATTATCTATTCGTCTCCATCCTGAAGGGGGAACGCAGGTGAGCGTCTGTTTTTCGACGTCGACCACCGCGCGTGAACGAGACAATACGAATACGCTTTATCCTGAATAGTTCGAACGGCGTACAGGCCGCTTGAGAGAAAGTTATACATAAAAAATAATAGATCCATATTACATTGGGGCTGGGCATGTCAGAAAAACCATCTTATCGCGTGTTGATCGTCGACGATCATCCGCTTATGCGTCGGGGAATTCGTCAGTTACTGGCAACTGATCCCATCTTTAACGTGATTGGGGAAGCCAGCAATGGTATGGAGGCGCTGAGTCTCGCGAATCGAGATTCTCCCGATATCATTTTGCTCGATCTCAACATGAAAGGGTTAAGTGGGTTGGATACGCTGCACGCGCTGCGACGTGATGGGATCTGCGCTCGTGTGATTGTACTGACGGTTTCGGATGCGCCGAGCGATATTTATGCGCTGATGGATGCGGGCGCCGATGGCTACCTGCTTAAAGACAGCGCCCCGGAACATTTATTGGATTCTATTCGTAGCAGTGATGCATTTAGCGAACAAGTACGCGATGTGTTGCGCCACCGTATCGCCATAAAAGAAACGCCGTCGCCTTTTAGCGTATTGACGGAACGTGAGCTGGATGTACTTCAGGAAGTGGCTTCAGGGTTGTCCAACAAACAAATCGCGAGTGTGTTGTATATCTCAGAAGAGACGGTAAAAGTGCATATCCGCAACATGCTGCGCAAACTCAACGTGCGCTCTCGCGTCGCTGCCACCGTGCTTTATCTGGAAACGCGCGGCCAGTAGGGTCGCCCGTGTTGTTATGTGGTGGCATAGTATATTTGGGCACCTGAATAGAGGTGATATCATCGCCTCATAGTCAAAAGATGACACGCGTCTTGACGCTTTCAACGTCAGGGCGATGTGGGAAGTCTGGTTTTAAGACAGCGAACTCGCCATAATCATGATACACAGGCACCTATCTGGTGCCTGGAGAGATTGCTTTTCAGATCAGACAGGGCGGTGTGTATGCAATCCCAACAGCGCGAATGGATGAAATATGTTGCCGCTCCTGCACTTGGCGTGCAGGGGTTGCATGCCTACTTCAACAAGCATCAGTATGAACGCCATTCCCACGACTATTTTGTCTTGGGGACGATTGATGCCGGAGCGCCAAAAGTAGCGTTGGAAAAGGGCGGATTCATTGCTCCTCCGGGCAGCGCGATGATCATCAATCCGGGGGAGATGCATGACGGGAAGCCCTGTGATGAACGGGGTTACGTCTATAGTATGGTGTATATCGATCCCTGGATGATTAACGATCTTGCTCAGGCGCATGACGTTTCCGTCTCTTCCTCCACACGTTTTACACGCGCGTTAATCATGGATGCAGATATTGTCTTTTTATTGAAAAAACTCCATCGCGTGCTTTTTAGTGAGCAGGATCCGCTGGCGCGTGAGGTCAGCATGATTGATGCGCTAAATCCGTTATTTCAGCGTTACTCAACGACCCCCGCAAAACCTCAATCGGTGTGCAATGAACCCCGCATTGAGCGTGTACGCGAACTTATCCACGCCTGCTTTTCTGAGCCGTTGACGACGTCCGTGTTGGCCGAAGCTGCGGCGCTGAGTCGGGTTCGACTGAATCAATTGTTTAGTGCGGCTTATGGCCTTCCTCTTCACGCCTATCTCACTCGTGTGCGATTAGAGGCCGCGAAACAGCTTCTGCGCTCCGGCCATTGTGCTGCCGATGTTGCGGCATCCGTCGGCCTGACCGATCAGAGCCATCTCATTCGGCGCTTTAAAGGCACATTTGGTATTACGCCAGCACAGTACAGTGCGGCGTATTTATCAGATGTCCAATACATGTCCTGACACCTTTATCACACTCTTCCTCCAGAAATACCAATGCCTGGAGAGGATATGTCCCAGCCACGCAATACATTAATGACCGAAGAAACTCCCAGCCGTGTTTCACCCTGGATCATGGTCGCCGTCGGGGCGGGCAGTGTGCTGTCATCGCTCGACCTGTTTGTTGTTAATCTGGCTTTTCCGGCAATACGGGATAGCTTTCCCGGTGCGACAAATCAGGTTATGTCGTGGGTGCTAACCGCTTATTCCATCGCGTTTGCGGCTTTTCTCGTCCCCAGTGGTCGGTTAGCCGATCTCTACGGGCGCAAGCGGGTATTTATCGCAGGGCTGCTGATTTTCGCCGTAGCCAGCGTAGCCTGTGCCTTTGCACCCAATGCGGTCTCTTTGATTGTCGCTCGGGGGTTAAAAGGGGTGGGCGCGGCCTTGATGATCCCGACCAGTTTAGGTTTGCTTCTTGCAGCCTACCCTAAAGCGCGACACAAGCAGATGGTTGGCATTTGGGCAGCAACCGGATCGGTTGCTGCCGCGCTGGGCCCGACGTTGGGTGGGGTGCTTGTTGAGATCGACTGGCGTCTGATTTTTCTGGTTAACTTGCCTATTGTCATGATGGCGCTGTGGCTGAGTAAGCACCTGATTGAAAGCCCGACCACGGGCGGGATATTTCCTGATATTTTGGGTTCTGGGCTGTTGATCGCTGGGATTGGTTGCCTTGTCACGGGCATTTCGTACGCGCCGGAGTGGGGTGTTAAGCATATCAACCTCTGGCTGGCATTTGGGGCGGCGACAGTGTTTTTGACGCTGTTTGTGTGGCGCTGCTTAACGGTGCTGTCACCTGCGTTGGATCTGCGCGTTTTTCAGGTTTCCGCCTTCACGTTCGCGACGTTTGGAATGGCCTGCTTTTATATGGGGTTTGCGATCATGCTGCTGGGAGGCACGCTTTACCTCACGCAAGTGTGGCAATGGGAACCGATGGTGGCTGGTGCGGGCATTGGTATTAGTCCTGGTACTGCCGTGCTGGCATCGCTGTTGGCGGGAAAAACAAATATTTCACCCAAGCGGCTGACCGTGCTGGCCGGTCTCCTTTTCCTGATTGCCGGAATCTGGTGGTATGCCATGTTAGGCTCCGAACCTGACTATTTGGTGGCCTATCTGCCGGGATTGCTGCTGACTGGCGCGGGGGCGGGCATTGGGCAAACGGGGTTTCTGGCCGGTGGCACGGCTGCGCTGCCCGAGCAACAGTATGCTACCGGCACTGGTATTATTAATACGGCTCGCCAAATCGGTGCCGCGGTTGGTGTTTCTGTCTTTGTTGCGGTAGCGGGAACGGCGTTTTATGCCGATCAATATAGTCTGGCGTGGCTGCTGATGGCTGGATTCGGCGCAACCGTGTCAATTTCAGCGTTGCTCCTGCGCGACTAAATACCCCGAGTCCTCAAGCATTAAACGGGGGAGAATCGAGTAAAGCGCGAGGGGAACACGGTATGAGGCATTGTTAGCATTGGCCTTATTGTCGTGTTCCCCATGAATGATGCCTATTCCCGCTATTCAGCACCCGCGAACTCTCTAATACGGGGATTATCTAACACTGATGGTGACTTTGCCTTTCGATCTTCCCTGCTCGGCATAAGCCAGTGCTTCTGCGGTAGATGCCAGTGGGAAAGTACGATCGATGACGGGTTTGATGATACCGGATTCGATTAATGCAGTGATTTCTCGCAACTGGTCACCGTCTGCGCGCATGAAAACGAAGTCATAGCGTACGCCGTGTTTGTCGGCTTTCTTGCGGATGCTTCGGCTCAGCAGACGTAGCACCTGCTTCAAGAACCAGGATAGCCCTTGCTGTTCGGCGAAGGCGGGGGTCGGAGGCCCAGAGATAGAAATAAGTCGGCCACCGGGCTTGAGCACCAGAAGTGATTTTTCGAGCACATCATTGCCCAGACTGTTGAGGACGACATCGTAATCTTTCAGCACGTTTTCAAACGCCTGTGTTTTGTAGTCGATCACCACATCGGCACCCAGATTTTTCACCCATTCGACATTGCTGGTGCTGGTGGTGGTGGCGACAAACGCGCCGAGATGCTTAGCAAGTTGGATGGCGATCGTGCCTACGCCGCCTGAACCTGCGTGAATCAGTACCTTTTGACCTTTTTTCAACTGTGCGGTTTCGACCAGCACCTGCCAGGCTGTCAGGGCAACCAGTGGGATGGAGGCGGCCTGTTCCATATCGAGATTGGTGGGTTTACGCGCCAGCGCCTCTTCTTTCACGGCAATCAATTCGGCAAAGCTACCGATACGATCCGCCGGGGGTCTGGCATAAACGTCGTCGCCCACCTTGAACTGACGAACATTACGTCCGACGCGCACGACCACGCCAGCCAGATCGTTACCCAGCACCAGTGGGAGGCGATACGGCAGAATAAGTTTGAATTCGCCTTTGCGGATCTTAGCGTCCAGCAGGTTGATACTGGCGGCATGCACCTGTACCAATACGTCATTGTGTCCGACCTCGGGATCAGGGAGTTGACCAATCTGGCCCGTGTCCTTGTAGCGATTGATGAAAAATGCCTTCATGGTGATGTCGCCTTTTGCCTGTTGAGAGAGGAATACGGTTAAAATAGGGATAACGCCGCTGGTGGCGTTATCCCTATGTTGCAGCCGCGCCTAGCGGCGCAGCACGCCTTTCCGTTCAGCACGAATGGCAAGTATAAAGGCCAGCGGCAGAACGATTTCGACTACTATCGCCGACAGGATGCCAGCATTAACCCGTCCTGCTGCCCACTCCACACCGCCTAGCAGCGCAAGTAGCAGACAGGCTGTGATGAATCCCGCTACGGCTGCTGTACGTCCGGCTGAAGGCGGCGCATTTCTCAGAGCGAAAAGCATCACCCCGATACCGGCATACAGCGGCGCGGCACGGCGGCCGATCAGACCTTCGACACCGCCATCGAAGGCGACGCCCCAGTTGGCCAGCAGCGTTGCAGGAGCGAATAACCAGATCGCCGCCAGTACAAAGAACAGCAGCGCCGACAGGGTGGACAGATAGCGGAAGCTGCGAGACGCGGTGTGAATACTCATGCATTCACATCCACGACGGTACGCCCACGCACTTTGCCTTCCAGTACGAATTCAGAGATGGTGGGGACATCGGCCAAACCGATTACCTGCGTGGTATGCGCGAGTTTGTCCAGATTCAGATCGCGGGCAAGGCGCGCCCAAGCCTGTAAACGCACGGACTGTGGCGCATTGACCGAATCAATACCGGCAAGGGTGACGTTACGCAAAATGAAGGGAAAGACGGACGCGGGCAAATCCGTACCCTGAGCCAAACCGAAAGCCGTGACTACCCCGCGATACTGGGTTTGTGCCAACGCGTTGGCCAGAGTATGGCTGCCGACTGAATCGATGACGCCAGCCCAGCGTACTTTACCGATTGGCGCACCCGGTTCAGATAACGTACGGCGATCGATGATCTCGCTAGCTCCCAGACTGTGCAGGTAATCCGCTTCTTCTGGACGCCCGGTGGAGGCAACTACACGATAACCCAGCTCTGAAAGCAATGCGATGGCTATCGAGCCTGCGCCGCCGTTGGCACCTGTTACCAGAATGTCACCGCGATCGGGCGTCAGGCCGCCATGTTCCAGCGCCAGTACAGACAGTGCAGCGGTGTAGCCCGCAGTGCCGATGGCCATCGCATCTTTGGTCGAAAATACGTCAGGAATTTTGATCAACCAGTCACCAGGCACTTGTGCTTTTTGCGCAAAGCCGCCGTGGTGGGTTTGGCTCAGCCCCCAACCGTTGACCAGTACACGGTCGCCAACGGCGATGCCAGGATAGCTGGAACGCTCGACAATACCGGCGAAATCGATACCGGGGATGAGCGGATAGTGACGGATGATGGGGCTACGGCCTGTGACGGCAACGGCATCCTTGTAGTTTACGGTAGAATACTCAACGGCGACGGTAACATCGCCCGGCATGAGGTCTTCATCTTTAAAGTCGACAAGGTGGGTTGAAGCCACATCGCCAGTTTTAGTCGCGAGCAGTGCTTTAAATGTCATTTTTTTCTCCTGTCACATTCGTTGGAGTATTCCGTGTATTTGCCAGCAAGGGAAATATCGCCTGTCTGAGCCTAGGTCAGCCAATATGACTGGCGTACGCATTGGCTTACGAAGACTTCTTCACATCAAGTTGCAGGTTCTTGCGGATCCCTGAATCGAGCACACTGGCTGGGGCGAATCGGCGAAGAAATTGCAATTGTTTTGCTGCTTTACCTGCGGTATAGCGCAGTTTAGGGCGTTTGTCCTGAGCGGCGTGCAGCACGACGTCTGCCACGACGGTGGGTTCATCTGCGGTCGTCATTGCCTGAGCGACGACGTTAGCCAGATCTGCACGGATCTGTTCGTATTCCTCTAGCTTGGCATCTGGCTGGAGGTTGTTAGCTTCGAACTGTGTTCTGGTGTAAGCCGGTTCAATGACTGAAACCCGGATACCATAGGTGCGTAACTCGTGATCCAGTGCTTCCGAATAGCCTTCTACCGCATGTTTGCTGGCTGCATAAAGTGCCACATAAGGCATGGGGACGATGCCGAGGATTGAGCCGATATTAATGATGCGACCGCTGCCCTGACGGCGCATATGCGGCGCGATGGCACGGATCATGCGAACAGTTCCCAGGAAATTGGTATCGAATATTGCCCTGGCTTGTTCGATGGAACTTTCCTCTGCGGCGGCTGGCGCAACGCCGAAGCCCGCATTATTCACTAACAGGTCGATGTGTCCTTCCCGCTGTAACAATTCATTGACGGCAGCGTCGACAGACGCTTCGTCAGTGACGTCGAGTGCCAGCAGTGGAAACGGCTGTTGCCCAGCCTGGGCGCCCCGTCGGCTGGTGCCGTAGACCGTGTAACCTGCGGAAAGGAGTTTACGGGCGGAAGCCTCTCCGATACCGGAGGATGCGCCAGTCACCAGCGCTACAAGTCTTTTGGTTGTCATGAAAACTCCTTCAGTAGATCGATATAACCCAGTAAGTGGTCAATACTGCCGTCGGGGTGAGCACTTTTTAAAGCGCTCAGCGCGACGGCGATGGGATTGTGTAAATTGACAATATGATGATCATCATATTGTCAGGTAAAAAAATAAACTGACCGAGTCAAGGGGTCAGAATTGATAGCTTTTCTATTACCACCTGACGTAGTGTTTCCGATATTGCTGGGTCATCGACAGCACGTGCGAGTATCAGGGCACCCACCATGGTTGACATGGTCAGTAGCGCCTCTCCAGTGGCATCAGTCCCTTCCCGGTCGGGGAATTGCTGCGTGATGATATTGAGTATCTCCTTGATATGGCAGGTAGCGGCATGTCGTACTTCAGGTGCCTGACGTGGCATTTCCGAACCGAGAGCCGCGATGGGGCAGCCATTCTCAATATCTTCAAGGTGCGCCTTCGACAGATAGGCCTGTGCCAGTCGTTCCAGCGCCTGCCCGCGCGGTGCGCTAGCGGCCAGATCGGTGGCTAAAGCAATCGTCTCTGCGCCTGCGCGATCGGCTGCTTCGGCCAGCATCGCATCGCGTGATTCAAAATGCGCATAGAAGCCACCGTGGGTCAAGCCGACACTTTTCATGATGTCAGCGACGCCGGTGCCACTATAGCCACTTCGCCTGATAGCGCGGGAAGCGGCTTCTACAATGCGATTATGGGTTACTTCTTTTGAGCGAATCGTCTTCTTTTTCATATGACGTTCATCATAATAACGGTTGTCTTAAATCAGCAAGCCGTTTCTGGATGCTGAACGGGAGAACAAGAAGCCTTTGTTATCGCAGAACTCACTTGGGTGCCAAACCCGATTACTGGCGTGCTAGATCACCGGCCCCAGATGGAGTATTTGGGGTTCCTGAGCCAGCATGCCGGGTGCTCTGGCAAAGAATGCCTGAACATCGGGTTTCTGGCGGTGAACGTCAGAATCATGTTCACTTTCCCAGCTTTCATACAGAACCCAGGTCGTTTCACCGACCACTTTGTGGTAGTTGAAGATGATAACGCCTTTATCTTTGCGGGTTTCGGCGACGTTCTCCTCAACCAATGCCGCGAACGCTACGGCGTGTTCGGGCTTTACGTGCAGAACTACACACAGTGTATAGGGCTCAGACATGATGTTCTCCAGCAATGAATATCGAGAGTACGGTTGTACCCTCGATTCAGGGTTTTATACGCGTGTTGGGACTAGGCGTTAACATCGACCACCGTACGACCGCGGACTTTACCTTCGACGATCTGACTGGCGAGTGCTAACACGTCAGTCAGCCCAATGACTCGCACTGTCCGTGCCAGTTTGTCCAGATCCAGATCGCGCACCAGGCGTTTCCAGGCCTCGATCCGGATCGCTTGTGGCGCGTTGACGGCATCAATGCCCGCCAGTGTCACGTTGCGCAGAATGAAAGGTAGCACCGAAGCTGGCAGGTCAATCCCCTGAGCCATGCCGAAAGCGGCAACCACTCCGCCGTAGCGCGTCTGCGTCAGTACGTTGGCCAACGTATGGCTACCGATAGCGTCAATCGCTCCCGCCCAGCGTTCGGTGGCGATCGGCGCACCCTGACCAGATAAAGTATGGCGGTCAATAATCTCCGCTGCCCCTAGCGCGTGTAGGTATGCTGCTTCTTCGGGACGCCCTGTTGATGCAATGACGCGATAACCGAGTTTGGACAGCAGGGCGATGGCTACCGACCCCGCGCCGCCATTGGCACCCGTTACCAAAATGTCGCCGCTGTCGGGTGTGATGCCACCGCGCTCCAGCGCCAGCACGCTGAGCATTGCCGTGTAACCTGCGGTGCCAATAGCCATGGCATCCTTAGTCGAAAAGGGAGCAGGGATCTTGACTACCCATTCACCGGGTACGCGCGCCTTCTGAGCAAACCCACCATGGTGGGTCTGACCCAGACCCCAGCAGTTGACCACGACTTTATCGCCGACCTCGATGCCCGGATGCGTTGAACTTTTGACCGTACCGGAAAGGTCGGCTCCGGGGATCAGAGGGAAGCGCTCGACGATATCAAAGCGATTGGTGACGGCCAGTCCATCCTTGTAGTTGACGGTTGAGTAATCGACCGCGATCGTGACATCGCCCTGCATCAGGTCGCTATCGTCGAGTTCGACAGGATTGACTGCAAATCTTCCGTTTTCTTTGGTTGCCAACAATGCTTTGAACGTCATGAATTGAGCCTCGTTTGTGTTTTAAGTCGGTAACCGTGCATTTCAGTTCGCTGGGCGATAACGTTGTGCCGCGTTTGCCTGACGCAAATCAGACAGCAGACCTTGACGTGCTGCATCCAGTGCGTCCCAGCGCTCGGCGACGTGCAGAGGAGGGATCGTTACCAGTTCACGTTGATCAAAGCCGACGAGAGCGGCATCGACCAATTCGCCGACTTCCATCACTTCCGGCAGGCTATTGACATCAATGCCGACGTGCGACCAGATTTCGGTACGTGTGGCCGCAGGCAGCACCGCCTGTACATACACACCTTTGGGCGCGAGTTCCTGGCTCAGACCCTGCGAAAGAAATAGTACATAGGCCTTGGTTGCGCCATACACCGACATGCCGAACTCAGGTGCCAGACCGACGACCGAGCTGATATTGACGATGGTTCCCGTGCCAGACTCGACCAGCCGAGGCGCAATGGCGGCGGCGAGTCGGGTCAGCGCGGTGGTGTTTAATGTGATCAGTTGGTTGATGCTGTCAGCCGTTTGATCGACGATGCCGCCGGACTGTGCGATACCCGCGTTGTTGATGAGAATATCAATTGCGGAATCCTCTGCCAGACGGCGTTCTACCGTTGCCAGATCTTCTGGCTGGGTCAAATCGGCTTGCAGAACGTCAACGTTGACGTGGTATTCGTCCCGCAGACGGGTGGCGAGTGCGTCGAGGCGCTTTTTGTCGCGCGCGACCAAGACCAGATCGTGTCCGCGGCGCGCGAAGCGGTCGGCGTAAGTGGCACCAATTCCGGTTGAGGCACCGGTGATGAGAGCAGTAGAGTGGGTAGTCATAATATTTGTCCTTTAAAGAGAGAACGCACCATCAGGCGCGGCGGTAAAGGCCACGAAATGTGGCCACCGAACAGTTAATTGGCCCTGGTGTCGGCCTGCGTTGGGTAATCAATATATCCCTCTGCTCCACCGCCATAGAGTGTGGCTGGATTGAGATCGGCCAGCGGAGTACCCGCCTTCAGTCGCTCCACCAGGTCGGGGTTAGCGATGTAATGGTGTCCGAAGGCAAACAGATCGGCTTTGCCGTCGTTGAGGCGTGAGGTCGCTAGTGTCAGGTCGTAGCCGTTGTTGGCGATATAAGTGTTGCTAAAACGCTGGCGCAGGGCGTCATAATCGAATGGCGCGATATCGCGCGGGCCACCTGTGGCACCTTCTACGACGTGCAAATAGGCGATGCCAAGTGCATTAAGCTGCTCGACCAGATAATCGAACTGTGGCTGTGGATCGCTGCTGGAGACACCGTTAATCGGTGACACGGGTGAGATGCGGATACCGGTATGTTCGGCGCCGATTTCATCAGCGATAGCGCTGGTGACTTCCAGCGTGAGCCGTGCCCGGTTCTCTACGGAGCCGCCGTAGGCATCGGTGCGTACGTTGGCACCATCTTTAAGGAACTGGTCCAACAAATAGCCGTTGGCAGCATGGATTTCAACGCCATCAAAGCCAGCCGCGATAGCGTTGGCGGCGGCCTGACGGAAATCGTTGATGATGTCGGGTAGTTCGTTCAACGCCAGCGCACGCGGTTCGGAAACCTCAGCAAAGCTGTTATTGATGAACGTTTGGGTGGCGGCACGGATGGCTGAAGGGGCAACGGGCGCGGCGCCACCGGGCTGTAAATCAACGTGAGAAACGCGACCAACGTGCCAGATTTGCAAAAAAATCTTCCCATTTTTGGCATGTACGGCATCAGTAATTTTACGCCAGCCATCAATTTGTGCTGGTGTGTAGATGCCAGGGGTGTTCTGGTAACCCTGCGCCTGCGGCGATATTTGTGTTGCTTCCGTGATGATTAACCCAGCAGAAGCACGTTGGCTATAATAGGTGGTTGCCAGTTCGCTGGGGACCAGATCAACGTCAGCACGATTGCGCGATAGCGGCGCCATAACGATCCGGTTGGACAGCGTTAGCGGGCCAAGAGAGTAGGGGGCAAACAAGTTTTTATCAGTCATGTTTTCTTTCATCCACATGGGTTAACGATGGTTATTATGAGCGCTCAAAGCGAGTTGAGTCCCCCGCGTGAGGCCAACAAGCGTCAGCCGCCAGAATTGATGCGGTCATGTCGTTGTCGATCCTGACTTATCACTCCGTACAGAAAGTGAGTGTGTTTTTATGATGATGATCATAATCTTTTTCGTCAAGTGCTTTGATGATGAATGACATCAATGTATATTGGTATGCATTATTGTTATAAGACAAAAGAGGCATCTGAAATGAGGGTCACTAAGACACAGGCGTTGGCCAATCGTGCGCACATCGTCAAAACGGCTTCTGCTTTGTTTCGTGAGCGTGGTTACGATGGCGTGGGGGTGGCCGATCTGATGGCGGCGGCGGGTTTCACGCACGGTGGGTTCTACAAGCACTTCCGGTCTAAGGCTGATTTGATGGCTAAAGCGGCGGAAAGTGGCTTCTCGCAAGTTTCTCAATTTACCGCAGAGACCGATGTGAACGCGTTTGTCGATTACTATCTGTCGAGAAAACACCGTGACGAGCGTGGAAGTGGTTGCACGATGGCGGCGTTGTGCGGAGATGCCGCCCGGCAGTCGGATGAAGTTAAAGCCACGTTTGTCAAAGGGATTGAGCGCTTACTGGCTGGGCTGGGGCAGAGTGATCATGTGCCTGATGGAGCGAGCCAACAGGAAACGCGTGCCGCTACGCTGGACATGCTCGCCCATGTGGTCGGGGCGATTGTGCTTTCACGAGCCTGTCCAGATGATTCATCTTTGGCTGATGAAATTCTCGATGCATGCCGAGCGAGGCGCTTGGTGCCGTCCTCTTCAGCTAAGCTCGCGGAATAAACGAGCAAAAAAGTGAATTTATTCCACCGTGGCATGCCATCATATGACGGAAGGCGGGTGCTATTGTCTTCGCTCACGGCCATATATCGATTCGCTGAGTTAGTTAACCAACGCTCACTTGCGACGTTTAGAACGGTTCGGTGAGAGAGCGTCGTATAAGCGAAAGCAATTTTCCCCACGAAGGGTTCGTTCGGTCAGTACGGTTTAGAAGGAATTGCGGCTTCCTGTTGGTGGCACCAAAATTCAGCCCTCCGTGGACAGCTTTGCTTATGCGCCCCTGTGCTCGGTGATTTTTCTACAAAAACCGAGAAGTGGCTACTTTATTCAGGATCAGATCTCGATTGGCGATCGCTGGGACATTCTAACCTCGGCACGGCGGGTATCCTACCGCCCTTACTCGACCTACTCACTCAGCATCAATTCGGAACCACTGGATAAATGGCGCTATAGGCTGGGTGTTACCTATCAGGTCGAGCCTGGCATCTCCACCTATGCTAGCTACTCGCAAGGGATCAGCAATAACGTTGGTTACCCCACCCGAAATGGTTCTGCGCTTGCTCCGGTTGAAGCTGAACAGCTTGAAACCGGTGCTAAGTTCGCCTTCTATGACAAACGGCTCTGCCTGAATCTGTCGTCTTGTTCAAGGTGGTGCCACTTGAGAAACAGGAAGCGATTACGCGTGATGTGAATGTACGTTTTATTCACCTTTGTTTGAGCGCACCGTGGTTTGTTGGCCTTGAGCTGATCCACTGCTATGGCGGCCGGTGACAGACTGCCATACTTAACCCTCAACAATGCACTGGCAGAGTATGCTGCTGCTTGACAATTATTCCAAACATCAAAACAACCTATCCCCTTGTTCGTTTTTTTAATCACAAGACGACGTGTTCGGCAATAATATGTTTAGTCGTTCGATTACTCGATTTTGTTATTTTCAAATAAGCAAATAAATAAAAGATATTAGGTGCTACTTAGCTTGCTCTCTATAATTCTACTTTCCGCGTCAGGCAATGAATGCCCATTCTCCATACTCCAAATACGGTGAGTTGCGTGAAGACGATACGTGTACAAACATCTAGAGAGATGACGGGTATATTAATTCAACCTGTTAATGGGTAGGCTTGTTTATTATGGCTATTACGTTAGAACCTGATATATTATCTCAGTTATTCCGTGGAAATTACCAATGGTTGGTAAAACGCCTGAGTTATACGCTGAAATGTCGCCATAATGCAGAAGATATCGCCTCAGAAACCTTTTTACGATTATCTATCAATTATAATCTTGTCGAATTGCGTGAACCGCGGGCAATGTTGACAACGATTTCTAATCATCTGGTGTATGAAGTCTGGCGTCGCCGCGATCTGGAGCAGGCCTATATGACTGCGTTGGCAAGTCGGCCAGAAATCGTTCATCCTTCGCCAGAAGAGCAACAGCAGATCATGGAGTCGCTGATATTGATTGATAAGGCACTGAGCGGGTTGTCTGACAAAGCGCGAGATGCTTTTTTTTGTAGCCAGCTTGATGGGATGACCTATACACAAATTGCAGAGCGGTTACAGGTGTCTGTGAGTATGGTGCGCAAATATATGGCTAAAGCACTTACCCAGTGTTATCTGGTGATTGCGGAGCATACCCCAAAATGATAGCGACGCCCGACCCTATTGCTCAACAAGCCATCGAATGGATGGTGTTGGTACATTCTGGTGAAATGACAGATGAGCAGTGGCGTTCCTTCGAACGATGGCGTAACACCGATGTTGAACACGACAAAGCCTGTCGAATGCTTGAGTCAATGTTAGGGAATGTCCCCCTATTAGTAACGTCACCTGACGTGCGGCGAACCATACAGAAACGGGGGAGTCGACGTCAGTTTGTTCTTGGCGTCTTGGCATTGGCCGCCGGAGGAACACTAAGTGGGTGGGTTTATCATCGGCAAGCCCCACTCAGTGGCCTGCTCGCCGATCTGCACACCAAAACTGGGGAGCGAAGCCAGCAATTATTAACAGATGGCAGTCAGTTAACGCTCAATGCACGCAGCGTGGTCGATCTGGCGATGAGCAATACTCAGCGACAGATTCGGTTATTGCAAGGGCAGATTTACATTGACGCGCAGGTTGCCTCGGTTCCATTGACGATCGCCACTCATCATGGGGAGATCGTGTTAGAGCGCGGGATACTTAATGTCGCTCAGCAATCACAGGGGGCACGTGTTTCTGCTTTATCCAATCCGGTTCGTTTGCTCAATCACCGCAATGATACCTATCAATTACGGGCCGGACAAAGCGTACTCATGAGCCAGTCTGGTTTTGAACCGTTGCGGGTGGTAGCCAAAGCGGAAAGTGCCTGGATTAATGGTTTAATTGAAATGAATGAACAACCGCTAGGCCAACTCGTTGATGAGATTCGTAATTATCGCCAAGGCGTGATCCGTGTTTCCCCAGAGGCCGCCAGATTACGCATCAGCGGGATCTTCTCATTGGATGATATCAACCGTACATTCGAATCACTCGTGCAAACCTTTCCTATCAATATCCATCGCACAACAGATTATTGGGTCAATATTTCGAAAAGGGCTTAACAGAAAGGGAAAAGGCGAACATCTCCTTTTCCCCCGTGCTCCATTTACGCGATTAACTCAATGAGCCGTTGATGAAGCGCCGCGCTGAGTGCAGAGACCGTCTTTTTTGCTTGCGTCAGCGCGCTGTTTTGTCGGCCGCTGGCCGTGACTTCTCTCCAGGCAATAATTTCAGGCAGTGCTAAAATAGCGGCTTGGTCAGGTTCCGGCGTGTCTTCTTTTAACTGTTCAAAAGCTTGCATCGCTGCACTCAAGGCGGCACGATCTTCGGGAGTATAATGTTGCAGGCTGAACTGGCTCACCAGCGTTGCCAGAAAAAAATGCAACGCATCGGATATAGCTCGCCCTCCTTCATTTGAAGGCCACAGGATACTTTCTACGAAGGTCGCCACCGAATGTGGCCAGCCTGATTCCACACCGTCTGTGATTGCCATTGCGTTTTGTCGCAACTGCTGCCATTCCTGCTCCGTCAATGGTTCTCCACGTGAAGTCCGCCAGTGAGCCTCTGCCGTATCGCGTATGATGTCGTCAAGACTGGCTGGAATATGTTCGGGAAGTAAGATGTCGCCAGACAGTATGTCTTGAAGCAACCGTGCGATAAATGCGCTGGGTAATAATGTCAGGTCGGCACCCACCGGAATGGCGGTTAGCCAGTCGAGCAGCTTTGATTGGGCGTCGGCAGGGAGTTTATCGTGATACTGAATGTTATCGATTGTCTCCAATACGCCAAAATTGGCGAAAAGAGTTTCATAGAGTGTCGCCACATTTGTAGGGATACCCAGTTTTTCTTCTGCCAGTGTAATTTGCTGCGATCCCAGTAAAACGGCGATAACACTGCCTTTGCCGCTGTTATCGTCGTAGCTATCTGTCGTTGCGCGAAGTTGACCTTGTGCAATTGCTGTTCGCGCCTGCGCCAGTAGGTCTTCTTTTCGCTGCGTATCATTATGGAATGCCGATAATGTGGTGGTCATGATTTATGCTCCGGTGCTAACTGTGTGTCGAGCAACGCGAATAAGCGGGTGCGGTTGCTGACCTGAGGGCGGGCGGCTATGTTGCCGTCTTTTATGATAAATAGCGCGGGTATGCCTTTAACACCGAAACGATCGCTTAAAGGTTTGGCCTCATCGACATTGATCTTCACTACTTTGATTTTTCCGTCATATTTCTGCGCCACTTCTTCAATGGTAGGAGCCAATGCCCGGCAAGGCGCACACCAGGGTGCCCAAAAGTCGATCAATACGGGTAGTTCGGATAATTCAACTTCATCGGTATAGTTGTGTTCGGTCACTGCAATAATAGAACTCATCGCTTTCCTTATTATTTCTTCAGTTGTTGCCGCTTTCACCTGATCAATTCTGACGAAGCGGCTCGTTGTTCGGTTCTTTTAGAATTTCATCGAACCGCTCAGGGTAAAGGTCCGTTCCGGTTCTTGATAGAGGTAATACGGGCTGGAGCCGCCATCATACAAATCGCGGTTCGTCAGGTTGCGTACCCCCAATGTGGCAGACCATTGGCGAGCCTCATAACGCACCATCGCATCTAGCCGCGTTTGACCGGGAAATTTAAATTCGCCAATACTTTGGCTGCTGTAGGAGGTTTTGCTTCTGGCATCAATACCGCCGCCAACGCTCCAATTGTCAGTTAAGTGATAAGTTGTCCACAGGTTGGCATGGTGACGGGGTTCGTCTCCAATCCGAAGGCCATCATCGTCCTCAGCCAAGATATTGTTATAAGTAAGGCTGACATTTAACTTGTCAGTGGGTTTACCTTTCAGTTCGACCTCCAACCCACGACTAACTTGCCCCGATGATGCAAAGTAGAAGTTCGGATCAAGCGGATCTTGCTTGGGAACATTTTTCTTTTCAAGACGATACAATGCCGTGGTTAAAACAACCTTAGCGTTGTCTAGCCCATATTTAGTACCGATCTCGTACTGCTTTGCCTGGGTGGGCGGCAAACCAGAGCCATCTCGAGTGGCATATTGAAATGAATTGGTTACACCTTCGGAATAGCTGGCATAGGTGGAAAAAGCGGGTGTCAGTTGATAAACGATACCCCCGCCGTATAACCACTTAGTTAATGATTCAATCGTTGAGTCTCCGACTGGGCGATAGGTTATCCGGCGAGCTGACAGAAGAAAATGCCAATCATCTGCGATAGAGAACTGATCCTGAAAATAATAGCTATTTTCTATCGTACGGCTACGAGAGTCGGAAAGGTAATCAATACCGTAAGGTAAACTTTTTACTGAAGGCAATATGATGTTCTGACCTACCGGTAATAATAAGAAGGGTGTTGAAGCGTCATTAAAAACGCCTCTGATATCCTGACGGCTTTCGCTATCAATAAAATCGAAACCCAGTAATAAATTATGCGTAGTCGCTCCCAGCTCAACATATTTTCCCAGTGAAGTTGAAAAGCTTTTTGAACGATAATTCAAACCATTTTGGTTTGCTTGGGCAAATATACTCGTTGGGCTATTAAGCGGATTAGGCGAAGCTAACCAGGCATTCATTTCCGATAGATAGGATGCATACTGTGCCTGTGTAGTAAACTCCCAATCCTGGCTAAAATAACGTTTATAATTAATATAATAACGGCGCGATTTGTAATCAAAACCATCATCTTTGGCATGAGGCACCGTGACCAGATCATTAAGACTATTCGACGGCGTATATGCGTAATTCCCGAAAGGCCGGGTTTCATTTTGCAGCTCGGCGCCAATTAAAAGATCGTTAACCGTATCTTTCCACGCCAGTGAAGGTGCCAAATATTTATTTTTCCCTCCATCCCAGTCTCGATCAGTATCGCCATGATTCTCGGTCAGGCCGATGATTCTCCCACGCAGTTTCTCATCCTCCGTCAGCGCCCCGGTTAAATCCAGGCCAAGAGAGGTTTTGCCTGACGAATCAACAACCGTTGATAACTCTCGCCACGCTGTCGCCTGAGGTTTCTTACTCACCAGATTAATCACCCCGCCGAATTTCCCGGCACCGCCGCCGATCACCGCTTCAGGCCCTTTTACCACCTCTATTTTATCTATACCAATCAATGGGGTATTTAATGCAAACCTGCCACCGCTTGATTGCAAACCATCGGTTATGACGTCGTTGTAAGCATCAAATCCGCGGATTCTGACAGAAGAACTCGGACCAACTGTCGCCTGGCTGGTCGTCACACCGCTGACATTCTGTAATGCATCCAGAACCGAGGGGGATTGCTGGTCTTTGATTAACTCAGCGGAAACGGTGCTGACCGATTTGGAAAGCTCGAGTATCGGTGTATCAATCCCCCGCGTCGCCGTGCTGGCGCTATCTGCTGCATAGCCCCGCTCCTGTCGTGCTCTGACCTCTATCGGCGGCAACTGGCTTTCTTCCACCTTAGCGGGCAGCACCGGTTTACGGATGATCGTCAGCGTTCCATTGTTTGTCCGGGTAAATTGGAGATCGGTTCCTTCCAGCACGATGGCGATCGCCTGTTCCACGGTCAACGGCCCCTGAACCGAACGCGAGGTGTAGCCTTTAACCAAATCCGGTTCGAATGAAATGTTTTCCCTGCTTTGCCGAGCGATCGACAACAACGTTTCTGCCAAGGGCGCCTTGGCCAGTGAATAGGTGTAAATGTCGCCAGTAGCGGCATAAGTACCAATAGGAGATAACAGTGCAATGAGTACCGCCACCACCTTCGGCACAGTTTTTAGCCTGTGTTTGTTCATCATCATTCCAATGTCCCTTACCAAAAATGTTATTAGTTAGCCCCTTTGCATCAGGCTTCAGATGGTATGAGCAATCAGTTTTAAAAAGTGACACTGTTTTTTTTCGGCTTATCCACTGTCACTTTTTCATCATTGTTGCTCATACCCGATAGTGGCGCTATTGAAGCGCGTTGTGTTCTGTACAGGAAAAGAGTGAATGTTCAAGTTTGTCCGGCGTGTTTCCTCCTTTTGTTCGTCTCATTCGACATTTCGGTTATTAGCGTCTTACTGGGCAACGAGCGACCGAAATTATGGTATCGCGCTGGCCGTGGGTGTGCTGGGACTGGGGTTAGTGCAAACCGCCTTGTCTGTGAAATATAACGACTGGTATGGCGATTTTTTCAACTACCTGCAACAGGGGAAAGCCGACGATTTTTGGCTGGCGATCCCGGTATTACTGTCGTTGATGGCGGTGACGCTGCTGCTGCTGACGTTGAAGGATTTTCTCGATGCCTGGCTGCAACTGCGCTGGCGGCGTGGTGTGACCAAACACATGATGTCGCACTGGCTGTCACGCAAGGCTTATTACCGCATAGAGCGGGATGATATTGGTGATAACCCGGATCAGCGGATCAGCGAAGATACCTCGACGCTTATCGATCTCACTATGGGGCTGACCGTTCGCTTTATTACGACGATGGTGTCTCTGGGATCTTTCGGCTATCTGACGTGGACCAAAGGTGGCAACCTCGATACTGAATGGTTTGGGGTTCCGATTCATATTCCCGGTTATATGTTTTGGGTGGCGGTGGCCTATGCGCTTTTTGACATCGGCATGACGCATTTTGCCGGTAAACGCTTGCTGAAGCTCAATGTCCGTCGTGAAGCGGCGGAAGCCGATTTACGCTATGCGCTGATGCAAATTCGCGTCCATTCCGAGCAGATTGCCATGTATCATGGCGAACGCGTTGAGAAAAACCGGCTGTTCAATCGCTTCGGTGCGATCTGGCTGGTGTGCAAGCACCAGTTCATTGTGAATGCGCAGGTCAGTTTTACCTCTGGCCTTAACAGCAGGTTGATGAGCTTATTGCCTATGCTGCTGATGGCACCAAATTTGTTTGCAGGGCATACCGATCTGGGCACCATGATGGCCACCAATGCCGCCTGGATGCAAACGGCTGTCGCGCTGTCCTGGTTCGCCGCTAACTATACGACGATTGCCACCTGGCGTGCCGCAGCGTTGCGCTTATCTCTGCTCGATCGCGCTATCGATAACCCGCCGGCGGAAGGCATCAAGGTCGTCGGGCATCAGGCTACCGATATGCGAGGGGAGGGCGTGTCGCTGAATCTGCCCGATGGCAAGCGGCTGACTGATATCGGCACGTTCAGCATCGCACCGCGTGAGCGCTTAATCATTAGCGGCCGTTCTGGGGTCGGGAAAAGTACGCTGTTGCGCACCATTGCCGGTTTATGGCCGCACGGCGCAGGTACGATCCGCATCCCCGCCGACGCAAGTCGACTGTTCCTGCCGCAGCGCAGCTATATCCCCATCGGTTCACTGAAGGCGGCATTGTGCTATCCCTCCGCTGAGGATGCCTTTACGGACGATGCCTGCGTGATAGCGCTCAGGGAATGTCGTCTTCCCAGTTTGCAGGGCAGTTTGCACGAAGTGACTAACTGGTCCAATCGCCTATCGATGGGCGAGCAACAGCGCCTTGGTTTTGCCAGGGTGATGTTGCAGCGGCCGGATATGTTATTTCTGGACGAGGCGACCAGCGCGCTCGATCCTGAAACCGAGCGACACCTCTATGACATGCTGCTACAACGCCTGCCTGAGTGTACGTTGGTCAGTGTGGCGCACCACGCTTCACTGCAAGTTTTTCACTCTCGGTCACTGGTGTTGGCTCCTGCCGAAGAGACGGAAGAAATCAGCACGGTTCAGCCTGACGTTACGGTTTCGTCCCAAACACGCTACCCCTTTGACCCTAATCATCCTGAGATAATCAATGGAGAAAATAAATGACGAGCTTTAGCGCCTGCTCTGACGTTCCCTTGTTGCCACGTACCTTGCTATTTGGCAACCCGCAAAAAATGAATGCGAGCATTAGCCCCGACGGACAGTATCTGGGGTGGGTTGCGCCGGTGGACGGCGTCATGAACCTGTGGATTGCACCAAGGGAAAACCTTGAAGACGCCAGACCCCTCACCCACGATCGCTATCGGGGCATTCAGTCTTACGCCTGGGCGCGGGATGGCGTACATCTGCTTTACAACCAGGATAACAAGGGCGATGAGAACCACCATCTTTACGCGATTACGTTGGACGGCAGCGAACCGCGCGATCTCACGCCTTATCCTGGTTCGCGCGGGTTGCTTACCGCGACGAGCAAACGGGAGGATCTGCGCGGCACGGTTCTGGTGTCCCTCAATCAGCGTGATCCACGTTACGCCGATCTGTATCGGCTTGATCTGAAGAGCGGTGTGCTGACGGTGGTGTTGGAAAACCCAGGGTTCAGCAGTTTTATCGTTGATGCAAACCTTGAAGTGCGGTTGGCGGTTCAGGCTCAACGGGATGGTAGTACACAGTACCTGAAGTGGAAAGACGGGCAGTGGCTTCCCTGGCTGAAGGTGTCGGCAGAAGACAGCCGAACCACGTATGTGAGCCATTTGGGGGCTGATGGGGATATTTTGTATCTGCTCGACAGCCGCGGAAGGGACAAAGCGGCATTGGTTTCGCTGCCGTTCGATGTGAATAACGCAGACGATCTCGAACCCACGCTGCTTGCTGAGCACTTGCAGGCAGACATCGGTGGTGTTTTTATCGATCAGGATAGCCATCGCCCGCTGTACTGTAGTGCCACTTATGAGAGAACCGATTACCTGATCGTCGACGACAGTATCCGCCCTGACATCGAGTTCCTTGATCGGCAATTCCCAGGCACATGGGGCGTTAGCAGCCGCAGCGAGGACGACCGCTACTGGATTGTCGGGTTCGGTGACGACCGAACGCCGGGTATCGCCAACCTGTACGATCGCAATGAAGGCCGTATTGAGCGCATTTACCTGAGCCGACCTGAACTGGCCGAAGCGCGATTGGCGCGTATGCAGCATACGGTCATACAGACTCGTGACGGGCTGAGTATGGTGAGCTACCTGACATTGCCGGTTGAGGTTGACGATCCTGAAACGCCGTTACGCAGCCTTAAACCCGTGCCATTGGTTCTGCTGGTACATGGCGGGCCGTGGGCGCGCGATGGCTATGGTTTCAATACCTATCACCAGTGGTTGGCTAACCGTGGTTATGCGGTGTTGTCCGTCAACTTCCGCAGCTCTGTGGGATTTGGTAAACGCTTCGTTAATGCTGGGAACCTGGAATGGGGCGGCAAGATGGATGACGACCTGTGCGACGGCGTTGACTGGGCAATCGCGCAGGGCATCGCCGATCCGGCACGTATTGCCATCATGGGAGGAAGCTATGGCGGGTATGCCACGCTGTGGGCGATGACTCAACATGCTGAGCGTTATGCGTGCGGCGTGGATATTGTCGGGCCGTCCAGTTTGCAAACCTTGCTAAATGCTATTCCCGATTATTGGGAATCTTTCCGCGCCCAGTTGTACCGCTCCGTTGGCGATCCTGGCACGCAGCAGGGGCGCGATCTGTTACAGTCTCAGTCGCCTTTGAATCATGCCCATCGTATTCAAAAACCGCTGCTGATAGGACAGGGTGCTAACGATCCCCGCGTGAAGCAGGCAGAATCCGATCAAATGGTCGCCGCTTTGGTTGAACGTGCGATTCCGGTGACTTACGCGTTGTTTCCTGATGAAGGGCATGGTTTCTCTCGGCCAGCTAATAATATTGCTTTTAATGCGATCACCGAGCGGTTTCTGGCCCGACATCTGGGGGGGCGCTTTCAGGATGAAGAGCCGGGCGAAGCAGAAGGAAATACTGCGATTGTCAGCGAGCCAAAGCCTTGACAGGGGCAATGTCTTAATAACACACGTTTAGGATCAACACGGAAATGCGCTTTTTTTGAGGACACCTCATTTCCGTGGTACTTCTGTGTATCTCGATCCGATCCTTATGGGGTTGCCACTGACCTCACGGGGGTTGCAAAAACTTAGGGAACTCCCTGTTCGGACGTTAATACAGAGGATTTGGGTGAAATGTCAGGAATGATTTCAGGCTCTGGTTCTTCAACCATCGTAGCCTGAATACTGATTATACGCTTATGGTAGGTTTTTTATTATGTGGCTTTTCCTACCGTCTTGATCACGCTTTCTTCACATGTTCCTACCTTGCCCGTATTGGGGGATGTCCCTTATGGTTTGGTGATTGTCGCTGCGATGTAGTCACTGGTGGGAACCGGATTGATTGCTCTGGTCGGCATTAAATTGCCTGGTCTTGAATTTAACAACCAGCGGGTCGAGGCCGCGTATCGTAAAGAATTGGTGTATGCTGAAGATTATGCTAGCCGTGTTGATCCGTTAACGACAGTCGAGCTTTTTACTGCGGTCAGGAAAAATTATTTTCGACTGTATTTCCACTACACCTATTTTAATATCGCAAGATTTCTCTACCTGCGTGCGGATAGTATTTTTAGCTTATTTCTGTTATTTCCGGCTATTCTCGCGGGAATGTTGACGCTGGGTCTGATGACACAAATTACCAATGTTTTTGAACGTGTTCGTGATTCATCGCAATAATTGATCCATTCATGGTCAACGATGGTTGAGCTGCTTTCTATTTATAAACGCTTACATGCCTTTGAGTCGGTAATCGATAAGAAGAAAACATGATGTGATGCGAACAACGCGAACGTTATTCCTAACAACGTTATGCTGTTTCCCGGCAGGGTGTGGCGTAAGATCACGCCACACCGAACGGTTAAACCAGCCATGATACTGTTGTATATGATGGAGGAGGAGAACAGGCGTTTAACCTACCTGTTTAATCATCATTACCAGGCAGCCTCCCGCCAGGGAAATAATGGCCAGAATGGGCAGGATAGGCAGATAGTGTTGCCCCACGAGATTAAACAGAACCGCCCCCAGCACAGGCCCAAGAATTTGCGCGCCGGTATTGGCAAAATTCAGAATGCCAAGATCTTTCGCGGAGTTTTCAGGGTTAGGCAACACTTCCAGATTGAGTGCCTGATCGACGGAGAAGAAGATCCCTGAACCGATACCCGCGACGACGCCGTACCAGATCATCGCCGCCGGTTCCCCATAGAAAAAGGGAATAACGGTACCGAGGGCAATTAATAGTGTGGCAATAAAAACCGGTTTTTTGCGGGTGCGTAGTCGGTCAGATATCGGGCCGGCAATGGGGGCAAATATCAGCGCAGTTACCATAGTCGCGATGCCCATGAGTGAAATATAATGGCCGGCAGACGAGTTATTCAACCCCATTCCGCTCGTCAAAAAGAACAGTTGGTAAACACTAAAGGCGGTAATAGTGATGGTCACAAGCATTTTACCAAAGAGCGCGAGATAAAAGTCACGCGCATTTCTGACAGGAAAAACAAAATACTGCACAAAGTTTTCTTTGTTTATTTTTTGATGCGGCATATCAAGGCTGGATTTCTCTTTGATAATCATTGCCGCTATCGGCCCGGAAAGTAACATGGCTAAGGCCAGCACATAATAACCGGTATTAACCAGATGCGGATTAACATCACTGAGAAAAAAACCGCCTACCACCGGACCGCCGTATTGCCCGACAATAAAACCGGCTGCATATATTGAGGAGATCAAACCTCGGTGTCGGGGGGCGATTTGATCGGCGATCACCGCAAGGAGTGGCGCGACAACAAAGTTGATAAACGTCTGTAATAAACACCATAATGCAATAAAGGTGCCGAGTTGTTCTTTGGTATTGATCATTCCTAACCCGATCATTACCGCAGCCGTTAATACCGAGCCGACAAGAATCCACGGTGTTCTGCGCCCCCATCGCGATCGCGTTAAATCAGACAATGCACCGATAATAATCGTGGTAATTGTTGACGTAATTGCTCCCAGTGTTCCCAATAGTGCAAGGAAATTATTTACCTCTGCGCCTTGTCCGATAATATTGCTTAACTTAGCCGGATTGAGTACCGAGTTTATGCCCATAAATGGTCCAAGCCATAAAAGTGCGCCAATACCCACCGCGAAGCCTAATAATACGGGGGCTTTAGGTTGTTGCTCATTAGTAACAGATGCAGACCAACCGTCATTTACCGTGGTTTCATTATTCATATTTTCTTGCCTTTTAATTGACCTGTTTCTGAATAATTGATTATCAATCAAGGATTGGTTTTTTATTTTTATGAAAAATAAATACTCTGGTGGCTACACACCAGAGTAAACCGTTTCAACAGCAGAAAGTTTCGCGTAATTTTTTCTATATCCGCTAGGCGATATTCCGCTGTGACGCCGGAAAATTCGAGAAAAATAGAATGCGTCGTTATATCCATTTAATAATGCAATGTCAGCCACCGACAGCATGGTATTTTGCAGCATATTTTTTGCACGATAAATCCGCTGTTCTTCTTTCCATTCGCTTATGGTTTTCCCTGTGTCGCGGCGAAATAAATGTGATAAACGTGATGGTGATAAACAAACTCGCGCCGCCAGTGCAGTAAGACTTTCATCCTCAGATAAATGATTATCCAGATACTGGCATATTTCCTTTACTCTCGGATCCTGCGTTTTATTCAGTTTATCCGCCTGCATTCGATAACAAGAAAGAATAATGCGTTCCAGCACATTCATCGCCATCGCTTCGGACAGCGCATTGCTTTCGGAAAACCAGGAAATGGTTTCGTTAAATAACCCTTTGATGGTTTCGCCTTCATGATCGCTTCCCAGCGTCATTTTTCCAATATCACCTTCTGATGTCTGCCAGCACAACCAGTCAGCCCAGTAGGGACGTGGAATAAAGTAGATCCAAAAATGCTCCCAGCGGTCGCTGGATTCATGTCGGCCATAGTGATGCGCCACGCCAGGCGGAAAAATCAGTACATCACTTTTCTCGCAAATGAGGATTTTTCCCTTGCCAGTTTTAACCCAGGCCTTACCATTAACGGTAATGTTGATGATATAGCCTTCCATGCCATTCGGACGCTCGATGGCGGTATCAAGAGGTCCGTTAAGGATGACCGGGGTAAACCCGGCAACCAGGTACGCATCAAAGGTAAAACACATTTACCACCTCCTGGGCTCAAACATTTTTTACAAATAAGCGCATTCCCCACGCTGCTATTGTCACTCTGTCTCCTTTACGTAAACGGTCTCCGCTGAGCGGCTCATGAACATCAGCATCAAGTGCGATCGTTTCTGTAGCTGCACTGTAATTAAAAATGAACTGTATGGATTCTCCATTTTTGTTTACTGCATGGCGAACCACGACAGGCCAACGGCAGTTTGCGGTGACTGACGTCAGTGTCAGTCCGGTCGCCAGAGATGAAAAGAGACTGAAGATCTGCTCTTGTGACGGCAGAAATCCCACGTAAAGCGCCTGACCTCGCCCATACTGTGAAATTGTTGCCGCAGCATATTTCCCCCAGTGCGGATGGTCATAGCGTAACAGCACCGTGGTGCGTTCGGATGCCGGTGACAATAACTCCATCCACATTTCTGCGGATTCATTCGGCAGGCAGCTAACGGTTTCCGTTTCTGCTTTAAGGCCGACATTCTCCGGGATCGTGAACTGACTATAGCTGACGCCGCAGCACTTGCTAATGACCCCCGGCTGGGTTTCTGTGCGTACTTTGACATCTTCATCGCAAAACCCGCTTTTAAACCCAATCAAGACTCTGCCGCCGTTTTCAACGTACTGGTTTATCCTTTCGAGCTCTTCATTTGAGGCGGAATAGAGCGCGGGAATCACAATCAGACGATATTTACACGCTTTCGGATCGATACCGTTAATGATGTCTACGCCGACGTTGCGATCGTACAGCGCATCCCAGAAGCGTCGTAGAATGTCGTTATAGATGTAATGACCGTGATTATTGAGTTCAGGCTGCGGCGTGTCCGGCCGGAACCAGTTCATTGCTTCCATGGCATTATTGCTGACCAGGATCGCCACATCATTCTCGACGCGAAGTTCATTAAGCGTGCCGGACAATCGAGCCATGTCGGTGCCGATGGTCACGGCTTCCTGATAGGTTGGGCCAGGGGCGAAATCATGGCTTAGCAACCCCTTCCAGTAAGTCTCATAGGAGTTATGAATTGAATGCCAGTGCCAGTAAGAAACCATACTGGCTCCGCTGGCAATATGGCTGAATGCCTGTAAGCGAAGCTGACCTGGATAAGGCGTCCATTTTGCAAAACCCTGAGCCTGGGTTTCCATCACGAAATAGTTTTTCCCGCCTTTGAGATTCCTCGCCACGTCGCCGCTAAACGCAATTTCACGCCCGGTAAGGTGATCCTGGGTGGGGTGATAGACATCGACACTCGCCACGCTCATTGCCTGAGCGGCGGCGAAATGATCGACTCTGGGCTGTAAGCCAAACGACCAGCCGCGCCATTCAAAGTCAAAATTTTGCGTGACAAACTGTGACGGCTGCGCATATTCCGTAACGATAGCGGCCTGCCAGGCGAGATAGTCCGCCACCTTCTCCCGACGAAAACGTGCGAAGGCGCATCCCAGGCTGGCGTTAATCGTCCCTTCTACCGGAGGGAAATCATCCCAACAATCGATACGATTACTCCAGTATTCAAGGCCGAAGGCGTCGTTTAATTGACGAATATCGGGAAAGCGTTTTTTCAACGAGCGTTTAAATGCGGTTTGAATGACCTCGCCGACATTCTCGTAATGTTTTGTTTCGTTATCAACCTGATAGCCAATGATTGCCGGGTGATGGCAAACATGCTCCAGTAACACGCGAATAATATTCTCAGCGTATGTCAGAAAATACGGATTCATTATATCGATGATCTGTCGACGTCCATATATTTCATGGCCATTCGGCGTGGTCACTAAAATATCAGGATTTTGCTTTGCCAACCAGTGTGGGATGGCATAAGTCGGTGTGCCGATAATTACCGCGATCCCCGCATGGTGCATGGCATCTAAAACACGATCGATATGATGAAAATTATATTGCCCTTCTGAGGGTTCCAGCGTACTCCAGGTTGATTCCGCTATTCTGACGACATTAATACCTGCGGCCAGCATCATTTCAATATCTTTATCCAGACGCGCTTCACGAATATATTCATCATAATACGCTACGCCATAATAGAGTCCCGACATCTTCAGTATGCTCCTTCTGGTTTTCGTTACTGATCAACCGTCATGAATCGTATGAGATCAATATATGCCTGTTGTCGGGGATGTGGCTTAATTATCCGGCTATGTTTCCTGTAGAAATCCGCTGCAAGCGATGAAGTGTGATCGTTGTTGCATGATGGTCACCGATGGGTTTTTTTCCTTTTTTTATTCATCTACACATCAATGAGATATATACCTCCACTCATTCTGAGTCACGATCAATATGATTATGAGAATGTGGCAGTGCTTTCTATCATTGCACGCTTTCAGCGTTGGCGGGGCAGGCTGAGAAAGAATATTAACAGTGAGGTTGCAAGACTCGCTGTCAGGATGATGCCGAGTGAACGATAGGGTGGAAGTTCTAGCGTTCCGCCAATGCTTACCGCAAGAGCCGCACCGCTCATTTGTAAAAACCCCAGAAGGGCGGAGGCTGACCCTGCTTGTTTCGCAAAAGGGTGAAGGGCGAGAGCGGTTCCCAGCGGGTTAACCAGACTCATACCAAGTAGAAATACGGTCAGTGATGCGCTGAAGAAGACAAACTCTCCCTGACCTATCAACAGCGAGGCACTGCCTGCAAGTGCAATCACAATTCCGGTGCCTGCTACATAAATAGGTCCCCATCGACGAGCCAATCGTGGTGCGAGTAAGCCACCGGCAAAAACAACTAAGACTGTTGCGGCGAAGAATAGGCCGAGTCCCAGTGAGGAAAAACCAAATCCAGTCATTAAGATGGCGGGAGCCATTGAGAAAAAGGCATACAGTGCGCCGATAATCAGGCTGACATAAAGGGCGGGGGCGATAAAGCGACGGTCGAGCAATAACCGAGCGTAATTACGCAGAATCTCAGGAAGGGATAATGTGGATCTTTTGTCTGCGTGCAGTGTTTCCCCCAGACGAGTGCTGTAATGGATCGCCAGTATTATCGCCAGCGCACTGACAAAGATAAATATTCCGCGCCAGCCAAGCAGGTAGGTGAACGCACTACCCAGCAACGGAGAGAAGCCTGGTGCAGCGGCCATTGCTACCATAATGAGTGAAAGGGTGCGTGCTAGCTTTTCACCATCAAACAAATCTCTTGCAATCGCGCGGGATAGTACGGCTGTCGCACAGGCGCCGAGTGCCTGGATAATCCGGCCACCAATCAACTGCGGTAAAGTGGTTGCTAATGCACATATCGCACTCCCAATCATAAACGTGATAAGCCCACCTAACACCAGCCACTTACGGCCGAATCTATCCGACAGGGGGCCGACAAAAAGTTGTCCTAGTGCAAAGGTGACAAAGAAGCTACTTAGTGTGGCGCTAAGTGCCATAGAGGAAACCCCCAACGTGATGCCTATGTTGGGAAAAGCAGGGAGGATGATATTGGTTGCCAGCGCTCCAAGCGCCGCCAATCCGGCTAATAAAAAAAGTAACTCACCAGAGAGCGATCTGTGGATTAATGACGTAGGTGTTTCAGTTTTCACGGAGGGTTCCTTGGTTTCATAACTGACAGCGCGCCTAAGCCTGCGTAGTGCCCTTAAAGAGCAATACGCATAAACCCAGTGACTAACACGCCGAGGGGGGGTTATCGGGTGTCTTTCGTATTTAACGGAGCGTAATCGGTATAGCCTTCGGCTCCGCCGCCATAGAACGTGGCGCGATTGTAGGGAGTCAGGGGCGCACCTTGTCGGATGCGATCAGGCAGGTCGGGGTTGGCGATAAACATCCGACCAAATGCAATCGCATCGGCATGGCCAGATTCAATGGCGGCGGCCGCGGTATCGGGCTGATAATTACCTGCGGCGATCAGGGCATTCGGCCACAATGGACGGAATAACTCTGATGCAAACGGAACGTTTGGATGATCGACTTCTGCCTGGCCTGCTCCGCTGGCTCGTGGCTCAATCAGATGCAGGTACGCCAGATCAAGATCGGCCAGCGCGTTGACGAGGAAGCTATAGAGCGGTAGCGGGTTGTTTTCTCCGCTGCCGTTAGCCACGCCGAATGGCGATAGGCGAATGCCTACGCGATCTGCTCCCCATACTGCCGAAACCGCTGCGGACACTTCCAGTACCAAACGACAACGATTCTCGATCGAACCGCCGTAGTCGTCCGTGCGTTGGTTGCTGCGGCTTTGCAGGAACTGTTCGAGCAGATAGCCGTTGGCTGCATGAATTTCCACACCATCAAAGCCTGCGAGTTGTGCATTACGTGCAGCCTGTGTGTAGTCCTCTACCACCGACGCGATCTCTGCTGTTGTCAGGGCATGTGGTGTCGCGAAGGGTGCGCGCTCAAAATTAGCAGTAAAGGCGTTGCCAGGTGCCGCGATGGCCGATGGTGCAACAGGGGATTGGCCTGCTAATAGCGACGAGTGAGAGATACGGCCGACATGCCAAAGTTGGAGAATAATTAGGCCACCTTGGTTATGCACTGCCTGTGTAACCGCTCTCCAGCCTTCAATCTGTGCCGTACTGTGGATACCCGGTGTTGCGGGCATGCCCTGGGCTGTAGGTGAAATCTGAGCCCCTTCGGTAATGAGTAGTCCTCCCTGAGACGCGCGTTGCCGATAGTATTCCACATTGAGCGAGTGAGGAATATTCCCAGGCTGCATGGCACGCATACGTGTAAGTGGCGCCATGACGACACGATGGGCTAAATGGAGCCTCCCTATCTGAAGAGGAGAAAGTAGTTTTCGAGTCATCCAGTTACATCCCATTCTTGTTTTAGCTATCAGCCCGTATCTGACAAGCCTCAGGCTATTCAGATACGGGGCTGTCATTCGATGCACAATGCATCAATATCGACGAGCGATCTCTCTCAGAACGCCCGCAAGGGTATTCATTCTTCCATGACCGTTTCTGCGTCATCACTAAGACAGTCGATACAGGCATCGAGCAGGCTATGCAGTGCGGCTACACGCTCTGCGCCAAGACGTTCATTAAGTGCCAACTGTGCGGCTGCCCAGGCTCGTTGCCCCTCAGCTCGCTTCGCTTTACCCGATTCGGTCACTTCAACCAGACGGCTACGCGCATTTTCTCCTGCGCCAATCGTCACCCAACCTTGGGCGACCAATGGCTGGAGATTACGCGTCAAGGTCGAGGCATCCAACTGCATGTGTTTTGCTAGATCACTCGGACGGATGGGGCCTAGCCTGATGATATGTGACAGCAATGCGTACTGTGTGTTCTTTAGCCCGGATTCGGCAACATAGTGGTCATAGTGGCGCGTCACCATGCGATTAAGCTGGCGAAGCTTCAGATTCGTACAGGGCTGTGGCTTGATCGTGTTCTTCATATGCTATATTGTAATTGCAACTGTTGTATATGCAAATAAATTTGATGGTGATCTTGATGAAAGTCACCACCCCTTTGCTAAAGGGTTCTACTCAAGCGTCGTGACCGTCTCAACTCAATTAGCGGAGCAGATATGAAATACACAGCATTCGGTAAAACCGGCCTCAGAGTATCGCAGGTCGCACTCGGTACGGGTAATTTTGGTACAGGTTGGGGATACGGTGCCGATCCTGACGCCAGCAAGGCGGTCTTTGAGGCTTATGCTGAAGCTGGCGGTAACTTTATTGATACGGCCGATATCTACCAGTTTGGCCAGTCTGAGGAACAACTCGGTCTTTTGTTGCAGGGGCGCCGTGAGGATTTCGTGCTCGCCACCAAATTCACTAATGGTGCCGTTCCCAATGCCGATCGCTTGGTGACGGGCAATAGCCGCAAGGCTCTGGTGGCCTCGGTTGAGGCGAGTCTGAAGCGGTTAAAAACCGATCGCATCGATATCTATTGGGCGCACCATCCTGATGGTGTTACACCTATTGAGGAAATTGTCCGTGGTTTTGAGGATCTGGCTCGGTCGGGAAAAATTCTTTACGCGGGCTTGTCAAATTTCTCAGCCTGGCGACTTTCTCGTGCGGTCACTCTGGCTGAACTGACGCATGCGGTTCCGATCGCTGCGGCACAGTTTGAACACAGCCTGGTTCATCGCAATCCGGAGGCTGATCTCTTCCCTGCCTCACATGCACTGGGGCTGGGTATCGTGACATGGTCGCCATTGGGGGGAGGGATGCTGACAGGTAAATACCGTAAAGGTGAGCAGGGGCGTGCAGAGGGATTTGGTGGTCGGGTGTTCCAGCCTGAGAACTCAGAACAGCGTACACAGACTCTTGACACCGTTCTGGCTATCGCTGATGAGCTGGGCGTAAATGCCGGACAGGTCGCTATCGCCTGGGCGGGTACACATGGTGCCGTACCGATTATTGGCCCACGTTCGCTGACTCAACTGACTGATAACCTGGCCGCTCTGGAGCTTGAGCTGTCGACGGAACAGATCGCGCGTCTTGATGCGGTCAGTAGTCTTGATCCGTCCGTACCCGCAAGAAAGACTGTAGCTTGGGCTAGCGGAGACATCCCCCGCATTATTGCCTAAGTACCGTTTCCCCATCATGTAGGCGACAGCAGGGGAGCACCGATAAGTGTGCCCCTGCTGTTACATCCATTCGCACGTGTTTAGGGCACTGTGGAGTAACGTATGCTATTGGCCTGGCGCATCAGGCGGAAAGCATTGAAGGCTCCGATGACTTTTTCATGTAACTCAACAGAGCGTGAGAAACAGAGAGTGCGGCAAGCCAGACGCTTGATGCGGGTTCTCAACGTCAGGTTGTTCCGTTCAATACGCTGAGTAAATATTTTACCGGTCAGAGGTTTCTCTTTCGGAACTTATCTGGCATAACTGCCCCAGTCATCGCTGGTTATCATGCCGATAATTAAATTATAATTATTCATAATGTTGTGTTTTCGCCAAAACATTTCACCCGTTCTTTTCTCTGCTCTATCTTATTTTTCGCTCAGTGATTGATGACCGACTTTTGGCCCAACGCCAATTGACCGAAGAAAGCAGCTCAGACCGCTTGGAGTATGACGGGTATAACGACTTTATATATTCTTGGTAAGGGTAATGAACATTTAATAGCTAGGCGTCACTTACTCGTTTTAACCGTATTGACTACTCGATGGCGTTCATAACAGCAGTAATTTGAAGGTGAAATCGTTAGTATTTAAACGAACTTAAAGTGAGGACATTTGGGAGAAGTAAGCTGTAATTTTCTAGAAATATTTCTTCTTTTCAGTGTGTTATAGACATCAATATACGTCTATAGAACATGAATTGGTACGACCGAGTGGACTCGAACCACCGACCCCCACCATGTCAAGGTGGTGCTCTAACCAACTGAGCTACGGTCGTACAGGAGATAACATCTTAATCAGTAACGTTTTGATTAGAATGCTTTTCTTTATTCCAGTGTTTGGAATGGGCGCTATTATGGACGGCTCTGGCATTGGTGGCAAGCGCTTTGTTTATCATCCTCTTTCAAGTGTCGAATGTTTAGCCGTATTTGCTCCCTGAGGTTAATTACTCAGCAGGATGTCTGTGGTTCGTCATGGCTGATGTCTGTCATTTTCCACGCTTTCCTGCCGCAGGCAGGATATTAGCTCGCAGGACGGGTTTCCCGAGCAAAAGCCGGATTGTCCGATGCATCGTCAGGTTGCGGTGAATATTCCCCACATCATTTTGCGACGACGATAGTGGCTACGTTGTTCCCAATCGTATTGCACAAGGAAATTGCCATCGACATGAAGCGATAGACCCCGAAGATTAGCGCGAGTCCTTCTATCGGCAGGTTACCGACGGTTGCCACCGTGGCTGCGAATACCGCGAAGCTACTACCAGAACCAAATGTCTCTAACGACATAAACTAAAAAGATTTTTTGATTTTTAGCGATACAACCTGCGTCAGGAGTCATGTTTTGTAGCCAATGTTATATTTTTACATGTTCGGATATTTTTATTTATCCGTACATGTTGGTGTGGCGTAGACGCGATATTATCAACGGCGGGGTTTAATGAAATGTGAATAACATGATCTCGGTTGGATATTTAAGTGTTGCGAATTGCATTGTCGGTTTTGGCGCTTTTTGTACTGAAGTGGCGAAAATATCCGCGAGGCGCTGAAAGCACACTGGCTTTACTCCCGAACGCCGCAACGTTATCGTATCGTTGCATACCTCCATCCTGGCAGGGGACGACCTCTGACGCGAAAAGGACTCACGGGACGACCCATATGCACTGTTTAAGGAGAACTGGGTATGGCCTGGTTTCTATTAGCACTCGCTGGTCTGTTTGAAATTGTCTGGTCTTACAGCATGAAGTTGTCTGATGGCTTCACGAAAATGGGCGCATCAGTTGTCACTATCGTTGCCATGATCATTAGCTTCGCGCTGTTATCCATGGCGATGAAATCGCTTCCATTGGGCACGGCCTACACCATCTGGACAGGAATTGGCGCGGTGGGAGCGTTTGTCGTGGGATTGGTATTCCTGAATGAACCCGTAAGTGCGATGCGGATTATCGCTGCACTGTTGATCGTCAGCGGCCTGATTCTGATGAAGCTATCTTCATAACGTGCCCCTTTTGGCAACACAACACCTTTACCGCGTCGATCCGCAATAGGTGAGCCCCGCGGTAAACGGTTTGACACACTCTCCGTTTGCCTGCGCGGTCGCACCGGTATTTCGATCCTTAACCGATCGGTATTATCTTTGATAAGCAGACTCATTATCTCAGGGGTTCTCTCGGTGAGATTATTGATGCAGATAGGAAAAATGTGCGATTAAGCTGCTTTTCATCAGGTTAAGCTATCGCAGAAGTTAGCATATACAATTATAAATTATAGGGAGACTCTGGCACTGTCTTGCATCAAGGAGAGGGAACAGGTGAACGCACCTGCCTTCTTGCGCAGAGATTAAGGCAATGCAACATACTGGGAGATAATGATGGACGAGAATAAAACGAAACCAGCCGGCAAGTGTCCGGTTATGCACGGCGGAAATACTTCTACTGGCTCATCAAACACTGACTGGTGGCCAAATGCCCTCAATCTCGACATTCTTCATCAGCACGACACCAAAACCAACCCGTTAGGCAGCGATTTTAGCTACCGTGAAGCCCTTAAAACCCTTGATGTCGATGCCCTCAAAAAAGACCTGCATGCGCTGATGACCGACAGTCAGGAGTGGTGGCCAGCGGACTGGGGTCACTACGGCGGCCTGATGATTCGTATGGCCTGGCACTCGGCGGGATCCTACCGCACCACCGACGGTCGCGGCGGTGGTGGAACCGGTAACCAGCGCTTCGCACCGCTCAACTCCTGGCCGGATAACGTCAGTCTTGATAAAGCGCGTCGTTTACTGTGGCCAATCAAGAAAAAATACGGCAATAAACTCAGTTGGGCTGACCTGATTATTCTGGCGGGCAATATCGCTTACGAATCTATGGGGTTGAAAACCTTCGGCTTCGCGTTTGGTCGTGAAGATATCTGGCATCCAGAAAAAGATACCTACTGGGGGTCGGAAAAAGAGTGGCTGGCGAAGAGCACTGGGCGTTATGGCAATGATGACCGTACCTCGCTGGAAAACCCGTTGGCTGCTGTGCAGATGGGGCTGATTTACGTTAACCCAGAAGGCGTTGATGGCAATCCCGATCCGCTGCGTACCGCACAAGATATGCGCGTGACATTCTCCCGTATGGCGATGAATGATGAAGAAACCGTTGCGCTGACGGCGGGTGGGCACACGGTGGGTAAAACCCACGGCAATGGCGATGCCAGTCTGCTGGGTGCGGCACCAGAAAGTGCGGATGTGGAAGAGCAAGGTCTCGGCTGGCATAACCCAACGGGATCGGGCAAAGGGCGCTATACCGTCACCAGCGGGCTGGAAGGGGCCTGGACCACACATCCGACGCAATGGGATAACGGTTTCTTCCACATGCTGTTGAATCACGAATGGGAACTGAGAAAGAGCCCAGCCGGTGCATCACAGTGGGAGCCCGTCAGCATTAAAGAAGAAGACAAGCCGGTTGATGTTGAAGACCCGTCTATCCGCTACAACCCGATGATGACCGATGCCGATATGGCGCTGAAAATTGACCCGGAATATCGCAAGATTTCCGAGCGTTTCTATCAGGATCAGGCCTACTTCTCTGAAGTGTTTGCCCGTGCGTGGTTCAAACTGACGCACCGCGATATGGGGCCAAAAGCGCGTTACATCGGCCCAGATGTGCCGCAGGAAGATTTGCTGTGGCAGGATCCGGTTCCGGCTGGCCGTACCGGCTATGATGTTGATGTTGTCAAAGCACGCATTGCAGAAAGTAGCCTTTCCATCAGTGAACTGGTCGCAACCGCCTGGGATAGCGCCCGTACGTTCCGTGGTTCCGATATGCGCGGTGGTGCCAACGGTGCGCGTATTCGTCTCGCCCCGCAGAAAGACTGGGTAGGGAACGAGCCTGATCGTCTGGCGCGCGTGTTAGTCGTACTGGAAAGTATTGCCGCGGCAACGGGAGCCAGCGTGGCGGATACCATTGTGCTGGCGGGTAATGTGGGGATTGAGAAAGCGGCGAAAGCGGCTGGCGTACAGGTGACCGTGCCTTTTGTGCCGGGACGTGGTGATACCACCGATGCGCTGACCGATACGGAGTCTTTTGACGTCCTCGAACCGCTCCACGATGGTTATCGTAACTGGCTGAAGAAGGATTATGCCGTTAGCGTGGAGGAGTTGATGCTCGATCGCACGCAGTTGATGGGGCTGACCGCGAAGGAAATGACGGTGCTGGTTGGTGGCCTGCGCGTACTGGGAACCAATTACGGCGGTACAAAGCACGGCGTATTTACCCATCGTGAAGGGGCGCTGACGAATGATTTCTTCGTCAACCTGACCGACATGAAATACACGTGGAAGCCATACCGTAAGGATCTGTACGAAATCCGCAATCGTAAAACGGGTGAAGTCAAATGGACGGCGACGCGTCTGGATCTGGTCTTTGGTTCGAATTCCATTCTGCGCGCTTATGCCGAGGTTTACGCACAGGACGACAGCAAAGAGAAGTTTGTGAATGACTTTGTTGCTGCCTGGGTGAAAGTGATGAATGCGGATCGCTTCGATCTGGTCGAGTAAGAGATCATGCTCCCTGCGTCGGTGTTTATACTGCGCGGGGAGCATCATGTTCCGTTGTAACGCATGTTGGGCATCCTGCCCGATGGGTCAACAGTCTTCAACGATCAGATAGGCGGCGTTAACCGGCCCGTGTACACCGACCACTTTGATCAGTTCAATATCCGCGGTGGAGCTTGGACCGCCAATAATATTAATACACGACGGCATACGCTCGCCGTGTTGTGCCATGTGATGTAAGTGCTGTGCCAACTGTGCGATGCGAGGTAACAATGTACTCTTGCGTAACACAAAGAGAGAGGATTCCGGCAGCAGGCTGACGGCACGTCCTCGCTGAGGTGCGGAAAATAACACCACACCGCCTGATTCGGTTAGGCCATATTCCGCATAAACCACGCCGACTTTGGCCTGCTCCGCCAGCCGCAGGTTTTCTTCTCCCACGCGCGGGTCCCATACGGTGGCTTGGCATTCGCGTTGTAAGCACGCGGTGATCCCTAATGCCTCTAAACGCCGATCGTCGCTGACGATCACGGGCGCATGGCCGTATTTATCGCACAATTGCCGCGCCGCCTGCGCCGCGTCGGCTTCACTGACGATTTCGCAGTGTGCCAGCATGATGTTAGTGGCGACATCGATAAAGGCATCACAACGCTGCTGTACTGTCAGATCGCTTAATCGGGTGCGGGCATGGTGGCTCGCGGGTCTGGGTAGTGGCGCTGGAATGTGGCGCACCGTGCGTCCAAACTGGCGGGCAATCTCGGCCAGAAAACTATCGCGGTTTTCCATTATTTTCTTCCTCTCGCCTGATGTTTCTTAAACCAACTACGGAAGCTTTCACCGTCTGCATCCGGCAGATCGCGCGCTTCGGTCCACTCGCCGATGGCACCCATCTCAATGGACGTTTTTCCGTTTTTAATAAACCAGCCTGCGGCATGGGCACCGGCGATCATTCCGACCTTCCATAACCTCGGATGACTATTGACGTAGTTGAAGAGTTTCGTTACTCGCTGTTCTGCTTTTGGCGTGATTCCGCTTTCCGCCATGACGCGCCGGTGTTTGAGAATCAGTGACGATAAGGGGATGCGAACCGGACACACCGTGTCGCAGGCGGTGCAGAGCGAGCAGGTATAGGGCAGTTCCTTGAAATCCTGATAGCCGCCCAGCAAGGGGGAAATGACCGCGCCGATCGGGCCGGGATAAATGGAGCCGTAGCCGTGTCCACCGATGTGACGATAGGCAGGGCAGGTGTTGATACAGGCACCACAGCGGATGCAGCGCAGAATATCGCGAAATGCGGAGCCGAGAATCTGTGAGCGACCGTTATCGACGATCACCAGATGAAATTCCTGCGGCCCGTCAACATGTCCTGCTTCCCGTGGCCCCGTCAGCCAGGTGTTGTAGCCCGTCAGACGTGCGCCGACTGCACTACGCGCCAGCATGGTGATTAAAACGTCCACTTCCTCAAACGTCGGCGCAATACGCTCCATGCCCATTACCGCAATGTGCGTTTTTGGCAGCGTGGTACACATGCGCGCATTACCTTCATTGGTGACCAGACACACCGAGCCGGTTTCCGCCACCGCAAAATTACAGCCTGTTACGCCGACTTCCGCACTGAGAAAATCCTCACGTATCTTTTGACGGATAAACAGCGTCATGGCTTCTGGCGTTTCCGGTCCGTCGTAACCCAATTTTTCGTGTAGTACCTTGCGGATTTGGTAGCGATCTTTGTGGATAGCGGGAACGACGACATGCGAAGGCGGATCTTGATCCAGTTGTAGAATATATTCGCCCAGATCGGTTTCGATCACCTCAATTCCCGCCTGTTGCAAGACGTGGTTCATGCCGATTTCTTCGGTGACCATCGACTTCGCTTTGACGACTTTTTTGGCATGGTTAGCCTGAGCAACCTGAAGGATATAGCGGGTGGCATCCTCCTTGGTTTTGGCGAAATAGACGTTTCCACCGTTGTCCGTCACTTTTTCTGAGAGCTGGTAAAGGTAGGCATCGAGGTTGTTCAGTACATGTTCACGGATCTGAGCGGCATGATCGCGCCATGCTTCCCAATGGCCTAACTCGTCGACCATTTTTTGACGGTTTTCACTGATACGTTCCTGCGCATTAGCAACCGCCTTGCGCATGATGGGATCGTGAATCTGGGTTTGAATACGATCCTTGAATTTAACATCGCTGGTTTTCAGGCTCATATCCTCTCCTTAGCGGCTCATCAGGACTTCGGCGATGTGCATCACCTTGACAGGGTGGCCTTCACGCTGCATACGACCACCAATATTGAGCAGGCAACTGACATCGGCACCAATCAGGTAGTCGGGTTTGACCTCCATCATGTGGCTGACTTTTTCTTTGACCATTTCGCCGGAAATTTCTGCCATCTTCACTGAAAACGTACCGCCGAAGCCACAACAGGTTTCCTCAGCCTTAAACGGCAGCAAGTGTAAATCCTGAACGTGGTTGAGTAGTGCGATAGGCTCTTCGCGCACACCTAATTTGCGAAACAGGCTACAAGAGGGGTGGTAAACCGCCGTTCCTGACAGGCGTGCACCGACGTTCGTTACGCCAAGCGTATTGACGATGAACGATGTCAGATCTTTCATGCGTTCGGCAACACGTTCGGCACGCAGTACCCATTCAGGTTCATCGGCCAGATATTCGGGATAGTGGCGGATGGCATTCATGCATGAACCTGCGGGAGAAATGATCGGGTCGTCGTTGTCCTCCAGCGCGGCAATGACGCTTTTCATACTGGGAATGGCGCTGTTGATATAACCGCCGTTGATGGCAGGTTGCCCGCAACACGACTGTTTTTCGGGAAAGTACACGTTGCAGCCCAACTGCTCCAGTAGCAGGACAGAATCACGCGCCATGCGGGATTTTAGGGCGTCACCAATACAGGTAACAAAAAAATTAACATTCACGACAGACTCCCATTACTCAATGTAGATGAATTTTTTATTGTTACATCAGGCCATAAACAGGTAGTAGACCAGGCCGACCTTGAGCCCAAGAATGATGATGTAGACGCCGCAATACTTCAGCGTACCGGACATGATTGCGCTGCCTTGTCCTTCCATGCGCGTTGCCGACACCGCGATCGCAATACTTTGCGGCGATATCATCTTGCCGCCAGTGGCGCCTGCGGTATTCGCCGCCGCCAGCCAGACGGGGTCAACATGCAATTTTTCCGCTGCCATGGTTTGCAGTTTGCCAAACAGCACGTTGGAGTTGGTGTCGCTGCCAGTGACGAAAGTGCCTAACGCCCCAATCACTGGGGCAATAAACAGGTAGCCCCCTCCGGTTACATCCACCATGGTTTGTGCCAGCGTGGCGATCAGTCCGCTGACATCCATCACCGTCGCCATAGCGACGATAGCGGTAATCGCGATAATCGAATTTTTGAGCTGTTTTATCGTACTGACGAAGACGTTCAACATGGTTCCCAGCGTTGCTCCCTGCATAAAACCGCCCCACAGACTGGCGATGATGATCAAAACGCCGGGGGTGCCAATCCAGTCGATCTTCAACTTCAGCACCTGTGTTTCCGTCAGATAAAAAGGAATGACGGAAGCGACCTGAGAGACGGTAGCTTTGATGGCGGGAAACAGCGGAGAACAAAGCAGAATAAAGGTAAAAATCAGGATATAAATCGCACAAGCGCGCAGCAGCTGACTGACAGAATAGCCTGATAAGGAAGCACGCTGCGCGCTGTCGATAAGGTAGGGGGTATCGGTTGCTTTTTTACGGCATTTTGCCATTGCTGTAACAGCAATCAGGCTGACTAAACTGCCAGCGAAAGCGGGCAATTCGGCGCCGAGATGGACAGCCACAATATACTGTGGCACCAGCGTGGCCACGCCGCACACCAGCGTAATCGCGAACACGCCGCGAATGGCCTTAATGCTGCCGCCAATAATCACGATGATGACAAAGGGCAGAAGGATATTGAACAACGCCAGTTGCAGCACAACCGTCGCGCTTAATGTGGTGACAGGAAGGTGAACCTGCTCCGCTAAAATAGAAACCGGAATGCCGACAGCACCAAAGGCGGTGGGAACGGTATTGGCGACCAGTGATGCAATCGCCGCTTTCATTGGGTTGAAACCCTGTGCAATCAGGATGCCAATGGGGATCGCAACGGCGGTGCCATAACCCGCCGCCGCTTCGAGAAAACCACCAAAACACCATGAAATCAGCAATACCTGAATGCGTTTATCATCGCTGATACTAGCAAGTACGTCCCGCAGTACATCCATGCTGCGTGTCTTTTGCATCAGGTTATAACTGTATATGGCACCCAGAATAACGATAATTATTGGCCATAGACCTTTCAGCGCGCCATAGCTCGCCGCTAATCCCAGTGTTTTTAGTGGCGTGTGCCAGAATAGGGCGGCGATCATGACGGTTAGCGTCAGCGTAATCAGCACTGCATAGTGGATAGGCATTTTTATTTTGAGAATAAGAACAATCATGACCAACAGTGGGAAGCTACCCAGCAAAAAATATAAATAATCGTGCATAGCGGTGTCCTGACATCCTGATTTTAAGAAGTAAAAAACAAGGAATACCAACGTGCTGCTATATACACTTATATAACGCATGGTTATTAAATAATTTTAGCTGAATCGGGTCAGATGAAACAAAAAAACACACAATAAGTGTGATGTTAGTTACTTAATGGTTAATTTAATTACTTAATTGGGGGCAATAGACGGTATGGGCGAATAAATCATCGAGAAATAGCGGCGTTTTTTGTATCAATGAACGAAAGAGAAAACAGCAATGCAAAAGAAATAGAGGAAGGAAAAACAAGGAATGGTGCGTTCAATTGGACTCGAACCAACGACCCCCACCATGTCAAGGTGGTGCTCTAACCAACTGAGCTATGAACGCATTGAGATACCGAACTGCCTGTCTGATAGCGGGACGAATAGTAGCGAGCAAGGGGAAATCTGGCAAGAAAAAAATGCAATTTTGTGCGCTTGCCGATGCGATTGCTGAGCTTGTATCCATCCCGCTGTTTTTTTCGACGTAAACGGGATAAAACGGTATCTAGCGGGCGGCTCGCGCTAAAATTCGCGCGGCCGGCTGACGCTGAAGAAAGCGAATCCGCGTCACCATCATCACTGCTGCTGCTGTCAGGCCAATGATGAAACCACACCAAAATCCTGCTGGGCCCATGCGCGTGACGATGACATCTGTCAACGCCAGCAGATAGCCGCTCGGTAATCCCAATACCCAATATGCTGTAAACGTAATATAAAAAATCGAGCGAGTATCTTTATAACCGCGCAGTACACCACTGCCGATCGCCTGAACCGCATCGGAGATTTGATAAACGGCGGCTAAAAGCATGAGCTGAGAAGCCATTGCGACCACCAGAGGGTCCTGATTGTAGAGCAGGGCGATAGGTTCACGCAGTAGCGTGGTGAAGATTGCTGTGCAGCAGGCTAACGCGACGCCAGCCATGATACCGGTGTGCGCGGCAATGCGGGCGTTTTCAACCGACCCTTCCCCTAAACGATGTCCGACGCGAATGGTCGTGGCGACGCCAACCGAAAGTGGAAGAACGAACATCAGTGAGCTGAAATTCAGGGCAATCTGATGACCAGCCACATCAACGACACCGAGCGGTAATACCAACAGCGCCACCACCGCAAACAGCGTAACTTCAAAAAACAGTGCTAGCGCGATGGGTAAACCGAGGCCAAACAGTCGTTTGAGCACGGTAAAATCCGGCCGGAATGCCGGGCGATGAAGGCGGATATCGCGTAGCCAGGAAGCGCGTCGGGTATAAAGCATCATCAGCAGCATCATGATCCAGTAAACCGAGGCGGTAGCCACACCACAGCCTACGCCGCCCAGTTCCGGCATGCCAAATTTACCGTGGATAAAGATATAGTTAATCGGGATATTGATTAACAGCCCAATGAACCCAATCATCATCCCGGGATAGGTTTTGGACAGCCCCTCACACTGGCAGCGTAATACCTGGTAGAACAGATAGCCGGGAACACCCCACAGTAATGCATGCAGATAACCGATGGCTTTTGCAGCCAGCTCTGGCGAATCGTCGCTCATCAGATTGATGGCATATTCACCCTGATACAGCACCAGCATTGTCAGCAGAGAAATAATAGCGGCCAGGAAAAAAGATTGTCGCACCTGATAAGAGATGCGATCGCGGCGGCCGGAACCGTTGAGCTGTGCGACAACGGGCGTTAACGCCAACAGCAGGCCGTGACCGAAAAGAATGGCGGGCAGCCAGATAGACGTCCCTACTGCGACGGCGGCCATATCGGTGGCGCTATAAGCACCGGCCATGATGGTGTCAACCACACCCATTGATGTTTGGGACACTTGCGCAATAATGACAGGAACAGCAAGCGCCGATAACTTACGCGCTTCTGTCAGATACTGTTGCACGGATACCTTCCTTGAATGACTTAATTTTGCTAGCGGGATGAAAAATCTGGATATGAAAAACGTCAAGAATAAAATGAGAGCATTATTGTAACGACTTAATAAAAGTAAACCAGCATGAAAGAGAATATATTCTTTTTGTTACGCTGCGGTTTCGATAGCGTTTGATGTCTGGCATTCCGGTTTGGTTTTCCGTGGAATATCGTGCACACTGCACAGCGTCATTTCTTTGTTTTTAAGAGGCAAACCGCATGTTTACCGGTATTGTTCAGGGCACCGCATCTGTGGTGTCAATTGAAGAAAAATCCAATTTTCGTACTCACGTTATTCAACTCCCCCCCGACCTACTGACAGGGCTTACGCTCGGTGCATCGGTGGCGCACAACGGCTGCTGCCTAACGGTGACAGCTATTGATGGCGATCGCGTCAGTTTTGATCTCATGAAAGAAACGCTGCGGCTAACGAATTTGGGTGATATTCATGAAGGCGATGTCGTGAATATTGAGCGAGCGGCAAAATTCGGTGATGAGATCGGTGGGCATGTGATGTCGGGTCACATTATGTGCACGGCGGAAGTGGTCAAGATTCAGGTATCAGAGAACAATCACCAGATTTGGTTCCGTCTGGCAGATGAAGCGCTGATGAAATACGTGCTGCATAAAGGTTTTGTCGGGATTGATGGCATCAGCCTGACGGTGGGTGAGGTGATCCGCGGGCGTTTCTGCGTGCATTTAATTCCAGAAACGTTGAATCGCACAACGCTGGGGCAAAAGCGTTTAGGGCATCGCATCAATATTGAAATTGATCCACAAACGCAGGCCGTGGTGGATACCGTCGAGCGTGTGTTAGCCAGTAAGCAGGCGAACGACCTCGGTAAAGAAGAGTAGTTCTGCATTCCCTCTTTTTGGTAAACCGGACGAGCAACATTGTCCGGTTTTTTATTTGTGCGCCGGGCATGGCGCGTAGCGCCTTGACGGGCGCTGTCCGTTGACTGTAGTGGTCAAGGGGCGACTTGGCGGTGAAAGTCCTCTACACACCCGGCAAGGGGAAGTGTTAGCCGAACGGCAAGGGTGCCCACCGCGAGGTGGGATCTGAAGGAAGCTGAAGGCAAAATGCTGGCCTGACGAACAGGAAGCAGTTTAGGCGGCACAGCGGGGTAAGGTGGCAAATATCATCAAAGCCCAATACTTGCACAGAACGCTGTGACGTAAAGCTGACAGGCATAAGCAGGAAGGTCGCGCGAATTACCCCGGGAGGGCTGCACGTTTGCTTCAGGGCTACCGAGCGTCGAGAGGCGACGGGATGAACGTGCAGCAGTCAGCCGAAGCCGTAGTAGTGCTGCATAACTGGCAGCATGAAGGGCTGAACATGATTAACCGTGATTAGGACACCGATACTCGATGGGAATTAATGAGGCACAAGCGCAGAGCACTGCGGCCAGCGGCAGAGGAGACGGACAGTATCCGTCAGTGCTGCATGAGGGTGCTGAAATCCCCACGGCGGTCGGTGGGCAAACGAAAGCGGAAATGCCGTTGACGATGGAAACGGTGATAACGAGAGAGAACCTGATGCTGGCCTATCAGCGCGTGGTGGAAAACAACGGCGCGGCAGGGGTAGATAACCTGAAAGTGACGGAGTTGAAGCCGTGGCTGAAACAGAACTGGGCGAGTATCAGGCAGGCATTGATTACGGGCGCCTACCAGCCGCAGGCGATACGCAGAGTGGATATCCCAAAGCCGGACGGCGGCGTGAGAACCCTGGGTATCCCGACGGTAGTGGACAGGCTTATCCAGCAGGCGATAGCACAACAACTCAGTCCGGTCGTGGAGCCGCACTTCTGCGAATCGAGTTACGGGTTCAGAAGTAACCGCAATGCGTGGCAGGCAGTGCAACAGGCACAGCGCTACATACAAAGCGGGAAACGCTGGGTGGTCGATCTGGATCTGGAAAAGTTCTTTGACCGGGTGGATCATGACATTTTGATGTCACGTCTGGCGAGGCTGTCAGGGATAAACGGCTGTTGAAACTGATACGTCGCTACCTTGAAGCGGAAATGACGAACGGGTGCGAGACAGAGAAGCGAGGTAAGGGAATGCCGCAGGGCGGACCGTTGTCGCCGCTACTGTCGAACATTCTGCTGGATGAACTGGATAAAGAACTGGAGCGTCGAGGTCACAGCTTCTGTCGCTATGCGGATGACTGCAACATTTACGTGAGCAGTCGCAAAGCAGGCGAGCATATCTTTAGGGCAATCAGGGTGTACCTGAGAGACATACTGAAGCTAAAGGTCAATGAGCAGAAGAGTGCGGTGGCGCGACCGTGGGAGCGTAAGTTCCTGGGATACAGCGTGACACGGCACAAACAGACCCGACTGAAGATCGCAGGGAGCAGTGTCGAGAGGCTGAAGGAGAAGATCCGTAGCCTGACGACAGGGCACGCGACGAAATCAGTGAAAGGCGTAATCAATGAACTCACACCGATACTGCGAGGCTGGATGAGCTACTTCAGATACACGGAAGTAAAAGGAGTTCTGGAGAAGATTGACGGCTGGGTCAGGCGTAAACTGCGCAGTCTACTGTGGCGGCAATGGAAACGAACGTATACGCGAGCCCGAATGCTAATGCGAGCGGGCTTGTGTGAAAAGCGAGCGTGGAGGTCGGCGAGTAACCAGCGAGGAGCGTGGTGGAACGCGGGGTCGAGTCACATGAATGATGCGATAAAGACGGCGCAGTTCAGACGACTCGGCTTGATATCACTAGTGGAGCAGCAACGGCAGTTCCAGAGTTAACATGAACCGCCGTATGCGGAACCGCACGTACGGTGGTGTGAGAGGACGGCGGGAGTAATCTCGCCTCCTACTCGATTAGCAGGCGGGAATAAGAACATCGGTCTATGTTGAGTCGCCGAGATTAGCGGCGATAATCGCGAAACGGACCGTCGGCAACCGAGCGACGTTCAATCAACGTCGGATGCACCTCAATGACGTGTGCATCTTCACGCTTGCTGGTAATCCGATCCAGCAACATAGAAAACGCGGATTGGCCCAGACGCTCTTTGGGCTGATGGATGGTGGTTAGTGCGGGCGTAAAGAAGCGCGCGTGGCGGACGTTGTCATAACCGATCACCGAAATATCTTGTGGCACACGTAACCCCAATTCGTCTGCCGCACAAATGGCTCCCATCGCCATGATATCGCCACCACAGAATACCGCGGTAGGTCGCTGCTTTTGCGCGAGAATCTGATGCATGGCTTTATAACCGGATTCCGGTTCAAAATCGCCCCGCACGACCCATTCATCGCGCACGGTAATGTCGGCTTCCTTCAAGGCTTTTAAAAAGCCAAGGTAGCGTCCGTTACCCGTGTTGCGCTCTTGTATTCCAGGGATAGCGCCAATATCCCGATGACCGCGTTCAATCAGGTAGCGGCCTGCCATATAACCGCCCTCAAAGGCGTTATCGATGATGGTATCGGTAAAATCGCTGTGCATTTGTCCCCAGTCCATGACGACCATAGGAATGCTGCGATAATCTTCCAACATGCCCAATAACTCTGGCGGGTACTCGGCACACATGACCAGCAGGCCGTCGACGCGTTTTTGCGCCAGCATCGAGAGATAAGCGCGCTGTTTGCCGATATCGTTATGAGAATTACACAGCACCAGCGTGTAGCCTTTGGCATAACAGCTGTTTTCGACCGCTTCAATGATCTCGGCGAAATAGGGCGCTTCGCTGGATGTAGCCAGCAAGCCGATAGATTTAGTGTGATTAACTTTAAGGCTACGGGCGACGGCGCTAGGCGAATAGTGCAATTCCTTGATTGCTGCCCTGACGGCTGCCTTAGTCTCTTCGGCGACGAAACGTGTTTTATTGATCACGTGCGATACGGTTGTGGTGGAAACGCCAGCACGTTTTGCCACATCTTTAATCGTTGCCATCTAAAAATGACTCCTGAACTTACCTGTTACAGACGTAAGTATATTGTTAATCGTTTGCCTACGTTTAAAGTTCTTCTTCTAAGCTAAAAAACAGGATTTCAGAAGGAGAATGCCGAATGTTATACCGAAGGGATCTGGCTTGACGTTTTTCGACTGGCACGCAGCGCTTTCATAAACAGCGGATTGTGTCCGATTTATCATGAAAGTGAAAGGGCTAATTTATACTATTAGTGATGCATGCGTCGGAGATTTTTCGTTAGAATTATGAAAGAATCGTAATAACCCTATTATTTGTCGCTTTATTGTCTCAGTGGGTTCGGCTGTAAATGATAGTGTCTTTTTTCAGATGAAATTTGTTTGCTAATAAGGAGTGGCCTATGGATACCGATTTGAAGATGTCTTTGCTGACAACGGTTGGCTCGTTGGCTGTGATCATCACGTTTAGTTTCATTGCGGTGTTGAACTAACCTTCAGTGTTTCTGCGCATTCAGACAGGGTTATTGCACAGAATCTGTCTGAATACGCTTCTGTTCGGCGTGCTATCGCTTAACGAATGGTCTGTGGCGTCACCACGCGACGCGCCCCTACATAATGCTCCTGCCAATAATCCTCACTTAGCTTGCTGATGCGAATATCTGAACCGGTACGCGGTGACTGGATAAATTTGCCTTCTCCCAGATAAACCCCGACGTGATCGGCGGCACCACGATTATTGATGCGGAAAAAGACCAGATCACCACTTTCCAGCTCACTTTTTTTAATCGGTGCGGCATCACGCAGATGGTACATCTCGTTCGCGGTACGTGGGATTGGGATCTTAACGACGTCTTTATAGGCGTAATAGACCAGTCCGCTACAGTCGAAACCGGTAAAAGGCGATGATCCGCCCCAGTGGTAAGGCTTACCGATCTGGCTCATCAGTTTATTCATTGCTGTCGTTTTGGCGTGTTGATAGCGTTTTTTATGCGCTGTGCTCAGCGCCATCCCCTTTTCTGTGGGCGCTGGATTTTTATCCACTTTTCCTTTGAGCGCGGTCTTCTTCAACTCGGTTTTGACTCTGGTCTGTGCGATTGTCTGCCTATCCTCTTCAGGCTTTAGCTTTTTAAGGTTTTTTTTCACTAGTGCAGGCGTGCTGCTTTGCGTCCGGGATAGCTTCTTTTCTACTGGTTTGTTAGCCGTACGGGGTTTGAATTTATTGCTGACGGTGGTCGGTTCTGGCTTTTTACTTTTGATTGGTGCTGGTGATTTAGCAGTACCCTTTGTTTGACGGTTTTTCTTATTCGTTTCTTCAACGACGCTTTTCTTCGGCGTAGAATGCGGGGTATGCGGCGCAGCCTGAACGATGTTCAGGGATAGGTTACTGAAAAATAATATAAAAAGAGTAATAAATAAGCGCATAATAAAAGTGACCGAACATAATCCTTAACTCGCTCAATCCGCACAGTATTCCTGAAAACGGCGTCATAAAAAAGTGGGCATGGTCGCTTTATTCATACAGAATAGTGAAAAAACGTTAATAGTTGTTTTTTCGTCTGATTTATCAGCGTTTTCTGGCGCTGATTTCATCAATGATGAATAATCGGCAGGAAAATAACCCTACAAAAAATGGCGTTTTTTTGTAGCTAGTGGCATCGGTACAATATCATTGAGTCAATGTCGCTGTCGTAACACTCTGACGGCGACTCATGGCTAGCGTTTGGACGTTAGCCATCCTATAGATTTAAGGAAGCAAGAAGATGACGACACCGACAATTGAAAAAATTCAGCGCCAAATTGCTGAAAACCCGATTCTGCTGTACATGAAAGGTTCCCCAAAATTGCCAAGCTGCGGTTTTTCTGCACAGACCGTCCAGGCATTGTCTTCATGTGGCGAACGTTTTGCTTATGTTGATATTTTACAGAACCCGGATATTCGTGCTGAGCTGCCGAAATACGCGAACTGGCCGACATTCCCACAGCTGTGGGTGGATGGCGAACTGGTTGGCGGCTGTGATATCGTAGTTGAAATGTTTCAGCGTGGCGAACTGCAACAGCTGATCAAAGAAACGGCTGATAAATACAAAGCGCAGCAGGCCGATCAAGAGTGATGTTTGCCCCACACATCATAACAATCTACATATTGTTATGATGTGAGCGTGAATATTCCCAGCGGGTGCCTTATGGCACCCGTTCTTTTACGACTAGCTTTCGTGTTTTCTTAGTCTTCGGTGGAAGTGTCTTCGAGAGAACGTTCTTCCAGCGCAAGCGGCCACCCTCCGAGACGTTTCCAGCGGTTAACCAACTCACAGAACAATAACGCAGTCTGGTTTGTGTCATACAGCGCGGAGTGCGCCTGGCTGGAATCAAACGCAATACCCGCGGTAATACAGGCTTTAGCCAGAACCGTTTGGCCTAAAACCAGTCCGCTAAGGGCGGCGGTATCGAAGGTAGCGAAAGGATGGAATGGGTTACGTTTCAGGCTACAACGCTCTGCCGCTGCTGCCATAAAGCTGTGATCGAAGGTGGCATTATGCGCCACGATAATCGCACGGTTACAGCCCTGATCTTTAATCCCTTTACGCACGACTTTGAAAATTTCGTGCAGCGCATCATATTCGCTCACCGCGCCGCGTAACGGATTGGTGGGGTCAATGCCATTAAACGCCAGTGCAGCAGGTTCCAGAATCGCGCCTTCGAATGGCTCAACATGAAAATGTAGCGTTTCATCTGGCTGTAACCAACCGTCTTGATCCATTTTTAATGTTACCGCCGCGACTTCCAGCAAGGCATCGGTTTTCGCATTAAATCCGGCAGTCTCAACATCAATCACTACGGGATAAAACCCACGAAAACGGCCGCTCAGGGCGTTCAGATCACTTTTATCAGCCATTTGTCTCTTAATTGTCAGCAAAACGCAGCGCGTATTATTACAAATTTTGGCCGGAGATGCAGCATGCTCGTTACCTTTCAACCGGTGGAGGTAGCAGAAGAAGGGGGGAGAACAGGTGCCGATGTAGCACCTGTAAAATGCGGGGGATTAGTGGCCGATGCCGTTACCGGCGTGGGCGTTTTCGATCAATTCGATTTTATAACCGTCTGGATCTTCGATGAATGCGATAACGGTGGTACCGCCTTTGACCGGCCCCGCTTCACGCGTCACATTACCGCCCGCTTTGCGGATACGCTCACAGGTTGCGGCAACATCGTCAACGCCCAATGCAATATGACCATAGGCGTTGCCCAAATCATAGCTGTCGACGCCCCAGTTGTAGGTCAGCTCGATAACGGCACCCTCGCTCTCCTCGGTATAACCGACGAAAGCCAGTGTGTATTGGTATTCGGTATTCTCGCTGGTGCGCAGTACGCGCATGCCCAGAATCTGGGTATAGAAATCAATAGAACGTTGTAAATCGCCAACACGCAGCATGGTATGAAGTAAACGCATAATGCCCTCGTTAAAAAAGTACAGCAAAAGGGAAGTATAGCGTTGTGGCTCTGGTGAGTCCAAGCTGTTGGAATGGTGCTAAAAATGCGACACGATGGTGGGGTTTGTGTTAAAACGTACTAACAGGAGGGATTAATGATGTAGTAAAGGGATTTTAGGCCGCCTGACGTATAAAAAAATCGTCAGTGATTACAATGGTTATCTAATTATTTTCATTGTGACGGTCTGTTTTGGCTTGCCAGCAGTAAAGAACAGGGCTTCAATAAATAGAGTTGTAGCGGGAGGTGGTGTGCCAGAGCAGCTTGAACTCTTTGTTGTCCCTAATCCATGTCGTGGTATTTGTCAGGCGGATGATGGCGGATATTGTCGCGGTTGCTTTCGCAGTCGTAACGAACGCTTTAGTTGGGGTCAAATGAGTGATGCTCAGAAACAGGATGTACTGCGTTTGTGTCGGCAAAGAATGAAACGGTCGCAGCGTTCAGAGAAAACCGATACACCAGCAGAATTCCATCAGCCATCATTGTTTTAAGTCATTTTGTCTTAGACGGTCTATTTACGTGAAATTTTGTTTAAGCAACGCAGGAGCGTTCGATTGAATAAAATAAGCCGAAGATCATTTTTAAAAGACTTTTATTTGATAGAATCACTTTTAGGAAAGGTTCTATTTTTTACGATAGTCATATCGTTTTTTATTCTTATAAATCAGAATTGATTGCAATCCAGGGATATAACTTAGCGTGCTAACAATAAGGAGAGGTGATGGAATTGCCATTAGGATCTGATTTAGCTCGTCTGGTGCGCGTGTGGCGTGCGCTGGTCGATCACCGATTAAAACCACTTGAGCTGACTCAAACGCATTGGGTCACGTTGCATAACATATACCACTTACCCCCTGGCCAGTCGCAGATTCAATTGGCCAAAGCAATTGGTATTGAGCAACCCTCATTAGTTCGAACACTGGATCAGCTTGAGGAGAAAGGGTTAATCACTCGCCACGTTTGTGCTCACGATCGCCGAGCAAAACGTATTATGCTGACTGAATCAGCAGAACCAATAATACAGGCAGTCAATGGTGTAATTAGTCATACCCGAAGTGAGGTGTTATTTGGAATTACGCCAGAACAGGTTGATGAATTAGCGCTGTTGGTTTCGCGTCTTGAAAAAAATATATTGGCATTACATGAACATCAAGTGTAGCTAAATTTGGGTTACGCGGAGGGAGAATGAAATCCCGGTAATATTACTGATACCTGTTATTGGTTATTCATTCTGGGAGTTGATTATTCGTTGTGACGATCGCTGCGGAGAGTAGCGATCGTCACACAATGTTAACGTGGAGAAACGGTGATGCTACGGCCATTGCTCGCCATGGCAACACGTTGACCCGCGCTAAATTTCGTATCGCCCTGTTTCTGTACCACCATGATGGTACTGCCGTCATCACGACGAATTTCCAGCTCTACGCCCTGTGTACGGTTCAGCGCACCCGTCGCGCTTTGACCTGCTACACCACCCGCTACTGCGCCAGCCGCCGTTGCCAGACTACGACCGGAGCCGCCGCCGATAGTATTACCCAGGAAACCACCCAATACGGCACCGCCCAGCGCGCCGATCACGTTAGAATCTTCCCCAGCCTGAATCTGAACCGGACGCATAGAAACGATGGTGCCATAGGTAACGGTCTGCACCTGTTTAGCTTCGGATGCGCTGTACACATCACCAGAAAGCGTACTGGTATTAGCACAACCAGCTAGCGTGATACCAGCAAGGGTAACCACAAGCAAACGCTTCATCATAATAAAAACTCCTTAATAGCGAATATGTCGGGCTGGCTCAGCCTCGGCCGACGCAGTGTTATACCAATAAATTATGGTCTGGCTCAGTGTAGCATGCCACTCTTTTTACTCTTTTTTTCAGACTATAATAGTGCGCTTAAATTGCGTCTAAACAGAGCAGTAAATAGCACAGTACAGGGGGTTTTTTGTAGCAAATATTATCAAAAATTCCTTTTTGGTTAAAACCTAACCCGTGTGGCAAAAACGCAAAAAATTTAATAATTCAGCGTGTTAACGTGCTATTTTTATTCTCAGCGTAACGGTTGTTATCGGTGTTCTCTTTTTATCCCATAGGGGAAAGGCAATATAATGAGGTCAGGCAGATATATTGGCGTGATGTCCGGCACCAGTCTCGATGGTGTTGATGTTGTGCTAGCCGCGATTGACGAACATACGGTTGCTCAGCAGGCGAGTTATTGTCATCCGATACCACAGGATATCAAAATGGCCATCCTTGGGATGTGTCAGGGGCAGGCCGTAACGCTGTCGGCGCTGGGGCAGTTAGATACACGTTTAGGTATTTTGTTTGCCGAAGCGGTACTGACGCTGCTGAAAGAGACGGCATTGGGGGCGCAGGATATTACCGCGATTGGTTGCCATGGGCAGACGGTCTGGCATGAGCCTACGGGCGATGCGCCGTGTACGTTGCAGATAGGGGATAATAATCGCGTTGCTGCATTAACTGGCATCACCACCGTGGGTGATTTTCGTCGCCGTGATTTAGCCTATGGCGGACAAGGTGCTCCGCTGGTGCCGTCATTCCACCATGCATTGCTGCTACATCCTGTCGAGCGTCGTATTGTGCTCAATATCGGAGGGATCGCCAATCTGTCACTGCTGGTGCCAGGTGCGCCCGTGCGCGGTTACGATACCGGGCCGGGGAATATGCTGTTGGATGCTTGGATCTGGCGGCATTGCGCACAGCCGTATGATAAAGACGCGGCGTGGGCAGTAAGCGGCCAGGTGAATCCGCTATTGTTGCGTCGGATGTTGACCGATCCTTATTTTGCGTTACGGGCACCGAAAAGCACCGGACGTGAGTATTTCAATCTGGGCTGGCTGGAAAGAATGCTGGCTGGTCTGCCGCCGATAGCGCCGCAGGATGTTCAGGCGACGCTGGTCGAATTGACAGCCATGAGCATTGCTGAACAGGTGCTACTGGTCGGTGGATGTGAGCGTTTGTTGGTTTGTGGTGGCGGTGCGCGTAACCCGCTCATTATGATGCGGCTCTCGGCTTTACTGCCGGGTATCGAAGTCAGCACCACGGATGAATGTGGTGTGAGTGGCGATGATATGGAAGCGCTGGCATTTGCCTGGCTGGCATCACGGACGTTATCAGGGTTGCCGGGTAATTTGCCGTCCGTCACGGGGGCGAGTCAGGAAACGGTGTTAGGTGCGATTTATCCCATCAACGTAGATTAATCAGATTTTGCCGAGAGGTTCATGTTTATCCTCTTGTTAAACTTACATGAGCGGCAGTGACAGTTGCCGCCATTGACAAGAATAACAGGAGAAAAACATGAAACGATTGCTGACGGGGACCGCGCTGATTCTGCTGAGCGGATGCAGCTATTTGGGTCATAAGCAGACCGTGGAAACGCTGCGTTATCAATGTGGCACGATGCCACTAACCGTCACGCTACAGCAGGGCGGAGAAACGCCTGCACAGGTCGGCTTCCTGCTGGATGGTGAACGCCTGTCGCTTCCTCAGGTGGTGTCTGCTTCTGGAGTCAGATACAGCAATGATACCTATACGTTCTGGAGCAAAGGCGATCGTGCATTTATCCAACGGGGTGAACGCGTTATTGTGGACGATTGCGTGTTGGTGCCGATGTAACTGACGCTGAACGTGAGCCATGTCACTGCTGATTGCGATTTTTCGGGCACGGGAGCAGAATGAGGTTTTCGCCCGCTTCTGACCCGACATTGCGATAGCAGGATATTATGACTCAGGAACGCTCTCCCTCTGACACGACGCCTCTCCTTCAACCCACTGATATCGCCGACATCCGCCGTGAATACACGCGAGACGGGCTTCGTCGCGGCGATCTTCCCGCTAACCCGCTGGATTTATTTGAACGCTGGTTGAAACAGGCTTGTGAAGCGAAACTGGCCGATCCTACCGCGATGTCTATCGCGACCGTTGATGAACACGGACAGCCCTACCAGCGTATCGTTTTGCTTAAACACTATGATGAGAAAGGCATGGTGTTTTATACCAATATGGGCAGCCGCAAAGCTCATCATCTGGAAAACAATCCACGTATCAGCCTGCTGTTTCCCTGGCATATGCTGGAACGACAGGTAATGGTGCTGGGACGCGTAGAGAAACTGCCCGTGCTTGAGGTGTTGAAATACTTCCATAGTCGTCCGAAAGACAGCCAGATCGGTGCGTGGGTATCAAAGCAGTCTAGCCGGATTTCAGCGCGTGGCGTGCTGGAGAGCAAATTTTTGGAATTGAAGCAAAAATTCCAAAGCGGTGAAGTCCCTTTGCCGAGTTTCTGGGGGGGCTTCCGCGTCGTTATCGATTCTGTCGAGTTTTGGCAAGGCGGTGAACACCGCTTGCATGACCGATTTTTCTACCAGCGGCAGGAAGAGGGCTGGCAGATCGATCGTTTAGCGCCTTAATCACGAAATATCCGTGTTAAACGCTGGCGCTCCTACCACCGGCACTTTATCCTATGAAGTTTCGTGTTGGCTGGATATTGCCCGGTAATATGGCGTTCGTAGCCTGCTGCGTAAGGTAATGCAGCAACGAAATCATTATGCGACAGCAGACAGGTATGCTGCGCATTCCTTACGGCTCTGTGCGTAAACCCAACGGGAACGTAACGGCCTGTTTTTATAAAAATGGAGTTATCGATGGCGAGTAGTAACCTGATTAAACAATTGCAAGAGCGGGGCTTGATTGCCCAGGTAACGGATGAGGAAGCGTTAGCAGAGCGGCTGGCGCAAGGGCCAATTGCACTGTATTGCGGTTTTGATCCTACCGCTGACAGCTTGCATTTGGGGCATCTGGTGCCGCTGCTCTGCCTGAAACGCTTCCAACTGTCTGGCCACCAGCCCGTTGCGTTAGTCGGTGGGGCGACGGGACTGATCGGCGACCCAAGTTTTAAAGCCACGGAACGTAAACTGAACACGGCTGACACCGTGGGTGAATGGGGAGAAAAAATTCGTCGTCAGGTTTCTCCATTCCTGGATTTTGACTGCGGTAAAAACAGCGCGATTGCGGCAAATAATTACGAGTGGTTCGGTAGTATGAACGTGCTGGATTTCTTACGTGATATCGGTAAACATTTCTCTGTTAATCAGATGATTAGCAAAGAAGCCGTCAAGCAGCGTTTAAATCGTGATGACGTGGGTATTTCATTCACTGAGTTCTCTTACAACCTGTTGCAGGGATATGACTTTGCCTCGTTGAACAAGCAGCATGGCGTCGAACTGCAAATCGGTGGTTCTGACCAGTGGGGTAATATTACGTCCGGTATCGATTTGACGCGCCGTATGAACCAGAAGCAAGTTTACGGCTTGACCGTTCCACTGATCACCAAATCTGATGGCACGAAATTCGGTAAAACGGAAGGCGGCGCAATCTGGCTGGATGCGAGCAAAACTAGCCCTTACAAATTCTACCAGTTCTGGATCAACACGGCAGATGCCGATGTGTACCGTTTCCTGAAATTCTTCACGTTCATGAGCCTCGAAGACATCGATGCGTTGGAAGAAGAAGACAAAAATAGCGGCACCGCGCCACGCGCCCAGTACGTGCTGGCGGAAGACGTCACTCGTATGGTACACGGTGAAGCGGGTCTGGAAGCCGCGCGTCGTATTACACAAAGCCTGTTCTCTGGCGCGTTGCAGGATATGACGCAGGACGATTTTGCTCAACTGGCGCAGGATGGTATGCCGATTATCGAACTGGAAAACGGCGCTGATTTACAACAGGCGCTGGTCAGTGCTGAGTTGGTGCCGTCACGCGGTCAAGCACGCACGATGATCGCGTCGAATGCGGTAACGATTAACGGTGAAAAACAGGCGAATCCTGAATACACCTTCAGTGCTGCCGACCGCCTGTTTGATCGCTACACTTTGTTGCGTCGCGGTAAAAAGCACTACTGCCTGATCTGCTGGAAAGCATAAGCATCACCGACAAGGGAGCGTTAGCTCCCTTTCTTCTTGTAAGTTGAGGCGCAGAGGCGCTGGCAAGGGTTTGAGTCATAGCTAATGAAAAATATACTTTCCATCCAATCACATGTCGTTTTTGGCCATGCGGGTAATAGCGCGGCAGAGTTTCCGATGCGTCGGATGGGCGCAAACGTTTGGCCATTGAATACGGTACAGTTCTCGAACCATACCCAATATGGCCACTGGACGGGATGTGTGATGCCTGCCAGCCACTTGACTGAAGTGGTACAGGGTATTGCGGATATCGACAAACTGAAGACGTGTAATGCGGTGTTGAGTGGTTATATCGGCTCTGCTGAGCAAGGTGAACATATTCTGGATATTGTTCGGCAGGTAAAAGCTGCTAATCCTGATGCGGTGTACTTCTGTGACCCCGTGATGGGCACGCCGGAGAAAGGCTGTATTGTTGCTCCCGGCGTATCGGGTTTTCACTGTCAGCAGTCGCTACTCGCGGCTGACATTATTGCGCCGAATCTGCCTGAGTTGGAACTGCTTGGTGACCGTACCGTGCATAATGTGACGGAAGCCGTGGAGACTGCACGTGCACTGTGTGAAAAAGGGCCCAAAATCGTTCTGGTGAAACACCTTAGCCGAGCGGCAAGCCGTGAAGACAGCTTCGAAATGTTGCTGGTCACGCCGACGGATGCCTGGCACATTAGCCGCCCGCTGGTGGAGTTTGAGCGTCAACCTGTTGGTGTGGGCGATTTAACCAGTGGATTGCTGTTGGTGAACTTGCTGAAGGGTGTGGCGTTGGATAAAGCGCTGGAGCACACAACGGCGGCAGTATATGAAGTCATGCTGGTGACGAAAGAGATGAATGAGTATGAGCTGCAATTGGTTGCTGCTCAGGATGGTATCGCCAATCCGCGTCATCATTTCCAGGCCGTTCGCCTGTCGTGAAACTCATCACGCCCCGATACTCGGGGCGTGATGGCACGTTATCCTTTCAATCTTTCAACCTTAAGCGCGGTCGCCACGGAAGGGCGTTCGGCAATATGGTCAAGATAAGCGGCCAGCGCAGGGTAACGGAACATATCCAGCTTTAATGACTGTGCCCAGCGCATCACGGTAAACAGATAAGCATCGGCGATACTGAAGCGGTTGGCGACCAGATAGTTTTGTTCACTCAGCACCAGATTGATATAACGGAATTTGACCTGCAAATACTCGGTCAATAGATCTTTATAGGTTTCTGGCGTGCCGGGACGAAAGATCGGCGTAAACGTTTTATGCAGTTCAGCAGAAATGTAATTCAGCCATTCAATCGTATGGTAGCGAGCCATACTCCCAGTGGGGGCGATAAGGTTGCAGTGTGGAACCAGATCGGCGATGTACTCAGCAATAGCGACACCTTCAGTTAGGATCGATCCATCATCGAGTTCTAACGCGGGCACCATTCCCTTTGGATTGATGGACATATAGTCGGTTCCACGCTCTGTTTTTTTCGTGCGCATGTCGACCTTATCCAACTTGAACTCCAATTTGGATTCGAGCAAAACGATGTGCGCAAAAAGAGAACTGCTTTCAGCCTTGTAAAACAGTTTCATGAAAACCCCTTTCTATTATTATTTTTCCACCAACATATGCGCTGATGATTGTTGAATGACGACATGTCGTTTTTTTACAACAAAACGTAACGATAGAGTGTGAAGCTTCTTCCAAAATACTCTTTATGTATGACTACCGTATGAAACTTGGCCGGTTTTGACGGACTAAAGTCAAATTTACATGCCATCCTGGGGCGAATTTACAGGTTTGAGCATCCCCATGCAGAGAACGATGTCACATGTAATACAGACAACTGACAGTGATACGGATCGCCAGAGACGATGTGCTTCTTTTCAATCGCTAACGGCTATCGCTGCGTTCATATCATCTTGTTGCAAAAACGTTATTTTTTGTTTGTGTTATCTTTAAATAAGACCGCAAGCTCAGGCTGGTTATTCATTAATCGCCCGATGCAGAATAACGAATAGCAAGTTAATTTGGGAGGAAGCATGCCATCACACCTTCGCGACACTTGTCTGGACACACTGACGGTACAGAAGCAGATTTACCATTACTACAGCCTGCCGAAGGCGGCGAAAACGCTTGGCAATATCGATAAATTACCGAAATCGCTCAAGGTGCTGCTGGAGAATTTGTTGCGTCATCAGGACGGCGACACAGTAGAGCAGGACGATCTTCAGGCGGTTGTGGACTGGCTGAAAACCGGTCATGTTGACCGAGAAATTGCCTATCGTCCTGCGCGTGTATTGATGCAGGACTTTACCGGCGTGCCTGCCGTGGTCGACCTGGCGGCGATGCGAGCGGCGGTGAAACGGCTGGGCGGCGATGTGAATAAGGTTAACCCGCTGTCGCCGGTCGATCTGGTTATCGACCACTCGGTGACGGTGGACCACTTCGGCGATCGTCAGGCGCTCACAGATAACACGCAGCTCGAAATGGCGCGTAACCGTGAGCGTTATGAGTTTTTGCGCTGGGGACAACATGCTTTTAGCTACTTCAGCGTCGTGCCACCGGGAACCGGGATTTGCCATCAGGTGAATCTGGAGTATCTCGCCAAGGCCATCTGGTATGAAAAGCAGGGCGACAAGCAGTTTGCTTATCCTGATACGCTGGTAGGAACCGATTCGCATACCACGATGATTAACGGTTTGGGCGTGCTCGGCTGGGGCGTCGGCGGGATAGAGGCAGAGGCTGCGATGCTGGGGCAGCCTGTTTCGATGCTGATCCCTGACGTGGTCGGCGTCAAGCTAAGCGGCAAGATGCGTGAAGGGATCACGGCAACCGATCTGGTCCTAACGGTCACGCAGATGCTGCGTAAGCACGGCGTGGTCGGCAAGTTTGTGGAATTTTACGGCGATGGGTTGGATTCGCTGCCGCTGGCGGATCGCGCGACTATCGCTAACATGGCACCGGAATACGGTGCGACCTGTGGCTTTTTTCCTATCGACAACATCACGCTGGATTACATGCGGCTGACCAACCGTGCGGAAGAACAGATTGCCTTGGTGGAAGCCTACAGTAAGCAGCAGGGGCTGTGGCGTAATGCGGGGGATGAGCCGATATTCACCAGCCAGCTCGCGCTGGATTTGGCAACGGTGGAAACCAGCCTGGCGGGGCCGAAACGCCCGCAGGATCGTGTGCCGCTGGCTGGCGTACCGGAAGCCTTTAAAGCCAGCCGGGAACTGGAAGTTAGCACGGTGAAGAACCGTTCTGACTATGAAGAATTTACGCTGGAAGGGGAAACGCATCGTTTACAGCAGGGTGCCGTCGTGATCGCCGCGATCACGTCCTGCACCAATACCTCCAACCCGAGCGTGCTGATGACAGCCGGACTGCTGGCAAAAAATGCCGTCGAGTGCGGTCTGAAAACCAAGCCGTGGGTTAAGACCTCGCTGGCACCGGGCTCGCGGGTCGTAACGGATTACTATGCGAAAGCGGGATTAACGCCGTTCCTCGACGAGTTGGGGTTCAATCTGGTGGGCTACGGCTGTACCACCTGTATCGGTAACTCCGGCCCGCTGCCGGATGCGATTGAAGCGGCGATAAAAGAAGGCGATCTGACAGTAGGCGCCGTGCTGTCCGGCAACCGCAACTTTGAAGGTCGTATTCATCCGCTGGTGAAAACGAACTGGCTGGCGTCACCGCCGCTGGTGGTCGCGTACGCGTTGGCAGGGAATATGAACGTCGATCTGACACAAGAACCGCTGGGTGAAGATCGTGACGGGAAAGCTGTCTACCTGAAGGATATCTGGCCGTCGACTAAGGCGGTGGCGGATGCGGTATTAAACGTCAGCGCAGGCATGTTCCACAAACAGTATGCCGCCGTGTTTGAAGGCACGCAGGAGTGGCAAGAGATCGAGGTCGACAACAACCCCACCTATCAATGGCCGGAAGAATCGACCTATATTCGCCAAACGCCTTTCTTTCTGGCGATGGGGAAAGAACCAGAACCGGTTCAGGATATCCACAACGCGCGCATTCTGGCGATGCTGGGCGATTCGGTCACAACCGATCATATCTCGCCGGCGGGTAACATCAAACGCGATAGCCCGGCAGGGAAATACTTGCTGGAGCGCGGCGTCGAAACCACGGAGTTTAACTCTTACGGTTCACGGCGTGGTAACCATGAAGTCATGATGCGCGGCACGTTTGCCAACATCCGAATCCGTAATGAGATGGTGGCGGGTAAAGAGGGCGGCTATACCCGGCACATTCCGTCGCAGAATGAGATGACGGTCTATGACGCGGCGATGCGTTACAAAGACGAAAACATCCCGCTGGCGCTGTTTGCTGGCAAAGAGTATGGCTCTGGTTCTAGCCGCGATTGGGCGGCAAAAGGCCCGCGTTTGCTGGGCGTCCGCGTGGTGATCGCCGAATCGTTCGAACGTATTCACCGCTCTAATCTGATTGGAATGGGGATTCTGCCGCTGGAGTTCCCTGATGGTGTGACGCGTAAAACGCTGCAATTAACCGGGGACGAACAAATCTCGATTACGGGATTAAATCAACTGACACCGGGTGCGACGGTTGAGATAAACATCACGGGGGCGGATGGCAATACGCAGGCGATCAAGACCCGCTGCCGCATCGACACCCGTAATGAACTGACTTATTACCAGAACGACGGCATCCTGCACTACGTTATCCGCAATATGCTGTAATTTTATGTCTCGCCACCGAGGGCAGAAAGCCTGCTCTCGGTGGATTCGCTCAATTCGAAATATAGCGGGTACATCAGTAATAAGCGGCTTCATCCTTTCTAAGCGGTACGCTTCGGACACCGTCGTTGGTAAACACTATCGCAGACACGACGCTTCTTCGTGAATCACCGTATTTTTTCGATTGCAGGATATACCTGACGACGTATGTGCTGTCGTCTAAAAAGCGGTAAAAAGAAGGAGGAATGCACAGTTCGTCCTGTGTAACGACTACGCTGGGATTTTCATACAGCATCCATTCCTGTGGCTGAGCGGCTCTTGCGCTAATCGCAATAAGAGTGAGTTGGTAATCCCGAGCATCGCTAACTAAAAAGCAGAGATCGCTTCCCACTTGTCTGACTGATGTCAATTCGTCTGGCTTCAGGCGATCGCCCGAACCGGGGCAACCGACAAGAAGAAAACTCGGCACTATAAGCAGAAACGCAGACAATTTTGCAGTAAATGTCATCGTTAATTCCAGGGAAAGAACTGCATAGTTTTTTGATATTGTTGCCGTATGGCGGCCTCAGAAGTATCGCCATCAAGGGTGACATTTCCCCGTGCTCTCAACATTTTCCACACTTGATAGCCGTATGTTTTTAAAACGAAATAATCAGCGATTATTTGTGCCAGCTGTTCCATTGGGTAGCATCTTAATGTGCGGTTACCAAGTTGGTAGCGATAACTGACAGCCCAACTGACCAAACCTCTAAATATGACATTCATACCTCGTTCACGCTGCCAGACGTGGCTCATTTCATGAATAAAGAGGTGTTGGTTGGACATATTCGTGAGGGAAAAATCGTTGCTATACCATGCCCGAAAGTACAGTTCTCCATTTGTTATCGCTACGTAGGCTTATAACTTGGACTATTGACGGTTAAAAATGAAGCGTTAATCCCAGCAGTGTAACGTTCATTTCAAGCGGTTAAGAAAGATATACTACCCCTGATGCACCAGCGCACGTTTTCCCACATTAAATACTCGAATCCTCAGGCGAATTGTGGTTAGGTGGTAGTGACGCTAACTACATGGGGAATAAGTAAAAATTATTGCCCAGCCACGCCCTGGAACCGCGGAAATGCCGCTTGAATAATGACGGAATATAACAGGAGGTTATATGAATGATGTAATCAAAAATCGCTTCAAACAATCGCTACTGCTTCTTACTTTATGTGCCACAGGGGCGATGCCATCGGCTTTTGCGGCACAGGTTCCTGCTGGGACGGTGCTGGCGGACAAGCAAGAACTGGTGCGAGGCAATGGTTCTGAGCCTGCCTCGTTGGATCCGCATAAGGTAGAAAGTGATGTAGAAGGCCACATTATCAACGACTTCTTCGATAATCTGGTGCGCGTGGGTGATGATGGCACGATACAGCCGCGGCTGGCCGAGCGCTGGGATAATAAAGACAACACGGTGTGGACGTTCCACCTACGGCCTGATGCCAAATGGTCTGATGGTTCGCCGCTGACCGCCGACGATGTGGTTTACAGCTGGCGACGTCTTGGCGATCCTAAAACGCTATCGCCTTACGGCAGCTACGTCGCCAGTATGTATGTGAAGAATGCCGCAGAGATTATGGCGGGCAAAAAGACACCCGATACGCTGGGCATAAAGGCGCTGGATAGCCATACGGTTGAAGTTACGCTGGAACGTCCGCTTTCCTATTTCCTGGAAATGTCGGCCTATCATGTTCTGGTGCCGTTGCCGAAAGCGGTGCTTGAAAAGCACCCAGAAAACTGGACGCAGGTTGGGAATTTTGTCAGCAGCGGCCCTTACACGATGAGTGAATGGGTGGTGAACGAACGTATCGTCGGTAAGCGCAATACCCAGTATTGGGATGATGCGCATACTGTAATTAACAAAGTCACGTATCTGCCGATTAGCTCGCAGGCGGCGGAGCTGAATCGCTATAAATCCGGTGAAATTGATATAACCGGACCGTTATCGCCGATTCAGTTCGCGTCGCTGCAAAAAGAGTACCCGCAGGAAGTAAAAATATCGCCGCAGCTTGGCACGTACTTCTATCAGTTCAATACGCAAAAACCGCCGTTTGATGATGCCAGAGTGCGCCGCGCCTTAGACCTGAGTTTGGATAAAACGGTTATCGCTGAAAAGGTAATGGGTATGGGGCAGAAGCCCGCATATAATCTGGTCCCTCAAAACACCGGTGGCTATACGCGGCAGGAACCGGAATGGGCAAACTGGACGCAAGAACAGCGCAATGCGGAAGCGAAAAAATTGCTGGAAGAGGCCGGTTTTAACGCGAAAAATCCGCTGCGCTTTAACCTGCTTTATAACACTTCAGAATCGCACCTGCGTGTTGCCATCGCGGCGAGTTCTATGTGGAAAAAGAACCTCGGCGTAGAGGCGACATTACAGAATCAGGAATGGAAAACCATGCTGGATACAATCCGCTCCGGCAACTACGAGGTGGTTCGCTATTCATGGATTGGGGATTACAATGAACCGAGTACCTTCCTGGAGATTCTGCAATCGGGTAACAGTAATAACAATTCCAAATTCAGTAACGTTGAATATGATGCGCTGCTGCAAAAAGCGCTGGCAGTAGGCAACAGACAAGAGAAACAGGGTATTTATCAGCAGGCGATGACGATTTTGAATCAGCAAGCACCATTGCTACCTATCTATCACTATTCATTGCCACAGATGGTGAAACCCTACATCGGCGGATTCTTGCCAGATATCCGTGGTAACTACTACGCACAGGACATGTACGTGATTAAACACTAGGTGAAAAAAAACCGCCGGTAAAATACTGGCGGTCTGTGTCTGTGTCTGTGTCTGTGTCTGTGTCTGTGAACAAATAACGCGAGCAGGATCGTTATTTTATATCCAGTAGGTGTCCCATTTTGGCCGCTTTGGTGGCGAGATAATTTTCATTCTTCGGGTTGCGCCCGACGATTAATGGCACGCGCTCGACGATGTTGATGCCTGCTTCGTTGAGAATTTTTACTTTCTGCGGATTATTAGTCAGCAGGCGAACTTCATCAACACCCAGCAGTTTGAACATATCAGCGCACAGTGTGAAATCGCGCTCGTCGGCGGCGAACCCGAGCTGATGGTTCGCTTCCACCGTATCAGCTCCCAGATCCTGCAACGCATAGGCGCGGATTTTATTGAGCAGCCCAATGTTACGGCCTTCCTGACGGTGATATAGCAGCACGCCACGCCCTTCTTCGGCGATGTGACCCAAGGCAGCCTCAAGCTGGAAACCACAGTCACAGCGCAGGCTAAACAAGGCATCTCCCGTCAGGCACTCGGAATGCACGCGGGCAAGTACGGGAACTGAACCAGAAATATCACCATAAACTAGCGCAAGGTGGTCATGGCCTGTGGCGATTTCTTCAAAACCCACCATCAGAAAATCGCCCCACGGCGTGGGTAATTTGGCTTCCGCCACCCGTTTTAGCTGCATACTTTTCTCCAAAAACGCGGTATCCAAAAAACAGTGTCCCAAAAAGTGCTGAGGCGAATCCTACTGCTGCCTATCGCGCTTGACCAGCAAAAAAGCCTGTTTAAGAACGTCACAAAAATTGAATTAGAACGAGACCAGACTGCCATTTGGTTTCAGGTTCGTTGACAGAACTGAGCGCTATTTTACGCCATACTGACAGTTCATGTCGGATTTTCTGATAGAATTGTGAAAGTTTTGTTGCAAGGCATCATGCTGAATTATGGGAAGAAATTATGTACGACATTGCCAAACGAACAACTATTGGTGCAGCGCTATTACTGATTATGCCAATGATTATCTGGATGAGCGGTTGGCAGTGGCAACCAGAGTACGGTGGGCCTTGGTTGCGCGTACTCTTTTGGATCACCGAGACGGTGACATCACCGTGGGGAATTCTGACCAGTATTATACTGAGCATCTGGTTTCTCTGGTGCCTGCGTTTTCGTCTGAAACCTGCACTTGGCTTGTTGGTTATTATGGCGATTACCGTGTTGGTTGGGCAGGGAATCAAATCAGTGATTAAAGAGTGGGTACAGGAATCACGACCTTATGTTGTCTGGCTGGAAAAAAATCATCAGGTGGACGATAGCTATTTCTACTCGTTGCCGCGTAAAGCGCGTTCGGAGCTGGTAAGAACGCAATTGCAGGATCAAACGCAGATCCCGCAATGGCTGCGTAGCCACTGGCAGTTTGAAACTGGCTTTGCTTTCCCGTCTGGGCACACGCTATTTGCCGCGACTTGGGCGCTGCTGGCCGTCGGGCTGCTGTGGGCGCGTCGGCATTATAAAACGGTGGTGATCCTGATGCTGTGGGCGAGTGGCGTCATGGGCAGCCGTCTGGTGTTGGGGATGCATTGGCCGCAGGATTTGGTGGTGGCGACGTTAATTAGCTGGCTGCTGGTGGTGGTCGCCAGTTGGCTGGCACAGCGCTGGTGCGGCCTGCTTTCGCTCCAGTATGAAGAAATTAAAGAACAGGCAGAAGAGGATGCCGCCGAGAATAAATCCTCGTAAATGGCAGTATAACCAAAATAGCAGGGTCTGGAACGTTATGGAAATGCCAGTTTTAGACGTTCTAGCCCTTCGAGAAGCACGGCTCTTGGGCAAGCAAAGTTGATGCGCTCGAACCCATCGCCTTGTTCGGGATAATACCGATTGCGTAGGTTAGTCCCTGTAAGTTGAAGGCTTTGGAAGGAGAAGTTAGGGTTACGGAGTGGTGTTGGCTTGCAGAAGAAACACTGCCATAAGGAACAAACTCGCTATCGTCGTAGGTAAGATAGCTATTAATTTCATCTGAAACTACGGTGACAGTGTGCTGTTCGCAGACGTCAGCGACAACAGACAGCTCCTTGCGGCTGATCATGAGTCCTGTTGGATTGTGTGGGTTGACCAGAAAAGATCGGTAATCAACACATCAAATATAGTGGCCGATTAACGCACCGCGAATCGCTGCACTCTTCTAAATGCCGCCTGCCAGTGTCACTACACGAGGGCACTGACGCACTGTTTCATCCCTTCGCTATAATAGAGCGTAGCGATCCTGACCAATAATCGCTGTTCGTCCTGCTTTGACATGACTTTTCCCCTTGCTGGCTTGTTACTGTCATTTTTATTCAGCACAGAATAAATAATAAGCGCAGACGGCAGTGGAGCGCGGTTCTTGATTTCCCTGTCCGCGTCGGACATGGTAATTTAATGGGGCTGGTCGCCAAAATTTGGCATAATTCATCCGGTTAATGGATATCACAGGAAGGACAATGTGAAATATTTGCTGATTTTTTTACTCGTGCTGGCGATATTCATCATTTCTGTCACACTGGGTGCGCACAACGATCAGGTTGTGACATTTAACTACCTGCTGGCGCAGGGGGATTATCGTATCTCCACGCTGCTCGCTACGCTGTTTGCCCTGGGCTTTGTCCTTGGCTGGGTTATTTGTGGTCTGTTTTATCTGCGTCAGCGCATTGCGCTTGGCCGCGCTCAACGTAAAATCAAGCGTCTGGAACAACAGCTTTCTACCTCCACCGAGGAGAATGTGGCGCCAGTGCAGACGGTCACCCACTAAGGAATTCTCTCTATGTTAGAACTGCTGTTTCTGTTGCTGCCCGTGGCCGCCGCGTACGGCTGGTACATGGGTCGCAGAAGTGCGCAGCAGGACAAAGAGCAGGAATCCAACCGCCTGTCCCGTGAGTATGTCACCGGGGTTAACTTCCTGTTGTCCAACCAGCAGGATAAGGCGGTGGAGCTGTTCCTCGACATGCTCAAGGATGACAGCAACACTTTTGAAGCCCATCTTACTCTTGGCAACCTGTTTCGGTCGCGCGGCGAAGTGGACCGCGCAATCCGCATCCATCAGGCGCTGACTGAAAGCGCATCATTAACGTTTGAACAACGCCTGCTGGCGGTGCAACAGCTGGGTCGTGACTACATGGCCGCAGGGTTGTATGACCGTGCCGAAGAAAGTTTCAACCAACTTGTGGATGAAGATGATTTTCGGCGCAGCGCCTTGCAGCAGCTATTGCAAATCCATCAGGCAACCAGTGACTGGCAGACGGCGATTGAGGTCGCGGAAAAATTGGTCAAGATGGGAAAGGACCAGCTCCATGTTGATATCGCGCATTTTTACTGTGAACTAGCGCTGTTGGCGATGGGCAGCGATGATCTGGATAAAGCGTTAACGCTCCTGAAGAAAGGGGCAGCGGCAGACAACCAGTGCGCTCGTGCGTCCATCATGATGGGGCGTATTTACATGGCACAGCAAGATTATTCGCGAGCCGTGGAAGCGCTACGACAGGTTCTCGATCAGGATAAAGAGCTGGTCAGTGAAACGCTGCCGATGCTCCAGGAGTGCTATCAGCATTTAGATAAACCTCTTGATTGGGCTGATTTCCTCAAACGCTGCGTAGAAGAAAATACCGGTGCGACGGCGGAATTGATGCTAGCCGACATCCTTGAGAGAGAAGAGGGGGCGGAAGTCGCTCAGGTTTATATTAACCGCCAGCTTCAACGGCACCCCACGATGCGCGTATTCCATCGTCTGATGGATTTTCACCTGCATGAAGCAGAAGACGGACGTACAAAAGAAAATCTTCAGGGATTGCGCGACATGGTGGGCGAGCAGATTCGCACTAAACCCCGCTACAGCTGCCGCAAGTGTGGCTTCACGTCACAATCGCTCTATTGGCAATGTCCTTCCTGTCGTACCTGGGCCAGCGTGAAGCCGATCCGTGGATTAGACGGACAATAGCCTCTCGTGATATCGAATAATTGTTTTTTAAACTACTTTAGTTACAACATACTAATGGTTGTGTGTGATTTCCGTTTCAGCCAGCGTGTTTAACGCCATTGGTCTTCAGGCGGCTGGGATTTCAAGGGCGGGGCATGTAGAATGCGGCGGGAATTTTGGCTTCGCAAGAGACTGGGTGACGAATGAAAAACGAGAATCTACAGCAAAAGAATCAAACGGTATCCTCCCCGATTGTTGTCGCGTTGGACTACGCCAGTCAGGATGCGGCGCTGTCGTTTGTTGACCGTATCGATCCGCAGGATTGCCGTTTGAAGGTAGGCAAAGAGATGTTTACCTTATTTGGCCCACAGTTCGTGCAGACGTTACAGCAGCGCGGCTTTGATGTGTTTCTCGATCTGAAATTCCACGATATTCCGAATACCGTCGCTCATGCCGTGGCGGCAGCCGCCGATCTTGGCGTGTGGATGGTCAATGTGCATGCCAGCGGCGGTTCGCGCATGATGACCGCGGCGAAAGAAGCGCTGGTGCCGTTTGGTAAAGAGGCACCGCTGCTGATTGCCGTGACGGTGTTGACCAGTATGGACGAAGAGGATTTACGCGGGCTTGGTATTACTGTCAGCCCGGCTGAACAGGCGGAAAGGCTGGCGGTGCTAACACATAACAGCGGGCTGGATGGCGTGGTGTGCTCCGCACATGAAGCGCAGCGCTTGAAGCAAGTATGCGGGCAGGCATTTCAACTGGTTACACCGGGGATTCGTCCGGCAGGCAGCGATGTTGGCGATCAGCGCCGCATTATGACGCCGGTTCAGGCACAGCAGGCTGGCGTGGATTATATGGTGATTGGCCGTCCGATCACACAATCCACCGATCCCGCGCAGACGCTGCGTGATATTCGCGCGTCGTTGTTAAACGGTGCGGCATCATGAACCATGATAAGAACAGTCAACTGGTTTATTCCACGGAAACGGGACGCATTACGCAGGAAGAAGAAAAGGTGGTTCGGCCAAAAGGTGATGGCATCGTGCGTATCCAGCGCCAAACAAGTGGGCGCAAAGGAAAGGGTGTATGCCTGATTAGCGGTCTCGATCTCGATGATGCTGCGCTGGATAAGTTGGCGGCTGAATTGAAGAAAAAATGCGGCTGCGGCGGATCGGTAAAAGACGGCGTGATCGAAATCCAGGGAGATAAGCGTGACCTGCTAAAACAGCTTCTGGAAGCAAAAGGGATGAAGGTCAAGCTGGCTGGCGGTTAAGTATGAAAGCAGCAGGTTTACTCCCGTGAACCTGCTGCGATAAATATGTTATTTATCGACCTGACGGCCAATCAGCCCGCCGATAGCCGCACCGCCTAGCGTTCCTAATGTTCCGCCATCCGTTAAGATAGCGCCACCTACGGCACCAGCACCAGCACCAATCGCGGTATTGCGGTCACGTTTGGACATGTTTGAACAGCCCGCGAGTGTAACAGCAAGCGTAATTGCCAGAGCGGCCGTCGCAAAACGTTTGTTTAATTTCATTTTATTCCCCTTCTGCTCTTAGTCTCACGTTTCTTGTGAGGAAATATCGAACAATGTACTTTTTACGGTATTAAATAAAGAAAAAGAGCCTTTTACCGCGTGATGACAAGTATAATCATCGGAAAAAACGGCAACAGGTAAAAACTCCTAATTCCCCAGTGTTACTTTAACGATAGCAATAATTGATAAGTTTGGTTGTTTTTTGCACAACTCTGTGGCGTGTCTCTTTCTTTTTCCCATAGCAGAACACCGCTAGGTCTTTAGCGATTTAGCCCATAGCGACGAATTCTCCTGACCGCGAAAATGGTGTCATCGCACCGAGGGGGGCTGATATGTTAGAAACGCTAAAAAGACAGGTGCTGGAAGCCAATTTGGCCTTACCGAAGCACAATCTGGTGACGTTTACCTGGGGAAATGTCAGCGCGGTAGATCGGCAGCGCGACCTGATGGTGATCAAACCTTCCGGCGTGGAGTATTCCGCCATGACGCTGGAAGACATGGTGGTCGTTGAGCTGGAAAGTGGCAAAGTGGTGGAGGGGACGAAGAAGCCATCGTCAGATACCGATACTCACCGTGTGCTGTATCTGGAGTTTGCCGATATCGGCGGTATTGTGCATACCCATTCTCGCCATGCCACGATCTGGGCGCAAGCCGGTAAAGATATCCCCGCTTGGGGAACCACGCACGCTGACTACTTTTATGGTCCCATTCCCTGTACACGTTTGATGACGGACGAAGAAATCAATGGCCGCTATGAGTGGGATACGGGAACGGTGATCGTTGAAACTTTCCGCCAGCGCGGCATTTCTCCGGTAGATGTCCCCGCTGTATTGGTTAATTCGCACGGCCCTTTTGCATGGGGAAAAGATGCTGATAACGCGGTGCACAACGCTGTGGTTCTGGAAGAACTTGCCTACATGGGCATTTTCTCGCGCCAGTTAACGCCTCAGTTGGGCGAGATGCAGCAAACACTGTTGGATAAACACTACTTACGTAAGCACGGTAAGAACGCCTATTACGGGCAGTAAATCACCGTTGTACACCTCCGCTTAACATGAACGACGCAACGGAGTTGCGTCGTTTGAGCCACGTGCTGTCGCTCCTGAACTGCACGAGTTCCGCGCGAATTCCCTAAAAAGCTGTATCTTTACGTAAAAAAATCCCTCCACGCGGGAGGGATTGAAGAATATGCGCCGATGCCATTTAAGGCCGAGCGCTGTCTCGTAAGACAATCGGCGTTTCTTTTGCCGTTGGCACATTGCTGTTGATTGCACGACGAATAACGAAGAAAGCGGAAACCAGCATTGTTACCGCCACTAGCATGAAGAACCCACACAGCGCGGCGTTGATCTGGTTACTGAAGACGATGGTTTCCATGTCTTTAATCGATTTGGCTGGTGCGATCAGCGTGTTCTGTTCAATGCCTGCCGCGAAGCGTTTCGCCTGAGCCAGAAAGCCGATACTCGGTTTTTCATGGAAGATTTTCTGCCAACCCGCCGTCATCGATGTAATAAACAGCCAGACGGTAGGGACGACTGTCACCCATGCATAGCGCTGCTTCTTCATCTTAAACAACACTACGGTGCCGAGAATCAGCGCCATTGCTGCCAACATTTGGTTACCGATACCGAATAGCGGCCAGAGTGTATTGATACCGCCCAGCGGGTCGATCACGCCCTGATAGACGAAGAACCCCCAACTTGAAACGGCAACGGTTGTACCGGCCAGATTCCCCAGCCAGGAATGGCTGTTCTCTAATCTGGGAATCGCAATACCGACCAGATCCTGCACCATGAAGCGACAGGCGCGCGTCCCGGCGTCAACGGCAGTCAGAATGAATAGCGCTTCAAACAGAATCGCGAAGTGATACCAGAACGCCATAATCGCCCGGCTGTTAAAAATTTCGGTGATGATATAAGCCATGCCCACCGCGAAGGTCGGCGCGCCACCGGCACGGGAAAGAATGGAGGCTTCGCCGACGTCATTGGCAATCGCACTCAATTCCTGTGGGGTAATCACAAACCCCCAGCTATTAATGGCTAACGAGGCGCTCTCGACCGTGGTGCCGATCAAGGCGGCGGGTGAGTTCATGGCAAAGTAGACACCCGGTTCGATAACCGAGGCACAAATCAACGCCATGATGGCGACAAAGGATTCCATCAGCATGGCACCATAGCCGATGAAGCGGATATGGCTTTCACGTTCAACCAGTTTTGGTGTGGTGCCGCTGGAAACCAGCGCATGGAAACCCGAAATCGCACCGCAGGCGATGGTAATAAACAGGAAGGGGAACAAGGAACCGGAGAAAACCGGGCCACTACCGTCAATAAACCGAGAGACGGCGGGCATTTTCATTTCCGGCATCGCAAACACGATACCGAAGGCCAGTCCGACAATAACGCCGATTTTCAGGAACGTAGAGAGATAATCACGCGGTGCTAGCAGCAACCAGACGGGCAGAACAGAGGCGACGAAGCCGTAAATGACCAGAACCCAGGTGAGTGATGTTCCTTTCAGCGTGAAGAACGGCCCCCAGTAGGGGTGTGCGGCGATATTACCGCCGTAGACAATCGCCAGCATCATCAGCACAAAGCCGATAATCGATACTTCAGCGATTTTACCTGGCCGTAAAAAGCGCATGTAAACGCCCATAAAGAGCGCGATGGGGATGGTGGCGGCAATTGAGAACAACCCCCACGGGCTCTCCGCCAGCGCTTTCACCACGACCAGCGCCAGTGCTGAAAGAATGATGATCATCACGCCCAGCGCACCGAGCATCGTGATAATACCCGCGAACGTACCCAGCTCCTGTTTTGCCATCTCACCCAGAGAACGACCGTCCCGGCGGGTGGAGATAAACAGCACCAGAAAGTCCTGTACGGCACCCGCCAGCATCACGCCAACCAGAATCCAGATCGTACCGGGTAGGAAGCCCATCTGGGCGGCGAGAATTGGCCCAACCAGCGGGCCAGCCCCGGCGATGGCGGCGAAGTGGTGGCCGAACAGGACCCATTTATTGGTGGGGACGTAATCCAGACCGTCGTTATGACGTTCCGCCGGTGTCAGTCGGCGATCGTCGAGCTCAAACACTTTTTTGGCGATGAACAGACTGTAAAAGCGATAGGCAATGCTGTAACACGATACGGCGGCGATAACCAACCACACCGCATTGACATGCTCACCGCGGCTTAGCGCCAGCGTAGCGAACGAAAAGGCGCCCGCCAGTCCGACCAGCAGCCAGATCACAATGCTCTTTACGTTACTCATAACAACGGCTCCTTCGTTATTCAGAAAGGGTATAGCGCGAGTGTTAATGCAATTTAACAATAGTGGGTTTGTTGACGAATAGAAGCGAATGGATGAGAAAATGTGAGCAAACGTGAATTTATGTAAATAAATTTAAAAGGTGAACAAGGGTTAACGTGCTGGCGCGGTAACAATAAGAGGCCCTGCCGGGAGAGATTCAGAGGATGACAGAGCCGAGGAGCTTAAGGCAGAACGTTCCCGGCTGCGCGGTAAATCTTGTACCACTCTTCACGGCTGAGTGACAGGGTAGACGCCGCCGCGATGTCACGGATACGTTCCGGGCTCATGGTGCCGATAATCACCTGCATGGCGGCAGGATGACGCAAGATCCATGCGGTGGCAATCGCGGTGTTGGTGACGTTATGTTGCTCGGCGAGGTGATCAATCGTGGCATTTAGCTTGGGGAATTTTTCATTGTCGAGAAAAACGCCGTCAAAAAAGCCGTATTGGAAAGGTGACCAGGCTTGAATGGTCATCGAATTCAGACGACTGTATTCCAGAATCGCACCATCGTGATTCACCGATGCCGGGTTCGTCATATTGACGTTAAAGCCTGCATCAATCATGCCTGTATGCATGATGCTGAACTGCAATTAAACGCTGATGACGCGCGGGTTGGTTCGCTGTGAACGCCCGCGCGGAGATGCTGTATTGCAGCGATATGGCTTAATTACGCGGCAGGTTTTGCCACGATGCTACGGGTTTCCAGGCGCACTTCAGCAATGACGACGTCCAGCGTATCTCCTTGACGATAAACCACGTCGCCTTTCACCGAGAGGGTGCCCAATTCCTGGCTGCACACCAACTCATCACGTACCGCGTGGATAAAGGAGGACGGGATAAACGCTACCGCGCCGTTATCCAGCAGGCGAACGCGCAGGCCGCCGCGTGTGACATCTATGATTTCAGCGTTGAAACGCACATCCGTGCCGGCTTTATCTTTGAGGTAGCGAGCGTACAGCCAGTCGCCGACATCACGCTCTGCCATACGGTTAAGGCGACGACGTTCGGCTAGCTGTACCGTGATGTCATCTTGTGGTTTTTCTGCCGCCTGTCCGGTGATAACCGCTTTCAACAAACGGTGGTTCACCATATCGCCGTACTTACGGATCGGAGATGTCCAAGTGGCATAGGCTTCCAGCCCCAGACCAAAATGTGGTCCCGGCGTGGTACTCACTTCTGCGAAAGACTGGAAGCGGCGGATACGGCTATCCAGGAACTGCGTCGGCTGGGCATCCAACTCGCGGCGCAGCGTACAGAAACCTTCCAGTGTCAGCAACGTCGGCGCATCAGCCTGAACGCCATGTGTGTCCAGTACGGCAACGGCTTGTTCAACCGAGGCGGGATCGAAACCGTTATGCACGTTATAGATGCCAAAGCCCAGTTTATCGCGCAGCACAATGGCTGCACAGACGTTGGCGGCAATCATGGATTCTTCAACGATACGGTTGGCGATACGGCGGTGTTCAACCACGATATCCAGGACGTCGCCTTTTTCACCCAGCAGGAAGCGATAATCTGGGCGATCTTTAAACACCAGCGCGTGGGTAGTACGCCATTCGCTGCGTGCCAGACAGAGGCGGTGCAGCAAACGGATTTGTTCAGCAATGGCCTCGCTTTGTGGCTGCCATTCGCCTTGATTTTCCAGCCAGTCAGAGACGTTGTCATACGCCAATTTGGCTTTCGATTCGATCCAGGCGGCAAAAAAGTGAATGTCATCACTCAGCGCACCATCGGCGGCAATCGTCACGCGGCAAACGAGGACAGGGCGACGCTCGTTCGGGAGTAGGGAACAGATATCGTCAGACAGCGCACGCGGCAGCATCGGGATGTTAAAGCCGGGCAAATAGTTGGTGAAGGCGCGCTGGCGTGCAATGTTATCCAACTCGCTGCCCGCATCCACATACGCGGTTGGATCGGCGATGGCGATAGTTAATTGCAGTGAACCATCACTATTGTCCTGCACATATAGCGCATCGTCCATATCTTCAGTGCTGGCGCTATCGATAGTGACAAAGTTCAGCGCCGTCAGATCTTCACGGACCAGTTCGCCGTCATGGCGTTCCGTGGTTTCAATCTCTGGTGCTGAGCGCTCCAGATTATGGCGTGACAATGTCACCCACCACGGTACCAGCGGGTCATCGCCTGTGGTGATGTACTGTGTCAGTTCGGCATGGAAGCCACGGTCGCCTTTTAACGGGTGACGGCGCATTTCAGCTACCGCCCAATCGCCTTCCTGAAAGTCGTGCGTGACATCACGCGCGGCGCGGCAAGGGATGGCATCTTTCAGCAGCGGATGGTCAGGCGTAATGGATAAACGGTCATCTTTTTTATGGATGCGTCCAACAAATCGGGTGAGGAAGGGTTCGAGCAGCGTTTCTGGCTCGACAATTTCCCGATCTTTTTCCGTATGCAGGGTGGCGGTAATCCGGTCACCGTGCATCACTTTTTTCATCTGTGGAGGGGGAATGAAATAGCTTTTTTGTCCGTCAGCTTCAAGAAAGCCGAATCCTTTATCGGTGCCTTTGACGACCCCTTCAACACGCGGTGTCTGAGAGTGAAGTTGCTGTTTTAGCTGTGCAAGCAGCGGATTATCTTGAAACATAGCGTCCAGAAATACGATTGTGAGTGGCTTAATTAGCAGTTCACAGTTTTACTCGAATCAGGTGCTGGCGGCAAGAATAATCGGGGCTGGCGTGGTTGCGTAACGGCGGTGAAAGCGCGAATAAATCCGAGTAAAGTCAATGCTGATTTGAATAAGAACCCTGTCGTATGCGGCATTGATTTCGCAACACGACAGGGGAACTTACGGTGTTATTTACCGCACGCTTAGGCGATGCGCAGCAGAGACTCCGCTTGCGTACTGCGTCGCACGCTAACTGGCACCGATTTAGACGTCGGCGTGTGTGTTTCATCCCCAAAGCTGGACAGCGGCACCAGCGGGTTGGTTTCCGGATAATAAGCGGCCAGATTACCGCGTGGAATCGCGTAGCTCACCAGTTTGAAACCGTTGACGATGCGGCTAATGCCGTCGTTCCACAGCGTTTCGATATCAACGAGATCGCCATCTTTCAGCCCCAGATCGGCGATGTCATCTGGGTGCATAAACAGCACTTCTCGCTGACCATACACGCCGCGATAGCGGTCATCCAGTCCATAAATCGTGGTGTTGTACTGATCGTGTGAACGCAGCGTTTGCAGCGTAAAGGGCACGTCGCTGCCTTGCAACTGCGGGAACAGCGTATCGGGCAGCGAGGCATGGCTAAATTGCGCTTTCCCATTTAAGGTATTAAACCGCAATTCGGCAGCGGCATTGCCGAGATAGAATCCGCCTGGCAGATCGCAATTGGCATTGAAATCGGTAAAGCCGGGAAGGGTGGCGGCAATATGGTCGCGGATGCGAGAATAATCGTCCGCCAGCGCCAGCCAGTCGAGCTTCTCATTGCCGAGCACCGCATTGGCAATACCGCAAACAATCGCGGTTTCCGAGCGCTGCAACGGCGAAAGCGGCTGCCCGACACCCTGCGACGCGTGCACCATACTGAAAGAGTCTTCAACGGTAATGAACTGTGCACCGCTGGCTTGCATATCGAGATCGGTACGACCGAGCGTTGGCAGAATCAACGCATCAACCTTGCCAGTAACCAGATGGCTGCGGTTGAGCTTGGTGCTGATGTGTACGGTCAGATCGCAACGGCTCAGTGCTTCTTCAGTGCGTGCCGAATCCGGTGCGGCGGCGGCGAGGTTCCCCCCCAGTGCAATTAACACCTTAACCTCATCGCGCAGCATGGCTTCCAGTGCTTCTACCGTGTTGTGACCTGCGGCGTAAGGTGGAGTGAAATCATAATGCGCGGCCAGACGATCGAGAAATGCGGCTGTCGGCTTCTCATCGATCCCCATGGTGCGGTTACCCTGCACATTACTATGACCGCGCACCGGACATAGCCCCGCGCCCGGTTTTCCCAACTGCCCAAACAGCAGTTGCAGGTTCACGATTTCGCGCACGGTGGCGACGGAATGCTTATGTTGGGTAATTCCCATCGCCCAGGTGCAAATCACACGCGGCGACTGCTGATAAATCGCCGCCACATAGCGCAATTGCGCTTCGCTCAGGCCGGACTGTTGTTCGATTTTCTGCCAGCTTGTGGCATCAACCACAGCAAGATAGTCGTCCACCTGCTGGGTATGCGTGGATAGGAAAGCCTGATCGAATAATCCCGTTTCTCCGGCAGACAGACGCTGGCGATGCGTTTCCAGCAGGGCTTTCACCATGCCGCGCACGGCAGCCATATCGCCGCCCAGATTGGGTTGCAGGTAAGTTTCGCTAATGGTGCCGGACAGCGGCGTAAGCAGTTCCAACGGGTTCTGCGGATTGGCAAAGCGTTCCAGACCGCGCTCGCGTAGCGTATTAAATGAAACGATGTGCGCACCGCGATCGGCGGCATGGCGCAGGCTGTGCAGCATGCGCGGGTGATTGGTGCCGGGGTTCTGACCAAAAACGAAAATCGCGTCAGCGTGTTCGAAATCATCCAGACGGATAGTCCCTTTACCGACGCCGATGCTTTGCTTCAGACCGGTTCCGCTGGCTTCATGACACATATTCGAGCAGTCGGGAAAATTGTTGGTGCCTAGCATGCGGCCAAAAAGCTGATACAGATAAGACGCTTCATTGCTGGCACGGCCGGACGTATAAAGCTCGACCTGATTGGGATGTGCCATCTTACTGATATGGTGAGCGATCAGCGAAAAAGCGGCATCCCAATCGATGGGAACATAGCGATCGCTGGCGCGATCATAGCGCATCGGGCGGGTTAAGCGCCCCTGATACTCAAGGAAATAGTTGCTTTGCTGGCGTAACGTTGTGACGCTATGCGCGGCGAAAAAATCCAGATCGACCGCTTTGCGCGTCGCTTCCCAACTGACCGCTTTTGCGCCGTTTTCACAGAAACTGAAGGTACTGCTGTTGTCATCACCCCAGGCACAGCCGGGGCAGTCAAATCCTTTCGATTTATTGACCCGCAACAAATTTCGGATATTTTTCAGCGCTTGCTTACTGTCGAGGACAAAACGCGTGGTGGCTTCCAATGAGCCCCAGCCGCCAGCCGCGTTGCGGTATGGCTTGATGGATGGTTTGAATTTCATAGACGTTCCGCAGGTGATAATGTTTTTTTTATGTGAACAAAATTTTAAATATTTGCTCTTGAGGGAAGTTTAGGTGCCGTCGGTGATCCCGTCTAATCAAATGCGGCTATGGTGGGATAGAGGCTATTTATCGGAGTATACTCAGGGCTTACCCACTACAGAGTCTGGCGATGGATATTAAACAGCTGCAATACCTATGCAATTTGGAGAAGGAACGCCACTTTGGCCGGGCTGCGGAAGCCAGTTTTGTCAGCCAGCCGACGCTTTCCATGCGGTTGAAAAATCTGGAGCGAGAGCTGGATCTGGCGTTAATCAATCGGGGTAACAACTTTGAAGGCTTCACCGCTGAAGGTGAACGCGTGCTGGCCTGGGCGCGTGAGATCGTTTCGGTTTATCAGGGATTAAAATTGGAGGTCGCGTCGCTGAAACGTGGTGTAAGCGGGGTATTGCGTATCGGTGCGGTGCCACAAAGCAGTATCGCGCTGTCGAGCCTGCTGGCCGCGGTGAACAAGATTTATCCGCAGTTGGATTTCCAGATCTCGCTGTTCAGTGCGGATCAATTGCTGGAAGCGCTGAATGCACATTCGGTGGATATCGGTATCGGTTTTTTTGAATTTTCGACGCTACAGGAGCTGCACTTTCAGGCGTCGCCACTGGCGGAGCGGGGCGTTGACCTGCTGTTCCATCCGCATCATTTTCCGCAGTTGGTAGGGGATGTGCCACTGGCTCTCGACGCACTTTCCGAGGTGCCACTTTGTCTGGCGGAAGCCAGCCGCTATTTCCGTCGCTATCTGGATAGCCATTTTCGTGAAGCCGGTGTCTCGCCGTGGGTCAAGGTGGAAAGCGCTTCCGTCCTGCAACTGATCCAAAGCGTCTATGTCGGGTTAGGCTGCGGCATTGTGCCTCATGGCAGCCTGATTCCGGAAATGACGCCTGCCTTAACGCTGCGGCCGCTGCAATTTCCCCCGATGCAGCGCCAGCCTGCTGTTGTCATCGCGCAGGCAGGCCGAGCGACGCCGTTGGCGCAGAATTTCTTTAACGCCGCACAACAGTGGTTGCAGGGGCAGTTGTAAAGGCCATCGCCCAGTACTGCCCCCTTGTTTGATGGGCATTTATTTGAACCGTTATTCCCACTATCTTGCTTTTATGACCTTACCCACCATTTTTGTGCCCCTGTTTTTATTACCGGGGCGTTTTTTTGTTATGCAGAATATAACTAATCTCTGATTGGTTATTCCCAGGATAGGAAGATGTTAATAAGGTGAATGAAATATTAAATATAAAAAGTAGTTGTACTAATACCCTTAATAATAGCGTGGCTACAAAATAGTTTAAATAGTAAAAAAACGTTTTATAACAGTTAAAAAAATAGATACTTGGTAAGTAATAAGTTCGCAAATTATCAGCCAAAAAAATTAATGATTAAAAACAAATATGGCCGCTTTTGATTCTTTTGCGAACAGCGTTTTTATTTTAAGTGGAGTATTCATTATGAAGAATAATCACCATGATTTGTTTGCTGCTTTTACACTCCCCAACGGCGCGACGCTGAAAAACCGGGTACTGATGGCACCGATGACCACCTGTAGCGGTTTTTACGATGGGAGCGTGACCAAAGAGTTGGTGGAGTATTATCAAGCCAGAGCGGGCAGCATTGGCACCGTGATTGTGGAATGCTGTTTTATTGATGACAAGGGGCTGGCTTTTCCCGGTGCGATAGGGATCGATAACGACGACAAAATTGCTGGGCTGGCTAAAATTGCGACGGCGATTAAAGAAAAAGGCTCGACGGCGATCCTGCAAATTTATCACGGCGGCCGTATGGTCGAACCGCGCTTTATCGGTGGCGCGACGCCCGTTGCGCCGAGTGCTATCGCGGCACCGCGTGCGGGTGCCATTGTTCCGGTTGCGTTGTCCGGTGATGAAGTTGACGCCATGATTGGCAAGTTTGGCGATGCCGTTCATCGCGCTATTCAGGCGGGATTCGATGGTGTAGAAATTCACGGTGCAAATACCTACCTGATTCAACAATTCTATTCTCCCCACTCTAATCAGCGCTCCGATAAATGGGGCGGTAGCCGTGACAAACGCACGGCGTTTCCGTTGGCAGTGTTGGATATCACCCATGAAGTAGCCGGTAAATACGCCGATCCGTCATTTATTATCGGTTATCGCTTCTCACCAGAAGAAATCGAAGAACCCGGCATCCATTTTGATGATTCGCTCTATCTGCTGGAAAAATTGGCGGCGCGCGGGCTGGATTACGTCCACTTCTCTATGGGAAATATCCTGCGGCCATCGATTATCGAGACAAACGATCCGACGCCGCTGATTAAAAAATATGCGGCACGCCGTTCTGCGACGTTAGCGGCGATTCCGGTTATTGGCGTCGGAGATATTGTCAACCAAGCCGATGCCGATGCGGCGTTAGAAAATGGTTACGACCTGATTGCCGTTGGCAGAGCCTGTATTGCTTATCCAGATTGGACGGATTGTATTGCCCAACAAAAAAAACTCGATCTTTATATTGCCAGCGATAAACGTGAAGCATTAATGATTCCTGAACCGCTGTGGCGTTTTTCATTAGTCGAAGCCATGATTCGGGACGTGAATTTAACCGGCAAGAAATTTAAATCCGGCGCTTATCAGGAAAACGTTCAAGATGAAGGTGGCGAACTGCAAATTACCGTCCATTTCGAGCAAAATCGGGTCGCCGATATTGCACTGAATAACAGCGAGATTGATGATTCGCTGAAAATCAGTTTTGAAATTATTCGCGAACGCATTCTGGATACCAACAGTCCACACGTTGATGCCGTAACGGGCGCAACGGCGCAAAGTGAAGCGATTAAAAAAGCCGTCACTAAGGCGATGGTGAAATCGAGTAAAGACGCCATTATTGCCGATGGCGGCAACCCAAATGCGCGCCGCGAGGCGGATGTCGTGGTGATCGGTAGCGGCGGTGCGGGGCTGGCGGCGGCGATTCAGGCCAGTGAAGAGGGCGCTCGCGTTATCGTGATTGAAAAAATGCCGGTCATCGGCGGAAACACGATTAAGGCCTCTGCCGGTATGAACGCAGCGGGCACGGTCTTCCAGCAAAATAAAGGTATCGAAGATAGTCACGCGCTGTTTTATAACGAAACGCTGAAAAGCGGGAAGCAGAAGAACAATCCGACCTTAGTGCAATATTTTGTCGATCATGCGTCTGATGCGATTAACTGGCTGGCACAGCACGATATTGAGCTGAGTGATATCACCACGACGGGTGGCATGAGTGTGGACAGAACGCATCGGCCTGCCAACGGGGCAGCGGTGGGCGGCTATCTGGTCAGCGGACTGATTAAGAACCTCAATAAATATAATATTGAGGTGCTGCTGGAAACGTCGGTGACCGAAATTGTGCAGGAAAAAGGCAAAGTTACTGCCGTTAGCGTCATCAATGATGACCAGGAAGAGAACCTGATTACGACAAAAGCGGTGATTGTCGCCACGGGCGGTTTCAGCGCCAATAAGGCGATGGTGGAGTCATACCGTCCAGACCTGAAAGGCTTCGTTACCACCAACCACAAAGGTGCGACAGGCGGCGGGATTCGTCTGTTGGAGCAGATTGGCGCGGATACGGTGGACATGGGGGAAATTCAAACCCACCCAACGGTTGAGCAGACAACCTCTTACCTGATCTCCGAATCTATTCGCGGCGGTGGCGCGATTCTGGTGTCACAACGCGGAGAACGTTTCTTCAATGAGATGGAAACACGCGATAATGTTTCGTCAGCCATCGTCAATTTGCCGGAAGAATACGCCTATATCCTGTTCGACGAACAGGTAAGGAATCGCAACCGGGCGGTTGAAGAATATGTTGCTCAAGGGCTGACCGTCAGCGCGGGCAGCCTCACGGAACTGGCTGAGAAACTCGACATACCGCAGGCGGCGCTGCAAGCTACGTTCGATCGCTACAATATCTTTATTGCCGACAAACACGATGAGGATTTTGGCCGTACTACGGGGATGCGCGATCCGCTGAATCAGGCACCTTACTACGCGATTAAGGTGGCTCCGGGCGTGCATCATACGATGGGCGGTGTGACGATTAACACGAAAGCGGAGGTGTTGAATCGTCACAAAGAGACGATCTCTGGCGCTTACGCGGCTGGGGAAGTGGTGGGCGGTATTCACGGCGCGAACCGCATTGGTGGCAACGCTGTAGCGGATATCATTATCTTCGGCATTCAGGCGGGGATTCAGGCAGCGGCGTATGCGCGTGCACCGCGCCATTCTGAGTTTTCGCCTGCGAAGGCGCGTAAAGCAAAATTTGTGAAATCCACGGATAAAATTGCTGAAAAACCGTCGGCCATGATGGAATAGTGGAGCCGTTGGCGAGCGTCTGAAAGGGCGCTCGCATTTTCTCTCTGCGCTGAGATCTGTTCATGGGAGCTACGCGATGCCTTCTGTCGATAACGCTTACGTCTATTCCGTGCATCTGATGGGCAGCCCCATCCTGCTTAAACTGTTTACCCATGATGAAACCGCCGTCAGGCAGGTTTTCCATCGCATCAAGCAGCTCGAAGATTTACTCACCGTTAACCGGGCACTGTCGGAAGTGATGAGTATCAACCAGGCGGCGGGGAAAGCATTCGTTTCGGTCAGCCCGATTGTCTTTGCGCTGATTAAGCGTGCTAAAGCGGTGAGCCTGATTGAAAATAGCCGCTTTAACGTGGCGATCGGCCCTGTCGTGAAACTATGGAAAATCGGCTTTAGCGGCAGCACGGTGCCTGATCAACAATCGATACAACGGGCACTGGTATTAACCGATTCCGAACGCATTATCCTCAGAGAGCGAGACTGCGCTGTATTGTTAGAAAAAGCAGGAATGGAGATCGACCTGGGTGCGATTGCGAAAGGTTATATTGCCGATATCGTTCGAGATGTTCTGCATCAACACGCTATTCAGGATGCACTGATTAATCTGGGGGGAAATGTGCTGGCTATCGGCAGCGCGTTGGCAGATGAACAAGGGCTATGGAGTGTGGGATTGCAAAAACCTTTTGCGGACCGCGATAGTTTGCTCGGTGTGATTAGGGTGAAGAATAAATCCGTGGTGACATCCGGTATCTATGAACGCTTTTTTACCGTGGACGATCGTATTTATCATCATATTCTCGATCCCCGGACGGGCTACCCGCTGGATAACGAACTGCATAGCGTCACGGTTATCTCGAACGACTCTCTCGACGGCGATATTTACACCACGCTGCTCTATGGCATGGGGGTGAACGCGGGTATCGAGTTTTTACAAAATCGGCCAGATATCGAAGCCATCTTTGTGACGAAGAATAAAAAGATTATCTTTTCTTCTCAGCAGCATCATACGTTTGAATTGCTGGATGGTAGTTATTTGGTTCATGTCAGAAAGTGACTATCAAACAGTATATACTCGTCATACTTCAAGTCGCATGTGTGTTGACTACGCTGCAAGCAGCGTTCAAGTCTGCCTCTGGCAGAGTCGTCAATCACCCAAATCATTTATCAGCGTAAGCTCATCGGGATGAAATGAGAGACGTCTTGTCTCTCAATAAAGTCTGGCCTAGTGACAATTGAGTTTGCAGTAATCATCGAGTGTGTTGATATTTTTAGATATGGTTAATACATTAATATGCAGATATATAGAATGACTCAATAGTTATACTGAGCCATTAATTTTATCTAAGAGACTATTTTATTACTCTTTGACTGTAATTGTCGGATCCCACTGGAAGTAACCATAGAGTTCTTGATTTCCGCCGTGTGGTCTATGGTACAACGCGAACTGTACCTGATACTGCTCTGTTCCTAATTTAGTTACAGTTGCCTGAGTGTACCAATGTTTTTGTTCGGTGAACGTAACAGGGAACGGTGAGATGTTATTCGTTGGTGCAGGTTCTGCTTCTAAACGGCCGTTATTAACGAATTCAACTTGGGTAAAAATGGAATCACCTGCATATCGTGGTAGCCCATAAATTAAAACGCTTGAGTCGGAGTTGGCGGATTCTGAAATACCTGTCCAGCGAATAACATCATCACGGTTTGCTCTAATATTGAGGTCGCCCGTTCCCTCTCCTGATATAGCTGATTGACTTGGTGCAACCATGTAAGAGTATTGGTGGCCAATCGGCGTCGGATGGGCTTGATCTTTACTAACAGATTTGATTGAGGGGTCATTGATAATACGGTCTGTATCAATAATGACAATAACGTTAATGATATTATTGCTCGAATTTAGTTGATTGATGTTACTCATGAAATATCCTTATTTTTAATAATAAATGGAATATGTAAAAAGCTGCATAGCAAATGATGATTTTTTAGAGCAAGTGTTAACTTGCTCAGTCATTGATAGTAATTATATTGTTTTGTTTTTACAAGAATGAAATTAGAGTATCTTATGTCTTTATCTAATAAGATAATTATATTATTAACAGGGTTATTTTATTTTTCATTATTATTTTAACTGAAATGATTTTATATTTAATATAATTTGTTTTTAATTAACAACCTAATTAAACTCCGAGGAAAAGAAAGTAGCCCACCTGGGAGACAGGCTACTTTTGATGACTTATTTCAGTTCCAGCTCGTTCATTGCAGCGATGCTGAAGCCGCCGTCAACGTGCAGAACTTCACCGGAGATACCGGCAGCCAGATCGGAACACAGGAACGCAGCAGAGTTGCCCACGTCTTCAATGGTCACGACACGGCGGATTGGCGTAACGGCTTCACAATGGGACAGCATTTTCTTGAAGTCTTTGATGCCGGATGCAGCCAGTGTACGAATCGGACCCGCAGAGATGGCGTTGACGCGCACGCCCTGAGCACCCATGGCGTTCGCCATGTAACGTACGTTTGCTTCCAGAGACGCTTTTGCCAGACCCATTACGTTGTAGTTAGGGATAGCACGCTCTGCGCCCAGATAGGACAGGGTAACCAGCGCAGAGTTCGGGTTCAGCATTTTACGGCAGGCTTTCGCCATCGCGACGAAGCTGTAAGAGCTGATATCGTGAGCAATGCTGAAGCCTTCACGGGTAACGGCATCAACGTAGTCACCGTCCAGTTGGTCGCCCGGTGCGTAAGCAATGGAATGCACGAAGCCATCAAAGTTCGGCCATACGTTAGCCAGTTCGGTAAACAGTGCCTCGATGCTCGCATCTTCAGCGACATCACACGGCAGAACGATGCTGGAACCCAGTTCACTGGCAAAGCCTTCAACGCGTGCTTTCAATTTTTCGTTCTGATACGTGAACGCCAGTTCGGCACCTTCACGTTGCATTGCTTGTGCAATACCGTAGGCAATAGAACGGTTGCTGGCAACACCTGTTACCAGAATGCGCTTACCGGTAAGAAAACCCATAGCAGTAATCCTTGTGATCATTGTTGCTGCGATCGCCACGTCTGGGCCTGTAAACCTAAACCTACGCGGCAAGTGACGACCGAGATGAATAAACCGCGCAATTCTACCATGTTGGGGGCGGTAGGGGTACTCCGAGCAGTATCCGTCTTTTTCCACAGTCCAGTGGCCACCGTGGTGCGCGGAGATTAGCGTTGTGCGCCGTCGCGTCGCCAGGCATCCGCGCTGAGTGCTTCACCGAAATGGCTGGCAATCAAACGTTTCGTCAGGTCATGGAGCGGGGCGGACAACACATCGGCGGTACTGCCGCGTTCGACCACTTCGCCTGCCTGCATCACCAGAATCTGGTCGCTGATGTGCTTCATCATGCCCAGATGCTGCGTCACGTAAATATAAGAGATACCGTGCTTTTCCTGTAATTCCAGCATCAGATTAATAATCTGTGACCGCATAGACATATCCAGCGAAGCCAGCGCTTCATCGGCGACAATCACTTTCGGTTGCAGAATCAGCGCTCGCGCCAGACCGACGCGCTGTTTTTGCCCCGGCGCGAGCGCATGCGGATAGTAATAAGCATGATCGGGACGTAACCCGACTTGCTGTAGCGCCTGATTAATCGCTCTTTCACGCGCTTCGGCGCTGAGGTCGGTATTCAGCCGCAGCGGAACATCCAACAGTTGCCCAATACGCTGACGCGGATTGAGCGCATTGCTCGCATCCTGAAAGATCATGCGGATACGCTGGCTGCGGTAGCCATAATCGCCGTAATGCAGCGGGTGATCATCGATAACGAGTTCACCGGACGTCGGCGCGATCATACCTGACAGCATTTTCGCCAGCGTCGATTTCCCCGAACCGTTCTCACCGATGATGGCAAGCGTCTGGCGCTCACGTAGCGTAAAGCTGACGGATTTTACCGCTTCAACATGCTGACGACGGAAAAGCCCAGTCCGGTAGCGGAACGTCTTGGTCAGGTTGCGGGCTTCAAGCAGCATCTCAACCATCATGGTTCCTCCATGTTGAGCGGGAAGTGGCAGGCATATAAGTGGTTCTTCGCGGAAAGCAGCGGTGGTGTTTGCATACACTGTTTTTGTGAATAAGGGCAGCGTGGACCGAGCCGACAGCCAATCGGTAAGTGTTCCAGCGAGGGAATCGCACCGTTCAGCGTGTTTAACCGACTTTTGTGCGGCAGTGAGCGGCCAAAATCGGGCATCGCGCGGATCAGCGCCTGGGTATAAGGATGATGCGGCGCGGTGATCAAATCTTCACAGGTGGCACTCTCCACCGTTTGTCCGCAATAAAGCACGTTGATGCGGTCAGCCCATTTGCTCATGGTTTGCAGGTCATGGCTGATGAGTAGGATCGTGGTGTTATTGTTTTGGTTCAGGCGTGATAGCAGGCGGAAAATCTGCGCCTGCGTGGTGGATTCCATTGCATTGGTCGGTTCATCGGCAATCAGCAGACGCGGCTGATTCGCCAGCGCGATGGCAATCATCACCTTCTGACACTCACCGTCGCTCAGCTCATAGGGATAGCTACCCATGATGTCTTTGTGATTTTTAATCCCGACGCGGTGCAGCAATTCGATAGCGCGGCGCTTGCGCCAGTTAAATCGCTGCCACCAGCGGCCCTTATACGTCCAACTGGGAATTGCCTGTACCAACTGCCGACCAATGTTTTCTGACGGATCGAGACAAGATTGCGGTTCTTGGAAAATCATGGAGACGTTATGGCCGACCAGTTTACGTCGCTCACGTGATGACAATTGCAGCAGGTCGATATCATCAAAGCGGAAGCGATCGGCGGTTACACGCCAGTTCTCTTTGGTGATCCCGCAGATGGCTTTGGCGATCAGGCTTTTGCCTGAACCGGACTCGCCCACTAGCCCGCGAATTTCCCCTTCGCTAAGTGTCATACTGACGCGGTCGACGGCTTTTACCGCACCGTCGGCGGTCAGAAATTCAATCGTCAGGTTACGGATATCAAGTAATGGCATAGGGAGTTGTCGCCTCTTATTCCGTTTCCGCGACGAGCGCACGGCGGAGGCCGTCGCCCAGCAGGTTGACGATTAACACGCTCAGTGCGATAGCCGCACCGGGCAGCATCACGGTCCACGGCGCGGCATAAACCAATTCCAGCGAGTTGCCGAGCAGGGCACCCCATTCGGTGGTGGGCAACTGTGCACCCAAATCGAGAAAGCCCAGCGCGGCGATGTCCAAAATGGCGATCGACAACGCGCGGGTAAATTCTGAAACCAGCAGCGCGGCAATGTTCGGTAAGACGACGTACCAGACCAGATAAAACGTGGAAGCGCCGTCAAGGCGGGCGGCGATCACGTACTCTTTGTCCATTTCATCGTGCACCGCGTTGTAGATGGTGCGCACCATCCGCGGCAACAGCGCCAGCCAGACGGCGAGCATCGCGTGCTCAAGCTTCGGACCGATGAAGGCAATCACCACAATCGCCAGCAACAGCGACGGAATCGATAGCAGCGTGTCCAAAATATGGTTGAGCATCGCCGAACGCAGTCCGCGCGTGACGCCCGCAAAGACGCCCAGCACGATGCCGCACAGCGCCGCCGCGTAGGTGACGATGAGCGATGCACCGACGGTGGGGGCGGCACCGCTCAATAAGCGGCTTAGCTGGTCGCGTCCTAAATCGTCGGTGCCGAGAAAGAACGACACTTCGCCGTAATGCGACCAGGAAGGGGGCAGCAGTTGATAGCCCAAAAATTGCTGATCAACTTCATAAGGTGCGAGAAATTTGCCGAACAGGCACAGGCCGATCAGGATCAAAAAGCCATATAGCCCGATCATTGCCAGCATATCCTGATGGAATGCCCGCCAGGTATCGCCCAGTCGGCTAGGCAGCCGTTTTTCGCTATAGACGTTATCGTAGGGCATACCATTCCTTGTGTTTCAACGGATTTGCCATCGCGCCCCAAATATCAGACAGGATATTGACCGTGATGACCATCGCGCCGACCACCATCACGCCCGCAGAAATCGCGGCGAAATCCTGCTGGCGAATGGCATTTACCAGCCAGCGACCGATACCCGGCCAGTTAAAGACCACTTCGGTAATCATTGTCAGCGTCAGCATGGTGGAAAATTGTAACCCCAGCTTGGGAATAATTGGCGGCAGTGCGTTGTGAATCAGGTGACGACGAATGATGGTAAAGCGTGATAGCCCACGGGTTGCCGCGGCTTTAATGTAATTTTTGCTGATAATTTCCGTGGTACTGACGCGCATCAGGCGGATCACCTCAGTCGTCGGCCCGACGGCTAGCACGGTAATCGGCAGAATCAGGTGGCGGATGGCGCTGACGATCATTTCGCCGCGATGGGGCGAATCGGACAGCCAGGCATCAATCAGCGCAAAACCGGTCACGGTTTTCACCTGATAGAGCAGATCGAAACGGCCTGAAACCGGCAGCCAGCCGAGATGCAACGAGAAGAACAGCGTCAACAGCAGCGCCAGCCAAAACACAGGCAGAGAAAAGCCGATCAGCGCCAGCGTGCTGATCACAATGTCCGCGCCGCGATTCTGCATCACACCGGCGGTAATCCCCAGTGGAATCCCGACCAACAACGAGAGCGCAAAGGCCAGTAGACAAAGTTCAATCGTGGCGGGGAACACTTCTTTCAGCAGCTCGCTGATGGCCTGCCCGTTAATGCTGGAACGGCCAAAATCGCCTTGAAGCAGGCTAGAGAGATAGAAATGATAGGCATCAAACAGCGCCGCGCCATTGAGCGGGGCGTTGGGTGTGTAGTAGCTGAGGCTAAAGCCAACCAGCGTCAGTAGTGACAATGTCACTACCAATAACACCAGGCGTCGCAAGGTAAAAATAATCACGGCTGTGCTTCCTCCACGGTTTCTGGTGCAGAGGGCTTCTGCTGCGTCTGTTGATCTTCGCGAAAGACACCCGCGAACGAGGCGTTGCCGAACGGACTTAATACCAACCCTTTCATGTCATAGCGGTAAGCCAGCAGACGTAATGACGATGCCAGTGGGAGAACAGGTAACTGTTCTGCCAGAATGCGCTGTGCCTGCTGATAATAGTCAATCCGCTTAGAAAGCTGCTGTGACGAGAGCGCGTTTTGCAGCACGTCATCAAAGGTGGGATCGCACCAGTGGGCATAGTTGCTCTGGGAACGAATCGCTGCGCAGCTTAGCAAAGGGCGGAAAAAACTGTCTGGGTCATTACTGTCCGTTGCCCAGCCCGCCAGTGTTAAATCGTGGCTAAGCTCCATTAACCGGGCTTCCTGAAAACGGCCTTCCACTGGAATAATGGTGACGGTGATGCCAACCTGTGCCAGATCGGCCTGTATCAGTTCAGCCGTTTTCAGCGGGCTAGGATTGTAGGATTGTGAGGCACTCGGCACCCACAGGCGCAGGTTCAGGCTAGTCAGTCCCAGTTCCTGCAATATTTGTCGTGCTTTCTGCGGATTATATTCCGTAATTTGCGATTCATTGTCATACGCCCACGACGCGCGAGGCAGAATAGAGGCTGCCGTTTCCGCCGTGCCGTAATAAATTGACTGCATCAGCCTGTCGTTATTGATCGCCAGCGCGATAGCTTCCCGCACGCGGCGGTCATCCAACGGCGCTTTTCGGACGTTGAAAGCCAGATAGGCGACGTTCATACCCGGACGTAGCGACAGACGCAGACGTGGGTCGTTACGCAGAATCGTCAACTGACTGGCGGCCGGATACGCGAGCACATCGCATTCGCCCGTCAGCAGCTTGGATAAACGGCCTGTACCGCCAGAACCAAGATCGATAACCACCTGCGGCATGCGTGGTAAACCGCGCCAATAGCTGGCGCTGCGCGTCAGGCGGATATATTGTCCGGTGAGGTATTCATTGAGCATGTAAGGGCCAGTGCCGACTGGCTCGCGATCCAGCAGTTCCTTTTTGTCCTCTTTCGCCAGACGTTGGCCATACTCAGAGGACAGAATCGGCGCGTAATGTGTAGCCAGATGCCACAGGAAAGAGGCATCAGGGCTGTTCAGGCGGATTTCAATACTGTATTCGCCCAATTTGCGAATACTTTGCACCGAATCGGCGAATTGCAGGCTGTCGAAATAGGGATATTCACCGCCGTTGACATCATGATACGGGTGTTTTTTATCCAGCATGCGCTGGAAACTGAATATCACGTCGTCGGCATTCATATTGCGGGTCGGGCTGAACCAGTTGGTGTTCTGGAATGGCACATCGTGGCGCAGAAAGAAACGGTACGTCGAACCGTTGTCCAAGACTTCCCAGCGCTGCGCCAGTTCTGGCATCAACCGATAAGTATAAGGATCGACGTCCAGCAGGCGATCGTAAAGTTGCGCCGCCAGCGTATCGACCGTGATGCCACTGCGTGCCATCTGTGGGTTAAACGTGTTCAGGACATCATTGACGCAATAGACAAAACCACTCTGGTGGATGTTTTCCAGCGGAGCAGGCGGCGTTAGCACGGGTTGCGGTGCGGCCAGTGCAGGTAAAGCCAGCCAGGTGAGTGCCAGTGCGAAACAGGTTTTTCCGAACATACGGGATTTTTCAGTTAAGACGGTTATAGAGAGAGTGTATCGCACTCTTGGCATCCTCCCCACTCTTGTTGTGTGCGTCTGGCGACTTTCCAACCGTTTGAGTGGCGGGATGATGGATTGAACGCGTTATCATGAAGGTCAAGGCGATATCCGGCATTACGTGTGTTATCGGCGGCACCGAGGCGGTGAGGAACCCCATAATCAGTACGGAAATGAGAAAAATTCTCAACAAAGTGCTTTACAGATGATACTGATAACTATTATCATCACTTTCGCACTTCGGCAGTGGCTTCTCGCAGGCACTGAAGGAGAGCACGACATTGCTCACATTGCTTCCAGTATTATTTTAGCCAGCCTACGTGCTGGCTTTTTTTTGTCTGAAAAATGACATTGCCATATGCTTATCTTGCTTTCTATTTCTCTGTAAATAATTAATAAAATCAAATTGATTGGGATATTTTTTAAATTATTTGCGGGAGCGAAAATCTCCCTTATCATGCCTATACCCAAGATCATGGGTGTTCACAATGGAGATAAGGAATATGTGGCTCAGAAGGAAGCAAATCGTCAGGAAATTGACGTTAGGTGTGGTAACCACGGTACTGGGTATGTCGCTCAGTTTCTCCGCATTATCTGCCACCCCGGTGGAAACGCATGGCCAGCTGTCTATTGAAAACGGGCGGCTGGTGGATGAACAGGGAAAGAGGGTACAACTGCGCGGGATGAGTTCGCACGGTTTGCAGTGGTTTGGGGATTATGTCAACAAAGAGTCGATGAAATGGCTGCGTGACGATTGGGGGATTAACGTATTCCGTGTCGCCATGTACACGGCGGCGGATGGCTATATTTCCAATCCTTCCCTTGCCAATAAGGTAAAAGAGGCCGTTGCGGCAGCACAAAGTCTCGGCGTCTATATCATCATCGACTGGCACATCTTGTCGGATAACGATCCCAATATTTATAAAGCACAGGCAAAGACCTTTTTTGCTGAAATGGCGGGACTGTATGGCAGTTCGCCGAACGTGATTTATGAAATCGCCAATGAACCCAACGGCGGCGTGACGTGGAACGGACAGATTCGGCCTTATGCGTTGGAAGTGACTGACACTATCCGCAGCAAAGATCCCGATAACCTCATTATCGTTGGTACAGGCACCTGGAGTCAGGATATCCATGATGCAGCGGACAATCAGTTGCCCGATCCGAATACCCTATACGCGCTGCATTTCTATGCCGGTACGCACGGGCAGTTCCTGCGCGATCGCATTGACTATGCGCAAAGCCGCGGCGCGGCGATTTTTGTCACTGAGTGGGGAACCAGCGATGCCTCCGGCAATGGTGGCCCCTTCCTGCCAGAGTCGCAAACCTGGATCGATTTCCTGAATAACCGTGGCGTAAGCTGGGTGAACTGGTCGCTTACCGATAAGTCAGAGGCATCGGCGGCGTTGGCACCGGGGGCAAGCAAATCGGGTGGTTGGACGGAGCAAAATCTGTCAACGTCAGGCAAATTTGTCAGAGAGCAGATTCGTGTGGGGGCAGATCTGAGCGGTGGCGATACGCCGACGGCACCCACAACGCCAACAGAGCCGACTAACTCAGGTAACGGAACCACGGGTGACATCGTGTTGCAATATCGCAATGTGGATAACAATCCTTCCGATGATGCGATTCGTCTGGCTTTCAACATCAAAAATACCGGAAGTACGCCGATCAAACTGAGCGATCTGCAAGTTCGCTACTACTTCCATGATGACGGTAAGCCAGGCGCAAACCTCTTTGTTGACTGGGCGAACGTCGGTCCTAACAACATCGTGACCAGCACAGGAACGCCAGCCGCCAGCACCGATAAAGCCAATCGCTATGTTCTGGTGACCTTCAGCAGCGGAGCCGGTTCTCTACAGCCGGGCGCGGAAACGGGCGAAGTGCAGGTGCGTATCCACGCGGGCGACTGGAGTAATGTGAATGAAACGAATGACTATTCATATGGCGCTAACGTCACGAGTTACACCAACGGAGATAAGATCACCGTGCATGATAAAGGCACGCTAGTCTGGGGTGTTGAGCCGTAATCGCCCTCATGTCTCTCGATCCTTAAGCGATCGACATGACTTGCTCTGCGGGCGTTAATTCGCCCGCATTTTCTCGCTAGCTTCTTACTCATTCACCGCAATATCGTGTTTCTTTAGCAATCCGCGCAACTGGTGATAGGTTAATCCCAGCAGTTCTGCGGCCTTGCGCTGGTTAAATTTTGCCTGATTTAACGCCCGATCGATCAAGCCTTTTTCTTGTTCCAGCAGCCACGGCTTCATGTCCAACGGTAAATCCGGCTGACCCGATGCTGCCTGCGGTTTTTCCTGAACGGCGGTAGCCCGACTGAAAGGGTTCAGAATAATGGTATCGAGAGGCTGTTCGCTATCGCCGTGACGATACACTGAGCGTTCAACCACGTTTTTCAGTTCACGAATATTGCCCGGCCAGCGGTAATTCAGCAGTGTCTCGCGCGCGGCAGGCGTAAAACCGGGAAACAGCGGCAGGTGCAATTCGCGGCACATCTGAATCGCAAAGTGATCGGCCAGCAGCATAATGTCCTGCTGGCGTTCGCGCAGCGGCGGGAGCTGTACAACGTCAAAGGCTAAGCGGTCGAGCAGATCCGCTCGGAACTTACCGCTGGCAGCCAGCGCAGGCAGATCGTCATTGGTGGCGCACACCAGACGCACGTCAACCTGAAGCTGATCCCTGCCGCCGACGCGTTCCAGCATGCCGTATTCGATCACCCGCAGTAATTTTTCCTGCACTAGCATCGGCGCGGTGGCCAGTTCATCCAAAAACAGCGTTCCGCCGTCGGCGCGTTCGAAGCGCCCCAGATGGCGTTTCTGCGCCCCGGTAAAAGCCCCCGCCTCATGACCAAATAATTCGGAATCGAGTAAGTTCTCGTTGAGCGCCGCACAGTTGAGGGAAACGAACGGCCCTTGCCAACGCGGGGAAAGGTAGTGCAGACGGCTGGCGATCAGCTCTTTACCCGTCCCGCGTTCGCCGATCACCAGCACAGGCTTATTCAACTGTGCTAACTGTGACACCTGTTCCAGTACCTCTAAAAAGCTGTTGGCTTCGCCTAGCAGATTCTCTTTTTCCTGAAGCATGATGTTTCACCGTGTTATTTTTACTAACTATTAGCGTATTTGACTAATCTAACGAAAAGAGAAAAATAGTCAAAATTATCTATTCTTTTATTTTCAGTGAGTTAAATAAAATTAAAAATTGGCATGCTTATTGATATATCTACAGTGAGATCGCGGCTGGCTTGGCTGGTCACGATGATAAATCAGGCGTAATCAGACGCTGGAAATCATGAAGAGGATGTAATTATGGGTATTTTTTCTCGTTTTGCCGACATCGTGAACGCCAACATCAATTCATTGCTGGATAAAGCGGAAGATCCGCAGAAATTGGTGCGGCTGATGATTCAGGAAATGGAAGATACGCTGGTTGAAGTACGTTCAACCTCAGCGCGGGCGCTGGCAGAAAAGAAACAGATTGCCCGCCGCATTGAACAAGCGCATGGCCAGCAAGATCAGTGGCAGGAAAAAGCCGAGCTGGCGCTACGCAAAGACAAAGACGATCTGGCTCGTGCGGCGCTGATTGAGAAACAGAAGCTGACCGACTTGATTGCCGTGTTACAGCATGAAGCCGAAAGCGTGGATGAAACGCTGGAGCGTATGAAACGTGAAATCGGCGAGCTGGAAAATAAATTAAGCGAAACCCGCGCTCGCCAGCAGGCGCTGACGTTGCGCCATCAGGCTGCGGCATCGTCACGTGATGTACGCCGTCAGTTGGACAGCGGTAAACTGGATGAAGCCATGGCGCGTTTCGATCAGTTTGAACGCCGTATCGACACGATGGAAGCGGAAGCGGAAAGCCACGGGCTGGGGAAACAAAAATCGCTGGATCAGCAGTTTGCCGAGCTAAAAGCAGACGATGAAATCAGCGCGCAACTGGCGGCACTTAAAGCTAAAGTTAAGCCAGCAGAGTAATTAGAGCGTAAACGCCATCGGATGGCTGTCGTTAGAAAACGGCAGCCGCCATAGAGCGTGTAAATAATAACTAAGGAGACACAATGAGTGCGTTGTTTCTTGCCATTCCGCTGACCATTTTCATGTTGTTTGTGGCACCGATATGGCTTTGGCTACATTACAACCAGCGTAAAAACAGTGCTCAACTGGGACAAAACGAGATGCAACGTTTGACGCATTTAACGGAAGAGTCCAACCATATGCGTGAGCGTATCAGAGCGCTGGAAGACATTCTGGATGCAGAACACCCGGACTGGAGAAAATCGTAATGAAAAATACGTGGTCAGGTAAAACGTTATACCGCTTACCGGAAGAAGGCATGCTGAAAGGGGTTTGCGCTGGGTTAGCACGTTATTTTGACGTGCCGGTGAAACTCGTACGGCTGATTACGGTGTTGTCGATGTTTTTCGGCCTGTTCTTTTTCACCATCGTGGCGTACATCATTCTGACCTTTATGCTCGATCCCGCTCCGGCAGGAATGAGATTTGAGGATGAAAAAACGCGCCGCACACCTGGTCAACTGCTGAATGAGGCTGATGCGACCTTGCAGGCCAGCGAACAGCGCCTGCGTAACATTGAACGCTATGTCACCTCGGATACCTTTGGCGTTCAGAACCGCTTTCGCCACCTGTAATCTGTCATCGGTTATACTCTTTCGCGGATGCTATCTACCGTTCGATCTGAATCGACAGTGGATAGCGTCGCGCTGCTTTTTTCTCCGCGATCAATGCGGTAGCCTGAATGTGCTTTTGCAACGCAACTAAACGCAACGACAGGAGTGATGGTTTATTCAATGAGTCGACTACAGAACGAAATTAACTCACTGGTCAATCGCGGCGTGGATCGTCACTTGCGGATTGCCGTCACCGGGTTGAGCCGCAGCGGCAAAACCGCGTTTATCACCGCGTTCGTTAATCAATTATTGAACACCCACAGCGGGGCACACTTGCCGATGTTTTCTCCTGTGCGCGAAGAGCGTTTGCTCGGTGTGAAACGTGTGCCACAGCGCGATCTGGGCGTGCCGCGCTTTGCCTATGATGAAGGCATGGCGGCGCTGTATGGTTCACCGCCGGATTGGCCGACACCGACACGCGGCGTGAGTGAGATCCGTCTGGCGCTGCGCTATCGCTCTAAGGATTCGCTGCTGCGTCACTTTAAAGACACCTCGACGCTCTATCTGGAAATTGTCGATTACCCCGGCGAGTGGTTGCTGGATCTGCCGCTGCTGGAGCAAACCTATCTAAGCTGGTCACAGCAGATGAGCGGCTTGCTACAAGGGGGGCGCAGTGAATGGGCGAAACCCTGGCTGGCGCTGTGTGAGAAAATCGATCCGCTGGCACCAGCCGATGAAAATCAGTTAGCCGAGGTGGCGCAGGCCTACACTGACTATTTGCACCGCTGCAAGCAGGAAGGGCTGCACTTTATTCAGCCGGGTCGATTTGTGCTGCCGGGCGATCTGGCAGGGGCGCCAGTGCTGCAATTTTTCCCCTGGCCGCAGGTGAATAACATCGGTGAAACCAGGCTGGCGCAGGCGGATGAGAAAACCAACATCGGCATGCTGCGCAAGCGTTTTGACTATTACTGTCAGTCGGTTGTCAAAGGATTTTATAAGGATCACTTCGTGCGCTTCGACCGACAGATTGTGCTGGTCGATTGTCTGCAACCGCTTAATAGCGGCATTCATGCGTTTAACGATATGCGGCTGGCGCTGACCCAACTGATGCAAAGTTTTCATTATGGGAAGCGCACGCTGTTCCGGCGTTTGTTCTCGCCTTGCATCGACAAGCTGATGTTTGCGGCGAGTAAAGCGGATCACATTACCGCCGACCAGCACGCCAATCTGGTGTCGTTGCTTCAGCAATTGGTGCAAGAGGCGTGGCAGAACGCCGCGTTTGAAGGCATCGATATGCGCTGCGAAGGCATTGCGTCGATCCAGTCAACGCAGAGTGGCGTAGTCGATCATCAGGGGCAGAAAATTCCGGCGCTGAAAGGGCATCGGCTCAGCGACGGCCAGCCATTGACGGTCTACCCCGGTGAAGTGCCTGCGCGTTTACCGGGTGCAGCATTCTGGCAAACGCAGGGCTTCCATTTCGATCAATTTCGTCCGCGAGAAATGACGGTAGACACGCCGTTGCCGCATATCCGGTTGGATACGGTCATGGACTTTCTGCTAAAGGATAAATTGCGATGAACGAGCCATTAAAACCCCGCGTCACGTTCGACGATATTTCACCACAAGAGCCTCAGCCGCAGCTACGGGCCGGGTTGGCATTTGATGAGCAGAGCGGCACGCCATTTTCTCCGATCAGCCGTGAAGAAGAAGTGCTGGAAGAAGGCGCAGCGGAAGAGGCGATCAGTGCGGCATTGCGGCCTAAACGCAGCCTGTGGCGGCGTATGGTGATGGCAGGCATCGGGCTGTTTGGCGTCAGTGCGCTAGCGCAGGGCGTGCAGTCGCTGCATAACGCCTGGGTACAGCAGGACTGGATCACGCTGGGCGGCATTACCGCAGGCAGCCTGATTGTGGCGGCGGGCGTCGGCTCGTTGGCTGTCGAGTGGCGACGCCTTTATCGCTTGCGGGAACGTGCGGAAGAACGCGATGTGGCTCGCGATCTGCTGCACAGTCACGGTGTGGGACGCGGGCGCGAATTCTGTGAAAAACTGGCGCAGCAGGCTGGGTTGGATAGCGGTCATCCGGCAATACAGCGTTGGCAGGCTTCACTCCACGAAACCCACAATGACCGTGAAGTGCTGGAGCTGTATGCGCGTCTGGTTCAGCCCGTGTTGGACACACAGGCACGGCGTGAAATCAGCCGCTCGGCGGCGGAATCCACCTTGATGATCGCCGTCAGCCCGCTGGCGCTGGTCGATATGGCCTTTATTGCCTGGCGCAACCTGCGACTGATTAATCGTATTGCCGCCTTATACGGCATCGAACTTGGCTATTTCAGCCGTATTCGCCTGTTCCGTCTGGTGCTAGTGAATATCGCGTTTGCCGGGGCATCGGAGCTGGTGCGGGAAATTGGCATGGATTGGATGTCGCAGGATCTTGCGGCACGGCTATCGACCCGCGCTGCGCAGGGTATTGGTGCAGGTTTACTGACCGCACGTCTGGGGATTAAAGCGATGGAGCTGTGCCGTCCGCTGCCGTGGCTGGATGACAAACCACGCTTGGGGGATTTCCGTCGTGAACTCATCGGCCAGGTGAAAGAAACACTGCAAAAAGGGCGGTAGAGGTGAAGACAATGGTGTGCTCCCTCGTCATTTGTCGTTGCTTTTTGATGAAAACGTATGTTTTGGTCACTATCGGAAGGTATTCGAACCCTTGTCGCGATGGTAACCACGCCACTATCTTAACCCCGTATCGTTATTGACGTGGAAAAAACGTACAGATGTGTCAACTTTTGCTGCCACCTGACTTCATCCGGTGCAAACGAAAGGGTATTATCAGTAGCAATAGCCATGTCGTGTCTCTTGAAGAAGGTAGCCGTTGATGCATCTGGAAGTGATTTGTGAAGACCGCATTGGTATGGTCCGTGAACTGTTAGATCTGCTTGCGTCACGCAATATTGATTTACGCGGCATTGAAATTGCGTCTATTGGTCGTATTTACCTCAATTTTGCCACCCTCGACTTTGATGATTTCCGCCTTCTGATGTCGGAAATTCGCCGCATTGACAGCGTTAGCGATGTGCGCACCGTGGCGTTTATGCCGTCTGAACGCGAACATCGGGCGCTGAATGCGCTATTAGAATCTATGCCTGAGCCGGTGTTTTCACTGGACATGAAAGGGAAGCCCGAATTGTTTAACCCCGCCGCACTGGCGCTGTTTGAACAATCGGCAGAGGCCATCAGCGAAATGACGATTTCCACGATGATCCCCGGTTTCAATTTTGCCAGTTGGCTGGAAAAGAGCAGTTCCGTTGTGGCGGAACGCGTGGTGATTCGTGGTCAGGATTTTCTACTGGAAATGACGCCTGTCCGTCTGGAGGATGATGCCGGTAAAGTGGCAACGGCGGGAGCATTGGTGATGCTGAAATCGGCTGCTCGCATGGGGCGACAGTTACAGAACCTTGCTGTGAACGATGAAAATGAGTTTGATCACATCGTTTCTACTAGTCCGAAAATGCGTCAGGTGGTGGAGCAGGCGCGCAAGCTAGCGATGCTGGATGCGCCGTTGTTGATCGTCGGCGATACAGGGACGGGCAAAGATATGCTGGCGCGTGCCTGCCACCTGCGTGGGCCGCGTGGCAAGCGTCCTTTCCTGGCGCTGAACTGTGCCGCATTACCCGACGACGTGATGGAAAGTGAGCTGTTCGGTCATGCTCCCGGTGCGTATCTCAATGCGCAGGAAGGCAAGAAAGGGTTCTTCGAGCAGGCTAATGGCGGCTCGGTTTTACTGGATGAAGTCGGTGAAATGTCGGCACAGATGCAGACTAAGCTGCTGCGTTTCCTGAATGACGGCACATTCCGCCGCGTGGGCGAAGATCACGAAGTGCATGTGGACGTGCGGGTGATTTGTGCAACAAAGAAAAATCTGCTGGAACTGGTACAGCGCGGTGAGTTCCGAGAGGATCTTTATTATCGCCTGAATGTGCTTACGTTAATGCTACCACCGCTGCGTGAGCGTCCGGCAGACATTATGCCGCTGGCTGAACTCTTCGTGGCACGTTTTGCTGACGAGCAGGGCATTCCTCGCCCCAAATTAGCGGCAGATGTCGAACATTTCCTGCCACAGTACGGCTGGCCGGGTAACGTTCGACAGTTGAGAAATACCATTTATCGGGCGCTAACGCGGTTGGAAGGAAATGAATTACATATGCAGGATATCGATCTTCCTGCATTTTCGATTGATGTGCCACAAGATGAAACTCTGCTTGATGGCTCGCTAGACGACATCAACAAACGCTTCGAACGTTCTGTGCTGACTCGACTTTATCAATCTTATCCAAGTACACGCAAACTGGCGAAACGGCTAGGGGTATCGCATACGGCGATCGCGAATAAACTACGGGAATATGGACTCAGCCAACGCAAACCGGCGGGGGATGACGAGGAGTAATGGCGGCGCTTGATATATGCGCTGTGGCTCGGTTAATCAAAGGAGTGAATATGGATCAAGAACAGGCTCTGCAACTGTTACAGACGGCATTAGCCGACCCTGACGCACAGTTTCGCGACGGGCAGTGGGAAGCGATTGACGCGCTGGTTAACCGCCAGCAGAAATTACTGGTAGTACAGCGTACTGGCTGGGGAAAGAGTTCGGTCTATTTTATCAGTACGAAAATTTTCCGCGATCGAGGCATGGGGCCAACTATCATTGTTTCACCCTTGTTGGCGTTGATGCGCAACCAGATAGATTCTGCCGGGCGATTAGGGATTGTGGCGGAAACGCTGAACTCTACCAATAGAGATGATTGGGATAGCGTGGCGCAACGTATCATTAGCAATCAGGTTGATTGTTTATTGATCTCACCTGAGCGTCTGGCGAATGATTCATTTGTTGAAACGGTATTGCAGCCGATTGCCGATCGTATTGCCCTGATGGTGATTGACGAAGCACACTGTATTTCGGATTGGGGGCATGATTTCCGGCCAGATTATCGGCGTATTGTGAATATTTTGCGTCAACTGCCTGCGAATACCCCTGTTCTGGGTACGACGGCCACGGCCAATAATCGCGTGATTGAGGATATTCAGGCACAGCTAGGCAATATCCGCATTCAGCGTGGCCCGCTTATTCGTGAAAGCTTGTCGTTACAGACGATGAGATTGCCTGATCAATCATCGCGTCTGGCATGGCTGGCACAGGCCATTCCAACCTTGTCAGGTACGGGGATTGTTTATGTGCTGACGCAGCGTGATGCGGAGATGGTTTCTCGCTGGTTGAATCGCTCAGGCATCGTGGCGCGGCCTTATTACAGCGGTGTAACGCATGACGATTTTATCACATCATCTGGGACGGCTGATTCAGATGGTTATCGCCAACACCTTGAGTCATTGCTGCTGAATAACCAAATTAAAGTGTTAGTGGCAACGACCGCATTGGGGATGGGTTATGACAAACCCGATCTGGGCTTTGTGATTCATTATCAGATGCCGGGATCGATAGTCGCGTATTACCAGCAGGTGGGTCGTGCTGGGCGCGGTATCGATCATGCTGTTGGTATTCTGATGTCTGGCGTTGAAGATAGAGAGATTCACGAATTCTTCAGGGGGTCGGCTTTTCCCGCAGAGACGCAAGTGACTGAAATTTTGCAGGCGCTTGCCAATGCCGATGGCCTGACATTGCGAGGCATTGAAGAACAAACCAATCTTCGTCATGGGCAGATTGAGAAGGTCTTGAAATTTCTCAGCGTCGAGAGCCCCACACCAGTGATAAACGTTGACCGGAAGTGGCGCAGAACACCCGTTCCGTATGCGATGGATCGTGCCCGTATTGCACATCTGACTGGGCAACGGGAACGGGAATGGCAGGAAATGCAAGCGTATTTGGCGGAGACTGGCTGCAAGATGACGTTTTTGCGTCACGCACTGGATGATCGAGATACGGCGCCGTGTGGTCAGTGTACTTCCTGCCTTGGACGTCCGGTGGTCGCTATTTCGCCTAATACTGAGCTTATTCATCGGGCTGGAACGTTTATCAAACAGACGGAAACTATTATTCGGCCAAATATACAGGTCGCCGCTAATGCTTTTACTGAATATGGTTTTCGCGGAAATCTGGCGCAGAACTTGCGTGCTCAAGAAGGGCGTGTCTTGTCCCGCTGGGGGGATGCAGGATGGGGAAGGGGGGTGGCAGACAATAAATATGCGGGCCATTTTAGTGACGAATTGGTTGCAGCGATGGCGGAGATGATTCAGCAACGCTGGCAGCCCGAACCTGCACCTGAATGGGTTTGCTGTGTCCCTTCACGTAATCATCCTGCATTAGTGCCTGATTTTGCCCGGCGTCTGGCAGTACGGTTGAACCTACCGTTTGTGGATGCTATTCATAAAATACGTGACAATCAGCCACAGAAAGGTCAACAAAACCGCTTCCATCAGTGCCGCAATCTGGACGGTGCGTTTGCCGTCATCCCCTCGATACCAGAAGGTGCGGTGTTGCTGATTGATGATATTGTTGATTCTGGCTGGACGTTGGCGGTGATTGCCGCCTTATTACAACAAGCGGGCAGTGGCTGTGTTTATCCGGCCGCGCTCGCGTCTGCTTCGGTGAGTAATGCATGAATTTATCCCCCATGGCACAAGCGACACTGCTTTTGACCTGCTATTTCAGCAAGGCAAGTGCTGGCGATCTCAAGCCACTCACCAATACGGAGTGGGGGCGCTTTGCATTGTGGTTGAAAGAAAAATCACTGAGCCCTGCGGATCTCCTTGTGCCAGACTCTGCGACTCTGCTCAGTGGTTGGCATGATTCACGCGTGAGTGTTGCCCGAATTGTTCAACTGCTGAGCCGAGGACATAGTCTGGCTCTGGCAATTGAAAAGTGGCAAAGGGCAGGATTATGGGTCGTTACGCGCTCGGATTATGATTATCCCAAACGCCTAAAACAGCAGCTGAAAAGTGATTCTCCCCCCGTATTATTTGGCTGTGGCAACCGTGCGCTATTAAATGCCAGAGGGCTGGCGGTAGTCGGTTCGCGTAATGCTAATGCCATGGATTTATCGTTTGCAAGTCAGGTCGGTATACAGGCCGCCACTGAAAATATTGCCATCGTTTCTGGCGGGGCCAGAGGCGTGGATGAAACAGCGATGCTGGGTGCCATGAGTCAAGGGGGCGTTGTCATCGGTGTGATGGCCGATAGCTTGCTTAAGGCGAGTACAAGTACAAAATGGCGTAAAGGATTGATGGAAGGGCTGGCGGTGCTGGTATCTCCTTTCCACCCTGAAGCTGGTTTCAGTACAGGCAATGCGATGGCGCGGAATAAATACATTTATTGCCTTGCTGAAAGTGCCTTAGCCGTTCACTCAGGTAAAAATGGGGGGACGTTCAGCGGTGCGCAGGAAAACCTGAAGAAAGGCTGGGTACCGCTGTGGGTAAAGCCAACAGACGAAGCGTCTGCGGGTAACGCAGATCTGGTAGCTGCAGGGGGACGCTGGTGTGATATGGACTGGCGATCTTTGAGTGTTGCCGGATTACTCGAACAGGTTAACTCCGTGTCGACGTCCGTTGCTCCGGGAGGTCAAGGTAGCCTAGTTTTACGCGAGGAACCGCAAACAGCACTGTTGGAGCAGCCTGACTCGCAAAAAATCTGTGCTGAAAACATCACTTCGACGAGCGAGGAAAGCCTTGTTACAGCAGAAGAAACCGAAATGAATGTTCTGAAAGATAAATCCATCGATTTTTATGCATTGTTTTTGCGGGAGCTCAGTCGGCTGGCGGTAGAAGCGGTAAGTCTGGACGTACTCATAAACAGCACCTCGCTACACAAATCGCAACTTACCGTTTGGTTACAGCAGGCTGCTGATGAAGGTGTTATTAAAAGACACAATCGGCCAGTACGTTATCAATGGATTGCTAATTCCCATCGGCCTTAGTCAAAATAACAAAACGGCTGCTCGCGCAGCCGTTTTTCACGTAATGCCAGTATCGCTTACTTCAGTACAGCGAGTGCAGCATCGTAATCTGGTTCAGTGGTGATTTCGTTCACCAGTTCGCTGTGCAGCACGTTGTCGTTTTCATCTAGTACGACAACCGCGCGAGCGGTCAGACCTTTCAGCGCGCCATCGGCGATAGCGACGCCATAGCTTTCTTTGAACTCACCGCCACGCAGGGTAGACAGTACAACGACGTTGTTCAGACCTTCCGCGCCGCAAAAGCGAGACTGCGCAAACGGCAGGTCGGAAGAAATACACAGAACCACTGTGTTATCCAGTTCAGAACCCAACTGGTTGAATTTACGCACGGACGCGGCACAAACACCCGTATCGATGCTTGGGAAAATGTTCAGGATTTTGCGTTTGCCAGCATAGTTGCTGAGTGAAGCATCAGACAGATCTTTAGCCACCAGAGTAAATGCTGGTGCTTTGCTTCCTTTAGCCGGGAATGACCCTGCTACTGGCACAGGATTGCCTTGAAAATGTACGTTCTGTGACATGTTTGCGTCCTTAATTACAGGTGATTAACACGCTGCTCAGTTTAGGGCAACATTAGCAACATTGGTATAAAAATTACGATTAAAATTGCTGGCTTAGCAACGAGAGCATCGCGTTAAGGTAGCATTCGCTGGCGGCATCTGCCGAGATTGGCGGAAGCTCAGCGGTAATGCAATGGAGCGAACGATCAGCGCACCAACTTCCGAAAGAGCCGGGTGTGTCGTAACCGACACTCGAAACGAGTGGCAGCCTGCATTGTTGCGCCAACCAGTGACCCAATTCGGAACGCTGCGGGTCTTCAATGCAGGCGAGCGGCTCATGAAAAGAGACAACCCAGCGAGGATTAAGTTTCTCAATCAGCGTGCAAAGGGCTTTGGTTTCCGGCTCTGAACCTGCGGTTTCCCCCGTAGATAGCTCGACATCGCGTTCATCTGCGGCGCTATTCCAGCGGTATACCGTTTTCCCCGGTTGCCAGTTGCTGGCTGGAAAATTGCGATTGAGATCAACACCGTTAGCGTTGGCACGCAGGCCCAACTGACAGCCATCCGGGTTCACTGCAAGAATCACATGGTGGCGACGCTGCCCTGAAAAGAGGGTACGCAGCGCGCAGGAAAGTGCTACCACCGCCGCAGTTTCATCGCCGTGTGTTCCGGCAATAATCAGTCCACTTTCCGATGGCGTTAATTCGGCTGGGAAATACAGTAATGGTGCGCCCAGCAACGATTTCCCATACGGTTCGCCCAACGACGGCAAATTACCGCGTTGCTGGCGTGCCTGAAGAGGAATGATTGTGTTTTCCATAATATCGCCCTGTGGTTACCTATGCGTTTCATCATAAAAAAATCGGCCCGGAGACGCAAACGACGATGCCGGCGGACAAATTGCGGGGGTATCGCTGGATGATAGCGCTGATTTCTGACTATTATATTCTTCAATCAACTCATTATGCTTTCAGGTCAAATCATCATGCACTATGGATATTCTGCATTTTATGCCGCGTTGATGGCGGCCATGACAGGCAATGCTGTCGCGGCGCAGGTTCCGGCGGGAACGGTTCTGGCTGAAAAGCAAGAAATCGTCCGCCACATTAAAGATGAACCGGCTTCTCTCGATCCGATAAAAGCGGTCGGGCTGATGGAAGCTCAGGTGGCGCGCGATCTGTTTGAAGGCCTGGTCAATCAGGACGCCAAGGGAAACATCGTCCCCGGCGTAGCGCTGCGCTGGCAGACGAACGATAACCGCACGTTTATCTTTACCCTGCGTGATAATGCCCGTTGGTCTAACGGTGAGCCCGTCACGGCGAAGGACTTTGTCTACAGCTGGCGTCGTCTGGTCACGCCCGAAAACAGTTCGCCATTCTCCTGGTTTGCCCGACTCGCGGGGATTCAGAACGCTGAGCAGATTCTTGCAGGCAAAATGCCAGTCGATCAGCTTGGCGTGACAGCCGTTAATGACCACACACTGAAAGTGCAGCTCAGCAAACCTGTACCTTATTTTGTCAGCTTGACGGCAAATTTCAGCCTGTTTCCGGTACATCAGGCCACGGTAGAGAAATTCGGAAACGACTGGACGAAACCGGGAAATCTGATCGGAAATGGGGCGTTTAAACTGGATCAGCGCGTCGTTAATGAAAAGCTGGTGCTTACGCAGAATCAATATTATTGGGATAACGCTAATACGCGCCTGACGAAAGTGACCTTTGTTCCCATCAATCAGGAATCGAATGCGACAAAACGCTATCTGTCCGGGGATATCGATATCACCGAGTCATTTCCTAAAAACCTGTACCAAAAGCTGCTAAAAGACTTACCCGGTCAGGTTTATACGCCGGATCAGCTTGGCACCTATTATTACGCGTTTAACACGCAGCGTGCACCGACCAATGATGTCCGCGTACGAAAAGCGCTGTCTTACGCCATCGATCGTAAAGTGATTGCCGAAAAAGTTCTGGGCACGGGGGAAAAACCAGCCTGGCACTTTACGCCGGATGTTACGGCAGGCTTCAAACCGACGGAAAGCCTGTTGCAGCAATATTCTCAAGATGAGTTGGATGCGCAGGCCAAAGCGTTGATGGCAGCCGCAGGTTACGGCCCAAATAATCCGTTGAAATTGTCGCTGTTGTACAACACATCAGAAAGCCACCAGAAGATCGCGATTGCTGTGGCATCTATGTGGAAGAAGACATTGGGCGTTGATGTACGTTTGTCCAACCAAGAGTGGCAAACCTACATCGACAGCCGTAATAGCGGTAATTTCGACGTCGTGCGGGCGTCTTGGGTTGGTGATTACAACGAACCCTCAACATTCCTTTCACTGCTGACATCACACCACAGCGGCAATATCGCGCGCTTTAAAAATGCAAATTACGATCGCGTGCTAGATGAGGCAGGTAACCAGACTAACCCGCAGGCGCTGAATGCGGATTACAACCGAGCTGAGCAGATCTTGATGGATGAAGCACCGATTGCGCCGATCTATCAATATACCAACGGGCGCCTGATTAAACCGTGGGTGAAGGGCTATCCCATTACTAACCCCGAAGATGTGGCCTATAGCCACATGCTTTACATCGAAAAGCATTAGATCCCGTACTGACACATGCCGATTAGAAAATCGCAGAGCGGATAGAAAAAGAGCTGATAGCAAAAACCGTTGGAGGCAAGACGTGGAATCCTTTGCAGGAAAAGAGTTGCAACACAGCGGTGCGGTTCATGCGTATCAGTTGGATGGAAAGGGCGGGATCACCCCGATAGGCGAGCATGACGTCGTCAACAGCGAGAAACCCTGTTGGCTACACCTCGACTCTACATTGCCTGCTAGTGCTCGCTGGTTGAATAAAACGATCCTGGTGCCGGATAGCGTACGCAATGCGTTAACGGGGGAAAGTGTCCGGCCTAGAGTCACTCGTTTGGGTGAAGGCACGCTGATCACGCTACGCAGCATCAACTTGAATGCCAATGCGCGGCCAGATCAACTGGTGGCCGTTCGCGTGTTCATTACCGACAAGCTGATCATTTCTACCCGACGTCGTAAGATTCTGGCTATCGACGAAATTCTTACCGACCTGAAGGAAGGCAATGGCCCGACGGACAGCGGAAGCTGGTTGGTCTCCATTGCGGAAGCGTTGACCGATCATACCAGCGAGTTTATTGATGATTTGCATGAGAAAATCATCGATCTGGAAGAGGATTTGCTGGAGCAAAAAATTCCACCGCGCGGTGAGCTGGCGCTGATCCGCAAACAGCTTATCGTGCTACGCCGCTATATGACGCCACAGCGCGATGTATTCTCGCGTATTTCCGGCGAGAAACTGCCCTGGATGCAGGATGACGATCGCCGTAGAATGCAGGAAATTGCCGATCGATTAGGGCGCGGGCTGGAAGATCTGGATGCCAGTATTGCGCGTACCACGGTACTTTCGGATGAAATCACCGCCTTGATGACCGAAGCGATGAACCGCCGTACCTATACGATGTCGCTTTTGGCGATGGTTTTTCTGCCGACGACGTTTTTAACCGGGCTATTTGGCGTCAACTTAGGGGGAATTCCCGGCGGCGATGCGCCGTTTGGTTTTTTCACTTTTTGTCTGATGTTAATGATATTGGTTGGCGGTGTTGCATGGTGGTTAAAGCGTAGTAAATGGCTATAGCGACTCACGGTGAGTGGGGGCGTCGATAATCACAAACTGTCGCGAAGGGCTAAAAAACCACGCGTAAATTGAGCAATATCAACATTTTTTACCTTATTGTGCGGCACTATCATTCCCGCAGGTGAATGCAACGTCAAGCGATGGGCGTTGCGCTCCATATTGTCTTACTTCCTTTTTTGAATTACTGCATAGCACAATTGATTCACACCATGCCGACAGTTTTGTCGGCTTTTTTTTTGCTATTTTGGTGTATCGCCCATTTCTCCTGCTTCAGAACGCAAGGCGGCTACAGCCGCTTCCAGCTTTTTTTGGTTATAAAACAAAGATACGCCATATCCTAAACAACCCACAGCCAAAAGCACTTGAGCATATAGATAGGTACTATCGCCATATGGATTGGAATAAAACTCTAACAAGGCGGACAGTGCGGTGGAAACGCCACCAAGAAATACCCACGGTTTTACTTTTATGTTTCCCTGTAATTCCTTTTCTAACCGTTCAACGGTTGTCCTTTTTTGTTCCATCATTATACCTTAGGCGATAGTATCGAGCATGAAACAGGGCATCGAATATCCTGTACTTATTTTATTTCCAGCACGTCAAGGCGGGTCACTGATGGCGCCTCGTCATCGTCTTCCGGCTGCCAGCCGGCAGGTTGCAACGGTAACTCTTCACGGTCGAAAGCCAAATCACCGCCATCCACCACGTCGCTACCGTGGCGAATGTTTTTGAAATCAAACAGTGCATGATCGGCAAGATGTGAAGGAACAACGTTCTGCATGGCGCTAAACATGGTCTCAATACGGCCTGGGTAGCGTTTATCCCAGTCGCGTAGCATATCTTTAATCACCTGACGTTGCAGATTTGGCTGCGAACCGCACAGGTTGCACGGAATAATCGGATATTGGCGTGCTTCAGCAAAGCGTTCGATATCTTTTTCACGGCAGTAGGCAAGAGGGCGGATGACGATATGTTTGCCGTCGTCGCTCATCAATTTCGGTGGCATGCCTTTTAGCTTTCCGCCATAGAACATGTTCAGGAACAGCGTTTGCAGAATATCGTCACGGTGGTGACCAAGGGCGATTTTTGTCGCGCCGAGTTCCGTCGCGGTACGGTACAAAATCCCGCGACGCAGGCGTGAACACAGTGAACACGTGGTTTTACCCTCTGGGATCTTATCTTTCACAATCCCGTAGGTATTTTCTTCGACGATCTTGTACTCCACGCCGATACCATCAAGGTACTGCGGCAGAACGTGCTCTGGGAACCCTGGTTGCTTCTGATCCAAATTCACTGCGACCAGAGAAAAATTAATCGGCGCACTCTGTTGCAGATTGCGCAGAATCTCCAGCATGGTGAAACTATCTTTCCCGCCGGACAGGCATACCATAATGCGATCGCCTTCCTCAATCATATTGAAATCAGCGATAGCTTCGCCAACGTTACGACGCAGGCGCTTTTGCAACTTGTTAAGATTGTATTGTTGCTTCTGGTTAATTTGTTGATTTTCTTGCATTTTATTTGTGCTCGTTGCAAAAGGCGTTGCGGATGGAAAACGGTTCAGTGCAGACGCCAACACGCTCTGCACGATCATGGCGTGTATGGTACGGATTACGGCGACGAATGCCAGATCGTTTTACGGCGGTGTCATTACTTCGTGTTCGGCACCGATGGTTTCATGCTGTGAAGTTATGTCTCACCGTGCGTTTCATGTTGGCGCTATGTGCTCTTTGCTGTTGAAAATAAGAGATATTTCGGTGTATAAGCATCGTTTAGATTGGTTTATAGCGTTATGAACTTAAGGAAGAGTTATGATTTTTGTTCGTTCAGAAAACATCAAAAGTAACCACTGGTTGGCGAAGATAGCGCGTGGCGATTACGGCGTGCGGATAACATCGATGCATCTTGCTGTTGCGGTTCTGCTTGTTGCTATTAATTATTTTTTACTCCCCTATTTTGTGAACGGTAGCGTTTGGGGAGGATACCTTGTGATCGCTGCGATAGTTTTCTATGGCATTTATGTCGCGAATATTGGCATGGGATTTTGGCGTCTGGCGCGGACGCTCTCAGGAGAGGTTAAGACATTTCTGCTGCGCATTTTGGCTGCGGGTTGTGTGATTGTGGGAATCTCGGCGATCTTTAATGGGCTGGCTATCGTCTTTGCGTTACTGATGGTCTGAGTACATCGTTTTTTGATAAATGTTCCATTAATAGATGAATATATTGTGAGTCAATATACATTCTAATCCAGCCGTAATGTCATCTGCTTTTATATATTATTGCGGTAGAATTTCTTCAATCTTAGTCATGTTCGTATCGCCAATGAGTGGCTCATAAATATGGATTTTTACAATTATTAACGGTGCATTTGTAGATGTTATCGTGCCATTTTTTTAATAAAACTAGAATAAGTTATCTTTGTTATTACCCATCTTAAAGATCGATGCGTAGAAGAGGACTTAACGTGAACAAAACACGGCATTCGATACCGCATTTCGGCTCGTGAGTGAGGATTTTGTCGTCTTCTTGGGGCGGGAGTAAGAGAGGCATCTCTTTTACTTCACGATCGTAGTTGCCGACGTGGGGTCTGATGGATATAGTCTTTGTCTGAAAAACATTCTCTGGGTTATGGTGTAAAGCGTAATGGCTGAAGCGGTAGCCCACTCAAACCGAGGCCAAAACATGAAATTATTGCCATGGTTATGTACTGCTGCTGCATTGTTGCTGGCGGGATGCAGCAATCATAGTGAAAGTACGACGGCTGCCCAGCAACAAGCCACGCAGAATGATGGTGAAAATGTCGCTGTGCTATTGAAAAGCAGTTCTCCGATTGACGTTAACTGTACGCTGATTGGTGGGACGATGGCGGTTTCCAGGCAGCTTGATGGTGCAAGCGTAGGAGCCTGTCAGTTAGCCAATGGCAAGCGCTGTAGTGAGCAATCGCTGATGAATGGCAGTTGTCCGGCAGGGTGAGTGTTGCGGCAATCACCCTGCAGAGAGTAATTAAGATGTCACCAGATTCGCGCAAGGTGCGTTCTGGCTGATGTCTTTCAGGCTCTGTAGCGTGGTTTGGGAAATGCTGATTAGTGCTTCTTCGGTCAGGAACGCCTGATGTCCGGTAAACAGTACGTTGTGGCACGCCGATAGGCGGCGGAACACATCGTCTTGGATCACGTCGTTGGATTTATCGGCGAAGAAGAGATCGCGCTCGTTTTCATAAACGTCCATCCCCAGTGCGCCAATTTTTTGCTGCTTCAGCGCGTCGATAGCCGCCTGCGAGTCGATCAATCCACCACGGCTGGTGTTGACGATCATGACGCCGTTTTTCATTTGTGCAAAGGCTGCCTGATTAAGCAGGTGATGATTTTCCGGCGTCAGCGGGCAATGCAGAGAGATGACGTCCGCATTGGCATACAGCGTTTTTAGATCGACATATTCCGCGCCTAGTTCCAATGCCTGCGGGTTCGGGTAGGGATCGAAGGCTAGCAGGCGCATGCCAAAACCTTTCAAAATACGCATGGTGGCAACGCCGATTTTTCCGGTGCCAATAATGCCCGCCGTCCGGTTATGCATGTTGAACCCAATCAGCCCCTCCAGAGAGAAGTTTGCATCGCGGGTACGCTGATAGGCGCGGTGAATACGACGGTTAAGCGTCAGCATCAGACCCACTGCGTGTTCGGCCACGGCTTCAGGGGAATAGGCAGGAACGCGTACGACGCTGATACCCAGTTCCTTAGCGGCTTCTAAATCGACATTGTTAAAACCTGCGCAACGTAACGCCAGCGTTTTGATGCCTAACTCTGCCAGCTCGGTCAGCACCTCGCGGCCGCCGTCATCGTTTACGAAGATACAAACGGCCTGACAGCCAGCAGCTGTTTTGGCGGTACGCGATGTCAGCATAAAATCAAAAAATTCCAGCTCATAGCCAAACTGTTGATTGACCTGTTCCAGATATTTACGGTCATATTGCTTAGTGCTGTAAATTGCCAGTTTCATTAATCGTTTCTCCGAAAAATCCTCAGATTAAGCTATCAGAAAATCGGGCAGTGACAAACCATTACCTGACTGACAGTAACGGTTTGAAATTGAGAGGCAATAACAGCGTAAGAGCGGGTTTATCGAGACGTACTGAAAACGGATACGGCCTCAGACATCGTGGAGATCTGCTGTTCCAGACTGTTAATGGCAGAACTGGAGTGCGTAGCCAGAATGGTGTTCTGGCGCGTCAATTCATCAATGTTATTCACCGCAGAATTAATCTGCCCCAGTCCTTGTGATTGCTCTTGTGTCGCCAGGCTGATTTGATTCACAAGCTGCGAGACCTGTTGTACCTGAGCCAAAATGTTGTTCATTGACTGACTGGTATGGTTGACCAATTTATCGCTGGTGTGAATGTTGGTAATGGTTGTATCAATAATCGCCGCAATGTCTTTCGCGGCGGCGGCGCTACGCTGCGCCAGAATACGGACTTCCCCCGCTACGACGGCGAAACTTTTTCCCTGTTCTCCCGCATGAGCCGCTTCTACTGCTGCATTGAGCGCCAGAATGTTGGTCTGGAACGCCAGATTATCCAGCACGCTGATGATGTCAGTGATCTCTTTGCTGGAACGGGTCATGGTTGCCATCGTGTCCGTGACCTGACTGACAGCTTTCTCTCCTGCACTGACGGCCTGATTGGCATCATTCGCACAACGTGTCGCTAACTGTGTGGCAGACGCATTACTTTGGATCGTCGCCGTGAGTTCTTCCATTGATGACGCGGTGGACTGTAAGCTTTGCGCGGTATCTTCACAGCGCTGGCTTAGCGTGTAATTCCCAGACGCAATCTCGCCGCAGGCGTGGCGCAGTTCAGCCAGCTTGCCGTTGACATCATCGACAAACGTGCGGAAATTCATACCGGATTGATTGACGGCGCGTAATAGCATACCGACTTCGTCCACTCGATTAAGTTGAAACGAATTATCCGCTTGCCCGGATGCAGAATTAATGGCTTGGCATAGAATTTTTTCTAGTGGTTTTGCCAAGTGTTGAATTAATAATTCACTGGTTATTGTCGCGCCAGTGAGTAGCACCAAAACAAAAACGAGTAGCGGTGTGGTAACAGGAAGCGTCGTCAGTAAGAAAAGCAGCGTGAAGAGCATGAAAAGGAAAATGTAGCTTCGTATCCGCCAACGTACGGGGATGACGTTAAATAAGCTAAGAAGTTTTAATGGCCCTTTATAAATCAATAATCCCTGATAGAGCCGACGGTTTTTTAATTTATCCTCGTTCATGCGGCGGTAAAGCGACTCTGCTTGCCGAATCTCTTCCGGTAAAACGCGCGTTCGTACCGACATATACCCGGTTATTTTCCCTTCCTTCATCAGCGGTGTCGTACTGGCTTTTACCCAATAGTAATCGCCACTCTTGCGGCGGTTCTTGACGACGGCTGTCCAGATTTTACCCGCCTTCAGCGTTGCCCACATGTCGGCAAATGCCTGTGGGGGCATGTCCGGGTGGCGCACGATATTGTGGGGCTGATGGAGAATCTCCTCAAAGCCGTAACCACTGGCATCAATAAAATCGTCATTTGCATAAGTGATATGGCTATCGGTGGTCGTAACCGACATTAGCTTGGCTTTTTCATCTAATAAATACTGAATATCACTGACAGGAAAATTCTTACGCATTTATTGATCCTTTTAGTATAAGCAAGCATATCCCCGTCATACTTCAAGCTGCTTGTGCGTTGGCTGCCCTTACTCACTCCAGTCACTTACCTGTGTAAGCTCCTGGGGATTAATGAACCTCATTCCTGAGGCTCACCCTTTGGGCCAGCGCTAGCGCTGTTCAAATCGGAATGAACCGATTTGTCGCTCAGTTGCCGCCTTCACGCAACTCGAATTATTTAGGGTATAGATGTGATGTTTTTAGATCTATTAGCGAACGGAAAAGCGATTAATGCTCTTTAATTAACGGCAATATTTACGAAATAATTAGCGAGGAGACTTATGTATTTTCACTAATTTCTGCTGTTATTTTTTCTTCAGGAAATTAGTTGCCTGACTCGACCCGCTGTAAGCGCTCGTGCCGATGGCGAAAAGCATTCATTCGTTAAGTATATTATGACTCTGCGAATTTGCACTGTAGGCCACGTATGTTAAATGATGGGGATAAGGTGATGGACGCTCAGAGGTGAGCGCCCGTGAAAAGGAGGTTATCGGGAAAGGCTGAAGACTGAGGCCGCCTGTACCATGCTTGATATTTGCTGTTGCAGATGATCGGTAGCCGAGTGCGATTGGCTAGCCAGCGCAGTATTTTGATGCGTGAGTTCATCAATGCGGTTTACCGCTTCATTAATTTGTTCCAGGCCCTGAGATTGTTCCTGCGTTGCGAGGCTAATCTCATTCATTAAATGGGTGACATGTTGGACCTGAAGTAGAATATTGCTCATGGATTTGTGCGTGTGTGAGACCTGCTGTTCACCGGTGCGAATGCTGTTCAGCGTTTCGTCAATGATGGTTGAAATATTGCTGGAAGAGGTGGCGCTACGCTGTGCCAGAGAGCGAACTTCACTGGCGACGACCGCAAAGCTTTTACCCTGTTCTCCCGCATGCGCTGCTTCGACGGCGGCATTAACGGCCAGAATGTTGGTCTGAAACGCGAGGTTATCCATGACGCTGACGATATCCGTAATGCGTTCACTGGAACGCGTGATGGTCTCCATCGTATCAGAGACCTGGCTCACGGCCTGTTCGCCAGAGTTGACGGCCTGATTCACATCCTGCGTATAGATTGAAGCCTGAAGCGAGGCTTCCGCGTTGCTTTTGATGGTTTCTGTCAGTTGCTCCACGGACGCCGCTGTTTGTTGCAGGCTTTCTTCAGTCTCCTCACAGCACCGTGCCAGCGTGTGGTTACCCTGTGCGATTTCATTACAGGCGTTTTTCAACTCGCTCAAATTGGTGTTCACATCGTCCACAAAGGTGCGGAAATTCATGCCGGACTGGTTTACCGCGCGCATTAACATGCCAATTTCATCCACGCGATTAAGCTGTATCAGGTTGTCTGCCTGTCCGGCGGCAGAGCGCATAGCCTGAGCCAAAATTTGCTCAATAGGGCGGGCGACATGGTGCACCAGAAGTTCACCACTGATAAAACAACAGGCAATGAGCAGCGGAAAGAGTACGGATGCCAATGCTGTCCCCGCTAACAGCGTATAGGAGGCGACGAGTGGGAGCAGGCTAAAAAGCAAGAAATAACTGCGGATGCGCCAGCGTAGCGACATAGTTTTAAACAGGCTCAGGAAGCGCAATGGCCCAGTATAAATGAGCAGACCATGGTGGAATGTGCGGTATTTTAATTTACCGTTGTTCGCTCTGGCGTAGAGCGCCTCTGCTTGATGAATGTCTTCGGCTGATGCTGCGGTTCGTACGGACATATAACCGGTAATCTCACCGCCTTTTCTCAGCGGCGTGGTGCTGGATTTTACCCAATAGTGGTCGCCATTTTTACGCCGATTTTTCACAATTCCTGTCCAGATGTTACCTGCACGCAGCGTTTTCCACATATCCGCGAAGGCGGCTGGTGGCATATCTGGGTGGCGGATAAGATTATGGGGCTGCCCCATCAATTCATCCATGCTATAGCCGCTAACATCAATAAAGTCTTTATTTGCGTAAGTAATATGGCTTTCCGGCGTGGTGACCGACATAAGTCTGGTTTTTTCAGAAAGAGGGTGTTGATGATCGGTTACAGGGGTGTTATTACGCATAAAGCAGTCCTTGATATGCTGTGTCCGAATGCTGATTTAACATGAGGCATACCCACGAAGACGAATCAGCGGATAGCGGTAATGGTTCAGGTTGCTCATGGTTTTTTACGGCGAGTCGGGCAGAAGGAGACAATACTGATATTTGCCCGGGAACGCTTTGTTCATGATGAGATAACGCAATTTATTACAAAATATAACCTCAATTAAACATTTTACCACGAAAGGGGAATAAGCCTGTACGCACAATGGGGCAAATGTGAGGTGTATAGAATTATTTGTTAAAAAAAAGAGCGATTTGTGAATAAATAATCGACAGGTCAATACCGCACAGGTTTTTACAAATAGTTAACGGGATGCTTAACATTCGCTAATGATCAAAAAATATGCATTTCCAATGGTGTTGCTGCTGGTCACTTTGCTAGTGGTTTCCTGGCGGGCGGTGCCGCAGTGGTTGCCGCGCTTTGCCAATATTTGGCTACCGCCTGACATGTCTTTGGCTGTAAAGGCGTCGTTGGGCTGGCAGAGTAGCGGGTTACATAGCAAAGGTTTCAGCATTAAGGCTGGAGAGTGTGTATTGCTCGATGTGCAGAATATCACGCTGGGTTGGCATCGCTGGCAGTGGCAAGCTGATATTGATGCTGTGACGTTAAACAGCGACTGCCTACAATATGTGCCAGCGAGCCATAGCACTGAGCCTTCCACGCAACTGTCGCAGTGGCAAAAATGGTTGCCTGCTGGCGTTATTCAGGTGAAAAAATTTACGCTACAACCCTGGCAGGACTATGCCGGACAGGTGCGGTTCAGCAGCAATGGCAAACAGCAACAAATGCTCGATTATCAGGGCGATCAACTGGCGTTTAGGGCAGCGCTGAATGATAAACGTCTGACTCTGCATGAGGGCATGCTCACAACGCCAGCGGGGTTCGCGCGCCTGCAAGTCAGTGGCGAGATGGAACTTGCCGACACACTTGATGCCGCACCAGTGCAGGGGCGGCTCACTGGGAAATTGGATTCAGGTCAGACGCCGGACCCACTTTCGCTCTTGCTGAATTGGCATAATCAACAAGGTGACCTGGTGCTGAATGCGGCGAATGATGATACGCCGCTGATATCGCTGCCGTGGCAATTGACGGATGAAGTGATTCAGATCTCTGACGGCACCTGGCGTTGGCCTTATGCGGATCAGTCACTCTCTGGGCAAGTGGCGATGACATTACAGCATTGGCGACAAGGGTTGGATGCCACCACGATTAACGCGCGTTTGAATATGCTGACGCAGGGGCATAACGGCAAAGCTAACGCTGTGTTGGTACTCGGACCGGGTAATATCGGCCTGCTTAACAGCGAACTGCGCTTTCAGCTTACCGGACAAGCTAATTTACCCGCACTCTCCCTGACGGCGACGCTACCGGGGGTTTTACAGGGCTCTATTCTTAATCCCGAACTCTCTCTTTTACCGAGCGCACTGCTACGTGCCTGGGGGACGCCCGCGCCGCAAATGTATCTTGAAGAGGCTCGCTGGCCTCTGGCGGGCGTTCGGGTGAGCGCGACGGGTGTGAATGGGCGACTACAGGCGATTGTTAAGGCACGGGAAGCATACTGGGGGCGTTTTAACCTGCACCTTGACGGTCAGGCACAGGATTTCTGGCCGGATCAAGGGCAGTGGCAATGGCGCTATTGGGGCAACGGTCATCTGCCTCCGCTGAAAGGGCAATGGGATGTGGCTGGACGGGGGCGCTGGCAGGATACTCTGATAGAAGTCAGCCAACTGTCGAGTGGGTTAGACCAACTGGGTTATGGCATGGTGACGGTATACCAGCCTCGCCTGACGATTACTGAGCCGCTTCGTTGGCAACGCGCCCGTTCAGGCGAACATTTTCAAGGGGCGCTGCAATTCGCCTCAGAGCGGACAAACTTCAGTAACGGCGGCTACTTGCCGCCTTCATTGCTAACGCTGGTGATGCAGGGGCGCAGCCCGGATGACTTCCAACTACAGGGACAGTTACAGGCTGAAGATATCGGACCAGTCAAGCTGCGTGGGCGTTGGGATGGCGAACGGTTACGCGGTGGTGCATGGTGGCCGACACAGCCACTTAAGGTGTTTCAGCCTCTGCTTTCCCCTCTGTTGAAAATGAATATCCGTGCTGGGCAGTTTTATGCTCAAGCCGCATTTTCTGCCGCGCGTAAAGAAGGGTTCAGTGCTGGCGGACACTGGGTAGTGAAAAATGGCGGGCTGTGGCTACAGGATGGTGAAGTCAGCGGGGTAAATTTTGTCCTGCCTTATCGCCTGAAAGATCAACGCTGGCAACTGGGCGTCAGGCAACCGGTCACGCTACGAATTGACGTGCTGGATAACCTGTTTAGGATGAGCAATATCCGTGTCGATCTACAGGGCTTTTATCCCTACAGTGAGCGACGGCCGCTGGTTATGTCTCAGGCTGACATGGATGTATTGAATGGGCATGTCGGCCTGTCTACGCTACGCTGGCCGCAGCGGGAGCCCGCGTTGTTCACCGTTAAGCGCGTCGAACTCAGCGAGCTGACAACGGTGTTGAAACAAAAGCAGTTCGCGCTGTCAGGACGCGTGAGTGGTACGTTACCGCTGAATTTCAATCACCCGACTATGTTGATTGAACGCGGACGTATTACCAACGAGGGCTTCCTGACGCTGCGGCTGGATGATCAACTGGCAGATGAGTTAGCGAGTAAAAATATGGCGGGTGGTGCGGCGATTGGCTGGCTGCGTTATCTGGAGATCGGACGTTCCTATGCCACACTTGACCTGAATAATCAGGGAGAACTGACATTAACGTCGCGTGTGCAGGGGAAAAATCCGCAGATCAGTGCAAAGCGGCAGGTCATTCTTAACTATCGGCATCAGGAGAATATCTTCCAGCTCTGGCGAAGTCTGCGCTTTGGCGATAACGTGCTGGATACGCTGGAACGGCAGGCGAATGAATAAACTCAAGGCAGAATAATGAATAAAAACCAGACCGTGCTGATGTGTTGCACAGTGGCCTTTCTGACGGGATGTGTGCCGCGTATCGAAGTTGCTGCCCCCAAAGAGCCGATCACCATCAATATGAATGTGAAGATCGAGCATGAGATTCACATCAAAGCCGATAAAGAAGCAACGCAACTGCTGGAACGAGCGGACAATGCCGCAGGTGATGCGATAAAGAAAAGCGCGCCGGAGGGCGCGCAATAATTAAGCCAATTAAATCAATATAGATGGCAAGGGTAGTAACGATGATTCGTTATGCGGTGACCAACTGAGACAGTTGTGTTTTCGCGTCTTCGGTTGCTTTCTGCGCCACATCTGGACCGTAGCCGTAGCCTTCTGCGAATACGAACTCAAGGTCGGTCAGACCAAGGAAGCCCAGGAACACACGCAGGTACGGTTCCAGCAGGTCGGTTGGTGTGCCTTTGTGAATACCGCCACGGCTGGTTAATACGATAGCGCGTTTACCTTTCACCAGACCTTCAGGACCTTGCTCGGTATAACGGAAGGTTACACCCGCACGAGCCACCAGGTCGAAGTAGTTCTTCAACTGGGTAGGAATGTTGAAATTATACATTGGCGCAGCGATCACGATCACGTCATGTGCCTGCAATTCAGCGATTAAGTCGTCGGACAATTTCAGCGCTTCCTGCTGGCGTGGGGTCAGGACGGCATCAGACGGACGCAGTGCGCCGACTAACTCACCATCAAGAACCGGAATCGGTTGAGCGGCCAGGTCGCGTACGGTGATGCTATCGTTTGGATGGGCAGATTGCCACTGTGCGGTAAAGTGGTCGGCCAGTTGGTTTGACTGAGAATAACCTGCCAGAATACTTGATTTCAGAACCAATACTTTGCTCATTGCCAATTCCTTTAGTGATTGAAGTGGGCGACAACATAACGCCCTTTGATGTGTCACATCTTATGCGGTGCTTTGGAAAGTGAAAAGTGCAAATATTCGAGGTCTTTATTCGATTTTCTTGAATAAGACAAAACCGCGCGATTAGAGCCAGTTATGACAATGTGCTACTATCCACGACTTAAAAATTCCAGACCTTAAATCAGGTTAGGCTCAATCGAGCCAGATTCGGCGGCGAGTCTCGTCCCGGCAGAGAAGAATTAGAGAAACGATTAAGGAAGAGCAACGTGAAATCACCTCTCAGTGCATTATCTACGCAGTTAAGTGAGCTAATGCTTCGCGATCGGCAACGTCTGCGCCGCCGTTTGCAGGGCGCGGCGAAGGTCAGCAGCCCGCAAGCTCAGGCGGCGATCGCTCAGGAAATTGAGGGGGAAATTGTTGCGGCGCGCCAGAAAGTCGAGAATCGGCGGGCAAGCTGTCCGGCGATTCACTATCCTGAACAGCTTCCTGTTAGCCAGAAAAAAGACGAGATACTGGAGGCGCTGCGTCATCATCAGGTGATTATCGTCGCAGGTGAAACGGGATCGGGTAAGACCACGCAACTGCCGAAAATCTGTCTCGAACTGGGGCGCGGCGTGCACGGCCTGATCGGTCACACGCAGCCGCGTCGTCTGGCAGCCAGAACCGTTGCTGACCGCATTGCTGCCGAGCTGGAAACGCCACTGGGTGGCAGCGTGGGTTATAAGGTCCGGTTTAACGATCAGGTCGGTGACAATACGCTGGTCAAACTGATGACCGACGGTATTCTGCTGGCAGAAATTCAGCAGGATCGCCTGTTGATGCAGTACGACACGCTGATTATCGATGAGGCGCACGAGCGCAGCCTGAATATCGATTTTATCATGGGTTATTTGCGACAGCTGTTGCCAAAACGCCCTGATTTAAAAGTAATTATTACGTCGGCAACCATCGATCCGCAGCGTTTCTCTCGCCACTTTAATAATGCACCGATCATCGAAGTGTCCGGCAGGACGTATCCGGTAGATGTCCGTTACCGTCCGGTGGTGGAAGACGCTGACGACAGCGAGCGCGATCAGCTACAGGCCATTTTTGATGCGGTCGATGAACTGACGCGCGAAGGGCCGGGTGATATTCTGGTCTTCATGAGCGGCGAACGTGAAATCCGCGATACCGCAGAGGCGCTGACCCGTCTGGATTTGCCGCATACCGAAATTTTGCCGTTGTATGCCCGTTTGTCGAATCAGGAACAGAACCGCGTCTTTCAGTCACACCATGGGCGCCGCATTGTGCTGGCGACCAACGTGGCGGAAACCTCACTCACCGTCCCAGGGATTCGTTACGTGATCGATCCAGGTACGGCGCGTATCAGCCGCTATAGCTTCCGCACCAAGGTACAGCGCTTGCCGATTGAACCTGTCTCTCAGGCGTCGGCGAATCAGCGTAAAGGACGCTGTGGCCGTGTCGCCGCTGGGGTGTGTATCCGCCTCTATTCCGAACAGGATTTCCTGTCTCGACCTGAATTTACCGATCCCGAAATTCTTCGCACCAATCTGGCTTCCGTTATTTTGCAAATGACGTCGTTGGGGCTAGGTGATATCGCCGCGTTCCCGTTTGTTGAAGCACCGGATAAGCGCAATATTCAGGACGGCGTGCGGTTGCTGGAAGAGTTAGGCGCAATTAATCTGGCGGAGAATGGACATTATCGCCTGACGCCGCAGGGGCAACAGCTGGCGCAATTGCCGATCGATCCACGTTTGGCGCGAATGGTGCTGGAAGCGCGTAAAACCGGCTGTGTGCGTGAGGTGATGGTGATCACTGCCGCGCTGTCGATTCAGGACCCGCGTGAAAGGCCGATGGATAAGAAGCAGGCGTCGGATGAAAAACATCGTCGCTTTGCCGATAAAGACTCTGATTTTCTGGCCTTCGTCAATCTGTGGGACTATCTGCGTGAACAGCAGAAGGCGCTGTCTTCCAGCCAATTCCGCCGTCAGTGTCGTACCGATTTTCTTAACTACCTGCGCGTGCGTGAATGGCAGGATATCTACACGCAGCTGCGTCAGGTAGTGAAAGAATTAGGGCTGCCGGTCAACAGTGAACCGGCCGATTATCTGAGCATTCACTGCTCGTTGCTCACTGGCTTGTTGTCGCATATCGGACAGAAAGATATTGAGAAACAAGAATTCAGCGGTGCGCGTAACGCCCGGTTTGCGATTTTCCCTGGCTCTGGGTTATTCAAAAAACCGCCAAAATGGACGATGGTGGCTGAACTGGTGGAAACCAGCCGCCTGTGGGGACGCATTGCCGCGCGTATTGAACCCGAATGGATCGAGCCGCTGGCTCAGCACCTGATTAAGCGGAGCTACAGCGATCCTCACTGGGAGAAAGCGCAGGGCACGGTGATGGCGCAGGAGAAGGTGACGCTCTTCGGGCTGCCGATTGTCGCGGCACGCAAGGTGAATTACAGCCAAATCGATCCGACGCTGGCACGAGAGATGTTCATCCGCCACGCGCTGGTGGAAGGCGATTGGCAAACGCATCACGCTTTTTTCCGCGCCAACCTCAAACTGTTAGCGGAGGTGGAAGATTTAGAACATAAATCACGCCGCCGCGACATTTTGGTGGATGACGAAACACTGTTCGCTTTCTATGACCAGCGCTTGCCGCACGATGTAGTGTCGTCACGTCATTTTGATACATGGTGGAAAACGGCCAGCCGGGATAACGCCGACCTGCTTAATTTTGAAAAGAGCATGTTGATCAAAGACGGCGCGGAGAAGGTGAGTGCGCTGGATTACCCGAATTTCTGGCATCAGGGCAGCCTGAAATTACGCTTGTCCTATCAGTTTGAACCGGGCGCGGATGCGGATGGCGTAACGGTGCACATTCCGCTGCCTATTCTCAATCAGGTACGTGAAGAGGGCTTTGAATGGCAGATTCCCGGCGTGCGACGCGAACTGACGATTGCGCTGATTAAATCGTTGCCCAAGCCGTTACGCCGTAACTTTGTCCCTGCGCCGAACTATGCCGAGGCGTTTCTGGCGCGTACCACGCCCTTAGAGAAAGGGTTATTGGATGCGCTGGAACGAGAACTGCGGTTGATGACGGGTGTGACGGTGCCGCGTGAGGCGTGGCAGTGGGATCAGGTGCCCGATCATCTGAAAATCACGTTCCGTGTCATCGATGACAAGAATCGTACGCAGCGCGAAGGTAAAGACCTCAACGCGCTGAAAGATCAGCTCAAGGATAAAGTCCAGCAAACGCTGTCATCCGTGGTGGATGATGGTTTGGAGCAGCACGGTCTGCACGTCTGGAGCTTCGGTGCGCTGCCGGATTGTTATGAGCAGAAACGAGGCGGCTACTCTGTCAAAGCTTATCCTGCATTAGTGGATGAAAAAGATAGCGTGGCGATTCGCTTATTTGATACGCCACACCAGCAGCAACAGGTTATGCGGCACGGGTTACGCCGTCTGTTACTGCTGAATATTCCATCGCCGATCAAATATTTGCATGAAAAATTACCAAACAAGGCAAAGCTCGGTCTCTATTTCAATCCGTACGGCAAAGTGCTGGATCTCATCGATGATTGTATCGCCTGTGCGGTAGACAAACTGATTGAGTCATCAGGCGGTCCGGTCTGGCAGGAAGACGCTTTCCAGCAGTTGCATGAAAAAGTACGCGCAGAGTTGAACGAAACGGTGGTAGAGATCGCCAAGCAGGTTGAGCAAATCTTAACGGCGGTCTTCGCCATCAACAAGCGTCTGAAAGGGCGTGTAGACATGGCGATGGCACTGGCATTAAGTGATATCAAGAACCAAATGAGCGGTTTAGTGTTCCGTGGTTTTGTGACCCAAAACGGTTGGCAACGTCTGCCGGATGTGTTGCGTTATCTGCATGCGATAGAGCGCCGTCTGGAGAAATTGGCGCAGGATGTCCACCGTGACAGAGCGCAAATGTTGAAAGTTGAACTGGTTCAACAGGCATGGCAGCAGTGGTCGAATAAATTGCCTGCGGAGCGACGCGACGATGATGATGTGAAAGCGGTGCGCTGGATGCTTGAGGAACTGCGCGTCAGTTACTTTGCTCAACAGCTAGGGACACCATTCCCGATCTCGGATAAGCGCGTATTACAGGCGATGGAGCAGGTGGAAGGGTAATGTCTCTGGTGTGCAGGTCGGCGGCATTGGCTGCCGACTGCAACATCTTGCTTTGGCGGCGATGTTATTAGTACGGATGATGCTATTCTGACGTGCGTGAGGCGTACTCATCCATCCAGGTAATGAAGGCTTCTGGTAGGATCGGTCGGGAAAAATAATAACCTTGTACTTCATCACAGCCAAAACGAGCCAGGTGTTCGAGCGTTTCCTTATTCTCCACGCCTTCAGCCAGCACGATATAATCCAGTTTGTGCAACATGCTGATAATAGATTGCACAATGACGCGGCTTTTACGGTCAGTTTTTATATCTTTAATCAGTGACTTATCTAACTTTATCACCGTCGAGGGGATATTGCGCAGGTAGCTTAAGTTGCTATACCCCGTGCCAAAATCATCGAGAGCGATCGTAAACCCCATCTGTTTCAGCGTTTGGATGGTGGCGAGTGTTTCCGCACTTTCAATGATTTTCTGCGTTTCGACACACTCGATGTCAATATCCTGAGGAGTGAGTCCGTGGCTGTCCAGAATGGCGACAAGACGTGGGATGAAGTCATTCTCAGAAAAATTTCTGGCAGAGACATTTATTGATACCGGGAAGTTTACTCCCTCTTGACGCCACTGTTTCACCTGGCTTGCTGCCTGTCGGGTAACCCAGTCAGTTAATGGGCGCATCAATGTCGTTCCTTCCGCGAGCGGAATAAACTGGTCGGGGTAAATTTCGCCCAGTTCGGGATGACGCCAGCGAATCAGCGCTTCGGCACCAATAACGGTATTGGTTTTAATACTCAACTTCGGCTGGTACACCAAATAAAGACCCGGCTTATTATTCTGTACCACGTCGGCTAACTCATTGAGCAGGGTAAACGCGATTTGTTGGGCTTTATCGGCCTCGGGTTCATAAGCGAACTGGCGAATGTTTTTGGTTATGGCGACGCGTAGGGCACTCATGGATTCACGCAAAATACGTTGCGGTTCGCTGGTCGGAACCTGGAATTCAGTGTACCCGACGAAAAATTCCAGTTTAAGCGGGATATGGCTGGCGATGCTTTCATGAATCCGCTCTGCGCAGGCATCGAGCTCTGCCAGAATCTGTGCTTTTTTATCTGCCTTCACTAGCAGAGCGAATCGGCCCACGGCTGCACAGTAAAGGCTATCTGATGAACTTAAACTGAGACGCAGGAAGGTGCCGATATCTTTTAGTAGGCCTTCTACGGTCGGCATACCTAGCGCACATCCCATTTCATAGGCGTAAGAAATATCGATAGTATCAATCAGGATAAGCAGGTAGCGTTCGTGAATGTCGGTAATGTGGCTAATGTCGTCAATCAGACGCTGGCGGTTGGGTAATAGGGTGACGCCATCAATCAGCCCAATCGCGTTACGGTATTCGATTAAAACCAAGGCAATCGCGGCTAAGTCATGCAGTAAACGCAGTTGAATCTTACTGAACGTGCGCGGAACATAATCAATGACGCAGAACGTACCGATGGAATAGCCTTCTTTAGTCTTAAGTGGAACGCCAGCATAGAAACGGATAAAAGGCTTTCCGGTTACATAGGGACTATCGTTAAAGCGGTTGTCTTGAGTGGCATCGGGGCAGACGAAATGTTGTCCTGTTTGTACGATGAAATGATCAAAAGAACCGATTTTATCCATATCATCCAGAGGAAAATGGTTTTTTGCTTTAATATGTAGAGAATGAGTGCCAGTGAGCGTCACAAGCGCTGTCGGGGTTTCGAGCAGTTCGCAGGCGAGTTTCGTGAGTTTATGAAGAATATCATCTTGAGATATATCGGATTTCTGTAATTCGTCGAGAGTCTGCATGCGTTTTTTTTCATCGTGGTTCAAATGTTTTAACATGTAAACTCTTCCTTTCCGCAATAATAATCGCGACGACATCAATTTAATTTAACGGCGACACAATAACATAGAGGTTAAAAGTTGAGGTAACTTATTATACCACTTTTATCTTTCAGTTAAGATCCTAAGGATTATTTGACTTAATCGCTGTTTTCGACGCCTAGTGCACAGTATAAATTTTTGATTTTTTTCAATGGATTGAACGGGGAATGAGCGTGTTAACTGAGGACGTGCTCTGCGAATAAATAATAATCTAATTATAAAAAAGACATTTTCCATGGGGTAAAAATAGAATGTTGATAATTGTCATGCCTGCTGTGGATCACAACAATATGGATGATATTCCCGTCATACTTTCAAACCCCATGTGCGTTAGCTTCTCTTATTTACTCTGATAAGAATAGAACAGATATTTTTTATACCATAAAGCAGGCGGGGAAATGACGGTGTCAGACGGTATCCTGAATCGTGTTTCCCCTGACGGAGGCCTTTACGCCATGGACGTTAGCGCTGTTTTGCCAGCGTTTCTAACTGTTGGCGAATGGCAGTAACGGAAACCGCACGATTATCGGCCCGATCGCGTTCACTGGCGTCGGGGGCTGAGCTTTGGATTCCCATCAACACCCAACCTGTCGCTGAGTTTAACATGAGCGGGGAACCGCTATCGCCAGGCAGCGTATCGCACTGATGTGCCAGAACGGCAGCTTGAACCCAACCGGTGATTAAGCAATCCTGATGACGATAAAGTGTGTCCTGGTGATCCTCTGGGTAACCCGCTTGTGTGACGTGCTGACCGCTGTCTCGCAATGCCTGCATTAATGCCTGACGGCTACCTTGCCATAGGGGAAGCGGGCGAATTCCTGGCGGTGTTTGCTTTAGCCGAATCAGGGCGTAATCCAGCGGTGCGGCTGACGGCGGAACGATCCATCCCTCGCCGTCAGCTTTCAATTTTTTGGCGAGCGTTTTATTCGCCAGCGCTTCAATTTCCGTTGTTTCATAACGCCATCCATTTTTTGTCGCGAGAAAGCGCAGCGCGATGGGTTTATCTATTTCGCCGGCCGGAGGCGTAACCACGCAATGCCCCGCTGTCAGCGCCAAATGGGGGGAAATAAGCGTAGCGGTACAGAGATTGCCACTGGCGGTTTCCAATTGCCCAATGGCTTGCCATGGCCAGACTGTCGTGTCGGGAACGATATCCCGATCGTCGTGGTTAAAAAATAAAATTTTTTGCTGTGTTGCGGCGTCTGTTGATACTGATTCAGCCCAACTTAATGGGGCAATGAAGGATAATGAACATAGCAACCAGGCTGATAGGCGCATGTCGTCAATGGACCTTATGATGAACGTCATTCTGAGGCGCTAAATATAGCGTGTTGCCTTAACTATAGATGTAATTGTTGGTGTGGCGCGGGAAATTAAAATGTTATCGAGTGTAAAAGGTGTCTATTTTATGGATGATTAGCCCTGTTCGCTATGTGATGAGTGCGGCGCCGCGATCTTGCGTGGCATCGCGCCCTTGAACCAGCATAAACGAAGCATTGTGGTGAGCGCTTTCGTTTCATCGGTTTTATTCGTAACTCACCGTCACGATACGTACCTGTGAACTCAGGTTCTTTGAACTCACAGAACCGATGCCTTGTGGCAACGTATGCAAACCGTTTTTAACTTGCAGCGTTTGCACTTCCCCTTGTCGTGCGCAACTGACGGTCACATTGCTTGACAGTGCGGTAACATCGCAGACGGGTTCGACGATGGCACCCACAAAGCGAATGATACCTGTCGATGAAGATGATGAGGCGAAGGTATATGGTGTGGCAGCCATCATGCAGAGCAATAGGGCTGATGGTTGCAGGATTTTTATCATTATGATTATCTCGGTGTTGCCTGGTGTGTAATGATATAAACGGCATCGCGTGATAAAACTTTACTGTGCCTAAACCTTGGTTTAGCAATCCGAGAGATTATTAAATAGTTATTTTTAAATCAGATTATTACGCCTATCTTCGGGTGGCCGTGTTTGGCGGATAGGTTGAGGTGTTTACTCATCGCGAGAATGCGTAGGTAGCGGTGTGGCTGAGAAATGTTGATAACTAGAGAAAAAAACTCAGAGTGATCATTCCACAGAGTAGAACGAGGGATAGCATAATTTCGAATGAGTAGCGTCGCATCATGTTCCCTTTCCCCCATGAAATAAACACCCGGGGAACCGGGTGTTTGATGATGACTCTACAGCGGCTTTTCGTGGCGAGAGTTAAACCGGACTGGTCAATTACGCCGCTGGCGTGGTATCAGCGGGTTTTACCGTTTTCGCTTTCTTCACGTGTTTCTTAGCCGCTTGTGCTTTCTGTGCAGGAGCGGATTTTGCTTTCTTCACATGTTTCTTAGCCGCTTGTGCTTTCTGTGCAGGAGCGGGTTTCGCTTTTTTCACATGTTTCTTGGCCGCCTGCGCTTTCTGTGCAGGAGCGGATTTTGCTTTCTTCACCTGTTTCTTGGCTGCTTGCGCTTTCTGTTCAGCTGCTGGCTTCGCTTTCTTCACCTGCTTTTTATGGTGCACTGCTTTAGCTGGAGCTGAGGTGGTGGCCGCCACAGAAGGTTGAGTTGGTGCGCTGGTGACGGTATCCGCAGCAAATGCGACAGAGGACAGACCCAGAGCTGCACCTGCGATCATCACTAATACTTTATTCATCATCATTTCCTCGTTATCTCATTCACGTTTCGTAGCCCTCGGTTGGGCCGGTGAAAAGAGAATAGAAGAAACAGCGGGGGGCTTCAGTGAGTGATTGGTTTCGGCGTGTAACTTAATGTACAAGCCGGGGGAAAGCGAAGAACCAATTGAAAGACAGCGGAAGCACCGCGGTTTTGGTGTTAAGGCTGAATGGCGATGGCGGCCTGTGTTGTCGCGGTTTTTACCGGCCAGCAAAAACGGAAACGGGCACCGCCGAGCGCGCTTTCATCCACGGTAATGCTGCCTTCGTAAGCCCGCGCGATGGCATGAACAATCGCTAATCCGAGCCCACATCCACCGCTGCTGTTCTCGATCCCCGCTTCCAGACGAATAAACGGCTCAAAAATGCTTTCGCGGCTTTCTGGTGCAATACCCGGTCCGTCATCTTCGACTTGCAGACAGGCGATATGTGCGGCATCGGACGTCAGGCTGATACGCAGTTGGCGGTGGCAGAAGCGTAACCCATTGCCGATCAGGTTATTCAGGACTCGTTCCATCAGGCGTAAATCAAGCGCACCAATTTGTGCCGAAAGGGGCATTTCCAGTGAAATCTGTTTGTCAGGATGAATAAGACGAAAATCGTCAACTTTTGCCTGTAACCATGAAGGAATATCAATATCAGCAAGATGCAGCGTGACCTGTGGGCGATCGAGCCTGGCATACGTCAGCAGTTCGTCAATCAGCGCTTCAAGTTGACCAATGTCTCGATTTAATGCCTGCTGCTCGTCTTCCGTCAGGTTGTCGCTCATCGCCAGACGATAGCGCAGCCTGACCAGCGGTGTACGCAGTTCATGCGCGATATTGTCAATCAATTGCTTTTTACTGTTGATGAGTTGGTTCAGGTTATCAGCCATCCGGTTGAAGGCGACGCCGAGCCGAAACAGGCTTGACGTGCTATCAAAGTGAATACGTTCCTCCAGATGACCATTCCCTAAACGCTGCGCGGCATTTTCCAGTTTTAGCATGGCTTGCCAATGTGGCCGCATCCACAAGAAAACCGGCAACGCTAGCGACAGCCCGATCAGCATCACCAGCAGCAAATCCAGCAGCCGCATTTCGTGCAGGAAGAACAAATAAGGAATAGGGCCGACGGCGAGAACGTAGTGGCTCCGGGGGATACGTTGGATGAATGTGTACTCGTCATCCAGCGCGATAATCTCCCCCTGATTCAGACGCTGCCGATTCTTGGCGCTGAGCGTATATTTGCTCACGGGTTCGATATGCAACTTGAACGAGAGGTTTAAGTCGAGCTGGCTGATGGTTTTATGCCACTCGCGGGGAGGGATCGCGCGTAGCTCATTGCGAATGAGGTACAGCGAACTTTTCATTAGGTCGTCCATGGACTGACGCCCGGCACGTTCAGCGGTGACTTTATAGACCAGCCCGACCAGTAGTGTCATGACGACAAAGCAGGCGAACAGCAAGAGAAAAAACTGGACGAACAGTTTTCTCATAGCGTCACGCTCTCCCAGGTATTGGGGGCAAACAGATAGCCTTTGTTACGCACGGTTTTGATACGAAATGGCTCCAGCGGGTTGTCGTATAGTTTTTTACGCAGGCGGGAAATTGCCACATCAATACTGCGATCCATGCCGTCGTAGGTCACGCCGCGCAGATTTTTCAGCAATGCATCCCGATCCATAATGTGGCCAGCATGGGTCGCCAACTGCCAGAGGAGATCGAAATCTGCGGTGGATAACACGATGTGCTCTTGTCCTAATGTCACTTCCCGGTTGACCGGGTCGATACAGAGCAGGCCGAAGTGCAGTGATTTATGCACCTGCAACGCTGCGGGCGCGGTATTTTCTGCCACAGGCTGTGGCGCGGTGGCATATTGCCGCAAATGCAGGCGCAGGCGGGCGAGCAAGACGGCGGGTGGCGTGGTTTTCAGAATGTAATCATCGGCACCCATTTCCAGTGCCAGAATATGATTCATATCGCTGTCCAGCGATGTCAGCAGCACAATCGGGCCACTGTACTGTGGTCGCAACTCCCGACAGATGGTCATCCCGTCTTTGCCGGGTAGCATAATGTCCAGCAGCACAAGGTCGGGCTGCTGCTGTTCAATGAAGGCTTGAGCCTGATCGCCGCGAGCTTCAACCTGAACATCAATGTCATGCTTGCCGAGGTAGGCCGCGATCAATTTTCCCACCTCGGTATCATCTTCTATAAAAACAATCTTATGCATGGTATCTACGTTATCCCTATCTCTCTGTTGATAGCATAGCCTGATGGGAGAAGATAAACGAGAAGCGAAGCGTAAATGGGTGTTAACTATTTGTTTATTTTACAAAATTAGATAAGCTGCGGTGCGTGTTTTTTTAGGCGATTCTTGCTGTTTATCGAGAACGATCACGCCATAATTATCGATTATTCCACTGGGAACGTCGCGGGGCTTTAACGTAAGGCCCGCCCGCCATCAACACCCAGCGTCTTCCCAGTGACATAGCGGCTCTTGAACAAATAGTCCACTAGTTGGACTATTTCCTCTTCGCCGGGCGCAATTTTCATCAAGGATTTTTCCAGCGCCTGCTGGCGATAGTCGTTGTCATCCTGTTCCTGAAACAGGATTAAACTGGGGGCGATGGCGTTTACTTTCACGTCCGGTGCCAGCTTGCGGGAAAATGATCGCGTCATGTTATCCAACGCGGCTTTGCTGGCAGCATAAGCGATATGTTTCTCGCTGCCTTTTTCTACCACGTAATCTGTCAGGTGAATAATATCCGCTCCCGCAATACCTTGCCCGCGCAGGCAAGGTTCCAGCAGTTGGTTGAGTAAATAGGGGGCATAAACATGAATTTGCAGCATATCGCTCAGTGTCTGCTCTAATGGCGTGCCGGGCTTTTCTGGTGCCCAACTGCTGGCGTTGTGAATAATGGCGCGTAGCTGCGGCGTAAGCGATTGAACGTGCTCCGCAAACGCATAGATATTTTCCGTGGTGGAAAAATCAGCGGCCAGGCAAATTGCGCCGTCTTGCCGTAGCGTCTCTAGTTCGGGGTAAGGTGTGCGGTAGCTGATGATGACCGGGGTCGACTGTGCCAGAAACGAACGCGCCAGCGCCAGCCCAATACGCCGCGCGCCGCCGGTAATTAACACGGGAGCAGAAGAAAACGTTGTCACGATGAGGTCTCCTCAACACGCTAGTTAAAGGGGGGCGAACCGTGACAATATACCTGAATTAACGACCTTGCCGAGTATGGTTTTATACCCGGCAAGGGTGAGCGTAGCAAATCATTGGCGAAAAAGAGAAGGGGACGATGGAAACATCCCCTGAACCCACATATCCCGTGGCCTCTCTGCTACGCAGAAGGGGGCGTCGTCGCCTCAATGGCCTGCGCCAATGAACCGTAGAAGCTCAGTCGTCCCTCAATCGGGTGGACTTTTGCCCGCGCCAGCGTTTTTAGCGGCTGGAAGGGAATGTCGGTGACGATAAGTTGCTTGCCTTCGGGCAGCATTTCGCTAAAGCGCAGGAACGCATTGAGCCCGCCAGCATCCAGCACTGGCACTGCATCCCACTGCAAAATGATATTTTGATAGCCTTCGCTGCGCAAGGTTAACTCGTTGAAGATACGTTCTGCTGCGGCGAAAAACAACGGACCGTTAACGCGCAACACCAGATGATCGGGTATTTTTGTGTCCGGCAATTCGCTCAGTCGGGTCATTTGTGCGATGCGTCGCATGAAGAGCAACGATGCCAGCACAATGCCGACGGTAATCGCGATCACCATATCGAATAACACAGTCAACGACATACAGAGCAGCATCACGATAATGTCGTCTTTTGGCCCGTGACGTAGCAAATCCACCACCTTGTGCGCTTCGCTCATATTCCAGGCGACGATCAGCAATAGTGATGCCATCGCGGCTAACGGCAGATAAGACAACCACGGCGCGAGTATCAATAATGCCAACAACACTAACAGCGCGTGGATCACGGCGGAAATTGGCGAGTTTGCCCCCGCACGCACGTTGGCAGCAGAGCGTGCAATCGCGGCGGTCGCCGTGATCCCGCCAAAGAATGGCGCAATGATATTACCGAAACCCTGTCCCACCAGCTCTGCATTAGAATTGTGTTTTTTGCCCGTCATCCCGTCCAACACGACGGCGCACAGCAGTGACTCAATTGCCCCCAGCATCGCCATCGAGAATGCGGCAGGCAGCAGAGCGGAAATGCTCTGCCAATCCAGCGTCATCGTCTTTCCATCCGGCGACGGGATGTCCCACGGTAAAATGAGTTGCGGCAGAATGGGCGGAATACCTTGCCCTTGCGAACCATCCGCCAGCATGTAGCTAAAGCGGGAACCAATGGTGGCCACATTTTCACCCAGTAGCGACATGATTCCCATCACCGCGACGCCTGCCAGCAGTGCAGGCAAGTGACCGGGTAAGCGGATACCGAGTCTGGGCCACACAATAAGAACCAACAGCGTTGTTGCGCCGATCAACGTATCGGCAAGATGGAAGGTTGGCAGTGATTGCGCGAGTGCCGATACTTTTTCGACGTAATGCTCGGGGACTACGGCCATCTGCAAGCCGAAGAAATCCTTGATTTGCATCGTACCGATGGTGATGGCGATCCCTGAGGTAAACCCCAGCGTTACGGAGAGCGGAATATATTCAATCAGTCGGCCGAAGCGGCAGAGCCCCATCAGCAGTAGAAATACGCCGGAAAGCAAGGTGGCGACCAGTAGGCCGGATAATCCAAACTGCTGTGACACCGGATAGAGAATGACGACAAAAGCGGCTGTCGGGCCCGATACGCTGTAGCGTGAACCGCCGCTGACCGCAATGACGATCCCGGCAATCGCCGAGGTATATAACCCGTACTGCGGGGGAACGCCGCTGGCAATCGCCAGCGCCATCGCCAACGGAATGGCGATGATGCCGACGGTAACGCCAGCGATAATGTCGTGGATAAAACGTTGTAGCGTATATTTTTCGCGCCAGCACGCGTCAATCAGCGCGCTGAACGGCCTGACGCCGTTAATTCCGTGCGTTTTCATCTAAGCAGAAACCAAAGTAAGGAAGTAAATCAACATGGCGGGCCTGCCGGTCCGTCGACGACAGCCTTACGATACGCTGGAGACGCTCAGAAGATCCAGAGATACATCAAGATAAGTGCAGTTTGGTGAGGCTGACGCGGCGAAAACCGCGTCAACTGAGAGGTTATAGCGTGATGGTGATCAGATAGGCGGCAAAGAGTGCTAAATGCGCACTGCCGCTCAATACGTTCGTTCTCCCTGTGGAGAACGTAATGTGGCACAGCACCAACACAGACAGCATCACGACGATATGCGGTATATCCAGGCCGAAGTTCAGCGTGCGACCCGTTATCATCGCGATGATCGTGACGGTAGGCACTGTCAGTGAGATCGTCGCCAATACGGAACCAAAGAACAGGTTCATGGCGCGCTGTACCTGATTTTTCAGGACAGCACGGATAGCTCCCAGCCCTTCAGGTGAGAGAATTAATAGTGCGACCAGAAAACCCGTAAACTGTGTCGGTGCGTTCATGTCGGTCAGCAGCGTTTCCAGCGGCATTGAATTAGTCTTGGTCACGGCAATAACGGCAATCAGATGGACCAGAAGCCAGCCGGTGTGCCACAGCGAACTGTGTGCGGACGGTTTACCGTGATGTGGATCGTCGCCTTCGTCTTCATGTTCATAGACAAACAGACTTTGGTGCGTACGCGTTTGAATCAACAGAAAAACGCCGTACATCGCCGCAGAAATGGCAGCAATAATCAGCGATTGCGCTACGCTGAAGTTACCGTTGGGTAAGGCGCTGGGGAAAACCAGCACAATCACCGCCAAGGGGAATATCGCCATTAGATACTGTTTGATGCCACTGAGGTTGACATACTGTGTGGCGAATTTACGGCCACCGAGCAAGAGGGCAAAGCCCACCAGGCCGCCAGTGACGATCACGATGATGGAATAGAGTGTATCTCGCATCAGGTCCGGACCCGCGTCGCCCGTGGCCATCAGCGCCGAAATTAGGCTGACTTCAAGAATCACGACGGACAGGCTGAGAATCAATGAACCGTAAGGTTCACCCAAGCGATGTGCGAGCACGTCAGCATGGCGTACTACGCTAAATGCACTGAAAAGAATACCGGCTAACGCGACGGCATTGATACCAAGAATAGTGACAAAATTTTGTGAACTGCCCCACATGTAGAGTACGGCCAACGCAATAACAGGAAAAATGAGTGAGTATTCATGATGGCGAGTTTTGGCCACCTCAGCATGAGACTTCATTGTGGGTGTTCTCCTTATCCAGAGGAATGATGCGGCAAAATATCCCTGTCATACTTCAAGCTAGGCACGGATAACTCGCATGACTCGGGGCATAAAGCAATTTATTAAGCGCATAAGCCAGTTATTCATGGCCGTAACACAATAATAAATCGCAAAAGGTGACTAAAAAGTAGTTATAACGTAATAAAACGAACAATATGATAACAGATTGTTGTATTGGTACGGGGGAGTTTACGGATTTTTACGCTTTGAGCGTAAATTTAAATGAAAAGGGAGAATCTGCCTATCTTCTCCCTATGATTATAATATCAAATGTATTTTTTACGGTTATTCGTCAGGGTTATCCATGATATCGTGACGTTTATGATGATAATCCTCTTCATTTAACCCTTCTCGCCAATAAGGTACTGCATACATCTGATTTCTTTCCCCCCCGCGTTCGCGACGCACATAGCGACGAAGCTGAACCACGATACGATCCTCACCGGCTAACCAGTAAAATGCATTATCAGCTACTGGGAGTGCCTGAAAATGCTGCAACAGCGCGTCGGTCATTGCTGTCCCACCGATGACCCAATGCAGTTGAAGCTGTGATGGTTTCGCTATATCGAGTTTATCTGCTTCGCTGTCGACACGGATCACGGCATGTCCCTGAGCGTCATCGGGCAGGTTCTCCAACAGCGCCATGAGCGCGGGGAGTGAGGATGGGTCAGCTGCCAGATAATATGCAGAGGCGGGAGGCAGCATCGGGAGTGGGCTGCCGGGTTGCGAAATACCTACCCAGTTGCCGGGCTTGGCCTGACGAGCAAAGTTGACGGCAGGGCCAACGTGTTCATGCAGGGCGAAAACGATATCCAGCTCTGCATCCTCTGGGCGCAACGCCCGGACGCTATAGGTTCGAACGATGGGGCGGGCTTCGCCTTCTGGCCAGAGCGGGCCGCGTTCACCGATGACAGGCAAAGCCGGTTTTTGCTGCCCATCCTGAGGCAGAAACAGTTTGATATGCGCGCCATATCGCTCGGTTGGATAATCGCGCAACGCGTCATGATGGAATGTAATACAGCGTAAATGAGGGGAAATATCGTGAATTTGTTTCACCTGAACTAAAACAGGCTGACGCGGCGTTGCCATTCAGTGTCTCCGTGGTAGTCAATTCCAGTGTAGGGATAATAGTAACACGAGATGATAATTATTATCATTTCGTCCCTTCGTTGTTGTTTTTATCGAAATAAATACGTTGTTGGGGCTTTTACATTACGCAAAAAGCATAAAGTAGACCGCTTTTGTCACAAAAATGGCGTTTATATCAGCAAGACGTCAAGTCTGACGTCGTATTACCGATTAAGTTGGTATATATAAAAGCTGCATGATGTGTGAATGAAACATTATCACGAACTTTTTCCGGTTTTGTGACCCGCATCAAGCTTGATCGCAAAGCCATAAATGAATAACCTCAGGTTCTATAGTGTTGTAAAATTAAACAGATAAAGCAGTTAGGTTTTTAAACGCAGGGCGAGAGCCGATCTGACGAGCAGAAAAAGAGTAGGGCTGGGGGTGGTAAGTAGTGTTAACACGCGATTTTTTGCAAAAAGCAGATTGTAGAACGTCTTTTGGATGTATTGAAGAAACCTTACTGCTCACGCCGCAACAGCGGGCTGATTCGCTGGATAGGACGCTGGCGCTACGACCAAATAGCTGTCCTGTCTGGGTCTTTGGCTACGGTTCACTGATGTGGAACCCGATTTTTGACGCTGAAGAAATCTGTCTGGCAACGTTGGCGGGGTGGCAGCGTGCTTTTTGCCTGCGCCTCACTATTGGTCGTGGCACGTCAACACAGCCAGGGCGGATGCTGGCGTTGCAACCCGGCGGCCAAACGACGGGGTTGGCTTTCCGCCTGACGGAAACATCATTACGTGAAGATTTGGAACTGCTCTGGAAGCGAGAAATGCTGACGGGCTGCTATCGTCCGCTCTGGTGCGAATTACAGCGCAAAAACGGCGCACCGCTGACGGCGCTGGTGTTTGTTTCCGAACCGGAGCATCCTCTGAACGAAAATGATACCTGCATTCAGAGCGTCGCACCGCTGATTGCGTGCGCTAGCGGTCCACTCGGCACCAATGCGCAATATCTCTTTGCGCTTGAGCAAGAACTGAAGAATCATGGAACAGAAGATGAACGCGTGAGCGAATTGGCGCAGCGGGTGCGTATTCTACAACAATCGAGTGCTGAGTCAGCGGGGAATGGTCAGTAGCGGTAAATAAGTGGAGAGATTCACGGTGAACGACGATATCACCATTCACCGTGAAATGATGTGGAAGTGACCGTATTACCAGCCGACGCCAACACCCATGGTGTACAGCGTGTCGTCAACATTTCCCTGATTACTTTCGATACGGGTACGTGACACTTTCATGGTCATAGAAGACCAGTCGGTCAGCTTGAAGCGCAGGCCCGCATCCGCTTTCAGATAGATGGGTGCCGTGCCATCAAATGAACGTCCCAATTCACCGTTGGTGAAGGCTTCAACGGTTTTGCTGAACACATAGCGGTTGTATGCCCACTTTATCGCGCCAGAGTAGAAATTATCATCGCCCTGATCGCGGTACACAAAGGTTTGGGAGTTGACCAGCGACGTCAGTGAGAACGCGCCTAAGTCGTTATCCCAGAACTGATAACCAGGACCGAGACCGAAAGAGCGGTTGATTTTAATGCTTTCAATCCAGTCACGTTTGTACTGGTAACGACCCTGCCAGAACCAATTTTCATCCACGAATTTATCCAGCGCATATTCGCCAGCCGCATTCTTGGTGCTCTCGACTTTATCCTCTTTTGCCAAATGGTAGCTGGCATCAAGGTTGTGTCGCCACGTATCGTGACGCGCTTTCGTGTTCAGCGCCACATCGTAATTATCGGTTTCTGTCGAACTTTTCTTGTGTGACATGCCAGCATCGATGTTGCCTTTCCAGGCGAAATCGGTCACCAGTGGCTTCTGCGCCACGATGGACGTGATCTCGGAAAGTGGCAAGGTTTGCGGACCTGTTGCTTCGTTAGCCAGCGACGGGCTCGCGACGATGGCGCGGTTTTCTCCGGCTTTCACCGCTGGGTACAGTACGCCTTTCTCGTAGCGTTCACCCTGAATCACTAGGCCGTGATCGCTTTCAAAGGTTTTCACCTGATCCCAGGCTACAGAGATGGAGCCAGCATAGTCGGTGTTGACAAAGAGTTTGCCGCCGTCAAGCAGCGTGATTTTCCCGGTGACTTTGTCGCCATTGTTCAGCCAAATGGTGTCAGCGCGGCTTTGCGTAATGCCTGCGGAGAGGGCGATGACCAAGCTGAGGGAAGAGATTGCGTGTTTGGATAGTGTCATTATTGCCAAATAAACCGTGGTGACATGTAGTGAGACGCCCGTCAGAGACAAAGACGTGCAGCCGTTGATAACGAACCGGTTTAGCCCGGAACGGCAAACATTAACAGGAATTAGAGTGATGCTCTACCCGAAAACGATAATTGATTAGAATGTAAATAGTTATAAAAGTTGCTATTGATGATTAACCGCTATAACGCGATGTCTGTCACGTTTTTAGCAGTAGCGGAGAACGTTGATGTGGGGCGGTAAATCTCTGGCCCCGCGTATTTCAGGCCAGAGATCGTGTGCGATGATCGTGCTACGCGGTACGCTGCGTGCGGGATGTTTTACTGCTAAGGAAACGTGAGGTCAGGAACGTTCTTACGCGGAACACGATTCGTTCCTGGAACAGAACACATAGCGTCACGGTGCTGATCAGGAAAATGATATAGCCCGTCATGGACAGCTGTACTTGGCCGGCAGCGGCAATACACTGATCCCAATCGCTGAAACAGGCCATCGGATTACCGCGTATCAGCTGTTCCAACGTGCGGAAAAGATTGAAGAGCGGAACATGTAGCGCAAAGATGGAGAGTGATGCCGCCCCCAGTCGCGGTGACCAATGCCGCAGCCACTCGCTGTTAGGCTCACGCGCCAATGCGCTGAGGCACACTAAACCGACCTGAGCGGGCAACAGCAAACCGTTGTGCAGCAGAAAATACCAATAAGCGTCACCTTTCGTGAATAGCCAGGTCGCGACGAGGAAATTTATACCGATAAACAGGGCAACGCTGTGACGTTGGCCCTTGCTTAACGGTGAGCGATCTTTCTGGCGATAATGACGGAACAGCGCATAGCCTAAAATCCCGGCCAAAAATTCCGGCAAACGGAAGATCGGCCCACGTTGCAACAGCCCGGTGTACGGCATGCCGAACTGTTGCTGCCAGATCACCCAAATCGGCGGTAACAGATACAGCAAGCAGACGATGCCCATCCACAGCCACGGATGACGGCTGTTCAACAGACGCGGAGCCAGCAGCGGAAAGGCCAGATAGAAAAAGAACAGCGTAGAAAGCGACCATAACGGGGCATTGAAGGTGAGGAAGTAAGGATTCCATGCCTGCAACATCAGTACCTGCAATAACCCGTTGAATGCCAGTTGTGCATTTGTCATGTAATGGCGCAGCGTTTCGGGGTCGGCTGCGGGGTCGTTGGTATCATAAATGACGAAACGCGCACTGGCGACTTGTCCTTCTGGCGGCACTGCCAGCCACTGCATGAGCGTGACGACGGCAATAGAAGACAGCAGGGCAATGATATGGATAGGGTAAATATTAAAGAAGCGTTTAGCCCAGAACTGGCGAACAGGCTCACGTAGACGTCCGTCCTTAATGTAGACATGCGCTAACAAAAAGCCAGACAGGACAAAGAACGTGCTGGTGGCGAAGAATCCCATACTGGTGAGTTCGCTCAAGAACGGAATACGTTCACGCTGGGGATAAATGTGAACCGTGTGATAAATCATCACATAGCAGCCGAGCAAAAATCGTAACCATTCCAGGCCGATAAATCGCTCCTTACTGACCTTCTTCATATTGTTCCTCAACGTTAAACTCGGTGTAAAAGCCGAAAAATGCGATTACGAACTAGTTTAGACGAGAGTAACGTCATATTAATTAGGATAATAGCTATAAATGATGGTGTCGTTTAACAATTGTTTAACTTAGTGAGATGGCGGTGGTATTTCCATCAACTTCTGCTGCACCCTCGTTCGCTCGAGGATGATATCGATGGGAGGGGCGCCTGAGCGCCTTATCCTTACCGCTGATCATCACTGCCGATTTTACGCTTTGATTAAATGACTTTTTCTTGCAATACCCAGACGGCCGCTTCAACGCGCGATTTTAGCTTCATTTTCTTCAACAGGTGTTTGACGTGAACTTTAACGGTACTTTCGGTAATGGTGAGTTTACGGGCAATCACTTTATTGGAGAGTCCCTGAGCCAGCAATTTCAAAATATCGCGTTCGCGTGGGGTGAGCTGCTGAATATCCCGGTCACTACTGTGGCGGCTTTCACGCAGGCTGGCGGCCAGAATCGGTGTTAATGTTTCACTCAGCACCATTTTCCCTGATGCCGCCTGATGCAGCGCGGCTAATAAATCCTCCGGCTCCATATCTTTTAGCAAATAACCATCGGCACCATTTTTTAAGGCATTGACCACATCATCTTCATGGTTAGATACGCTAAAAACGACAATGCGGCCGGACAGTGATTTTTCCCGCAGACGATTTAACGTTTCCAGACCGTTCATGCCGGGCATATTCAAATCAAGCAGAATCAAATCCGGATCCAACTGCTCCGCGAGTTCGACACCCTGTTCGCCGTGACTGGCTTCACCAGCCACCTGTAATTCTGGGTCCATACTGATGAGTTGTTTAACGCCATTGCGCAACATGGGGTGGTCATCAATCAGCAGTAGAGTGGCGGCGTCTTCGTTAATCATGTGTTTCTCCTGTTAATGGTAGCCGGTGACGGTATTCAGAGAGGAAGCTGACGTTCACTTCTGTTCCCCCCAGCGGCCGGCGTCGAACAATGCATTCGCCGTGCAAACCCCGAGCACGGTCGCGCATGATAATCAGTCCATAGTGGTTGGCGCGGCTGGCATCATCAGGAATGCCGATGCCGTTATCCGCCACGCTAAGTTCGATATAACCCTGCCGCAGCTGTAGCGTGATATCGACCTGCGTGGCCTGTGCGTGTTTATAAATATTACTCAGGGCTTCACGCACAATTTGCAGAACGTGAATGCCTTGATGAGCAGAGACCGACTGTGGCGGCAGACGGTAATGCAGCTCGATGGGATACCCTAGCCGCTTACCGAATTCATCGACCGATGCCCGCAGCGCGGCAAGTAAGCCGGATTCCGAAAGCTTCAGCCGGAAAGTCGTCAGCAGTTCACGCAGTTGGCGGTAGGCGGTGTTCAACTCTTCGCGCATTTCTGTCAGCAACTGCTGTGACGTAGGGGGCAAATCGCCGCCCTGCATTTGCAGACAACTCACCTGAATTTTCAGGCAGGAGAGGGACTGTGCGATAGAGTCGTGCAGCTCGCGGGCAATGGTGGCGCGCTCTTCCATCAGCATCAACTGTTGTTGATGGGTAGACTGACGCTCCAGCGCCAACGTGCTGGTCAACTGTTCCAATAACGTGTTTAGCAACTGATTCTGATCGTGGCTCAGCACGGTATGGTCTGGCAACGTGGCCAACACGACGCCATATTGGCCGTGCTTATCGTGCAGATCCCAGCAGTGGGGGTGACCCGGCTGCTCTTCCTGTTTATGTTGCACACCGCAGCTCTGACAACTGTTATCTGGGCAGTGATCCGGCTGTAACTGACTGTCGTCGCTAAACTGATGAAACTGTTCCTGATTATTATCTTCATACAGTCGCAGTTGAATATTGCGCAGCGGTGTTAACGAGGGCAGTTCGTTCAGGATCGGCATCAATCGACTGCACAGCGGCGCACCGGTATGCAGGTGTCGGCTGGCGCGATAAAGAAAAGAGAGCAACTCGTTTTTTTGTTGCAGGTCAGCCGTTTTCTCGGCTACGCGCTGCTCCAGACTGTGGTACATCGCGGAAAGCTCATCCGACATGCTGTTAAGCACCTGTCCCAGCGTGCTCATTTCATCGTGACCGTTGATCGCCACTCGCTGGGTGAAATCGCCGTGTCCGATGGCCTGCGCCATCGAAACCAGACGTTGCCACGGGGTTAATAGACGACGACGCAAATAAAAGAATGTGGTGACCAGCAGGATAAACATGATGCCGATGAAGATGCGCTGCACCAATGTGACCATCATCAGGCGTTGTTCGGTTTTGTGGTCGATGGCGGAAACCAGATCGTCCAGTTGTTGTACAAAACGGGCGACATCGGCTGAGGCATCGGCGGAGTGCGTTGCTTGCCGCAGATGGGGTTGCAGGCTTTCCAGCCAGAAAACGCGCAACGCAGTGAATTGCTCACTGAGCCCTTCCCGGCGCACAGCCTGCTGAAGGTCGCTACTGGTTTCGTCTTCTTCCAGTTCTTGCAGATAAATTTCATTCTCGGCAGAGAGCGGCACCATCGATAGCAAACGGTAGCTTTGCATACGCAGTGAACCTGCTTTATTAATGGCGTGCGCGTTCCCTTGGATGCTTTGTGACATCCAACTGGAAACCGACATGCCAGCAATACCCAGCAAACCGAGTAGCAGCATCAATAGTGCAACCTGATTGACGAGCGACAGCGGCAGCAGGAAACGTTTCAACATAATAAAGCGACCTCTGCTGGAGGAGTAGAAAACCAGTACCGAGAAGGATAACCCTTTTGGCATTTTTCCCGATCCTACGTGATAACCCTATACCTACTAGTGAGTACCACTGAATATCCATGCCTTGAAAGTGGGTATGGCAGTAAGAAAAGAGAGAGAGATAACCGCTTGAATTATCGTTGCTTATTTTTCTATTTTTATTACTCATTAAGGAGTGTGGTTATTTTTACCCGGTTTTTTTACCTCACAGCACGTTGATTTGCATCAATTTTACCTGCTGTGTAATCCCTAATGTTGCGCCTTAATTCTACCGCGTTTTTATTTATCGAGGTTTTTATGACGCAGCCTTCATCACCCGAACAAGTATCGCAAAGCACGCTGATAAGGGAATGGAATCCTGAAAATGCAACATTATGGCAATCTGGTGGACAACGGATTGCACAGCGTAATCTTTGGATCTCCGTACCGTGCCTGCTGTTGTCGTTTTGTGTCTGGATGATTTTCAGTACCGTGGCGGTTAACCTAAATAAGGTCGGGTTTAGTTTTACCACAGACCAGTTATTTTTGCTTACCGCGCTGCCTTCCGTCTCTGGCGCGCTGTTGCGGATTCCATACTCCTTCGTGATCCCGCTGGTCGGTGGCCGCCGTTGGACGACGCTGAGTACCCTTATCCTGGTTATCCCGTGTATCTGGCTCGGGTTTGTCGTACAGAATCCGCAAACGCCTTACCGCGTTTTTGTTACGATTTCTCTGCTGTGTGGTTTCGCGGGGGCAAATTTCGCGTCCAGCATGGCGAACATTAGCTTCTTCTTCCCCAAAGCACGTCAGGGTAGTGCGTTAGGCATTAACGGCGGATTGGGCAACCTCGGTGTGAGCGTGATGCAACTGCTGGTGCCAGTGGTGATCTTCCTGCCGCTTTTGGGTTTCTCCAGTAATGGTGTGGTTCAGCCCGACGGTCACCAGATTTGGCTGCACCATGCTGCCTGGATGTGGGTACCGTTTTTGATTATTGCTGCAACCGCTGCCTGGTTTGGCATGAACGATCTGTCGACGGCTAATGCATCGATACGCAAACAGTTGCCAGTGTTGAAGCAAATGCACCTGTGGGTACTCAGCTTTCTGTATTTGTCCACCTTTGGTTCATTTATCGGTTTTTCAGCAGGTTTCGGCATGCTATCCAGAACGCAGTTTCCCGATATCGTGATCCTGTACTACGCGTTCTTTGGCCCGCTGCTGGGCGCGTTGGCGCGCCCGGTTGGTGGAATGCTGTCTGATCGCTTTGGCGGTGTGAAGGTCACGCTGATTAACTTCATCCTAATGGCAATTTTCTCGGTGTTACTGTTCCTATCTCTGCCGAGTGCGAATTCTGCGGGTTCATTCGGGATGTTCTTTGGCATCTTCATGATGCTGTTCCTGACGGCGGGTCTGGGGAGTGGTTCAACGTTCCAGATGATCGCGGTTATTTTCCGTAAATTAACGGGAGATCGGGTTAAGGCTCAGGGGGGAAGTGATGCGGATGCACAGAGTTCTGCGGCCACAGATACCGCCGCGGCGCTGGGCTTTATTTCGGCGATTGGCGCTATCGGCGGCTTCTTCATTCCTCAGGCCTTTGGGATGTCGCTGGAATTAACGGGTTCACCAACCGGCGCCATGAAAGTGTTTGTGGTGTGCTACGTGGTGTGTGTTCTGGTGACGTGGCTGTTTTATGCCAGAAAGAAATCATAACGCCGATGTGAACAATGGCGCCGAGGCTAATTCTCGGCGCAAACCCTCGTGCTGTGCTTCCAGGGTTATCGGGCAGTTTGCTTATGGCGCGTATAGGCTGCAAGCAGCGTCCGTTCTGAAAGATCAAGGTAGTCCGCCAGCGTCTGTGCTGCCAGTGCATTCTGTCCGCTATTCAGCAGCGCAAGTATGTTGGCATTCTTTTCAATGTAGGGCGCGTAAAGTAATTCAGGGTCGTCTAAATGACCAAAAGCCAGACGAAGCTCCGCAGAGATATGACGATATAGTCGGGTCAGGCGTTCACTATCAGCAAGCGCCACGATAGCCGTATGAAATTTCATATTCGCGGTACCGACGCGGATCCAGTTCCCTTCTTTACTATACTGCCGGGCTTCCAACACGGCGGCTTCCATTTGTGTCGCGGCAGGATGGAGCGGATAGGCGTGCGTTAGCGCATCACATTCAATCAGTTTGCGTATGCGATAAATATCAATGATTGCGGCGATATCAGGGATCGCGACATAAACGCCACGATTGGGCTCATAACACAGCAACCCTTCTAGCGTCAGTATCCTAAAGACTTCACGCAGTGTATTGCGCGAAATGGACAGTAGCTCACTCAGTGAAGCCTCGGAAAGACGCATACCTGGAGCGAGTTCGCCGATGATAATTTTCTGGCGAATAATTTCGGCGGTTTTCTCACCCAGCATTTGTACGGGCGCGTCTTTCTTCATGAAGATCCAGTGGGTTACGGGAGGAAGGATAGCGCAATCTTCACATATTCCCGTAGCAGCAGCAAGGTGGCACCTCCACATACTGTGCCGCCGTTGCATCATCACAGTGCCAACTCTCTCTGTTGGTGCATCATTTCTGAGCACAATCCGCACCAAGGCGAACTTCGTTATCTGAGGTCGGAATCAGATAACACACTTTCTTGTGAGATCTGTCGCGTTTTTTGTCTTTTTTATCAACACTTATTTGAATATTGTTCAACAATTACCATTGTATTTATTAACAATACTAATTTTTGTACCAACAATGGTCTGTAAATTGCTTAACAGAAGGGAAGGTCATTATCTATTAACGGGAGTGAGTCACATGGCTGCGCAAGATACCGAAAACAATACATTCGCCCAGAGTCGACGTTCATCGCTGATTGCTGCGATCTTTCTGATGGCGACATCAGCAATAGGTCCTGGCTTTATTACACAAACTGCAACCTTTACTGCCATGATGGGGGCCGCATTTGCTTTCGGCATTTTGGCATCGATTGTGATTGATTATGTGGTGCAGCAAAATGTGTGGCGCGTTATTACCACGACGCGTATGCGTGCTTCGGATGTGGCTAATGCGGCGCTGCCAGGGAGTGGCTACGTTCTGTCGGTACTCGTTATTTTGGGGGGGCTGGCATTTAACATTGGTAACATTGCCGGTGCCGGTTTAGGGCTGAATGCATTGCTGGGGCTGGAGCCGAAATGGGGCGGATTGATCAGTGCAGCAGTGGCTATTTACATTTTCTCCTCACGCCGAGCCAGTACCACCGTTGACCGTATCATGGTGTTATTAGGTTTGATGATGATCGTATTGACGTTCTATGTCACGGTGATGTCGAACCCCCCAGTTGGCGAAGCCTTACGCCAGAGCATCCTGCCGGATGAGATTAACTTTGCCTCCATTACTACTATCGTTGGGGGAACGGTTGGGGGATACATCACCTATGCTGGCGCGCATCGACTGCTGGATAAAGGCATGGTCGGCGTGGAGCACATTAAAGAAGTGTCGGCGGCGGCGACGAAAGGCATTCTGGTGGTGGGATTAATGCGTTTCATCCTGTTTCTTGCCGTGCTGGGCGTGGTGGCAAGCGGCGTCACGTTGGATATCTCAAGTCAGGTTGCCAACCCCGCGTCTCAAGCTTTCCAACACGCAACCGGAAGTATTGGCGTAAGAATATTTGGTCTGATCTTTTGGGCTGCCGCGTTAACCAGCGTGATTGGTGCAGCCTACACCTCCATTTCCTTTGTCACCGTGTTTAAACAGTCGATGACAGAGCGTCAGCGAAATCTCGCCACTATCGTTTTTATCGTCGTTTCTTTGGTGGTGTATCTGTCTTTGGGGACAACACCAGCATCCATATTGGTGTTTGTCGGGGGATTTAATGGACTGATTTTGCCTGTTGGTTTATCCATTTTTGTCTATGTGGGATGGAAACGTGCTGATTTGATGGAGGGATATCATTACCCGCGCTGGTTGTTATGGCTGGGTCTGATTACGTGTGCATTGACGTGGTACATGGGCGCTATGTCCTTTAGTGCAATTTTTAATTTCCTGAAGGTCGTGTAAGGAGAACGATATGCCAAAACAAATTGATTTAAATAGCGATTTGGGTGAAAGCTTCGGCCAATGGCAAATGGGCGATGACACTGCGATCCTTGAACTGGTGAGTAGTGCAAACATTGCCTGCGGTTTCCATGCCGGCTCGCCTGCTGGCATTCGTGAAACACTGCGCGCTGCCCATCTGCGTGGTGTCAGCGTTGGTGCGCATGTTGGTTATCCCGATTTGGTTGGCTTTGGCCGACGAGCGATGGATATTGCCAGCGATGAATTAACCGCTGATGTGATTTATCAACTGGGTGCATTGCAAGGATTGGCTAAATCGGTGGGAACGACGGTACGTTACGTCAAGCCTCACGGCGCTTTATACAATACCATTGCTCACGATGAACGTCAGGCGTTAGCCGTTATCGAGGCAATTTTTGCCTACGATACGCAGTTGCCATTAGTCGGGCTGGCCGGTTCACCCATCCTCCAGTTAGCACAGCAGAAGGGATTGAAAACGGTCGCTGAGGCGTTCGCCGACCGTGCCTATCATTCCGATGGACGTCTGGTTTCACGCCGTGAAAAAGGGGCGGTTCTGCATGATCCAGAACAGGTCGCACAACGGATGCTGCAAATGGTGACTGACGGCGGCGTCACGTCGATTGAAGGGGACTTCACACCGGTTCAGGCGGACTCCATCTGCGTGCATGGGGATAGCCCTGGCGCCATAGCGATGGCGGATCAGGTTCGTGTTTTGCTGGAAGCAAACGGCATCACCATTCGCTCTTTTCTGAATTCATAAGGAGAAAAAATGAGCGCATTGATGAAAGCCAGTCAACACGCTATAGATGCCGCCAGAGCGGCCAGACAGACCATCCGTCAGGGTTATGATAAACCGACTGCGGGTATGGCTCCGGGGATGACTCAGGCCAATATGATCGCGCTGCCGCGAGACTGGGCCTTTGACTTTTTACTGTATGCGCAGCGGAATCCGCAAAGTTGCCCGATATTAGATGTGATAGAAGAAGGGGGTTTTCACACCATTCTGGCCGACGGTGCTGATTTGCGTACCGATATTCCTCGTTACCGGGTATGGGAACATGGCAAGCTGGTGAATGAAATCACCGATGCATCAGCGTTGTGGCAGCAACACACCGACTTAGTGACGTTCCTGATTGGCTGTAGCTTCACATTTGAAACGCCACTGTCTGCGGCTGGCATTGACATCCGACACATTAGTGCGGGTTGCAATGTGCCGATGTACAAAACCAATCGATTGTGCCGCCCGGCGGGACGCTTGCAGGGGGAACTCGTGGTCTCTATGCGCCCCATCCCTGCCGATCGCGTGGCCGATGCCGTGATGATCACGGGGCGTTTCCCCGCAGTACATGGTGCGCCGGTTCATATTGGCGAGCCTTCGTTGCTGGGCATTAACGATATTATGCAACCGGATTTTGGTGATGCCGTGAGTATTGAACCGGGAGAAATTCCCGTGTTCTGGGCGTGTGGCGTGACGCCGCAGGCTGCGGTAATGAAATCAGGAGTACCTTTTGCTCTCAGCCACGCGCCGGGACACATGTTTATCACGGACGTGCCAGACGCGGCCTGGCAGCGCTAGGGGAGAGAATCGTGCGCTTTTTACCGGTCAACTTGAGCAGTTTCCTTGTTGAGTTAGCGAATCTGAATGAGACGCTAGCGCTTTTTGATTCCTTATCTGAGCAGCCGATTTATGGCATCGACGAGGTGATTCCGGCCGCCAGAACGCTGCTTATCCGGTTTCAACCTGTGGTCGTTTCGTCCAGCGTATTAGCGAGACAGATTAGCCAGCGTGAACGAGTGCGTGTGCCGTCTGCAAGCCCACAGCAAGTCACGGTGCCTGTGTATTACAACGGCGAGGATCTGCACGATGTAGCGGAGCACCTCGGTATTCGCCTATCGGATGTCATTGCACGCCATACTGATGCTCTCTGGAGCGTGGCATTTACCGGCTTTGCGCCAGGGTTTGCTTATATGGTTTCTCATGGCTCATCGTGGCAGGTGCCACGCCGACCTACACCACGTACTCGAATTCCGGCAGGTTCCGTAGCCCTGGCGGGAGAGTTCAGCGGTATTTACCCTCAGGCCAGCCCCGGAGGCTGGCAGCTTATTGGCCATACTCCGCTGAAAATGTGGGATCTGCATCGGCAGCAGCCAGCGCTCTTACTGCCGGGGACTCAAGTTCGTTTTGTGGATGCGGCAAGTGAGACCCGTGTGATCAGCCTGCCTCCGGCCACACCAGCGGCAGAAGCTCAAACGAAAACCACACCGATCAGCCTGACTGTGCTCTCCAGCGGGCTACAAACCTTGTATCAAGATTTGGGAAGGCCTGGGCAGGCAGCAATGGGCGTCGGCGAATCCGGGGCGATGGACAAGGCGGCGCTGCGTAATGCGAACCGCGTGGTGGGTAATCCTGTCACGCATACGTGCCTTGAAGTCGTGCAAGGCGGGTTCCGCGCACGGGTACAGGGCGAATTGTTACTCTGCGTGACGGGAGCGCCTTGCGAAATAACGCTAAAGACAGCCTCCGGTGACACGATGATGATGGCGTGCTATCAACCCCTTGATTTGCGTGATGGGGATGAAATCTCCCTGCGGGGGTTGGCAACGGGACTGCGTAGCTATCTTGCTGTGCGTGGCGGGTTTCAGGTTGATGCCATCCTGGGAAGTTGTGCTTTTGACAGTCTAGCTCAAGTCGGTCCATTACCGTTGAAAACTGGAGATGTGCTGAACATTGGGGGGGCAGAAGGGTGTACCTCGGTACAGTGTGGGATATTACCCCCAACATCGCTGCCTGCATCGGGTGACGTTGTCACTTTGGATATTGTCTTTGGCCCAAGAACGGACTGGTTTACCGATGAGGGGATGGCGCTTTTGACGTCACAAACGTGGCGGGTTACGCCGCAATCTAACCGTATTGGCCTGCGTTTATCAGGAAGCCAAACGTTAACACGTAGCCAGCATCAGGAATTACCCAGTGAAGGAACATGCTGTGGTGCTATTCAGGTACCCGCTAGCGGTCAACCCGTTCTGTTCCTGAACGACCACCCGCTTACGGGGGGCTATCCGGTGATTGCCGCTGTTGCTGATTATCACCTTGATTTGGCTGGACAAATCCCACCGGGCGCACTTATCCGGTTTAATGCCGTTCGTCCGTTTCATGACATTAATGAGAGTGAGATCTTTGATGAGCACCATTTCTAATTATCACGATCGGCCGCAAAAAGTCCTTATTGCTAATCGGGGTGAAATTGCGGTGCGTATTATTCGTGCCTGTCGGGATTATGGCGCACAGGCTGTTGCGGTTTATGCCGATCCTGATGTGGATGCCTCACACGTACGTTTGGCGGATGAAGCCTGGGCGTTGCCGGGCGTGCGTTCAGCGGATACTTACCTGAATATTCCACTGCTGATTGATATCGCACGTCGTTCGGGGGCGACGATGGTTCATCCGGGATATGGCTTTTTATCCGAACGAGCCGAATTTGCCCGTGCGGTACAAGAGGCGGGACTGATTTGGATCGGCCCACAACCGGAGACGATCGAGCAGCTTGGCGATAAAGTTCAGGCACGCAAAATTGCGCAAGCGGTGGGTGCTCCTTTAGTTAAAGGGACGACAGAGCCAGTGAGTGATGCACAGGAGGTGCTGAGTTTTGCTCAGGAACATGGTTTACCTATTGCGATCAAAGCCGCATTTGGCGGCGGTGGACGTGGGCTGAAGGTCGCGTGGCGACTGGATGAAGTGGAAGAGCTTTATCATTCCGCCGTAAGGGAAGCGGAAGCGGCATTCGGGCGTGGCGAATGTTTTGTTGAGCAGTTCCTGGATAAACCTCGCCATATTGAAGCGCAGGTCATTGCGGATAAACAGGGCAATGTCGTGGTATTGGGGACACGGGATTGTTCCTTGCAACGGCGCAATCAAAAGCTGATAGAAGAAGCGCCAGCACCGTTTATCACCACCGCGCAACGGCAGCGTATTCATCAGGCGGCGCAGGCTATTTGTACGCATGCTGGCTATGAAAGTGCCGGAACCGTTGAATTTTTACTGAGCGGTGATGGCACGCTGTCCTTTCTGGAAGTCAATACCCGTTTGCAGGTTGAACACCCGGTCACGGAAGAGACGACGGGTATTGATATTGTGGTAGAACAACTGCGCATTGCAGAAGGGTTGCCGTTGAGTGTCCATGAAACCCCTGAACCGCGTGGTCACGCTTTTGAATTTCGTATTAACGCGGAAGACGCGGCGAAAGGCTTCTTACCAACGCCGGGTACGCTTTCTCTCTTTAACGTGCCTTGTGGTCCAGGTGTGCGTCTGGATAGCGGAGTAGGTGCAGGGTCAACGGTTCCTGGCAGTTATGATTCTCTGATGGCAAAGTTGATTATTACGGGGAGCTCGCGAGAACAGGCTATTCAACGTGCCCGTCGTGCGCTACGCGAGTTTGTTATTCAGGGCGTCGCTTCTGTCTTGCCGTTTCACTGCGCGGTTATGGATGATGCTGATTTCACCGAAACATTTCGGGTACATACGCGTTGGATCGAAACTGAATTTACGGGGCAGATTGCGGCGATGCCTCGTCATATACATTCAACTGATAGCAACCTGACTCGTACCTTTATTGAGATCGACGGCCAGCGCCATGCACTGGCCTTTCCCAGCCAATTATTGGGAGGGCTGGCCTCGTTTGCTACGGCACCGTCTACACCGATTCCGGCAGCGAAAGAAGACGACCCTACACAGTTACCCACATCGATTGCAGGCACCTTACATAGTTGGCTGATTGAGGACGGTGTACAAGTAGAAAAAGGTGAGGTTGTCGCAGTGATGGAAGCAATGAAAATGGAGGTTCAGATTCAGTCTCATCGAGCGGGAACGTTGCACCACTGCGTCGAACAGGGAGCATATCTCGCAGCGGAAACGGTGCTGGCAACCGTTCGTTAACTTATCGCGTTTCACCTGACGAGCGCAGGCTCACTCTGTTGCGTCTGCGCTCGTCAATGTTCACTTTTCCCTCGACGGACGCATGGCGTAAGCCTACTACCTCCAAATAGTCACCTCTGTGCATTACTCACGTTACATCGTTTTTATCTCGTTTTTTTATTCTTATTTTTCATTGCATTGAATGGGTTCTCTCCCCTTATCCTTTATGGGTAGTTAGGTGGGTTCCCTGTTTTTAGCCTGGAAACTCTCTTGATCATCATCAAATTTGACGAAGGGCTTGCTGGATACCCTAGCGCCAATTTGAGCGATGTGTCGTCAGCAAAAACAGATGTCTGCTACGAGCATTTCATAACGACAGGAGCCAACAGGCTTCGCAGCAGGAGAGTCAGGATGAGCAAATTCCTTGACCGGTTACGTTACTTCAAACAACTGGCCGAACCGTTTTCCGACGGTCACGGGCAGACCCTCAATACCAATCGTGACTGGGAAGATGGCTATCGTAGTCGCTGGCAGCATGACAAAATCGTGCGTTCTACCCACGGGGTAAACTGCACCGGTTCATGTAGCTGGAAGATTTATGTGAAAAACGGTCTGGTGACGTGGGAAACGCAGCAGACTGACTATCCGCGTACCCGCCCGGACTTGCCTAACCATGAACCTCGTGGCTGCCCACGCGGCGCCAGCTACTCTTGGTATCTCTACAGCGCTAACCGCCTGAAATACCCGATGATGCGTAAACGCCTGATGAAGCTGTGGCGTGAAGCGAAACTGACGCACAGCGATCCGGTTGATGCCTGGGCGTCCATCGTCAATGACCCCGAAAAAACCCAATACTACAAACAAATTCGTGGCCGTGGTGGTTTCGTTCGTTCTGACTGGAATGAAGTTAACGAGCTGATCGCGGCCTCTAACGTTTACACCGCCAAAACCTATGGCCCAGACCGCATTATCGGTTTCTCACCGATTCCGGCGATGTCAATGGTGTCCTACGCTGCCGGTGCGCGTTACCTTTCTCTGCTCGGCGGCGTCTGCCTGAGCTTCTATGACTGGTACTGTGACTTGCCACCGGCGTCACCCATGACATGGGGTGAGCAGACTGACGTACCGGAATCGGCAGACTGGTATAACTCCTCCTACATCATCGCCTGGGGCTCTAACGTTCCGCAAACCCGTACACCGGATGCCCACTTCTTCACGGAAGTGCGCTACAAAGGCACCAAAACCGTTGCGGTCACGCCGGACTACGCTGAAATCGCCAAGCTGTGCGACCATTGGCTGAACCCGAAACAAGGCACCGACAGCGCGATGGCGCTGGCAATGGGCCACGTTATTCTGAAAGAGTTCCACCTCGACAAACCGAGCCAGTATTTCAGTGAGTACGTTCGTCAATACACGGACTTACCGATGCTGGTGCTGCTGGAACCGCGTGAAGATGGCTACTACGCGGCAGGCCGACTGCTGCGTGCCTCCGATCTGGTGGACAACCTCGGCCAAGACAACAATCCGCAGTGGAAAACCATCGCGATTGACGATGAAAGCGGCAACCTGACGGCACCGCAAGGGTCGATCGGCTACCGCTGGGGCGATCAGGGCAAATGGAACCTGGAACAGCGTGACGGCGTGAGCGGCGAAGAAGTGAAGCTGCGCTTGAGCCTGCTGGGGTCGCACGACGATGTGGTTGATGTTGGCTTCCCGTATTTTGGCGGCGCGGTCAGCGAACATTTCAACAACGTTGCGCTAGAAGAAATCCTGCTGCACAAACTGCCAGTTAAGCGCCTGACGTTGGCTGACGGTAGCGAAGCGCTGGTTGCCTGCGTGTATGACCTGACGATGGCGAACTACGGCCTGGATCGTGGTCTGGGCGACGACAACTGCGCGCGCGATTACGACGATGTGAAAGCGTACAGCCCAGCCTGGGCTGAGGAAATCACGGGCGTTTCTCGTCAGAACATCATCCGCATTGCGCGTGAATTCGCGGATAACGCCGATAAAACGCACGGTCGTTCGATGATCATCGTCGGTGCCGGTATCAACCACTGGTACCACATGGACATGAACTACCGCGGCATTATCAACATGCTGATTTTCTGCGGCTGTGTCGGTCAGAGCGGTGGGGGTTGGGCGCACTACGTCGGACAAGAAAAACTGCGTCCGCAAACCGGTTGGACGCCGCTGGCGTTTGGTCTGGACTGGCAGCGTCCGCCGCGTCACATGAACAGTACCTCGTTCTTCTATAACCATTCCAGCCAGTGGCGTTATGAAACCGTCGCGCCGCAGGAATTGCTGTCACCGCTGGCGGATAAATCCCGCTTTAGCGGCAGCATGATTGACTTCAACGTGCGTGCCGAACGTATGGGCTGGCTGCCATCTGCACCGCAGTTGAACGTTAACCCGCTGGATATCGCAGAAAAAGCGCGTGCCGCTGGTGTCACGCCGCAGGAATATACCGTTGCCGCGTTGAAATCAGGCGAAATCAAATTTGCCGCTGAACAGCCGGATAGCCCGCAAAACTACCCGCGCAACCTGTTCATTTGGCGTTCTAACCTGTTGGGTTCCTCCGGTAAAGGCCACGAATACATGCTGAAGTACCTGCTGGGTACGGATCATGGTATTCAAGGGCAAGATCTGGGCATGGCGGGCAGCGTGAAGCCGGAAGAAGTGGAATGGCGCGCTCAAGGCGTTGAAGGCAAACTGGATCTGGTGGTGACACTTGATTTCCGTATGTCCAGCACCTGCCTGTATTCCGACATCGTCCTGCCAACGGCAACCTGGTACGAAAAAGACGACATGAATACCTCGGACATGCATCCGTTTATTCACCCGTTGTCTGCGGCTGTCGATCCGGCATGGGATTCCAAAAGCGACTGGGAAATCTACAAAGGCATCGCGAAAACTTTCTCCCGCGTCTGTCAGGGACACCTTGGACAGGAAACCGATCTGGTTACCTTGCCAATCCAACACGATTCCCCGGCAGAAATGGCGCAGCCGTTCGGCGTGGATGACTGGAAAAAAGGCGAATGCGATCTGATTCCGGGTAAAACGGCACCCCACCTGATGATGGTGGAGCGCGATTACCCGAACCTGTACGAACGTTTCACCTCACTTGGTCCGTTGATGGACAAGCTGGGTAACGGCGGTAAAGGTATCGGTTGGAACACACAGACCGAAGTCGATTTCCTGAAAAAGCTGAACTACACCAAGGCTGACGGTGCGGCGGCAGGTCGTCCGAAGATTGAAACGGCGATCGATGCGGCAGAAGTGATTCTGTCTCTGGCCCCGGAAACCAATGGTCAGGTAGCGGTAAAAGCGTGGGAAGCGCTGAGCAAATTCACCGGTCGTGATCACACACATCTGGCGCTGAATAAAGAAGACGAGAAAATTCGCTTCCGCGACATTCAGGCGCAGCCGCGCAAGATCATCTCCAGCCCGACCTGGTCTGGTCTGGAAGATGAACATGTCTCTTATAACGCCTGTTATACCAACGTTCACGAGCTGATTCCGTGGCGTACGCTGTCCGGTCGCCAGCAGTTGTATCAAGACCATGAATGGATGCGTGCCTTCGGTGAAAGCCTGCTGGTGTACCGTCCACCGGTTGATACCCGTGCGGCTGAGCCGGTGATGAACCAGAAACCAAACGGCAACCCGGAAAAAGCGTTGAACTTCCTAACGCCGCACCAGAAATGGGGCATTCACTCCACGTACAGCGACAACCTGTTGATGCTGACGCTGGGGCGCGGTGGCCCGATTATCTGGCTGAGCGAAGACGATGCCCGTGATTTGGGTATTGCGGATAACGACTGGGTAGAAGCGTTCAACGCCAACGGTGCGCTGACGGCACGTGCGGTGGTGAGTCAGCGTGTGCCTGCGGGAATGACCATGATGTACCACGCGCAGGAACGCATTATTAACCTGCCGGGATCGGAAATTACCCAGCAGCGCGGCGGTATTCACAACTCGGTAACCCGTATCACGCCGAAACCGACCCATATGATCGGTGGCTATGCCCAATTGGCTTATGGCTTTAACTACTACGGCACCGTCGGGTCAAACCGTGATGAGTTTGTCGTGGTGCGTAAAATGAAACGCATCGACTGGCTGGATGATGAAGGCCAGGACTATGTTCAGCAACAGACGGTTCAGCAACAGACGGTTCAGCAACAAACAGTACAGAAAGCGGTACAGCAGGAGAAAGCCTGATGAAAATTCGTTCACAAGTGGGCATGGTGTTGAATCTGGACAAATGCATCGGCTGTCACACCTGCTCCGTTAGCTGTAAAAACGTCTGGACCAGCCGTGAAGGGATGGAATACGCCTGGTTCAATAACGTCGAAACCAAACCGGGCGTGGGTTATCCCCATGCCTGGGAAGATCAGGAAAAGTGGAAGGGCGGCTGGATCCGTAAAATCAGCGGCAAGCTTGAACCGCGGATGGGTAACCGCATCAGCGTGTTGTCCAAAATCTTCGCTAACCCAGATGTACCGGAAATCGACGACTACTACGAGCCGTTCGACTACGACTATCAGAACCTGCGTAAAGCGCCGGAAGGCAAGCATCAGCCTGTCGCCCGTCCGCGCTCGCTGATTACCGGTCAGCGGATGAAGAAAATCGAGAACGGCCCGAACTGGGAAGACGATCTGGGCGGCGAATTCAGCAAACGCTCCAAGGATAAGAACTTCGATCCTGTCCATTTCAATGATGTGCAGAAAGAGATGTACGGCCAGTTCGAAAACACGTTCATGATGTATCTGCCGCGTCTGTGTGAGCATTGTCTGAACCCCGCGTGCGTGGCGACCTGTCCGAGCGGCGCGATCTACAAACGCGGTGAAGACGGTATTGTCCTGATCGATCAGGACAAGTGTCGCGGCTGGCGTATGTGCTTGACCGGGTGTCCGTACAAGAAAATCTACTTCAACTGGAAGAGCGGCAAATCAGAAAAATGTATTTTCTGCTACCCGCGTATCGAAAGCGGTCAGCCAACGCTGTGTTCAGAAACCTGCGTTGGGCGTATCCGCTATCTGGGCGTGCTGCTCTATGATGCCGATCGCATTGAACAAGCAGCCTCGGTGGAAAACGAGAAAGATCTGTACCAGAGCCAACTGGATGTGTTCCTTGACCCGAACGACCCGAAAGTCATTGAGCAAGCGCTGAAAGATGGCATTCCAAACAGCGTGATTGAAGCCGCACAGAAATCACCGGTTTACAAAATGGCGATGGACTGGAAGTTGGCGCTGCCGCTGCACCCAGAATACCGCACGCTGCCGATGGTGTGGTACGTGCCGCCGTTGTCACCGATTCAGTCTGCCGCAGACGCGGGTCAACTGGCGCACACTGGCGTATTGCCGGACGTCGAAAGCCTGCGCATTCCAGTGCAATATCTGGCGAACCTGCTGACCGCAGGTGATACCGAGCCAGTATTACTGGCGCTGAAACGTATGCTGGCGATGCGTCACTACAAACGTGCAGAAACCGTAGAAGGCAAAATCGATACCAGCGCGCTGGAGCAGGTTGGGCTGACTGAAGCGCAGGCGCAGGAAATGTACCGCTACTTGGCGATTGCGAACTACGAAGACCGTTTCGTGATCCCGTCAAGCCATCGTGAACTGGCGCGTGAAGCCTTCCCAGAAAGCAAAGGTTGCGGCTTCAGCTTTGGCGATGGTTGCCACGGTAGTGATACCAAATTCAACCTGTTCAACAGCAAGCGTATTGATGCTATTGATGTCAGCAGCAAAACACGCGATATGAACAGCAAGATCATGCAGGAGACGAACCATGATTAGCCTGCGGATTATTGCCCGCCTGCTGGACTATCCCGATAGCGAGCTATGGGAAAACCGGGCTGAATTGATCGACGCGGTAGAGCAGGCCGATGTCTTACCGCTACGAGAGAGCCACACGTTGATGCAGTTCATCAACACGCTGTGTGCGCAGGATCTGTTGGACAAACAGGCGGAGTATAGCGGCCTGTTTGACCGCGGTCGGGCGACCTCGTTGCTGTTGTTCGAACACGTTCACGGCGAATCTCGTGACCGTGGTCAGGCGATGGTCGATCTCATGCAGCAATATCAGGATGCCGGTCTGGCACTGGATTGCCGTGAGCTACCGGACTACCTGCCGCTGTATCTTGAGTACCTTTCTCGTCTGGAACCCGCGCAGAGCCGTGCGGGTTTACTCGACATCGCGCCGATTCTGGCGCTGATTGGTGCGCGTTTGCAGCAGCGTGACAGCAGCTATGCCGTGCTGTTCGATCTGTTGTTGGCGTTGTCTGGTAGTAACCTGAAAAGTGACAATGTCACACATCAGGTGGCTGACGAAGCGCGTGATGACACGCCGCAGGCGCTGGATGCCGTGTGGGAAGAGGAACAGGTTAAGTTCCTCGGCGAAGAAGGCTGCGCATCGGCCCAACAAACGCAACACCAACGCCGCTTCGCTGGCGCGGTGGTGCCGCAATATCTGAACCTTGACGCGACATCGGCGGGAGGGCAACGCTAATGAGTGCAATCACGAGCTATTTCAATATATTTTTGTTTGACATCTATCCTTATCTGGCGATGGCGATCTTCCTGATTGGCAGTTGGCTGCGTTATGACTACGGCCAGTACAGCTGGCGTGCGGGTTCGAGCCAAATGCTGGATAAAAAAGGGATGCGTCTGGCGTCTAACCTGTTCCATCTGGGGATTCTGGGCGTATTTGCTGGGCACTTCCTCGGTATGTTGACGCCGCACTGGATGTACGAAGCCTTCCTGCCGATGGATGTAAAACAGAAAATGGCGATGTTTGGCGGTGGTGCTGCTGGTCTGCTGACGTTTGTTGGTGGTGCGCTGCTGTTAAAGCGCCGTCTGACTAACCCACGTATTCGTGCGACGTCCAGCGTTGGTGACATTCTCATTCTGTCTTTACTGGTGATTCAGGCTGGTTTGGGTGTATTGACCATCCCGTTCTCTGCACAGCATATGGACGGCAGTGAAATGCTGAAGTTGGTCGGTTGGGCACAGAGCGTGGCGTACTTCCAAGGTGGTGCGTCTGTACATCTGGCGGGTGTTGCGCTGATCTTCAAACTGCATATCGTGTTGGGGCTGACGTTGTTCGTCCTATTCCCGTTCTGCCGTTTGGTTCACATCTGGAGCGCACCGGTCGAGTACCTGACGCGTCGCTACCAGCTTGTGCGTAACCGTCGCTAAGTATGATAGAAACGGCTGTGTTGCTATAACACCGAAGATCGTTAAAAACCCTATCAACAGAACAAGAACGGGAATAATGGGATAGAAGAGTAAAGCGTCCTCACCAGTGACAAAAGCGTCAGGAACGCTTTTGAACGTCGCTTGCGTCAGCCCGAAAGGGGGAATCTCAGGGATGAGATTCGTATCTGCGCGGCTCGGGCTTACAGCTACCGTCTTTACGATCTACCCATTATTCCCGCTCGGCTTTTTATCTTTCCTGCCGACAGCGCCCTTCATCGGCCGTGTCGTTGCCAGCGGGTCAACGCCGTGAGCATGACGTCACGCCAGTCGTGTGGTGAGGATGGCGTGTTCATGACTTTACCTTCAATTCAAGATACGATAATAGAGTTGATCAATTACCTTGAAACCAAGATAAATGAAGAGTCAAACCAGCGAATACGATGCAGTAGATGACATCCTTGATCAGTGGCGGCGCGAACGCCCCGATCTGGATGCCAGTCCTATGGGGCCGATTGGACGCCTCAGGCGATGTGCTGTACTCATGGATCAGCGTCTGGAATCCTGCTTTGCCAGATTCGATCTGAGCAGTTGGGAGTTTGATATGCTGGCTACGCTGCGGCGCGCTGGCGCACCATATTGCCTGAGTCCGACTGAACTGTTCTCCACGCTGATGGTGACGTCGGGCACCATGACTCACCGACTCAAGCGCCTTGAAATTCGAGGGTTTATCGAGCGAGTGCAGAACGAACAGGATGCGCGCAGCATGCTGGTGCAACTCACCGATACAGGGCTTGCACTGATTAATCGCGCCGTCGAGGCGCACATTGAGAACGAGCGGCAGGTGCTCTCTGTGCTATCTACGGATGTGCTAGCTGCACTTGACACCAATCTCGCGGCGCTATTGCGAGCATTAGAAAGTCATAACAAAGGGAACTGAGCGATGTCAGCATACCATGCTTCAATCTGCTGGCAGCGCGATGGACAAGATTTTATGGATAACTGCTACAGCCGCCTGCATCAATGGCAATTTGACGGCGGCATTACGCTACGCGCCTCGTCGGCAAAATACGCTGTCGGTGTGGCACCGACGCTGAGCATAGGACAGGCTATCCCCAGCGATCGAACACGCTGTCCGGCATCGCTGATTTGCGCATCCAGCCCGGCAGCCTTGAGCTCTTGCGCCATATCTGAGGATTTTCTGCTATCACGCACGGCATCATAAGCTAGCTCATGACTGATGAGCGCCGCGGATTCGGCTTCAGAAATAAAGATCATCGTTTTTTCTTAGGCATCGCCAGTCAAAAATGTGCCATAGCGGCTGATATCGACATTCCCGCCGCTGATAATAATACCGATGCGTTTACCACGTAGTGATTCTTTGAGGTTGCGTGCTGCCGCAAAACTAAGACATCCCGTCGGCTCAACGACGATTTTCATGCGTTCAGCGTAAAACCGCATCGCGTCAATCAGATCGTCATCCGTCACGGTCAGGATATCGTCGACGTTCTGGCGAATCAGAGGGAAGGTATAGTTGCCCAAATGCTGGGTCTGTGCGCCGTCGGCGATGGTTTTGGGCGTATCGATATGCACAATCGTGCCGTTGCGGAAAGATTGTTGTCCGTCGTTGCCTGCGAGGGGTTCGACGCCATAAATTTTGCACTGTGGGGATAGCTGACGAGCAGAAAGTGCGGAGCCTGCCAACAATCCGCCGCCGCCTAAGCAGACGAACAGGGCGTCCAGTTCACCGGTTTCTTCTAACAACTCTTTCGCCGCCGTGCCTTGCCCAGCAATGACATACGGGTGGTCGTAAGGGGGGATGAGCGTCAGGCCATGCTTTTTCGCCAGATCGTTACCGATCTGTTCACGATCTTCGGTATATCGGTTGTATTCCACCACGTTCCCGCCGTAACCGCGTGTGGCGGCGACCTTTGCCGCCGGGGCATCGTGTGGCATAACAATCGTTGCTGGAATGCCGAGCAATTTGGCGGCCAGCGCAATCGCCTGCGCATGATTACCGGAAGAAAAGGTGACCACGCCAGCGGCTTTCTGCTCGTCCGAGAACTGCAACAGTGCGTTCATCGCACCGCGAAACTTGAATGCGCCCATGCGCTGCAAGTTTTCACACTTGAAGAAAAGCTCTGCACCGAATGCGTCATTGACCGTGCGCGATGTCATCACTGGCGTTTTATTGGCATAGCCATCAATACGTTCCGCTGCGGCTACCACATCGTCGTAGGTTGGGAGGCGTAAGTCGCTCATATCTGTATCACCTGCTCGTCGTGATTGTACACACCGGAGCCGTTGTCCCGATGTTGTTGAAAACCGAATAAACAAAATATATAAAATTAGATAAATTGTCTAATTTGATTTATTTTCAAGTTATGGATTGTGTATGAGTGTCATCTGCCGCTGAAAGAAAGCGAAACGCGGGCGTGTGGTACACTTTGCGGCAGAAAACGCTGCTGCGATTGGAGATAAGATGTCTACATCTGGAGAAGGTCTGCTGTTGACGCAGTTAGAGGCGATAGCGAAAGGGTTGAGCGAGACGTTTGCGCCATTCTGTGAAGTGGTCGTGCACGATCTGAAGAACCCAGAGCACGCGATACTTTCCATTCACAATAATCTATCCGGCAGAGAGGTGGGTGCACCCGCAACGGAGTTGGGCCTTGCCCGTATCGCCTCGCCTGAATTTCCTAATATTTTAGCGAATTACGCCAACCAATTTGCTGACGGACGTCCAGTAAAAAGCACCTCGGTCGGCATCAAAAATGCGCAAGGCGACTATGTCGCGGCGCTGTGCCTGAACGTCGACATGACGCTATTCCGCGGCATGCAGAATGCGCTGGCACAGTTTACCCAGCTCGCTTCTGACTCTGTGACCGAGCATCTGGAGCCAAACGGTGCGGCGGCGATCAGACAACACATCGATCACTTCGCCGCCCGACTTGCTACCACGCCACGGGCGTTAAAAGCGCAGGACAGAAAAATCCTGCTTCAGGAACTGAAAGACAACGGCCTGCTGGAAGTCAAAAAATCGATGGAAACCATCGCCCAGCATCTGGGGGTATCACGGGCGTCGGTGTATTTGTATGCGAAGGAGTAAGGGCTATTTTTAATGCGATTAAACGACATGCACTATTGATCATCCGTTGCATCACCCACACACTTCCTCAATCTTAACCTATACTTGCTTAACGTCTCGATTTGCCAACGAATGGCAACGTCGGGTGTGGTGAAACGAAAACGCGAGGAGTAGGTATGGGGATTCTGTCCTGGATTATTTTTGGCTTGATTGCGGGGATTTTGGCTAAGTGGGTTATGCCCGGTAAAGACGGCGGCGGCTTTATCCTGACGGTGTTGCTCGGGATTGTCGGTGCCGTTGTGGGCGGCTATATCAGCGTTTTCTTTGGGTTTGGTCGGGTCGATGGCTTTAATTTCGGCAGTTTTGTGGTGGCGGTTGTTGGCGCGATTGTCGTGCTGTGGGTGTACCGCAAGATTCGAGACTAGCGCTGTATTCGTTGCCCCTGTTCAGGGGCAACATGCTTATTTCCTGCCTGAGTTGTACCTTGTGCTGTCAGCGCGTCACGATTAATGCGTAATGATGCTATCCAGCGCGCGCAGGTGCTCCGGCTGCCATGACAGATTGACTTCGGTGCCCGCTTTCCAGTGCGGCTGAATGTCGCTGGCGGGGAGCTTCACCATAAACTGCGGCTGACCTGCCACTTCCGTCATCATCCTGACGTGATCGCCCAGATAGATGAACTGTTGAATGCGGGCTTTGACGTGTTGCATAGTGTCATCGACGTGAGCCGCGTTGACGTGAATACGTTCGGGGCGGATGCAGAGCGTAATTTTTCGACCCGGTGAGCTGGGGCGGACTTTCAACGCGCGCAGTGAGGTGCCGTCATCCAGCGTTGTACGATAGAACGCGCCTTCTGCCTCGCCGCGTGTGGCAAGAAGCGTATTGTTTTCGCCGATAAACTGCGCCACAAACGCATTTTCCGGCTTTTCGTAGATGTCGCTGGGGCTGTCCATCTGTTGAATTACGCCGTCGTTAAATACGGCGACGCGGTTGGACATCGTCATTGCTTCGCTTTGGTCATGGGTGACGTACACCACGGTCAATTCCAGCGATTGGTGTAACTCTTTGATTTCCAGTTGCATATGTTCGCGTAGTTGCTTATCCAACGCACCCAGAGGTTCATCCATCAGCACCAGTTTCGGTTCGAAGACCAATGCGCGAGCCAGCGCGACACGCTGCTGCTGGCCACCGGACATCTGTGCAGGGTAGCGATCGGCCAGGCTGGTGAGCTTCACACGATCCAATACCCGATCCACTTTCTCTTTGATATCGGCACGATTCAGACGGCGGATAGAGAGCGGAAATGCCAGATTCTCCGCTACGGTCATGTGTGGAAACAGGGCGTAGTTCTGAAACACCATGCCGATGTCGCGCTGGTGCGGTGGGAGATGATGCAGCGGTGCATCGCGCAGCATAATTTCCCCCTGCGTCGGGGTTTCAAACCCGGCGAGCATCATCAAACTGGTGGTTTTTCCCGAGCCGGATGGCCCAAGCAGGGTCAGAAATTCACCTTCGCGGATATCCAGATTCAGGTTTTTGACGATCAGGCGGTCGCCGTCATAGGTCTTCTGAACATTCCTGAAGCTGACATAATTTCTCATTTTTCATTCTCCGGCAGTCACTGTTATTCATAAGAATGCATAAACCATGCCGGATGCTGAACGAGCAGGAAATACCGCGCAGCAATGCGTCATCACGCCAGCCTTCACCACAACGGGTGCGCCGTAATGGAGCGCATTGATGGAGGATGGCACCGTACCGGTGCAAATGGACTGGTGTGAAAATGCGGATCGGTCAGACGTCAGAATGATGGGTATCCAGTGCCTGAATACACGCCACAATCACGGAAAAAGCCTGCTCCATTTGAGGCTCTTCGACGCTGGCATAGCCCAGCAATAAACCGCGCTGCGGCGTCGGTTGCAGGTAGTAACTGGAAAGCGGTTTAACCATTACACCACGGCGCAAGATCGCGGCGCTCAGCACGACATCATCAATGTGGGGCGGTAGGCTGAGCAACATATGCAGCCCGGCATTGCTATTGTCCCCGACGTAATCGGCGCCCAGATGCTGTTCGATCAGCGACGTCAATAGCGCGCGCCGTTTGGCATACAGCAAACGCATGCGGCGGATATGTGCGGCGTAGTGGCCTTCGCGGATAAACTGCGCAAGCGTCGCCTGCGTGAGCCAGTGTCCGCCGCGGTAAAGCTCGGAATGTGCTGTCTTTAGCGACTGCGCCAGCAGTGGCGGTAACACCATGTAGCTGACGCGCAGGCCGGGGTAGAGCGTTTTACTGAATGTACCGATGTAGATCACCGGGGATTGCGTCTGGAGCCCTTGCAGCGCGGGGATTGGGCTGCCGGAAAAGCGGAACTCGCTGTCATAATCATCTTCCACCACCCAGCAACCATGCTCTTGTGCCAGAGCCAGCAACCGTTGGCGACGTGCCAGGCTCATCACTGCGCCTAGCGGATACTGATGTGACGGTGTCACGCATATCAACCGTGGAGCCGTATCGGGCGAAAGCGTTTCTGGCGGTGCCAGACCCTGTTCATCAACATTGATGGGAGCAATGCGCAGGCCGTTAATCGTCAGGACATTACGAATCCCCCAGTAGCAGGGATCTTCAATCCATGCCAAATCGCCGGGGTTGCACAGCATTTTAGCCAGCAAATCCATTGCCTGATGCGTGCCTTCGGTAATCAGAACCTGTTCCGGCGTACACTCGACGGAACGGGCGACACGTAGATAATCCACCAGCGCCAACTGGAGTTCTGGACAGCCACCAATGGGCGAGTAAGAAAGTTGTTCAGGACGAACGCGCCGTGTCAGACGTGTCTGAATCCGCCGCCATAAATCATGCGGGAAGCTGGCGATATCGGGAATACCGGGCATAAATGCCCCCCATTGGCGAATGGAAGCCCCGGCATAACCCAGCAGATGCATACCGCGACGCGAAAGCTCATGCTTAGGCTCTCGTATTTCCCCCGCATTACTGCTGCTCACTGGCAGCATATTGCCATCAGGTAACTGTTCCGTGACGAAGGTCCCGCTTCCTTTGCGTGCGTCAATATAGCCTTCTGCCAGTAGCTGCTCGTAAGCCGTCAGCACGGTATTGCGTGACAGAGACAGCTGCTGTGCCAGATCGCGTGACGATGGCAGGCGCGTACCTGCGGCAATCGCGCCATCAAGAATCGCTAGCCGGATGCTGTCGTATACACGTTTGTTCAGCGCACCATCCTGCTGGGTGGCTAAACGCTGAAGCAATAAGTCGGTCAGAAGTGAGCGCAAAGTGGATCCTTCAAATATTCAAAACTGGCACTGGATTATAGAACCATCTCGCGTCTAAATGACATCATCATCTTGCGACTCATCTTGCAACTAAACTAATTGTCATTGTTCAACTAATCATCTTCAACTAACAGATGTGTTTGGGATACCGGAGCAAACCATGAAGAATAGCGAACTGAATCAACGCCGTCTGGCCGCCACGCCGCGTGGTGTGGGCGTCATGTGTGATTTCTATGCTGAGCGTGCGGAAAACAGCACCCTATGGGATGTTGAAGGGCGAGAGTTTATCGATTTCGCTGCCGGGATTGCGGTACTGAACACCGGGCATCGTCACCCGAAGATTGTCGCGGCGGTGCGCGAACAGTTGGATCGCTTTACCCATACGGCTTATCAGATTGTCCCTTACGGCAGCTACGTTACGCTGGCTGAGCGTATTAACGCGCTGGCACCGATTCAAGGTGCGGCAAAAACCACGTTCTTTACCACCGGAGCCGAAGCGGTGGAAAACGCGGTGAAAATCGCCCGCGCTTACACCAAACGCCCCGGCGTGATTGCCTTCAACGCGGCGTTTCATGGCCGCACGTTATTGACTATGACGCTGACGGGCAAAGTGGCACCGTATTCCACCGGGTTCGGCCCGTTCCCCGGCTCTATTTTTCACGCGCTTTATCCGAATGAGAAGCAAGGCATCACCGTTGAACAGGCACTGGAAAGCGTCGAACGTCTGATGCATACCGATATCGCCGCCGATCAGGTTGCCGCTATTCTGCTGGAACCGGTACAGGGCGAAGGCGGTTTCCACGTCGCGCCGCCGGCCTTTATCAGCGGGCTGCGTAAGCTGTGTGACGAGCATGGTATCCTGCTGATTGCCGACGAAGTGCAGACGGGCTTTGCCCGTACCGGCAAACTGTTTGCGATGGAGTATTACGCAGAAAAAGCGGATCTGATCACCATGGCGAAAAGCCTGGGCGGCGGCTTCCCGATCTCTGGCGTGGTCGGCCGTGTTGACGTCATGGATGCTCCCTCGCCGGGCGGATTGGGCGGCACCTATGCGGGTAACCCACTGTCGGTTGCTTCTGCGCTGGCGGTATTGGACGTGATTGAAGAAGAAAAATTGTGCCAACGGGCGCAGCGGCTGGGCGCTGCGTTGGTCGAAACGCTGGAAAAAGTAAAAGCGCAGTGTCCGGCACTGGTGGCGATTCGTGCACAAGGATCGATGGTTGCCGCTGAATTTAACGATCCGGGCACGGGTAAGCCTTCAGCAGAGATTACCCGTCAATTTCAGAAAAGCGCGTTAGAGGCGGGCTTACTGCTGCTGACCTGCGGTGTGCATGGCAACGTGATTCGTTTCCTGTATCCGCTGACGGTTCCTGATGAGCAGTTCAGCAAGGCGATGAACATCCTGACGCGCGTATTAACACAATAGAAGAGATGCTATGCAACTGAAACAGTCTATTTCACTGAAACAACAACGCTTATTCCGTCAACACTGCCTGATTGACGGCGAGTGGCAAGATGGTCAAAACGGTGAACGTCTGGATGTTACCAATCCGGCGACGGGTGAGGTGTTGGGTAATGTGCCACTCGTGACGGTGTCACAAACTGAGCAGGCGATTACTGCTGCGGAACGGGCGTTGGTTGAGTGGCGTAAGAAGACGGGAAAAGAACGTGCCGCGCTATTGCAGGCGTGGGCGCGCCTGATGATGGACAATCAGGAGGATCTGGCTGCGCTGCTGACGGCGGAGCAGGGAAAACCGCTGGCGGAAGCGCGTGGCGAAATCGCTTATGCCACCAGTTTCATCGACTGGTTTGCGGAAGAAGCCAAACGTATTGAAGGTAGCGTACTGCAATCGCCGCAGGGACAGCAGCGCCTGATGGTGATTAAGCAACCCATTGGCGTGTGTGCGGCGATTACGCCGTGGAATTTCCCAGCGGCGATGATTACCCGTAAAGTCGGCCCCGCACTGGCGGCGGGCTGTACGATGATCGTTAAACCTGCGGAGCAGACGCCGTTTACCGCACTGGCGCTGGCGGAGTTAGCACAGCAGGCGGGTATTCCGCGCGGCGTGTTGCAGGTGATCGTCGGTGATGCACAGTCCGTGGGCAAGGTGCTGTGCGATAGCCCGGTGGTGCGCAAGCTAAGCTTCACTGGCTCGACGGAAGTGGGTCGCATCCTGATGGCGCAGAGCGCGCCGACGGTGAAAAAACTCTCGTTGGAACTGGGGGGTAATGCGCCGTTTATCGTGTTCGATGATGCCGATGTGGATCAGGCAGTGAAAGGCATTCTGGCCTCCAAGTTCCGCAACAGCGGGCAGACCTGCGTCTGTGCGAATCGCATCTATGTACAGAACGGGATTTACCCAACGCTGGTAGAACGGCTGATCGAAGAAGTCCGTAAATTAAACGTAGGCGACGGTACACAGCCGGGCGTGACGCAGGGGCCGCTGATTGATGCCGATGCAATTAACAAAGTCGAGCAGCACATTGCCGATGCGTTATCTCGCGGAGCGACGCTACTGTTGGGGGGGAAACGCCACGAACTGGGCGGTACGTTCTTCACGCCGACCATCGTTGGCGAGGTGACGCGTGAGATGCGTTTCGCCCGTGAAGAGACGTTTGGGCCAGTCGCGCCGCTGTTCCGTTTCAGCGATGAAGCAGAAGCCATTGCGATGGCCAACGATACCGAGTTCGGATTGGCTGCTTATGTTTACACGCGCGATGCGGTACGCCAGTGGACAGTGCCGGAAGCGTTGGACTACGGCATGGTCGGCATTAATACCGGATTGATCTCGAATGAAGTCGCGCCGTTTGGCGGGGTGAAGCAGTCTGGGCTGGGACGCGAAGGCTCACGTTTCGGTATCGAAGATTATCTGGAAATGAAATATCTCTGCGTCGATCTCTCACGATAGATCGTCGGTAAGAAACGCGTGTCGATAGCCCCTATCGGCACGCGGGTATCAGACGCGCAATGTGTCTGGGTGGTGCAAGGCAATGCTGGCTTGCACCACAACATGGCAAAAATGGCGAAATACAACCAGGGCAACATGCTGACCGCACAACCTTGTTGTTTCTCATCACCATTCCCGCCGCCGTTTTAGTAAAACATCAATAAAATTTCTGTATTGGCACAGTTTATGCTCATTTCTTTTTGCATAATTATGCTGATGTATGATGCATCAAAAAGGCGGTGTCCGAAAATAGAGTACGCAAAATAGTGATACGCCTTTGACCTTTACATTGACTACCACTCCAGGAGCGAAACGATGTCTATATTCAAGCCCATGTCCAAACTTAGCAGCAACGCCAAAGCGAAAGGTCTCTTCAGCCGCCCGGTACTGAAGAGAATAGCGGCCACGACTTTTCTGGTGGCGATGGCCTGTCAGGCGCAGGCGGAATCCGTCACGGTGATCTCATTTGGTGGTTTGAACAAAGATGCGCAAGATAAGGCGTTTTACAAACCGTTCGCTGCGGCGGGCAAAGGTACGGTGGAAGCCGGTGAGTATAACGGCGAAATGGCACGTATCCGGGCGATGGTAGAAACCGGGCAGGTAGGGTGGGACGTCGTGGAAGTCGAAGGCCCTGAACTGATGCGCGGCTGTAGCGAAGGGCTGTTTGAACCGCTGGACTGGTCAAAACTGGGCGACCAATCCCAGTTTGTCAAAGGTGCCGTCACCGAGTGCGGCGCGGGGATCTTCCTGTGGTCAACCGTCTTGACCTACAACGCAGCGAAACTGAAACAGGCACCGAAAAGCTGGGCTGATTTCTGGAATGTGAAAGCGTACCCTGGCAAGCGCGCGCTGCGTAAAAGCGCCAAATTCACGTTGGAAATTGCGTTGCTGGCCGATGGCGTGAAGCGTGAAGATCTCTACACGGTGCTGGCGACGCCAGAGGGTGTCGAGCGTGCCTTTAAGAAACTGAATCAGCTCAAATCGAATATTCAGTGGTGGGAGTCTGGCGCGCAGCCGCTGCAATGGCTGGTGTCCGGCGATGTGGTGATGACGTCAGCCTATAACGGCCGCGTCGCGGCGGCGCAGAAAGAAGGACATGACTTTAAGATTGTCTGGGCCGACAGTATTTACGATCTGGATAGCTGGGCAATCGTCAAAGGCTCCAAGCACAAAGCGCTGGCGGAGCAGTTTATTGCCTTTGCCAACCAGCCGGAAAACCAGAAGGTATTCGCCGAGAACATTCCTTACGGGCCAACCCACGTTAAGACCACCAGCCTGCTGGCTCCGGCTGTTGCTGCCAATCTACCGACCGCACCAGATAATCTGGCACAGGCCTTGCAAGTAGACACTGAGTTTTGGATCGATCACGGTGAAGAGCTGGAACAGCGCTTTAACGCCTGGGCTGCCCAATAACGTTGCAGTGATTTACCGTACGTGATGATGGAGAAAGAGCCTATGTCCCAGAGTGATATCGTCGCCGCTGTACCGTCTGGCGGAAACGAGGGAAATTCAACCTTGAAGCAGCAACTGTGGGTCGCGCAGAAAGCCTATAAGAAACGCTCTTTGCTGCTGATTGCACCGCTGTTTCTGTTTATCGTGGTGAGTTTTCTCTTCCCGATCACCTCGATTTTGGGGAAAAGCGTCTCTAACCCAGAATTGCGCGACAATATGCCACAGACCATTGCCGCAATGCGGCTTTGGTCGGGCAACGATGTACCGGATGAGGCGGTCTTTCGGGCGTTAGTCGGCGATCTGCGCGATGCCCGTAGCAGCGGCAAGTTAAGTACGATCACCAAACGGTTAGGGTATGAAGGGTCGGAATATCGCACGCTGATTACCCGCACATTGCGCAAACTGCCCGTGGAGGGCAGCAGTGATGTTCGTGACCAACTGATACGTGAACAGCCGATGTGGGGGGAACTGGCAACCTGGCAAACGTTCGATCGCGCCGCACGACCTTTCACCAGCTATTATCTGTTAGCGGTGTTTGACCATAAAGTCGATGCCAATACGCAACAGATTGTCCCGCAGCCTGCCGATCAGGCGCTGTATGTCGATGTGCTGCTGCGCACGCTGCTGATGGCGGGCGTGGTGACGCTGCTGTGCGTGGGACTGGGATATCCGTTAGCGTACTGGCTGGCGAAACAGCCTTCTAACCGTGCCAACCTGTTGCTGATTTTGGTCTTGCTGCCGTTCTGGACATCGCTGATTGTGCGGACGGCAAGCTGGATTGTGTTGTTGCAGTCCGGTGGGTTGATCAACCGTTCGCTGATTGGCATTGGTATTATTGACGAACCGCTAGTGCTGGTGTTTAACCGTATCGGTGTCTATATCTCGATGACTCATATCCTACTGCCGTTTTTTATTCTGCCGTTATACGCGGTGATGAAAGGCATTTCCCCGAACTATGTACGCGCGGCGATCTCGTTGGGGTCGCATCCGTTTATTGCATTCTGGCGGGTTTACGTGCCGCAAACGTATGCTGGCGTGACGGCAGGGGCGCTATTGGTTTTCATGATGGCGATTGGCTACTACATAACGCCTGCGCTGCTGGGGGGACCAAGCGATCAGATGCTGAGCTACTTTGTCGCGTTTTTCACCAATACCACCATGAACTGGGGAATGGCCGCCGCGCTGGGTACGCAACTGTTGATCATCGTGACGCTGCTGTACGTGGTGTACATCCGCGTAACGCGCACCAATGCGGAAGCGGCAGCACATTAAGCGCGATATCCATAACCTTATACTGGGGAGATAACAAATGAGACAGCAGGGTGAAGTGGTTATCCGCCTGTGGAACACGTTCTTTAACTTCTACGGCGCGGCGATGCTGTTGTTTTTGATCGTCCCCGTGCTGGTGATTGTGCCACTTTCGTTTAATGCGGGGTCGTTTCTGAGCTATCCGCTGACGGGATTTTCCCTACGTTGGTATCGCGAATTTTTCAACTCCAGCGAGTGGCTGGGCGCGTTGGGCAACAGCCTGCTGATTGCGCCGCTGGCGACGTTACTGGCGACGGTGCTCGGCGTGTTGGCCTCAGTCGGGCTGGTACGCGGTGAATTTCGCGGTAAGTCATTGGTGATGGCGGTACTGATTTCACCGATGATTGCGCCGGTGGTGATTGTTGCGGTCGGGATGTTTTTCTTCTTCGCCAAGCTATCATTGCTGAACAGCTATCTGGGGCTAGTGTTGGCTCATGCGATGCTCGGTGTGCCGTTCGTAGTGATTACAGTCACGGCGGTATTGAAGAACTACGATCACAACCTGACGCGTGCTGCTGCCAGCCTGGGGGCTTCACCGCTGCTGGCTTTTCGCAAGGTGACGTTTCCGTTGATTGCGCCGGGGGTATTTTCCGGCGCGCTGTTTGCCTTTGCGACCTCGTTTGATGAGGTCATCGTCACGTTGTTCCTCGCCAGTCCGCGTCAACGCACGCTGCCGTTACAGATGTTTGCTGGCATCCGTGAAAACCTCGACCCGACGATAGCCGCCGCAGCGACCATGATGGTGGGTGCCGCACTCGTCCTGCTAGTCGTGATGGAGATCTTACGCCGCCGTTCGGAGCGGCTACGGAGTGGGAACTAATCTGGCAAACATCATCAAAAAACAACCAGTGTAAGCGGCTCGGTTGTTATCCGGCGTAAGAAATTATGCTGAGGAGATAGCAGGCTTAGGATGAGCGGCATGGATGCCGCGAAAGCTTGCGCCACGTAGGGAACGTGTCGCAAGCGGTCCGTTAAGCCTGATACCGACGAAGGCATCGCGCAGCGACATAATTAGCGCCGAAAAGCCAGGGTTCGCAGGGCGACGGCGAGTGAGCCGCCCTGCGTCGGGCGCGTGCTACGAGGTAGCATGAAATAACAGTACTGTAGCGCACGAAACGCTCTCTGATTCGGCATAAAAATGTGTTTAAGAGTGCGCTTCGTTAAGAGAAAAGACTACATTTCGCTGGATATTTTTTCAGCTTTTTTTAAAACTCAATTTATGATGCATCAAACACCAGTTTGATGAATCTTGTACAAAAGGGCTCAGGAGGTTCGGTATGACAGCACAAAAAACGTTACTGCTGACCGGTGCCAGCCGGGGGATTGGACATGCTACCGTTAAGCATTTCCACGCGGCAGGGTGGCGGATCTTTACCGCTTCGCGCCAGAACTGGGCAGAAGAGTGCCCGTGGGCGGAAAAGCTACTCAATCATATTCATCTCGATTTGGAAGACATCGATAGCCTGCAACAGACGCTACCGCTGATTAAGGAAAAACTAGGTGGACGTCTGGATGCGCTGGTCGATAACGCGGGGATTTCGCCAAAAGGCGCTGATGGACAGCGCTTGGGCGTTCGTGACACGGACTATGCGACCTGGCTGCGGGTCTTCAACGTCAATCTGTTTTCCTGTGCGCTGTTGGCAAATGGGTTGTTCGATGAACTCAAGGCATCACAGGGATGCGTGATCAATGTGACCTCGATTGCCGGATCGCGCGTACACCCCTTTGCCGGTGTCGCCTATGCCACCTCAAAAGCGGCATTGTCTGCGCTGACGCGGGAAATGGCGTTTGATTTTGGTTCGCACGGCGTTCGCGTCAATGCGATTGCGCCGGGGGAAATTGAAACCTCGATACTGTCACCGGGTACGGATGACATTATTGAGCGACAGGTGCCGATGCAGCGCTTAGGTAAACCCGAAGAGGTGGCAAGTTTGATCTATTTTCTCTGCACCTCCGGTGCCTCTTACGTCAACGGTGCAGAAATTCATGTTAATGGAGGACAGCATGTCTGACGGACGGCTCACTACACTTTCCCCTGTGTTGCAATTTCCAACGTCCAACCAGCCGGTATTTGCCGAGGCTTTACCACACGATGACGAGTTAATGACGCAGGCTGTACCGCAGGTTTCCTGTCAGCAGGCGTTGGCGATTGCACAGCAAGAGTATGGCCTGTTTGGGCAGATGACTCTGCTTCAGGGCGAACGTGATATGAATTTCTGTCTGACGGTCACGCCGGACGAACGCTATATGCTGAAAGTGATCAACACGGCGGAACCTGCTGATGTCAGCGATTTTCAAACTGCGCTGCTGCTGCATCTTGCCCGTCAGGCACCTGAATTGCCCGTACCGCGCATCAGGTTGACAAAAAATGGTCGGGCAGAAACCGTTGTTGAAATCGATGGTGTAGTGCTGCGTGTGCGGCTGGTGAGCTATCTGGTCGGTATGCCGCAGCATCTGGCCTCATCGTCAACGGCACTGATGTCGCAGTTGGGGAGCACATTGGCGCAGTTGGATAACGCACTTCACCACTTTATCCATCCGGCGGCGAACCGTTCGCTGCTGTGGGATATCAGCCGCGCGGGTCAGGTGCGTCCTTACCTCGATTTCGTTTCTGCGCCCCAGCAGTATCAGCATCTTCAGCGCATTTTTGACCGCTATGACAGCCACGTCGCGCCCGAATTGACGACGCTACGCCATCAGATCATTCATAACGATTTGAATCCACATAATGTGCTGGTAGATGGCACGTCGCCGACGCGGGTGACGGGCATTATCGATTTTGGCGATGCCGTGTTCGCACCGTTAATCTGCGAAGTGGCGACCGCGCTGGCGTACCAGATTGGTGAGGGGCAGGATCTTTTGGAACATGTTCTGCCGTTTGTGGCGGCGTATCACCACCATATGCCATTAACGCCGGAGGAGATCGCACTGCTGCCTGATTTGATCGCGACCCGTATGGCGCTGACCCTGACCATTGCGCAGTGGCGAGCATCACGCTACCCCGACAATCGGGAATATCTGCTGCGTAATGTGGCGCGCAGTTGGCACAGCCTACAGCGCATGGTGACCTATTCCCATACGCAGGTTGTGACTCGTCTACAGCAGGCTTGCGCGGAGAATGAACGATGAATCAGAGAAGAATCGTTTCTGAAATGGCGACAACAGAAGATTTGCTGGCGCACCGTCAGCGGGTGCTGGGCAGCGGTTACCGCCTGTTCTATGAAGAACCGCTACATGTCGCGCGCGGCGAGGGCGTGTGGCTGTTCGATCAGCAGGGGAAACGTTATTTGGATGTGTATAACAATGTGGCCTCGGTCGGGCATTGCCACCCCGCAGTGGTTGAGGCGATGGCGCGCCAGAGCGCACAGCTGAATACTCACACGCGGTATCTGCATCATGCGATTGTCGATTTTGCGGAAGACTTGCTGAGCGAATTTCCCGCTGAATTGAACAACGTGATGCTGACCTGCACTGGCAGTGAAGCCAACGATCTGGCATTGCGCATCGCCCGGCATGCCACGGGTGGCACGGGCATGTTGGTGACGCGCTGGGCATATCACGGTGTGACCAGCGCGCTGGCGGAACTGTCGCCGTCGCTGGGGAATGGCGTAGCGCGTGGCAATCACGTGAAGCTGATCGACGCACCGGATACCTATCGTCAGCCCGGTGCATTTCTCACTAGCATTCGTGAAGCGTTGGCGCAGATGCAGCAGGAGGGGATTCGTCCTGCCGCGCTACTGGTGGATACGATTTTTTCCAGCGATGGCGTGTTCTGCGCGCCGGCAGGCGAAATGGCGCAGGCGGCGGCGCTGATCCGTCAGGCGGGCGGGCTGTTTATTGCGGATGAAGTACAGCCGGGTTTTGGTCGCACCGGAGAATCACTGTGGGGCTTTGCGCGCCACGGCATCGTCCCGGATCTGGTGAGTTTAGGGAAACCGATGGGCAACGGGCATCCTATCGCCGGATTGGTTGGACGTTCCGCACTGTTCGACGCATTTGGGCGAGATGTCCGCTATTTCAATACGTTCGGCGGCAATCCGGTGTCCTGTCAGGCGGCGCACGCGGTGCTGCGGGTGATTCGGGAAGAGCAGTTACAGCAGAATGCTCAGCGAGTGGGTAATTATTTGCGCCAGGGATTGCAGCAACTGGCGCAGGATTTTCTGCTAATTGGCGACATTCGCGCTTATGGCCTGTTTATCGGCGTGGAGCTGGTCAACGATCGTGAAAGTAAATCTCCGGCAACCGAATCCGCGTTGCGGGTAGTAAACGCGATGCGTCAGCGTGGTGTGCTAATCAGCGCAACGGGGCCAGCGGCGAACGTGCTGAAAATCCGCCCGCCGCTGGTGTTTCTGGAAGAACATGCCGATGTGTTCTTAACGACGCTGAGCGACGTGTTGACGACAATCCGTCCCCGTAGGCAGGGATAACGCGTCGTAGAGATATGTTAACGGTGCAGGGCGAGCTGAGCGGCGTCATGCAGATTCAGGCGCTGCCAGAAATTCTGCGTCCCTTTATCACCCGACTCGCCGGAGAGCGGGTAACCATCGGCCAGTGCGGTTTTCACCATCAGGTTTCGGCGTTGGGTGACGGAGAGTGTTGGCAGTACGGCGTCAAGCAGGACTTCGGCACCTTCGGGAACGCTAACCGGAGACGCCGCGCCAGACTGAGCTGGCAGGCTATATATCATGGTGTAGCAGGCTAAATGCAGATTGTGATAGTAATGTTTCAGGATATATTTTTTGGTATTTATCAACGAATTATGATGCTTTGTTATGTTTGGTGATGTCGTGAACCTCACGTGGGTAAACGAGGCGACAGTAATTCATATAGAAGAAAAATCATAAAAAAGCTTCTAAAAAACAGAAAGGTGATTTGCTTTTTTTATCATTGACGCAAAGCTCATTTCTCTCTAACTTAAATAGACGATAATTTTACAATACTTTATTGATTTATAATAAAGTAATCTAATTATAACAAAAGTGGCAACCATAAATAGCCCGGTTATTCCTCAATCTAAAAAGGCGTTTATCCCCAAAAGTTATACGAAAACAATAAAGGGAGGCTTTGCCTTAATATTGGTCACTTAAGCCTTGCCCTTAATCAAACAGGCATACGTTTGCGTATATCGCTGTGTCACCTCTTAAAACGATGAGTAACGAGCAGGAGTGAGTCAGGTAATGATTCGGTTAGAAAACGTGAGCGTTGATTTCCCCGCCAGTAAAACTGCACAGTCCAGGGCGGTAAACAACGTCAACCTGACCATTCAACAGGGTGAAGTTTTTGGGATTGTTGGCACCAGCGGCGCAGGAAAAAGTACACTGCTGCGGACGATCAATTTATTGCAGCGTCCCACCGAAGGGCGGGTGTTTCTGGGCGATACACTGATCAGTGATGCGTCTGGCCGCGAGTTGCGCCAGCATCGGCAACGTATTGGCATGATCTTCCAGCATTTTAATCTGATGCATACCCGCAATGTCTACGACAATGTGGCGTTCAGTCTACGTGCCGCGGGCAAAAGCAAAGCGGAGATTGCTGAGCGCGTGCCGGAAATTCTGGCGCTGGTTGGATTGCAGGATAAAGGAACTGCGTATCCGGCACAGCTAAGCGGTGGGCAGAAGCAACGTGTTGGCATTGCCCGCGCGATAGCCAACCATCCCGAAGTGCTGCTGTGTGATGAACCCACCTCGGCGTTGGATCTGGAAACGTCGGCGTCTATTCTGGCGTTATTGAAAAGTATTAATGTCCGGTTAGGTATCACGATCGTGCTGATTTCCCATGAAATGAGTGTGATTAAAAGTATCTGCCAGCGTATGGCGGTGATGACGGGCGGAAATATTGTGGAAGAGGGTGAGGTCTTTACGATTTTCTCTGCGCCTCAACACGCCTATACCAAACAATTAGTTAGCCATACCAGCCCGGTCGAATTACCTGAACGCTTTAAGCAAAATAATAAAGGCGTCTTGCTAAAAATACTTTTCGCCGATGATTCGGTAGAACAACCGATATTATCCGACGTTGCGCAGCAGTTTCAGGTCTCGGTCAATATTCTGCACGGCAATATTGAATACATTAACGATCGCGCGTTGGGGCATATTATCGCCCAGATTTCATACCGTAACGATCCGGCAGCGGAAAATCTCGCTGCGGCTATTGCTTATATTCAGCAGAATACCTTTGGGGTGGAGGTCATCAATGACTGAGTTAATCGGTGAATTAATCTTCGCCTTTGGTGAAACCTTCACCATGGTGTGTATTTCAACGCTGTGTGCAGTGGTCTTCGGCCTGCCGCTAGGCATCGCGATTTATGTTACCGATCGTCATTTATTCTGGCAGAACCGTTTTATCTATCTGGTTTCAACCATTCTGGTGAATATCATCCGCTCGATCCCGTTTGTGATCCTGCTGGTACTGCTGTTGCCATTAACCCAGTTGCTGCTAGGGAACACGATAGGGCCCGTGGCGGCGGCGGTGCCGATGTCGGTGGCAGCGATTGCCTTTTATGCCCGTCTGGTGGATTCCGCACTGCGTGAAGTCGATCCGGGTATTGTGGAGGCGGCAGAAGCCTTTGGTGCCAGCCCGACGCGCATTATCGGAACTGTGCTGTTGCCGGAAGCCTTGGCAGGATTATTACGTGGCCTGACGATCACACTGGTTAGCCTGATTGGTTACTCTGCGATGGCTGGGATTGTTGGCGGCGGTGGTGTCGGCGATCTGGCGATCCGCTTTGGCTATTACCGGTATGAAACCGAAGTCATGGTCGTGACGGTGATTGCGTTGGTGGTGCTGGTACAGGTCGTGCAAACGCTGGGTGATATGCTATCGCGTCGGGCGAATAAGCGCGAACGCCGCTAAACCGCGACAGAATACGTTATTCAGGACAGCAGAGAGATGTCATGAAAATAGACAAAATTGTATTACGAAAAATGAAAATGGCGTTGAAAACGCCATTTACTACCAGCTTTGCGACGCAGACGGAAAAACACTTTTCCATCGCGGAAGTGTACGCTGGTGGGCAGATTGGTTACGGCGATTGCTCAGCTATTTCCCTGCCATTTTATAACGAAGAAACCAACGTCACCGCGTGGCATATTATGCGTGACTTCTTGATTCCGATGGTTAAACAGGCCGGGAATATTGAGCATCCTTCGCAAGTGCGCGATATTTTTGCGCCGGTAAAGCGTAATAACTGCGCCAAAGCGGCAATTGAAGGCGGTATCTGGGATGCGTACGCGAAGATAAAAGGTGTGCCGCTGCATCAATTACTGGGCGGCGTACGCGATAAAGTCGAAGCCGGTGTCAGTATTGGTATTCAGGACACGCCGGATCAATTAGTCCGCGTGGTCGATAATTTTCTGAACGACGGCTATAAGCGCATCAAAATAAAAATCAAGCCGGGAAAAGACTATGATTATATTGCGGCGCTGCGTCAGGAATTTGGTGATATTACGCTGATGGTGGATGCCAATTCTGCCTACACGCTGGATGATATTGATTTCTTTAAGCGCATCGATAAATTCAATCTGCTGATGATCGAACAGCCGTTAGCGCATGACGACATTATTGACCACCGCAAACTTCAGGCCGCGGTGAATACACCGATCTGTCTGGATGAAAGTATTGCCTCGGTAGAAGACGCGCGTAAAGCGATCGAGCTAGGCAGTGCCAAAATCATCAATATTAAAGTCGCGCGCGTGGGCGGTATTACTGAAACCAAACTGATTCATGATTACTGCCAGGCGCACAATATTCCGGTGTGGTGCGGCGGTATGTTGGATACGGCGGTCGGTAAAGCGCACAATATTGCGGTGTCAACGCTGCCGAACTTTATCTATGCGCACGACATTCCTCCGTCTTCCCGCTACTGGCATGAAGACTTCATGCTGCCGTTTGTTGAATTAGACAACGACAGCTGTGTTGCGGTGCCAAATAAACCGGGGATCGGCTTCGACATTAACCCTGAACTGTACGAAAAGTATTGCTACGGACAGGAAACCTTTTTGTTTTAACTGATTTTTGAATCAGCCTTTTTAGTAAGAAGTGTGAGCAGTAAAACGTTATCCAACACCAGGGAATAACGTTATAAAAATAGAGAAAAATAATGAGCGATGTTGCACCACGCGTAAGAGTTGGGATTTAGGGAGAAACACGGTGATGAGGTTCCCGCAGGGATGCCTCGCACCGTGGTCGCTCCCGGTATCTCGATCTTAACCGTGGCTACAGACGCCTAACATAACGAGAATGCCGTTAGCAAAACGGCGAATACTGACTAAATCGGACAGACAGGAACGCGACGATGCGATTGAAAAAACTCATTCCACTCATGCTGGTGCTGGGCATCTCTCAGGCTTACGCAGCAGATTCAGGCAAAGAAATCACCATCGGTGTCTCGCCGGGGCCGTATGGCGATATGGTCACGAAAGCGATCAAGCCGGAAATGGTGAAAAAAGGCTACGACGTAAAAGTGCGTGAATTCAGCGACTACATCCAGCCGAATCTGGCGCTGTCGAACAACAGTATTGATGCCAATCTGTTCCAAAATCGCCGCTATCTTGACCGTTTCAGCGCGGATAAAGGGCTGAAACTGGCAGAAGTGATCACCGTGCCGACGGCCAGCATGGGCTTTTACTCCAACAAAGTACGCTCGTTGGATGAGCTGAAAGCGGGCGATATCGTGACGCTGCCAAACGATCCATCAAATCTGGCGCGCTCACTGGATTTCCTGCAAAAATACGGCCTGATCAAGATCAATCCAGAGATTACACCGACCAAAGCCTCGCTGCGTGACATCACAGAAAACCCGAAAGGGCTGGTCTTTAAACCGCTGGAAGCCGCACAGTTACCGCGTGCGCTGGGTGGCGTAACCGGCTCGCTGATTAACGCCAACTTCGCGATTTCCGCTGGCCTGAATCTGTCTGACGCCATTCAACTGGATGTGCTGCCGGAAGACCTGAAAAACATGATCGTTGTACGTGCGGAAGATGCCGATAAACCATTCGCTCAGGATCTGAAAGCCGCTGTTCAATCCCCGGAATTCGCCGCGTTCTTTGAGGACAAAAACTCCATGTTCCACGCGTTCCAGAAACCGGCGTGGATGAAGAAGTAATTAGCATTTCAAGTTTCCAGTGCCGCATAAAGTAAGAAAAGCGGCACTGGCTTTCGCGACATCCATGCCGCTTACTCGGCAGTCACTTCTACCTCAGCCTAATTTCTAATGCCAGTGAAAGACAGGAAAGGCGGGCGTTAAACATCACTTCTGATGTACATACCTTCTATGTGCTTCTAACAGATCATGCCCTTCCTCCCCCAGCTCCCAGAATAGGCCAGTCATGATCGCTAACCCTTCGCGGGCGACGGATTTCAGCAGGTGTTCGTTGGCCGCGTGCTGGCCGCATGCCGGATAGGAGTGGGGGATCCACAGTGTCGGCAGGCCGAGGATGTCGGCGAAAACGTCATTAGGCAGCGACCCGCCCAAATTCGGTAACAGCGCGGGCTGTTTGCCGCTGATTTGCTGCATCAGCGCCAGCGTCCAGTTCACTAGCGGATCTTCGGGGTTAAACCGCGTTGCCGGAGACGTATTAAGTACTTCAACCTCCACCTGTTTAAAGCCGTGCTGGTCGAGGTGTTGGCGCACATGTTGCGCCAGATGCTGCCAGTCGGTGCCGACCACAAACCGCAGTTGGCAAATAGCCGTCGCATCAGCGGGAATCGCGTTCATCGGCTTGTTTGGGTTACCGGTAATGAATGACAGCACTTCCAGCGTGTTCCAGCCAAATAGCCGTTCGGCAGGCGTGAGACCGCCTTCACCCCAGTTTTCATCAATCGCCGGATCGCCCTCGCTGCCTGCGGGGTCGATGGTGCTGAGAATTTCCCGCAGCGCGGGCGTTAACGGCGGTGGCAGCAGGGAATCGATCTTCATCCGTCCTTGTCCATCCACCAGACTCGCCACGGCGTTCGCTAACTGCGTACCCGGATTGCTGAGCAACCCGCCCCAGTTGCCTGAATGGTACGCTTGAGCGCGCGCGTTGATGCGTAAACGAAAATTGGCGCAGCCGCGGGAGCCAAGGAACAGCGTTGGACGTTCTGCATTAAGGCGTGGCCCATCCGACGCGATAAAAATATCGGCGGCCAGTTCTTGCTTGTGCTGTTGGCACAGGTCGGCAAGTCCCGGTGAACCAATTTCTTCCCCCATCTCGAACAACAGTTTGCAGTTGAAACCCAGACGCTGTCCGCGCGCCTGAAACACCTGTTCCAGCGCCATCAGGTTAATGCTGTGCTGACCTTTATTATCGGCGCAGCCGCGTCCGTACCAGCGATCGCCTTCTTCGACCAATTCCCAGGGCGTAAGCCCGTCGCGCCAGTTGTCCTCATCACCGAAAACCACGTCGCCGTGACCGTAAGACAGCACGGTCGGCAGGTTGGGATCTTCAATGCGTTCGGCCAGCAAAAAAGGAGGATGACGTGCATCCGACGAGGCGATTGATCTTATGCTGAATCCCATCGCCTGCAACGTGGGCTGGATCTCGTCAGTCAGATAGCGGTTCAGCGCGGGCTGGTTGTCTGCTTTCTGGCTTTCGCTGGCGTGGGCAATACGCCGGGCCAGCGTCTGTTTAAATTCTCCGCGATCGAAACGTTCACAGGCGATACGAATAAGGTCTGCACTGGTCATGCCTTTCCTTGCTGGATAATGTGCCGAAGTTACCGATATTTAAAGAAAAAACGAGCTTTGCAACAATAATAAAAATTGCAATTAAGCTTTGCTTTTAATATAAACCTTCGAATCCTCAGCACTTTTTGAAAGGAACGATGCCATGCACAGCTCCGAGATCCGTTATTTTCTAGTGGTTGCCACCACCGGTTCGCTCAGCGCCGCCAGTCAGCATCTGTTTGTCGCCGTTTCTGCGATCAGTCGCCAAATCCAGCGGCTGGAAGAACGCATCGGCGTGCCGCTGTTCGAGCGCCATGCGCGCGGCATGGTGTTAAATGATGCCGGGCGTATTCTGGAAAACCATGTGCGTAAGAGCATGATGGACATGGATGCCGCCGTGGCGGAGATTCAGGGGCTGAAGGCTAGCCGCCGGGCGCTGTTGCGTATTGGTTGCACGGAGGGGATGGCGTTTGATCTGTTGCCGACCTTGTTTGCGCGTTTCCGCCAACATGACCCGGACACCACCTTTGCGCTGAAAGTCGACTCGGCGATGCAGGTGTCACAGATGATCCGCAACGGTGAAGTGGATATCGCGCTTCAGTTTGCGCTGGCGCCCGAACAGGGCGTGAATGTCGAGCTGGCACTGCCTGCGCCGCTAATGTTGCTAATGTCTGACAATCATCCGCTAGCGCAGCAGTCTATCCAACTCGCGGATCTGCATCCTTTCCCGCTGGCGTTGCCGGAATCGTCTACTACGCTGCGACAACTGTTTGACCTCTCATGCCGCATGAATGGCACTTTTCTGGAGCCGACGCTGTGCTGCAACAATTTCACCACGCTCTATTACTATGCGATGAGTACACCGGGGGCGGTTACCGCCTGTAGCTTCTATTCCGTGATGTATAAATGCTTACAGGAACCGATGCGCCTGAAGCCGTTGAATATCAAGCAGCTCGACCAGCGTTCGCTTCAGGTTCAAACATTGGCAGGCAAGGCTCACGCGCCGCCGCAGCAGGCTTTCCTTGATTTCATGACGGCGGAACTGCGTCAGGGGGAAGCGTATTATCTACGTCAGGTGGTCGGGCAATATCCGCGAGCTGAAAGCGGCGGCGAGGAAGCTTGTCAGACATGATGACCTGATATTGGGCTGTTTAAAAACAGCCCCACCGCGAATGATGACGGTGGGGCGCTTTCAGGCTACGTTGTTTCGATCGGCGGACATTGATAGTGGAGGCTATCCGGCAGATCGTGCAACGCTACCGCTTTACCGAAATACCATCCTTGCATAATGGCGGAAGGGCACTGTTCCAGGATATAGGCGGCCTGTTCCCGGGTTTCGACGCCTTCGATAATCACGCAAACATCCAGTTTTTTGATCAGGGTGAAGAGCAGATCCGCCATGGCGGCATTAACCGAGTCTGTACCGATGGCGCTGACAAAAATCTTGTCGATCTTAATCATATCGAACGGCAGGTGGCTGAGATAATCGAGGTTGGAATACCCCGTGCCGAAATCATCAAGCGCGATCTTATAGCCTGCATGCTGTAATGCCTGAAGACCGCTCGCCAGTGTTTGATGAGACGTGCTCGAACGTTCAGTCAGTTCTAACATGATACGTGCTCTGTCTATCCCCATGTCATCGCACATCTGCTGTAAGAAGCGGAGATAGTCAGGCGACACAATATCGATTACCGACAAATTAATACTGAGCAGAAAAGGCGTTTCCTGCGTGAGATAAGGCTGCATATCGTGCAATGCCTGACGTGTAATGATCCGAGTGAGTTCCGCCATATAACCCATCTCTTCCGCAATATTGATAAAGTATTCCGGCGATACGTTGTCACCGCGTTCGTTTTTCCAGCGGGCAAGCGCCTCTACGCCAATAATGGTCCGCAGCGGCAGACTGATGAGTGGTTGATAATGAACTTGAAACCGTTGATGTTTGATCGCGCGTTTTAATTGCGATGGTAGGGTCTGATGCCGGTCGTAGTAGAGCTGATAAGACAGGGTAAAACTGGCACCGATGAGCGCCCCGACAAAAAACAAAGCAGCGATGATATACCAGGGACGATACAGGATACCCGCAGAATCTAACTGAGCCAGTACACAGATATCTCGGTTTGGCTCACAGGAAAATGTCTGCCGTTTTCCCATGGTTAACCACGTATTATTCGGTTGCGGTGTCGGCGTGAGCGTCGACAGGTTGATGTCGCCAAACATCTGATAGATATGGCCTAAATTACGGGTTGTCAGCGCGGCGCTGTATCCGGCTGGCGGTTGGATAAAACGGCGAAATGCGGCGGCAGCGGTGATGGTGACCACATTGTTGAGACTTGCCATATCTGCGGTAATACGAGGATCAACCACGTCTTTCATTGCGGTCCACAGTTGCACGCCATCGGGTGTCGTCAGGTTCGGCGGTAGCAGATAAATCGGTGGATTGAGAATACCCCAACCCGCAGAACAGATGAGGTAGTTGTTTTTAATACGCCCGATATCGCGCAGATAGACAGAATAAAAAGAGAGCAGACGCAACTCTTTCAGGTCGGCGCTGGAACAGGGCGTGTTATTCAGCGTCAGCACACGGTTGATGGTTTCCCTGCCTTCATTCGCGACGGCGGCTCCCTGCTTAAGTACGTCCTGGCTATAGCGCAGTAACTGCGTTTGCTCTAGCCTGGCTAGAATCCCTTGCCCAATAAACAGAGCCAGCAATGCGCAGCCAAATGAAACAAAAACAAGTCTGAACCATAATCCGGTATTGGTAGTTAGGGCGAGCATAGCGATCATCCGGCAGCGTGACGGAAAGAGTACGGCATGGGTTCAAATATCGCATCCTTGCCAACGATATAGCGTTTATCAGCCATTATTTTGGTTATAAGTCGTCTGGCGCAACGCTCTTGCAAATCATAAACAACGAGTGACCTTTAAGCATAAGCCATCACTGTCTTTGTTATTTTAAAGGAAAACTCGTTACAGCTAACGGCAGGAAAGATTGATAAAACCAGGCTAGTTCTTCCCCTTGAATACTTTTTCCCGAAAGAATGACTCCCCTGCGGGAACTCACTCAGCCCGATCTTTACTTAATGAATGAACAAGATGACGGTATGGGCAGCATGACTGTTCACTCCCTTTATTCGCGGACTATTACCACGGCTCATGACGACTGATCCACAGCAATAAAGGCCAGCATTGTTTCACTACCGTCCAGAATGTCGGATTGGATGGCCTGTCGAGCAGCGCTGGCATCGCGCTGCTGTAGCGCCGCGAAGACCTCTTCGTGATGTTCGATCGCCATCTGCACGGAAAAATGCGCATAGGCCTGAGCGATCAACGGGCCGGTACGCATCCACAAGCTGCCAATAAACTGCGTCAACAGCGGCATACGTGCCGCCTGAGCCAGAAACAGATGGAATTCGCTATTCAACCGCAATGCTTCGCGTAGATTTTTCTCGTCAATCGCCAGACGATTCTGGCGAATATTCTCTTCGATCTGCTTGAGCACTTTTGGCGTAATGTGTGCGGCGGCTAGCTCAGCCCCCGTGCCTTCCAGCGCCAGTCGTAGTGTGCGGATCTCTTTAAATTGATCGTCGGTCAGTTGGGGAACACGGATATCGCGTGGCGTCTTGAGCACCAGCGCCTGCTCTTTCGCTAATTGTAGGATCGCGTCTCGTACTGGCGTGACGCTGGTACCAACCTGTGCGGCAAGCTCCCGTATTCTTAGGCGGTCGTCCGGCTTGAGTTGACCGGTAATTAACGCCTCACGCAGTATGGTATAAACGCTGGAGCCCAGATAGCTGTGATTGATCTGCCCAATTGGATAATTCACTGTTCCCCCAGAGAAGCGCTGCGCAACGTGATGAGATAGAGATGTGGGGTGATACCGCAATGACCCGCGGCGATGAGGCGTTAATATACAATATGATGCATCAACGATGCTATGGGGTGAGATATCCCTCGGGTGAAGAATCGACAAGAAAAGGTCATGAAATACGCAGTATTGTATGACGAGGTGTAACCAACCTAAAATTATTGGTTAAGGAAGCATTTTATCGCGACTTAACGCAAACCCATTGTCATAAAATTATATATTACCTGACATATTGAGCTGGGTAATTAACGGTTCTACTATGCCGAAAAAATTATTATCATCAGGGATGAAGCCATGCGTGGTTTTTTCAGGCTGATCGTTATCATGCCTGCGCTATTTTCTTATACCGTATTTTCCGCGCCGCTTAATCCGGCAGACAGAAATGACATTCAGCAGCGGCAGGCCGAGGTAATTGATCAGTCTCGGCAACAGCGCGATGAATTATTGCAGTTAAATCAACCTCAAACGACGATAAATCCAACTGGTGGAAGCGATGCCGAACACTGCTTTTTCATTAAGGATATTAATTATCACAATAGCTCCCTGCTGCGTGAAAAAGATAAAAATAAGTTAAATAAAGATTATATTAATCGTTGTCTTAATGTTAACAATATAAATCAGCTGATTCATGACGTCAGTAATTGGTATATCGAGCGGGGGTATATCACCAGCCGAGCCTTTATTGCTGAGCAAGATCTTTCTGGCGGTGTCTTGCAGATCGATATTCTGGAAGGCCGCCTCGAATCTATTAATATTAATAATCAATCGACGTGGGCATTAAAACAGGTTTTTCCGGGGCTGGAAGGTGACATTCTCAATCTCCGGGATATCGAACAGGGCATGGAACAGCTCAACCGCATGCCGACGCAGCAGGTAAGCATCGAAATTCAGCCTGGCAGCCAGCCCGGCTATTCCATCGTGAACCTTACCAGTAAAAAGCAAATTCCGCTGACGGCAAATATCGGTTTTGATAATAGCGGACAGAAAAGTACCGGAGAACGGCAGCTCAGCGGCGGCCTGTGGGCGGATAACGTGCTGGGGCTGGCCGACCAGTGGTTTGTCAACGGCGGGCACAGCAGCGAATTTCGCGATAGCCGCAATGTCGAAAGCCTGCAGGCGGGCGTGTCATTGCCCTATGGTTATTGGACGCTCAGCTACGACTATTCGCAAAGCCGTTATCGCAATGATTTTATCAACCGGGATTTTCTCTGGCATTCAACTGGCGACAGTCAGACGCATCGCGCCACGCTGTCGCGCGTGGTGTTTCGCAACGGCGACATGAAAACCAGCCTCTCGGCGGGTCTGTCACACCGTATCGGGCAAAATTACCTCAACGATGTCCTGCTGCAATCCAGCAGCCGTAAGCTCAGCAACGCGATTATCGGTATCAATCATAGTCAAAAACTGTGGGGCGGGCTGGCGACGCTCAACCCGGCTTACAGCAGAGGAACGCGCTGGTTCGGCGCTGAAAGCGATGAAGGGAAATCTGATGATGCGCTGCGCGCCGAATTTAACAAAGTGACGCTGGCGGCCAGTTATTACTACCCGATTGCTGACAACCTTCATTACCTCACCAACGTCTACGGACAGTATTCACCGCAGCGCCTGTATGGCAGCGAGCAGGTCACGCTGGGCGGGGAAACCTCTGTGCGCGGTTTTAAAGAGCAGTATATCTCAGGTAATCGCGGCGGCTACTGGCGCAATGAAGTCAACTGGCGAGCGGCGCAGTTGCCGCTATTGGGCAGTGTCACCCTGACGGCAGCGGTCGACGGCGGACACCTCTTCTCGCATCAGGCGGACAGTGAATCAGCGGGTACATTGTGGGGAGCGGCGGTAGGCGTGGGTATCGCAAACCACTATCTATCACAACAAATCACGGTTGGCTGGCCGTTGGCACATCCCGACTGGCTAAAGCCGGATAGCGCCGTGGCGTATTACCGCGTTGGGCTTTCTTTTTAGTTTTTAACTTTTTGTTGTTCATAATTAGTCATTAAGATCGGGGATCAGGGATGAAACCAGTAAAAACCACACAGCGCCTGCTGGCGTATACGCTGATCTACCTGATTGCGTTTCAGCCGCTGCTGCCAGCGATGGCCGCGGGCGTGCAGGTTGCGACGGGCAATACCGCGCTGGATCAGGCCGGCAACGGCGTCCCGGTCATCAATATCGCCACGCCAAACAGCGCGGGGATCTCCCACAACCAGTACCACGATTTTAACGTCGACAAACCCGGCCTGATCCTGAATAACGGCACGGAACAGCTCAATTCTACCCAGCTCGGCGGGCTTATCCAGAACAACCCCAATCTGAAGGGCAAAGCCGCCGACGCCATTATCAATGAAGTGGTCTCCACCAACCGCAGTACGCTGGCGGGCTACCTTGAAGTGGGTGGCAAGCAGGCCAGCGTGATTGTTGCCAACCCGAACGGCATTACCTGCGACGGCTGCGGCTTTATCAACACCCCGCAGGTGACGTTGACCACCGGAAAACCGCAGATGGACGCGCAGGGGAACCTGCAACATATCGACGTGAAGCGCGGCGATATCACGCTGACCGGGCAGGGGCTGGATGCGAGCAAGAGCGACTACCTCAGCCTGATAGCCCGCACCGCACAGATTGATGCCGGGCTGAATGCCAACGAGACCCGGATTGTGCTGGGTGCTAATCAGGTTGACGCGACGGGCAAGGTGACGGCGCAGGCGGCGGACAGCGGCGTGGCTGGCAGTAATGTAAAAGTCGCGCTGGATACGAGCGCGCTGGGTGGCATGTACACCAACCGCATCAAACTGATTTCCAGTGATAAAGGTGTGGGCGTTAACGTCGGTAATCTGAGCGCGCGCAGCGGCGATATCACGCTGTCGGCGAACGGTAAACTCAGCCTCGGCGATGCAGTGGCGCAGGGTACTATTCAGGTCGATGCAGACATGCTGGCGCTGCAGGGCAAACAGCAGGCGGGAGAGGCCCTGACGCTGAAAGCCAGACAAGACATCACGCTGCAGGACGCGACGCTGCGTGCTGGACAAAACATCGAGCTGGCATCGGGGGGCGGACTGAAAGCGCAAAACAGCGTCATCAGTGCGGGCGTCGATGCACAGGGTAAGGTCAAGTCAGCGAATCAACTATCGATAAAAAGTGACGGCGTCACGCTTGCTGCTACCCAGCTTGCCGCTGGCAAAATGACGATCGATGCAGGGCAATCGCTGCAGCAGGATGCGCAAAGCGGCGTCAAAGCGGATGGGGTGCTTGATATGCGCGGGGACACCATGTCGCTGGCAGGCAGCGCGGGCGCCGAAGAGGTGCGACTGGAGGCCACTACGCTTAACAGCATCGGCAGCGCGCAATTTCAGGCGAAGAACAAGGCCTCCGTGCGCGTCAAACAGCAGAGCGACTGGCAGGGTAACCTGACCGCCGGTAATGCGCTGGCCGTTGACGGCGGACGTCTGGTGCAGCGCGGCACGCTGGCAGGGAAGAGCCTCACGCTGACGCTGGATGCGCTGGACAACCGCGGCGATATCGCCGCGCTGCAGGGGCTGACGTTCAGCGGCAACGCGTTGACGAACAGTGGTACGCTGGCGGCGGCCGAACGGTTGACGGTTAACGCGCAGCGTCTGGACAACAGCGGATTACTCAGCGCCCAGAATGAAGTGAAACTTGAACTGCAAACGGTGCTGAACAATCAGGGCAACATTCTGACGGATAATCAGCTGTTTTTGCTGGCCGACCATCTCACCAACGGTGGCACATTGAAGGCTGCGACGCTGACTGCGCAGGCCACCCGGTTCACCAGTCAGGGCGAAGTCACGGCAAACGCACTTGACCTGACCAGCCAGACGACAGAAAACCACGGCGTTATCAACGCACAACAGATGCTGGCGCTGCACGGTGGCAGTCTGGTGAACAGCGGCACGCTCAGCGCGGGTGAAAAACTGGCGTTGACACTGGGCGGCACGCTGGATAACCGCGGCCTGATGCAGTCCGGTAACGCCCTGCAGGTTACTGCTGACCGTCTCAGCAATGACGGTACGATTACTGCCCCCGTATTACAGTTGCATACTGGCACGCTCGCCAATCAGGGCACGCTGCAGGCCGACAACGTGCTGCAGCTTGACGCCACGCGTTCACTGACGCAATCCGCTCGCGGCACGCTGCTGGCGGGCACCGACCTGACGGTGAACGCGGGGCAGGTGGAGACCGATGGCGCGATTCAGGCGCAGCAGTTCCTGATCAATGCCGAGCGCTGGCTTAATGCGGGCAAAACCAGCCTTACCGGCGATGGACAGATTACCGCTGCGCAACTGGACAACCGCGGCAGCCTGCTGGCCACCGGGAACTGGACGATTCACAGCGAGGCTGCCAGCAATGCCGGGGCGTTGCAGGGCCAGGCACTGGCTATTCAGGCGACTACCTTCACCAGTAGCGGGCAGGCACAGGCGCTCAGCGCGGTGAACCTGACTGTCGCTGATACCTTTACCAATAGCGGCGACTGGCTCAGCGGGGAGGCGCTGCGCCTTCAAGCCGCGAAGGCCGAGAACCGGGGCTCGCTGCAGGCGTTAACCCTGACGGCAGACGGTGGATCTCTCAACAACAGCGGCACGATGAGCGGTATCAATAACCTGTCGCTCTTCCTGAGCGGCAATCTGGATAACGGCGGCACGCTGCAAGGTAACCAGCTTCGTGCGGAGGCGGCACAGCTCGACAATCAGGGCACGCTTCACGGCACCGATGCACTGACGCTGGCGATAACCGGCAACCTGTCGAATCAGGGGGAGTTGCTGAGCGAGGGCGACAGCACCACATCGGCACACCGGTTTGATAATCAGGGCACCTTGCAGGCGAAAAATGTCGCGTTGCAGGTGAATGAACTGGATAACGCGGGAAAAGTCCTTGGCGTGTCCTCGCTGGCGCTGACGGCCACAAATGGGCTCACCAACCAGCAAGCGGGTAAGCTGCTGTCTCAAGGCGCGGCGACGTTAGCGGCGAAAGAGGTCGTTAATGCTGGAGAGTGGCAGGCGAAAACCCTGACGTTGGCGGCGGAGAATCTGACCAATGACGGGCAGATCCAGGGGGATGAATCCTTATCTCTGACGCTGCCCACCACTGACGGCAAGGGCACATTCGTTAACCGTGGCACCGTGACGACAGGCGGGGACGCCACGTTGTTCGCGCGCCTGATGGATAACCAGGGCACGCTGTCCAGCCTGGGGCGCACTGAACTGACAGGCGCGTCGCTGATTAACGACGGCCGTCTGGTGGCGGCAACAGGGCTGTCGCTGCGCGGCGACTATCAGGGGCGCGGCCTGCTGAATACGGCGGGTACGCTGACGCTGCACGGCGACACGCTGGTGAATCACGGGCACTGGGAAAGCCGGGCGCTATCCCTGCAAGGCCTGACGTTGACCAATCAGGGGACGGTGCTGGGCAATACTGTCGCTATATCCGTGGATCATCTGTTTAACCACGGCGACATCACCGGTGTCGATACGCTAACGCTGTCGCTCGGCGACAACCTCTACAATTCCGGTGCGTTGCGCAGTCGTGCGCTGGGTGTCACGGCAACCGATCTCGATAATCGGGGGGGCATAGTTGGGACGGACGCTTTGCAGCTCACGCTCACTGGTCAGTTGAAAAATGCGGGGGTGATCAGCGCCAGCAACACGCTGGCGGTGACGGCAGGCGACGTTAACCAGAGCGAGAATGGCACGCTGGAGGGGAAAAACGTCACGCTGGACGCCGCCTCGTTGGTCAATCAGGGCAAGATGCTGGGTGTGGATGCGTTGACGTTGTCGATTGCCGGTAATCTGTCCAATGACGGTAGTTTGCTGACACAGAAAGCCAGCGTGGTAACTGCACAGCAGGTGGACAACCGCGGCCAGTGGCAGGCGGGGGATCTCACTCTGCAGGCCGACGATATCGTGAATGCCGGGCAACTGCTGGGAATTGACGCGCTGTTCATAACCGCACAAAACGGGCTGATCAATCAACAAAACGGGAAACTGTTTACGCAGGGCGCGGCGGTGTTACAGGCCGCTCAGGCAGAGAACCACGGCGAGTGGCGGGCAGATAACCTGACGCTGCAGGCGGCCCGTTTCACCAACGTGGGACGGGTTCAGGCCGAAGGCGATATCGACATCACGGTCGTGCCTGTGAGTGCCGATCGTCAGCGCGCATTCCTGCCGATGGCCTTGTCGCTGGCGGCAGATATTCAGCAACTCAACGTGTCATCCTCACGCCATAGCGGCGGAGCAACAGACGGTGTTCTGGACAACCACGGTACGCTGGTGTCTGGAGGCGACACGCAACTACGCGCGACGCAGATAACCCATCAGGGCTCACTCGCCAGTAACGGCGCGGCAACCCTTATCGGCGAGACGGTTGAGAATGCCGGAACCGTGCTGGCCGTCACCTCGCTGTCACTGGCGGGAAATTATCAGGGCAGCGGGACGCTACAGACGGACGGGGCGCTGGACTGGTCCGGAGCGACGCTCACCAACCGCGGGCGCTGGCAGGCGAACGTTATCCAACTGCAAGGGCACGCGCTGGAGAATCAGGGCACGCTGCTGGGGCAGCGGACAGCGATTACGGCCGATACCCTGTTTAACGGCGGCGAGATTGCCGGTATTGATGAGCTGCAACTGACCGTTGCTGACCGCCTGACCAATCAGAGCCAGCTTTATGGGGCGACGCTGGGGCTGTCGGCGACTGACCTGTTCAATCAGGGCGAGGTCTCCGGTGACGTACTGCACCTGACGCTACAGGGGACGGCGCGCAATAGCGGCCTGATGAGCGGCAGTCAGCGGGTGCAGCTTGAGGCGGATCAGGTCGATCAGCGGGGTTCACTGGAAAGCCGCGATCTGCAGGTACAGGCGAACGTGCTGGACAATCAGGGCACGATGCTGGGCGTGGATGCGCTGACATTGGCGATTCACACCACGGCGCGTAACAGTGGAAAATGGCTGAGTCAGGGTGACAGCACGCTGACCGCCAACCGACTGGAAAATCGTGGGCAATGGCAGGCGAAAACGCTGACCCTGACGGCGGATGACGTCGAGAATGCCGGCCAACTGCTGGGACTGTCGGCGCTGACGCTGACGGCGAAAAACACGCTGACCAATACGCAAACCGGCACGCTGCTCACGCAGGGCATGGCGGTGCTGAACGCGGCCGAGGCGAGCAACGAGGGTGCGTGGCAGGCGGACAGCCTGACGCTGGACGCGCAGCAACTGACCAACGTCGGCCATATTCAGGGCGACAAATCACTGAAGGTGACGCTGGCAAACGGCGAATTACACAATAAGGGCACGTTGTGGAGCGATAACGCCGATATCGCTGCCCGCACGCTGACCAACGAAGGCACCCTCACCGGCGCGACCGGGTTGCAACTGACGCTGGATGACGCGTTAACCAATCAGGGCACGCTGAACAGCCATCAACTGACCGCACAGGCCGACAGACTGGACAACAGCGGGAAAATCAACGGCCTCGACCGTCTTGAACTGACAACCGGCAATAGCCTCACCAACCGCGGCACGCTGTACGGAGCGGCGGTGACGCTGAACGCCAGCGATCTGACCAACCACGGCACGATCACCGGCGTCGACAGCCTGAATCTAAATCTGAATGGGGCGCTGAATAATACGCGTGACATCAGTAGCACGGCGCTGACGCTCAAGGCCAAGGACGTATTCAACCAGGGCATCCTGACGGGCGTGAACGGGTTGACGCTGGATCTCGACAATCATCTTGATAATCAGGGCGCGCTGAACAGCCAGACACTGACCATTACTGCCGATGAGGTGACCAACGGCGGTCAGTTGAACGGCACGCGTGACCTGCAACTGACGCTGGACGGTACGTTGACCAACACCGGTGACCTCACCAGCCAACGGACAGGCATCACCGCTGAGGATGTGCTGAACCACGGGCAGATACAGGGTTCCGATGACCTGCAACTGAATGTGCGCGATAAACTGGATAACCGCGGTCTTATCAGTGGCAGCACCACGCTGGGTGTGGTAGCGAACCATATTGACCAGCAGGGTACGCTGGAAGCGTTGGAGCTGAAGGTAGACGCCGATACGCTGAACAATCAGGGCAAGATGCTGGGCGTGGATGCACTGACGCTGGCGATTGCGGGGACGGCACGCAATCAAGGCAAATGGCTGAGTCAGGGCAGCAGCACGCTGACGGCGGATCAGGTTGAGAATCACGGTCAGTGGCAGGCGGGCGACATCACGCTGCAGGCCGCTGGCCTGACCAACAGCGGGCAGATTTTTGGTATTCATGCGTTGGCGCTGGCAGCAACCAACGATCTGAATAACCAAAAGAACGGAAAGTTACTTTCGCAGGGACTTGCCGCATTACGTGCCGCAAACGTGATCAACGATGGCGACGTGCAGGCAGACCGCCTGACGTTTGACGCGCAGCAGTTGACCAACCGCGGGCGGATGCAGGGGGATAAAGGATTAACGATCACGCTAGATCGCGCCAATCCAACCAGCCGATTAACCAATCAGGGCACGCTGCTCTCCGGCGGCGACAGCTGGCTGAGCGCCAGCCTGCTCGACAATCAAGGCACCGTGTCCGGCGTGGGTAAGTTGACGCTCGACAGTGGTGCGATAAACAACGCGGGCAGCGTGATTGCTGACGGGGCGCTGACGCTCAATGGCGACTATCAGGGGGCAGGTCTACTGCATACTGCTGACACGTTGACGCTGCGCGGCAACCAGCTACGCAATAACGGACGCTGGGAAAGTCGGACGCTGGCGCTGAATGGCGGTGCGTTCGACAACACCGGCACGGTTATCGGTGAGCGCAGTATCACGCTGGAACTGCGCGATGGTCTGACGGTCGGCGGCACCGGTCAACTGCTGACCAACGGTGCCCTGCAGGCGCAGGCTGGTGATGTCATTAACGACGGGTTCTGGCAGGGCAACACGCTGACCTTGGCGGCGAACACCCTGACAAACGGCGGGTCGCTGCTCGGTCAGGACGGGATGCGTCTTGATTTACTGAACACCTATCAGGGAAGTGCCCAGTCTCGTTTGCTGAGTGACGGTGACGCCCTTATCACAGCCGACCGCCTGACGCAGAGCGGTGAGATAGTCGCGGGAACGCTGAACCTGACCACCGGCACGTTGGATAACGGTGGGCGCGTGCTGGGCAGCAACGGCCTGACGGTCACAAACCGGGATGAACTGATTAACCGTGCCGGGGCGGAACTGCTGACCAACGGCTCGGGCCGTCTCGACAGCGGCACGCTGAGCAACGCCGGTGCATTACAGGCCGGTGACCTGCAACTACGCGCCCGCGAGATGGATAATCAGGGTCGCATTCAGGGCACCGACGCGCTGCGCCTGCTCGACGTCCTGCGCTATGTCGGCGATAAAAGCAGCCAGTTGCTCAGCAAAGGGGCGGCCACGCTCCGTGCTAAACAGACAGATAACGCCGGTTTATGGCAGGCGGGCACGCTGACGCTGCACGGTGATACGTTTGATAACCGTGGCACCGTCGCGGGGCTGAACAGTCTGTCGCTCAACGGCGACCAGTTACGTAATCAGGGAGATCTGTTCTCGCAGGGCGCGGTGACGTTGACCGGCACGACGCTGGAGAACAGCGGCACGCTGACGGGTGTTGGCGGCTTTACGCTGCAGCTCACCGACCGCGTCGATAATCTGGCTACGGGGCGGTTGCTTAGCGGCGGCGTGGGCGTACTAACGACCGGCGTGCTGAGTAATCAGGGGCTGTGGCAATCGGACGATCTGCGCCTGACCGCCCGCGATCTCGATCAGCAGGGCAATCTGCTGGGCGTACAACGCGGGACGCTGCAACTGACCGGTGCCTATCAGGGCGCGCAGGGCAGCCAACTGGTTAGCGGCGGGGAGTTGAACCTGACTGCGCATGATATTACCAACCGCGGTCAGGTGCAGGGCAGCACGCTGACGCTGGATGCAGATGCACTCACTAACCACGGCATCCTGCGCGGTGACCGTGCGCTTAACGCCACCGTCGCTGGCCAGTTCACTAATGCCCCGCAGGCGCGTTTAAGCAGTGATGGCACGCTGAGCGTGCAGGCGGCCGCGTTGAATAATCAGGGCGACATCAAAGCCGCGACCACCACGCTGACGGGCAATACGTTAACCAATAGCGGCACGGTACAGGGCACCGCCGCGCTGCAATTGGATGGAAAAAATAAGATTGTTAACCAGCAGGCGGGGCAGCTGTTATCCGACGGCACCACCACGCTCAACGCGGCGGCGGTAGACAACCACGGCTGGTTACAGGGGCGCGGACTGGCCGTCAACACCGAGCAGTTTACCCAACAGGGCAGCCTGATGGCGCAAGATAAGCTGACGCTGAAAATTCCGCAGTGGGTGAATAACGGGCTGGTGCAGGCGGGTGAACTGGAAATTATCGCCGACGAGCTGGACAACCACGGCACGCTGCTGGGTCTGACACAGTTGGCGCTGCAGACGCAGCGCCTGATTAACCGTCAGGGCGCGAAGCTCTACAGCGCGCAGGATCTGCGCCTGAAAACCCATGAACTGCAGCAGGACGGGCAACTGGTGGCACTGGGCAATCTGACCGCCGAACTCACCGGGCCGCTGACCTTCACGCAAACCATGGCCGCCGGGCAACAGCTGGCGCTGAACGTGGCGGGCGACCTTGACCAGCGCGGGACGTTACAGGGTCAATCCGTCCAGTTGACCAGTACCGGCACGCTGACCAATCAGGGCCGCATTCTGGCGGGCGGCGGCGAGTCGCGGATCAGTGCAAAAGACATCGTACAGTTGGAAGCGGGCAGCGTTCAGGCCGGCGGTAATCTGACACTGGTGAGCGATAAAACGCTGAATAACAAAGGACTGATTGGCACTACGGGTGACCTGCTGGTGCAGGCGGGGAGTGTCTTGCATAACAGCAGCATGCTGTATGCGGGCGGCAATATGCGCCTGCTGTCGGACTCTCTGACCAACGTGTTCGGCACCATTCTGGCGGGCAATAGCCTGTGGGTGCAACGCGATGCGCAGGGTAACGCCAGCACCTCGCTGCTCAACAGCTCCGGCACCATCGAAACGCAATCCGGCGACATCACGATTAACACCGGCACGCTGACCAATCAGCGTGAGGGACTGGTGGTGACGGAAACGGAATTAGGTATTGATAAAAAACCGTCGTGGTTAGGAGCTACGAGAGTCAACATACCTACATCATGGTTCAAAAATAGTGATTATGGAATATACACTACCGTAACAACTGTCAGACATGGTAGTGGAGGAGGAGGAGGAGGTGATGGGGAGGGCGGAAGGGAGAGTACATCCTATTCATATGAGTATGCACCTTATGAAAGTGCCATTATTCAAAAAATTTTAACTAACAGTAAAGATATTAAAATTAATACAGAAGGGGATGCAGGTAAAATAAGTTCAGGAAATAATGTATTAATTAATGTGGATAAATTAGAGAATAGAGCATCTCAACTATTTTCAAAGAATGATTTTTTATTGAAAGGAAATAGATTAAATAACCAATCTTATCAAAGTGGTGTTTTAAATGAGTATTTAACGTATAGATACGCAGGTGGGAAGAACTTAACACAAAAAAACAATACACCACGATCATCAGATATTTATGTTTCTCCATATATATCTTATGTCTTGGATGACTCCCCAACCTACGAAAAAACCGTTGGCGAAAGCTATAACGCGTTAATTCAGGCGGGCGGCACCATTACCGCCGATTTTAAGCAAGATATTAGCAATACCACGTTGCAGCCGGGCAGCGGCGGATTTATGCCTGCGGCAACCAAACCGGTGCTGGATGCTATCACCACGCTGTCGCCGTTGCAGAAGCAGACCACGCGCCAGTTGACCAGTCAGGATTCGTCGTTTGACGCGGGTACGGTAGACGTCACCAAAACGAACAGCGGACAGGCTGCGCTGTCAGGCAATGCCGCAGGCGTGGCGGCGGCGGGCAAAGCCGTGGCGCTGACGCAGCAGGCAGGCACTGCGCTGCAAGCGGGAACACAGGCGGAGAACATCACAGCGGTGATTGCGGCACCGACTACCACCGGGCCGCTGACGCTCAACACCGGCGATGCGGTGGTGTTAGCGCCTTCTGCTTCCGGTCACGTCAGCAACCCTGATGCCGTTGCGCTCACGTCGACAGGCCAACGGCCCGATGGCGGCAAGAGCCTGACGCCGATTAACGTGGACAATACCGCAACGGGTGTAACGATAGCGGGCACGGTAGATAGCCCCGCCACACTGACCACGCCGGGCATGGCGGCGATTGATGCACCGAAGCCGACGGTCAGTGCAGACACTCTGCCGGGCGGAGCCACGCCTTCTGCGCCACAACCTCTTTCTGCCACAGACCTGCTGAACGCCATCGGCAACGGGCTGCAAAACCTGAGCACCAACCCGCTTGCCGATTATCCGCTGCCGACGAGCAATAACGGGCTGCTGGTTGTCGATCCGAATGCGGACAGCCGTTACCTGATCCACACCAACCCGAAACTGGAACAGCTGGGGCAGGTGGATAACGCACTGTTCAGCGATCTGCAGACGCTGCTGGGGCAGCAGCCGTCAACGGTGGTACCGGTCGAGACGCGCTCGCAGTGGACGCAGGCCGATAAGGTGCTGGGGTCATCCTATCTGCTGGATAAGCTGAATCTGGATGCAGACCACGATTACCGCTTCCTCGGGGATGCGGAGTTTGATATCCGCTACATCAGCCAGGCGGTGTTGAAACAGAGCGGGCAGCGTCACCTGAATGGCACCGGCTCCGATCTGGAACAAATGCAGAAACTGCTGGATAACGCGGCCGCGGCGCAGAAAGGCATGAACCTGCAACTGGGCGTCAGCCTGACGCCGGATCAGGTTGCGAACCTCAGTCAAAGCATGGTCTGGTGGGAAAATATCGAGGTTAACGGGCAGACCGTGCTGGCACCGAAGCTGTATCTGGCGCAGGCGGATAAAAGCAACCTGCAGGGCAGCGCGATTGTCGCGAACAAGGTTGAGCTGAATGCGGGCGGCAGCGTCACCAACAGCGGCACGCTTAATGCGGTTGAATTGCTGGCGATCGCCAGCGGCGACAAGATTGATAACCACGAAGGCGGCTTGATCAAATCAGACGGCGGCCTGAATCTGGTGGCGCTCAACAACATCACCAACAGCGGCAGCCGAATTGAAGGCAACACGCTGCAACTCGCCAGCATTAACGGCGATATCATCAACCGAACCGAAAGCCGCAACTTCCAGACCGCACAGCCGACGGCTTCGCGCAGCGGCACTGGCTCGCTGGTCTTCACTGAACTCGGCAAAACCGCCGAGATTGTCGCGGGCAATAGCCTGACGCTCAGCGCGGGCAAGGATATCCGCAACGTGGCGGCTACGCTCAACGCCGGACAGGACATGGCGCTGAACGCCAAAGGCAATGTAGCGATTGAGACGCTGACGCTGACCAATAACCGCGTAGATATCGGCTGGGGCAGCAGCAACACCGCGCTGAACACAGCCGTGCAGGGTAGCACCGTCAATGCAGGTGGTGCGCTGAGCGCGGTGGCGGGTCAGGATATTCAGATCGATGCCAGCTCGCTTTCCGGTGGAACGGCGCTGACGCTGGCGGCGGGTAATGATATCCGCCTGACTGCGCAGGACACGCTGAAAGAGACGCTGTATCAGGGCGGCAGTACCGCGCAGCGCCGCACGCAGGACGTGGCAAACAGCCAACTCCTGAGCGGGGGCGATCTAAATCTGGTGGCCGGACGGGATGTGCTGTCCGACGCGGCCAGCTTGAACGCCAAAGGCAATGCGACACTGGCAGCCGGACGCGATCTCAACCTGCTGTCTGAGACGGAAGAAACCTACAGCGGCAACTGGTGGAACCGTCACGCCGACTGGCAGCAAAACATCACCCAACAGAGCACCGAGTTAACGACCGGCAAGGGTCTGAACCTGCAAGCGGGCAGGGATATCAATCTGCAAGCAGCACAGGGCGTGGCGAGCGGTGCGGTGACGGTGCAGGCGGGTAACAACATCAACCTGCTGTCGGCCACGGAAACGCAGCACACCTTCTTTGAAGAAACGAAGGTCAAGAAAAAGGCCTTCTCGAAGACGGTGACGCATACCCTGCGGGAAACGTTGCAAACCGACGAGAAAGGCAGTCTGTTGTCGGGTGACAGTGTCACGATGGCGGCCAATCAGGATATCAATCTACAAGGCTCCGCAGTGGTCGGTGACAAACAGGTCACGCTGCTGGCGAATAATGACGTCAACACTGCCGCCAGCGTAGAGAACTACCAGAACTATGAAGAGCACAGCAAGAAAAAAAGCGGCCTATTCAGCGGCGGCGGTATTGGTTTTACCATCGGTTCAACCTCGACCAGCCAGAAACTGCGCGATCAGGCGGCGACACAAAGTCAGAGCATCAGCACCCTTGGCAGCACGACCGATTCGGTGACGGTGAAGGCCGGGAACGATGTCACGATCAGCGGCACCGATATGGTGGCCGGAAAAGACATCTTCCTGCAAGGCAACAATGTCACCCTCGATCCGGGCTATGATACGCGCAAACAACAGCAGGAGTTTGAGCAGAAAAGCGCGGGTCTGACCGTGGCGCTATCCGGCGTGGTGGGTTCGGCGCTCAACAGCGCGGTGCAGAGCATTCAGGCGGCGAAAAGTGAAAGTGATAGCCGACTGGCGCTGCTGCAGGGCATGAAAGCCGGGCTGTCCGGGTATCAGGTCTATCAGGGCAGCCAGTCCGAGCTGAACAACAAGGGGGAAGCGTCTTTTGTCGGCGTCAGTATTTCTCTCGGGGCGCAAAACTCACGCTCCAGCCAGACTAGCGAGCAGAAACAGAGCTTTGGTTCGACGCTGAATGCGGCGGGAGATATTGGTATCGAATCGCGTACCGGGGATATCACAGTCGCAGGCAGCCAGCTTAAAGCGGGCGGCGACGTCATGATGAACGCGGCGCAGGATATTCACTTGCTCTCAGCCCGTAACAGCGAGGAGATCAGCGGTAAAAACAGCAGCAGCGGCGGGAATATCGGCATCAGCCTGGGACTGAGCAACGGGAGTGCGGGGCTCAGCATTTTCGCCAACGCTAATGCGGCGAAAGGGCGGGAAACCGGTACGGGCAACAGTTGGTCAGAAACGACGGTGGATGCGGGTAACCACGTCATGCTGAAAAGCGAACGTGACACGCGACTGATTGGCGCGCAGGTGAACGGCGAGCGCATTGATGTCGATACCGGACGCAATCTGCTGCTGCAAAGTCAGCAAGACAGCGAGCGGTATGATTCTAAACAGGTTAGCGGCTCAGCGGGCGGCAGTTTTACCTGGGGCGGCGGTAGCGGCAGCGGCTATATCAGCCTCAGCAAAGACAAGATCCACAGCAACTATGACAGCGTGCAGCAACAGGCTGGGCTCTTTGCGGGTAAAGACGGATTTGGTATAAAAACCGGTGAGCATACCCAGCTTGACGCCGCCGTGATTGGCTCGACCGCCAACGCCGAGAAAAACCGGCTGGAAACGGGCACGCTGGGCTGGAACGGGTTAGATAATAAAGCCGAATTCAAGGTGGAGCACAGCGGCGCAGGTTTTAGCGCCAGTCCATCTATGAGCGGTAGCCTGCTCTCAACGCTGGCGATGAATGTGCCGTCGGCGCTGATGTCGCTGGGTAACAGCGGCAATGCGGCTAGCAACACCTATGCAGCGGTGAGCGATGGCACCTTGTTGTTGCGGGATACGGCGAAGCAGGTGCAAGATATCGCCACGCTGAGCCGTGATGTTGAGCACGCGAACAATGCGCTCAGCCCGATCTTTAACAAAGAGAAAGAGCAAAAACGCCTGAAACAGGCGCAGCTGATTGGTGAAATTGGTGCGCAGGTGATGGATATCGTGCGCACAGAAGGCGAGCTGAAGGCGCAGAAAGCCGCAGAGGCCAAGGGCGATGCCAAAGTCAACCGTCCGCAAGACGGTGATTCGGCGCAGGAATGGGAAGACTATAAAAAGGCGCTGACGGAATCGCCGACCTACAAAGCCGAGATGCAAAAATACGGCACGGGCAGTGACTTCCAGCGAGCGGCACAGGCAGCCACGGCGGCGATTCAGGCACTGGCGGGTGGGGACATCCAGAAAGCAATTGCCAGTGGCGCATCGCCGTATCTGGCGCAGTTGGTGAAAGATGTCACGATACCGAAGGATGAAAGCAAAATCACGGCGTCGGATATCGCAGCCAACGCGATGGCGCACGCGGTGGTGGGGGCTGTGGTCGCTCAACTGTCGGGTCAGGATGCGGCTGCGGGGGCGATCGGTGCCTCCAGCGGTGAACTGATCGCCCGCGCCATCATGGCCGATCAATACCCCGGCAAGACGGCAAACGACCTGACGGAAGAGGAAAAGCAGTCAGTCAGTGCGCTTTCCACGCTGGCCTCCGGGCTGGTATCCGGTCTGGCAGGCAACAGCACGGCGTCTGCCGCCAGCGGCGCGCAGTCTGGGCGTAATGCGGTGGAGAATAACTTCTTGAGTGCGAAAGAAGCCGAAAAGAAAACGGCACTGGAGCGCAAGGAGAAAGCCGGGACACTGACGCAGGATGAAGCGAAAGAGTTGGCTGATACCCGTCAACTGGATAAAGACCGCGATCAGGCCATTCGTGATATCTGTACGCAGGGGAATAAATCGGGCGGGGCGTGCTCGGCATTGGTGGCTCAGGCGCAGCAGGCGCTGAACAGTTACGGTGAAAGTGCTGCAAGTTACCGATTGATCTTTAAAGACTTGTATCCAGAAGACGCCGCGAATGCGAGTGCCATCCTGAACGGTCTAGATACAGGCAGTATTACCCGCGATGCGGCCATTACCGCTATCGCGGAGGCGAATAACAAAGACTGGAATGAAGTGGCATCGCAGTACGACAGGGTGATGCAGTTGCATGGGATCGTGAGTACATTGGCTGGCTACTATAGTGTAAATAGTGTTAGCAAGGCATCTGAAGCAACTAATACCACGATGTCAATGGCCGATCGCATCAAGGCCAATGTCGCGGAAAGCCAGAAGGCGCGGGAGTCGTCTAATTTTGATATTCACATTGCGAAATCTGATCAGGTTCAATGGGGATATAAGGCAGATGAATGGGGAATGGTTACTTTACCTGCTGGTAGCAGAGTGTACGGCGGGATACCAGGACAATCGTCTTATTATACGTCATGGAATACATTGCTAGATGCAGGATTTAGCAGAGAGTCAATATTTAAAAACCTACAAGTATCACCTCATCCAGAGTTCGGATACCGCCCTCAAATGGGAATTTATGAGATTACTAATGATATAAGAATCCCCTCTGGCCAAGTAATGGCTAACCCATTACTGGGTCCCGGTGGCGCCACTCAGTACTTTATAAAAGACTACAATAGTCAATTGAAATTGATAGATAAAATAGACTTGGGTAAGTAAATGACTAAATCACCTTATATAGACCACGCTATCGAGATCTCTCTTGCTGAAGGTAACTCAGTGAGAGAGATATCAGATGGATGGTCTAACATGGAGAAAGTTATATTCTTCTCTAAAAAAATGTCACAATCGTTACAACTGAAAATAAAAAAGGAAGAACCGACATTAAGATATTTTTCAACGGATAAAACCCCTCATAATAGAGCAGATGAGGGATTTATCTGTGATGAATATAAGATTGCAATCTCATATCCAAAATAGACTGAAACGATCCCGGCTTCCAAAAAGGCCGGGATTTTTTTGTATCCGTCATTCAGTCACAATGCGGATCAGCAGTTGACCGTGTTCAACGGTGATGACGACTGACGTATCTGTCCTAAATCCCGCGGCTTCCAGCCAGTGGCCGGTAAGATGCAGGCTGGGGCTGCGGCTGTAATAGCGCGTCATATCATTGCGGTCTGCGTGACGGCGGCTGACATAGCCGACCTTCAGGTGTCGTAATGCTTGGGGTGTGGCGGGTTCTGACTTATGATGCTGCCTAGCCATAGTAACTACCTCTTTAGTTGCCAGTGGTGAGCGTGGTTGCGGTGTTCGAGCACCGTAACCACGCGTTATCTCTTGCGTGTTTATGACTTCCTTTTAGCCGTGTTTTTACTTACCCGGTCCACAGCCTGTGTGACCTGACTCTTCACAATCATGGCATCCAGCACGGCTTTAGCGACCTCACGATCTTCTTCAGACATGGCAGCCACAGCCTCAAAGCGCAGCTTCATGTCATCCTCTGGTTCACGTTCACCGGGTTCAAACAACAGAAAGTCAGCGGTAACGTGCAGGACAATCGCCAGTTTTTTGAGTGCATCGGCAGTAGGTAAAGAGCTACCGGCTTCGTAGCGCTTAATCTGCTGGACATGAATGCCTGTGGCATCAGATAAGCCTTGTTGCGTTAATCCACGTTGTTTACGCAATGCGACAATACGTTGGGAGAAGTTCATAGCGGTGAACCAGTAATGAATGTTGTCCATGATAGTAACCGCTCCCGTTAAGCTGACTTGACTAAAGTATAATATAGTGTACCGTTAAAGTACACTTAATAAGTCTTGACAGGTTTTTACAGGAGCGACGGAATGGGACGAATGACACCGGCAGAACTGGCGCGACTCAAGCGAGAGGTGTCGTTGCTGACCGTGGCGCAGTCTCAGGGTCATGTGCTGAAAAAGCAGGGCGACGACAGCCATGTGTGCCTGTGTCCGTTCCACCGGGAGAAAACGCCGTCCTGCGTCATTACGCCGTCAAAGAACCTGTATCACTGCTTCGGCTGCGGCGCATCGGGGTCGGTGCTGGACTGGTTGCAACAGACTGAGCGGCTGACCTATCCGCAGACTCTGGTGCGGCTGCGGGAGCTGGCCGGAACCCCGTCTTCTTTAGCCGCCGTCCCTGTCTCGCCCACGGTGGTGCGTACCTCTCTGTCCGATCTGGATGATGACGGTCAGGCGTTGCTGCATCAGGTTATCGACTTCTATCACCACAATCTGCTGAGCAGCCCGGAGGCACAGCAGTGGCTGGTCAGTCGCGGGCTGAGCCATCCTGAACTGGTAAGCCATTTTAAGTTGGGGTTCGCGGGTCATCACGGCATCGGCGGCAGCGCGGGGTTATTGCCGTCCACCTCAAGTCTGGAGGGAAAACGGCTGCGTGAGCGGCTGGCCGGACTGGGGGTGTTGCGGGCGAGTACGCGACAAGACCACTTCCGGGGCTGCGTGGTGATGCCGGTCGTGGGCTGGAGCGAGTCGGCGAACGTGGCGCAGCGCGGGCGGGTGTTGCAGTTGTATGGTCGCCGAACCACGGCGGACTATGCGGTGAAGAAAGGGGCGGCGAAGCACCTCTACTTACCGTCACCGCTGGCCGGGGTGTGGAACGAGGAAGCGCTGAAAGCCTCACCGGACATCATCCTGTGTGAAGCGTTAATCGATGCCATGACCTTCTGGTGCGCGGGGTTCCGCAACGTGATAGCCGCGTATGGCTGCAACGGTTTTACCGCTGAGCATCTGGCCGCGTTGCAGTACCACGGGGTGAAACGGGTGCTGATAGCCTATGACCGGGATGAGGCGGGCGACCGGGGTGCGGAAGCCGTGGCCGGTGACTTGCTGGAAAGCGGTATCGGGGCGTGGCGGGTGCAGTTCCCGCAAGGGCTGGATGCGAATGCCTATGCGCTGAAGAGCGGTAATCCTGAAGCGGCGTTAGGGCTGGCGCTGGAGCAGGCTCGCTGGATGGGTAAAGGGGTTGTCCCCGGCGTGGTGTTCAGCCATGAAACGCCGGTGTCTGAAGCGGACGGTGGAGCGTCTTCTTTAACCGCCTCCGCACCTGCGGTTGATGTGGTGCCATGCGAACAGACGTATGCAGGTGAGCTGCTGTTACGCGCCGGACCACGGGTGTGGCGGGTGCGGGGCTGGCAGAAAAACAGCGTGGCCGAGGTGATGAAGGTGAACGTGCAGGTTCGGGATGACGCAACCGGCGCGTTCCATGTGGACTCACTGGACATGTACAGCTCACGTCATCGTCAGAGCTATATCAGCGCGGCGGCGGTTGAACTGGGCTGTGAGGTATCGGTCATCAAACGTGAATGCGGTCGGGTGCTGCTGATGCTGGAGCAGAAGCAGGACGAACAGCGTCAGCATGCCGTTGAGGAAACGTCATCGGCGGTGACGGTCAGCGTGGAAGACGAAGCGGCAGCGCTTGCGTTACTCAAATCCCCCCATCTCACCGACCGTATCGTCAATGACCTGGCGGCCTGTGGCGTGGTGGGGGAAAGCACCAATCTGCTGACCGGGTATCTGGCGGCGACGTCGCGCAAGCTGGATAAACCGCTGGCCGTACTTATCCAGTCCTCATCGGCAGCGGGGAAATCCTCGCTGATGGACGCGGTGCTGGGGCTGATGCCGGAAGAAGAGCGTATCCAGTACTCGGCGATGACCGGGCAGAGCCTGTACTACCTTGGCGAAACCTCGCTACAGCACAAGATACTGGCGATAGCGGAAGAGGAAGGGGTCAGACAGGCGGCGTATGCGCTGAAGCTGTTGCAGTCGGACGGGGAGCTGAAGATAGCCTCGACCGGGAAGAACGAGCAGAGCGGGGAGCTGGTCACACGGGAGTATAAAGTGCAGGGACCGGTGATGCTGATGCTGACCACCACGGCCATCGACGTGGACGAAGAGCTGCTGAACCGTTGCTTAGTGCTGACGGTGAACGAATCCAGAGAGCAGACGCAGGCGATACACGCGATGCAACGTCACGGCCAGACGCTGGAAGGGTTGCTTCAGTCCTCAGAAAAGCAGTATCTGACGACGTTGCACCAGAACGCGCAGCGGCTGCTGCGTCCACTGAAGGTGGTCAATCCGTATGCCGACCGGCTGACGTTCCTGAGCGACAAGACAAGAACCCGGCGCGACCATATGAAATACCTCACCTTAATCCAGTCCATCGCGTTGTTACATCAGTACCAGCGGGCAGTGAAACGGGTCGGGCACCGGGGGCAGGTTATCGAGTATATCGAGGTGGAACAGAGTGATATCGCGTTAGCCAATCAACTGGCGCATGAGGTACTGGGACGAACGCTGGACGAGATGCCGCCGCAGACGCGGAAGTTACTGGTGTTGTTGCGTGAAATGGTGCGGGACGTTGCAGCGCGTCAGGCGCTGAAGGCGGAAGAAGTCCGCTTCTCACGGCGGGATGTCCGGGCAACACTGCGCTGGGGCGATACGCAGCTAAAAGTCCATCTGGCGCGGCTGCTGGAAATGGAATATCTGGTGTTGTTCCGGCGTGGGTTAACCTATGAATACGGCCTGTTATGGGATGGCGAAGACAGCGGCGAGCCGCACTTATGCGGGTTACTGGATGTGGAAAAAACCGTTCCGGCCAGTGAGGGCAGTGATAGCTGGTCGGGGTCAGATGAAGAGTGGTCGGCTACTGGTCGGGGTGTGGTCGGTAGTCAGTCGGACAGTGAAAAAGTGGCGTCAGGCCAGAGACAGCAAAGCTTGGCGGGTGAAGTGGTTGGGGTTGCTGAAAACGCAGTAATAAAGGGAAAAAAGAAAACGGGTAAAACCGTGCTGCCCGTAAGTGCGGGTTCACCGGTAAATAGCGTGGTTGAGGGCAGCGATAACCGGTCGGGGTTGGAAGGTGCCCGGTCGGCCGCTGGTCGGGGTACGGTCGGGCAGCGGTCGGAGGGTGAAAAAGCGGCGTCAGGCCAGAGCCAGCAAGACTTAGCGGGTGAGCCGGTCGGGGTTGCTGAAAACACGGTAATAAGAGGAAAAAGAAAACGTGTTGCTGCTATCGGCCCCAATGTCAACAAGGAGGCGCAGCATGGCCAACCGTAAACCGCGAGCGGGTGCGCTGCTGACGGTGGATGAGGTCTACCGTAAACCGGTTGGTCCGGCCTGTGACCCGAAGAGCCTGTACGCGCTGCTGCTGCGGTTCGTGGTGTGGCGATGGGAGCGGAACGGGTCGGAAACCACGCTGAAGACGCAGACGCACCACGACTATCGTTTTATCCAGTGGGCAGCGGAGCGGGGAGTCCACTACGGCGCAGAGGTGACGCGGCCTATCCTTGAGCGTTACCAGCGGCATCTGTATCAGTACCGCAAAAGCAACGGTGAACCCCTCTCCACCCGAACACAACGCACGGCGTTACAGCCGTTGCAGGTGTGGTTCAAATGGATGACGAAACAGCATCTGATACTGGCGAACCCGGCGGCGGATCTTGAGTTGCCGAAGCTGGAAAAGCGACTGCCGCGCACGATACTGAGCGTGGAAGAGGTGGAGCAGGTACTGGCCTTACCCGACCTGACGACGCTTCAGGGCATCCGTGACCGTGCGCTGATGGAGCTGCTGTGGTCAACGGGGCTGCGCCGGGGCGAGGTGGTAAAGCTGGATGTCTACAGCGTGGACGGGAGCCGTAAAACGGTAACGGTGAGGCAGGGCAAGGGAAGGAAAGACCGGGTTATCCCGATAGGAAACCGGGCACTGCGCTGGCTACGTTATTACCAGCAACAGGTGAGGCCGCAACTGCTGGTCAGTCAGGACATCACGGCGCTGTTCGTGGCGCTGGATGGAATCGCGGGACTGACGTCGAACGGCATTACCCACACGGTCGGCCACTACATCAGGGCATCGGGACTCGCTCAATGGGGAAGCTGCCACCTGTTCCGGCATGCGATGGCGACGCAGATGCTGGAGAATGGTGCGGATATCCGGTGGATACAGGCGATGCTGGGTCATGCGAGCGTGGAGAGCACGCAAATCTATACGCAAGTCTCCATCAAGGCGTTATCCGCAGTCCATGCGAGTACGCACCCGGCGGAGCGTGAGGCTGAGGAAGAAACCGGGCTGCTGGCTGACCTGATAGCGGACGAGGAGGCGGACACACCGGAGCCGCACGACATGCCCGCGTTGCCGGATAGCCGCAAAAGTTAGCTCATTCCCTTCAAGGCCGCAGGGTACGGTGCAGGGCAAACGCCGCGCCGTCCGTGGCGCATCGCTTGCCTTGTTCAGGTAAGGCACTCCGGCGGTAAATGTCGCCCGGCCAGCGTTAACCCACGCCGTTCTCTGCAAGAAACGTTGCTGGCCAGTCGTCATTCAACATAATGTGGCATTACGCGAAAGCCGCTGAACGCGGCCAACGCGTAACGAACATTATGTCGGCGCCGTCTACCGCAAGGGCGCGCTGCGGTCTGCTTCGGCATCGGTGAGCGGCTGGCCGCCGGGGTTCGGCTCTGTGGTGCGGTGTGGCGCACAGCTCGCCAGCTCGCTCTGCTGCGAACATCAGCGTGCTTCCCTGGCTCCGAGGGTGTGGCCGCCATCCCTGGCGGCGCAGGCATCGGTGCCCCCCTTCAGCAAACATCAACGTCAACATCAACATCAACAGAAAAGGGGTTGTCGGCCTTTGGCCTCCGCTTAACGGCTTTACTTCGCCCCCGCCCCGACCCCGCTGCACTGGCTGCGCCCGGCTCGCAGTCGCCGGCTCCTTGCTCGTTGCCGTGCTCGCCATCTCCGCCCCGTGCGGCCCCCGCCGGGGGCCTCCCCGCTAACCCGTTCTCTTGCGGGCTTCGCCAGCCCGCACCCGGCAGACGCTTCACCGTCCCACAGGCAAGCTGCGGAACGGCTCGCGCCGCGATAAGGTCGGTTCAACAACAAAACGGGTAATGGCAGCGGCTGTCGCCGCTGCTATGATGTGGCGGTTGCAGGCGGTAAGGTCACGGCGGGGCGGTAGCGTGCCGGGATGAAAAAGTGCGTATCGGGGCTTGGGTGTTCGGGCATTGAAATGCATCAGGAAAAACCGGCTGTAACTGGCTGACTGCACAGGGAAAAGTGAGGTTCGCTGGCAGAGTCCGCAACGGAAGACGTTGTTGTGGAGAATAACTATCTGAGCAATCAGCAACGCTCAGAACGAGATAAAGAGTTTGATGCCTGTAAAGGCAACATGTCCTGCCAATTGAAAGTAGGTGCCAAATGGGACGCTATCAGTTTAGGCCAAGATGCTGCCTACGCTGCAGGGATGTTAGTTGGTGTTCCTCAAGGGCTTTACGATTCTGTTGAGAGCTTATCAAAGTCCATTAGTGATCCTGCTGTGGCTTATGAAGCCATCAAGCAACTGATAGCGGGCGATGACATTTTTAGTACGATGTCGGATGCGGTTAAGCAAAGCTATATTGATCGAATCAATCTGATGGAGTCTGAGTATCAGAAGGCGGGTGCAAGTGGTTCGTACAATGCCGGTGTTGAAGCCGGTAAACTTGTGTCTGATTTGGCGGCGGCCATCGCAGGCGGAGTCGGTGTTGCGAAAGCAGGGACAGCTCTCACGGAAAGAGTGGTAGCTAAAGTCGTGGGTAAAGCTGAAAATGCTGTTAGCCACAGTGTTGTTCCATTCCAAAATAAGGTTATTGGTGAATATTCAGCAATTAAACCTGGACCATTAGATAATGATTTAGCGGCTACCTTTAGTGGTGGAAGGTATAAAGAAATGGTATTGCAGGAGGATACTGTTCTTTATCGAGGCGGGGTATCCGAGAAACCTTATGGTCAGTTCTTTAGCTCCGAAGCACCGCAAGGCGTTCTTCAAACAAGGATTGATAAAGCTGTTCTTCCTAAGTGGCCGGGTGGGGGAACATCACCAATAGATACATCTTTTGCTATAAAAATACCCTCAGGGACAAAAGTGTATGTAGGTGAGGTTGGAACCCAAAATGGGTTATATGTAGGTGGTACACAACAGATTGTAGTTGTTAAACCTTGGGAAATTAAAGGCGCTGAAATTATCGAGAGGAAGCCGTTAAAATGAATCAAGATAGATTGCTAGCTATACAAAGCAAATTAAAACGTATGGCACTACTTTTAAATATAGGCGGTTATCCTGATTGGGCTAATGGGCTTGTTGAACTATCCAATAGAGTAGTTGTGTCTCCAGATGCGGCTCGAACAGATCTTCTGGGCCTTTATGGTGGAATGGGGTCACTGAATGATTTACTACTCTACAAGGATGGTGTTCTTTTGTTCGATGAAAATGAAGAGCTTGATCGTTTAAGAACAGAAGTTTTCGATTTAGCTTCATACGCTTGAGAGATCCCGGCCTTGTGCCGGGATCGTCATTTTTACCGGGCAGAACCTTAGCTCAGTCTCAATCACCTGTCGCCCGTGCTCAACGGTGACGATAACGGGCTGTCCGGTATTAAAGTCGAGGTCTTCGAGCCACTTGCCGGTAAGGTGCAGGATATCACTACGCTGAGCCGTGATGTTGAGCACGCGAATAACGCGCTCAGCCCGATCTTTAACAAAGAGAAAGAGCAAAAACGCCTGAAATCGGCGCGCAGGTGATGGATATCGTGCGCACGGAAGGCGAGTTGAAAGCGCAGAAAGCCGCGGAGGCCAAGGGCGACGGCGGCGATTCAGGCACTGGCGGGTGGGGACATCCAGAAAGCGATTGCCAGCGGTGCATCGCCATATCTGGCACAACTGGTGAAAGAGATGTCACGATACCGAAGGATGAAAGCAAAATCACGGCGTCGGATATCGCAGCCAATGCGATGGCGCACGCGGTGGTGGGGGCTGTTGTTGCCCAGCTGTCGGGTCAGGATGCGGCTGCGGGGGCGATGGGTGCGTCCAGCGGTGAACTGATCGCTCGCGCCATCATGGCCGATCAATACCCCGGCAAGACGGCAAACGACCTGACGGAAGAGGAAAAGCAGTCAGTCAGCGCGCTTTCCACGCTGGCCTCCGGGCTGATATCCGGTCTGGCAGGCAAACAGCACGGCGTCTGCTGCCAGCGGCGCACAGTCCGGGCGTAATGCGGTGGAGAATAACTTCTTGAGTACAGAGGAGAACCGTCAACGGCTAAGTGAAATGTCATCCTGTGGCAGTGACAGTGTCTGTAAAGACGGGGTAACGGAGAAGTTCAAGAAAATCTCGGACGAACAGATTAAGAGTGTTGAAAACTGTTCCAGTGTTGATGTGTGTGTTGCAAAAGCCAAAGAAATGGCGGAGTTGCAGGCAGGCTATGGTCAGCGAATTGAGGAGTTGGGGGAGAAACTTCGGGCTGATGGTAGCTTGAGCGGATCAGACCTTCAGGAATGGGCTTATCTGCACGTTGTGACGCCTGCTCTGGAAGCTGGGCGTTTACAGGCAATACATAACGCGCAGGCAGTGGGCGGTTCGGATGAGGCTTCACAACTTGCAATTAACACCATTGCTCAGGCGGGGGCGACAAGTGCGGCTGGGATTGCTGCCGGAATTGGCAAGGGTGGTAATAATACTGGAAATGGTGCTTCTCAAGTAACTACTAAGAACGTAGATCCAAGTATTCTAATTAGCAGGCAAAATAAAAACGAAATGTCGGGTTCACAAGTGAAACGGCTTGTAAAAGATATGAAAGCAAATGGCTTTGATGCCAATGAACCTGTTGATGTTGCTATCGTAAATGGTAAAGCAATTATTATTGATGGTCATCATAGAGCTGAAGCAGCAGAAAAAGCCGGAATTAAAGATATACCAGTTAGAATACATGAAGTTACGAAAGAACAAGGTGATCAACTTTTGCGCGAAGCTGCTGAGGCAAGGGTAAGGTATTGATATGATGAACGAAAGAGAAATTATCAATTTTATCAGTCTTCAAGAGATGTTAATGAAGGCTTTCTTTATTGCTTATCCAAGCTTAAAGGACTTTGACTTTTTGCTGGACTTCCCTAAGAAAGGGACTATTTTTGTTAATGATAATGAATGGGGTTTTATTAAACATGGTAAAGGCATTAAGTTTTTAATAAGCAACGATAAGACAGATGCAGTGGTCGATATTAATAATATTAAAAACCCCAAATTGATAGATATATGGCGCTTATCTCAATATTTTCCATCACATCATGATCATGAAATAAAGGGATTATTAGATGGAATGGTTGAGTCTGGGGTTTTACAAAAAATATCAGAAAAGCAATATGAATTAATATGATTAAGTAGTCAAAGTATCCCGGCCTCTCAAAAAGGCCGGGATTTTTGTTATCTGTCATTCAGTCACAATACGTATCACCAGTTGACCGTGCTCAACGGTGACAACTACCGGCGTATCCGTGCCAAATCCTGCGGCTTCCAGCCAGTGGCCAGTAAGGTGCAGGCTGGGGCTGCGGCTGATCTTACCCGCCAATGTGGAAGCGATACAGATGCAGTATCTGTTCAAGGGCATGGTGGCTGCGTATATACGCATTGGATATCAAATTATAAAAGGTTCTGAGCCAGAGTTTAGCTATACCGAATTTTTAAATATAAATCAACTTTACCTTATGGGAAAATAAAAGTTGGCATTAAATCACAATATTCAAAGAAAAAGCGAAAACATGATCCCCGTCGGATATTTAGCTAAAAGAGTCGCACTAAAACCTGACTGGCTTAACGCCGAGCAGGTAAAAGAGATTTACTCGGTGAGCTGCTGTGTCTCTGATTCCTTTTGCGAGTATATCCAGTTCTGGCGTCATAATGGCTATTGGCTGTTTGATTCGCCAGAGTTGATTCACTCCCTGGAAAAAGAAGAGGGGATTGATATGAGCGGCACCACGATGTTTTATTACGAGGCATACGAGTATCAATATGATGAAGATACAGCAGGATGGAATCTGTTCGAGCCATAAGCCTCTTTTGACACCGACGTGAAGATACCACAGCAAAAAGAGTTGCAGGGTTTTGATGTTGTCTCTTTGTGCAATGAGCGATGGCCAGAGTGTTCTTATTTATCCTGTAATCATATGGCGCAGGAATTGAATGTTAATGAGCATTGCCTGCTGGCTTCTTTTGATGAAGCGAAAAGACATCTGGAAAGTGGTGTCTTTCACGGCTGTGAGCCGGGGCCTTGCAGGATATTTGCGGTGTATTCGGTGCCGGACATGCAATAATTTGATATAGAATACGTTATGAAAAATCAGCAGGTTAAGGATGCGTACGATATGAATAGGGGATTGGTTCAACAGGCATTTAACGCTTTTTTTGATCGGGCTGCCTGTGCCATGGTGGCTGATTTTGATCTGTTTCAGCGTTATTTATCTGAGTTTCGAGCCTATATCGCCGAGCTTGAATTGGCTTACGATCCTGTCGAACAATGGTCGTTAGGGGAATTGGAAAAAGCGGTGGAATTTTTACAGTATAACCAGCAGTGGATTGCTGGTGCGGAACAAATAAAAGCGCGGTTGCAGCAAGCGTTCGCAATTATTGTGCAGCATCGGGTGTTTTTGGATGGATATGGTCTGCTCCCGGATTATCTTGACGTGATTCCAGAAAATGCATTCTCCGGTTCCGCTCTTCCTTCTGTGTAAAAATAAATTGCAATCCTAATATTATCATTTTTGTATGGTATTAAGTAATATCATTAAAATTGAAATCATTTCATAAGATAAATAATCCCATCCTATCTTTTTCTGATATTGCATCTATCCCGCATGAAAGCGTAATCTCATTTTATCCATTCAATGTTTTTAACTATATTGTTCGCTTTTTCTTCGTATGTGTTTTTATTTAATCCTGTAAACTCAGGGGTAAATATCCTAATGGAATCGGGGAAGTTATCCTCGAACGGGAGATATATCAATGAAGGACCATGCGTTTTCTATTCTGATTTCATTTTTGACGATCTCATCTCGTTGAGCCAATCCTGCGCGTCGCTTGCTTGCGATCCGCTGGTCACACCGTTGCCGTTTTAACGGCTGATCGTTGTCGTTTGTTGGTACGGGTTTTATTCATTAAGTGAAGGAAATCACAATGCAATACACTGGGAAGTATCTGAAGAAAACAGTGCTGATGCTGGCCATGATGGCCGGACTCAGCGTCGGGCAAAGTCAGGCGGCAGTCGAACTGGAGACGCGATCGCTGGATCAAATCTATCAGAGTGCGTTGAGAGAAGGCGGTTCGGTCACTGTTTATGCCGGTGGTGATGTGCAGTCGCAGCAGGCGCGTTTCAAGCAGGAATTTGAGAAGCGTTTTCCTGGGATCAAACTGAATGTGATTGTTGATTACAGCAAATATCATGACGCCCGTATCGATAACCAGCTGGCGACCGATACCCTGATTCCTGATGTGGTGCAGTTGCAAACGGTGCAGGATTTTCCTCGCTGGAAAAAAGAAGGCGTGCTGCTGAATTACAAACCACGTGGCTGGGACAAAATTTACCCGGAATTTCGTGATGCAGATGGGGCGTGGATCGGTGCTTATGTCATCGCGTTCAGTAACCTGGTCAATACCCAGCTTCTGGATGAAAAATCCTGGCCGCGTGAAGCCAATGACTATCTTCGTCCGAACCTGAGAGGCAATTTGATTCTGGCTTATCCTAACGACGATGATGCGGTGCTGTTCTGGTACAAGCTGGTCGTGGATAAATACGGCTGGGATTTTGTGAAAAAATTGCAGGAGCAGGATCCTGTCTACGTGCGCGGCACCAATGTACCCGGCGCTGAAATCGCGACAGGAAAATACAGCGCGACCTTTACCAGTTCTGGTGCGCTCGTTCCGGCTACGGATGCTGTCACCCGCTTTGTTTTGCCGAAGTCCGATCCTTTTGTGTCATGGGCTCAGCGTGCAGCGATCTTCAAAAAAGCTAAACACCCAGAAAGTGCGAAATTGTACCTAAGCTGGCTGCTGGATCCGTACACGCAGACACAGGTCTCGCGTATGTGGTCGGTGCGTACTGACGTTGCGCCGCCAGAGGGTTACAAGCATATCTGGGAATATAGCAATACTCGTCCGCAAGCATTTGCTGATTTCATGTATGACCGCGGTGCGGTCGAGCGCTTCCGCGCACAGATGAGCCTGTATGTCGGTGAAGCGAAAGGCGAACCCACGCCGGGCTGGCTTGGTGTTAACCCAGAGGTACCTCTGGTTAACTAACGCTTGAAATTATTGCGTTACTTCATGCTGGTCACGTTAATCGTGGCCGGCATTACGTTCTGTAAGTTGCACATGATTAAGCACCACGCGATGAAGTATCACACCCGATAATGGCGGTCTTGTTCGGCTCAGGGTTGAGCAGAGTAAGCAAGAGGGGATTGCCAATGGTAGCGAACCACCATTGGCGTGTTGAGAATTAATGCTTATTTCTTGTTGTTGGGTTTCAACGTTTCGCCAACGTTCAACAGGAAGATCTCGTTATCGCGCGTGGACACGCGCGTTGAGCCATCTTCCATACGGTAGCCGCCTTCAGTGAAGCCCGCACCATTCAGGAACGGTGCAACGGACTGTGGCTGATTGCGCACCGCAGCTTCCAGCGCTAACAGGGCATAAGGCTCGATGGTATCGACATCGGCATATTGTCTGTTGGGTTCGGCCATAAAGAAGCCGTTTTGATAACGCGTGCTGATAATGTTATCGCCTATTTTTTCTGCCAGCGACAGGTAGTCTTTCACTTTGCTTGCCTGATACAGATCCAGCAGCGCGAACAGGGCGTAAGGATCGTTGTTCTTGGTGGCAAGATCCACTTTAACGTCTTTATTCGGTGCTGAACCTAATTCGCCTAACCCCTGTGCGCGAGCAATGCCGCGTGCGACACGCCACAGCTCGGCGTCCGGTAGCACGGTATAGGCACGAGCATAAGAAAGCAGGAATGAATTATCCGCAGGATAAGGCTTGATCACGGTGCCTTTTTTGCCGTAGTAACCGTCACGCGGCAGAACGTAGTTGGAGAGATCTTTACCGTTAGCCAACATTGGACGGAAGGTGTTATCGGACTCGTTATAGGCATATTTGGCGAAGGCTTTCAGACCATCGGTTGTCCACGTCAGAAGTTCTTTGCCTTCCGCGCCTAAATCTTTGCCCAACTGGAGCTGCATGAGTGCATTTTCGGAATAGATTGTGCTGGTGCGTCCTTTCAGCATCATATTGCCTTCCAGCGCGGTGGGGCCGAACTCTGGACTAAACTGACGCTGGGCGCGATCGCCGTATTTGGAATGCGTATCGGCATCGTCGGTAGTTTCATCGCGTTTCAGCGCCTGCGTAAACTGATACACGCCGAGTCCGGTTGCTTTATCCCGCGGCAGCACGTACTGCTGCGCCAGACGTTTTGCCCAGATCAACGCTCCTTCTTCTTTATTATATTTGTACAGCAGTGATGCGGAATAGATCAGATCGTTACCGGCATTCAGGAAGCTAAGGCCTTTGGTGGCGAAGAAGGGCGGTTGTTGCTCAAACGGACTTTGCCAGAGCGCGCCTATTTTTTGCCCGTATTTACCGTGGCGACTGGTTTCCATAATCTTCCAGTCATAAACGTGCGCATTCCAGAAGCCGCGAATAAAGCGTGCGGTTGCATCTTTATCGACGCTGAACATTAAATCGTAGTAGGGATAGGCATTTTTCAACTCATGCACCATCTCTTTTTCACTGGGACCTTCCGGTTGCAGCGTTTTTAGATCCACAAAACGGTGGCCGCCCCAAATCAGCAGGCCGCTCTCATCCTGATAATGTTGAAAATGGTATTTCACAATCGCTTCGGCACGTTGTTTATAGCTGGGGTTCCCGCTCAGGTTACTGAGCCCGACCAGCACGCGCATCAGGTTCTGCTGTGCGGAAAAGTTGGATAACACAGCCTGACGGCCATCAGGGAAGATCCACTCCATTTGTTTGCCCGTGCGAGGATCGACACCATCAGCAAGCAGTGGCGTGGGCGATTGACCATGATAATGGTCACCGGCTTTCGTCAACACGTTGTCAACATACTGATTGACGATAGTGAGACGGTCAGGCGTAGCGGCGCTGGCCTGTAAAGCGACCAGCCCCGCAAGGAGCGACAGCGCAAATCTTTTCATTTTATCTACCTGTAACGATGATTCATCCAGAGTTGTAATAAAAAGATCCCGCTTGATGAACAGGATCCCCGAGAAAGATGGCATAGCAGTAAGCTGCTGTTAGAAAGGTAAGTCGTTGTTAGAACGTATAGGTAAAGCCGACTTTCCCTTTCCCTTCACGTGATTTCACATCGCGTCCGCTAGCGACATCTTCAACGCCAACGTGCGCTGTCCAGTTGTCATTGATGGTATAAGACACGTCGAAATCCTGCTGATAATCATGCTTCTTATTGTTTTGCAACACGTAATCTGCGTGATAGTAGTAAGCGGTATACGCCAACGTGAAATTATCGAAACCTTTGTAGGCAACGCCAGCTTCATAGCGGTGACGATGGGTGTCATCGTCCGTGTTGGTGCGCTTGCTGCGAGTGATTTTTCTGAGGTCGTAACGATATTGCGTATGAAGATCCGTTTTATCCGTCACAGCCCAGGTCAGTTTCAACCCCGGCGTATAGCGTGCACCTGAAGTTTGACTATCGCTGATATTACCGACAGTGCCTTCACCACTGGTGCCGCCAGAGTAGAAGCGCGCTTCCAGATTGGGCGTCAGCGTTAATTCTGGCGTTAAGCTATAGGCATAACCGGTATAAAAGGCATAAGAATTCGAAACGACATCATCGATGGTCAGATCTTTATTCTTATTATAAAAATTCAGTTCAACGCCAACGTACAGGCCATTATCCATAAAATGTCGCATGCCGATTTCATCACCGTGATAGCGATTCATCGTACCCCAGCTATGTTCATAGCTAAGTTTGGTATCAGAGGCTGACGCGGAAATAGCATAAATTTGGGCAAAGAGAATACCGGCCACAAGGTAGCGTTTTTTCATTATGGGCACCATTAATATTGGTCGTTAATTGTGAAAACTGTGCGCTGATAGACAAAATTCATTCATGGTTTTTTTTTCATCAACGCGGCACGAAATACGGCATGTTTTCTTTATAAAATTCGGTGTTTCTTAGAAAACGTAGTTCAAACCAACTTTGATTTTCCCCTGACGGCTTGATGATGTGCTGGATTGGCTAATATCATCATACTCAATGTAAGGAGTTAGCTGTTTGTTTAACTTATATTGAACTTTGAACTGATGCTCATAGTCAGTTTTGCCATTGTCATAGACGGCATATTCTCTTTCTGTGAATTCACCCTTGCTATATTTATACGATTTGGTGGTGTTATCGCCGATATAGTAGTTAAAGACGTAAGTTAAATTTATTTTATCAAAGCCAGAATAGGTTACTCCGGTATCCAGACGGTGGCGTCCGGTGTCGGATTTTGATAAATAAGATTCCCCTGCGTAACCATATTTATCTGACGTGGAAATGGTCGAATAACGTGAGCTGCGAGAGGGTTTTTTATATTCATAACGGTAGCGGGCATACGTGGACCAGTCGCTGTTTATCCGGTAGTTATATTTTAGCCCCGGCTGGTACATCATACTTGAATTCCCGATGGAGAATTCAAAGCTTGGCGTTAAGGTTGCCGCCTTGCTTAGTTTGAAGTCCTTGCCGATCACCATGCCGCCAGAACCGCCCTGCATGTCATCATAGGCAACGTCGTAGTTGCTGTTCCCGCCTGCTGACGTACTGAATTTGACTTCGTATGACCATCCGTTGGTTTTCTTATGAATGAGTTTGATGGAGTCGGAGTGACGGCGGTCTTCTGTCTTCCAGTTATGCTCATATTGGAAGGTCGTTTTGCCGTCGGTTTCTGCCTGGGTGAGGAAAGGAGCGAATCCGGCACAAACGATGAGTAGGTTACGTGTGTATATTTTCATTCTATCTTTCTCTATTTTGAATAAATAATACTATTGGCGAGTGCAGTCTCTATCTTTAAAACCAGACAGTTGATGTCATTTTTTGGACGTAAAAATAGAATCACCAGGAATGATGATGACGCCATTAATAATGTCAGACAGGGCATTCTCCCTGGTCTATCCGTTCATCGAACACTCCTTATATAGGGATTGGATTATGAATATTGCACACAGTGCAATGACTGATGCTGATGGGTGAATATCGATAATTCTGACCTTTTACTGGTAAGACTAATTAATCAGTAGACTTGATAATTAGGTTGTGTTGCATTATGGTGAAAAAGAAACACTGTTTCATTTACGTGGATCACATATCTGGTTACTTTTTGAAATTTTTTGTAATGATATAATCTGATTATTGTAAAGGTATGGAATAAGTGTCGCGAAGAATGGTGTTGTCAGATTGGGGGAGGTATCTCATGAACGTTAATAATGATAATGATATGTAATTGAGTGATGTTTAACCTGTTTGCGATATTACTTCCACCACGAGAACGCGAAATTATTTTATGGGCGTGCCGTTGTTATCAAATGAATAAGTAACCGATTATCATCAAATATCCCTAAGGTTATCCGTGATGACAGCAGAATTGGGCGTCACGGAACAACCGTATTGAGAGCAAAATTAGCCTAAATTTCAAAACCCGGAGCGACTTCTTTCACCGGTTTTTTACATTCTTCGGGCTTGGGCTGATTCGCCGGCAGGTTTTTACAGTCAGGCGCAAAAGGATTCAACGCATCGCGATTTAGATAGAGCACAAACAGGATCAGAATGAGGAGGGGGATCAGTATGCGTTTTCTTTTCATGGTTACTTTTCGTGGTTGCATTGCAAAAAATGTGTGTATGTTACAAAACAAGGAAAATTCTAACGCGTTGCGTGGCTTTTGTCTTTAGCCAACTCGGTTTCCACTCTATTGTAATGGTTCGACATAGCGAGCTCGGCGAGGTGAAGATGAAAAAGATTCGGTTTGCAGCGATTGGGTTAGCACATAACCACATTTATGATATGTGTCGACAACTGGTTGATGCGGGCGCGGAACTGGTTGGCGTATTCGAATCTGACCCAGATAATCGAGTGAAATTCACCTCGCTTTTCCCCTCCATTCCTTTTGCACCATCGGTAGAACAGTTGATTAGCGACGCATCGATCGATCTCATCGCCTGCGCGGCGATCCCCTGTGATCGAGCCGAACTGGCGCTGCGCACGCTGGATGCCGGCAAAGATTTTTTCACCGCTAAACCGCCGCTGACCACGTTGGAGCAGTTGGATGCCGTCCAACGTCGTGTAGCGGAAACCGGTCGCAAGTTTGCGGTGTACTTTAATGAACGTATTAATGTGGATAGCGCGTTGTTTGCAGGTGAACTGGTGCAACGGGGCGAAATCGGGCGAGTGATTCAGACAATCGGCGTTGGCCCACACCGTGAACGCGGCGCACGGCCTGACTGGTTTTATCAAAAGCGCCAGTATGGGGGAATTCTCTGCGATATCGGTATCCACCAGATTGAACAGTTTCTCTATTTTACCGGCAACACCGCTGCGCGTGTGGTGGCCAGCCAGACGGCGAATTACCACCATCCACGCTATCCCGAATTTGAGGATTTTGGTGATGCCATGCTGCTGGGCGACAATGGGGCTACGGGCTATTTCCGCTGTGATTGGTTTACGCCGGATGGCTTGAGCGTTTGGGGCGACGGCCGTTTGACGATACTGGGAACGGAAGGCTATATCGAAATCAGAAAATATGTCGATCTCACGCGCGGTGAAAGTAACATCGTTTATCTGGTGAACGGTCAGGGTGAACAGCGTTTTACCCCCGCAGGCAGTGTCAAACGCCCCTTTTTCCCCGATTTTTTACGTGACTGCCGCGAGCGTACTGAAAACGCGATGTCGCAGTCGCATGTCTTCAAGGCCACAGAACTATCGATTCTGGCACAGCAGGCTGCGAAAAAGATCGCCTGACGCAAGCAAAACCATTAATGAATCTGACGACGTCTGTTACTGCCATTTTTTAGCAACCGTGCTCCGCAATGGCGCACGGCTGTTCCCTTTCTGTGCACGACAATGAAGCACGATAATTTAATTTCATATAAATCAATAAAATAAAAACTGGCATGGTTTTCGCTTTAGTGAATTCAATCTTGTATACCAGATGGGATTCACATCATGCCAAGAATGACAGGACTCACGCTTCAGGAATGGAAACAGCATTACCACCAGCAGGCCAATCGCATTGGCGAAACACTCGGTTCGCTGCTTGCCAGCTTGTCGGCGGACGATCCCGCGTGGATCGTGCTGGCGACGCCTGATCTGCTTGAAGCGC